>CAVQWQ010000039.1:0-80376 GCA_963717645.1 uncultured Actinomycetes bacterium | reverse complement strand
ATGTCGGCCACCGCTGCCACGTCCTCCGCGGTGAGATTGCCGAGCACGGTATTCGAAGGCGCCAAAGCATGCGAATCCACCGCCTTGCGTCCCGCCGGGACCCCCTCGAGCGTGAATGCGTCCTCATTGGGCTTGACGCGGCGAATGACGTACCCGGGGCCGGTCGCGGGTTTGACTTCGATGCTTTGAATGCTGGCCACGGGGACGTCGATGAGCCGGGAGTCGATCCAATCGCGCGGTTGTGTTTCCGCGGCGATCCCGGGTTCGACGAGAAAGCTCTGGTTCTCACCCGCGCGGCGCGCGAAGTTCCCATCGGCGCCCGACTTGCCGACGATGACCGCATGCGAGCCGTCCCGGGCAGCGACGGTCACTTCGATCCCGGTTGCGCCGGGCTGGGTCGGATCCTCGACTCCGATGATCGAAAAGTTTGCGGGGTCCGAAGTTTTATCCTCGGCGATCCTGGCATCGCCGAGCGAGACCACCAGCAATTTGCGCAGTTTCGTCACGTCGGCCGGATAATCGCCACGCTCGGCGACGGTCCACACATTGGCTGTCTTGTGCAGGGTGACGGAGGGTGTCGGCGCACCCTTGCGCACGCTCAGCTGCGTCACGCTGTCGAGTTCGCCCGCCAGCGTAGGCAGCAGCAGGGAGACCCGTGCGATTCCCGGGATACGTTGCGCCGGGTGTTCAGGTACAGCGCGACCGAGATGACGAGCAGCGCGACGGCCAACAACCACAAGATCGGTGGCGGCTCATGGGGTGCCCCGTGAGGCCGATTTGCGCCGCCGCCGCGAGGACAGAATGAGGAGGCCCGCAACGGCGACGGCGAGCGGCGCGATGGCGATATTGATCACTTTCAGCCAGGTTCCCAGGCGGTTGATGTCGACGTCGAGGCCGCGCTGGGTCTCGCGCAGTTCCTTGCGCACGCGCGCCTTCTCTGCCGTGAACCGCTTGAGCTCCTGCTCCTGCTCGGGGTCAGCATGAGGGACGCCTGATCGTTTCTCTTGCTTTGCAGTTCGGTCAGTTTGGTTTCCGTCTGCTGCAGTTCGGTCTGCAGCTCCAGCGCCTTGGCGCGCAAGCGGTCGTCGGCGCGCCGCTTGAGCGCTTCGACGCGTTCGAACGGGCGGGTGAAGGTCGCCCGGCCGCGGATGCTGATCAAGGCGCTGCTGCCGCTCAAGTTGTCGAGCACGTTGGCGACGAAATCCCCGTTATTGGCAAAGGCCTGGGCGATACGTTGCCCCAGCAGTTCGCGCGTCTGCACCCACATGTAATCCATCAACAGATCGGTGTCGGCGATCACGACGATGTTCGCAGGCACCGACGATTTCGACAAATGGGCGAGTGGCGGGCCCGCGGGGGGCTTTTCATCGGCCGGGGCGCCCTGCGGATAGGCCGAGGACACGGGCCCGGTCACGCGCGCGGCCAAAACGTAGCGAACGCCGGTCGGCTTGAACCCATCGCGCAGAGTCGACGGGTCGCTCAGCGCGTTGAATCGCTGTGCCGGAATGGGCGCCGCGTCCTTGGAACTCTGCAGCAGCGGCTCGAACGTGGTGGTGGCGCCCGGGCGCGCCGAGAGGAAACCGGCGGTGGCGACGTTGACCACTTCGAGCGAGCCGGTGACGACGTCCTTCTGATTCATCTCCTCGCGCCGCAAGCCGAGAATGCCGATATGGCGCGACGGCGGCGCCTGCATGCTGGAGCGCACTTCGAGCCCGAGGTCGAGGTCGCCGACGACTTTTCCCGGATCGTAGTTGATGCCCCACGCCGCGAGCAGCGGCTCGAGGGTCGAGGAGTGATTCGCCATCGCGGCGGCGAACGGGTCGGAGGATCCTGACCGCTCGAATCAGCGCCGCTGTCCGGATCGACGAACAGCAGGATCTTTCCGCGCGCATGACGAATTGGTCGATGGCGTACAGAGTTTTCTGCGGCAGCTGTTTCGGATGGACCAGCATCAGCACATCGACGTCCTTGTCGATCTGTGCGATGTCGCTCGTCAGCGTGCGCACCGTGAAGAGCTGTTCGATCTGGCTCAGGATTGGCCAGGTGTTCACCATCTGGCCGGTCATCGGGTTGAACTGACCCGCATCGGCAACGAGCTCATCAGTCCGATCACCGGTTTTTTCGGCGTTGCCAATTCTTGGACGAGTTTCGCCACGTCGTATTCCAAAAATTCCTCGCGATCGGGCTGAAAAATGGAATGACGGACCGGCCGTCCGTGGAGTTGGTGCCCGCCAGCCCGAAGTAGAGCGCATCGCCGGCCGCGCCCACCTGAAGCGACTGCAAACCGGCCTCGGCGGCGTGATCCTCGTCGTCGGAGAAGGGCTGCGGGTCGATGACCCTCAGATGAATCTTGCCGCCCGAGCGAGCGGCGATTTCCTCGAGAAACTCACGCACCCGCGCCGCGTAGGGCATGATCAGCGGCGACTGCTTCTGAACTTCGCTCTTAAGCTGTTCCACCTCTTTTGAGGTGTCAGCTGCAAGAAGAGGACCTGCAGACAGACAGAACCAGGAAAATAACGACAAACAAAGATACCCCCATCTTTTTCATACGCATACCCTCCTTTTTAGAATAGATTTTGATAACTAACACAGGCTTTATAGGCCACATTGCCGGTCCTTGCGAGCATTGCGTCCAAAGTCTGCTCCCAGGCATAACGGCAATGATTTAAACGGGCCTATTATACAAGAAATTCATCCTCATGTGCTTATTATTTCATGTCTTTATAATCTTTATCTGATTAAGCAAGATCAATACCAGTTTAATAACATATTGATATTAATAAATATTAATTTCTGGTTGGAAATTGAATGCAACCAAATGATGCTTGAAGGAGGATATGGCAGGTTTAAAGCAGACAAATCTGGTAGCAACTTTTTGTTGCTGATGTCCTTATTGTTGCTATTTAGTATCCGACTCTGACCCCGGCATCCGGATGTCTCGGGGGCATAAGCCCCTTCATCCGCAACTGTACCATACGGGGTCGAAACCTTCACAGACCTTGGCCAGGCCTATGAAGATTCCCCCACTGTAGAGAATGCCTATATCAGCAAGATACTCCTTTCCCGGGATTGGTGGTCTCATGGCCACCGTCGGGCGTCCTGCCTCTGTCGAGACGCAGAGCACCCGCCGAGCCATTTGCCAGACGCGCCACTAGTTTAAAGGCTAGAACCTTCATTTATGGGCGGAACCTCCGGCGTTTGCGCGGGTTATAGCTTCGGCAAGCCCATAATCACTGTGTTCCGATGTTAGTCACCTCCGGGTTCCCAAGAGCCTTTGCTTCCGCTTGACAGCCGACGTAGGCGTCAGCGGCGGGCGTATTAGAATCACCGCTGCTCCGTTTACTGGATCCAGGCGACTACCGGGAAACGGCTTGGCGAAGGTCTGACACCATTCGTCGACCGCGTGCCAACTTCCTGCGTTGTTCGCCTGGGCATACTGCTGGCCGGCCCGGTAGGCGGATGAGTCTGTGAGTATTGGCCTGGAGTCAGCGCTGGAGGTGGGACCGCAGTCGGGGGAGTAGTCGTGGTCGTCGTCGGAGCAGCGGTGCTGGGCGCAGCGATGGGGTCCGGTCAACGGCTCTCCTGCACGTTGTACACGAAAGCCGCGTCCAAAGGCAGAGAATTCAACCCTCGTTCGGTCTCCTGGACGCGGCGGACGGTCCGCTGTTAGCTGATCCTTGAGTATGAGATCCACGCCCGATCACTTATCGCCATCATGCCCTTGTTAGAGGCACCTTCAAGGGTCTGAGAGAAGGCGAACAGAGTCGTCACGGGGACAAGACCGATCGGAAGTACGACTGCAGCGATTATGTGCCCCAGAGTCGTGCCGTAAGAGAGTACACCGATAGCGATCGCGGCTGCTGTACACCAGAGAGCCAAGATCCACCAGAGCAGCGCTCTCCCCAAGCGCTTCTTGACCACGTCCTGGCTTGCCCACACCAACCTCCGTGTGCGCTCAAGCTCGGCTTCGCCGAGTGTCGCTTCTGGCCACCAAGACAATGCTTGGTCGGGCGTAATGTCCACCGACTGAGCTTTTCCTGCGTAGGCGAGTGACGAAAGCAGCATCGTGACGGCAGCAAGGAACAGGCCGCACGACAATGATGCCAAATCAGCATGTGGATCCTTCGACTGGGGCCGTTGGAAACAACCAATAACGCCGAGCTTAAGTCGAATCCCGCCAAGACGGCGAGCGGAGTACCGGCGAGGTATGCGGGGAGCCCCACACGCCCAGGTCGTTCGTTAGATGAAGTCCAGATGAAGTCACGCATCGCGCACTCTCGTCAGACAGCGTTGGGGCAGCGACAGCGCCGGCATGGCGGGGGAAGGTGATCGGTGTGATAGCACATTCGACACGTGTCTCGAAGTGTCATCACAACGAGACCCTCCGGACCGCGTGTGCCGTCAATCCCCGTTGGCGTCCTGGGCAAACCCTCAGTGATGAGCCTACTGCTGACGTTTTCAAAGCGTTCAGGGGGTTGAATGGCAAAATCGACCCCGAGAACTTCGGCGGCCGTGGCAAGTGGTCTTGCTCCAATCCGATCAGCGTGCACGATGTCAAGGTCAACTGCGATTCTGCCTCTGGTCTCGTCGAGGTCCAGAAGCTGTCGCACCTCTCGGCGAGAATTGACAACGACGATGGCGCCTGGAGACTCATGGGGCCTTCACGCGATGTCGACCCGCAGTACAGTGCCCTCAAGATCCCATGTGCCCCCATGACGCTCTTGCCATAGCGTTGCGCCGGTCTTGAGGTCCGGGATTAGTTCGTAGAGCGGTCGTTCCATCTTGGCGGATGTCTCCTTCAGCCAGCCTCAAGCAAAGATCGTGCCAGGTTCCTCGTGGTAACGGTACTTGACGACGTGCACCCACGGGCGCGGCAAAGAGGTTGGAGCGAGCGTTTTCTCAGCGGTGCGAGGATGACGAGACCCAGAGGCAGCACCTGCGTCGCCTGGCACTCCAAGCTTGCCCGACCTCCGACCCGTTTCGGACATGAGCGTTGCCGGCCCTGGGTCCCGCTCCTGCGTTCGCGTTAGCGGCGGCTCGGAGGTTTGTATCATGATTTGTGTAGTCCGAACTGCGTAGATTGCCACACCAATCGCCGCTACTTCATAACATGCCAATGAGACTGGATGGCGACAGCCAGCCGAGGCCGGCAGGAGCCGACCTGCGTGGAGTGCGAGCTGTTGTGTGGGCTCGTCCGACGGCCTGATGGGATGCTCACCCGACCAACCGCTCACCGAATTATGGGGGTGCAAGGGTGACAGCCGCAGCGTCGTCGAGCACCACGTAAGCGGCCTATGGCGCAAACTCGAAGAGCACGGGTTCCGGCTTATCCACCGTGTGCAGCTCGGGCTACCTCCTCTGTGGCTGAATCCTCGGGCTGGCTCGGTGTCGGTGGAGCGAGAGAGCCTACTGAAACGTAGGGGCTGACGCCGACGGCCAAGGTAGAAGTACAGGCTGCGCAGCTCGGCTACAGTGGCCTGAACTGGCGCCGCTCGACCAGTATCTGCTGCTCGTACTGACCGGCGCTGGGAATGAAGTCGGCGAGGGCCACGAACTCCGTACCAAGAATCCACCCGACACGGACATGCAGCGCTAGGTCCGTTCCTTCGGGATCTTCATCCACAGCTTGCCTAGGGGCTCGACCTGGTCGACATCGTCCGACGTGGGCGAACTCGGTGAAGTCGACTCCGCGAGAATGGCGTCGACCGAATCAAGCCAGGCGTCGAGGCTGGCGCGACTCTGTTGGCCAGGCTCGCTACTCATGATTCCTCCTCATCGCTTCTGGCATTGGCACCGTGCCCTAGTGGGTCGGTTTCCGGGCCGTCGCGGGGCCAGGTCCCTCGGGCCACTCTGGATGAGACGGTGGTCATACTACCGGCAACCTGAGTGGGCGCCGACCGAATTCCCGTAAGCAGCGCACTTCGACACGAATGGGCCGACGCTCGGCTTCCGGCACCCGGCCTGCTCGGCCTCGAGCGCCAAACCCGCGGAGTAAGACTAAGCGTTAAGTCACACGGACGGTCAGGCCCGACACATCCTGGTCGCGCATCTCACTTGCCTCGTGATCGCCATAATTGACGGCATGGCAAAGATCATGTATCCCGACGGCCAACCCACCGAGCTCTTCCCGATCAGTGACTTCGCCGCCGCCCTAGAGCGCTCGCCTACCACCGTCCGGCGCTGGGAGCAGATGGGGGTCCTGCGGAAGGGCTTCCGGCGTCCCTCGGCAGACCGGAGGGGGGAACGAAGGTTCTACACCGCAGGCAAATCAATTTGGTCGCCAACGCTGCGTGGAACGCCGGTGTGCGCGGTCGGCGATCAAGCCAGGGAGGTCTGTTGGCCCTCGCAGAAGCCCTACAGGGCATCCCGCGAGAGACATGGTTCGGTCAAGATCCGGATCCACTGGCGCCTGACCAACCTGGGACGCCAGGGGTCGAGCGTGACTGCGGACCTACGTGTGGTACTGCTAAGCCTCGTTCTTGGGCAGACATCTGCGCCGATGCGACGCGTTCAGGAGCGCGAGCGGGACTCTGATTTTCGTTTACACATCAGCGCCCGAACAGCCGGTGAAGATAAGTGGCACGTCGGAAATCGGTGGGGTGCGGCGACAGTCGCAGCGACAGCAAGCGTCTCTGGGCTCGAGCCGCCCTGAGGCGCCACACTCCCGGCGTTCTGGGGCACCCCAAGGTTCAGGCTGCTGAAAGCTCGGTGATCGCCGAAGGAGTGTCGAGTTCGGTAAACGCTGATGAAAACCGCTGCGACAACGCCTGGCAGATCGCCGGAGCCTGATAGCCGTCTTCCGCCCCGGTGGTGACCCAGATGGCCAGTCCATAGGCAGGGACGCCCGGAACCGCAGCCACGCCTCATCGAAGTCAGGACGCTGAGCGTCCGGCAGGTCAAGGGCGGCGAGATACCCGCTGAGGAGTTCTTTGGCGTGCTCACGTCGGTCGCTCTCGGTCAGCGAACTGACGATGAAGTAGCCGACATCGAACGACCAGTTCCCCTTGCGAACCACTCCCCAGTCGTAGAACCCGAGATCGCCGTCGGGCAGGAGGTAGGTGTTGCCCACATGGGCATCTCCGTGGAGGAGTGTGGCTGGCCCCTGATTGACTGTGCCGAGGTACTTCGTCCAACTCTCGACCATCATGCCCGGACCCTGATTGACAATCTCAATGGGCAGGTAGTCCTTCAGACGAGGCGTACCCCGCTTGCAGCCAAACTGCAGCATAATCTGGAACAGACGGGTGGCTCGCCAGGGATTTACCCAGTCCAACCCGGGCTGGGTGGTGGACGAGTACTCCCAGTAGCGACCGTGCATCTTGGCCAAACCCCGCAAGCCTTGGGCCACCGCCTCTGCGCTCAACGGGGTAGTCGCATCGTTCAGGACGGCACCACGCTGGCACACATCCTCCATGACGATCAGATCGTTGAGATGCCACGTATCGACAGCGCCGTAATAGAACAGCGGATGCTCCAGCGGGAGATCGACCCCGGACTCGTAGAGCCGTCCCTCGATGAAGGCGTTGGATGTCATGGCATGGAGTCCACGCCGCAACCAGTTGCCTTTTGACTTGGCAAAGACGGTGCGTGGCCCCGTCCCCTGGGCGTACTCCATCTCGAATCGGACACGGCTGCTGGTGCCATCGGATCGGTCCACAAGGGTGACCCGTGCGACCCGAGCATCGGCGTGCTGACCTGCAAGCGCCATGGTCATCCACTCCGGCGTGACCTTCCAGTTACGAGGAATCGATCCGCTCACGGGACACCACCTTCAAGAGTGATGTCGCCCAAGGCCGTGAAGGCCGAAAGCTCCCCAGTCTCCATGCCGTACATCCCCCAAGTCGCCAAAGAACAGGCGGCCAGATCAGCCCTCATCGATTAGTGCCAGAGTCTGACACCAAAGCACAGCAACGTCCACTGATCGAGGGCTCACTCAACCATCGGCGGGTATCCCTCATGTGCCGGTCAGGGGCAGGCCACGATCGCGAGCGTAGGCGAGCAGACGGCCAGCACGCGGACAGTCCAATTCCACTGATTTCCGAAGGGCCAGATAAGTCGCTCTACAACCAGTCGGGTCACTGTCGAGGTCCGACGGATCGCAATCTAGGTATCAGCGGAGGCGCCGCCGCACGAATTGGGCCTCGTTAAGGGTGGGGGGTCTTCGATCGCCTCGATTGCCCGTTTGAGTTGCTGGGCGCGGCTTCCAACCGGGCTGAGGTGAGTAGCACTGACCGCACGCTCATAGCCTGCCAGCAACCTCCACGCTTGGCGGGTCGGCCCTCATCGTTGAGGACCGCGGCGATCTTGGCGTATCCGAGCTGGGCTGCTCGGAGGTCACGAATTCGATCCAGCGTCTTCTGCTCGTCGGCCTGGGGCTGCAGCTGGCCATCCCGGACACGCCAGCCGAACGGTGGATGATTCCATGGGCGACCTTGGCTCCGGAGTTCGGCCAGAGCATCGGCCGTTCTCTGGCCCACCAGTGCCCTCTCCAGCTCGCTGAAGATGGCTGTCACCCCAGCCATGGCCCGACCATGTGGTGTTCCAAGGTCGAGACGATCAGCAACGGACACGAGACCAACTTTGCCGGACCGGAATCGCTTCAGGAGGGCGAGGGTGTCGGCGGCGTCGCGACCGAGTCGATCGAGCCGGGGGACAACTACCGCACCCGCGCCCGGTTGACGGGAATACGAAAATGGCAGCGATTTCTCTTGCCCTCATTTCACTCAGCAAGCGGCTTGCCGCCGCTTACGGCGCGGACGTTGCTAACGACACAAGCGAGACACGGCCCTGGCCAGGAACGAAGCGCACCTAGAACCCAAAACCAGAGACCTATCGGGTGCCGTGGCGTCGTGTTAGCACCTGCTGGCAACCGCCAGCACCGTCCCGAGTGTGTTAACCGCGACGACGAGTGAGCGCTTGCGTTTTCGTCAGCGAGCGAACCGCTGAGTTGAACCCGAGTTGAGCCGATGAACAGGAGGGTTTTAGCGGCTCTCCGCGATGAAGCGTGGGCGCCAGTGAGGAACGGGCCTGGGTCATAGGGTCCACCAGCGCGGCCAAGGGCCTCGCGATTCTGCGGTTTGTCCGAACTGCAGAAGAGGAGGCCCTTGACGGTGATCCACCGTAGCGAGGGAGCGACCGCCTTGCTCGGCATGCCCGAGTTCGTGGTCGGCGCCCAGATAGAACAGGAGAGCTATCTACCTCGATGCCTTGCGGACCGCCACGGAGTCAGCAGCGCCGTTGACCCGTGCGGAGAAACAGGCAGCAGTCGCCCGCTTGCTGGCGGAGGGTCATGGTCAGCGGGAGATCGGCCGGCTGCTCTGGTATTCCGCAGGGCACTGTGAATGACTGGGTGACCGGTTCCGGTCACTCCGCTCGGAGTGCTCGAGCGAAACGACAGTCCCTGACCAAGGTCGAGAGAGCAGCGAGCCAGCTCGCACGGGGCGGTCGATGCCTTGGACCGTGAGGCCGAAGAGGACGAGGAGGTCGTCTTGGCGCTCATCGATGCCCTGGGGGCCGACGGCGTCGAGCTGCTGAGCCTGGTATCCGGCGCCCTCCACGAGGAGCGGGCGAGGACATAAGCGCCATCCGGCCCCTGTCACAAGGACCATGTCTCAGCAGCGCACCCATGCCACCAGTCAACGGGCGAAGGGCGCACGAGGGAATGCCAGATCAGGCTCACGAGAGTGGCCCGCCGTGACCAGCGGTACCCTATCGTCGGTATCGAGCGCCGGTGAGCGACCGGAAGGCGCGCCGAGGCCGCAGGGCCTTGGCTGAGAAGGGGGGTGAACGACCCCGAGATGAACGAAAAGGAATACCGCAAAGAGCTGGCGAGCCTCGAGGTGGAGCTGGCGAAGATGCAGCACTGGATCCAGCAGGAGGGGGCGCGAACGCGGTGGTGTTCGAGGGTCGGGACGCGGCCGGCAAAGGCGGGATCATCAGGCGGATCACCCAGCGACTGAACCCTCGCGTGTGCCGGATGGCGGCCCTGCGTGCCCCAACCGCCGCGAGACGCTCGCAGTGGTACTTCCAGCGCTATGTCGCCCATCTCCCGGTGGCTGGGGAGATGGTCCTCTTCGACCGCTCCTGGTACAACCGGGCGGGTGTGGAGTGGGTGATGGGATTCTGCACCGAGGACGAGCGCCAAGAGTTCCTCCGCTCGTGTCCGGAGTTCGAGCGGATGCTCGTGCGTTCGGGCCTCCAGCTCATCAAGTACTGGTTCTCGGTGAGCGACGAGGAGCAGGAGCGCCGTTTTCAGGATCGCCTGCAGGACCCGACCAAGCCGGTGGAAGCTGTCGCAGATGGATCTGGAGTCCCGAGCCCGGTGGATGGAGTACTCAAAGGCCAAGGACGAGATGTTCGCCTTCACCGACATTAAGCAGGCGCCGTGGTACGTCGTCGACTCCAATGACAAGCGGCGCCGCGCGGCTCAACTGTATTCACCACCTTCTGAGCCTTGTCCCCTACGGCAATATCGAGTTCACCCCGGTCGAGCTGCCGCCCCGGACCCGCGAGTCCGGCTATGTCCGCCCGCCCTTATCCGACCAGACGTTCGTACCGAGCGTGTACTCCTGAGGCGTTCTGAGCCGTCGACGGACAGATCTGACACGTAGAAACGAGGCGCGCCCGCACGACTGCACTAGTTATAGCGATGGACCTAGGTACCAGAGCACCCTCTCGCACCCTGCCGCAAGGCTGACGTTGCGAGGTCCCTCCTAACCCTCACAACGCCAGCCCCCGCCCGCCAAGCAGTCCTTCGTGCATCGGGCTAGACGCCGCCGTGGTCGACGACGGCCGGAAACGAGCTCGCACTGGATCTGGATGAGTCGTTGACTGTCGGGGTTCCCCCAAGGTTCGAGCCCGAGCACCGCAACCGCAGCCAGGACATCTTCATCAGTGACCTCCCCGGCATGACCGGTTACGGCCACGCTCCAGCCCGCACCCGAGAAGTGGTCCAAGTGGTCAGTCTCGAAGCCCACGACGCGGTCTTGTAGCGCTGCGTCCATGCTCGTCGACCTGCTCGACCAGAACGCCACGCCGCCTTCCAGCATCCTAAAGGTGACCGGAAGTACCACCGGCACGGCTCGAACAGAGAGTCCGAGGCGGCCCATCCTCGCCTGATCTAGCAAGTCCAGGCACTCTGGCCGCGACAGAATCTCCAGGCCGTTCCGGTCGACTGCCACCAGACCATGCTCGTGAGTTCCAGCACTGCCCAACAGGGCCAGAAGTCCCGCCTGGCGTCGGCCCGCTGGCCCTCGATAGCCGCCGGGGCCATCCTGGTCGGGATGCCAACCGGCCCCGTCACTCAACTACCGCGGACGCTGGCACCCATGCTTGCTACTACGAGCCCCTTACCGAGCACGGAGGATCGGTGGGCCTGGGAGCCGAAGTGGGACGGCTGGCGGGTCCTCCTGTGATCGAGCGGACCTTCGGCGAGTCGAGAAGGAGAACCAAGGTGATCGGCCGCCTGCCCGGTGAGCGCAGCTGCGTCGCTCTCGTCTGGGCGGTGCTGGACCGCCAGAGCAGAGGATCGCGCGGGGTGACAATGACGCCCCGTGCGCTCCGGCGCATGCAGGACCTACGTCGTCAGCTCTTCGCCGGCGATGATGCCAACGAGACCGCCGAGCACGACGTCAGCTCGGCTGCCTAGGATGCACACGGAGCCTTCACCCGGAGCCGTTTACACCGGATCTGAGACGCGACCGGGGCCGATACCGGTAACGTCACTATGACTGTGTCGCCTGGTGGGCAGAGCTTCACGCTCCAGCTGTCCGGTGGCGTATTGCTGAACCTCGTCCGGCGAGCTGGCTTCGTCGCACCTTGCCCCCCCTACTCTGATGGCGTCATGGTCGCGCAATACCATCGTAATCGCCTCGCCGGCTACCTCCCACTCCCCAGTCCAACACGAAGAGCCACTGTGGGGTCCACCCTGCTGGAACACTTCGGCCGCCGAACGCCCGATCCTGGCACAGTAGCATGGACGGGTGGGGACCTACGAGTAGTGGGGGAGGTCGTCGAGGCTGCCCTCTTCGAGGTCCCATCCGATCGCTACCAGGCGCCGTCGAATCTCGGCCAGGTCGTCGGTCGTGGGCAGGTACCAGTGGGAGACCATCGTGGAGTGCTCGGCATACAGGTCATGCACCTGGGCGGGTACCCCCATCTCCTTAGGCTCGAACGGGTCGGCCAAAGCCGGTTCCCCGTTACCGTCGGCTGGGTCGACCGTGCACGGGTCATCGTCGGGGAACCTTGCGAGGAGGTCATCAGGCCCGCGAATCCCAAGGTTCTCCGCATCGTCAGGGTCCACGCCGAAGAGCTCTGAGCGGTCCTCGTCGTGCCATTGGGTCCACAGGCGTTCCACCAGGGCTGCCCTGACCTCCGGCGGCTCCTCCGAGATGACCCTACGCAGGTCGCCCCAGGTGTGTACGGATTCGGCGACCCGAAGGAGTTCCTTACCGCGCGCCGCGGCGTCGCTCTGGTACAGGATCAGGTCACCGTAGTGGTCGACATACCGAAGGATTTGGCGCTGCTCTTCACGGATCGGTCCTGTCACGTTGTTGCCCTCCTATGCAGGAACGACAGCTTGCACCGCAGGCCGGAATGGTGGGTCGCCAAGGCTGACCCGAACGCTATCGGGAACCGTCGAGCCTGGGGCCGATCCCGGCCCCTGTTGAGATCACCCCCAGGTTGGTCCAGCATCGTCACCTTGTCGGAGATCCGATTCAGGGGATCAAGGTGCTTGCGATATCCGGGCCAGTAGTACGCCTCGTAGATGGCTCGATCCTCGGGCGACATCTGCTCGGGAGAACTTCTGCCGTTGTTGGTCAGTCGCATCCATCGCCCGCGCTTCTTCACGTTGGGATGCTGGGAGATGCGTGCGATCCTCGTTTCCCAGCCCTTCCTGGCCGCCGCCGATCTCGTGGGGTCAGCCATGCCTTCTTCTCCCTTCTTAGCTGAGCAGCGAGGTCTCTAGCCATCGGCTTGCCCATCCCATCCCCAGTTGTTCCCGTCGGACCCCACGCGGGGCCTCACCGAGGTGGTTCACCCTCGTCGATCAGAACGAGCGTGGCCATCAACGAACTGATGAAGAAGCGGGCCTCACGACGTACAGCGCCACACGGCCGCACCGCCAAGGTCATGGAAGGCTGCCACCTTGCTAAGTGTGTCGGAACCCCGAACCCTCCTTAGATACGTGCGAAGAAGAATCGGCTCCGCCCTGTCGAGCCCGACAGTTGCGATGTTGGCGGCGGTCACGTTCCTGGCCCAGCTCTTGAGCCTGTCAATGTTGCCGAAGAAGGCGGTGAGCTGGTCGAAGAACACGATCCGTGCACTCTGACTACCGGCTCGATCGAGACGTAGAAAGGTGCCGTTCATGAGCGAGTGCCATCCGATGGGAACTGCAGGCTCCGAACGAGTCGTTGAGACGCCGGACCCTCTCGAAACACTCTCCACAGAACCACTTGGACCATCGTGACCCGGAGGAGAGCAGCTCGAGGCCGCAGCAACGACATAGCTCGGCGACGATATGGAGGTCCCGACCATAGCGAGGCACCTCCTCTCCGCGGGATTGACCTCTGCGTCTCGCAGTCGCAGAGCTGGCGGGCACCGGGCGGGTACGCCACGGAGACCACCCGCGCACCCCGCAATGCGAAACACGTTGTGCAGATCTCGGTGTCTTCGGCGAGGCCGAAGTCAGCGAGCTTACGGGCTGCCATGCTGCCTCCTCATCGTCACTGGCGTTGGCACCGTTCCTGCAGGTCGGTTGCCGGGCCGTCGCTGGGCCAGGTCCCTCGGGCCGCTCTGGATGAGACGGTGGCGATGCTACCTGCTACGTCAGTGGGCGCCGACCGAATTTTCTGCTCGCAGCGGCAGTGCGACGCGGATCGGCCGACATCTCGCCTTCCGACTCCCTGTCCAGGGATCGGCCTCGAGCGTTGAATCAGCGAGGGGGACACCAACCTCAGGTCGCGCACTTCGGGGGTTCCGTCGTAGCCATACTCGATGACGTGGGACGCATCCTGTATCTCGAGGGCCAACCGATGGAGTTCTTCTCGATCGGAGACCTCGCGGCTGCCCTCGAGCGTTCGTCAGGAACGGTCCGACGCTGGGAGCAGATGGGCATACTGCCGAAGGGCTTCCGCCGTCGTTCGACAGACCCTAGAGGAGATCGCCGGTTCTACACGCACTGGCAAATTGATCTGATCGTCGACGCTGCGTGGCAAGTCGGTATGTTCGGTCCCCGATCAAGCCGGGCAGATCTGTTGGCACTTGCAGAAGCCCTGCGGGGTATCCCTCCAGAAACGTGGCTTGGTCAAGGTCCGGACCCATCGGCGCCCGATGAACCGCACATGCCTAGGGTCGAGCGGGAGTACGTACCTACGGCTGGTACAACAAAGCCTCGTCCATGGGCAGAAGTCTGCGGCGATGTCACGCGTTCAGGAGGGCGAGCCGGACTCTGATTGCAGGGCGGAAACATTCGGAGAGTCGATAGCGGATTCGGTTGCAATACATCAGGTCACTGTCGAGGTCCGACGGATCGCAATCTAGGTATCAGCGGGAATCGGGTCGGGGTTGTGGCCGTGATAGCAACTACCACAAGGGAACATGCAGGTGAGAGACAAGAGCCAGCGGCACGCAACGGAGGATGTCCCGTTCGCTGTTGAAGTTCAGCGGTGGCCACAGCTGATTCAGGCTGCTGCCTGATCGTACTTGGCGGGTGTCTCAACGGCCAGGGTGACCTCGCGGCGGAGCGCCTCGACGAGCGTTGCCATGTCCTTGAACCCCCGCACCCGGCGGAACGAGCGCTCTGCCTCGAGCATGCCGGCAGCGACCCAGCGCTTCTTCATCGACCCGTCTTTCCAGCGTGTGACGCGGCTCGTCGTGCGTCGGGCGATCGAGATCATCGACTCGATGCAGTTAGTGGTGGTGAGGGTCCTCGCCAGTGCGCCGCTGACGCCGAGCCGTCGGACGGTGAACATGTCCTCGAGGCCCTCACGTAGCGAGGCGGCGGCGTCGGGGTGGTCAGCGTCGAGCTCTGCCGCCAGGCGCTTGGCGGTACCGAGCGCCCGGTTCGGATCGGGATCGGCAAAGACGACGGCGAGCCGGCGATCAACCGTCTCGGCCAGCTCCTTGGGGAGGTGGTCACCCAGATTCCGCCGCTTGTGCAAGGTACATCTCTGCACTCGGGCGTGGTCGCCGAACACCTTCTTGATCCCGGCGGCGAGTGCCTTGGCCCCGTCGATGACGCACAGCACGCCGCCCTCGGCCGACAGCCCGCGTGAGGTGAGGTCGGCCAGCAGGTTCGTCACCACCGTCTTGTTCTCAGTGTTGCCCAGCCACAGCCCGACCGGCACCTTGGTGCCGTCGGTCGTGATGACCAGCGCCACCACGCAGCACTGGCCGGCGACCTCGAGGCCGTCGATCATGAGAACCGCTACGTCGAGGTCCTTGAGGCCGCGTGCCATCAGCTCGGCCAGCGCCGTCTTGGTGGCAGCGACGAAACGCCTCGAGATGGCCGACTTGGACAGCGAAGACGAGCGCTCGTCGAGGTCGGTCCCCACCGGTTCAGCGACGTCGACGTGGCGCCTCGCGGCCACTCCGGCCAGCATGCGCTCGACGACGAGCGAGCTGAGCAGGTCCTTCGAGCTGAACGCCCTCCAGGTGTCGAGCTCGACCTCGGTGCCCTCGGTCGTGCGACCACGGGGGCGCTCGGTCGTCACGCTACGACCACCGAGCACGACCGAACCCTTCGTCGTGCCGTGCCAGTGCCCGACGCGCTCGGAGCCCGGGATCCTGGCGTGCTTCTCGCCGATGCGCTCGGTCAGCTCGGCCTGCATCATCTGGGACATGACGACCAGGCCGGTCGCCGAGGCGAAGGCCAACAGGCCGTCCTTGATCGCCCCGGCCACGTCGCCGAGGGCTACGGTCGCCTCGAGGGGCAGGTCAGCGAGGCGGGCGGCCTCCTCCGCCTGCGCGACGTTCACAACAGCTACCTTCTTCTTCACGGTGGTCCCCTTCCAATTGGGTTGTCGTGGTGGACGCCCGATCCCTACCAGCTGGCAGGTCTCAGGCGGGGGACCACCGCCTCACTTCAACAACTTCGGGGACACGCTCACGCAACGTGCCGCACGAGTTACTCGTAGCAATGGCGTTGCCAATCTGGCGCTGCGTCCACGTAGCTGTTGTAGGTAACTACCAGGCTGAACTGATCGACTTCCGTCAGCCGCCGAATGCACTGTTGGCAGTCGAGCACCAGACATCGATCCTCTCATCCGCCCGCCTGGCTAGTTTAAGGCACCTGTCGTCCCGCGGGACGATGCATTGCTCGAGGCGCAGGGAATCGCCGTTGGTGCGCATCCACACGGGATAGGTGATAAGCGTGGTTCCCACGTGCAGTCCTAGGGCGCTTCCCCGCCCTGGAGAGATCTCCTGTGACGTTCTCAGCCCCGCAACCGCCGATGACCCACTACGGGCCCTTGCTACCCATGAATGGCCAACAGAGGTCTTGGGGGCCGGGCCAGTGAGCAAAGGAGACTGGATGTCCCCCCTAAGCACCCCTCGTCACAGCGGTTCTCCGTCTGGCTGGTCTCCCATCGGTGGTGTCGAAGCATCTACTACTTAGTTAGCTGGATAAACGAGAGCGTTGCCGATTGACGCGCCCCCGCCGTCGGTATCGAGCTGCACATGGCGTCTCAGAAGTTGTTCGAACGAACGTGACAATGTGCACGGCAGGCGGATGCCGCGTACGACAACCCACACAATCGACTAGGCCCGTACATGACCGCGCCAGACACGCACCGCAAACCAGGCGCAACTAATCGTGTGTGACTAACTGCGTTGATATACGCGTACGTCACAGCTTAGATGTTTCTCGCCGGGGCCCAGTGGATCGCCACGTCCTTGGAGAGGCCCCCGAGAATCCATCCTAAGGCCGGCTGGGCAGTTACGGATCCTACGGGCGCCTCCAGGGGTCCACGAAGCCTGACAAACGATTCTGAGGGCCCCAACCTATCGTGAAGTTGCCCGGCACCTGATCGCCATCGCGATCGCAGAGAGCTGCTTGCGCAGATCACTCTTCTCGTTGGTGCTCCACCAGTGGTGTAAACGCGTCCCCCGATGTAGCTGGGCGGTAGGAGAGTTGGGGAAGCTGATCTCACTCCGACACGGAACTGCGCCGCAGTCAACCACCGTGACGCGCCTCATCGGCCGTGCTCTCAACGCGACGCGTAAGAGTTCCCCGGTAGCCGGACTTGCGTTGTGTGCGCGTGCAGCCTCGTCGATGCATCGGCGGAGGACATAGATCGGCGCCACGTACGCACCAGCTAACGGGCGCTTGGGTGCACAACTGGTCGAGCAGCCATTCCATGCCCATAGTTGTCAGTGCCATCAGTGGGTACATCCGAGTCCGCAGACCGACTGTTGAACCGCCCCGGGATCGGTGACTGCTCTTTCCTTTGAGAGGATGGAGCAGTGTCAGAGAGCACTGAGAGCAAGCGGGCGCCGCGTCCGCCGTATCCGGCGGAGTTCCGGGAGCGGGCGGTCCGGATGGTCTTTGAGCACCAGGACGAGTACCCCTCGCAATGGAAGGCGATCCAGTCGATCTCGGCGAAGCTCAAGGTCAACCACGAGAGCCTCCGTCAGTGGGTCCGCAAAGTCGAGACCGACGCCGGTTCGCGTCCCGGTCTGACAACGGATGAGCGGGCCCGGATGAAAGAGCTCGAGCGTGAGGTGAAGGAGCTGCGCCGAGCGAACGACATCCTGAAGGCAGCGGCCCATTTCTTCGGGGCGGAGCTCGACCGCCAACAGCTGCGATAGTCGCTTTCATCGACTCCCAGAAGGAGAGTTACGGGGTCGAGCCGGTCTGCAGGGTGCTCACCGAGCACGGCTGCAAGATCGCCCCGAACACCTACTACATGTTCAAGAAGCGGCCGCCCTCCTCGCGAGCGGTTCGCGACGAGTACCTCAAGAAGGAGATAGCCCGGGTGCACGCCGAGAACCTCGAGGTATACGGGGCGGACAAGGTGTGGGCCCAGCTCAACCGGGAGGGCATCAGGGTGGCCCGCTGCAGCGTGGAGCGCCTGATGCGCGACCTGGGACTGTCGGGAGCCAGGCGGGGCAAGGCTTTCAAGGTCACCACCCGCCACGATGACCGCCAGCACCGCCCCGATGATCTGGTCGAGCGGGACTTCCGGGCGCCGGCACCGAACCGGCTGTGGGTCGCCGATCTGACCTATGTGAAGGCCCATGGTGGGTGGGTGTACGCCGCGTTCATCATCGACGTGTTCTCCCGCATGGTGGTGGGCTGGCAGATCTCCAACAGCCTGCGCTCCGATCTGGCCATCGACGCCCTGGAGATGGCCGTCTGGAACCGCACCCGAGCCAGCCAGCTCCTCGACGGTCTCGTCCACCATTCCGACCGCGGGGGGCAATATCTGAGCATTCGCTACTCCGAGCGCCTAGCTGAGAACGACATCGTCGCCTCGGTCGGGTCGCGCGGCGATTCGTACGACAATGCCATGGCCGAAGCTTTCAACAGCCTCTACAAGTGGGAGCTGATCTATCCCCAAGGACCCTGGACCGGTCTCGACGACGTCGAGTTCGCCACCCTGGGCTACATCGACTGGTTCAACCACCGCCGCCTCCACGGCGAGATCACCGACGACAACACCTACACCACCCCAGCAGAATCCGAAGCCACCTACTACCGTCAGAAGCAGGCCGTGAAAGAGGCGGTCACCCAATAGTTCGAGCAGTCACGAAACCCGGGGCGGTTCAGATCTTTGCCGACGTTAGGGCTATAGCGCACTGGAACTGCTCTCAGCAAGGTTGGCTAGGGCTTAACCCATGTATGTACCGTCACAGCAGGATGGTATCCCCGACAAGATTGGGACACAGCGGATCACAGGGGGATCATGCTGCTCTGCGAGGGGCACGTACGAGTGATTGCACCGTCACCTCGAGCGAGGAGGTCTCACTGGCTTTGTGTGTGGTTGCAGAATCTCACCTGTGTTCCGATCAATTTGGTCGTCTACGACGAGTCTGCTTTCGAGAGCCCTGTCGCCTACTGAGACTTGATCGCCTTCGTGCACGTCGACGATCAACCTCTTCCTTCCACCCGGCCCTCTCCAACGCATGGCGTCGTGATTGCATGAGTCCTCTTCCAGCCGTACCTACTTCCTCAGCGACCTCGTCCAGGTCGCGGTCCACGTAATGCCATTGACCCTCATCATCCTGCTCCACCAGCCCATGGGGTCCTAAGGTTGCACAAGAGTCGCCGGACGTAACTTTCAGTCAGGTCGACGGCCTCCACGAGTTCATGAAGGAATAGCGGTTGGGCGCTGAGGTAACACAGGATGTGGCGCCCAGACTTGTTTATCCCTCCTCCATGTCGCGCAAAGTCCCTAGCGGGATGCAGCGGGCTGTCGCCCAAGAGTGGGACACACTTCACATTCCTACTAGTACTAGTAAGAAGAGTAGTACCCGCCTGTGACTTGTGTGTCCCAACCTTGACTAGAAGTTGGTAGCGATGCGCATCCGTCACTCGATCTCCACAAGCGACGCGTGCGATCCAGCCATCATGGATAAGTTCTCGCTGAGACTTGACCACGGTATTCTTGCTCACGCCCGCACGGTCACCTAGCTCTCGGACAGAGGCATCGTATTCGAGGGCTCCTGCTTGCCGAGCAATCTCTAGATGCGCACCGAGGACAGCCTTGTCTGATTGCCCACCTCCGTATCGCCATGCCCCCTTCTCCATTCTCTGCTCAACCTTGAACAATGCGTCACGGATGTGCTCTGGCGGTTGGTAACTCGTCACACAGCCGGAAGCGGTGCACGTGGTACCAGGGTGATCGTGTAGTGCGCGCGCCTTGTCGATCGTGAGGTCGATGTAGGACTCAGGATCCGGATGCTCGTCGGCTTTCTCCTGGGTGGGCGGGTGTCTATCGAGAACCTGAGAGCATTCGTCGTCGTACAGGCCTTGTTTCATGAGCAAGTTGACGAGGTGCCAGGACTGGCCTGAACGATCGGTGCTGCTATGCCCCGAAGCCAGCTGTCGAACCTTCACCGGGAGCGAGTCGAGAATCTCCTCGTAGGACCGACGATTCCTACGACGAGGAACCTTCTGCGAGATGCGCCTTCTTGACGAGTGTTTGTCAGGAGGGAGAGTCTCTCCTAGTTCAGCTGTACTCCACGGGCGTGATCGGCCGGCCCCGTCTAGTAACTCGTGTGGCCGAACTAGCCAGGATGCTCCCGATCCTGCGGCTCGCGGCTTGTGATTGAAGGTCCCTGGTGGACGCAGAACGTGGGCCTCGCTCCAAACAGCGTCAGCGTTCAGGTATTCCTTGAGTCGGCGATTCATGCTTTCTATCTCGCCGGGCGCGGATTGCCGATCGAGGAGAAGGTAGAAGTGATAGTTGTCCTCGCTGGACTCGACGATGACGAAAGAGCGTCGAAGCAGCGAGGAGGGCGGAGTCGCCAACGCGCCGTGATTGACGTCGCAGTCGGCCCATACGCACGTTCCGCCCTTGCCGGAGCCGGTCACGCGTCGTTGCCGATATCGGAGCATAGGGCACACGTAGATGTCGTTGTCTACCGACTGAGAGATCGCCCAGTGAACTAGCTCCTCCGCCTGATCTGGCCAGCGGAACCACCGCTCCACCCAGTCCTTCGACGTGTACTTCCCTCCGGGCTTAACGAAGTGGCCGTGACGGCCTTCGGCTGCGGCTACCCATCCGTTCGAACTACGGAAGATGGATCGGAAGAAGCTGCGAGCCCAGGTGCGCCGCTCGCGCAGGTAGGGACACTGCGATACGCCTTGCCCCAGGAACGTCGGTCGCGACTCTTGGTTGTCATCTCGTCTCCGTCATGCTGGAATGTTGTCTTCTGCGGGTCGTCTGGGTCAGCGCAAGTCATGGCCGTGGCTCCAGTCGTGACTTCCTCATTTCATCCGGCGTTCTGGCTGTCCGGTCTCGGGCTCGCGCCATCCGGCAGCAATGAAGGCGTCCACGGCTGCGCGGGGACTCGGACGTATTTTCCGAGCTTCACGTGTCCAAGGCGGCGTTCCTGTATGAGCCGACGAACAAACCGAGTTGAAAAGTGCCAACTTCGAAGCGACTTCTTCCGGCGTTAGTAGGTCGTGATGTTGTTCTGGCATGAATGTCCTTTCCACTAATGCCGCAAGGCTACCCTGGCCCATTTTCGGTTGTCTAGAGAGAGCGCACGTGTACCAACTCTGTCCATGACTGCGATTGATCGGGTTGATTGGTGCGGCGCGGGCGCTGTGTACAACGTCAGCAAGCTCGTGCTAGCGTCGGTAGAGCGCTACGTTCGCAACGTAGAAGTCGGCGGTTCGAGTCCGCTCACCTCCACTCCACCGTCGCGCCAAGCCGATAGGGCCACCTTTCGGTGGCTTACCGATCCCGTGCAGTGTCGGCAGGCAGTTGACTCGGGGTGGCAGACCAACTGGCGAGCAGGTTGAGCCCTGCTTGCGACGGGGATCCCGGCTCTGCGGTGTAGACGAGGATGCGCTGGCCGCTGTCGCCTGGCAGTTCGAGGGCGTCGTAGGCGAGATTGAGGTAACCGGCCACCGGATGGTGCAGGGTCTTTGTGCCGGTGCGATGGAACTTCACGTTGTGCGCCGCCCAGCGAACTCGGAACTCGTCGCTTCGGGTCGACAGCTCCCCGATCATGTCGGAGAGGCGTCGGTCGTAGGGATCGCGGCCGGCTTCGGCACGCAGGATGGCCACCGCATCGCCGGCGATCTGCTCCCAGCCCTCGAAGAAGTCGGCCGCATTGCGGTTCAGGAAGATGAACCGGGCCATATTCGCCGTTCCGGTGACGTCCGCGAACACTGGCGAGTACAGCGCGTAGCCGAGGGCGTTCGCGGCCAGAATGTCGAGACGGCCATTGCGGACATATGCCGGGACGCCGACCATGGCGTCGAGGATGCGCTAGACCGTCGGCCGGACCCGCTCCTGGCTGGGCCGTGCCCGGGTGGGTCGAGCTCGGTTGGCCGAGCGGACCAGGTCGAACAGGTGAGCGCGTTCAGCCTCGTCGAGCTGCAGGGCCCGGGCGATGCCTTCCAACACGTCTTCGGAGACGCCGTTGGCGTTCCCCCGCTCCAGCCGCGTGTAGTACTCGACGCTGATTCCCGCCAGCATGGCGACCTCTTCGCGACGCAAGCCGGACACCCGCCGCTTGGCGCCGTAGGCCGGCAGGCCAGCCTGGTCGGGAGTGATCTTCTCCCGTCGGGAGGTCAGGAACTCTCGGATGTCGTTCCTAGTGTCCACGCCCCCAACGCTACGGGCCCGGAAGCGGGGTAGGGAGACCCTGCCGGTACCCCCCTTGGCTTGCCTCCGCCCAGCCCTTCTCGAGCTCAGTATGGGCGATTGCGCACTCCGCCCGGCCGGTCCCCTCCAGAGGAGCGGACCGGTTCCGGGAGTTGGGCGAAGGGGTCCCTGCCAGTACCCCGATCAACACGGCCTCCCTACCAGCCCCCGGGCATGCTTCGCTGAGTTGGGTAGAGACACGAAGGCTTGAACCAAGGAGTCGCCCTCATGCGTGCAGCCGTGTTCAAGGGTCCGGGATCGGTCGAGGTTGCCGATCGGCCGGATCCGGTCATCGCCGAGCCGACCGACGCCATTGTCCGAGTGGTGCTGGCCTGTGTGTGCGGATCCGACTTGTGGTATTGGCGGGGCGAGTCTGAGCATGCCGTGGGTTCGATTGGCCACGAATTCATCGGCGTTGTCGAAGACGTGGGTGCCGAGGTCCACGGAGTGGCGGTAGGCGATTTCGTGATCTCCCCGTTCATCTTCAGCGACATGTCGTGCCCTCACTGTCTCAATGGCTCCACGCTAAGCTGCGTGCGAGGCGGGAACTTCGGCGACGGCGAGATCGATGGTGGCCAGGGTGAGGTCGTCCGGGTGCCACTGGCAGGGACCACTCTGGTCCCGGTGCCCGGCTCGGGTCACTCCGACGCGACGTTGAAGTCACTGCTGACGCTGTCGGATGTCATGGCCACCGGGCACCATGCCGCGGTGAGCGCCGGAGTCAAGCCAGGCCACACCGTGGCGGTCGTCGGCGACGGGGCGGTCGGCCTGTGCGCGGTTCTTGCCTCCAAGCGACTCGGCGCTGAGCGGATCCTCCCTCTCAGCCGTCACCCTGAGCGCCAGAAGCTCGCCCTGGAGTTCGGTGCCACCGATATCGTCGAAGAGCGGGGCGATCCCGCCGTTCAGGCGGTACTGGACCTGACCGGCGGCATCGGTGCAGACGCCGCACTCGAGTGCGTCGGCACGGGCCAATCGATCGCTACCGCTGGCGCTATCGCACGACCAGGCTCGACAGTCGGGATCGTGGGTGTCCCCCACGGCGAACTGCCATTCGTCGACACCTTCTTCCACAACATCGGCTGGAAAGGCGGGCCAGCTCCGGCCAGGATCTACATCCCCGACCTCCTCGCCAATGTGCTCTCCGGGTCGATCAATCCGGGCCCGGTCTTCGACTTCGAGACCGACCTCCATCACATCGCCGACGCCTATGAGGCGATGGACGATCGGCGTGCCATCAAGTCGCTGATCCGAGTCAGCTCGTGACGGCGACCACGGCGGGTGACCAGGGCCAGGGATCGACCTGGACCGCAGACCAACTCGTCAGTATCGGCGACGCCGAGGAGCTCCGCCTTGCAGCACGCGGCGCCGACGGAGCTCTGCGCTCGTTCACTACGATGTGGGTCGTCCGCACCGACGGCGAGCTGTACGTCCGGTCGGCCGGTGGGCCACAGCGTCCGTGGTACCGCCGTGCGCTGGCCAGTCGCAGGGGTCGGATCCGCGCCGGTGGCGTCGAGGCGGATGTCAGTTTCGGCCAGGCGGCGCCAGAGGCTCAACCGGCGATCGACGCCGCCTATCACGCCAAGTACGACCGCTACGGTCCGACCATCGTCGGCCACGTCACCGGTCCGGGCGCCCACCCAGTCACCGTCCGGCTGATGCCGGCGAAGGCGGAAAGGAATTCCCAGTGAGCGAAGTCATCGTCGTGATCGGCGCCGGTCAGATCGGTCAGGCCATCGCCCGGCGGGTCAGCTCGGGCAAGCACGTGCTGTTGGCGGACCTGCGCCAGGAGAACGCCGACGCGGCGGCCGAGGTGTTCGCCGACGCTGGATTCGAAGTCAGCACGGCCACCGTCGACGTCTCCTCCCGTGAGTCGGTGCACAAGCTCGTGGAGACCGCCACCGCACTTGGTGACGTCGCCGGGGTCATCCATGCCGCCGGAGTCTCGCCGAGTCAGGCGTCGATCGAGACGATCCTTGCCGTCGATCTCTACGGGTCGGCTTTGGTACTCGAGGAGTTCGGTAACGTGATCGCTTCCGGCGGGGCCGGGGTAGTCATCGCCTCACAGTCGGGACACCGCTTGCCCGCGCTCACGGCGGAAGAGGATGCCGCGCTGGCCAGCACCCCGGCCGACGACCTGTTGAAGCTCCCCATGCTCCAGCCCGACCAGGTCTCCGACACCCTCCACGCATACCAACTGGCCAAGCGCGGGAACTCCCTTCGGGTGATAGCCGAAGCCGTTCGGTGGGCCAAACGCGGCGGTCGAGTGAACACCATCAGCCCCGGCATCATCATCACCCCCCTCGCCAGGGACGAGCTGACAGGGCCGCGCGGTGAGGGGTACCGGCGCATGCTCGAGCTTTCGCCGGTAGGGCGCGCCGGAACCCCTGACGAAGTCGGTGCCGTCGGTGCGCTGCTCATGGGTCGCGATGGCGGGTTCATCACCGGAAGCGACTTCCTAATCGACGGCGGTGTGACCGCTTCCTACTTCTACGGCGAGCTCGCCCAAGCGTGACAAGGAGACACTGCATGGAATTGCGACTCAAGCAGCCAACCGGGAAAGGCCCGGCAGCATGGTTCACGGGAGACGCCTGGATCGACCCGGTCGTCCAAAGCGCACCTCCCTCCAAGGTCAACATCGCCGCTGTGCATTTCACACCGAGCGCACGAACTGCCTGGCACTCCCACGAAGGAGGGCAAACCCTTTTCGTCGTCCAGGGCCGGGGCCTGGTCCAATCTCGAGGCGGGCAAGCCCTGGAGATCCAACCAGGCGACGTCGTCTACACGGCTGATGGCGAGGAGCACTGGCATGGCGCCGCTCCAGAGCACCTGATGACCCATTTGTCGATAACCGAAGGCGCGCCGCACTGGGGAGACCAGGTCACCGACTCCGAATACCAAGCCGCCCGGTCGCGCTGACGCTCGTCCGGCGCCCACGTGCTGACAGGGCCGCGTGCCGAGCTGGCTGACCTCTACGCAGGAACGCAGAGCTCAGCCATCGCGCGTCCATCGCTCGGACGCTGTCATCCGCCCCGTCCGGCCAGTTGTGGATAACGCTCTCACCTGCGGATTCCGTCCGCCCAAGTCCACTGAAATCCGCCGAATCTGCGTTCGCAACGTAGAAGTCGTCGGTTCGAGTCCGACCACCTCCACCAGGTTCGGGGGCCATAGTCGCTGCTTGGAGCGAGGCTTTCGGGTGTCCACGTTTTCGCTGTTGTCTGTGACCGAAACAGGGGGCTCACGGAATCGCGAGTTCGGGTTTGCGCAAGAGAAACACGGTGACAACGAGGACCCACAGGGTGTCCAGCGAGCATGGCCGTCGCGATGCCCTGTAGGGAACTGCTGGCGAAGGCGATCCCCGTCCCACCCACGATGGACGCCACCGCCAGGATGAGGCTTACCACGGTAAACCAGCGATGGAACAGCCCGGTGCGTAGGCACACCACCGCTGTCGCGCCCACGAGCACCGCAAGACCAAACAGGATCCCGCCCTGGGCGAACTGGTACAAGGTGAAGAAGACCTGGGCGGCGCTGGGGAGAAGATTCTTGATCCGCAGGGCGGTAGTCGCTTCGATCGCGGCGGCCGTCACCGACATTGCCGCTGCAAGCCCGGTACCCGCGAGGGCGGCCAAGGCGAGACCCGAGTTGCCGCCTTCAGCACGTCGGAGGGCGCGGAACAGCACCGAGATCCATACAAGTATGGCCGACATCGCGAGCCCGTAGCAGAAGGCGCTCGCTTTGATGCTCCCTTGATGACCGTTGTAGTAGTTGAAGACCTTCTGCGCGGAGTCAGTGAGACTCGGAGAGCTGCTATTGAGTACCGGGCCCTGAACGATGATCAGAATCACGAATGCCAGGCCGGAGAGCGCGATAAAGCGAACCCACTTGACTTCATCCATGTCCGCCCCTTTCCGCCAGCTTTCCCCTCGATCTGAGGCTGTTAGAAGTGTACGACCAAGATCGAGCTCCGCTGAGTGACCCTGCAAGCGTCTCGAAGTGTCGTGCCACTAACGTGCCACTAACAGCGGCACGAGACGGTCAGTGGCGGTCACTAGCGGTCAATGAAATTGCCCTCTGACCTGGGCCTTCACGGATTCGCCCATGTGGCCGGTGGCCCCCTGATTACCTTCCCAACGCAGAATTCGTCGGTTCGAGTCCGATCACCTCCACCAGGCTGACGTGCATGCCTGCTCCTCAGCCGGCAGTATCCGCTCGTGGAGCCGGTCGTCACCCACTACTACCTTGCCAGTCGAAGGCCCTTCCTCAACCTTTCAGATCTCGACGACGCAAACCTCGACCACGTGCTCCGGGAGCTCAACGATCTCCGTCGCGCTGGCCAGCAGCATCGCCCGTTCGGCCGACGGTACATGCTCCTTCGTCGTCACACCGAGGCTCGCCTCAGAGAACTGTTCATTGCTCGAGGCGGAAGGCCCGAGCGGGCGGCGCCCCATTACTTCGTCTTGGGAGAGTCGCCTTGGTACGAGAACCTCGCGTCGCAGATGGAGCACGTCCAGTTGCCCTTATCTGCACTTCCCGCCGAGAAGACCAGCATCACCTACCCGGACAGCTTCACAGCTATGGGTTTCGGAGCGGTGGTCGGCCGCGCCCAGGAGTCCCGGCCATATCACGGGCAGGTCTTCCTCGTGCGCGAGCTCCCTCGCCAGGAGTCCCGGCCATATCACGGGCAGGTCTTCCTCGTGCGCGAGCTCCCTCGCCTCGTCGAGCGCTACGGCGTTCCCTCGCCATCCTGGACGAGGGAGCATGAAGCGTGGACCTCCTGGCCCGACGAGACGTACATCGAGGTACAGCTGTGGAGCGATGATCCGGTACACACCTTCCTCGAAGTGGTCGCCAAGTAGCGGATGGATCTCAGCGCTCACGGGCGCCGATGGCCGACGAGCAGAAAATGGGTGGTCGTGGTGCCAGCGAGGTCATACCGTCTCAGCATCGATCGACAGGTACGGAGGAAGGTGACTCCGTGGCGTCCGGAATCCAGCGGAGCGCGGACTGGAGTCGGAAGGGTAGGGCCCGTCGTGACTGCTAGGCCCACGGAGCGCCATCGGCTGGCCGACACCTCTGACGCGGCGAACGTGGCCGAGTTGCATGCCGACAGTTGGCGGCGCCATTACCGCGGCGCGTATTCGGATCGCTATCTGGATGCTGAGGTGACCGCAGATCGCTCGGCCCTCTGGACCGAGCGACTCTGCCGCACAGACGCCAGGAGTCTCACGATCATTGCCGAGGATGCCAGGAGCCTTGTCGGTTTCGCTCACATCGTTCTCGATGAGGATCCGATCTGGGGTGCCCTGCTGGACAACCTGCACGTGACCCACGACCTGAAGCGACGCGGGATCGGGACCCGCCTCATGGATGCTGCGGCCCGAGCCGTGATCGAGGGCCGCCCGTCTTCCGGTCTCTACCTCTGGGTCCTGGAGCAGAACGATTCCGCCCAAGCCTTCTACGAGGCCAGGGGAGGCATTCGCTCCGGCTGGGCGTCGGTCCCGGCACCAGGAGGAGACCCGACACGCCTCAACGGAGCCCCCGGCGGCTTCCGTTATGCCTGGGCCGATCCAGCGGCGCTGCTTGTTCCTGGCTCAGGTGCCCTGACCTAGGACACCTTCTCGAACGCCCGCGACGTGGCTCACGCCGTCAGACGTGAACCGAGCCCGGTCCCACCTCTCATACGGTCGCCGGCCGGTCAGGCCTGCTCGCGTCAGCCCTTTGCTCTCTGCTGCGGCAGCAGCCGGCGCCGTCGCACATAGTTGTCGGCGTGGTCGGGCGGCGCGCACGCCAACCAGGCGTCTACAACCAGGTCCCGTAGCGCCTTCTTGGTCACGGTCTCGAGTTGGACGAGGACCGCGGCGTACCGGTCGAAGTGCGGGATGGTAAAGCACGCCTTGGGATGGGCAGAGAGGGCGGCCTCCTTGTCGGCCAGGTCCTCGGTGCGGACTGCGAGGATCGGTCCCTCTGGTGGGATCGTGGTGCCGAAGCGCTTGATGTCCGCTTTGCTGAACGGCCGAATCCAGGCGAACCCCTTGCCGCTGACGAACGCAAGCGACGTCGTCGAGGGTCGCCATGTCGGGCACCCTACCGCCCTCATGCCGAGGACCCTCAGTTGTCGTCGACCACCGCCAGGTCGAGCTGACACAGGCGGGTGGGGTCGGCGAGCGCATCGATGGCGACGATCTTCCCGTTCCTGACGGTGAATGCCATGACCGAGAACGGCCGTCCGTGCGGAGCCACGACGACTCCTGCGACCCCGTTGACCAGGGCCGGTCGGACGAATGGGGACAGCCGGGCGAAGGCGAACGCCCGCTTGCCCACCGTCTGGGCGCCGTGAGCGACCACCGAGGCCGCCGGTCGCGCTCTCCCGCCGTCGGATCGCAGCACCACGTCCGGGTCGAGCACCCCCACGAGGGCATCGAAGTCGCCGTCCCGGGCGGCGGCGAAGAAGGCGTCGACGACCTCTCGCTGGCGCGGGATGTCGGTGTCGGGCGCCGTGGTCGCCCCTTGGACCCTGCGCCGGGCCCGACTGGCCAGCTGCCTGGCGGCGGCCGGGGTGCGCTCGACCATTGGAGCGATCTCGTCGAAGGGTACGCCGAACATGTCGTGGAGGACGAAGGCGAGGCGTTCGGCGGGCGACAGCGTCTCGAGCACCACGAGCAGCGCGAGGCCGACCGAGTCGGCCAGGAGCGCCTGGTGCTCGGGGTCGATCCCGTCCTGGCGACTCACGATCGGGTCGGGAATGTGGACGTCATCCAGGGGCTCCTCGCCGTGCGACGTACGCGCCCGGAGCATGGTCAGGCAAACCCGGGCGACGACCGTGGTGAGCCATCCGCCCAGGTTCTCGACGTCGCTGGTATCCGAGCGGCTGAGCCGCAGCCAGGCTTCCTGGACTGCGTCGTCCGCCTCACTGAGTGAGCCCAGCATCCGGTAGGCCACCGCACGCAGGTGGGACCGGTGCTCCTCGAACCGCCCAACCAGATAATCGCGGTCTTCCATCGGTCACATTCCCTCGTCGCTATGTGTCATAGCAATGACGAAACAGACCTCGCCAGTGTGACGGGCTCGGCCCCTCGGAAGACGCCACGCGGAGGCACTCATGCGAGCACCAAGGAAGATCGCCGTCGCCGGGGCGACCGGCGGCCCGACGTTCGAGCAATGGCCAGGCGGCGCATCCTAATTTGCCGGAGCAGCCTCGCCTCGGGCGTCGGCGCCACGGGCTTCAGCGACGGAATGGTGTGGCGCGGTGCCGGCCACCGTCGATCCCATCGAGCGCCCGGCGGGCGCCCAGAGCTCGTAGCCAGCGGCCTCGAGCCAGACGCGGCGGACCTCGCCGGACTGATCGACCCGGCCGGTGCACCATAATGGGCCGCATGACCTCCGTGGAAACTACCGCCGCATCCGACCGCTCCGACTTTCGGGTGGCCGACACGTCGCTGGCCCCGTTCGGCCGGCGCGAGATCCACCTGGCCGAGCACGAGATGCCGGGGCTCCGGGCGCTGCGCCGGGAGCTCGGGGAGTCGCAGCCCCTGCGGGGTGCCCGTATCACCGGATCGCTGCACATGACGGTGCAGACGGCGGTGCTGATCGAGACGCTCGTCGCCCTGGGTGCCGAGGTCCGCTGGGCCTCCTGCAACATCTTCTCGACCCAGGACCACGCCGCCGCTGCCGTCGCGTTGGGCCCGGACGGCACGCCCGAGGATCCGAAGGGCGTGCCTGTCTACGCCTGGAAGGGCGAGACCCTGGAGGAGTACTGGTGGTGCACCGAGCGGGCCCTCTCCTGGCCGGACGGCGACGGACCCAACATGATCCTCGACGACGGCGGTGACGCCACCCTGCTCGTCCACAAGGGTGTTGCCTTCGAGGCGGCAGGCTCGGTCCCCGACCCGTCAGAAGCAGGCTCCGTCGAGCTCGGCGTGGTGTTCTCGCTCTTGCGCAAGATGCAGAGCCAGGACACACAGCACTGGACCCGACTCGCCAAGCAGATCCGGGGCGTCAGCGAGGAGACGACGACTGGAGTGCACCGGCTCTACCAGATGCTCGACCGAGGCGAGCTCTTGTGGCCGGCGATGAACGTCAACGATTCGGTCACCAAGTCGAAGTTCGACAACCTCTACGGCTGCCGGCATTCACTCGTCGATGGAATCGTCCGGGCCACCGACGTGATGATCGGGGGCAAGACGGTGATGATCTGCGGCTACGGCGAGGTGGGCAAGGGCTGCGCCCAGGCCATACGGGGACAGGGGGGCCGGGTCGTCGTCAGCGAGGTCGACCCGATCAATGCCCTTCAGGCCGCCATGGACGGCATCGAGGTGGCCCGCGTCGAGGACGTCGTCGGAGAGGCTGACATCTTCGTGACCGCGACCGGCAACACCGGGGTGATCACCACCGATGACATGGCCGCCATGAAGCACAACGCCATCGTCTGCAACATCGGTCACTTCGACGACGAGATCGACGTTGCCGGGCTGGCGAGGGTACACGGCATCGAGCGCCTGCAGATCAAGCCGGGGGTCGACCTGTGGACGTTCCCCGACGGGCACGCCATCATCCTGCTTGCCGAGGGCCGGCTCGTGAACCTGGCCTGCGCCACCGGGCACCCGAGCTTCGTCATGTCCTGCTCGTTCTCCAACCAGGTGCTGGCCCAGATCGAGCTGTTCACGAAGACCCACGACTATCCCGTCGGCGTGTACATGCTTCCCAAGACCCTGGACGAGAAGGTCGCTGCCCTTCACCTGGACGCCCTCGGAGTGAAGCTGACCAGGCTGTCCGACGAGCAGGCCGACTATCTCGGTGTACCGCCGGAGGGCCCTTTCAAGGCCGACCACTACCGCTACTAGCCGCGGACGGTCAGGGTCGCCGGCCCAGCGCGGCGAGCAAGCGGGCCTGGGGATCGGCTCCGGCCGGAAGAGAGACGTCGCCACCGAACATCCCGCTGCCATGCAGCAGCTCGGCCTGGGGCTCGACCACTCCCCAGCAGGCGTCGACGAGGGCGGGGTCGAGCGTCCGATCCTGGCCCGTGGCGACGGCGAGATCCCAGCCGTGGATCAGCACGTCGATGAACCGGTGTCCTGCGTAGACGGACCCCGGCACCGGACCGTAGGAGACGGCACAGGGCGCGTCGAGGGCACCCGGCATCTCGAAGGCGGCCGCGGCCACCTCGGCTGACCGGTCGTAGGCGTCGAGCGGATCGTCACCGAGCTGGTCACCATCCAGCCTCGATCCCACCTCGTCGATGGTGGCGCCGCGGGCGAGCTCGGCCGCCCACCAATTGCCAGCCACAACGTGGTTGAGCAGCTCCTCGACGTTCCAGTCGGCGCACGGGGTCGGCTGGGTCAACTGGCGTGAATCGATGCCCGCAACCACAGGGCGTGTGGCCCCCAGCGCCTGCCTATGTCGAGCGGCGATGTCGCTCATGTCCCCCTCCTCTGGCCTTGAGGCCCGGCCCAGCCCGTAGCTGTTACGCTTACTTTCTAGTAGGTCAGAATATCGGCTGGCATCAGCGGATGTGCCTCTGCGGCATGCTGGCCTCGGAGTTCCAGACGCTCCCCCAGCCCATCCAGCAGGCGGTCATCCGCTTCTTCGACGACAACGAGGCCTGGCTGGAGGGTGTGCTGGAACAGGGTCAGGGGGAGGGAAGCCTTCGCATCCCGGGGTCGAGGAGCGACGCGGCCCGGACGATCGTGAGCGCCCTCGAAGGCGCCATGCTCGTCGCCCGGCCCTACGGCGACGTCGCCCGCTTCCAGGCGACCGCGACGCAGGTGCTCGAGGGGCTCCGGGTCCGTCGACCGGTCGGTGCGCGGTGACCGCCTCGTGCACCGACCGCCAGGTCTCGTCCCGGAGCATGCTCGCAAGTCTCTCGAGGGCCGGCGCACCCGTGACTGGGGCGTTCCGACGGATCCACGGTGTCGGCTTGACAACGCCGTGTGAAGCGGCCAACCGTAAGCGTCGACCAAGGGAGGCCTCGCGATGCCGTCCGCCACCATTATCAGCGACGATGCACGGAGAGTCGAGGCCACGCCCGCCGATGGCGGGCTCCTGATCGCACCCGAGCGACTGGTCGACGCGCTCGGCTGGGAGCTCAAGCCCGAGGGTCTGTGCCGGGACGACATGTGCGTACCGGTGCGTGATCGGTCGTCGTTGTTCGTGGGTGACGCCGTGGACCTGGGGGCCGTCGCCGCCGCCCTGGGGCGACCGGCCGTCATCGACTCGGCGGGGGGGATCGCCGCCGTGGCGATGGACGCCGAGGGCCGTCGCCAGGCGCTCGACTCGCTGCGCGCACCTACATTCGTCCTCGACGACCTCGATGGCCGCCCGCACCGGCTGGAGGAGTGGCGCGGCCGGAAGAAGCTGTTGGTCGCCTTCGCCTCGTGGTGAGGCTGCCGCTACGACCTGCCCGGGTGGCAGGCGCTGCAGGACGAGATCGCGCACGATGACTTCACGGTGGTGGGGGTCGCCATCGACGACTCGCCGGATGACGTGCGCCCCTGGGTCGAGAACATCACGTTCCCTGTGCTCATCGATCCCGACCACCTGCTCACGGAGCTCTACGCCATCAGCAACGTGCCGACCGTCATCTGGATCGACGAGGACGACCAGATCGTGCGACCGAACGGCGTCGCCTTCGGAACGGACATGTTCAAGGACTTCACCGGCGTGGAAGCCGCACCGCACATGGAGGCCGTGAGGCGGTGGGTCCGCGACGGTGAGGTGCCGCTCGTGCCCGACGAGGCCCGCCGGGCGGTCGGTGACCTCAGCCCTGACGAGGTGCTGGCCCGCCTGCACTTCCGCATCGCCGCCCAGGCCCGCCGACAGGGCGACGAGGTGACGGCGCGCCGTCACTTCCGGGAGGCCGGGGAGCTGGCCCCCAATGACTTCACGATCCGGCGTGCCACCATGCCCCTTGTCGGGGAAGACCCCTTCGGGCAGGACTTCTTCGACCTGTACCTGCAGTGGCAGCGGGCGGGGAGCCCGTACCACGGCCTCTCCGCGGACGAAGCAACCTGAGCGCGGCCCGCAAGCCCGCAACCACACAGCCCGACAAGGCGGCGACCCCGGCGCGCCGGGCAACACCCGCCGCCGCCGCCCGCGAGCTGGCCACCAGGGATCCGGTGATCGCCCGTTTCCTCGACGACGTCGGACCACCTCGGTTCCGAAAGCCGCTGGACACCCACTTCGCCGCCCTGGTGCGGTCCGTGGCCTACCAACAGCTCGCCGGGCCGGCGGCGGCCGCCATCCACGGCCGGCTCGTCGCCGCCCTCGGCGGCGACGTCACGCCCGAGGGGATGCTCGCGCTCTCGTCGGAGGCACTGCGGGCCGCCGGGCTCTCCGGCAACAAGGCGGCGTCGCTCCGGGACCTCTCCGCGAAGGTCCTCGACGGCACCGTGGTGTTGGACCCCCGAGGCCTGTCGCGTGAGGGCGACGAGGAGGTCATCACCCGGTTGTCGAGCGTCCGCGGCATCGGCCGCTGGAGCGCCGAGATGTTCCTCATGTTCCAGCTGCGCCGTCTCGACGTGTGGCCCACCGGTGATCTCGGTGTGCGACGGGGGTACGGCCTGGCGTGGGGCATCCCCATGCCGACGCCGCGCCAGCTGGAGCCGTTGGGCGAGCCGTTCCGGCCGTATCGCACGGTGGTCGCCTGGTACTGCTGGAGAGCGAGCGAGCTCTACGCCGGCACGGCCGAGAGCGCGGTCACCCGCTAGGCCGGAGCACGACCCGACCGACGGCCTGACGGCTCTCCAGGTAGGCGTGGGCGGCCGCCGCGTCGGCGAGTGGGTAGGTGCGATCGACGACGACCTGGAGGCGTCCGGCGGCCACGTCGTCGATGTGCCGGCCGATCATGGCTCTGGTCCGGTCGTTGACGATCTCGGCTCCCAGGAACACACCGGTCAAGGACTGGTTTCCCATGGCCAGCAGCGAAACGTCGAGCGGGCGCGGATCGCGTCCGGCGTTGCCGACAGTGATGCAACGGCCCCGATAGGCCAGGCACTGGACGCTTCCCCGAAGGACTCTGCCGCCGACCGAGTCGACTACCAGGTCGACACCTCTTCCCGAGGTAGCCGAGCGCACGGCGTCAACCCAGTCGGGCCGGGAGTAGTTGATGCCGTGGTCGAGCCCGAAGGGCGCCAGGCGGTCCAGCCGGTCGTCGCTCGACGCCGTGGCGAGCACCGTCGCGCCGGCGCGCTTGGCGAGCTGGATCGCGGCCAGTCCGACGCCTCCTGCGCCGGCCTGGACGAGGACGGTCTCGCCCGACCGCAGGTGCCCGAACTCGAACAGGCAGTCGTCGGCCGTGCCGAAGGCGACCGGTACGCAGGCCGCGGCCGTGATGTCGGCACCCTCGGGCACCGGCCAGGTCAGCATCGAGGGGACGGCCACCAGCTCGGCGTGGGACCCGGACAGCATGGTGGCCACGACCCGCTGGCCGGCTCGGCGGTCCTTAACCCCCTCGCCGACCTCCCGAATCGTTCCGGCGCACTGGTAGCCGACGATGTGAGGCGACGCAGCCATCTCACCGCCGGCTCGGTTCAGGGTGTCGCCGCCCTCGATGCTGATGGCGTCGACCTCGATGACGACTCCGCCCGGGCTGCAGGCAGGGTCAGGCACCTCCTCGTAGCGCAGGACGTCGGGCGGACCGGTCTCGTAGTAGACGGCTGCCTTCATGGCTCCGCACTGTAGGGCCGAGACGGCACCCCGAGGGCAGGTGCTCAGTCGTTGTCGCTGCCGAAGTGGATGCCGCTTCCGCCGCCACCGTCGCCCTTGGCCTCGGGGTGGACGATGTAGGGGTTGATGGCGGCGGCCAGGTTGGGCAGTGGCAGCGTCTGCAGCCACACCTTTCCGGGTCCGGTGAGGGCGGCCAGGAAGAGGGTCTCGGCGCCGAAGACGACGTTCTTCACGCCCTTGATGCGATCGATCGTGAAGGTCACGGTGGCATCCAGCATGCCGATGTGGCCCGGGTGGACCCGCATTGTCTCGCCCGGCCCCAGCTCGTAGGTGACGACCTCGCCATCGAGCTCGACCCACGCCTTACCCTGGCCGCTGACCTTCTGCAGGACAAAGCCGGCTCCGCCGAAGAGGCCGGCGCCGAGCCGCTGCTGGACGGCGATGCTCAGCTCGACCGCGGGCTCTCCGCACAGGTACCCCCCGCGGTGGATGAGGTACTCGCCGGCCCCGCCGACCTCGATGGGCAGGATGTGTCCGGGCACTTTGGTGGCAAAGGCGACCATGCCCGAGCTGCCGTTGGCTCGGTACTCGGTCATGAAGAGCGAGCCACCGCCGATGGCGCGCTTGAGGGCGCCGAACACGCCCTTGGACCCCGCCGTCTTGCCGGCCGATGTCGACAGCTCGATCGGGCCGTTCATCCAGGAGAGCTCGCCTGACTCGGCCACGATGCTCTCGCCCGAGTCCAGCTTCATCTCCAGGACCGGCATGACCGTCCCGATCACCTGATGGTCCACGACTTCCCCTCCTGCTCGTCCGGCGCCGTCTCAGGGTAGCGACCCAGGCGTGGGGGGGACCGGGCGACTACCTCCTCACACGATGCTCATAGCTCTCGACGCCCGACCTCACACGAGACTGGCAAGATCGACCCGTGGCGTTGACCGAGGCCCGCGTCCCCTGGGAAGTCGCGGTGGACACCGCCGTGTCCTCTCGCCGGCCTCCCGGGCCGGCATCCGAGCGTCCCCGGCTCGTTCCCACTGTGCTGACTCTGGCCCTGGTCGCCGCGGGCGTGGCCGTTCGCAGCCACCTCCTCTTCGGATTCGTGGTGCTGGTCGCCATCTTCGTGCCCATGGAGAAGCTCTTCTCCCTGCAGCCCCGGCGGGTCTTCCGAACGGGCTGGGCAACGGATCTCGTCCACTTCTTCGTCACCAACCTCTTCATCACGGTTGGCTTCCTGGCCGCGGCGGCGATCTTCGTGACCGTGCTGCGGGCCGCCCTCGGAGATGGGCTAGCCCGTGTCGTCCATTCGCAGCCGCAGGCCGCCCAGGTCACCGAGGGCCTCCTCCTCGCCGAGCTTCTCTTCTACTGGGCCCACCGCACGAGCCATCATCTCGGCCTGCTCTGGCGCTTCCACGCCATTCACCACAGCATCACCGAGATGGACTGGCTGGCCGCAGCCCGCCAGCACCCGCTCGACGCCGTGTTCCACCGGGTCTTCGTTGCCATCCCGCTGTTCCTTCTGGGCTTCACCAAGCTGACGGTCGGCGTGGTGGTGCTCTTCGCCGCCTTCAACGCGCTCTTCATCCACTCGAACGTGCGGTTCCGCTTCGGAGCCCTCCGCTGGGTGATCACCACGCCCGAGTTCCATAACTGGCACCATGCCAACGAGCCCGAGGCGGTGAACAAGAACTTCGCCGGGGGGCTGCCGGTGCTCGACGTGCTGTTCGGCACCGCCTACCTTCCGAAGGGCCGGGTGCCGTCAGCATTCGGCATCGACGAGCCCGTACCGGGCGAGTACCTCCGGCAGCTGACCCATCCATTTCGCCGCGCCTAGTCTCACCCGCAGGTGCGGGAGAAGTAGCGACGAACAGGGGGTGAGGTCGCCGTGGAGCCAGGGGAGTTCAGAGGAGTCATCGGACGCGACTACTCGGAGTCGACAGCGTGGTGGCCCGAGGCGGTACGGGCGCCCGACGGCACGCCCAACGTCGCCCTCATCGTCCTCGACGACGTCGGCTTCGCCCAGCTGGGCTGCTTCGGGTCCGACATCGAGACGCCGGTCCTGGACGGGCTGGCCTCCCGAGGGCTCAGGTACACGAACTTCCACACCACCGCCCTGTGCTCGCCGACGCGCGCCTGCCTGCTGACGGGGCGCAACCACCACGTCAACGGCATGGGACGGGTCGTCGAGCTGGCGACCGGGTTTCCCGGGTACGACGCCCGCATTCCCGCCGCCAACGGCTTCCTGTCGGAGATGCTGCTCCCCCACGGCTACGCCACCTTCGCGGTGGGGAAGTGGCACCTCACACCCGAGGACGAGTGCCACCCCGCCGCATCCCGCCGCCGCTGGCCGCTGGCGCGCGGATTCGAGCGCTTCTACGGCTTCTTCGGCGGCGAGACCCATCAGTTCGTGCCCGCGCTGGTGTCCGACAACCACCAGGTCTTGCCCGAGAAGCGCCCCGAGGACGGTTACCACCTGACCGAGGACCTGGTTGACAACGCCACCGGGATGGTCCGGGACCTGCGGGCCACCGATCCGTCGAAGCCGTTCTTCATGTACTTCTGCACCGGCGCCTGCCACGCCCCGCACCAGGCCCCGCCGGAGTGGATCGAGCGGTACCGCGGCGCATTCGACTCGGGGTGGGACGTCTGGCGCGATGCCACGCTGGCCCGCCAGGTCGACGCCGGCATCCTGCCCCCGGGGACCGATCTCTCGCCGCGGCCTGACTGGGTGCCGGCCTGGGACTCGCTGTCGGCGCCCGAGCGCCGGCTGTACACCCGCTACATGGAAGCCTTCGCCGGGTTCCTGTCCCACACCGACCACCATGTCGGCCGGTTGCTGGCGTTCCTCGACGACATCGGCGATCTGGACAACACCCTCGTCTTCGTCCTGTCGGACAACGGGGCGAGCTCGGAGGGCGGCCCGACCGGCTCCGTGAACGACCTGCGGCTGTGGAACGTGGCTCCTCGTGAGGTGGACGAGGCGCTCGAGCGGATCGACGAGATCGGAGGCCCCTACTGTCACAACAACTACCCGTGGGGATGGACCGTGGCGGGCAACACACCGTTCCGGCGGTGGAAGCGGGAGGTCCACGAAGGTGGGGTGGCCGATCCGCTCATCGTCCACTGGCCGTCGGGCATCGGCGAGTCGGGTGGGTTTCGCCGCCAGTATGTCCACGCCATCGATCTCCTCCCCACCGTCCTGGAGGTGCTGCAGCTCGACGCGCCCGAGGTGCTCGAGGATGTGCACCAGCGTCCTCTCGACGGGACCAGCTTCTCGGCGAGCCTTGGAGACGCCGGCGTGGCGGGACGGCACGAGACCCAGTACTACGAGATGTTCGGCTGCCGGGCCCTGTACCACCGGGGATGGAAGGCGGTCACCTACCACCCCATACAGGACACGAGAGTGGGCTTCGACGATGACCACTGGGAGCTCTACAACGTCGAGGAGGATCCGTCCGAGTGTCACGACCTGGCGGACCAGCACCCGGCGAAGCGGCGCGAGCTGATCGAGCGCTGGTGGACTGAGGCAGGACGCAACCAGGTCCTGCCTCTCGACAACCGGCCCTTCTCCGAGCTCGTCTTCGAACGGGCGCCCGCCGTTCCGCCCCGCTCTCGCTACGTCTGCCATCCGGGCGCGGCCGCCGTTCCCGAGGTCGTCGCCGTCAATGTCCGGAACCGCTCGCACGCCATCACCGCTGACGTGGAGATCCCGTCGTCCGGGGCGGCGGGCGTCCTCGTGGCCCAGGGGTCGGGCCTTGGGGGGTGGTCCTTCTTCGTTGCCGACCGACGCCTGGCCTACGTCCACAACTTCGTCAGCCTCGAGGAGCATCGCATCCGCTCCGACGTCGAGCTGACACCCGGCCGCCATCAGCTCGCCTTCCGGTTCGCCCGGACCGGGGACCACGAGGGAACCGGCCGGCTGCTCGTCGACGGCGAGGTCGTGGGCGAAGGCCGCATCCCGCGGTTCACCCCCATCCGCTTCGCCTTGACGGGTGCCGGGTTGACGTGTGGCTACAGCGACGGGTTGCCGGTCACGCGGGAGTACCGGGCGCCGTTCCGGTTCACCGGCCAGATCATCCGGGCGGTCGTCGTTGTGGACGGGGCCCCTTTCATCGATCCCGAAGGCGAGGCCCGCGCCGCCATCGCCGGCCAGTGAGAGATGCCTGGGCCGCGTCGGGTTCCCAGAGGATGGGATAGACTCCTGCAGGGGCCCGAATGGGGTGGGTCTGGGGAGGTCAATGGGGCGGGGATGGGGAAGCACCATATGGTGAATGCCCGAACCCTCGTGGTCGAGGACGAGCAGGTCGTCCGGGACCTGCTCGTGGCCGTCCTGCGGGCCGAGGGCTACGAGGTTGCCGCTGCGTCTGAGGGCACCGAGGCCCTCAGACAGGCGAAGTCCTTCGCGCCCGACCTCGCCGTCGTCGACGTGCGGCTGGGAAAGGGGCCCGACGGGTTCACCGTGGCCCGACGGCTGCGGGAGCAGTCCGACGTGGCCCTCCTCTTCCTCACCGGCGCCGACGAGCCCGACGAGCTTCGGGCCGGGTTCGAGGCGGGGGCGGACCTCTATGTCACCAAGCCATTCTCGGTCGACGCCCTCCTCGTCCAGGTCGAGGCGGTCCTGGCCAGGAACGGCAAGTCACGAGGCGGCAAGTGGGAGGTCGGTGACCTGGTCGTCGACGAGAGCTCCCGGGTCGTCACCCGGGGGGGCAACGCCCTCGACCTCACCCATGTCGAGTTCGAGCTGCTGTGCCGGCTCGTGCGGCGCCCCGGACGCGTGCTCACCACGACGCAACTGTTGTCCGAGCTCTGGGGCTACAAGGGCTACAGCCGCAACGTGGTGGAGCGCCACGTGAGCGCCCTTCGGCGCAAGCTCGAGGAGCACGGACCCCGCCTGATCCACACCGTCCGCAGCAGCGGCTACGTGCTCCGGGGGTAGGGCCTGACCGGCCTGGCGGCCTGTGCTGGGTGCGTGGCCGGGACGCCTACTCGACAGGAGTGCTGCTGACCACGTCCTCGGGGTCCTCGCAGCCGAAGCAGGGCTCGGGCGGGACGACACGACCCATGCCCTCCCGGCCGAGGGCGGGATTGGCCGGGGCGGGACCGTGGAGGTGCACGGCCCAGGGGTGCGAGCGGGTCCGGTTGCCTCGCCGCTGCGAGAGCTCGATCGCCGACCACACCGCCCAGCCGACGGGAACCAGGGCCCAGAAGCTCACCAGCCGGTACAGCAGCGTCGCCGCGACCGCCCGGTCGAGCGGCATGCCGTAGGCCACGAGCAGAGCGGCGAGGCTCCCCTCGACGACGCCGATGCCCCCGGGGGTGATAGGGAAGCTGGCGGCGATCTGGGTGAGCGCGTAGGCCACGAGGACCCCGCGCCAGGGCACCCCCCCGCCGAGGGCGAGGATGCAGGCAGAAAGGGCGACGGCGTCCCAGACCCAGTTGGCCGCCGCCAGACTGAAGGCCCCGAGCCACCCCAACGGCGACGGTCGCACCGTCAGGATCCGCGCCCACAGGCGCCTCAGTGCGTCCTCGGCCGACTTCACCCGGGGGTGGCGGCCTTCGGCCTCCCACAGATGGCGGGCCCTTGACCGCAGCGCCGGCAAATGTGCCAGCAGCACGGCCCCGATGGCGACAGCCACCGGGATGGCAGCGAGCACCGCCGCCAGCGGGCGCAGATCGGCGACCGGCCCCTTCGAGCCGGCGACGAACGATCCGAGCGCCAACAGGACGAACAAGGCGAAGCTGGCCAGGGCGCCGGCGACCAGGATGACCCACCCGGACAGCACCCGGTCGGCGCCACGCCGTCGGAGCTGACCGAAGGCCCAGGTCGCCGACCAGGCCGCCCCGCCCGGCAGCGTCGTCCCCAGGGCGTTGCCGGCCAGGGTGATCTCGAGCATGGAGCGAAGCCCCATGCGCACCCCTCCGGCCCGCAGCAGCCAGCGCTGGAGGCGGGCGAACACCACCATCGAGGCGGCCTCGGCCCCGACGGCCAGCACCATCCAGCGCCAGTCGAGCCGGGCGAGGATGTGGGATGCAGAAGTCAGGTCGTGGCGCTTGTCGAGGAGGGCGGCCAGGGCCAGCGCCAACACGGCGACGCCGAAGAGGTTCCGCAACAAGTGCGCGCGACGATGGCTGGGACCGGCGGCAGCAGCGACAGCCATGTCACCATCAACGGAAGGCTGCCCGCTCATCTTCCCTTACCCCCCCGGGACACCCGCGACGGCTACGGGTGCGACGGGGCTGGGGGTGCTCCCTCGAGCATGAAGGCGAGGTCGTCCTCGTAGCACCAGTACCAGTCCTCTCCCGGCTCGTACGACCGGATGATGGGGTGGGAGATGGCGTGGTAGTGGGCGGTGGCGTGGCGGCCGGGGGAGTTGTCGCAACATCCGACGTGGCCGCAGCGCTGGCACACGCGGAGATGAACCCAGTCCCGCTTGCCGACCGCCAGGCAGTCCTCGCAGCCGGACGACGACGGCTCGACATCCTGGATCTGGTCGAGATGAGCGCAAGTCTGTGCCATTGGCGCCGCCTCTCGTGCGTGTTCTCATCGATGGTAGCCGTGCACCCGTTTGCCACCGGCTCCTTCCTGGTCCAGGCTGGCCGCCGGATGAGCCTGGGCGTCGCCGCAGATCCCGAACGGGACGAATCGGACGCCGACGGCGAACAAGGGCGAGGCGTAGGGGAGGCACCCGTGGACTGGCAGGCCTGGGCACGCAGGTTCGAAGCCGTCGACGACCTCGACTCGTGGGTTGACCTCTTCGCCGAGGAACGGGCCTTCCGGGATCCGGTGACGCCCTGGACGTCCGACATCCACGGCGTCGCCCAGCTGACCCGGAGCATCTTTCCCGACTGGACACAGCGTGTCGACAGCATCCGTGGCGAGGCCGGCTGGGCGGTGTTCGAGTGGACCGGCCGCGGCACCTACAGCGGGCCCGGAGCCGAGGGAACCCCCGGTGTGGCCGTCGTGATGGAGGGCGCCACGATCGTCGAGGTCGACGGCTCGGGCAGGGTCACGCGCTGGCGCGACTATCTCGACACCAACGAGTCCATCCAACAGATCCAGGCTGGGCTGGACGCATCGTCGCCGGCGTCTTCCTGAGCCACCGGCGAGCGTGGTCATCCCCGCGCTGCGCCGGCTCCGACCAATTTCGGCTCAACCTCGTCGCCCGGCTCCACCTCGGGCTCCATCGAGATGCGCGGCAGCCTGCGGTCGAGCCAGGAGGGGAACCACCAGTTGGCCCGACCGATTAGGAGCATGATCGCCGGTATGGCCACGCTGCGGATGACCACGGCGTCGACGAGGATGGCGGCGGCCAGGCCCAGGCCGAACTCCTTGATAACCCGCTCGCCCCCGAGGATGAACGATCCGAAGACCAGCACCATGATGGCGGCCGCGGCAGTGATCGTCCGGCCGGTGGCGGCGAGGCCTCTGCGTACGGCTGCGCCGTTGTCGCCGGTTCGCAGCCACTCCTCGTGGATCCGGGTGACCAGGAACACCTCGTAGTCGGTCGACAAGCCGAACAGGATCGAGAACAGCATCACAGGCAGGAACGCCTCGACCGGGCCGCTACGGCTGACTCCCACCACCGAGCCGAACCAGCCCCACTCGAAGACGGTCGTCACGATGCCGAAGGCGGCGCCGGCTGACAACAGGTTCATGAGCGCCGCGGTGATCGGGATCACCAGGCTCCGGAACACGAGGACGAGCAGCAGGAAGGACAGCCCGACGATCACGCCGACGAAGACCGGGAGCTTGGATCCGAGCACGTGGCTGAAGTCGGAGAAGATGGCCGTGTTACCGCCCACGTACACCACGAGGTCGGACCCGGCGACGGCGGGCGGGATCACCTGACTTCGGAGGTGCTGGATCAGGTCGGCGGTGGCTGCGTCCTGGGGCGCCGATCTGGGGTAGGCGGTGACAAGGGCCACCTCGGCACCGCCAGGCGCCGGCACGAGTCGCGGCGTGCCCACTCTGGCCACGTCCGGCTGGTGGCTCACGGCGGTGACGACCCCCTGGAGCGCGGCCGCCTGGCTCGGGTCGTGCACCACGGTGGTCAGCTGGAGGGGGCCGTTGAAGCCAGGCCCGAAGCCCGTCGCCAGCAGGTCGTAGGCCTGACGTGTCGTCGTCGTCGCCGGGTCGTTGCCCTGGTCGGACGCGCCGAGTCGGAGCGAGAAGAAGGGAAGTGCGAGGACGACGATCACCGCGACCGCGGCCACCGCCGGGACCAGCGGGGCCCGCTCCAGTCGGGCAGACCAGCGGGCCCACCTGCTTCGGCCCCCGTCGTCCACCCGGCCGGCGGCGGCCAAGGAGGCGCGCTGGCGCCGCGACAGGACACGAGGTCCCATGAAGCCGAGCAGGGCCGGCAACAGCGTGAGCGACGCGGCCATCGTGAAGAGCACGCCGATGCTGGCGGCGACGGCCAACCCGTTGAGGAAGCTGATCCCCAGGGCGAACATGCCAAGCAAGGCGATGCAGACGATGATGCCGGCGAAGAGGACGGCACGCCCCGACGTGCGGAGCGCGGTCGTGAGCGACGACTGTACGTCCCGCCCGGCGAGGAGGCCCTGCCGGTGGCGGGTCACGATGAACAACGCGTAATCCACGCCCACCCCGAGGCCGATGAGCAGGACGAGCTGGGACGAGAACTCGGGCATCTTGAGCACGTGGCTCAGCAAGCCGATGAGTGAGATGGCGGTGCCCAGGGAGACCAGGGTCGAGACCAAAGGAAGAGCCATGGCGAGAAGCGAGCCGAAGACGAGGAACAGGACGACGGCGGCGGCGAGGATGCCGAAGCCGCTGCCCCCCAGCCCCGGGCGGTTCGCCTTCTCGGCCACCTGGCCCGAGACAGCGACCTGGACGCTGCGGGCGTCGGCCTGCTTGGCCACGTTGACCAGCGTCGTCGCCTCGTTGGTCGAGACGTTCTGGGCCAGCTCGTCGAAGGTGACGGTGGCAAAGGCGATCGTGCCGTTCGAGCTCACCTGGCTCGCCCCCGCGGGGCTGTAGGGCGACACGACCGTCGTCACGTGTGGAAGCGCCGACACCCGGGCCAGCATGGTGTCCACCCGTGACTGGACGGCGGGATCCTGGATCGTCGCCCCGCCCCTGGTGGCGACCACGATCTGCTCGGTGTCACCTGACTGCCTGGGCGACGCCGCCTCGAGCAGGTCGATGGCCCTCGTCGAGTCGGTGTGGGGGAGCGTGAAGGAGTTCGAGTACGCGCTACCGGCCGCGCTCGAGAGTCCGAAGAGGGCGACGAGGCCCAGCAGCCAGGCGGCCAGGACGATCCGGCGGTGGCGGAAGCACCAGGTGGCGATGGTATGCACGCGTCAGTCTCCTGTTGCGACGATGTCTACGGGCTCAGGCGGCCGCCACCGCCTCGGGCATGGTCTCCACCGCTGACGGTGAGTTCACGGGGCTGCGGAAGACGACGAAGGCGACCACCGCGGCCACCAGAGCCACGGCCGACCCCACCAGGAAGGCTGTCTCCAGCCCGCCGGTGAACGAGGTGAGCGAGGCGTTGGTGACTGCCTGGGTGATCGCCGAGTTGCCCGCTGCGGTGGGCACGATGCCCTGGGCCACGGCGTGCGAGGCCGAGGCCAGCTGGTGGGCCGCAGCGGTCGGCACGCCGGCGGACACCAGCTTCCCGGTGAACACCGACGCGACTCGGCTGGCCATGATCGTGCCCAGGATCGACGTGCCCAGGACCGCCCCGATCTGGAGCGCGGTGGTCTGGACGCCGGATGCGATGCCGGCCCGGTCTCTGGGCGCGCTGCCGACGATGGCCTGGGAGGCCCCCGTCTGGACCATCCCGACGGCGAGGCCCATGAGCACGAACCAGGGCCAGATGCCGAGGTACGACGAGCTGGGGCCGAGCTGGGACAGGCCGGCCAGGCCGCCGGTGATCAGGACGAAGCCGGCGGTGAGGGGGAGGCGCGGGCCGATCTTGCCGACGATGGTGCCGCCGAGCGGTGCGCTCACACCGATGACGGCCGTCAGGGCCAGCATCCTCACGCCTGCTCCGACGGGGGAGTAGCCGTGGACCCGCTGCAGGTAGAGGGTGATGTAGAAGAGCACTCCGAACAGACAGAAGGCCACGGCCACCACGAGACCCACGCCGGCGGAGAAGCGCGCCGAGCTGAACAGGCCCAACGGGATGAGTGGTGAGGTGGCCACCCGTTGGCGGACGACGAAGCCGGCGAGGAGCACGGCGGCCGCGGCCAGGAAGGGCAGCACCGCAGTGCTACCCCATCCGTGCGTCTCGGCCTGGATGAAGCCCCAGATCAGGCTGAAGAGCCCTCCCGAGAGCAGCAGCACACCGAGCAGGTCGAAGCCCCGACCGGAGCTCAGGTCCTTGGAGTCTCTGATCACCCATGAGCCGACGGTGACCGACAGGGCGGCGACGGGCAGGTTCACGAAGAAGATCGCCTGCCACGAGACGTGCTCGACCAGTAGGCCGCCGATGATCGGCCCCGAGGCGATGGCCACCGAGGAGGCACCGGCCCAGAAGCCGACCGCCTGGGCCAGGCGCTCGGCGGGGAACGTCGCCCGCAGGATGGCCAGGGTCTGTGGCAGCAGCATGGCCCCGAAGAGCCCCTGGACGACCCGGAAGGCGACCAGCTGGGTGAGCGACCCGGACAGACCGCACGCCAAGGAGGCGAGGGCGAACCCCGTGGTGCCGATCAGGAAGATGCGCTTGCGGCCGAAGCGGTCGCCCAGCTTGCCGCCGGTGATCAGCCCCGTCGCCACGGCGAGGAGGTAGGCGTTGGTCACCCACTGGAGCCCGCCCAGGCTGGCGCCGAAGTGACGGCCGATCGTCGGGTTGGCGACGGAGACGATCGTGTTGTCGAGGCCGACCATCATCAGGCCGAAGGAGACCGCCACCAGGGTGAGCCACGGATGGCCGTAGCCCCGACGCTCGGACCGGGGGGCCCCTCCGGCGTCGAGCAGCGCCATGGGAGCGGGCCCGTCGGTCGTTCGGTCCGTCACGTTGTGCACCCCTCGCTACCCCTGTCGCTACAATCGGAGACGTGGTTCCGTTTTGCAACATACGGAGCCTTGGTTCCGGTTGTCAAGGCATTTGCACGTGACACATGTAACAGCGGGTCGGATGCGCTCCGACGCCCGCCGCAACCGGGAGCGAGTGCTCGAGGCTGCCGAAGCCCTGTTCGGCGACATCGGGCTCAAGGCCCAGATGGACGACGTCGCCGAGCGAGCCGGTGTGGGGGTGGGTACCGTCTACCGCCACTTCCCGACCAAGCGCGCGCTGTTGGAGGCCGTCATCACCCTGCGGGGCGAGTCGATGCTGCGCGACGTGCAGGCCGCCGCCAGCGACCCGGATCCGGGTGCGGCGCTGCGCCGGTACGCGTCCGCCGTGGCCGATCAGCAAGCCCGCAACCGGGCGCTGGCGGAGGAGATGGCGTCCGAGTTCGACCCGCCGGCGGTGCTGGAGCGCATCAAGGAGTCTCTTCGTCAGACGGTGACCGAGCTCGTCACCCGAGCTCAGGCCGCGGGGTCGATCCGGTCCGACATAGGTCCCTCGGACATGGCCATGCTGTTGTCGGGCATTGCCCACGCCGTGGAGCTCGCCGGGGATCTCGGGCCGACCATCCGCCAGCGCTATCTCACGATCGTCCTGGATGGGCTGTGCCCCGCCCAGGCGTCGCCCCTGCCGGGTCGGCCCCTCGACTTCGCCGAGCTCCACCGGCTGATGCGCAAGCACCGGACCTGCGAGCGCGACTGAGTCGTAGCCTCGGCGCTGTTCGTGGCGCGAGCTCGCGTCCGAGTGGAAGGTGAGGTCTGCCGCTGGTGGGCTTCGGCGACGTGGGCTTCCTCGTCTTGATGCTGGCCCGCGTGTGCAGCCGCGGGCGCCGTCACCGGGCTTGAACCCGGTGCTGCCCCCAGCTGTCTAGCCGTAGGCTGCGGGCATGGCGAAGCCGACTCGCGCTGCCCGGGCCACGGCCGTCACCACCGTCCACGCGTTGCGCAGGATGATGTCCCGGAAGGCCGCCGACCTCATCCGGAGCGACCCGGACACCGCGGCGACTGCCCTCGAGATGGGCCTGGTCGACCGCCAGTGGTTGGACGACCCGGAGGCCCACCCCATCAGCTCGGGCACGCCGACGGGCGTCCTGGAGCGCTTTCTCGAGCGTTCGGTGGAGCAGCGGCCGTCGCGGCTGGCTGAGCTGGGCCTGAGCGCAGTGCAGCTGCTCTCGTCGACCGAGGCCGAGGTTGACGGCGAGACTCGGCCGGTCACCGTGGTGTTCACCGACCTCGAGGGCTTCACCGCGTTCACCGCCGAGCATGGCGACGCCGCCGCTTCGGCGCTCGTGCAGGACCACCGTCGCGCCGTCGGGCCGATCGTGCGCAGCTGGCACGGCCGGGTGGTCAAGCAGCTCGGCGACGGGTTCCTGCTCTCGTTCGTCGAGCCCAAGCCGGGCGTCCTCGCTGCGCTCGAGTTGTTGGGCACCGACACGGCGCCGCTGCGCCTCAGGGCCGGTGTGCACGTCGGCGAGGCGATGGTGAGCCGCGCCGATCTCGTTGGTCATGTCGTCAACGTGGCCGCGCGCGTGACCGAGGCCGCCAGAGGTGGTCAGGCGCTGGCGACGACCGACGTGCGCGACGCGGTCGGCGGAGTGCCCGGCGTGCGGTTCGGTCGGGCCCGCGCCCACCGGCTGAAGGGCGTGACCGAGCGCATCGGCCTCTGCGAGATCTCGCTCGCCGGCGCCTGACCAGACCGGGAGGCGCTGGACCGGGAGGCACGAACATGGGAACATACGTTCGTGCGATGGGAGCTCAACCCCGAGCAGCGACGATCGGCGCAGCACGACGACCGGCCCCTCCTGGTGCTGGCCGGGGCGGGCACGGGCAAGACCGCGACGCTGGCTGGTCGCCTGGCCCACCTCCTGGAGCGGGGAGCGCAGCCCGAGCGCGTGTGCCTGCTCACCTTCTCCCGTCGGGCGGCGGCGGAGATGCGCTCCCGGGCAGGACACATGGTCGATCCCGCGCTCGCCGCCCGGGTCGTGGGCGGCACCTTCCACTCCCTCGCCCAGCGACTGCTCCGTCATCATGGGCGTCTGATCGGGCTCGACCCGGGCTTCAGCGTGCTCGACGCCGGAGACAGCACGGAGCTGATCGGCCTCGTCAGGAGTGAGTCGGATGTGTGGGCGCGAGATGGCGCCCGCTTCCCCCGCAAGGAGACCTTGGCCGCCATCCTGAGTCGCGTGGCCAACGCCCAGGTCCGCCTGTCGGAGGTGGTGGCGCGGTCCTTTCCGTGGTGCAGCCGGGACCTCGAGGCCATGCGGGCCGTCTTCACCGCCTACACCAGCCGCAAGCGGGCTCAGCAGCTGTGCGATTTCGACGACCTGCTGCTGCTGGTCCGGGCCCTCGGAGGCTCGGACGTCGGTCGAGGGGTGTTGTCGGGGCTGTTCGACCACGTGCTGGTGGACGAGTACCAGGACGTCAACGCCCTCCAGGCGGACCTGGTGGACCTGCTCCGACCCGGTGGCCGCGGGGTGACCGCGGTGGGCGACGACGCCCAGGCCATCTACGGCTTCCGGGCCGCCTCGACCATCGCCATCCTCGACTTTCCGCGCCGGTACGCCGACGCCGTGGTCGAGAGGCTCGAGCACAACTACCGCTCGACCACCCCGATCCTCGCCGTGGCCAACCAGGTGATTGCCGACGAGCCGGGCGGGACGGTCAAGGCCCTGTGGTCCGAACGCCCGGGCCGGCGGCGACCGCTGCTGCGGAGCTGCGCCGACGAGGCGACGCAGGCTGACGCGGTGTGTGCCTCCGTGCTGGCCCACCGCGAGGACGGAGTTGCCCTGCGGTCGCAGGCCGTGCTGTTCCGCGCCGGTCACCACTCCACCACGCTCGAAGTGGCGCTCGGACGGCGACGCATCCCGTACGTCAAGTACGGGGGGCTGCGGTTCGTGGAGGCTGCCCACGTCAAGGATCTGCTGGCCCTGCTCCGGCTGCTCGACAACCCCTGGGACGAGATGGCTTGGTTTCGCGTCCTGCGACTGCTCGAAGGAGTTGGTCCGGCGACCGCGGGGCGTGTGCTCGAGCAGTTGGGAGTGCGTCGTGTTGGCGCGACGCCTGATCTCGGGGCCGCGGCCGACCCTGGGGCCACATCGCCGCTCACCCGATTGCTGGGGGCCGCGCCGCAGGTTCCTGGGCCGGCCCGCGAGGATCTCGCCGGGCTCCGGGCCGCCCTTGCCGAGTGCAGCGGTGCCGCCTCGGCCGTGGACGCGGCCCCGCCCGTGGGGGCGCAGATAGACCGCCTCCGACAGTGGCTCGACCCCGTGATCCTTCGCCGCTACGACGCCTCCGCCGCCCGCTGTGGGGACCTCGAGCGCCTCGCCGAGCAGGGAGCGACGGCGTCGAGTCGCGGCGGCTTCGTCTCCGACCTGACCCTCGATCCGCCCGTCGTCACCGGTGATCTGGCCGGTCCGCCGTCGCTGGACGACGACTGGCTCGTGCTGTCCACCGTCCACTCGGCCAAGGGTGGGGAGTGGGACGTCGTGCACCTGATCCACGCCGCCGACGGCATGTTCCCGTCCGACCTGGCGACCGGCGACGAGGACGCCCTCGCCGAGGAGCGACGGCTGTTCTACGTCGCTGTGACGCGGGCGCGGAACGCGCTGGAGGTGAGCGTGCCGCTCCGCTATCACCGCCATCGTCATCGGCTCGACGACCGTCATGGCTACGCGCCGGTGAGCCGCTTCCTCAGCCCCGCTGTGCAGTCGCTGATGGATGCCGAATCAGCGGTGCCGCCATCGGGCACCGTGCCCACCGGCGAAGTCGCCTCGACCCCCAACGGCGGCGTTGCGGCGGTCGACCGGATGCTCGCCGAGCTGTGGTCGTGACCTCCGGGACGCGCCCGGTTGTCGACGGTCTCTCGGGCCGGGTAGGATCACAAACGTACGTTCGAGCCCATATCGCCAGCGACGAGCGAACCACAGGAGGCCGTGATGGCGAATGTGAAGCCGATCCCCGATGAGTACCCGCAGGTCATCCCCTACCTGGCCATCGACGGGGCGACTGCGGCCATCGAGTTCTACGGCAAGGTGCTCGGAACGACCGAGCGGATGCGCATGCCCGGACCCGACGGCAAGATCGGCCACGCCGAGCTGCAGCTCGGCAACGCGGTCATCATGCTCGCCGACGAGTACCCGGACATGGGGACGCGCGGTCCGAAGAGCCTGGGCGGCAGCCCGGTCACGATCAGCGTCTACGTCGAGGACGTCGACAGCGTCTTCGACAAGGCGATCAACGCGGGCGCCACGAGCCACCGCCCGGTGGAGAACCAGTTCTACGGCGATCGTTCCGGTCAGTTCGAGGATCCTTTCGGGCACCGCTGGAACGTCGCCACCCACGTCGAGGACGTGCCCCCCGACGAGATGGCCAAGCGCGCTGCCGCGATGGGTGGCGGCTGAGGCCCAGCCCGGCGCGGGCAGGCCCCTCGCGTCGCTAGCGGAGGAGGCGGAAGAAGGCGCGCAGCTCGTCGACGAACGCCTCCGGCTGCTCGAAGGCAGCGAAGTGGCCACCCTTGTCGAGCTCGTTCCAGTGCCGGACGTCGGAGAAGCGCTGCTCGACCCACCGGCGGGAGGATCGGATGATCTCCTTCGGGAAGATCGAGCAACCCGTGGGCACGCCGACGGGCTCCCGGTCGAACTGACGAAGGCTCTCCCAGTAGAGGCGACCCGACGACGCCCCCGTGGCGGGGACCCAGTAGAGCATCACGTTGTCGAGGAGCTCATCGCGACTGAGCACGTTCAGGGGGTCGCCGTCGCAGTCGGTCCACGACCAGAACTTCTCGACGATCCAGGCGCACTCTCCGGCCGGTGAGTCGACCAGGCCGTAGCCCAGGGTCTGCGGCCTGGTGGACTGCTGCTTGGAGTAGCCGCTGTCCCACTGGTCGTAGTGCGTCAAGGCGGCAATCGCAGCCTGCTCGGCCTCGCTCAGGTCGCCCATGGTGGCGGGGTCCGGCAGGGCGACGGGCATGTTGAGGTGGATGCCGGCGAGGTGCTCGACGTCCTGGTGGCCCATGCTCGTGGTGACCGCCGCTCCCCAGTCCCCGCCCTGGGCGCCGTAGCGGCGGTACCCGAGGCGGCCCATGAGCTCGGCCCACGCCCGGGCGATGCGGTCCACGCCCCAACCGTGACGGACGGGCTTGTCGCTGAAGCCGTAGCCCGGAAGGGACGGGCATACGACATGGAAGGCGTCGGCGGGGTCACCACCGTGCGCCGCCGGGTCGGCCAGCGGACCGATCACCTTGTGGAACTCCACGATCGAGCCCGGCCAGCCGTGGGTCATGATCAGCGGCAGGGCGTCCTCCTGCGGCGAGCGGACGTGGAGGAAGTGGATGCCGAGCCCGTCGATCGTCGTCCGGAACTGCGGAAAGGCGTTCAGGCGGGCCTCCGACCGCCGCCAGTCGTACTCGTCGCTCCAGTACCGACACAGGTCTTGCAGATACGTGAGCGGGATGCCCTGGGACCAGTCGTCGACCGTCTCCGACTCGGGCCATCGCGTCCGCCGGAGGCGCTCGTGGAGGTCGGTGAGGACGGCGTCGGGCACGTCGATCCGGAAGGGCGTGATCTCGCTCATGCTTCGTCGCCGGGCCGGCCTCCCGGGCCGGCGGTGTCATCGGGCCGGCCTCCCGGGCCGGCCGTGTCATCGGGCCGGCCTCCCGGGCCGGCCGTGCGCAGGACGGCCTGCGACTGGGTCACCCGGGCGACCCGCCGGTCGTCGGCGTCGGTCACGTCGGTCTCGACGACGATCACGGTGCGGCCGGCGTGCAGGGGACGCGACGAGGCCTCGACGTGCCCGCCGCGCACGCCTCGGAGAAAGTTCGTCGTGGACTGGATCGTCGTCGTACCGCTGGCGCCGTCGGGCAGGTTGAGGAACGCGCATGTCCCGCCCGTGCTGTCGGCGAGCGCCATGATGACGCCGCCGTGGAGGACGCCTCCGCTCGTGCACAGCGACTCCGCCCAGCCCAGCCGGGCCCGTACCTCGCTCGGGGTGTTGACGAGCGTCTCCATCCCCAGGGTCGCGGCCAGGGGCATGACCTGCTGGAGGGAATCGACCGGGAGCTCATCGGCGCTCGCCAAGCTGCTGACCTCCCCTTCCCCCCCACGGACGGACCGGACGTGTTCTAGCTGTCCAGCCTTGGCGGTTCAACCCGGCGACGGTGCCGTACCACGAGGAGTCTTTGAATCGCGTGGCCGACGGCTGTGCCCGAGACTGTGAGTAGGCGCCCACGGTGGGCTCAGCTGACGCCCAGGTGGGTACTCGATCGTGTCGCATGTCCACAGCTCAGGATGAGCAACACCGCTCCGCGGCGCGAGACACGACCACGACCGTCGAGATCGCTGTTCCGGTCCACAACGAGGAGCGCGATCTCGAGCGCAGCCTGCGCCGCCTGCGCGACTACCTCGACACCCGCTTTCCGGTTACGGCCGTCGTCACCATCGCCGACAACGCCAGCACAGACGCCACCTGGTCGATCGCCGAGCGCCTCGCCGACGAGCTCGAGGGTGTGCGGGCGGTGCGCCTCGATCACAAGGGCCGGGGCCGGGCGCTTCGCGCAGTGTGGGGCGCCAGTCGGGCGCGGGTGGTGGCCTACATGGACGTCGATCTCGCCACTGATCTTGACGCGCTGCTTCCGCTGGTCGCCCCGCTCATCTCCGGACACTCGGACGTGGCCATCGGGACGCGCCTGGCACCGGGGGCGCGGGTGATCAGAGGGCCGAAGCGGGAGGTGATCTCCCGCTGCTACAACCTGATCGTCAGGACGGCGTTGCGGAGCCATTTCAGCGACGCGCAGTGCGGTTTCAAGGCGGTGAGGACGGACGCGGTCCGAGCGCTGCTGCCGCTGGTCGAGGACGACGAGTGGTTCTTCGACACCGAGCTCCTCGTCCAGGCCGAGCGCAACGGCCTCCGCATCCACGAGGTCGCCGTCGACTGGGTCGACGGAACGGACTCGCGCGTCGACATCGCCCCGACGGCGGCCGCCGACCTGAGGGGCATCGGGCGTCTCGTTCGAGGCTTCGCCACGGGGAGAGGGACAGACGGGACCGCGGCCGCGGGACTTCGGCGCCCGTACCCGGGCGACGAGCTGGCGAGCTTCGCCCGCATCGGCGCCCTCAGCACGGTCGCCTGGTTGCTGCTGTGGCTGGCGCTCCGGCCCGCGCTCGGCGCCTTCGCCGCCAATGCCGTGGCCCTCGTCCTCTGCTGGGTGCCGAACACGGTCGCCAACTGGCGGCTCACGTTCGCTGGCCGCGCTCCATTCGGTCGCGAGGACCAGATCGTGGGCGGGCTGGTGGTGCTGGTGGCGAGCGTCGTGGCAACCACCTTCGCGCTCGCCGTCGCCGTCGGGGCGGGTGCCACGTCGGCTGCCGCCGAGGGGGTCGCCCTACTGCTTGCCAACGGAGTCGTCGCCTTCATCCGGTTCGTGCTCTTGCGGACCTGGGTCTTCCGCGGCCGCGCCGGCCCGGGAGGCCGCTCCAGCCATGAGGCCTCCCATGCCGGGAGCACCGAGTCATGAGCACCCCCACCGTCATCGTCAGCCGCCCGGACCGCGAGCCCTGCACGGACGCAGCATCCGCGGCGCCGCCCGACCGCCAGGCCTGGTGGAGACGACCCGGACGCCCGGCCTGGGCGCTCCCGGCCCTGGGTGCCGTCCTCGTCGTCGCCGCCGGGCTGTACACCTGGGACCTGTCGAGCAATGGCATGGCCAACACCTTCCATGCCGCCGCCGTCAAGTCCGGCACCGAGAGCTGGAAGGCGTTCCTCTTCGGGTCGATCGACCCGGGATCGTTCATCACGGTGGACAAGCCGCCGGCTTCGCTGTGGGTCATGGAGCTGTCGGGGCGCATCTTCGGGTTCAGCTCGTGGAGCATGCTCCTGCCGGAGGCGCTGGCCGGCATCGGCTCGGTGTACCTGTTGCACCGAACGGTGCGGAAGTGGGCGGGGGAGCTGGCCGCCGTCCTGGCCGCGCTCGCCCTGGCCTTGACCCCGGTGGCCACCCTGATGTTCCGCCTCAACGACCCCGATGCGTTCCTCACGCTCCTGCTCGTGGCGTCGGCGGCCGCCCTGTGGGCTGCCCTCGAGTCGGGCAGGACGCGGTGGCTCGTGCTGTGCGGGTCGCTCATCGGCCTCGCCTTCATCACCAAGATGCTCGAGGCCTTCATCGTCCTGCCCGCCTTCGGGCTCGTGTACCTGATCTGTGCCGACACCACGCTCAAGCGAAGGGTCGTCCAGCTCCTCTGGGCGGGTCTCGCCCTCGTGGTGTCGTCGGGCTGGTGGGTGGCCCTCGTCCAGCTGTGGCCCGCGGGGTCACGGCCCTACGTCGGAGGAAGCACCGACAACTCCGAGCTGAACCTCATCTTCGGCTACAACGGCTTCTCCCGGATCTTCGGCTCCGGCGGCGCGGGGCCCAGCGGCGCCGGGGGCGGCGGCGCCGGATTCGGTGGCTCGCCCGGCTGGCTGCGCATGTTCAACGACATCGTGGGCGGCCAGATCTCCTGGCTGATCCCGTTCGCCGCCATCGGTCTGCTCACAGGACTCTGGCTCACACGGCGGGCCCGCCGCACGGACCTCGGCCGGGCAGGCTGGATCCTGTTCGGCGGCTGGATGGTGGTCGAGATGGCCGTGTTCAGCCAGGCCAAGGGCATCTGGCACCCGTACTACACCGTCGCGCTGGCGCCTCCGATCGCCGCTGCGACCGGTGCCGGCGCCCTCGCCATGTGGCGGGTTGGGCGTCAGACACGCTGGCTCGCCTGGGTCCTGCCCGTGGCCGTGGTCGCCACTGCGGCATGGGCTGCGGTCCTGCTCGGGCGGACACCCGGTTATGACACGTGGCTCTCGCCATTGCTGCTCGCCGGCGGCATCGGCTCGGCAGTCGTGCTCGGGATCGCCGCACTTGGTCACGCCCGCCAGCGGTTGGTGGTTGCCGGCGCGGGCGTCGTCGCCGCGGCCAGCCTCCTCGCCGGCCCCGCCGCCTACTCCCTCACCACGGCCGGTAGTCCGACCACGGGAGCGCTCGCCTCGGCGGGCCCGGCGCGGGTCGCCGGTAGTCCGGGCGGCGTTCCCGGTGGTGGGGCCCCGCCCGGTGGCGGCTTCGGTGGCCCGCCCGGTGGCGGGAGCTTCGGTGGCCCGCCCGGTGGCGGCGGTGCCGGTGGCGGCTTTGCCGGCGGCGCTCGCCCGCAACTGCCGGCCGCCTCCGGCGCCGCTGGCACGGCCGGGGCGGGAGCCGGCTCCGCCGCCCCTGCCGGCGCGCCTGGTGGCCCTGGCGGCCGGGACACCGTCAGCGCCGGGCTGATCTCGTACCTGCGATCCCACCAGGGCTCGGCCAAGTACCTCGTCGCCGTCAACGGCTCGCAGCAGTCGGCGCCGATCATCCTGGCCTCGGGCCGACCGGTCATCACCATGGGTGGCTTCAACGGCTCCGATCCAGCTCCCACGCTTGCCCAGCTGAAGGCTCTGGTGTCGTCGGGCCAGGTCCACTACGTCCTGCTCGGGGGCGGCGGCTTCGGTGGTGGCGTCGGCGCGGCAGGAGCACCGACGGGGTCCGCGGCCGGCCTGCGAGGCCCCGGAGGTCCGCCCGGAGTCGGCGGCAACCAGGCGGGCAACGCCGATCGGTCGGCCATCGAGCAATGGGTGACGGCCAACGGCAAGCAGGTTCCCTCCTCCGACTACGGCGGGAGCAGCAGCGGGACCCTGTACTACGTCAGATGACCGAAGGCCTCAGCTCCCTCACAGGGCTCAGGAACGGCGCCCTGTCCCGTTCCTGAGCCCTCGGCACTGAGGTTTCGTCCCTGCGTGGGCGCCCGGCCATCTCCTGGTCGCTCTGACGCCATGTCGACCTCTTATCGTCGACCTCAGCCTCGGGCCGAGCAAGCCGAGAGGAAGGGGCGCCTCTGTGCGAGTACTGGTGACCAACGACGACGGCATCGATGCTCGTGGCCTGGAGGAGCTCGCCATCGCCCTCGACGACCAGGGCCACGACGTGGTCGTGGCAGCTCCGGCCCATGACTGCAGCGGCAACGGCGCCGCCATCGGTCCGATCCATCTGACACGACAGGTGGCGTTCAAAGAGGTGAGGGTGGGCGACCTCGGCCACGTGCCCGCCTACGCCATCGACGGCCCGCCGGCGTTGGCCGTGCTCGCCGCGTGCCAGGGTGGATTCGGGATCCCACCGACGCTCGTCGTCTCGGGCATCAACGCCGGGGCCAACACAGGGACGGCCATTCTGCACTCGGGCACCGTCGGGGCCGCGCTCACCGCCGCCAACCTCGGGTTCCCTGCTGTCGCCGTGAGCCTCGCACACGGTCCCGAGCCGGCCTGGCGCACGGCGGCCGCGGTGTCGGCGTCGATCGTCGAGTGGCTGGGTGCCGTCGGCGCCCTGAGCCAGCCGATCGTCCTCAACGTGAACGTCCCCAACCTTGCGCTGCGCTGGCTGCGCGGCGTGCGGATCGGCACCGTGGCCAGGGGGGGGATCGCCCAGGCCGGCTTCGTCCCCGCGGCCGGGGGACACCTTCAGGTCGAGATGACATCGCCGGGAATGCCGCCTCCGCCCGGCACGGACACCGGACTGGTGTCGGCAGGCTACGTGGCCGTCAGCGAGCTCCAGGGCATCCGTGGCCACCACGACACCAAGCTCGGTCCGCTGCCGGCCCAGATCGAGGACGCGATCCAGCGCACCTTCCACTGCGTCTCGCCGTAGGGCCTCGGCGTAGGGGCACGCGCCAGGGTCAGGCCGAGCGTCTGCCGGCGGCGGAGATGTCAGTCAGCAGGCGGCGCACCGACTCCGAGATGTCGTCGACGGCGCCCTCGAACGCGTCCTTGTTGGCTTGGGAGGGTTGACGGTAGCCGGAGACCTTGCGAACGAACTGGAGCGCGGCCGCTCTGACCTCGTCGTCGCTCGCCTCCGTCGGGCCTCTCAGCGTCACGATGCTTCGGCACATGTCGCAAAGCCTCGCACAGAACGTGACTCTTGACGACGTCACCGGCCGTCGATACCGTCAGATGGGTCGGAAGGCGGACCGGCTATCTCGAGCAATGCCAAGTGGGCGACCATCACTGACGAGCTGAAGAGCGGTCGCGGCCGGTACCAGCGCGACGTGGTCTCGGTCGTCCTGGGCGAGAGGTACCACCCTGGGGGAACCGACTTGACCAGGCGACTTGCCCGCGCCCTGGAGCTTCGCCCGGGGATGCAGGTGGCCGACATCGCCAGCGGTGCTGGCACCACGGCCTTCATGCTGGCCTGTGAGTTCGGCGTCGACGTGGAGGGCGTCGATCTGGGTGGCGAGCTGGTGGAGGGGGCGAACGCCGAGGCGATGGATCTCGACCTCGAGGATTGCGTCACCTTCCGGATAGGTGACGCGGAGCACCTGCCGTTGAAGGACGGGTCGGCCGACGCCCTCATCTGCGAGTGCGCGTTCTCCACCTTTCCCGACAAGCCGACCGCGGCGGCGGAGATGGCTCGGGTGCTGCGGCCCGGCGGGCGGGTCGGCATCAGCGACGTGGCCCTCGACCGCGAGCGGCTCGACGCCGAGCTCGGGAGCCTGGTCGGATGGATCGCATGTCTCGCCGACGCCCGACCGGTGTCCGCCTACCGCTCGCTGCTGGCCACCGCCGGTCTCGAGGTGACCTTTGTCGAGGCGCACGACGAGGCGCTGGCCGGCATGATCGAGCAGATCGACGCCGGGCTTGCGTCCGGCCCTCTGGCCGGGGCGCCGGTGCTGCAAGGAGTCGACGTAGAGCTGGCTCGCGACCGCAATGCGATGGCGGCGCGCCTCGTGCGGGACGGCATCGCCGGTTACGCCCTCATGGTCGCCCAGAAGGCGTGATCGGCGTCGCGGAGGCGCCGTCGGGCTGACCCTTCGGCCAGATCCTGGGCAAGACTCGGGGGATGGCCTTCGAGGACATGGTCGACGAGCTGTACGGCCTCGACGCCGCCGAGTTCGTCGCCGCCCGGGACGGACGGGCCCGCGAGGCTCGCGGCGACGGTGATCGGGCGCTCGCCGACCAGATCAAGCGGTTGAAGCGACCCTCGGCGGCTGCCTGGGTGGTCAACATCCTCGTCCGCCAACGGCCCCGGGAGATCGAGCGCCTGTTGAGCTTCGGACAGTCGTTCCGCGACGCGCAGGCGAACCTGGTCGGCGAGGAGCTCCGCCGCCTCGGTCGTCAGCGACACCAGGTGCTCAGCGCCCTCGGCCAGGAGGCGCGCCGTCTCGCCGGGGAGCGAGGTCAGTCGGTGAGCCAGGCCGTCCAGCGGGACGTGGAGAGCACGCTCGACGCCGCCCTCACCGACCAGACTGCCGCAGATGCCGTTCGCTCGGGCCGGCTGCTGCGCCCGCTCAGCCACGCCGGCATGGGTCCCGTCGACCTGAGCGGCGCGACGGCGGCGCCGGAGATCGGCGTTCGCCCGTCGCCAGCGATCGCTGGCCCGGCTCCAGACGACACCGGGCAGCGCCCGTCCCGGGAGGACGAGAAGATAGCCGCCGCTCGCGAGGCCCTCGAGGACGCCGATGCCGACGTCGAACGAGCGGATCACACCCTCTCCACGGCCGAGCGGGTCGCAGTTGAGGCGAGGGGTAGGCGGGCGGACGCCGAGCAGCGGGTCGGAGCGTTGGAGGAGGAGCTCGCCCGAGCCCGCGACCTGCTAAGTGCGGCCACCGCCGGGGCCGGGCAGGCCGAGACGGACCGCCAGGCTGCCCGCAAGGCCGTGGACGGGGCCCGGCGTCAGGCCAACCGGGCGCGAGCCCGCCTCGGGCGCCTCGAGCAGACCGGGCTGCGCGTCGTGCGCGACCCGGAGACTTGACATTGACGAGATCCCTGTCCGGCTCGGATCTGTCGTCGGGCGCGTCAGCGGATGAGCCAGCTGTGGGGATCCGCCTGCATGTGCAGCTCACCGCGGGCGTCCGACAGCCCGAGCTCGCTCGCCAGCTGGCGCAGAGGGCCGAGCGCGTCGAGAGCTCCGTGCAACAGTCCTCGCAGGTCGTCGCTGCTGTCGCCCTTCGCACCCCGTAGTGTGGCCAGCGGGCCGGCCCGCTTGGGGAACGGCTTCGCCCGCAGCGGGGCTCCGAGCTCGAGCCCGGCCAGCTCTCGGGCCGCGTCGAGCGCCGCCGGAAAGCCGCCCAGCGTGTCGACGAGGCCGACGGCCTGTGCGTCCTCGCCCGTCCACACGCGGCCCCGAGCCACCTCCTGCACCCGCTCCTTGGACAGGCTCCGCCCCTCGGCCACTCTCGTCACGAAGGTGTCGTAGATCACGTCGAGTGATTTGGAGAACCGCTGCTTCCCGCTGTCGTCGAAGGAGCGGTTGAGCGACCATATGAGCGCGTTGCTGCTGGTGTGGGCCTCGTCGACGCTGAGTCCGATACGTTCCTTCGCTCCCGCCAGCACGGGCTTGCCGCCGATGACGCCGATGGAGCCGGTCACCGTCCCGGGCTGGGCGATGATTCGATCGGCGGCGGTCGAGATGTAGTACCCGCCCGATCCGGCGACGTTGCCCATCGTAACCACGAGGGGCTTGCCTGCCCGGCGGGCCAGCACCGTCTCCCGCCAGATGGTGTCGGACGCGACGGCCGAGCCCCCGGGGCTGTCGACCCGCATGACGATCGCCCGCACCTTGGGGTCGGCGGTCGCCTGGCGGATGGCCTCGGCGGTGCGTTCGGCCTGGATCTGGTCGACCCCGGTCAGAGGATTGGGCGTGGCTCGGCGCCTGACGATGGCTCCGGTGGCGGTGATGACCGCCACGGTCGATCGTCTGCCCCTCCTGCCCCGGCGGGGGGCGTGCTTGGCGTACCGGTCGAGGTACAGCAGCGACGCCCCCTTGCCTGCACGCTCCTTGGCGCGCGACCTGGCCTCGTCTCGGTACCCGAGCCGGTCGACCAGGCCGGCGGCGCGGGCCTCGTCGGCCGCGAGCGGCCCAGCGTCAGCGAGCCGGCGCGCCGTTCCAGGCGAGAGGCCTCGAGCCTCCACCACGCCGTCGACGATCTGTCCGAACTGGGAGTCGAGGATGCGCTGGAGCTGTTCACGCTCGGGCTCGGTGAGGGATGTGCGGAGCAGCTGGCTGGCGGCGCTCTTGTACTCGTGGCGCCCCTCGAAGAGGGGATCGACCCCGATCCGGTCGAGGGCCCCCTTGACGAAGTTCATCTCTCGGGCCAAGCCCACGAAGCCGACGTCACCGGACGGCTGGAGGACGATCTCGTCGCAGGCCGTGGCCAGGTAGTAGGGCCCGTTGCCGCCGCCGAGCTCGCCGAACGTGTCGCTGAAGGCCACCGCCGGCTTGCCGGCCCGGCGCAGGGCCAGGATCGCGTCGCGCAGCTCCTGGATCTGGGCCACCCCGCCGCGGTCGAACGTGGTGTACACCAGCAACGCCGACACTCGCCGGTCGGTCGCCGCCTGCTCGAGGAGCTCCACTGTCTCGCGCATCGACAGCTGCCGGCGTCCTCGGGCCTGGGCGAGCGGGTTCGGGCCCACCGCCTCCGGGGGAAGCTGAGCGATCTCCAGCTCCAACACCGTGCCGGGGGGAATGCCGGGACGCAGCGCCCGCGCCACTATGCCCAAGACGACCGCCCCGCCGACCACGATGGCGGTGACCTCGATGAACCCGTTGACGTGATGAGCGAACCGGTTGGCCGCGATACCCAGGCCCAGCACCAGGCCGATCGCGGCTGCCAGGACCGCAGCGCCCAGGAACAGCCGCCGGCCGCTGTAGAGCCACGATCGGATCCGGGTCACTGGTCGGGCCGCTTCGTCAGGGCGAAGGCCGGGTGCTTGTGGGCGATGGCGCGGATCTCCTCGTCGGTCGAGTCCGGGCCGACTCCTTCGAAGAACACTCCAACCTCGGACTTCCAGCGTCGTAGATAGGCCCGCAGCACGGGGACCTTGTCGTCGTCGGACAGCTCGCGCGCCTGCCAGTGCTCGCGCCGACGGCCGACCAGCAGGTCGAGCCGGCCGTCCGCGGCCCGGACGTTGCGTACCCACTGACCCTCGCCCCGCGCCGAGACGAGGTACGAGCCGCCGTCGAGTGCCAGCAGGTTGACCGGGATCCGCTGCGGTTGGCCGCTCCGGCGTCCGCGCACCTCGAGGACGCGGCTCCCCATCACGCTGATCCCGGCGCCGGTGAGGCCGCGGATGGCTCGGTTGAAGACGTTGCGGGTGAACCAACCCGGCTCGCGGTAGTGCGGCTGGGCGTCGGACATGGCGGTGCTCCTCTCGTCAGCCGTCGATGGGGTCTTGTTTCAGCTCGAGCGCGGCCCGCTCGGCATCGGAGCGCATGAGGAGGCCGACCAGACGGCCGTCGGAGGTGGTCACCGGGGAGCTCTCGAGATTGTGCTCCGTCATGTAGTCGGCCATCTCGGTGATGGCGACGTTAGGACGGAACGTGCTCGGGCCCGGGCGCATGGCGTGCTCGATCGAGCGCATCGGGTCGCCGCCGAACTGGTCGGCTCGCAGCAGGCCCATCACGACCCGCTCGTTGTTGACGACCACGCAGGTGTTCCAGCCCGCCCGCTGCACTCGCTGGCTGACCGAGCCCAGGTCCTCGTCGAGGCGACAGGTCGGGACGTCGGCTCGAGCGACGGTCCCCGCTCGCAGGCGACCGGCGTTGGTGCCCTCGGTCGGCAGCCCGGCGGCGAGCCAGTCCTTCTTTCCGGCGGTGTAGTCGTTGACCTCGCCGAACCCGAGGCTCTCGAGCCGCCACGCGGCTCGCGGGGAAAGGTCTCAAGCCGAGTCCCAGCAGTACACGATGATCGGGTTGCTCCGATCGAGGGCGGTCACGGCCTCGGTCTCCAACCGCCGCAACGGAAAGTTGACGGCGCTGGGAAGGTGCTCCTCCTCGTACTCCTTCTGGGGCAACACGTCGACCAGCTGGGCTCCTCCCTCGAGGAGCCGCCGAAGCTGCGCTCGGTCCACGGTGACTGGCATGGCTCCTGCCCATCCTATGGAGTCGCCCCTTCCCGAGCGGCGCGAGCCCGGCGAGGCGGCGCCGCTCAGTGCCGGACCAGGACCTTGCCGTGCTCGAGCGGATCGCGGAGGGCGTCGAAGGCGTCGGCGACCCCGTCGAGTCCCACCCGCATCGTGATGAGGGCGTCGGTCGGCAGCTCGTGGCGGCCGAGGACCTCCAGCGTGGCCGCGAACTCGGCTGGGGAGTACCCGAAGGCGAATCGCACGTCGAGCTCCTTGGTCACGGCCACGAACGGCTCGATGCCGTCCGGCTGCATGCACACGCCGACCACGACGACCCGGGACCGCGGCGGCGCCCCGTCGACGATGGCCTGCAGCACACCCGGCGCTCCGACCGCCTCGAAGATGACGGCGTCGCGGACGGGCATCCCCAGCATGTCCATCATGCCCCGCTCGCCCACACCGGTCGGCAGTCCGAGATCGGCCCAGCGTGCGTGCGGCGAGCGGACCGCCGGGTCGACCACCTCGTCGGCGCCGAGGAGCTCCGCCAGGCGTCGGCGGGTCGGGGAGAAGTCGGCGGCGATCACCGGACCGACCCCGCGCTCACGGAGGGCGGCGATGACGGCCAGTCCGACCGGTCCGGCCCCCACGACGAGACAGACCTCGCCGCCCGTCAGGTCCGCTCGCGCCACGGCGTGGCGGCCCACGGCGAGGGGCTCGGTCAGCGCGGCGTGCTCGGGCGCCAGGCCCTCGGGTACAGGGAGCAGGAGCATCTCCTGGAGGGTCATCAGCTCGGCCAGGCCACCGGGGAAGTCGTTCGAGTAGCCGACCGGCTGGGGGCCGGTGGGCCCGACGACGACCGGAAACGAGCACACCGCGGTGCCGACGGCCAGCGACCGTTGCGTGTCGGGCCCGAAATCGACGATCTCGGCGCAGAACTCGTGACCGAACACCAGGTCACGATCGGGGTCGAGGCCTCCCGGTCCCCCGACCCGGCTGGTCAGCTCGGTGAACCGGCGGAGGTCCTGGGCGGCGTGCAGGTCGGAGCCGCAGATCCCGCAGGCGAGCGTCTTCACCAGCACGTGCCCCGAGCCCGGACGTGGGTCCTCGAGGTCGGCGACCTCGAGGGTTGTCCCACGCGCAACTGCTGCCTGCACCGGACCGGGAGCGTAGCCCGCCGGCGGTCACACCGGCTCGAGGACCGCGACTTCCGGGTTCCCGGCGTCCACGACCTCCTCGGCCTTCGCCAGGGGCTCGACGAGCACGGCCGCGGCCACGGCCCCGAGCAGGGACAGGCCGGCGAGGACGTAGAAGGCGATCTGGAACCCGTGGGTCAGGGCCGCGCCACTCTGGATGCTCGTCCCGGCGTGACTGCTGACGTAGTGGCTCGTGAAGGTGGTCGCGATGGTGGCCGCCGCGGCAAGACCGACGGCCCCACCGATCTGCTGGCTGGTGTTGATGAGACCGGACGCGATCCCGGCGTCGGCCTCCTGCACACCCGTCAGACCGCCGATCGAGACGGGCACGAACGCGAGCGCCAGGCCGATGCCGGCCAGCACGAACGCCGGGAAGATGTCCCAGAAGTACTGCCCGTGCACAGGCAGCTGGGTGAAGAGCAGGAGGGCGGCGGCAGAGAAGAGCATGCCGATCGGGAGCACCCGGCGCACGCCGAACCGGGTCGTCAGCTGTTGGGCGACGCCCGAGAAGGCGATGATCGAGAACGTGAGGGCGATGTAGGCGATGCCGGTCTTGATGGCCGAGTAGTGGAGGACCTGCTGCATGTAGAGAGTGAGCAGGAAGAACATTGAGAAGATCGACGCGCCGATGAGCAGGCTGGTGAGGTTGGACCCGGCCAGGGTCCGAAGCCGGAAGATGCGCAGGGGCAGGAGGGGCGCCTTCGAGCGGCTCTCGATGACGAAGAACGCGGTGATGAGCGCGGCGGCAGCGGCCAGGAAGGCGATCGTGTCGATCGAGCCCCAGCCGATCTGCGTGGCCCGGGTCATGGCGTAGACGAGCAGCATCAGGCCCGAGGTGATGGACACAGCGCCGGCGAGGTCGAAGGTGCGGTGCTCGAGCTTGGCTCGGCTCTCCCGGAGCAGCCGCGGGGTGACGGCGATGAGGAAGATGCCAACCGGCACGTTGATGAAGAAGATCCACGACCAGCTGAGGTAGGAGGTCAGGATGCCGCCGAGGAGGACGCCCGCGGCGCCGCCGCTGCCGGCCGCCGCTCCGTACACGCCCAGGGCCAGGTTGCGCTCCCGGCCCTCGGCGAAGGTCGTCATCAGGAGGGCCAGCGCTGCCGGCGAGAGGAGCGCGCCGCCGAGGCCCTGAAGGGCGCGGAAGAAGATCAGGGAGCCTTCCGACCAGGCCAGCCCGGAGAGGAGCGAGGCGGTGGCGAAGAGGGCCAGGGCCATCACGAACAGTCGGCGGCGGCCGAAGAGATCGGCCAGCCGACCCCCGAGCAGGAGGGCGCCGCCGAAGAGAATGGAGTACGCGGTGATCACCCACTGCAGGTTCTCCTGGGAGAAGTGCAGGTCGTTCTTGATGGACGGCAGAGCCACGTTCACGATGGCCACATCGAGCACGACCATGAACTGGGCGGCGACGATGACGGCCAGCGCCAGCCAGCGACCCCTGTCCGATCGGGCGGCGGTACCTTGCACAGCGAGCGAAGTGGTCATTCGCGTGTACCCCTGTCGTTGAAAGATCCGACGATGGTATGAGTCAACGATGGTCCGGGCTACACTATTTCCTCGGTGACCGAAGACACATGTAGCGGAAGGCTTTCACTGACCGGTCGTCCGCAGGAGCTGCTCGACAGGCCCGTGTTCCTGCTCGGCTACCTGGGCTCATCCGTGAAGGCGCTCGCCTTCGAGGCGTTCGAGCGAGCCGGGGCGAACCTGCATGACCTCGGCATCCTGGCGCTCCTCGACGAGGGGGCGACGGACACTCAGGCGGCCATCGCTGATGCCCTGGAGATCGACCGCGGTCAGCTTGTAGGAGTGCTCGACGACCTCGAGGACCAGGGCCTGATCGAGCGGCACCGCGATCCCAAGGATCGCCGCCGCCACATGGTGAGCCTCACCGCCGCTGGCCGACGCCGGCTGGAGAAGCTGCGCTCGGTCCTCCAGCAGATGGAGGACGAGATATTGGAGCCGCTCGACGCCAAGGGCCGCTCCACCCTCCGCAGCCTGCTGCTCGCGCTCGGGCGAGACGAGGCGACCGACGCCTCGGCGCGGGCAGGTTAAGGGCCCGCCGGGCGCCGTGGTCGCGATTGCGGCTGTGGGTGGACGGCCCGCAGTGCCGCGCTGGCCCGGGTGGAGGCGGTCCGCACGCGCATCGACCGGCTGAGCCGCCCGGCGGGCTGGGGCGCCTCTCTCACGTTGGCCGCCACAGCCCACAGCACGGTCTTGACTTGGAACGGTCTCAGGTCGGGGTGCTTCGAGCGGACAAGAGCGGCGATGCCGGCGATGTGAGGGGCGGCGTAGGAGTTCCCCGTGCCGCGGATCCTTTCGCCTCCCAACCACGGGACCTCGACGTCGATGCCCTTCGCCAGGAACTCGGTCGGAGGCTCGGGGTTGTACTGGTACCGGAACGGGTCGGTCGAGAGGTTGCACGCCACGCTGGTCACCGATGCGTAGAGGGACGGGAAACTGGGGCGCAGGATGTTGTTGGCCGCCGTCACGAGCATCGAGCCCCGGAAGTAGGCCTGGTCGCAGATCTCGTAGAAGGCGAGCGCCCAGTCCCGCTTCGTCGTTCCCAAGGACAGGTTGATGACGTCGAAGCCCTGATCGACCGCCCAGCCGAGCCCGCGCAGGAAGGCGGCGGCCTTGCCGCTGAGGCCCGCCCCCAGGACCTTCACGCTGGTGATGCGGGCCTCGGGGGCGATGCTGTGGATGATGCCGGCCACCGCCGTGCCGTGCCCGAAAGAGTCGTTGTGGGCGCCGGGCGTCTCGACCGTCTCGCCTTCTTCGTCCAGCGAGACGGCCAACCCGTCTTGCACCTCCACGCAGCCGTCCAGCGACGGGTGGTCGGCGTCGATCCCGCTGTCGACGACCGCCACGCGCACACCGCGACCAGTCGCCCTTCCCCAGGCCCACTCGGGTGAGAGGTCGGCGAGCGAGATCGCCCCCGGCAGCCGCACGGCCGCCGACTCCCGGGCGTAGGCCGGCCGAGGAGGAGCGGGCGGCTCAGCCACGGTCGAGCAGGGCGCCGATCGCGGTGGCGAGCGCCGAATAGCGCGCCGGCTCCGACGCGGCCAGTCGCTGGAGCCCACCTCCGAGCTCGGCGGGAGTGGGCACGGCGGGGCCGGTGCCCGTGGTCCCGGCGAGCGCCGCCCCGGCGATCCCGCCCAGGAGCGTGGCCAGCTCGACGTCGTCCAGAGAGAAGCGCCCACCGCCCGCCTTGTCGACGACCTCGAGGGCGCCGCCGATCGAGTCGTCGTCGGCGCAGGGAACGCAGAGCACGCTCGACGGGCTGAGGCCGATCAGCCCGGCAATCCCGGAGGTGGCGCGAGCGTCGTCGGGCCGAGGAGAAAGGGCCAGGGGCTGGCCGGAGGTGACGACGTAACCTGCCGTGCCCTCGTCCGCGGGGACCGTGGCTCCGAGAAGCTGGCCCGGCCGATCGCCCGCCGCGGCCACTACGAGCAGCTGGTCGCCCTGCTGGGCCAGCATCCAGCCCTCCGTCGCCGACGTGGCGTCGGTGGCGGCCTCGATGATGGCTTGGAGCACGCCGGCGATGGACTCGGCGGCACCCGGGGACGAGCTCACAGCCGGACCGCGGGGAGTGCACCGCTCAGCCGGCGTACCTCGTCGTCACCGGGCGGCTCGATTGTCTCCTCCGCCGGCGTCACCGAGGGGCGACGTTGGGGCGCGAAGGTGACCCGCGACAGGCGCCGACCGCCGAGTGGGGCGGGGGCGGGCTCGGCGCCGGCCGGGGCACCGGCCAGGGCGGCGCCAACCGCCGGGATGGTGGCGGCGAGTCCAGCCATGGCCTGATCGTCGAGCACCACCAGGCGGACCCGCCCGGTGGCTTCAAGCACGGCGCCGCTCTCCTGGCCGAGTAGGGCTGCCACCCCGAAGGCGTCTCCCGGGCCCAGCTCGGCCGCCGGCGTGGGTCTGCCGGCGAAGTCCGGGACGAGGAGGCGGGCGTGGCCCTGCCGGAGGATTGCCAGCCGCCCGCCGCCTTCCGCCAGTGTCTCGCCGGCACCGAGGTCGACGGCGCCGAGACGGGCGGAGACGACGCCCAGCTCGGCCGGACCCAACTCGGCGAAGATCGGGACCCGGGCCAGAGCGGCGACGGTGTCGAAGGGTGTCTCGGCGGTCACGACGCCGCCGGTCTGCTCGGCCCAGAGCGTCGCGTAGACCCCGCCTTCGCCAAGTAGCTCGTGATGGCTGCCCTGCTCGATGAGTCGGCCGTCGACGATCACGAAGATGCGGTCGTAGTCGACGATCGAGGTCAAGCGGTGCGTCACGGCGACAGTTGTGCGGCCTTCGCCGACCCGCTGCAGGGTGTCGGCGATCAGCCGTTCCGTGCGCGGGTCGAGGGCCGACGTGGCCTCGTCGAGCAGGAGGATGGGGGGATCGCGGAGCAGGGCTCGGGCGATGGCCAGACGCTGGCGCTGCCCACCCGACAGGCGGCCGCCGCGCTCGCCGACGAGGGTGTCGTAGCCCCTCGGCAAGCCGGCCACGAAGTCGTGCAGCTCGGCCGTGCGAGCCGCGGCCTCGACCTCGGCGTCGCTCGCCCCGGGCCTGCCCATGGCGATGTTCTCGCGGACGGTGTTGTCGAACAGGAAGGTGTCCTGGAAGACGACGCCGATCTGGCCCCGGAGCGACTCCAAGGTGGCGTGACGAATGTCGTGCCCGTCGATGGTGACCGCTCCCTCAGTGGGGTCGTAGAACCGCGAGAGCAGGGCCAGCACCGACGACTTGCCCGCACCGGTAGGGCCCACGAACGCGACGCGGCTGCCGGCGGCGATCCGAGCGTCGACCCCCTCCAGGGTGCGTCGTTCGGGCGAGTACGAGAAGCCCACGTCGGCGAGTCGTATCTCCCTGGACATGGTGGCGAGCGGGGTGGCGTCGGGTTCGTCGACCACCTCGGGGGTCTCGTCGAGCACTTCGTTGATCCTGACCAGCGCCCCCGTGGCGCTCTGGAGCTGCTGGCCGATGCCGGTGAGCACCGTGACCGGGCTCAGCACCTCGCCCATGAGGCTGATGAAGGCGACGAGGCCGCCGATGGTGAGGTGGTGGTGGAGGATGAGCCAGGCCCCGAGCCCGAGGACGACCAGGCGCAGAAGCGTGACGATCATGTTGACCGACAGGCTGAACAGGCCTCCGAAGAGCTGGAGGCGGACCTCGGAGTCGAACAGCCGGTTCGACGATCGCCCGAAGCGTGCCATCTCCTTGGCCTCCAGAGCGAACGCCTTGACCACGCTCTGGGCGCCGTAGTTCTCCGAGGCGACGGTCAGGACGGCACCGAGCTGCTCCTGCACAGCGATACTGCGACGCTGGGCGCCCTTGGCCATGCCCCGGTACACGCCGGCGATCAGCGGCGCTCCCAAGAGCACGATGACCGCAAGCAAAGGGTCGAGGGTGAGCAGGACGATCGCCGACACCAGGAGCGACAGGGCCTGGAAGGCGCCGTCTCGCAAGGTTTGGGACAGGCCCTGCTCGAGCAGACCCACGTCGGAGAAAAGGCGGGAGATCACGTCGCCCTGCTGGTGGCGGGAGAACCAGCCCAAGGACAGGCTCTGGAGCCGTCGAAACATCTCCACGCGGATCTGGCGCACCACCGAGCTGCTGACCTTGGCCGAGAGGTACGCCCGACGAAGGTTGGCCAGCAGTGACACGGCGAAGGCGGCGCCCAGGGCGGCCAGGATGGTGAGGACCTGCGAGAACATGCCGCTCGGGATGGCGCTGTCGAGCAGCCGACGGAAGGCGAACGGGAACACCACCGTGAACGCCAGCCCCAGCAGGGCGTACACGAACATCTCGGCTTCCTTGCGAGCGTGCGGCCGGAGGTAGCGCAAGGCGAGGCGCAGGAAGGCACCGGTCTTCACGTTGGGGGGACCGGCGAGCACCTTGTGTCGCCACGCCTCCTCCAGGGCCGCCAGGCCCAACCCATAGGCGCCCTGGGCCGCGGCGTCCAGGCGGCCCGCCTGGGCTGTCGAGACGAAGCGTACGAAGGTGTCCGCTCCCTCTCGCCCGATGAGATAACGGACGAAGGACAGCGCCATCCCAGCCCCGAGCTCGTCCTCGGCCGCCCCGAGCGGGGGCAGGTCGAGCTGTCGGAGTGAGGTGTCGGGATCCGGTGATCCGGCCACGTGGAGGCCGTATCCCTCGAGGAGGGGGCCGATGTCGTCGGCCGCCGGCAGGGATGCCCCAAAGAAGAGCGCGAGCGGGCGCTCGGGTGGCTCGGGAGGCGCCTCAGGCGTGACGACCATCCACATCTCGCCTCGAGCCGCGTCCACCACAGTCCCCGCGGTCACCACCTCGCCGGGCTGGGCCGGATCCGGGAAGGGATCGACGAGGCACACCTGCGGAACGACGCCCCAGGGCTCGGCTCCGAACCCAGCCAGGCGACGTCGGGCGCGCCGCAGGGCGGAGGCCATGGCCGGGGCGGCCTGCGCTCCGGCGCTCCCCGGCCGGAAGCGGATAACGGCGCTCTCAGTCACCAGGCTCTCGAGGTCGTCCAGCGCGGGCCGGGCGACCGGAGAGGGTGTGGGGCCTGGGGGTGCCGGCTCCTCGACGGTGTCCGCCGGCGGAGGTGTCGGGGCGTGGTCTTTCACCTCGATCTCGACCGCGCCGATGGCGACGACGTTGCCACTGTGCAGGGTGGTGTCTTCTGTTATGCGCCGACCGTCCACCTTCGTGCCGTTCGTGCTGCCGAGGTCGGTCACCACGAGCTCGTCTCCCACCGGTGCCAGCCGAACGTGCCGGCGGGACACCCCGGGATCGGAGACCAGCAGGCCGTCGCATTCGCGACCAACGTCAACGGGGCGATCGATGTCGATCTCCCTGGGCGGCCGCCCCGGCTCCCTGAGCTCGACCACATGATCAGCCATCGGGCCCTCCTCCCGATGGTTCGGCTCGTCGGAGCGACTGGGGGTTTCGCTCAGTTACGTCCTGGCTTACCATCAGACGGTGGGTGGGGGAGGTGGAGACGCTGTGCCTGGCGGTGGAGACGCTCAGCTGGTCGAGCTGGTGCGCGCCGGTGACGCCACGGCCTTCGGAGCTCTCTACCGGGCCCACGCACCCGCCGTGTACCGGGTCGCCCGCGAGCGCCTTCCCGACGTCGAGGCGGCCACCGACGTGGTTCAGGAAACCTTCGCTCGGGCGCTGGCCAGCCTGGACAAGCTTCGGGAGCCGGATCGTTTCCGGCCGTGGGTGCTCTCCATCGCGCGCCACGCCGCCATCGACGACCGGCGGACCCGGTCCCGGCTGACGCCGCTCGGCGACGAGGACGCCGGAGATCTGCCGAGCCACGATCGCGGGCCCGAGGAGGCGGCCGAGCTGACCGAGCTGGCCGAGCTCCTGGAGGTGTGCGTCGCCGACCTGTCGCCCCGTGACGCCAGTGCGGTGTACCTCGTGACCCATCTGGGCCTGTCGCCCGCGGAGGTCGGTGCTGCGCTCGGCGTCAGCCCCGGAGCCGCCAAGGTGGTCGTGCACAGAGCCAGGCGACGGCTGCGCGACGCCCTCGCCCTCCGGTTGATGGTCCGGCGTCCGGGCGTGCCGTGCACCGAATTCAGCGAGCTCTACGACAGCGGGCAGCTTGCCCCAGCCGCTCGGCACCTCCGCTGCTGTCCCGCCTGCGGCGAAGCGGTGTCGACGGAAGTCCACCTCTACGATGCCTGCCGCACCGTGTCGGTGGCACCCGGGCCTTCCGTTCATCACTGATCGATCCCGATGACCCGAATGCCCTTTTCCCTGAGGCTCCTGGCGAGGTGTGCGGGAATGCTGCCGGGCGCCCACTCGGTGAGGACGAAGCCCTCGACCTCGCTGCTCGCGTCCTTGTAGGCAGCGGCGATCCCGGGTGCCACCAGGGCGCCGAACAGGACCCGCTCCTCCTCGTCGAGCTCCTCATGCACGAACCGGCGGATCTTTCCGATGAGGCGGATCGATGCCTCCGCCCCGGGGGCGTCGTCTTCCACACATACCTGACGCAGGAGAGCCACGCCGGTTACGAAGTGCCGGCGTCGAAGGTGGCGAAGTTGGTGAAGCGGACCAGGGTCCCCGGGCTGGACGTGCTCCGGTAGACGGTGAGCGCGGTGTGCCACGCGATCGGCGCTCCGCCATGGGTGTCCGTCACGTTGGCAACCCCCACTCCGTTCACCGTCATGACCAGGCGGGTGGCCCCGTTGGCGACCTCGGTGCACTGGCCCGCGAGGGAGTTCTGGCTGCTCCCGGTGTGGATGGCGGAGCTCTTGCCCTGGCTGACCACGGGTTGACCCGAGGCTCCGAGCTTGAAGATCACCCACGTCCCGTCACCGTTCGCCTGGAAGGTGTAGCGCAGGCCGTTGCGGCTCCCCTGGTCACAGCGGACCCCCGCCCCGTCTGCCGGGTTGCCGTTGAGGATCGTGGCGTCGACGGTCGAAGCCATGGAGGCGAGCGTCGTCGTGAAGGGCGACGACACCGAGAAGGTGTTCAGCGGGGCATCGGGTTTGAGAGCGGTCACCTGGTAGCCACCGTTGACATAGGCGGCGGTCCCGTTGTCGTCCTGGTTGTTGTCGGGCACCCAGCCAGTCTGCGGACTGCTGAAATTGTCGGAGAAGACCTGCTTGCCCGGGGGCGATGCGGCGCCGGAGGCGGGTTGGCCGGCCGTGGTGCTTCGAGAAGGCCCGCCGCCCGAGCTGAGCAGGATCACGACAGCGGCCACCACCGCTATGACCACGAGGGCGGCGCCCCCGAGCACGAGGAGCCGTCGCCGCGGCTTCCCCGGTGGCTTCTCGGCCCCAGTGGGCCCGGCTGTCGGCGGAGCTGAAGGCGGGGGAGCGACGTCATCGGTGTCCGGGGCGGTCTGTTCGGTCTCCGCCGTCGATTGACGGTCCGACAGCCGCTCCGGGAGCACGTTCTGAACCGGGACCAGGTCCGCGGGAGATGCTGTGTCCGCCTCGGCCGGGCGCGGCCCGCCCGGCCGCGTCGTCCCGATCCGTGCGACCGTCTCGGCGGCGCGGACGTGTGCCTCCGTAGCCGGGGCCGGCCTGGTCGGGGCCGGCGTGGTCGGGGCCGGCGTGGTCGGGATCGGCGCCGCATCGGGGGCTGTGGCGCCGTCTCCGTCCGTTGCCCTCGGCGTGGCGCGATCTCCCCCCGAGATGCGCGCCGCGATCTGGCCGGAGGCCATCACGCTCAGACCTGACCGGTGGAGCCAGTCCGGGCTCCATGCGGACGCGGCCGCCTCCGCAACCGCCGCCCCGAACTCGTCAGCCGAGGCGTAGCGGTTGGCCGGGTCGGTCGCCAGCGCCTTCATGGTGACGTCGGCGATCGCCTTCGGGACCGAAGGGGCCACCTCGAGCAGCGGCACAGGAGGCTCGTGGACGTGGCGGTACAGCAGGGCTATGGCGTTGCCATCGTCAGCGAAGGGCAGGCGGCCGGCGAGCAGCTCGTAGAGGAGCGTGCCCACGGCGTACACGTCGGTGGCAGGCGTGAGCTCCCGGGCCAGGGCCTGCTCCGGAGCTATGTAGGCGGGGGTACCGAGCACCTCGCCGGTCCTCGTGGCGAAGGTCTCGACGCCCCCCAGCATCTTTGCGATGCCGAAGTCGGTCACCTTCAGCGCTCCCGACGAGCTGAAGAGAAGGTTCTCGGGTTTGATGTCCCGGTGCAGGATCCCCTTGCCGTGGGCGTAGTGGAGGGCGCTGCACGTGGCCAACACGACGGTGCACGCCGCCTCGGCGGAGATGCCCTCGGTGGTCACGCGATCCCACACCGTCCCCCCGGGAAGCAGCTCCATCACCAGCAGGCAGAGGTCCTCCTCCTCCACGTAGTCGAAGATGGGGACGATGTGGGGGTGGTCGAGTGACGCCAGCAGGCGGGCCTCGCTGGCGAAGCGGCGCTGGACCCCGGGATCGGCGGCGAAGGCCTGGGGTAGCTCCTTGATGGCCACCTTGCGGCCCAGCCGGCGGTGCTCGCCCTTGATCACCACGCCCCAGGCTCCCCGCCCCACCTCTTCGCCGACGTCGTAGTTGGGCAGGGCGCGAGCAACACGATCGCGACCGAGAGTCACGCGATAGAAGGGTACGGGCTAGCTGGCGCGGCTGCAGGAAAGCAAGGCGAGCTCTACAAGTGCTGGGACTCGGTCGGCAACAAGCAGGCGGTCACGGGAACGATCTTCGACCACGCCAACCCGAACGGGTGCATGCGGCGCTGGCTCGACTACGACCCGTTCAGCGACCAGGAGTGCCGCAGCTGCATTGACCCCGTCGGGTGCTGTCCCCGGGTCGCTCACGACGACCTCGGCGCCCCGCTCGGCCAGCGCCAGCCCCTGAGCCCGCCCCAGCCCCGACCGGCGACGGTCACTATGGCCACCCGGGCCCGTAGAGACGGATGGTCAAGGAACGGTACCCGATCGGAACAACCCGTTGTGGGGAGCGCTCGGGGGTCGTAGGCTCTCCCACGAGAAGGGGAGCTCGCCCGATCGTCATTTGGCGGGATCGGGGGGGTCGCTGTAGCAGCGATTGGGGCGGAAGGGGGAATTCACTCACCTCCTTCCGCCGCGGGCAGCGCTCGACTACCAGCTGTAACTCTTTCGCGGCTCGCCCGACCTGCACTGATGAGTCGAGCGAGTCGATCGGTCAAGGGAGCCGTCATGGGAGACAACGCGCAGCTGAGCGAAGTCGCTCAGCGATGCATCGACGATCCGGAATGTGCGCGCGGCGTGCTCGAGGGTGATCAGTACCCCGAGCTGCAGGCGGCCCTGGCCGCCGACCTGGCGGCAGACCCTGACGTCAAGGGGTTCCTGAACCCCCAGCCACTGCCACCCAGGGAGGGCTCGCCGTACGTCGCCCCTCACGATTGGGGGATGCTGGCGAGTCGGTGGTCGAGCATGGAGTTCGCCCAGACGAGAGGCATCATCATCGTCGGGGGCTGAGGCCGGCGCCGGTGCCCTAATCTCCCGCCTCATGGCGACCCTCCATGGCGAGAAGATCCTCTTCACCGGCCCCACCGGCCAGGTCGGCAAGCCCCTGGCCCTGGCCTTGGCGGCGGACAACGAGGTATGGGGCCTGGCCCGCTTCAAGGACCCGGCGGCGCGTGCCGAGATCGAGTCGGGAGGCGTGACGTGCGTGGCCCACAATCTTGCCACCGACGACTTCAGCGCCCTGCCCGACGACTTCACCTACGTGCTCAACTTCAGTGTCGTCAAGAGCGGGCGCTGGGACCGCGACCTGGCGGCCAACGCCGAGGCGGTCGGTCTGCTGATGCAGCACTGTCGCCGGGCCAAGGCCTTCCTGCACTGCTCGTCGACCGCCGTGTACCAGCCCGACGACCATCGTCGGCTCGCCGAGACCGATCCCCTCGGCGACAACCATCGGGTGCTCATGCCCACCTACAGCATCACCAAGATCGCCGCCGAGGCCATGGCCCGCTCGGGTGCTCGCCAGTGGGGACTACCGACCACCATCGCCCGCCTCAACGTCCCGTACGGTGACAACGGCGGGTGGCCCATGTTCCACCTCGAGATGATCCTGGCCGGACAGCCGATCGCGGTCCATAGCAACGCCCCGAGCCTCTTCAACCCGATCCACGAGGCGGACATCATCGCCATGGTGCCCCGTCTGCTCGAGGTGGCTCGCGTGCCGGCGACGATCGTGAACTGGGCGGGGAAGGACGCGGTGAGCATCGAGGAATGGTCGGCGTACCTCGGCCGCCTCGTGGGCAGGGAGCCCAGCTTCGAGCACACCGAGCAGGTCCTGGAGAGCGTCACGACCGACAACACCCGCCTCCACGAGCTGGTCGGCCAGACGACCGTCGGCTGGCGGGACGGCATGCGGCGCATGGTGGCCGCCCACCACCCGGAGCTGACGCTCGCCGCCGCCGAGTGAGTGCCGTCAACCGGGCCCCACGCCCCGCGGTGACCGGGTCGCGGGGGCCGGAATAGGCTTGCGGCGTGCGCAGCACCTGGCTCTCGTATCGGGCCGTCCTCCTGCACCTCACGATGATCCTGCTGGTGGCGACGATGGTCGGTCTGACGTGGTGGCAGACGAGCCGGGCGCTGGCGGGCAACACGCTCAGCTACGTCTACGCCTTCGAGTGGCCGCTCCTGGCCGGCGTCGTGGTCTACATGTGGTGGGACATGCTGCACGAACGGCCCGATCGTGGCCGCCGCCAAGACGAGCAGGCGGCTGGGGCAAGCACGAACGGCGTCGCTGCAAGCACGAACGGCGTCGCGGCCCAGGCGAACGGCGCCGCCGCCAAGACGAACGGCGCACCCGAGACGGCCCCGGTCGTCACGAGGTACCGCGACGACGAGGACGAAGAGCTCGCCGCCTACAACCGGTACCTGGCCGAGCTCAATGCCAGCGGCCGGCGCAAGACGTGGCGGCATCCCACGTGAGCGGCGCACTCCTCAGGTATCGCGTCATGGCGTACGTCGTCGGGGTGGGCCTGCTGATCCTCGTGCTCGTCGGTGTTCCCCTGAAGTACGCGGCCGGTTTCCCGGGCGTGGTCGCCGTGGTGGGGCCCATTCACGGCATCCTCTATATCGTCTACCTGGCCGCTGCCTACGACCTGGCGCGCCGGGATCGATGGACGCTGGTCCAGATGGCGGAGGTGGTGGGCGCCGGCTTCGTGCCCTTCCTTGCCTTCGTGGTGGAGCGTCAGGTCACCCGCCGCGTCGAGCAGGAGCTGCGCTAGCCGCCCGCGGTCGGCTGGGGAGGCCGGCCCGAGGAGTAGGCCTCCGGCCCTAGGCGCCGGAGGTGCTCTGGCCGGCCTGGGCGGCGCGGAGGACCGCCAACGCCTCGTCGGCGTGCTTGTCCATGTTGAGCTCGCTGGCGATGCTGGCCAGCAGCCGCCGATCGGTGCCGACGACAAAGGTGGCGCGGCGATTGAACAACGGCCCCGGCCGCTTCACTCCGAACGCCTTGGCGACCCGACGGTCGGGATCCGACAGCAGCGGGAAGTCGAAGTCGTGCTTGGCCGTGAACTGCTGCTGGCGCTCGACCGAGTCGGCGCTGATGCCGAGCCGGCGTGCGCCCAGGGCGCCGAACTCGGCTCCGAGGTCGCGGAAGTGACAGCTCTCCGCCGTGCATCCCGGCGTCATGGCCTTGGGGTAGAAGAACAGCACCACCCGGCCCTGACCCAGCTCCTCGTAGAGACGGACTGACTGGCCCTTGTCGGCCACGAGCTCGAAGTCGGGTACCTCGTCACCAGTGCGCACGACTCTGCACTATAGGGGCGGCCCGGTTCCTGGCGGCTTCGCCGCCTGATGGCGCTCGACAGCCTCGGGCGTCGTGGCCTAGACCGACCCCATGTCCGCGTCGACCGCCCTGGCGATCTTCGCGGCCGGGCTGGCCGCCGGGACGATCAACACCATCGTGGGCTCCGGCTCGCTCATCACCTTTCCGACCCTGCTGGCCGTCGGATACCCGGCGGTGACGGCCAACGTGAGCAACACCGTCGGGCTGGTGCCCGGCGTGGTGAGCGGAAGCGTCGGCTACCGCCGGGAGCTGACGGGTCAGCGCCGGCGCCTGGCGGTCCTGGGCGTGCCCGCCGTCGCCGGGGGGATCACCGGCGCCGTGCTGCTGCTCGTGCTTCCGAGCTCGGTGTTCCGCCGCATCGTGCCCATCCTCATACTCGTGGCCTGCGGCCTGGTGCTCGCTCAGCCTGCGCTGAGCCGCCGCCTGGCCGCCCGGAGGGGGAACGCCGAGCGCCACGGTGGGGTCGGGCTGTTCGCCACCGTCTTCGCCACGGGCGTGTACGGCGGTTACTTCGGTGCGGCCCAGGGCGTCATGCTGATCGCCCTCCTCGCCATCTTCCTGTCCGACGACCTCCAGCGGCTGAACGCGGCCAAGAACGTGCTGGCGATGCTGGTGAACGGAGTGGCGGCCGTCATCTTCATCGCCGTCGCCCACGTGGCCTGGGGAGCGGCGGGCCTGCTCGCCGCCGGCTCGGTCATCGGCGGACAGGTCGGCGCCAAGGTGGGTCGACGCCTTTCCCCCACGTTGCTGCGAACGATGATCGTGATCGTCGGCGTGGCGGTGTCGATCGACCTGCTCGTCTAGGCGCGCTCAGCCGGCGGGGACCTGCCAGCCGTAGGACCGGGCGATCTCCTTGCAGGTGGGGCACAACTGGTAGCGGCGGGGGTCCCGTCCCGGGACCCAGACCTTGCCGCAAAGGGCCCGGACTGGAACCTGATTGATGATGCCCTCGGCCACGCTGGTGCCGGTCGGGACGAACCCGCCCTCGTCGGTGTGCAGGCCGCCGAGGACGATGTGCGTCATCCGCTCGTGGTCGCCCTCGTCGGCGAGGGGATCGGTGTTGACCGGGGCGACGTCTGGCGACGTGTCGACTTGGCTCACAGCGATCCAAGGGTAGCGAGTGCCCGGACAGGACGGAGCCCCAAGGAAATTCCCTCCGGGCCGTCCCTCGAGGTCTCCCTCTCCGGTGGCCCTCCGGTCGTCCCCTCGGGGCTCCAGCCGTGAAGATACGCCCGAGCCCTTCGGTCGTCAACGGAAAAACTCATCTGATATCGGGCGTCCCGTGGCGCCGGTTGGGTGCCGGGGTAGATGTGACCCGTGACCTCGTCATCGGCACGGGAGCTCATCCCGCACCGGCCCACCCTGGACAGGCTACGAGCGGCCGCCGCGTCCTGCACGGCCTGCCCGCTGTACAGGGACGCCACCCAGACCGTGTTCGGGTCCGGCAACGGTGACGCCCGGGTGATGCTCGTTGGCGAGCAGCCCGGGGACAAGGAGGACCTGGCCGGGGAGCCGTTCGTGGGTCCGGCCGGCCAGCTGCTCGACTAGGCGCTCGGGGAGGCGGGCATCGACCGCCACGAGGTGTACATCACCAACGCGGTCAAGCACTTCAAGTTCACCCGTCGCGGAAAGCTACGACTTCACAAGAAGCCCAGCACCCTCGAGGTGGCGGCGTGCCGCCCGTGGTTGGAGGCCGAGCTGGCGGTCGTGCACCCCGAGATCGTCGTGCTGCTCGGGGCGACAGCCGCCCAGGTCCTGCTGGGCTCGAGCTTCCGGGTCACAAGGGAGCGCGGTCGGTTCGTGGAGTGGCCCTACGAGCCAAGGGTCACGGCCACCGTGCACCCCTCGTCCATCCTCAGGGCGCCCGACGAGGGCTCCCGCCAGGCCGAGCTCGCCCGCTTCACCCAGGACCTCGAGATGGTCGCCTCCGCCCTCGTCGACGGAAAGGGCCGCTGAGCAGGCCAAACGACGGTGGGGTTGGGATTCCGGGGACCGGGTAGAACACCGACGCCCTCGCCCCGTCCGAGCTCCACCACATCCACCAACGTCCCAACCCGTGCAGGCCCGCCGGTGTCCCGAGGAGAAAGCCTTGAACACGATGCGAATGGTCTCTAACGTCGAGCAGACGTCACGACCCCGAATGGTGCGGTTCACCTGGGCTTTTTCTCCCGATTTGCGCCGCTGCGGGGGTGGTTGTCTAAGTTAGCGGCCGCTGCACATATGCGCGCGCCGTCGAGATCGATGGTCCCGGGGTCGATGGCCCGGTGTAGCCAAGTCCCCAACACAGTCCGACTTAACGCGCGCAGCCGACAATCCGCCCAAGAGCTTCCCGCCAACTGATTCAACGAACGAACGCGGCCAGCGGCCAGGAGTGTCTCGCTGCGGGCCAAGGAAAGGAGGAGTGCCCCTCGGCCCAGGCAAATCAGGGTTTTCCGTCCGCACCTCGTACGGACCTCTACATCCAGGGCCTGACGCTGGGGATCCAGTCCGGCTCGCGAGTCGCATGCGTTCCGACGGTCTGCCCGCATTTTCACGCCACACCTGAAGCCCTCCAGGGTTTCCGTGACTTCAAGGAGGCGCATAAATGCGCAAGCACCGACTCACCGCATCATTCGCAAGTTCAGCGGTCGCCGCAGGGGCTGCGATCGGTACCGCTGTTGCTACTGGCCAGCCGGCCACCGCCGCACCCGCCACTCCCGGCCCGAAGCCGGCGAGCCCGGAGATCGGCGATCTCGTGCTCGCAGCCATCCCGCATTTCCCTACCCTGGCCGCGACCACCGCGTTTCCCGGTCGTGACCTCTCGCTCACCGCGCCCTGGCAGCGTGGTGCCGACGTGCAGACGTTCCAGTCGGCACTCGCCAGGGACGGGTTCGCGCAAGTCGGTCCCATTGACGGGATCTTCGGTCCCCTGACCGAGGGCGCGACCCGTGCCTTCCAGGCGTCGAAGGGGCTGAATGCCGACGGGGTCGTCGGCCCGACGACCTGGGCGGCCGCCTTCGGCCAGCAGGTCAGCTCGGCTCCCGTCCACGCGGCGCCCACTGCTGCTCCGGTTCAGCACACATTCTCGGCGCCGGCCGCCCCGCAGCATCAGGCGGTCGCCTCGTCGTCCAACACGGGCGTCGCAGGTGGTGTGTGGGGTGCCCTTCGCCAGTGCGAGTCGGGTGGCAACTACTCGACCAACACCGGCAACGGCTTCTACGGGGCCTACCAGTTCACCCAGCAGACGTGGAACGGCGTCGGAATGTCCGGCAGCCCGGCCTCGGCCTCCCCGGCCCAGCAGGACGCTGCCGCTCAGAGGCTCCAGGCCCAGAGTGGTTGGGGCCCCTGGCCCGCCTGCTCGGCCAAGCTCGGCCTTCGCTGAGCTGACAAGGTCAGTCCTCCGGCTCAACGCCGGACCGTGACGCACCGACCGGGGTCCGCCAGGGCCCCGGTCGTTGCGCGTCGGGGCCGCGGACGGGCCCGTGGGAGTGTGCTCAATCCTGGCGCCCATGCCGCTGATGCGGTCGAATTGTCGGTCGAGCCCATGAAAGGTGGCTGGCGATGCTGGAAGGCGACGCGCCGAAGTCGGGGGGTCGGCCCAACGGCGGAAGGATCATCGTCGGGGTGGACGGCTCCTCCGGAGCCCGGCGGGCCCTCAGCTGGGCATTGGCCGAGGCCCACCTGCGGGGCGCTGCCCTGGAGGTCGTCCACTCCTGGAACTACCCGGAGCAGGGGGTGACCGCCCCGTCCACCTCGGGCCTGGCCGTCACGGTCGAGGCGCTCGAGGAGGACGCGCTCCAAGTGGTGGAGGAGAGCCTCGCCGGCCTCGCAGTCAGGGAGGGGCTCGATCTCCGACGGCACGTGGCGCCGGCGCCGGCGGCCCTGGCCTTGGTGGAGGCGGCCGAGGGCGCCGACCTGCTCGTCGTCGGGGCGCGGGGCCGCGGAGGGTTCGCGGGCCTGCTGCTCGGCTCGGTCGCCCAGCAGTGCGCCCAGCACACGCCGTGTCCGCTGGTGATCGTGCCCGCGCCAGGCGAGCGCTTCGAGTTCGACCCCGGCCGCGCCCGGGCCGAGTTCGCCTCGTTGTAGGCCTGACGCTC
>CAVQWQ010000038.1:0-105188 GCA_963717645.1 uncultured Actinomycetes bacterium | reverse complement strand
CCTGCCGGGGGCACGCACTGCCGGGGGCACGACTGTCGGGGGAAGCACTGCACGCCGCGCATCCGAGGCCAACACCGCCTTCCGCTATCCGGTCACGTCGCCGTCTGGTTGCGGCCCATCCGCGTTGTGATCCTTCCGACCGAGAGCGTCGGTCACGACCGAACCTGCTCGAGCACCAGCCGGACGACCGCGTCGGGTACCTCCTCCGGGATCCAGTGAGGCACCCCCTCGAGGATCTCGAACCGGTACGGCCCGGAGACGAAGCGCCCCGTCAGCTCCGCCGCCTTCCGACCGAGCGCCACGTCCTTGGTGCTCCACACGTAGAGAGTCGGCACCGTGACCGGCCTGGCGTCGCGCACGGCGCTCGCCTCGTACGGCAACGCTCGGTACCAGTTCAGGGCTCCCGTCAGCGCGCCGGGCTCCTTCATGGCCTCGAGGTACTCACGTGCCCGCTCCTCCGACAGGCCCGAGCGGCGCATCGCTGAGAGGGCCACACGTCCGTCACCCGCCAACGTCAGCCACTCCGGCAGGCGCGGGATCTGGAACAGTCCCATGTACCAGGAGCGAAAGGCCTGGCCGCTCGTCACCGCGGCGCGGAGGAAGGCGCCCGGGTGTGGCGTCGACAGGACCGTCAGCGTGCGAAGCCGGTCGGCGTGGTCAGTGGCCAGCGCCCACGCCACCGCTCCACCCCAGTCGTGGCCGACGACGTGGAAGCGGTCGACGCCGGCCTGATCGGCCAGGCCCAGGACGTCGCCGACGAGCTCGGTCATGACGTACGCGCGCCGGTCCTGGGGTCTCGCCCCGGGCGAGTAGCCCCGTTGATCGGGAGCGAGGACCCGATACCCGGCGGCCACCAGCCCGGGAGAGATCGAGCGCCACGACGCCGAGCTCTGGGGATAGCCGTGGAGGAGCACGACCGCCTCGGCCTCTGCCGGCCCCCGGTCGGTCACGTCGAATGTCAACCCGTTGCGCGTGAAGTGTTCCACCCGTGCAGCATCGCATCGGGACACCTCGTCACGCCCGTCCACGTCGTCGGGGGGACTCAGTTGCGGCCCGTCTCGACGTTCCCGTCCTCCGAGCCGACCTGCCGTATGCTCGGGCTCGAGGTTCGTCCCTTGCCTACCGTCACCGCCGAGCGTTGACCCGCGAGCCGAAGGTCCCCGAGCCCTCGGCGCTTCGCCGTGGCGCTCTGGTGCTGGGGCTGACGCTTGTCGCAGGTTGCACCGATGCCATCAGCTACCTGGGTTTGGGTCGGGTGTTCACTGCCAACATGACGGGGAACACGGTGCTGCTCGGGGTGGCGGTCGCCCAGCGTGACGCCGGAGCCGCCGGCCGCTCGGCGGCAGCCCTCGGCGGGTTCGTCGTCGGCGCCACCCTGGTGGGCCTGGTGCCGTCGCGACGGAGCGGGCTTCGGTCGGTGACCGCTCCCCTGGTCGCGGAGGTGACCCTCCTCGCCGGGCTCCTGGGCTGGTGGATGGTGGCCGGCTCGGGGCCCACCGGCGCGGTGCGCGACGGGCTCATCGCCGTGGCCGGTACCGCGATGGGCGTGCAGAGCGCAGCGGTGGCCCGCCTCGGCGTCCCCGGGGTGGCGACGACGTACATCACCGGGACCTGGACGGGCATCACCGCCGGCGTGGCGTCGTGGCTGCGCCGCCACCCACTCGTCCGCCGAGGTCAGCCCGGCCCGGTGAGCGCGCCGGCCGGGGACGCCGCCCCAAAGGTGCAGCGCGGACTTCAGGTGGCGGTCGTGGTCGTCTACCTGGGCGGTGCGATCGCCAGCGGGTTCGCCCGCGACGCCTGGGGGGCGGCCGCGGCAGCCGTTCCCCTCGGCATCCTCGCCTGCGTCCTGGTCGTCACGGCACTGCCGCCCGAGCGAGGCGGGCGCGGGGTCGGAGCCTGACAAGCGTCACAGATCGAGGGTCGCCCCCGAGACACGGGCCCGCCGAATCGCCTTCGCCTTGGTGCGCACGAGGATGTCACGCGGTGCCCGGCTGATGCGTGACGCCACGGCACGCGCCTCGCGCTCGAGGTCCTCGGGGGGCACGACCATCGACACCAGCTGCAGTCCGAGCGCCTCCTCGGCGTCGACCGATCGACCGGTCAGGCAGAGGTCCCGGGCCACGGCGCCCCCGACCAGGTCGTGCAGCGGACCGTAGACGACGTCACTGAAGGCCTGCTCGGGATGGGCGAAGCGGGCGGTCGCGGCCGCCAGACGTATATCGCACATGACGGCCAGGTCGAACCCGCCGGCAAGGGCCGGTCCGTTGACGGCAGCCACGGTCGGCAGAGGAAACTCGATCAGCGTGCGGTGCCAGCGGTCCGACGACTCCCAGAGGCGGCGGGCGTGGGCCGGGTCGTCGAGGTCGTCGAACTCCTGCAGGTCGAAGCCGGCCGAGAAGGTGTCGCCAGCGCCGGTCACCACGACCACCTTGACGTCGTCGTCGTCGGCCATGGCGTCGAGGACGTCGCTCATCTCGTCCCGTGCCTCGATCGAGAGCGCGTTCTTCTTCTCGGCGCGGTTGAGGGTGAGGTGCCTCACCCCCTCGCCACACTCTCGAGTGAGTACCAGTCGGGCCAACTCGTTCCTGCCGTGCTAGGTCGATCAAGCGGCGCTGGTGGGGACCCGGCGCGCGTATGCTCACGTCTAGCACGTACGATGGCCTGATCGAGGCGGAAGGGGCGCCCGCGAGAAGGCGGCGCCCAACTGATGCACGCCCCGCCCGAGGGGCCGGATCGACTCTTGACGGCGACTCCCGGCTGTACGACAATCGCCTGGCTAGGGAGAACTCGTCACGCCTGGGGGAGAGCTTCTCACCCGGTGGCATCCGGCTGACGCAGCGTAGCGAGGGGCTGGGAAGGGGTGGGCTCGATGCAGCGACTCAGTGGATTCGACGCCGCGTTCTTTCACTTCGAGACCGCGGGGACGCACATGCACGTGGGCCAGACGTGTGTGTTCGATCCGTCGACGGTGCCGGGGGGGTACTCGTTCGGGCGTGTGCGCCAACTGGTCGCCGATCGCCTCCACCTGGTTCCCCAGTTTCGACGGCGATTGGCAGAGGTCCCGCTGCGGCTGCACCACCCGGTGTGGCTGGAGGATCCCGACTTCGACCTTGACTACCACGTGCGTCCCGCCGCCCTGCCCCAGCCCGGAGGCGTGGCCGAGCTGGCCGACTTCACCGCCGAGGTCATGGGTCGACCACTCCATCGCGACCGCCCGCCCTGGGAGATGTACATGGTCGAGGGCTTGGAGGGCGGCATGGTGGCGGGTGTCACCAAGGTCCACCATGCCGCCATCGACGGCCTCTCTGGCGCGGAGATCACGGCGACGCTGCTCGACCTTTCGCCCGAGCCGGTTGCCACCCCGCCCGACCGATCGTGGGAGCCCGACCGCGTCTCGCCGTTGGAAGTGGGCCGCGCCGCTATCGGCGAGCTCGCCCGACAGCCCCGGACGGTCGCCCGACTCGCCTCCCGCACCGTCGGCTCCGCCCTCGCCCTGCGTCAGCGGAACCGAGCCGGGGGCGAGGCACCGCCGCCGGCACCGTTCTCCGCCCCCCGCACCTCGCTCCAGACCGCGATAAGCGCCCACCGGCGGATCGCGTTTGCCGAGGCCAGCCTGGACAAGGTCAAGACAGTGAAGAGCACCTTCGGCGGGACGGTCAACGACGTGATCCTGGCCATGTGCGCCGGAGCCCTTCGCTGCCTGCTGGCCGCGCGCGGCGAGCGTCCCGAGCGCTCGCTGGTCGCCGCCGTCCCGGTCTCGGTCCGATCGGATGAGCAGCGGGGAACGATGGGGAACCAGGTGTCCGCCATGCTCGTGTCGCTGGCGAGCACGGTGGAGGACCCGGTCGAGCGGTTGCGGGCCATCAGCGCCGGCTCCGCGAAGGCCAAGGCCCAGGACAAGGTGTTCGGTGTCCAGGCGTTGGCGGAGTGGACCGAGGTCCTGTCCCCCGGAGTCGTCAGCCGAACCGCCCGCATTGCTTCGCGGCTCAAGGTCCTCGAGCGAATGCCGCCGCTGTTCAACGTCATCGTTTCCAACTTCTCGGGACCTGCATTTCCGCTCTACTTCGCCGGGTCCCGCATGCTGGCCGCATACCCCATGGGGCCGGTGACCGACAGTGGTCCGCTCAACATCACCGTGCAGAGCTACATGGGCACGCTGTTCTTCGGGCTCGTCGCCTGCCGCGACGCCGTGCCAGAGGTGTGGGACGTCGCCCGGTACCTCGATGACACGCTCGACGAGTTGTCCAAGGCGGCGGCCACGGCCGGCGCCGAAGAGAAGGCCGACCCGAATGCCAGTGCCAACTAACAAAGAAGGGAGACACGTGGCGACGTATACCGACGTGGTGGCAAGAGCTCAGGAACAGTTCCTGGAGGCCCTGAAGCGAGCCCAGGATCGATCGGTGGGGATGGTGGAGTCGGCGGGCCGGGTAGCTGCGGGTATCGTTCCTACACGACTGTTGACCGGACGTCTCGACGCGGCGGTCCCCCCCGAGCAGGTGGTCAGGCTGACGCTCGGGTTCAGCGAGCGCCTCATCGCCCAACAGCGCGCGTATGCCGAGCGGCTCGTGGCCGCGCTCGACTCCGCCGGGTCGGAGGCACGGTCGGCGCGAACGGGTCCACGAGCACGGAAGGCACCGGCTCGGGCCAGGCCATCCACCACCAGGTCGGGGGCCGGTGCCAACAAGGGGCCGACCAGCGTCGACACCGCGGCCGCCGGGGCCTGACGATCGGGCCCGCCATGGCCGGCCCGAAAGGCCGGACCCAGCAGCCGGCCGGCCCGAAAGGCCGGCCTCAACGGCCCTTCGGCCTGGGGCTCTGCGCCATATGACAAGCGCCGCGCACGGGGAGACCTGGGCGCCGGCGGCGGCTCCGTCCATGGCTCGTCCTCGACGCCGACTGCGCGACGCCGAGGTCCCCCGCGTCCGCCTGGCCCAGCACGTCATGCGCCTGGCCAACGGTCATCAGGTGAGCCTGGCCGTCGCCGGGCGAGGAGTGCCGCTTGTCGTCGTCCACGGCTTCACCGCCAACGGCATGCTCTATGCGCCGACCTTGAGCAGGCTGGTGTCGATGGGGTTCAAGGTGGTGGCGATCGACGTCGCCGGCCACGGTGGGACGTCGGTGCTGCCCGTCCAAGGCGGTGACGTCGACGCCTACTCCGCCCTGCTGGGCCGGGCCCTCGATGAGCTCGGCATCCGCCGACCGATCCTGGTCGGGCACTCGATGGGAGGACGGCTTGTCGCGCAGCTCGCTGCCGATCGGCCGGACTTCGCCTCGGGCGTGGTGCTGGTCGATGCCATCGTCGGCAAGCCCTGGGACGACCTCATGCGGTGGCTGAAGGTGGCCCCGCCCGTCCTCGGCCTCTTCGCGAGCCTGATGATCCTCGATCTGGCGGGCACGGTCTTCGTCGTCGACGACAAGGCCAGGGCGGCGCGCCTGGCCCGGTCACTGACCCGTCTGGTGGTCGGGAACGTCAGCCGCCCCTGGCGCCTGATCGGCCCGGCGCGCTCGATCCTCCGCTCGCCGGCCAGCGTCCCCGTCATCGAGGCCCTGGGGCGGACTGACGTCCCCGTCGTGATCATGCACGGTGACCGCGACCTGATCGTTCCGATCGCCACCGCCCGCGACGCCGGCCGTCGCTGTGGCGCGCGGGTTGTCGCCATCCACGGAGCGATGCACGCGTGGCTCCTGAGCGACCCGGAGACCTTCCCGGGCATCATCGGCGAGCTGTTGCGGGCCGAGCTCGGCGGTGCCTACGAGCGCGCCTTAGTCGTCAACGGCCTCGACCCTCGCACCGCGACCATCGCCGACATCGAGGGCGCCCTCTACGAGCCGGGATCGCAGGTGCTGGAGCTGACACCTCCGCTCGAGTTCACCCGCACAGGGGCCCGGCGGCAGCTGCCCCGGTACCGGTGGTCGACGGAGCAGGCTCCGGCGAGCGGGCGACTGCCATGACCGAGCGAGCGGGCCGCACCACGCTCGTGACCGGGGCCAACTCCGGGATCGGGCTGGCCACGACGCTGGAGCTGGCCCGCCGAGGATTCCGGTCAGTGGGCTCGGTCCGCTCCGAGGAGAAGGCCGAGGTGGTGGCCAAGGCCGCAGCTGACGCGGGCGCCGTGGTGGAGACGGTCCGGCTCGAAGTGTCCGACCCCGCCGCCTGCGAGGCGGTGATCGACGAGCTCCGTCCCTATGCCCTGGTCAACAACGCCGGCTACTCGGTCATCGGTGCCATCGAGGACGTCACCGACGACGAGGCCAGTGGGGTCCTCGACGCGATGGTGCTCGCTCCGATGCGACTGGCCCGGCTGGCCCTGCCCCACATGCGGACCCAGGGCGGTGGACGCATCGTCAACCTCTCGTCGGTCTACGGTCGCATGACCACCCCGCTGGCCGGGTGGTACCAGGCAGCCAAGCACGCCCTGGAGGCACTGTCCGACGCCCTGCGAATCGAGGTCGCATCGACGGGCGTGAAGGTCGTGCTGGTCGAGCCGGGGGGGTTTCGGACGGGCATCTGGGCGGAGAACCAGCGGGAGGTCGAGCGCCGGGCCGGGTCACGCTACGAGGGCGCGTACCGGCGGACGATGACCGGCATGAGGCTGGCGCAGCCGGTGATGGGTGACCCGGTTCAGGTGGCAAGGATCATCGCCGGCGCCGTGGACGGCCGCTGGCCCCGTCCCCGGTACCTCGTCGGCTTGGACGCACAGGCCGTCACTCTCTGGCACCGGCTCACCCCGACCGAGGTGAAGGACATCGTGACCCGGTTGGCCCTCGGCCTCTGACCGGCGGCCGCTGCGAGCGGTGGCGGATCCGGCCAGGTGACGATCGCGGCTCGCTAGCCGGCCGGGCTCGGCATGTTCCACTGGTTCCAGACCGACGTGGCGAGACGCGGCGACGGAGGAGCGTCCCGCCGGGGAACGCCCTTAGGCGTTGGCGGCCCGGTAGCTGCGGTACACGGCGAGGAGGGCTTCCTTCTGACCGTCGGTCAGCCCGGGGTCGCAGCGGATGGCCGTCTCGGTCCGCGGCCCCTCGCCGTTCCCGCCGACACGCTGCTCGTGCTCCTCACCCTCGAGCACCCCGGCTTGCGACAGGAGCGTCTCGGCCGAGAGGTTCAGCGCCCTGGCGATCGACCGAAGCACCCTGACCGACGGCTCGTGGAGACCCCGCTCGATCTGGCTGAGGTAGGGGTTCGAGACGTGGGTGAGCTCGGCCATGTCGCGCAGGGACAGGTTCGCGAGCCTTCGCTGGGAGCGGATGAACGCCCCCAGGGACTCGAGGCGGGATCGCCATACGTCGTCGGTCACCATCTGCAAATGAGGGTACCGATCGGGGGGTAGGGACGCCGTGCACCCCTACCCCCGTCGGCGTGTGTCAGGCCGCCGTCGACTTCGGGGACTTCGGGGCCGCCGTCTTGTTGGTCGTCTTGGTGGTCTCGCCCGTCACGTAGGGCTCCGCCACGGTGAGGACCTTCGTCACGAACTCCCGCTGGTTCGCGAGCAGCTTCTCGGCGAGATCGAACACATTGTCCGCCACGTCGGTCGGCCGAGGAAGCTGGTGGGCGAACGGCAGCTCGGGCCGCGCCGGGACGATCTCCTCGATCGTCTCCGCCCAGCCACGTACCGCTTCCACCAGCACGTCCTGGTACTGCTTGAGCCCGTCCAGCACTTGGTTCTGGACGCTCTCGGTGATGTCGGCCACGGTCATGGTCGTCTCCTTCCTGTTGTCAAAGGGATTGCTGCTTACTATAGTTCGCAACCGCATAGCATGTCAAGGAGACGGCCGCAAGAAGCACGCCGACCGTGAGCGATCCCCGAAGATGTGCATGAGCTGTCGCCGTTTCCCCAGGTACATTCGGGCCCCCAACGAGCGATTCCACCCTACCCTGTCAGGTCAGTTCCCATGCGTCCGGCGGCCGGGCCGAGACCTCGACCGCCCAGGCGTTACCGTGACCCCCGTGCCAGGTCCTGCGCCATGCCGAGTCCTGGTCACCCGTCAGCTGCCCGCAGGAGGGCTCGACCCTCTGGTCGACGCCGGCCACGCGATCGTGCAACGACCCGACGACCAGCCCCTTGACCGCGACGAGCTCCGTACGGCGGCAGCCGACGCCGACGCCATCATCAGCGTGCTGACAGACCAGATCGACGCCACCGTCATCGCGGGCGCCCCCAAGCTGCGAGTCATCGCCAACGTCGCCGTCGGCTACGACAACGTCGACGTCGAGGCGGCGCGGCGTGCGGGGGTGGCCGTGTGCAACACCCCGGGCGTGCTGGACGAGACCACCGCCGATCTGGCCTTCGCCCTGATCCTGGCCGCCGCTCGTCTCCTCGGTGAGGCCGAGCGGGACCTGCGGGCCGGCCGCTGGGCGGGTTGGGGCATCGGCCAGTACCTCGGCCACGACGTGCACGGCGCCACCCTTGGTGTGGTCGGCTATGGCCGCATCGGTCGGGCCGTGGGCCGCCGGGGCGAGGGTTTCGGGATGCGGGTCCTGCACCACTCCCGCCGTCCCAGCGGCATCCCCGGGTACGTGGGCGACCTCGCCGAGCTGCTGGGGCAGTCCGATGTCGTGAGCCTCCACCTCCCACTCGACGACGGCACGCGCGGTCTCGTCGACCGGAAGCGCCTCGCCGCCATGAAGCCGACGGCGGTGCTCGTCAACACTTCCAGGGGGCCCGTCGTCGACGAGGAGGCGCTGGCGGTCGCCCTCGAGGAAGGACGGATCTTCGCCGCCGGACTGGACGTGTTCGATCACGAGCCTGCCGTCCATCCCCGGCTGCTCGCCGCCCCCCGGGTGGTCCTCACCCCGCACATCGGCAGCGCCAGCGTCGCCACACGGACCAAGATGGCGAGGATGGCGGCCGAAGGCGTTAAGGCGGTGCTGGCGGGCGAGGTGCCGCGCAACCTCGTCGGGGAGCGACCGCGGTGAGCGGGCCCGTGGACATTCGCGATCAGCTGCTGAGCCTGGGGTCGGCCACCATCGGCGAGTCAGGGGGACAGCCGCTGCCTCCGCGCATCAAGCCGGCGTGGCCGGGCGCCCGTCTGGCGGCCCCCGCCTACACGGTCACGTGCCCGCCGGGCGACAACCTCGCCATTCACGTCGCCGTGGCGGAGGCGCCGGCGGGGGTGGCCCTGCTGGTCGACGCACACGACCGGCCCGAGCGCGGCTACTGGGGAGAGGTCCTCACGACCGCGGCCGAGGCGCGGGGTCTGGTCGGCCTCGTCATCGACGGCGGCGTGCGGGACGTGACGGCCGTGGCCGCCCACGGATTCCCGATCTTCAGCGCCCAGGTGGCCCTTCCGGGGGCCACAAAGCTGACGGGCGGCGCCGTCGGGGGCCAGACCAGGATCGGCGGCGTCGAGGTCGCTCCAGGGGACTGGGTGGTCGGCGACGCCGACGGCGTCGCCGTGGTGGCCCACCATGACCTGGATGTCGTCCTGGCTTCGGCCTGGTCCCGCGCCGACAAGGAGACGGCGATGTTCGACCGGCTGCGCCAGGGCTCGACCACGCTCGAGCTGCTGGGGCTGGACGGGCGATCGGTCGAGCGGCTCGAGCCTCCGGCGGGGCAGGGAGAGGACGACCGCTAGAGGACCACCGCTAGAGGACCACCGCTAGAGGACCACCTCGACGACGTTCCCGAGGTCCCGCTCCAGGTAGGCCACCTCGTTGTCGGTGGCGAAGGACCGGCCCTGGACGTTCACCAGGTCCACGTGGTCCGTCAGGGGATACGGACCCCAGTGCCACACGTGCAGCCCCAGGTTGACGCCGGCCGAGCCGTCGCAGACAAACGCCCGCACCGTCTCCAGGTCCTCGGCGGAGGCGAAGTCGCGATCGGGCGGGGCCACGACGAGCAACGTCGGCTTGCCCGCCAAAGCGACCAGGGCCTGAGTCGCCCGGTGGTGACGGTTGAGGTGGTCACACCGCAACGGGCGCCGTTCGTAGTGGAGCACGTTGAGGTGGAACACCTCGTCACCTCGTAGTTCCATCACCATGTCGCCGGCGGCGATCACCTGACCGAACGGGGCGAAGCCCTTCTCGGTCAGGGGCTCGGCCCGGATGCCAAAGGTGGCCACGGCAGCCATGTCAGTCTCCTTCTCCCAGGGTCCAGGCGAGGCCCCCGGCGACGAAGCGTAGGAACTCCGGGCTCTCCCAGGCCGTCGGGAAATGGCCGAGCGTGGTGGAGAACACCCGGCCACCTCCCTCCTCGAAGCACCACGACAGCGGGGACCCGAACGCCGGCGGCTTTCCATCGGCGCCCTCCGCGACCCGCAACAGCACGCGGGCGTCGGACCGGAGGTCACGGAGCCGGTAGATCTCGTCGTACCAGCGCCAGGTGGCTCCCAGGTGACAGAGCGCGGGATGATCGGGCTCCACCACCTCGAGGCCGGCCCACTCCGTCCAGGGGTGGCCGTCGAAACGGGCGCCGACCAGCCGGCCGTAATCGTTCCACCCAGCACACGAGTCGGTGGCCGAGTGCAGGGCGACCAGCGCCGTGAGGCCGGCGCCGACACCGCTCGCCAGCGCGGCGCGCTGGCGATCGCTCCAGGGGATCTCGCCGATCGTGAAGAGGGCGACCGCCCGCGCTTCGGCCAGGTCTGCGGCGTCGAGCGCGGTCACGTCGTCGACCCGCTCGAATCCCAGCCCAGCCAGGCCGGCGAGCTCGAACATGGCCGTCGAGGACTGGTCGAGGACGCCGTGCACGCCGGCCGGTCCGTCTTGGTAGGGCGCCACCTGGGTGACGTACAACAGAGTCGAGGCGGCCACGGCGGAATGCTAAGGGGCGATTCTCAGCACGGCCACGCCGTTCACCCGGCCGCCGGCCAGGTCGGCGAGGGCCTCGTCAGCACGGTCGAGCGGGTAGGGCACGGCCTCGACCCGCGGCCGGATGCGGGCAGCGAGCCGGAGCAGCTCCTCCCCGTCGGACCGGGTGTTGGCCGTGACGCTGGAAAGCGACCGCTCTTCAAACAGGTGGCGCTCGTAGGACAGGGCGGCCACGTCGGTGAGGTGGATGCCGGCGACGGCCAGGGTGGCACCCCGGTCGAGGGCGGCGAGCGCAGGAAGAACCATGTTCCCGACCGGGGTGAAGAGGATGGCGGCGTCGAGCGGCACCGGCGGGACGTCATCGAGCCCGCCCACCCACTCAGCGCCCAGCTCGAGTGCCAGTCGCTGGGCGGCGGCTCCTCGCGTCACCACGTGCACGGCGGCGCCCTGAGCCTCGGCGATCTGGGCTGTCAGATGGGCGGACGCGCCGAAGCCGTAGATGCCGAGACGACCGCCGGGTGGGAGCCGCGAGCGCTTCAGGGCGCGATAGCCGATGATCCCCGCGCACAGCAACGGCGCCGCTTCTTCGTCTGAGAATGTCTCCGGCACGCGGTACGCGTACCGCTCGTCGACCACCGCCGCCTCCGCGTAGCCGCCGTCGGCATCCCAGCCGGTGAAGCCAGGGCTCACGCACAGGTTCTCGTCGCCCCGCAGGCAGAACCGGCAGCGCCCGTCGGTGTGCCGGAGCCAGGCGATGCCCGCCCGATCCCCGACGGCGAACCGCTCGGCGCCGGTGCCAAGGGCGTCCACCCGGCCGACGATCTCGTGACCTGGCACCACCCCAGCGTGGTGGGGCGGAAGATCGCCCTCGGCCAGGTGGAGGTCGGTGCGGCACACCCCGCACACGGCGATTCTCACCCGGATCTCACCCGGGCCTGGGTCGGGCACCTTCCGGTCGACGAGCCGCAGGGGCCCACTGGCGATGGGTCCAGGCCGCTCGACTACCCACGCCCTCATGCCGCCCTCACACCTGACACGATGGCACCATGCGGATCGCCCTTGCATCGGACCATGCCGGGTACCCGCTCAAGGTCGAGGTGGCGACGCACCTCGAGGGAGCCGGGCACAAGGTGATCGACCTGGGGACAGACTCGGAGGCGCCCGTCGACTACCCGCCGTTCTGCGCCGCCGCGGCGCGGGCGGTCATCGCGGGCGAGGCCCAGCTCGGGGTGGTCATGGGCGGCAGTGGCCAGGGGGAGCAGATCTCCGCCAACAAGGTGCATGGCGTCCGGGCCGCCCTCTGCCACGACGAGTTCACCGCCCGGCTGGCGCGGCAGCACAACAACGCCAACGTGCTGGCGATGGGCGCCCGGGTGCTCGGGGTGGAGCTGGCGCTTACTATCCTCGATGTCTTCCTGACCACCGAGTTCGAGGGTGGCCGGCACGTGGCCCGCCTGGCCGAGATCACCGCCATCGAGGCTGAGGAGTGTGAACGGGCCGCCCCACCTGGGGACGGGTAGAAAGAGGTCGATGGGGTTCTTCCTGGCCGTCATGGCCGCCCTGAGCAATGCCATCTCATCGGTGCTCCAGCGGCGGGGAGCGTCGACCGCGCCGGACACCTCGGTGCTCCGGGTCAAGCTGATGACCTACGTCGCCAGGCGTCCCGTGTGGCTGTTCGGCTTCCTCACCATGGTGGGCGCCTTTCTGTTCCAGGCCGGCGCCCTTTCGTATGGACAGCTCTCCACGGTCCAGCCCGTGCTGGTCACCGAGCTGCTGTTCGTGCTCTTCATTCTCTCGATCTGGTCGCGCTCCCGTCCCGGCCGACTGGAGTGGATCGGCGCCGTGGCGGTGTCCGGGGGGCTGACGGGCTTCCTGCTGGCGGCGAACCCGGCAGGCGGCAGCGCCAGCGCCACGGCTGGGGACTGGGGCGTGGCCGGCCTGGGCACGGGGGTCGTCGTCGGTATCCTCATCGTCTTCGCCCTGCGGTCCCGGCCCTTCGGCCGCGCCGCGCTGTTCGGGTCGGCAGCCGCCATCACGTTCGCCCTCAACGCCGCCTTCATCAAGGCGTCGACCAACCTCATCGGTCAGGGGACCGTCCACTTCTTCACCAGCTGGCCCCCGTACGCCGTGGCGGTCACCGGGCTGGGCGCCTTCTTCATCGTGACCAATGCCTTCCAGAGTGGCCCACTGACCGCGACCCAGCCCGCGCTCACCGTCGTCGACCCGATCGCCAGCATCATCATCGGAGCCGAGGTGTTCGGCGAGAGCTTGCGTGACAGCCCCGGGTGGGTGGCCGTCGAGTGCATCACCCTCTTGATCATGGCCATCGGGGTCATCCTGTTGAGTCGGGGCCCGCTGGTGTCGACCGAGATGGGCGAGGCGACGGCGGGACGGCCCAAGGACGCTGCGGCGACCACCCAGCCGTTTCCTCCGCCCGACCAGTCGGCGGTCAGACCGACCGGCTGGTCCGGCTGACGATTCTCAGGCGGCGTCCTCGTCCGGCTTCCACGCCGCCAGGTCGGCCAGACGCTCGTCGTTCGAGAACACCTCGACGATGGGAACCTGAAGGCCGACCCGCTTCTGAATCCGCTCCACCTCGAGGACCTGGTCCCAGAGCACGAGCGTCACGACGATGCCCTCCACCCCAGCTCGGGCCGTGCGCCCCGACCGGTGGAGGTAGCCCTTGTGGTCCTCGGGGGGGTCGTAGTGGACCACGACGTCGACGGCGTCGATGTCGAGTCCCCGGGCAGCGACGTCGGTCGCCACCAGCGCCGGGAGCTGCCCACGCGAGAAGTCGCGCAGTGCGCGCTCACGGATCCGTTGGGGCAGATCACCGTGGATCGGCGCCGCTTTCACGCCCTCCCTCTCCAGCTGCTGGGCCATGCGATCGGCGCCTCGCTTGGTTCTGGTGAAGAACAGCGTCTTGTCGACACCGCGGGCGATGGCGGCGGCCACCTTGACCTTGTCGAGCTGATGCACGGCCAGGAACCGGTGCTCCATCTCCTCGACGGTCACCTGAGTGGAGATGACCTCGTGCCGCACAGGGTCGCGCAGGTAATGGCGGACCAGGTAGTTCACGTCGCCGTCGAGGGTGGCCGAGAACAGCAGCGTCTGGTGCGGGCGCTCGACCCGGCGGAGCAGCCATTCGACCTGGGGCATGAAGCCCATGTCGGCCATGCGATCGGCCTCGTCGAGCACGAGGGTCTCCACCTCCGCCAGCGAGATCGCCCCCCGGTGATCCAGGTCGATCAGGCGGCCGGGCGTCGCCACGGCCAGGTCCGCCCCTCGCTGGAGCGCTGCGATCTGACGCTCCATCGGCGCGCCTCCGTAGAAGGCGGCCACTCGCCGGTCGAGGACGGTGCCCAGCGGGGCCAGGACATCCCGCACCTGGAGCGCCAGCTCCCGCGTGGGGACGAGGACGAGGGCGCGGGGCCGTCCGGGTCGCGATCGGCCCATCTGCTGGAGCAGGGGCAGGCCGAATGCCAAGGTCTTGCCGGAGCCGGTCTTCGCCTTGCCGCAGACGTCCCGCCCGGCCAGGACGTCGCCGATGGTCTGGGCCTGGATCGGAAAGGGCTCGGTGATGCCCTGCGCGCTCAGGGCCGTGGTCAGCTCAGGTTTGATGCCGAGGCCGTCGAAGGTGACGGTCATGAGTTGGGTGACTCTCCTTCTCAGTGGTTCGGATGGCGGTCAAGCGGCCACCCCAAGGCGCACACCCCTGTGCGCGCCACCACGAAAAGGTCGAGGCGACCCCGGTGCGGCCCGCCCGAAGGCGACGGCCACCAGGCAATTCTACCCGAGCGCTCGCTTGCCCACTGCCATGGGGTCGCTACCCAGCGGCGATGGCGCGCTCCAGGTTGGCCCCGAAGGCCAGCAGGCGCTCTTCGCTGCCTGCGGGCCCCACCAGCTGGAGACTGGCAGGCAGGCGACCGGCGGGGACCGGGAGGGCCAGCGCGGGCAGGCCCGCCACGTTGACCGGCAGGGTCAGGATCGTCAGCTGCAGGTCGTCGAGCTCGTCCGCCGCCGGCGGGAACATCGGCAGGGTGGGCAGTGCAATCACCTCGACCAACGAGAAGGCCGCCTCCAATTCCGCCCGCCAGCGGGCCTGGACGGTCTCGCCCGCGGCTCGCGCCTCGGGCCCGACGCTCCCCGCCACCTCGATGCGCTGGGCGACGTCCTCACCGAGCCGATCGCGCCGCTCGAGGAGGCGCTCGAGGTTCCCCCAGGCCTCGCCCAGCAGGATGCTTCCACCTGCGCCGAAGGCCTCGGCCCAGCCCGCCAGCTCGACTCCCTCGACCTTGCACCCGACACTCGCCAGGGTCCGGTCCACGGCGAGGTCGATATCGGGATGGACGTCGCCGTACCGGAACCGGCCGACCGTGGTCGGTACCGAGTCCACGACCTCGAAGCCCGGCTCCAGCAGCTCCATGCCCTTCACCACGCCGCCGACGTCCCTGGCCATCGGACCGATGGTGTCCAGACTGGTCGCCAGCGGCCAGACTCCATCGAGGGGCACCCGTCCGTGGGTCGTCTTCAGTCCCACGGTGCCGCAGCACGCCGAGGGGATCCGTACGGAGCCTCCGGTGTCGCTGCCGAAGGCGAGGTCGGCCTCGTCAGTGGCCACCGCCACGGCCGAGCCGCTGGAGGACCCGCCGGGTATACGGCGCGGGTCAAGAGGATTGACCGGCGTTCCGAAGGCATGGTTGATCCCACTCGGACCGAAGGCGAGCTCGTGGAGATTCGCCTTGCCCACGATGCGGACCCGCCCGTCGCGTTCGGCCGCCCTGGCACCGGCCATGCACGCTGCATCCTCGGCCGCGGGCGCGGCGTCGTCGGCGACAGCCCGACACCCTGCCGTCGTGGGCAGTCCGGCCATGTCGATGAGGTCCTTGACTGCCAGCCGATCGCCCGTGCCCGTGGTCTCCAGTTGGTGGATGAACGTGGCCATGCTGGCGCAACCTAGCCGCCGGGCGTCTGCGGCCCTCCCCTCGGGCCGGCCTCCCGGGCCGGCCTAGCCGCCGGGCGTCTGCGGCCCTCCCCTCGGGCCGGCCTCCCGGGCCGGCCTAGCCGCCGGGCGTCTGCGGCCCTCCCCTGGGGCCGGCCTCCCGGGCCGGCCTAGCCTGACCCGGTGCGCATCGAGGCGGTCCAGGGTGACATCACCCGCGAGGAGGTCGACGCCATCGTCAACGCCGCCAACCAGTCCCTGGGTGGCGGTGGCGGTGTCGACGGTGCCGTCCACCGGGCGGCCGGGACCGGCGACCTGCACGAGGCCTGCGCCGCCCTCGGCGGCTGCCCGACCGGCGATGCCAAGGCCACTCCGGGATTTCGACTGCCAGCGCGCTGGATCGTGCACGCCGTCGGTCCCCGCTACCGGGACGGTCGTCGCGGTGAGCCGGAGCTCCTGGCCTCCTGCTACCGGCGGGCGCTGGAGGTCGCCGACGAGGTCGGCGCCCGCTCGGTCGCGTTCCCGGCCATCTCCACGGGCATCTACGGCTATCCCCCCGAGGAGGCGGCCACGATTGCCGTCGAGACGCTCCAGTCCGTCGACACGGCCGTCGAGCTGGTCCGCCTGGTCGCGTTCGATGACGCCACGCTGCGCCTGTACGAGGAGCGCCTGACCGCCGCCTCTTAATGCCGGCTCGGCACCTCCGGGTAGATCTCCGAGCCTGTGGCGCGGAACTCGGCCGCCTTCTCCTTCAAGCCCACCTCGACGGCCTCCACATCGCCGAGCCCGTGGGCCTCGGCGTAGTCCCGCACGTCCTGTGAGATGCGCATCGAGCAGAACTTCGGTCCGCACATCGAGCAGAAGTGCGCGGTCTTGGCGGGCTCGGCCGGCAGGGTGGCGTCGTGGTACGACCGCGCCGTCTCCGGGTCCATGGCCAGGTTGAACTGGTCTTCCCAGCGGAATTCGAAGCGGGCCTTGGACAGGGCGTCGTCCCACGCCTGCGCGCCGGGATGACCCTTGGCGAGGTCGGCGGCGTGAGCGGCGATCTTGTAGGCGATCATCCCCTGCTTCACGTCCTCCCGGTCGGGCAGGCCCAGGTGCTCCTTGGGCGTCACGTAGCACAGCATCGCCGTGCCGAACATCCCGATCATCGCCGCCCCGATGGCGGACGTGATGTGGTCGTAGCCGGGCGCGACGTCCACCGTGAGCGGCCCGAGTGTGTAGAAGGGCGCCTCGTGACAGAGCTCGATCTGGAGATCGACGTTCTCCTTGATCTTGTGCATCGGGACGTGGCCCGGTCCCTCGATCATCACCTGGACGTCGTGGCGCCAGGCGACCTCGGTCAGCTCGCCCAGCGTCGCCAGCTCGGCGAGCTGGGCGTCGTCGTTGGCGTCGGCGATCGAGCCGGGCCGCAGCCCGTCCCCGAGCGAGAAGGCCACGTCGTAAGCGGCCATGATCTCGCACAGCTCCTCGAAGTGGGTGTACAGGAAGTTCTCCTCGTGGTGGGCGAGACACCACGCGGCCAGGATCGATCCGCCCCTGCTGACGATCCCCGTCACCCGCTTGGCGGTGAGGGGGACGTACCTGAGGAGCACGCCGGCGTGGACGGTGAAGTAGTCGACGCCCTGCTCGGCCTGCTCGATGATCGTGTCTCGGTACACCTCCCAGCTCAGGTCCTCGGCTTGACCGTCGACCTTCTCCAGAGCCTGGTAGATGGGCACCGTGCCGATGGGAACCGGGGAGTTGCGCACGATCCACTCACGAGTGGTGTGGATGTCCGGTCCCGTCGACAGGTCCATCACCGTGTCGGCGCCCCAGCGGGCGGCCCAGCTCAGCTTCTCCACCTCCTCGGCCACCGATGAGGAGACCGCCGAGTTCCCGATGTTGGCATTGACCTTCACCAGGAAGCTCCGGCCGATCACCATCGGCTCGGACTCGGGGTGGTTGATGTTGGACGGGAGGATGGCCCGTCCCCTCGCGAGCTCGTCGCGCACGGTCTCGGGCGCCACCCCCTCACGGAGCGCCGCGAACTCCATCTCCGGCGTCAGCACTCCCCGCCGGGCGTAGTGCATCTGGGTCACGGTGCGCGACGGACGTGCCCGCAGGGGCCGCGGAGCTGGCCGCTGGAGCCCCGTCGCCGCCTCTCCCCGCCGGACGGCGGCGCGGCCGTCGTCGCGGAGTGTTGCGGAGCGGCCAGCGACCTCCTCGACGTCCTGGCGATCGAGCACCCATCGCCGTCGCGCCGGGGGCAGTCCCTCGGCGGGGTCCGATCCCGGACCGCTGGTGTCGTACAGGCGCACCGGGGGACCGGAGGCCAGATCCACCTCGGCGAACGCGACCTGAACCCCTGGGCGGCCACCATCGACGTAAACCTTGCGGCGCCCCACGGTCATCGTTCCTCCCTCCGCCGGCATTACCCGGTTCAGGTCAACGGTCGGCGCCCGACAGGCGCCCTCTCAGCCCGGTGTCTCCGAGCTCCCGTGGCTCCAGTCTTCCATACCTACCTTGACGCGCAGATCGCCGGCCGCACACAATTACGGTCGTGGCTGTTACGTCCGTTCCTATCCCGACCAGGGTGCTGGTGCTCGGCATGGCCCACGAGGACGGGACGATCCTCGCCGACGAGCTGTTCACCGTGGCGACGGCATGCGGCCAGACGGCCGAGCAGGTTCGCTCGTGCCTACGCCGGCTGGTGAGAGAAGGGCTGTTCATCCGCAGCGGGACCGGCCGCAGCGCGCGCTACGACGCCACCGAGGAGGGAATGGCGGCCCTGGGCTCGACCCTGGAGCGGACCCGGCTGGCCTACGTGCAGGATGCAGCCGGGCGGGGCTGGGACCGGCAGTGGCGCCTCGTGAGCTTCGCCGTCCCAGAAGGAAGGAGACCGGCCCGCGACACCCTCCGCGACCGTCTCCTGCAACTGGGCGGAGCGGCCATTCAGGGTGGGCTCTACGTGTCGCCCCATCCCTGGCACAAGGACGTCCGGGCTGCGGCCGACCGCCTCGGCGTCACGGCCATGGTGTCTATAGCGACGACCGAGGATCTCGAGGTCGGCGGCCATCGAGATCCGCGGGAGCTTGCTCGGACGTTGTGGTCGATCGACGAGCTCGACCGGCGCTACCGAGCGTTCGTCGAGCGTTTCGCCACCGTGCCCGACGTGCTGAAGGGGATGCGTCGGGACCGCAGACGACTCATGGAGAAGGAGTTCCTCCCCGGCGCGCTGTCGATGGCCGTGGACTTCCAGGAATGCTTCAACCGCGACCCGCTCCTGCCGCCCGAGCTGCTTCCCCGACCCTGGGCCGGACGAGAAGCCCGCGACCTGGTCGTGACCAGCCGGCGCCTCGCCCTGGCCACCCGGGCGGCGCACGGCCGACCGGCGTTGTTCAGGTTCTTCGACGAGGCGGTCGAGACGATCCCCAGTTGACCCGTATGCCCTGACAGCCAGAGGAGGACCAGTGAAATTCGGCATCTTCTACGAGCACCAGCTCCCCCGGCCGTGGGCACCCGACGACGAGCACCGGCTCCTGAAGGACGCCCTCGAACAGGTCGAGCTGGCCGACCGGGTGGGCATCGACTACGTGTGGGAGGTCGAGCACCACTTCCTCGAGGAGTACTCGCACTCCTCGGCGCCCGAGGTCTTCCTGGCCGCCGCCAGCCAGCGCACCAGCCGCATCCGTCTCGGCCATGGCATCGTGCAGCTGCCGCTGGCGTTCAACCACACCGCCCGGGTGGCGGAGCGGATCGCCACCCTCGACCTCGTCTCGGACGGACGCGTCGATTTCGGCACGGGCGAGTCGTCGTCCGAGGCCGAGCTGGGCGGCTTCAGGGTGGACCGGGCGACCAAGCGCGAGCAGTGGGACGAGGCCCTCGACGCGGTCACCCGGATGTTCGTCGAAGAGCCCTTCGCCGGCTACGAGGGTCGTTACCTCACGATGCCGCAGCGCAACGTGGTGCCCAAGCCGCTCCAGCGTCCGCACCCGCCGCTCTGGGTGGCGTGCAGCCGACGGGAGACGATCCACCTGGCGGCGGCGAAGGGGATCGGTGCGCTCTCGTTCTCGTTCATCGAGCCCTCGCAGGCCAAGGAGTGGGTGGACGACTACTACGCCACCATCGCATCCGAGGAGTGCGTCCCCGGGGGGTTCGCCGTCAACCCGAATCTCGCCGTGGTCATGCCGTTCATGTGCCACGAGGACGAGGACGTGGCCATCGAGCGCGGTCTCGACGGGGGGCACTTCTTCGGCTACTCGCTGGCGCACTACTACGTCTTCGGCAACCACTCGCCCGGCCGAACGAACATCTGGGAGGAGTTCGAGTCCAACCGGGCCCTGTGGGGCTTCGACCGCAAGGTGGCGTCCCAGACCGGAGGCAGCATCGCCGCCCAGCTCTTCGAGCAGGGGCTCGGTTCGCTGAGAGGCGCCATCGGGACGCCTGACCAGATCCGCGCCCTCATGCGCGGTTACGCCCAGGCGGGCGTCGACCAGGTCATCCTCGTCAGCCAGTCCGGTCGCAACCGCCACGAGCACATATGTGAGTCGCTCGAGCTGTTCGCCCGGGAGGTGATTCCAGAGCTCCGGGAGGGAGAGGACGCCAGGGAGAAGGCCAAGGCCGAGAGGCTGGCGCCGGCGGTCGAGGCGGCGATGAGCCGTCGGGAGCCGGCGCGCACCGCGCCCGACTACTCGTTCCACGCCGCCGCCCAGGCCTGACCCCAGGTCAAAGGGAGCGGCAGGCTGGCGGATGCTCTACTCTCTCGGCCAGACATAGGCGTACGAGGAGCACAAGGGGGGAGCAGTGTTCGCTGCGCTCGGGCGGGTCGTCATCAACAACCCGTGGAAGTTCATCGCTGCGTGGGTTGTCGCCGCCGTCGTCGTCCTCGCCTTCTCCCCGCAGATCGTCTCCGTCACCTCGAACAACAACGCCAACTTCCTGCCGAACGGCTACGAGTCCATCAAGGCCCAGAACGTCGCCAACAAGTACTTCCCCCAGCAATCCGGCGCCACCGGCTCCCTGGTGATCAGCACGGCCAAGAACAACGTGCTCTCCCAGCAGAACAAGCAGACGATCCAGGGACTGGTCACCTCGCTCACCAACGCCCACATCCCGTCGGTCGCGGCCGTGCAGACCTCCCCCCAGACCTTCCCGGAGGGCTTCTTGTCCCCGAACGGCAAGGTCCAGCTCATCAACGTCGCCTTCAACGGCCAGCCCGGCAACACAAGCGTGAACCAGGCGGTGAAGACCGTCAGGAACGACTCGACGGCCTTCCTCAAGAACACCGGGCTGGTGTCCGGGCTCACCGGTAACGCATCGATCAGCGTGGACACCACGAACGCCTACAGCTCCGCCGAGCAGATCATCAGCATCGCCACCCTGGTGCTGATCCTCGCTCTCCTGGGCTTCGTGTTCCGCAGCCCGATCATCGCCATCCTGCCCATCGTCATCATCGCCGTCGTGCACCAGATGGCCCAGGCCCTCACGGCCGACCTGGCCAAGGCGTTCAACTTCCAGGTGGGCTCGGAGCTGGCGCCGCTCCTGGTGGTCGTGATGTTCGGGATCGGCACCGACTACATCGTCTTCATGCTGTTCCGCTACCGGGAGCGCCTGGTCAAGAACAAGGGTCAACCGACCGAGAAGGGGCTGAACGAGGCCCTCACCGTCATCGGCGAGGTGATCGCGTCCGCCGCGGGCACGGTGGCGGCCGCCTTCGCCGCCCTCCTGCTGTCCAGCCTGGGCAGTCTCCGCACCCTGGCGCCCGGCCTGATCGTCGGCGTGGTGCTCATGGCCCTCGCCGCCCTGACGCTGGTGCCCGCCATCTTCAAGCTCCTGGGAATCCACCTGTTCTGGCCCGGCAAGCCCAAGCTCCCGGCGGGTCAGAGCCGGTCGGTGAGGATCGCCGACGTCGTCTCCCGCCGGCCTGGGCGCGTCGCCGGTGGCTTCGCGATCGTCCTGATCGTGATCTCCATCGGGGCCACGGGGTTCAAGCCCACGTACAACACGCTGGCCGAGCTGCCCTCGAGCACGCCTTCACAGGTGGCCTTCAACACCATGGCCAGCGCCTTCCCGCCGGGCACGCTCGGCCCCACGCAGATCTACGTCACCTCCGCGTCCGGCCCGATCAACCAGGCCGGCCTGACCAACCTGGTCACCAAGCTCAGCACGACACAGGGGGTCGCCCAGAACGGCGTGTCCCCGCCCAAGCTGACGGCCAACAACTCGGTGGCTCTGGTGCAGGTGCTGCTCAACCAGAACCCCTACTCGACGGCGGCCATGAACGATGTCCAGGGGCCGATCCGCAGCGCGGCGCACGGGTCCGTGCCCGGATCGCAGGTCCTCGTGGGCGGCACGACCTCGAGCCTGGTCGACGTGCGCACCGCGCTCGGTCACAGCATGACGATCGTCTTCCCGGTCGCCATCTTCATCATCTTCTGCATCCTGGCCCTCATCCTGCGGGCCATCGTGGCCCCGCTGTGGCTCCTCGCCGGGGTCGGGCTCACCTTCCTCGCCACCATCGGGGCGATCACGCTGGTGTTCATCAACGGCACCGGCTATCCCGGCATCGACTTCAGCATCCCGATCGTCGTGTACCTCTTCGTGGTGGCGATCGGCACCGACTACAACATCCTGATGTCGACGCGCCTGCGTGAGGAGTTCAACGCCGGTCGGGAACCGCACGACGCCGTACACGAGTCCGTGCTGCACAACGCCCCGACGATCAGCACCGCCGGGCTCATCCTTGCCGGTACCTTCGCGTCCCTGCTCCTCACCGGCATCCAGAGCCTCGAGGAGATCGGCTTCGGAGTGGCGATCGGCGTCATCATCGCCGCCAACATCCTGTCCACGAGACTGGTTCCCGCGATCGCCGCCCTCCGGGGCTGGCACTTCTGGTGGCCGCACAAGCGCCACGAGCAGACGGCACCGAAGGTCAGCGACCTCATGGCGCTGGCGCCCCTCGACCTGTCGAAGTCGGAGAAGGCGCCGGAGGCGGCAGAGACCGGAACGACCGGGGGGACGTCGAGCCCCGAGTCGAACTGACAGACTGGGGCGCATGCCCAAGCTCGAAGCCGGCGCCAAGGCGCCATCGTTCACGCTGCCCGATCAGGACGACAAGGAGGTGTCGCTGTCCGACTTCGCGGGGCAGCGGGTGATCGTGTACTTCTACCCCAAGGACGACACCCCGGGCTGCACCGCTGAGGCGTGCCAGTTCAACGACAACCTGGCCGCCTTCGAGCGGGCCCAGGTGCCCGTCATCGGCATCTCCCCCGACAAGGCGGCCAGCCACCAGAAGTTCCGGGCCAAGTACGGACTGGCCTTCAGCCTCCTCTCCGACCCGGACCACGAGGTGATGCAGCGCTACGGCGCCTGGGGCGAGAAGACCATGTACGGGCGGACGACGACCGGCGTGATCCGCTCCACGTTCGTCATCGACGAGATGGGCAAGGTCGCCCGCTCCTGGTACAACGTCAAGGCGGACGGCCACGCGGGCAAGGTCCTGGCCGAGGTCGGGGGCTAGCGCTCAGCGCTGGTGGCGCGGGCACCACCAGGTGGTGCGGCCACCGACCTGGCCCCGCGAGAGGGGCTCGCCGTCCCGCGGGCAGCGTCCGCCCGGCACCCGGGCGCCCAGCAGGTCGCCCGTGTGCGACCCGCCCCGCTCCAGCAGGTCGGTGACGACGGCGCGGAGGTGGCGGTGCAGCCGGCGGGTCTCGGCCGGCGTGAGCGAGCCCGCTGGTCGCCGGGGATCCAGACCGGCCCGCCACAGCGCTTCGTCGGCGATGAGATTGCCGACGCCGGCGAGGCGGGCCTGGTCCATCAGGCGGGCCTTCAACGGCGCCCGGCTGGTACCAAGCGCGGCTCGCAGCGCGGCCAACCCCACGGACGCGGCGTCAGGGCCCAGTGCGTCCTCGTCGGGGCCGAGGAACACGCCGCCGAGTCGACGCGGATCCACCATCGCCAGCCGGCCCCCGTCGGCGAAGCCGACAGAGAACCGGACCCACTCGGGCTTGAACCGGTGGCTCGAGTACAGCAGGCGGTCCACTCCGAGCCGGTCGTCCACCAGCAGCCGACCCGTCATCCCGAAACGCAGCCCCAGGGTGGGTCCGGTGACCGACGCCGCTCCCGCGTCGACCCTGTCGGACGTGTCGGTGTCGAGCAGCAACAGCTTGCCGATACGCCGAGCGGTCACGAAGCTCCGCCCGACCAGGGCGCTCGAGATCGATCCGGCATCGAGGCCGCCCTTCAGGTACCAGGCGTCCGGCGCCGCGACCATCGCCATCTGGCGATGAAGGGCGGTTTCGGCCAGGCGACGATAGGCCTCCACCTCGGCCAGCTCGGGCATGCGGGGACCATAACCCGATGGGTCAGCCGATAAGGTTTCGCCATGCCGCCCGAGAAGCCGCACTGGGCCCACCTGTTCTCCGAGGTCGTGACCACGGGCCTGTGCACCGGGTGCGCCGGGTGCATCATCGCCTGCCCATACGACGTGCTCGGGTACGACGAATCCAACGGTGCCTACAAGCCGTTCCACGTCGAGGCGGAAGGCGGCTTCGACAACTGCACCTACGGCGAGCGGGGCTGCACCCTCTGCACCCGCGCCTGCCCCCGGTTCCGGCTGTGGGAGCCGGAGATCGACAGCCACCTGTTCGGGCGGGAGCGGGAGGTGGCCGAGGTCGAGGGCGTGTCGAAGGACGTCGTGCTCGCCCGAGCGGTCGACCCGCAGCTCCAGGAGGTGGGCCAGGACGGTGGCCTGGTGTCGGCCATCCTGATCTGGGCCCTCGACCACGGCTTCATCGATGCCGCGCTCGTCTCCTACCTCGAAGGAGACGGCACCACCTGGAAGGCCGTCCCCGGTGTGGCCCGCACCCGGGAGGAGGTGCTTGCCGGGGCCGGTTCCCGCTACACGTACTCCGCCAACACGATGGCCTACGGCGACGCCATCGCCAGCGGGGCGGAGAAGATCGGCCTGGTGGGCATGAGCTGCCAGTCGTCGGTGCCCCCCGTGATGTCAGCCCGCAAAGCGGGCAAGGTTGCCCGCCGCTTCGCACTCAACATCGGCTTGCTGTGCTCCAAGACCTTCGACGACGCCATCTTCCCTGAGCTGTTCGAGGCCAAGTACGGGCTGCGCAAGGAAGACATGGTGAAGATGAACATCAAGGGCGTGTTCCAGGTGTGGATGCGCGACGGCAGCTACCACGAGGTCCCGCTCAAGGAGTGCCACGCCTGGACCCGCGAGGGATGCAAGGCGTGTCCGGACTTCGCCGCTGAGCACGCCGACATCTCCACCGGCGGGATCGGCGCCTTCAACGACTGGACCCTGACGCTCGTGCGGACCGATCGCGGCCGCGAGGTCATGGACGGATTGCTCGGCGATCGGTTGATCGAGGTTCGCCCGGGTGACGATGACCCGGGCGCGGTCGCCCTCCTGCGCAAGCTGTCGCGCGCCAGCCGCCGCCGCTGGCCGGAGACGGCCGTGTCCGGTCCCGGCCTCATGCCGCCTCCACCGCCACGGGCCGAGGCCGCGTCGACGCCCGGTTAGGGGCGGCTCTCGCACGGCGTCACCCGCTCAGCTCGCGGGCCCGGAGGAACACCGCATCGAGCATTGCCTCGGTGAGCCTCCCGGTGAAGGTGTTCTGCTGGCTCGGGTGGTACGAGCAGATGAGGCTGCGGCCGTCGGCCAGCACCGCCTCCCTCCCGTGCGCGAAGGGGGGCCGCGGCCGCAGACCCAGTCTGCCCGCCGCGGCCTGGTAGGCGAACTGGCCGAGCACCACGATCACCCGCACGGCGCTCAGTAGGGCGAGCTCGCGATCGAGGTAGGGCAGGCAGTTCTCACGCTCGGCCGGGGTCGGCTTGTTGGCGGGAGGGGCGCAACGGACCACGGCCGACACGTAGGCACCCCGGAGCTCGAGCCCGTCGTCCGCAGAGACGCTCGTCGGCTGATTGGCGTAGCCAGCCCGCCACAGGGCGGCGAAGAGCCAATCGCCCGAGCGGTCGCCGGTGAAGATCCGACCGGTGCGGTTGCCGCCATGGGCCGCTGGAGCCAGGCCCACGATCATCAGGGTGGCGGCTGGATCGCCCCACCCCGGCACGGGGCGGCCCCAGTACCGCTCGTCGAGGTAGGCCGCCCGCTTCTCCGTGGCCACCCGCTCCCGCCACTCGACCAGCCTCGGACACCTCCGACATCGGACGACCTCGCCGGTCAGGCGCTCGAGGGCGACGGATCGTTGCACGCCGACGACCGTACTTCCCACCGGAATGGTTCCACCCCGGTCGGGTAGGTTGGGGAAGGTCATGGCCACCCGCCGCGCCAAGCAACCTCCCCCGACTGTCGTGCTGTTCGTCCGCCACGCCCGAACTCCCACCACGGGTTCGGTTCTGCCCGGGAGGGCACCGGGCCTCCACCTGGCCGACGAGGGCCGGGCCGACGCCGACAAGATGGCCGAGCGACTGGCGAGCACGGCCAAGATCGAGGCGATCTACGCCTCCCCGCTCGAGCGGGCGCGGGAGACGGCGGAGCCCATCGGCCGACGGTTGGGCCTCAAGGTGGTGGTCGAACGCGGGCTGGTCGAGTGTGACTTCGGTGACTGGACCGGCGGCGAGCTGAAGGCGCTGCGCAACCTCCCCGAATGGCGAGGCGTGCAGAGCTGGCCCAGCGGCTTCCGGTTCCCGAGCGGCGAGTCGTTCCCGGAGATGCAGTGCCGCGTCACGTCCGCCGTCGCCCGCCTGCGGTCCCGGCACGCGGGCACCACGATCGTGGCGGTCTCCCACGCCGACCCGATCAAGGCCGCCGTGGCCGACGCCCTCGGCACCCACCTCGATCTCTTCCAGCGGATCGTGATCTCGCCCTGCTCGGTCACCGCCATCGCCTACGGAGAGAATGGTCCGATGGTCCTCGGCGTGAACGCGACCAACGGTCTCGACGAGGTGCAACCGTCGTGAGCGACTCGCACGATCTCTACGACGCCGAGCGCGTGACGGTGGGCACCATTGGTCCCACGGGCCAGCGCGTCTTCTTGCTCCAGGGCCGGCAGGGGTCGCTCGTGATCACAGTGAAGCTCGAGAAGCAGCAGGTGGCCGCCCTCTCCCAGTACCTGGCGAAGGTCCTCGAGGAGCTCCCGGATCCCGGGATCCTGCCCCAGGACCTGGATCTGGAGGAGCCCCTCGACGCGGCCTGGGCTGTAGGCACCCTCGGCTTGTCCTACGACTCGGCCGCCGATCGGATCGTGCTCCTGGCCGAGGAGGCCGTCCCCGAGGAGGACGAGGAGGAGACTGCGGACGAGGCGGCGTCGATGGCCCGCTTCACGATCACGCGGGAGCAGGCCGCCGCCCTCGCCATCAGGGGGACCGAGCTGGTGGAGGCGGGCCGGCCGCCCTGCCCGCTGTGCGGCAACCCCTTGGACCCCTCTGGACACGTGTGCCCCAGGACGAACGGGCATCGACCCCCGGTCCTCTGAGCCTGCTCTCCGGGGGGGAGATCGAGGTCCAGGGCCGGCTGCCGTGGAGCTCCAACCGCACCTTCCTGGTGAGCTGCAGCGACGATGGGCGGGACCTGCTGGCGGTGTACAAGCCCCACCGCGGCGAGCGCCCGCTGTGGGACTTCCCAGGGGGCCTGTACCGGCGAGAGGTGGCCGCCTACGAGCTGTCGCTCGCCCTCGGTTGGGGCATCGTGCCCGAGACGGTCACTCGCACCGACGCGCCACTCGGGGTCGGCTCCCTCCAACGCTTCGTCGCCGCCGAGTTCACCGAGCACTACTTCACCCTGGTCGAGGATCCCCGGCATCTCGATGCGCTGAGGGTCATCGCGACCTTCGACTTGCTGCTCAACAATGCGGATCGAAAGAGCGGGCACTGCCTGCTCGGCCTCGACGGTCGCATCTGGGCCATCGACAACGGGCTCTCGTTCCACCCTGAGCCCAAGCTGCGCACCGTGATGTGGGACTTCAGCGGCGAGCCGGTGCCCGCCAGCCTGGTGCCCGACATCGCCCGCGTCGCCCGGGAGCTTCCGCCGGCCCTCGGCTCGCTGCTCGGTCCCGAAGAGCTCGAGGGCATCAGCCGACGGGCGACCGCCGTGGTCGCCAGCCCACGGTTCCCAGCGCCGCTCCCTGAGCGACGACCGTATCCGTGGCCACTGGTCTGATCGGGCCTGCGGGCTCGGGCCCGCGTCCCGGCCGACGCTCAGCGCTGGCCGAGGACGCGGTCGGTATAGGCGTTGGCGAACAGGCCGTCGGGGTCCAGTTGGGCGCGCACGGCTTGGAACCGTTCCCACCCCGGGTACCGGGGCGAGAGCGTCGGCGCCGTCTTGTAGTGGAGCTTGCCCCAGTGGGGCCGCCCTCTGACGCTGTCCATGATCGCCTCGACACCGCGGAAGTACTGCTCGTAGGGCACGCCTTGAGGCATGTGGACGGCCACGTAGCAGCTCTGTCTCCCGCTCGCCGTCGACAGCGGGATGTCGTCGCCAGCGGTGAACCGGACCTCGACCGGGAAACCGACGTAGAGACCGCTTTCCTCTACGTACTGACGCACCCGTTCCACCACGCCCACCGCCGCTGCCCGGGGGATGGCGTACTCCATCTCGCAGAAGCGGACCCAGCGCGGGCTGGTGAAGACCCGATCGCTCCGGTCGACGTACTCGGTACGCCCGGAGCTGGGAGCGATACGGGCAAGTCGGGGGGTCCACCGAGGGCGTAGGCGGCCGAGCGACGTGATCGCCCCGAAGGCGACGTTCTCGAAGAGGATCTTGTCCCGGAGGAACCGCCGTCCCCGGCCCGGTGAGACCGGCTCGTCGGTGCGATTGTTGCGCTTCGTGAGGGCCCAGCCGGTGTGGGGTACCCAGAAGAACTCGAAGTGGTCGTTGCCCTCGACCAGCTCGTCGATCGACGACAGCACCTCGTCGAGGCGAATCGGCTCCTCCACGGCGCGCAGGTTGAACGCGGGCTGGCAGCGGAGCGTCACCGTCGAGATGACACCAAGCGCACCCAGTCCCACCCGGGCGGCGGAGAAGATCTCCGGTTCCTCGTCGGGCGAGCAGGACACGGTCGATCCGTCCGCCGTGACCAGCTGGAGGCCGACCACGTCGGTGGCCAGGCCGCCGAGCCGCACACCCGTCCCATGGGTGCCCGTCGAGATGGCTCCGGCGACCGTCTGGTAACCGACGTCGCCCAGGTTGGCGAGGGCCAACCCCCTCCGGGCGAGCTCCCCGGCCAGCGCGACCAGGGTCATCCCCGACTCCACCGTCACCGTCGACGCCTCGGGGTCGTAGCGCAGGGCGCGGGCGTACTCGTCGAGGCGGACCTGGACACCCGAGGTGCACGCCACGTCGGTGAACGAGTGGCCCGACCCCACCGCCTTCACCCGCAGCCCTTCCTTGCCGGCGGACTTCACCACCTCCACCAGATCCTCGACCGAGCGAGGCCGGGCGATCTCGACCGGGGCGCACCGCTGGTTGCCACCCCAGTTCCGCCACAGGCGCGAGGCAGTGTCGGTCATGGCGAGATGCTAGCCATCGACCCTCTCGGTGGTCGGGGCCGGTGGTCGGGGCTCAGGAGCTGAGTCGCACCCCGAACAGGCGCTGGATGGCGCTGATCGCAGAATCAGCCAGGCGGTCCGAGCCGGCCCTGGCCAGATGGATTCCGTCGGGCTCTCGGACCTGTTGCTGGCCCCCCGCGCCATCGGGCAGGTACGCGGCGTACTTGCCGCTGGCGTCGGCGAACACGTGCCACGAGTCCAGATAGGAGACGCCGGGATGGATCGCGGCCTGGCCCTCGACGATGCTGTTCAGCAGCTGCATCTGCGCCGAGACGCTGCCCGAGGGCATGATCGGCGTCCCGACCCAGAGCATGCGTTGGCCCTGGGCCGTGGCCTCGCTCATCATGGTGGCCACCCGCTGGGTGTAGGCGGTGACCCACTCCGGCGTGCCGAAGGACACGGCCCTGCCGCCGACCAGGAACGACTGGTTGTCGTTCGCTCCCATCATGGCCACCACCACGTCCGGTTGGAAGCGGGAGACGTCGGTGCGAAGCTCACCAGGCCAGTCGAAGTAGTCGGGCCGGGCCAGGCCGGTGTCGATCTTGCCGTCCAGGGTGGCCTGCACCACGCCGGTGGCTCCCAGCTTGGCGACCAGGCTCTGTCCGAAGTCCTCGCCGATCGAGTCGCCGACAGCGAGGACCCGCAACGGGTTGGCGGTCGTCGGTTGGGGCAGGGGGGCCAGCGCCGGCAACGCCGGGCTCGGAGAGCCGGCCGGCTGAGGTGCCGCGGGCGGAGGCCTGTCGGTGTGCCGCACTCGGGGCGACGCCAGCGGAACGGGAGGGGTCGACTTCACCGCCGGCCCGCCGGTGGGCCGGCCGAGGGCGTCCTTGACGAGATCGCCGAGGTAGGCGAGACCAGTCCCGTTGCCGACCCAGACGACGGGGCGCAGCACCGTGAGCGCCGCCGTTCGTCGGGCGCCGAGTGGAGACGACTCCGCCGAGCGCTGGAGGGAATGAGAGTCCAGCAGCAGCCACAGCCCGAGACAGACGAAGCCGATCACCAGGACCCTTCCCGCCGGCTGGAGCCGCCGGCCCTCGGGGCTCGGCGCCGTGGTGGGAGCCGGTCGGGGAGCAACCGTGTCGGGGTCGGGGGTACCGGGGTCGGGGGTACCGGGGTCGGGGGTACCGGGGTCGGGGGCGCGCACCCGCCGGACGGCACGGGTGGCGGTGGCGACGGCGACGGCGCCAGCGGAATCGCCATCTCCGTTCCCTGGGTGGCCGCCGCCGTTGCCGGGTGTGGCGGGACCGGCCCCTCCCTCGGCGCGCCGACCGTCGCGCGGCCAGCGGCCCCACGGTGCGCTGTGGGCACCGCGGCCACGGGGGACAGGGAGCTGGAGACGGATCTTGGGCATCAGAACCGGTAGTAGATGAACGGGGCGACACCCTGGGGCCCCAGGGTGGTGATGGCGAACAACGAAACGGCGAGCAGGGCACCCTGCCCCGCCGGGCGGAGCCGGGAGAACGCGACGCGGGCTCGGTCCACGACGTCATGGGGCACGTACTGCGCCCCGATGCCGACGACGATGGCCAGCAGCACCAGGGGCGTGACCTCGGGCGCCGGTCCCCAAGTCGTGAACAGCCGTCGCAGCAGGGTGAGCGCCGTCGAGAGCGAGTCCGAACGGAAGAACACCCACGCCAGACAGACCACGTTGAACGTGACCACCCTCTGGGCGATGCGGTCCCACCGCGTGTCAGGGAGAGGGTCGAGGCCTCGAGCCTCCCGGCGGGAGCGACGCCAGTGGCCCGTCACCTGCGCGACGCCGTGGATCGTGCCCCAAATGACGAACGTCCACGCCGCGCCGTGCCACAGGCCGCCCAGGACCATGGTGATCATGACGTTGCGATACATCGCCAGCCGGGACCCGCGGTTGCCCCCGAGGGGGATGTACAGGTAGTCGCGCAGCCAGCGGGACAGCGTCATGTGCCACCGTCTCCAGAAGTCCTGGAGGGTGCGGGCGGTGTACGGGCTGTCGAAGTTGTCGGGGAACTTGAACCCGAGCAGCAGGGCCACACCGATGGCGATATCCGTGTAACCGCTGAAGTCGGCGTAGATCTGCACCGCGTAGCCGTAGATGGCGACCAGGATCTCGAGCGAGCTGTGCTGGCCAGGGCTGTTGAACACGGGGTCGACGATGGCCGTGGCCAGGAAGCTGGAGAGCACCACCTTCTTGAAGAGGCCGGCGAAGATGAGGTACGCCGCCCTGGAGAAGTCGACCTTGCGCGGGTCCCGCCGGGTGCGGATCTGGGGCAGGAGCTCGGACCCTCGGACGATGGGCCCGGCGACGAGATGGGGGAAGAAGGAGAGATAGGTGGCGAAGTCGAGCCAGCCCGCGGGCTCCAGGGAACGGCGATAGACGTCGATCACGTAGCTGAGGGCCATGAAGGTGAAGAACGAGATGCCCACTGGGAGCGTGACCTGGAGCAGCGGCAGCGGTGCCCCGATTCCCATGCCGTGCAGGACGTTCGCCACGTTGACGGCAAGGAAGCCGTAGTACTTGAACCAGCCCAGGAGGCCGAGCTCGACGGCCACCGTGGCCCAGAGGGCCGCCTTGCGCCGCGTCGGCGAATCGGTGCGGTGCATGGTCAGGGCGCCGAGTTGGGCGACGACGGTCGACGCTGCCAGCAGGAAGACGAAGTGCCAGTCCCACCAGCCGTAGAAGACGTAGCTGGCGAGGATCATGAACCCCTTCCACCGCCGGGGAAAGGGCGTGAGCAGCCAGCTCACCAGGAAGACGATGGCGAAGAAGACGGCGAAGTCGATCGTGGGAAAGAGCATCAGACTCGGCGCAGCTCCCCACGCGTTCTCGCGCGTCGTCGCGACGAAAACATTCCCCCGCCCGCCACGGCGCAGATTCTAGGCGACGCGCCGGGATAAGCCGGGTTTGGGCCCTACCCTCGGGCCTTGAGCGCCTCGATCAGCTTGGGGACGACCTTGTGAACGTCCCCCACGATGCCCAGGTCGGCGATGGAGAAGATGGGAGCCTCCTGGTCCTTGTTGATGGCGATGATGTTCTTGGCCCCCTTCATGCCGACCATGTGCTGAGTGGCGCCCGAGATCCCCGCGGCGAGGTAGACGGTCGGCTTCACGGTCTTGCCCGTCTGGCCCACCTGGTAGGCGTAGGGCACCCAGCCGGCATCGACGATCGCTCGGGAGGCGCCTGGCGCCGCCTTGAGGAGCTTGGCCAGCTCCTCGATCATCTCGTACTTGTCGGCCTGGCCCAGGCCGCGGCCACCGGAGACGACGATCTCGGCCTCGTCCAGCTGCGGTCCGGTGCGCTCCTCGACATGACGCTCGAGCACCCGGGCGGCGCCGGTCGGACCGGTGTCGGGCATGTCGGCGGGGACCACCTCGGCCGCCGGTCCACCCGCCGGTTCGGCGGCGAAGGACTTGGCCCGCACCACGAAGATGCCGGGGCCGTCACCCGTGAAGCGGCTCCTGGCCATCTGCACCCCGCCGAAGATGGCGTGGTGGGCGACCGGGACGCCGTCCTCGACCGTGAGGTCCACCAGGTTTGTGAGCACGGGCCGATCGATCCTGGCCGAGAGCCGCCCGGCGATGTCCCGGCCGTCGTATGTGGTCCCGATCAGGATCACGTCGGGCGCGTTGCCCGCCTCGATCTGGGCCGCGATGGCTGCCGCGACCCTGCCGCCGGGAAGGGCGTCGCCCAGGTCGCCCAGGTCGTACACCTTGGTGGCGCCGTGACTGCCGAGATCTCCGGCCGTCGAGGCCACGTCGCCACCCCACGCCACCGCCTCGACGGCCGAGCCCATCGAACGGGCCTTGGTCAGCAGCTCCTGGGTGAGGCTGGTCGGGGCGCCGCCCGACGACTCAGCGACGACCCACACCTTGTCCGTTGCCATCAGTTTCAGGATCCTCCCGACTGCGGTGGGCTACAGAACCTTGAGCTGCTCGAGGAAGGCGATGATGCGCTCGTAGGCCTCACCCTCGTCGACCACGACCTCGCCCGCTTTGCGTTCCTCGGCGGCGGCCACGTCGATGACCTCCTGGCGGGCCCCGGCGGCCCCCACCTGATCGGGCGCCAGGCCGAGGTCGGCCACCTTCAGCTGCTCGACGGGCTTGCCCTTCGCCGCCATGATGCCCTTGAACGACGGGTACCGGGGCTCGACGACACCGGCAGTGACGGTCACCACCGCCGGGAGCGGACACTCGACCTCGTCGAAGCCCGCCTCGGTCTGTCGCTCCACCCGCACCTTGCCGTCGCTCACGTCGATCTTCTTGGCGAATGTCACCGACGGCAGGCCGAGGAGCTCGGCCAGCTGGGCCGGCGTGGTGCCCGTGTACCCGTCGGTCGATTCGGTCGCCGCGACGACCAGGTCGGGCTCGGCCCGCTTGATGGCGGCGGCCAGGACCTTGGCGGTGCCCAGGGCGTCGGTGCCAGCCAGGGCGTCGTCGCTGACGAGGATGGCCTTGGCCGCGCCCATCGCGAGCGCCGTGCGCAGGCCGCTCGTCTCGTCGTGGGGCGCCATGGACACGAGCGTCACCTCGCCGCCGCCGGCGGTGTCCGCCAGCTGGAGGGCCATCTCGACGCCGTAGGAGTCCGAGTCGTCGAGGATGAGCTTGCCCTCGCGGACGAGGTTCTTGGTGTCGGGGTGCAGCGAACCCGGGGCGGCGGGGTCGGGGATCTGCTTGACACACACGGCGACGTTCATGCCTGTCATTGTTCCCGACGCCCAGCCGCTCGACCAACCGGGTCCCCCACGGGCCCTTGCCCACGGCCGCCCCAGCAGCCCGGGCCGGTGCCCGTGCGCAGTCAACTACCAGGCCGTTTGCTAGCGTCGAGGGAGGAGACGCGGTGCCGAGCGCAGCAAGCCCGAACCCACGCCGGCGAACCGCCGACGACCACGACTGCCGCTGAGGAGGAACTGACGGAGTGCCCGGAAGCGACGATGTACGGCTCTCATCTCCGGCCAGCACCGAGCTCCCCCGCCTGGCCCGCCTGACAGCCAGCGGGCTCGCCTGCCGACTCGGCTTCAGCTACGACGAGGTGGAGGACCTGCGGCTCGCCATCGACGAGCTGTGCTTCTCGCTCATCGGCACCCAGGGGCGTCCCGGCGTCGTCCATCTGATGTTCTCCCTCGACGACGAGACGCTCGAGGTGGAGGGCACGCTAGAGAGTGGCGAGCGGGGCCCAGACCCTGTCCAGAGCGGCCTTTCGCGCAAGATCCTCGAGGCGCTGGTGGACGAGCACGAGGTCCGCCGGAACGGTCAAGATCGGCTGACGTTCTGGATGCGGAAGCGGCGGCTCCCGATCGCCGGCTGATGGGCGTGGACAACGCTCAACGAGAAGAGCTGCGACAGAAGTTCGTCGCCCTCGCCGAGACGGGCGACCCGGCGATCCGGCGCGAGCTGGTGGAGGCCCACCTGGGCCTGGCGGAGTACCTCGCCCGGCGATTCAGCCATCGCGGCGAGCCCGTCGACGACCTCGTCCAGGTCAGCTCGATGGCCCTGCTCAAGGCGGTCGATCGCTTCGACCCCGGACGCGGCGTCGAGTTCTCCACCTACGCGACCCACACGATCGCGGGGGAGCTCAAGCGCCACTTCCGGGACAAGGGCTGGGCCGTGCGGGCACCCCGGCGCATGCAGGAGCTCTACCTGACCCTGGGCGACAGCATCGGTCGGCTCTCCCAGGAGCTCGGCCGCTCGCCGACGATCGCCGAGCTGGCCGCCGAGACCAGGGTGTCGGAGGAAGAGGTGCTCGAGGCCCTCGAGGCCGGGCAGGCCTACCGCCTGGCCTCCCTCGACGCCCCGGCCCCCGGAGAGGACGAGAGCGAGACCCTCGCCTCCCACCTGGGTGACGAGGACCCGCGCATGTCGGCGGCGGAGGAACGGGCGACGCTCTCCCCGCTCATCCAGGCCCTGCCCCCGCGCCAGCAGCTGATCCTCCACCTGCGCTTCTTCGAGGGGCTCACCCAGCTGGAGATCGCCGGGCGCCTCGGCATCAGCCAGATGCACGTGTCGCGCCTGCTCGCCCGCAGCCTGGCCGAGCTCAGGACGGCGGCGGAGCAGGGCTGACGCCGCCTCGCGTCGACGCGGGTCGGGCCGATCTCCAGAACGTGTTGCCGCAGGCTGGCGCCTGGGGCTAAGCTCCGGCCAATCCGGGTGTTCCTTGCCAGGTTGTTGGCGAGGAGCATGTGAATTAAATCACAAGGCCCCCGGCACCCGCCCCGAGGAGGCGTCGTGGCCCTCACATGGAACCGGTCGATCGAGTGGGATACCGACGACTGGCGAAGGTACGCCGCGTGCAGGGACACCGATCCCGATCTCTTTTTCCCCATCGGCACGACAGGGCCGGCCGTAGACCAGATCGCCGCGGCCAAGGGGGTGTGCAGCGCGTGCGAGGCGCAGACCGCCTGCCTGGAGTTCGCGTTGATCACCAACCAGGAGGCCGGGGTGTGGGGCGGGACCTCGGAGGAGGAGCGCCGGAAGCTGCGCAAGGCGTGGTTGGCCCAGCGCCGCCGCGCCTCCTGAAGACCGTGCAAACCGGCTAGGGCGGACCGGCTAGACGCTGTCCCCCGTCGCCTCGTCCTCGGTGCCGCCGACCGGGAGCCTCAGCTCGACGAGGGTGCCGCCGTCACGGCGCATCACGATGTTCCCGCTCAGCTGACTGCGCACCAGGTCCCGCACGATCGAGAGTCCGAGGCTGGTGGTGTTGTCGATCGAGAAGCCGTCGGGCAGGCCCTGACCGTTGTCGCGCACCTGCACGAGCAGGCACTGCCCGTCGTTCTCGAGCACCAGGTCGACCCGACCAGCCCCGTCGGCGGCCCGGTCGCCGTCGGGGCCGGTTCCAGCTTCGGCCCGGTCGCCGGGCTCCCCGCCCTCGAAGGCGTGCTCGATGGCGTTCTGGAGGAGCTCGGCCAGCACCACTGCCAGAGGAGTGGCGAGATCGGCGCTGAGGTCGCCAGCGTCGCCCTCCACGTACAGCTTGATCGGCCGACCCGAGACCACGGCGTCTTCGGTCATGCGGACGAGGGAGCGAACGATCTCGTCGAAGGGCACCTGGTCCCCGGCTTCCCGGGAGAGGATCTCGTGCACGATGGCGATCGAGCGGATCCGGCGCTCCGACTCCCGGAGGGCGGTGCGGCCCTCGCCGGGAGGCAGCCGCCGGCCCTGGAGGCGAAGCAGCGAGGAGATCGTCTGGAGGTTGTTCTTCACCCGGTGATGGATCTCCCGGATCGTCGCGTCCTTCGACACCAGCAGCCGGTCCCGCCGGCGGAGATCGGTGACGTCCCGGAGCAGGACCACGGCACCGGTCAGCTCCCCCATGCTGAGCAGCGGGATGCAGCGCACCAGCACGATGACGTCCGGCCTGCGCTCGACCTCCTCGATCACGGGAAGGCGGGTGGCAAAGGCGCGCTGGACGGCGGTCTCCTCCACCCCGAGCTCATCGAGGCTCATTCCCTCGACGTTGGAGAACACACCCATCCGGTGGAGGGCGTTGACGGCATTCGGCGATCCATAGGAGACCCGGCCTCCCTCGTCGAGCACGACGACTCCGTCTCCGACGCGGGGCGACTCCTCGGTGACCGTCGCCTCGTCGCTGGCGAACGGGAACAGCCCGTCGGCGATCATCCTGGCAAATCGGTCGAACAGCTCGACGTACTCGCGCTCGAGCAGACCCGGCCGTCGACCGACGGTGAGTGGCGACTCCCGGGTCATCACGGCGATGAGATCACCTTCCCAGCGCACGGGGATGCACTGCATACGGGCCCGCTCACCTCGCGTCGTGACGAGCTCGCCCTCGACCATCTCCCCCAGGCGCCAGGCCCGCCCCAGGAGGGGCCGCTCGGCGTCGTCGACGAGGCGGCCGACCAGGTCCTCCTGGTGCAGGGTCTGGCCCGTGCTGGGCCGCATCTGCCCGAGCACGACGAACCGGCTGCCCTCGTCGAGGGCAGCCGCGACCGGCACGAACAACACCAGGTCGCCGAAGCAAAGATCGGCCAGCATCCCCCAGGAGCCCATCAGCCGCTGGAGGTGCCCGAGCGGGCTCGTCTCCAGCCTGGTGTGGCGGCGGGCCACATCGGCGGGCGTCGCCACCTCCATCGGAAGCTCCGCCGTTCCGCTCCCTGACGACTTCGCCTCCGACCCGCCCCGGCCACCAACCGCCACGGCGGCGCGAGCCGCGCCGCTCGTCGCGCGCGACGTCCCGCCACCGTCTCCACCGCCGCCGTCTGCACCGCCGCCGCCGTTTCCCGTGGTGCCGTCGCCCTGCCCACGGACCGGGACCCGGACTCCGGCACCACCACCTCGTCCGGTCGACCTCGTGGCCGCCGACGGCGTCACCGGGATGAGGCGGGGCTGGCGCTTGCGGAAGGCGCACAGCGAGTCGTAGCCCACTGCGGTCAGCAGCTGGCGGATCTCGTCCGAGCGATCGGCGACGTCGGGAAGCCCGTGGGCATCCGACGCCGTGGTGATCGGCACGCCGCGTGCCCGAAAGCGCGCCAACAGCGCCGGCGCCGGGTAGCCCTCGCCGACCGGCTTCCGCCAGCCGGCCGACGACACCTCGGCCGCCATTCCCGACCGGGCCGCGGCCTCGGCCATCCGGTCGTAGAGCTCGTCCGGCGCGCTCGACCGGTGGCCGGCCACCTTGATCAGGTCGGGATGGGCGAGCACGTCGCAGGCGCCCGACGCCGCCAGCTCCTCGAGCGCCTCGGTGTATGCGGCCCAGGTCTGCTCCACGCCTCGGCGCCGCCATTCGGCCAGCGACGCCGCGTCCTCGAGATCGTCGAACCGCCACGCACCGAGCCAGTGGACCGAGCCCAGCAGCACGTCGAACGGATAGCCGTCCAGCAGGCTGGCGACGTCGTCCATGCGCCCGGGGTAGTAGTCGACCTCGAGGCCCAGGGCGATGGGGAGGCCGGCGCCCTTCGCCTCGAGCACCGAATGGACGTAGGTGTCGAGGTCCGCCCGGGCGTGCTCCCCCCAGTACGCCGCCATGCTCCTCCGCAGGGCGGGATCGGGGTCGGCATCCCAGAACCCGCCCAGCAGGGCGTCGGCTTGCACGAAGCGGAAGAGGTGCTCGGTGACGGCGATCTCGGTGATGCCTGCGGCCCCGGCGCGCCGGCAGTACGCCGCCAGCTGCTCGACGGTGACGTCGGTCTCGCGCTCCCCATGCGGCCACAGGTGGAGGTGATAGTCGAGCACGGGCCAATGGTACGGGGCGCCGGAGACCGGGTCGCCTGGTCAGTCGACCCGGCGGATGAGGGTCATCCCGTCCCGCACGGTCATCTGGACGCAGACGACCCTCGGGTCGTTGGCCACGTGGTCGTTGAAGGCCCGGACCTGCTTGGTGAGGTCACCCGTGTCGGCGGGGTCGGCGACCGCTCCACTCCACAACGTGTTGTCGGCGACGATCACTCCCCTCGGAGCCAGCTTGGGGAGGACGGCCTCGTAATAGTCGATATAGCCGGGTTTGTCGGCGTCGATGAAGACGAGGTCGAAGGGTCCGTCGAGGCTGACGATGGTGTCCAGCGCCCGGCCCAGGCGCACCTCGATGCGATCGGCGAACGGGCTGGCAGCGATGTGGCGGCGGGCCACTTCTGCGTGCCGGGGATCGACCTCGCAGGACACGATGTGGCCGTCGTCGGGAAGCCCGGCCGCCATCGAGAGGGCGGAGTAGCCGCTGAAGGTGCCGATCTCGAGGACCCGGCGGGCCGAGGAGATGAAGACCAGCATCTCCAGGACCCGGCCCTCGACCGGGCCGACCATCATGCCCGGGGCCGACAACGTGCTCCGGGTCTCCTCCGCCAGCGCCTCGAGGTACGAAGGGGGCGGCGTCGTGTGGTTCTCGGCGTAGCGCTCGATCTCGGCAACCACGATGTCAGCCACGGTGCGCTCCTTCCTGTGCCCTCCCGGGCACTGCTCGTCTCTCCGGGGCCGGCCTCCCGGGCCGGCCTGTTGCCCCTCCCGGCGCACAGGCTCGTCTCTTCTGAGCCGGCCGCTCAGCTCCAGATGCGTTCGCCGAGGCGCACGAGGCCCGCCAGGTCGTAGATGTCGGTTTCGAAGTACGGCACGCTCGCCACCACTTCCGGCGTCACGGCCAGCTCCGCCTGCTGCTCGGCCTCCCGGCACGCCACCACCTGGAAGTTGTGGAAGCTCTCGGCCACCTCGTCGAGGACCCGGCGGATCTGGGCGGGCTCCGCCAGCCCGGGCGCCAGCGCCTTGGACAGCTCCTCGTCCCGAGCCCGCAGCTGATTGGCAACCTCGGCCGAACGGTCGCTGCGCATGTAGTCGGGCAGGACCTTGTTGAGCACCACGGCGCCGAGGTGGAAACCCTTCTCCGACATGACGTCGATGAACTGCTCGGCCTCCCGCAACGGGGCGGCTTCGAGGGTGCTCACGACCATGAACGTGGTGCGCCGCTCGTGGAGGAGCCGCTCGACGGCGTTGGCGCGCTTGACGAACCCGTCGTACATGGTCTGGAACAGCATGAAGAACTCGGCGATGTCCTGGAGGAACTGCGTCCCGAGGATCCGGTCGGCCACCTGGTAGAACGGCCGGGACGCGAAGTTCACGACTCGGGAGCGGTAGGGGACGATCAACCACCGGAGCAACCGGCTGGAGAAGAAGTCCGCCATTCGCTCGGGCGCCTCGAGGAAGTCGATCGCGTTGCGCGAGGGTGGCGTGTCCACGACGATCAAGTCGTATTTCCCTTCGTTGTGGATCTCGTACAGCCGCTCCATGGCGATGTACTCGTGGCTCTGCACGAACCGGCCCGACACGTTCTGATACAGCGGGTTGGCAAGGATCTCGCTGGCGGTTCGCTCGTCGGGAGCGTGCCGACGAACCAGGGCGTCCCACGACTGCTTGGTGTCGAGCATGGCCGCCCACAGCTCGCCTCGGGGCGTTATCTCCGCGTCGGCGAACGCGGCATTCGGCACCCGCGTCTCCTCGTTGCCGATCCCCTTGACGCCGAGGGCGTTGGCGAGTCGCCTGGCCGGATCGACGGTGACGACGAGCACCTTGCCACCATGGCGGACCGCCGCCATGGTGGCTGCCGCGGCGGCCAAGGTGGTCTTCCCCACCCCACCCGACCCGCAGGAGATGACGATCTCCTTCGCCGCCAGCAGCTGGTCCAACGATCCACCGCGAGCCGGGGCCGCCGTCTTCGGCATCAGTAGCCCAGCTCGGCCGACAGCGCCGAAGCCACCTGGCCGGTGGCCCGCAAGCCGTTGGACCGGGTGAACAGGTACGGGACATACAACATGGGCACGGCCGGGTCGACCGCAGCCCGGAGACGCTCGAGGTGGGAGGCTCCGGTCCGGCGCATGGTGACGGCCAGGCCGGCGCCGTCGAGCACGGGCTGCACGTCACCGTCGACGGCCTTGGCCAGCGCCGCGGCTCGGTCCGGCTCGGCCAGCGCGTCGAAGACGGCTTCCTCGCCCCGTCCGAACAGCTCCGGCAGCACCCGGTTGACCACGATGGCGGCCAGCGAGACACTCGTCTCATCTCTGGCCCGCCCGGCGAGCTCGATGGTCTCGTTGACGGGCATCTCCTCCGGCGTGGCGACGATGCACAGCCCCGTCAGGAAGGGATCGGAGAGAATGTCGAGCATCCAGCCCGACTGCTGGCGCACCGGACCGATGCTTACCAGGTCGTTGATGGCCTGGGGCGCCGCCAGCTGGCCGATGATGTGGCCGGTGGGCGAGGCGTCCACGACCACCAGGTCCCAGTTGCGCTCGCGCACCTCGTAGCAGAGCTTGCCCACCACGAGGATCTCCCTGACACCGGGGGCGGCAGTCGCCACGAACTCGAAGGCTCGGGCGATCGGGCCTATGCGACCCACGACGGGCACCCGGAGGTTGAGGCGGAGGTACTCGCGCAACGAGGCCTCGGTGTCCATCGACATGGACCACAGCCGTGGATGCACCTCGGTCGGCTGAAAGCCGGTGTGTCCCGTCTCCAGGGCGTTGGCGGTGGCCCCCTTGGCGTCGATCTCGCAGAGGAGCGTGCGCTTGCCGCGATTGGCGGCCAGCAGGGCCAGCGCCGAGGCCACGGTGGTCTTGCCCACTCCACCCTTGCCCGTCACGAAGAGCAGCTTCCGCTCCAGGATGTCGGCCGGCACCCTCCGTCGGGCTGTCTCCTCAGGTCGGCCTACCGGACCGGCCGTCTCCTCGGGCCGACCTTCCGGACCGCCCGACCCGCTCTCAGGGGGCACCGAAACCAACCCTGCGGTCATCGCTGGCCGCGCCCACCTCCACATAGGCCACCCGCGCCACCGGCACACCGACTCGCCGGCCCCGCCGATCGGTCAGCCACAGCACGCTGTCGGGGCGAGCCAGGGTCGCGTCGATGTCGTCCATCAGCTTGTCGCGGTTGGAGTCGTCGGCCACCTCGACCTCGATCTCCTTGGTCGTGTGGATGACACCGATGCGGATGTCCACCAGCATGCTCCCTCTGGTCGGCGGTGTCCGGCGATGGACGGGCCTCCGACATCGTACGTCGGCGCCGGACAGGTCCTGGCCCGACCGCTGACACAGCGGGAGGGCAAACTGGGCTCATGGCCTCCAGCGAGCCGACCCCGACCCGGCGCGCCCAGCGCTGGGCTTCGACCATGGACGGGTATGCGGGCGGGGCAGCCGTCCGCCGGGCCCACCGCGACAGCTGCGCCGTCGTCGGCACCGTGGGAAGGCTGGGGCGGGAGGCACGCGAGCACGCCGAGGACCTCACGCTCGCCCCCGGGGCGACCCGAGCCCTCGAGGCGGGCCGGCGCGCCACCCCCGAGGAGCCCGACCAGCTTCGCACCTGCTTCGAACGGGACCGGGACCGCATCCTCCACGCCACGGCCTTCCGCCGGCTGGCGGGCAAGACGCAAGTGTTCATCTTCCCCCAGGACCACCAGCGGACCCGGCTCACGCACGCCATCGAGGTCGCCCAGGTGGCCGTGAGCCTGGCCCGGGCGGCCCGGCTCAACGTCGCCCTCACCGAGGCGATCGCCCTGGGGCACGACTGCGGACACGGTCCGGGTGGCCACGCCAGCGAGGACGCTCTCTCGCCCTACGTGGATGCCGGCTTCGATCACGCGGTGTGGGGCGCCGACGTCGTCCTGGCCCCGCTCAACCTCTGCGCCGAGACGCTCGACGGTATTCGCAATCACCCGTGGTCCCGCCCCGCGCCGACCACGCCCGAGGGGGAGGTGGTGAGCTGGGCGGATCGCATCGCCTACGTCTGTCACGACTTCGAGGACGCCGTTCGGGCGGGGATCGTGACCTCGGCGATGCTGCCGGAGCGGGTCCGTCAATGCTGTGGGCAGGGCCGGAGTGAGCAGCTGGGCGCGTTCATCGGCGGCGTGCTCGAGGCCATGACCGCCACGGGCGAGGTGGGGATGACCGAGGCGCTGGCGGAGGCCCTGGCCGAGTTCCGGGCCACCAACTACGAGCGCATCTACCTTCGACCAGCGTCGGTCGCCCAGGGCCAGGGCGTGGCCCGCCTGCTCCGCGCCCTCGTCGAGCACTTCGCCGATCGGCCCAACCTGATCCCGGGCACCGCCGAGCGCGGGGGCGTGCCCGCAGGAAGCGACGAGGCGCTGTCGGCCGCCGTGACCTACGTGGCCGGCATGACTGATCGCTACGTCATGCAGTCCGCGGCCGCCCACCTCGGTTGGGACGCCGATCGGCTGCCCGGCGCCTGACCGACCCGTGAGACCGGTCCCGGAGGCGGAGCGCCGTCAGCGCCCCGAACGGCGGCCGTGCCACACCCCGAGGCGCCAGCCGAGCCATCCCGCGGCGGCCGCCACCAGGGCCAGCTCGACCACCCTGAAGGTGGTCCACAGGGCGGCGACCACGACCCAGACGACCACGACCGCGGCCAGGACCAGGGCAAGTGCCCCGGCGACGCTGAAGCGACGGGCGGGTCTGTCGGGGCCGCGGTCCTCGGGGCCGAGCGCCGGCAGGCTGCGAGGGCTGCGACGACCGCGAGCGGGCGTGGTGGCCGGCGCGGGCGTGGTGGCCGGCGCCGGCTTGGTGGCCAGGGTCTGACAGATCAGACATGTGTCGGGCTGGAGCCCGTGGAGACAGGTGGCCGGTGCCACGTCTCCATGGTCGCGCAGTCGACCACCGACGTTCCGGGCGGTCGTGGGGTCATTGAACGGCGAGCTCCCGGCGGTAGATGCGGGCCGGTCCCAGGGCCTCGATGCGCTTGGCCGTCTCCTCGAATGCGCGCGACACCTCACCCGTGGGCTCGGTCACCGTCACCGGAGAGCCGTTGTCGCCCCCCGCGCGGAGGGCGGGCACGAGCGGCACCTGGCCGACCAGGGGCACGCCGAGCTCCTCTCCCAGCAACCGGCCCCCGCCGGCGCCGAAGATCTCGTACCGCTTGCCGTCGTCGCCGGTGAACCACGACATGTTCTCGATCACACCCCGCACCGCGAGCTTGAGCTTCTTGGCCATCAGGGCGCTGCGCTGGGCGACACGCTGGGCGGCCGGTTGGGGCGTGGTGACCACGAAGATCTCGGTCCTGGGCAGGTACTGCGCCATCGACATGGCCACATCACCGGTGCCCGGCGGCATGTCGACGACGAGAAAATCCGGATCGTCCCAGTGCACGTCGGTGAGGAACTGCTCGAGCGCCTTGTGCAGCATCGGCCCCCGCCACATGACCGGTTGGTCGTCCCCGACGAAGAAGCCGATCGACATGCAGCCCACCCCGTGAGCGACCGGGGGGATGAGCAGGTCGTCGATCACCATCGGATCGTGATCGATGCCGAGCATCTTGGGCAGCGAGAATCCGTACACGTCAGCGTCGAGCACCGACACCTTGTGTCCGAGCCGGGCCAGGGTGACGGCCGTGTTGACCGTGACCGAGGACTTCCCGACCCCTCCCTTGCCTGACGAGATACCCAGCACGCGCGTCGGTGAGCCCGGCCGGGCAAAGGGGTTGGTCTGGTCACCCGCCGCCCGCTCCCCCCGCAGGCGGCGACGAAGTCGTGTCCGTTCCTCGTCGCCCATCACGGTGAGCTCGACCTCGATGGCCCGGACGCCGGGGAGGGCCTCGAGGGCGCTCCTGACCCGGAGGAGCAGCTCGTCGCGCCCCGGGTGGTCGGCCACGGGCAGCGCCAACGCCACGGTCACCCGACCCCGCCGGACCCGGGTCGACCGCACCATGTCGAGCTCGACGATCCCCCGGCGCAGTTGGGGGTCCGCCACGGCGGCCAACGCCTCCCGCACCTCGGAATCACCTACTGACATCGGCCGCCTCCCCGGGGGCTGCGGGCGGCTTGGTTGGAGCCAGCGGAATTATCCCTACAGCCATAGGTACAATACCGGTCGTGCAGGGCAGCCCAGAACGCCCGGTGGGTCGATCGAGCGGTCGAGAGAGGACGCTCGAGCGGGAGCCATCCGAGGCACCGGCTTCGGCCGAGCCCCGGCCGCTCGGCGACGAGGAGTTCTCCGCCGCCGTGGCCGCCGTCACCTCGGCCTTCGGCGACCCGACCCGCCGCGATATCTACCTGTTCACCCGGGAAAGCGAGGGCGTGACGGCCGGGCAGGTGGCCTCCCATTTCGACCTTCATCCCAACGTGGCGCGCCATCACCTCGACAAGCTGGCCGCCGGGGGCTATCTGGAGGTGTTCGTCGAGCGGTCGGGCTCGGGTGGCGCGGGACGACCGTCCAAGCGCTACCGCGCGTCGGCCAAGGACATGGCACTCGAGTTCCCGGCTCGCCGAGACGACCTGCTCGTCCTGCTGCTCGGGCGGGCGCTGTCAATGCTGTCCCCCGACGAGGCCGAGTGCATGGCCGAGGCTGTCGGGGAGGAGTACGGCGCCGCGCTTGCCGCCCAGATGGCGCCCGGCGAGGGACAGCGCTCGCTCCGCGCCGCCATCCGCACGGTGGCCGACACCCTGACCGCCCACGGGTTCGCCGCCCATGCCGAGGCGCGGGGAACGTCGATGGCCGTGGTCGCCGAGCACTGTCCGTTCGGAGAGACGGCCGCCCAGCACCCGATCATCTGCGCCGTGGACCGGGGCATGGTCCGAGGCCTCCTCGCCGGTCTCTACGGCGACAGCACGCCGGTCGTCATATCGTCCCGCGCTCGGGGCGACGACGCCTGCGTCACCGCCATCTAGCTGCGGCGATGAGCCGGCACTACCTCGATCACGCCTCGACTTCCCCAGCCCGCCCCGAGGTCGTCGACGCCATGATCCCCTGGTTCGCCGGCGAGGGGGCCGCTGACCCGGGGCGGGTGCACACCGAGGGCCGGATCGCCCGGGCCGCGGTGGAGGAGTCGCGGGCCCGGGTCGCCGAGCTGCTGGGCGCCCGCCCCCGCCAGATCGTCTTCACCAGCGGAGGGACCGAGGCCATCAACGCCGCCGTCTGGGGCGCTGTCCAGGCCCGTCCGGGTGGAGTGGTCGTCAGCACGGCGGTCGAGCACTCCGCCGTCCGGGATGCCTCATCCCGTCACGCCGAGGTCATCGAGGCCGGTGTCGACGAGCTCGGACGTGTCGATGTCGGGTCCTTCGGAGCGGCCCTCGACGGGATCGCCGATACGGGGACGCCCGTGGCGCTGGCCCACTGCCAGCTGGGCAACCACGAGGTCGCCACCCTTCAGCCGGTCGCCGAGACGGTCGCGCTGTGCCGCGACCGAGGGATCCTCGTACACGTCGACGCCGCCGCCGGCGCCGGTCACGTCCCACTCGACCTCTCGCGGCTGGAGGTCGACCTCGTCTCGGTCAGCGCCCACAAGCTCGGCGGCCCGAAGGGCGTCGGGGCGCTCGTGGTCGGCAGAGGCCTGCGGCTCGACCCGCTGATCCTGGGGGGCGAGCAGGAGCGGGCCCGGCGAGGGGGCATCGAGAACACGCCGGCGATCGTCGGCTTCGGCGCCGCGGCCGAGCTGCTGGCCGACGGCCGGCTGGCAGAGGAGAGGTCGCGCGCCTGGTCCCAGACCGGCCGTGTGCTCGATCTGGCCCGTGCCCTGGACGGGGTGACGATCTACGGCGACCCGGTCGGCCGCCTTCCGCACATCGCCTGTCTGGGCGTCGCCGGCGTCGAGGCCGAGGCCGTCCTGCTGGGGCTGGACCAGGAGGGAATCGCCGTCCACTCGGGCTCGGCGTGCTCCTCGGAGTCGCTCGCCCCGTCCCCGGTCCTCGAGGCGATGGGGGCCGACGCCGAGCGCTCGCTGCGCGTCTCGGTCGGCTGGTCGACGAGCGACTCCGACATCGACGCCCTCGTCGACGCTCTGCCCAGGGTCGTCGACCGGCTGCGGGCGCTCCGGGTCTGAGCTGGGATCCGAGGACAGGTGTCAGGCCGGGTTCGGCCCGAGGAGCTGGCTCACCGTCACCGGCCGGAGGCTCCGTGCCCTGATAGCGGCCACGATGGGCTGGAAGGCCTGCACGGTCCCGGCGTGGCCCGTGTGCAGGCTGATGATCGATCCCGGCTGGAGACGCTGCCGGACGCGGGCGATGACGTTCGCGGCACCGGGGTCCTCGTAGTCGAGCGGGTCGACGTCATAGCCGACAGAGACCGAGTAGCCGGTGAGTCCCGCCTGCTGGAGGATCAGCGGCGTCGGCCGGTCGAGGCCCGACGGGCGGAACCAGCGGCCGTTGTTGCCCTGGACCTGGGTCAGGACGTCGGCGCACCGGGAGATCTCGCTGGCGACCGCGCTGGCCCCGAGACTGCCCAGGTCAGGATGTGTGAAGGTGTGATTGGCGAGCTCGTTGCCATCATCGAGGATGCGGTGCCCGATCGACGGATCGGCTGCCAGCCAGGTGCCGACGGCAAAGACGGTGATGGGAGCTCGAAGGGATTTAGCCTGGTCGAGCAGGGCGTTGGTGAGGCCGAGGTCACCCGACCCGTGGAACGTGAGGGCAACCGCCGTGCCGGTCCGTGACCCGTTGGCGATGTATGTGGCCGGGCGACCGGGCGGGCTGGTCGGCGGCGTCGCCGGGGCGCCGGTGGTGGTGGTCGTGCCGGCCGGAGCGGATCGGCGCACCGCCTGGCTGCAGGCAGCGAGCGTTACCGCCGCGCCGGCACCAGTAAGGAATAGTCTTCGCGAGACCCGGGGGGCCATGGCGTGAACAACGCTATCGAAGGGAAGGACGAGTGCCGTGACACGCCTCGATGAGACATCCCGCGCCGCGAGGCCGGCCGGGACGGCGCGTCGGCGCCGGCCGCCTCCCGGCGTGCTCGTCCGGCGGTGGGCGCTCGTCCTCGTCGGGATCGCCACCATCGTGGTGCTCTTCGTGTTCGCGAGCGACCCGGGCGGCCGGTCGCAGCCGCGCTCGGTGCCGAGCTCGGGCACCGGCACCACCTCGACCGTCAGTCAGGGCCCCTCGACGACGCTCGCCGCTCTGCCTGGAATGCCCCCGGTCCTCAATCCGAACGACATCTATGCGACCGACCGCCCAGGGGCCCTCAGCCCGGTGGTCAAGAACTTCCCCCCGCTCGTCTACGTCCCGAACTCGGAGTCCGACAGCGTGAGCGTGATCGATCCGACCACCTTCAAGGTGGTGAACACCTTTCCGGTAGGCGGGCTCCCGCAGCACGTGGTGCCGTCCTGGGACCTGCGCACGCTCTGGGTGACCAACGACCAGGGCAACAGCCTCACCCCGATCGATCCGGCTACCGGCAAGCCTGGGTCCCCGGTGCCCGTCGAGGACCCGTACAACATGTACTTCACGCCTGACGGTCGGTACGCCATCGTGGTCGCCGAGGCGCTCGGGCGGCTGGACTTCCGTGACGCCCACACCATGCAGCTGGTCCATTCGCTGCCGGTGCCGTGCCAGGGTGCCGACCACGCCGACTTCTCGGCCGACGGGACCTACATGATCGTGAGCTGTGAGTTCTCCAGTCAGATGCTCAAGGTCGACGTGGCCCACCAGCAGCTCGTGGGCGTGCTGGACATCAAGGGCAGCGCGCCCCAGGACGTGAAGACGTCGCCCGACGGCAAGGTCTTCTACGAGGCCGATCTCAAGGCCAACGGCCTCTACGAGATCGACGGCAACTCGTTCAAGGTCATCGGGTTCATGCCGACCGGCAAGGGGGCCCACGGCCTGTACGTGAGCCGGGACTCGAGATACCTGTACGTCTCGAACCGGGGCGAAGGATCGGTCTCGGTCGTCGACCTGTCCAGCCGCACGGTCGCCACCACCTGGCACATCCCCGGCGGGGGGAGCCCGGACATGGGGGGCGTATCGAGCGACGGCAAGGTCCTGTGGCTGACCGGCCGCTACAACTCGGACGTCTACGCCATCGACACGACCAACGGTCAGCTGCTGGCCCGCATCCCGGTGGGCAAGGGCCCCCACGGCCTGTCCGTCTACCCGCAGCCGGGGCGGTACTCGCTGGGGCACACGGGCGTCTTCCGCTAGGGCTTCGGCTGCGGACTCAGGAGCCGGAGGGCGTGGACGCCGGCGGCACGGGCTGGCCGACCGCAGCGAACGCCTGGGCGACGACGTCGCTGGTGAGCGACACCATCTGGGCCTGCGGATGGTCGGCCAGGAAGGCCCGGAACTGCGCCGTCGCACCGACCGGGTCGTGGGTGTCCTGGAAGAGCATGTAACCGAGGAACACCCGGGCGTCGGGGTAGCTCGGGTCCTGGGCCACGGAGGCGCCGACCGACGCCCGCCCCTGGGCCAGGAGAGCCTGGTCGTGCCCCGCCACCCCCGCCAGCCGCAGGAGCCAACCCCGATAGGCCAGGGCTTCGGGCTGGCGAGGCTCGACCGCCAGCACCTGGTCGTACAGCTTGATGGCATCCAGGTCCTTGCCCTGGGTGGCCAGGACCCGGGCCTGGACCAGATCCTGGGCCAGCCGTTGGTCATCGGTGAGGGTGACCGACCCGCTCGCCGTCTGACCAGGAAGGCGGTTGGTCGCACGCGCGATCAGCAGGCCGCCAGCGGCGGCGACGAAGCAGACGATGACGGCCAGGGCGACGACCCCGCGTCGCCGGCGGGCTCGCGCCCGCCCCGCCTCCCCGTCGCCGACGTCCGATCCCCGCGCGCCGAGCCAGCGGGAGAGACGCGGGCGTGGTCGCGACGCCACGTGGACGGCGACGGCAGCGGGAGTCCCCGAATCGGGCTCGGCCGGAGGCTCCTGTGGCTGCGGCTCTTGGGTCTGGCCCGCGGGCGTAGCGTCCTCGTCGCCTCCGGCGTCGCCCCCCGCTCCGAGGGCCCCCAGCCGGCGCATGACGTCCGCCGCTCGAGCCGTGTAGCCGTCCCGTAGCCGTCGGTAGTCGGCCTCCGTGAGGTCGTTCGCCGCCCGCTCGCGGTCCAGGTCCGAGATCGACCGGAGCAGGAAGTCACGCTCCTCCTCGAGGTCCCGGAGCGACGCGGTGCGGGCCATGCTCAGCGGAGCGCCCGCTCGACGAGGGCCCGGTCCTCGGCGGTCACCGCCGACCCGCCGCCGTCGCCGAGTCGACGACGGCGGAAGACCACGACCACGGCGATCACACCAGCGGCCCCGGCGACGACGGGCGCCACCCACACCACCGCCGCCACCCCGCTCGCCGGCGTTCGCAGCAGGATCCCCGATCCGTAGCTGTGCACCAGCTCGGTCTCGATGCTGGCATCGCTGCGCCCGGCCTCGACCCGCTCGGTGATGAGCTGGCGGACAGCCACCGCCGTCGGGGCATCCGACTCGGCCACGGACAGGCCCGAGCAGCTGGGGCAGCGCACGTCCCGGGCGATGCGGTCGACCCGCTGGCCGACGGTCTCGGAGCTCGATCGGCTGCCGGAGCCGATGACGAGGGCGACGGCGAGCACGACGGCCAACACCATCCACGGGAGCCAGCGACGGCTCCGGCCGCTCACCTCAGGCCCCCTCGGCCCGGGCGCGCGACAGCACCTGGTCGAGATCGGTCGCCTTGACCGCCCCGAGGAGCCTGGCCACGACCAGACCGTCGGGCGCCACGATGAAGGTCTCTGGCGGGCCTCGCACGCCGTAGTCGAGTGCGACCTGGCCGCCGGGGTCCGCCACCGCTGGCCAGGCGGCGCCCGTGGTGGCGAGGAAGTGCGCAGCGTTGGCACTGGGGTCGGCGAAGACCACGCCGAGCACCTGGGCGTCACCAGCGGCCCGGTGCTCGTAGGCGAACTGCACGAGCTCGGGCTCCTCGACCTGGCACGGCTGGCACCAGCTGGCGAAGAAGTTCACGACCACGAACCGGCCCCGAAGGGAGGATAAGTCGACGGGCGCGCCGGTCAATGCCGGGCCACTGACATCGGGGGCGGGCTTGCCCAGCAGCGGGCTGGCAGCCGCGGTGGAGCTCGCTGATGGACGGGTGGCCAACACGGCCACCAGCCCACCGACGACCACCGCCACGGCCAGAGCCGCCACCATGACAGCCCGAGGACGGCGTCGCCGGGGGGGGTGGTCGCCCGGCATCGATGGCGCCGGGGGCGACGTCACCGAGGGCGTCACGACCCACCGCCTGAGCGGGCGACGACGGGCTCGGGGACAGGCTCGGACGCCTCGGGGACGATGACCTCTGGCTCCCGCTCAGTGCCCACTGCCGCTCGCCGACGCCGCTCGGGCAGCGCCGCCATGACAGCGCCGAGCCCCATGAGCGCTCCGCCGATCCAGAGCCACGCCACCATGGGCTGGACCACGACCCCGACGACGGCCGGCTGGGTCAACGGGCTGGCCTGCGGGGACGTCTGTGTCGGGCCGGACGTGGATCCGGCAGCGCCGCCCGACTGTCCACTGGAGATCGAGGGGGCGGGGCCGCCGCCGATAGTGGCGCCTTCGGGGGGATTGTCGAGGGTGAGGTACACGTCGCTGGTGAGGCTGCTGGCCACCGAGGGGGTGCCGATCCCCTCGGCGTCCGAGCCGAACTGGCTGACCGCCGGGCGGTACACGGCGCCGCCGTCGACGCGCACCGCGGCCTCCAGCTCGCGGCGGTTCGGGTGGACCACGCCGCGCGTGCCGAGATATGTGAGCGTGTGGCCGGCGAACCGGGTCGACTGCCCCGGCGCCAGCCGTACCTGGCCGCGGTGGCCGAACGAGAGGCTGGCCGACAGGGCGACGGCGATCACCACGACGCCGAGGTGGACGACCATCCCTCCATTGCTCCTCCCGACCAGCCCGCTCCAAAGCGGCACCTCCCGGCGACGGGCCAGCCGCGTCGACACGACGAGCTGGCGTAGCGCCGACGTGCCCGCGAAGGCACCCAGGCCGAAGGCCAGCAGCACAGCCAACCCTCTGATCCCGGCGGCGACGCAGCCGACGACCACCAGCGTGCCCGCCCAGGCAGGCCACTGGAGCCGGCTGCGGAGCAGCTCCCCGCTCGCCTTCCGCCACGGCAGGACCGGCGCTACCGCCATGAAGAACAGCAACGCCAAGCCGATGGGCCTGGCCATGGTGTCGAAGTACGGCCTCCCGACCGAGACCTGCTGGCCCTGCACGGCCTCGGAGAGGAGCGGGAAGACGGTCCCGAGCAGCACCACGAGGGCGAAGCCGGCGAAGAGCAAATTGTTGACGAGGAAGGCGCCCTCGCGCGACACGGGCGCGTCGATGCTTCCTGGCGCCCGCAGGCGGTCCCCCCGCCAGGCGATGAGGCCGAGTCCCACCGCCACGACGAGACCGAAGAAGCCCAGGATGATCGGGCCGAGGGTGGACTGCGAGAACGAGTGCACCGACTCGAGGACGCCCGAGCGCGTCAGGAAGGTGCCGAGGATGGTGAGACTGAAGGCGGCCATGAGCAGCGACAGGTTCCACACCCGGAGCAGCCCGCGCCGCTCCTGGGCCATGACCGAGTGGAGGTACGCGGTCCCACAGAGCCAGGGGAGGAACGCGGCGTTCTCGACCGGGTCCCATGCCCAGAAGCCGCCCCATCCGAGCACCTGGTAGGACCACCAGGCGCCCAGCACGATGCCCACCGTGAGAAAGCCCCAGGCGAAGAGCGTCCACCGCCGCGTCTCGACGAGCCATCCCTCGCCCAGGCGACCGGTGACAAGTGCGGCCACGGCGAACGCGAACGGGATCGTGAAGCCCACGAAGCCCAGGTACAGCAGCGGCGGGTGGATGGCCACCAACGGGTGGTCCTGGAGCAGAGGGTTGGGACCCACGCCGTCGAGCGGCACCGCACCGGTCGCCGTGTGGAAGGGGTTGGCCGGTCCGAGCATCAGCCCGAAGAAGAAGGCGGCCACGACGAAGCACGTGAGCGTCGCCCAGCCCACCATCGGGTCCTCCGCCCGCCGACGGAAGCGCCACGCCATGGCCGCGATGTAGCCCGACAGGACGAGGGCCCACAGCAGGATCGATCCCTCCAGCGCCGACCACATGCCGGTCACGGTGAACAGCAGCGGCGTCTCCCGGCTGTTGTTCTGAGCGACGTAGGTCAGGGAGAAGTCATGGCTGATCAGCGCGTGCTCCATGGCTCCGGCGGCCACCAAGGCGGCGAGCAACAGCAGCCCGGCGTAGATGACGCCGTTGCGCAGGGCGCCGGGCCGCCGGCGGAGCAGGCCGGCCGCGAGCGTGACCGCCCCGATCACCGCGGCCAGGAACCCGAGCAGGACGGCATCGCGCCCGATGGCCGCGTTCATCGGGTGCTGCCGTCGGGCGCCGTCACCCGGCCGGGGTGCTGCGCGATGTAGACGGCGGAGTGCTTGACCATGATCTGGTCGCTCAGGAACTGCTGGCCGGCGAAGTGGCCCTCGAGGACGACGGGAACGTTCGGCTGGAACAGCTGGGGCGCGGACCCTTGGTTGACCACCGGGACCTGGACGCCCCTGCTGCCGATGACGAAGGCGACGTCGCTTCCCGCGGATCGCACGGAACCGGGCATCACCACGCCTTCGATGCGAAAGTCGCGGCTGCCGAGCTGAGCGCGGGATGCCACCGCCTCGTCCGCCGTCTTGAAATAGACGATGGAGTTGCCGAGGCCCCGGTAGACCAGGAAGCCGATGGCACCGAGCACGACGATCCCGGCCAACCACAGCCGCCGGGAGCTGTGGCTGCGGGGTCGAGCCCTCGTCAGCGCCACCCGCGGGGCTCCGCTGTCGTCGCGTCGCCGGCATCACGATCGCGGGGTGGGCCCACGGCTCGCCTGATCGACCGTGTTCGCAGCAACATCCAGACGCCGTAGGCCGACAGCGTGACGCCGACGACGGCGTAGCCCGCCTCCACGTAGCCGCTCACCGGCTCACCACCGGCTCGTCGGTGGACGCCAGGTCGGCGGATCGGGTGTCGGCGTGGTCCTCGGGAGCCAGGACACGCTCAGCGGCCTCGGCCCGGCGCTCCGCCAGAGCCATGGACAGGCCCTCGGTCTCGAGCCGCTCCTCGAGGGTCTCGAGGCGGTACCGGTGCACGAGCAGCCAGGCGTAGACCAGGGTGAACGCGCAGAACCCCAGCAGCATCGTCCACGCCATCGACCCGTGGACCGTCGGCTGGAGGTTCGGCGTGAGCACCGTGGCCGACTGGTGCAGGGTCCGCCACCACACCACCGACAGGTGGACGATGGGCACGTCGACCACCGCGACCAGGGCGGCGACGGCCGAGCGCTTCGCCCGCGTCTGGGGCTCACCAGCCACCCGACGCAGGGCCAGATAGCCGAGGTAGAGGACCAGCAGCAGGGCCGTGGTGGTCAGCCGGGCGTCCCACGTCCACCACACCCCCCACGTGGGTCGCCCCCAGATGGACCCGGTGACCAACGTCAGGGTGGTGAAGACCACCCCGATCTCCGCCGACGCGCCGGCGAGGCGGTCCCACGCCAGCGATCGAGTCCTCGGCCACAGATAGAGCACGCTGGCCAGGGCGGTCACGGCGAAGGCCAGATACGCGACCCAGGCCACGGGGGGATGCACGTAGATCAGCCGCACGAGGTCGCCCTGCACGACGTCGGGGGGCGTGACCCACAGGCCGAGGACGACCGTGGCGGCCACCGCCGCCAGCGTGGCGAGCCCGAGGGCCCGCGTGGCGCGCGCCGGGGTGATCGGCATCATGCATCCTCCAGAAGGGGGCCGAAGGCGATTACGCCGACCGCCACGTAGACCACGGCGAAGACGCCGAGCAGCTGGAGCCAGGGATTGCCGTCGGCGGGGGTGCCCGAGAGCGCCGCCTCCCAGGCCCGGGTGGCAGCCAGCAGCACGGGAGCCACCACGGGAAGGAGCAGCAGCGGCAGCAGGGTCTCACGCACCCTGAGGCCGGCCGCCAGCACTCCGTAGACGGTGCCGGCGGCGGCAAGGCCCACCGTGGCTGCCGAGGTCGAGCCCACCAGCAACAGGGGGCCGTGCAGGTGCGAGCCGTAGAGCACGATGATGCCGGCGGCCAGGACAGCCTCGAGCACCAGCAGCTGGACGACCACGGCCGCGGCTTTGCCGAGAAAGATGCCGGCCGGATCGAGACCCGAGAGGCGGAGGCCGTCGCGTGCCGAGTCGGCAGCTTCCATGGCGAAGCTGCGCTGCACCGCCAGCAAGGAGCACAGGAGCACCGCCACCCAGAAGAGCCCGGCCGTCGCCCTCGTCAGCACGCCGCGGCTCGGGTCCAGGGCGAACGCGAACAGGACCAGTGCGAGCAGGGCGAACGGCGCGATCTGGTTCGTGGCGACACGCGAGCGGACCTCCACCCTGAGGTCCTTGCCCGCCACGAGCAGGGCGTCACGCCACATGGACCGGCTCTCCCGACGGCGGCTCGGGCGGAACGGCGACAGGGCCGAGACCGGCCGCCGCCTCACGGACCTCGGTCGCGGCCGCCAACGGCTCCTCCGCCACCACCTGACCACCAGCCATCTTCGCCACCCTGCCCGCGATCGCGCCGGCGCGGTCGGTCTCGTGCGAGGCCAGGATGACGGTCGCGCCCGCGTCCGAGGCGGCCAGGACCGCCTCGTCGAGGATGTCGCGCCCGGCCGCGTCCAAGCCGGCGTGCGGCTCGTCGAGCAGCCACAGCCGAGGGGCACGCGCCACCACGGCCGCGATGGCCACGCGCCGGCGCTGACCAGCCGACAGCCTGCCGACGACCGTGTGGCGAAGCCGTCCGTCGAGGCCCAGGCGGACCAGCGCCCGGTCGACAGCGCCCTGGTCACCCCGCGCCGCCCGCACGACGAAGCGGAGGTTGTCCAGGACCGTGAGGTCGTCGTACAAGAAGCTGGCGTGGCCCAGCATGGCCAACGAGCGGCGTACCGAGCGCCGGTCCCGACGCAGGTCGTGGCCGAGGACGTGGGCCTCGCCGGTCGTGACGACCAGCAGCCCCGCGCAGGCCCGCAGGAGGCTCGTCTTTCCGGCTCCGTTCGGACCCGTGACGAGCAGGATCTCACCGGAGGCTACGTCGAGATCGACGCCGGCCAGGGCCGGAAAGCGCCCGACGAGGGCGACGGCAGCACGGAAGCGGACGGCGACGGCCATGAAGTACGGGACGACATGCTACGGGTGGGGCCCGTCGCGCTTCCAAAGCGCCCGCTGCCCCAGGGTGGTCCCCGGGGGCCAGCGGGCGGTGGGGAGGTGGTCAGCTGGCCTTGAAGCCGGTGTCGAGGATGCGGTGGGCCGCGACGCCACCCTGCTGGTTCAGCAGGCCGGCCTCGACGACCTCGCTGGTGGCGATGGAGGTCGGGGCCTCCTTGGTCGGCTTCTGGCCCTGGCCCTGGTACTTCCAGGCCCTGGTGGAGCCGGTCAGGCTGAAGGTCGTCGAGTGCCCGTCGGGTTCGACCACGGTGATCGTGCCCTGGTTGGACAGCCCGCCGGTCGAGCTCACGTTCGTGACCTTGCCGACGACGTGGGGATGGCGCTGCTTCGCCTTCGCCGGGTGCCCGCCCTGGGCCGGAGCGGCGGCCCCCGGGGTGGCCGCGGGTGAGGTCGAGGGGGTGTCGGCAAAGGCGACGGCCCCGCCGAGCACGCCGCCGGCGAGGACGGCCGAGGCCACGCCGACGCGGAGTGGGTGTTTGAGAAGAAGCTGCTTCACAGTCTGGTCCCGTGTCCTTTCGTTGATCGGTACACGGACATGCTCGCTGAGCGTTGTGTGGGACCCGATAGGAGGGTGTGAGCAGCGTGTGATGGACCGTCCGAGGCCGACTGGCGCGCCCGTCAACGGATGACGGCGATCACATCCCCCTCCTGGACCTGGTCGTCCGGGCGCACCCGCAGCTCGGCGACGGTGCCGCCGGTGGGTGACTCGACAGGGATCTCCATCTTCATCGACTCGAGGATGGCGATGGTGTCGCCCACGGCAACGGCCTGTCCGACCTCGACGTGGACCTGCCAGACGTTGGCCGTGATCTCGGCCCTGACCTCTGCCACTCCCGCTCCTCCCGGCTCCTCGGCGGTCACGCACAGTACCCGGGCCGGCGGATGACACCATCATGAGCACCATGGACGCCGACGAGATCATCGAGCACCTGCGGCTGGCGCCGCATCCCGAGGGCGGGTCCTACCGGCAGACCTGGCGCGCTCCCACCGAGACGAACGAGCGCCCCGCAGGGAGCGCGATCTACTTCCTGCTCCGCCGGGACGAGGTCTCGCGGTGGCACCGGGTCGACGCCGCCGAGGTGTGGCACTACTACAAGGGGGCACCGCTGGAGCTGGCGATCTCCACCGACGGAGCAACCGAGCGGACGGTCGCCCTCGGACCCGATCTGGCTGCGGGTCAGCGACCCCAGTTCGTCGTGCCCGCCGACGTCTGGCAGCGCGCCCGCAGCCTGGGTGAGCACACGCTGGTTGGGTGCACGGTCTCGCCCGCGTTCGAGTTCGCCGGTTTCGAGATCGCCGACCCCGGCTGGCAGCCCGGCCGCTAGCCAGCTCCGCCCCCGCGGCCTCGTCGTCGACCACGACCAGTAGTCACTCGGAGCTACACCACTCGAAGAAGCGGTGGACGCCGGCCCGTCACAACCTTCTCAGATGCTGGCCGGCAGCACCCTGCTGACGGCGGCGAAGAAGAAGAACAGAGCGGCGAGGAAGGCTGGCGTCCCCAGCAGGTAAACGAGCACGCGCCGGCGTCTGAGACGGGTCGCGAGCCAGACTCCGACGGCCACACCCGCGGTGGCCAGCCCCCAGACGACCAGCGGCAACCACGAGCCGGTGTCGCCAGCCAGGGTGGGTGTCGCTCGACTCGGGCCGGCACGCGCTGCCGCGGCGGGTGCCGGAGGTCCGATCAGCGAGGCCTGGACGATGAGGCGGTGACTCGCGCTGTAGCGGGGAGTGCATGTCGTCAGCGTGAGCTCGTTGGTCGTTGTCGGCGCGATGACCGAGACGTCCGACGGCTCCACCACCAGTGAGCGGCTGACGTCGTATCGAAACGTGCCCTGAGAAGTGGTGACCATGATCCGGTCGCCCGGGACGAGGTCGTTCAGGCGAGAGAAGGGGGCCCCATAAGTGGTGCGGTGCCCGGCAACGCTTGCGTTGCCTGGTTGACCGGGTAAGGGAGTGGCCTGGTAATGACCAGGTCCTTGCCGGAGGTCTGCCGTGCCTGTGCCCTGAACGATTGCCTTGTCCAATCCGAGTTTCGGGATCGTGATGATTCCGACGGCGCTGCCCTCGGATGGCGGCGGGCTCGGTGGGGCGGGAGCCCTGGCCACCTGTGGGAGACCGGTCGGCGACTGATTCTGTGGCGCTGAGGTAATGACGGGACGTGTCGGCAGCCGGCCGGAGAGCTGGTGGCGGAGAACATCCTGGCTGTGGGATTCCGCCAGGCCCGTGCCCCACAGTTGGTACGCGACGAACGCCAGCATGAGGACGCCGAGGCCGATCATGACGCGGCCGATCCCAGCTAGTACCCGCCCCATCGTCACCTGCTCAAGGTACGCCCACAACCATGGACTTCGAACGTGGATTGGAACTGACCAGCCCTGAGTTCGATCCGAGATGGAGCGCGGCCGATCCGGGCGGCAACCGAGCCCGCCGGCCGACCCGAATGGGGTTGACCGGCGGACTCGGGTGCCCGACTCGCCTACCTAGTGATGCGTGCTCTGGCCCCTTACGGGTGGAGTCGATGCTCAGCGCCGATCAGGACGTCGCTGGTCCGCAGCGACGCTGTCGCCGCCTCGACCAGAGAACGAGGAGGCCGCCGACCCCAAGGAGTGCCAGGGCCAGGAGGACAAGTCTTGAAGCGGCGATGCCGGTGAAGGCCAGCTGACCGGTCGTCAGCTGATTGGCCGTCGAGGCGCTCCCACCCGGAGCGACGGCCGTCTGGCTGCCTTGCGCCGGGCTGGCGCCGAGGAGCACCGTCCCGGGCGATCCCTCGAAGGCGACCAGGAAGGCGGTGGGCGAAGGCGTCCCGGAGGGTGGGGCGCCACCTGGCGCCAGTGGTCCAGACGGCGATCCGCCAGGGTTACCAGGGTTACCAGGACCGCCCGGGCCACCGGGACCGCCAGGACCGCCAGGACCGCCCGGACCGGGAGAGGTTGGGCTCGTGCCACAGTCACCCGTCGCAGTTCCGCCAGCGAGGGTCTCGCCGTTCCCGCAGACAGTCACCGGAACGGTGATGGGCAGGGTCGTGCCGTTGCCGGAGCCCGGTCCACTGCCGTTGCCGCTGCCCGTGGAGCCCGTGTTGGGCGGCGACCCGCCACCAGGCCCCGATGATGTGCCACAGGTGCCGCTCGAGGTCCCGCTGGCCGCGGTGACCGAGTTGCCGCAGACAGTCACCGGAACGGTGATGGGCAGGGTCGTGCCGTTGCCGGAGCCCGGTCCACTGCCGTTGCCGCTGCCCGTGGAGCCCGTGTTGGGCGGCGACCCGCCACCAGGCCCCGATGATGTGCCACAGGTGCCGCTCGAGGTACCGCTGGCCGCGGTGACCGAGTTGCCACAGACGGTCACCGGGAGGGTGATGGGCAGGGTCGTGCCGTTGCCGGAGCCCGGTCCACTGCCGTTGCCTGATCCGTTCGACCCGGTGGTGCTACCTGACCCCCCGGGCGAGCCCGATCCTCCTGGGCCGCTGGAGTTTCCACAGGTGCCGCTCGAGGTCCCGCTGGCCGCGGTGACCGAGTTGCCACACACCGTCACCGGAGCAGTCACCGGAGCCGTGGTGCCGTTGCCGGACACCGCCCCACTGCCGTTGCCTGATCCGTTCGACCCGGTGGTGCTACCTGACCCCCCGGGCGAGCCGGATCCTCCTGGGCCGCTGGAGTTTCCACAGGTGCCGCTCGAGGTACCGCTGGCCGCGGTGACCGAGTTGCCACAGACGGTCACCGGGAGGGTGATGGGCAGGGTGGTGCCGTTGCCGGACACCGCCCCGCTGCCGTTGCCGCTGCCCGTCGAGCCGGTACTACCGCTCCGAGCGCTGCCTCGGCTAGACGAGCGGTCGCCGCAGGTGCCGCTCGCCGTTCCGCTGCCAACCGTGGCGCCGTTGCCACAGACTGTCACGGGGGCACCGACGCCGATGACCGTTCCGTTGCCGGAGGCCGCCCCGCTGTTGTTGCCGCTGCCGTTCGAACCGGTCCGATTCGAGCCCGCGCCGGTCGGACCCGCGCCATTCCCGCAGGTACCGCTCCCGTGACCGCTCAGGACCGTGGCGGCATTGCCGCACACGGTTACCGGCGCGTTCACGGCGACAGACGTGCCGTTCCCTGACACCGGTCCGCTGTGGTTCCCACTGCCCGAGGAGGCGGAGCCCTGCGACCCGCCGGTCCCGACCGAGACGGGCTGGTGAACACAGGTCCCGTTCGACTGGCCACTCGCCACAGTGACGGCGTTGCCGCAGATCGTGATCGGCGCCGTGACCGATACCGAGGTGCCATTTCCGGACAAGGGCCCGCTGCCATTGCCACTTCCCGACGATCCGGTGGACGCGGATGCCGCCGTGGCGCCGAGGAACACCAGGCCCCCGACCACGCCGGCCGCTCCAAGCCCCCGTAAGAGCCATTGCTTCATCGATAGCTGCACTAGTCACTCCTTCTGTGAGATGTACGGGACGCGTCCTCGAGCGAGGACACGTCAGGTCGCAGAAGGAGCGACTAGGCGGGCGAGATCTGGGGCCTCGGGGCGGGACGCCCAGCGGACCACAGAGCGATGAGCCCGATGATGAAGATCAGAAGACCGAGCGAAAGCCACCTGGCCGGGAGGGACGCCAGCAGACCGTTGGCCCCGTGCCCCGCTCCACTGGAGCCCTCGGGGGTGGGAGCCGTTGCGCCTCCGAACGGCGCTGATGCGGCTGGCATCCCGGGAACATCATGCGGCTGAGTCACTCGCGAACCGAGAGCGGTACGGCTCGATCCATTCCACGTGATCGGAGAGCCGTTCATGCTGGGACTGCCTGGAGCAGAGGTTGGCGGCGGTGCCGCGGTGAGTCCGGGTCTCACAGGGACGTCGGGGCTACCGCCGGGCGGGCCGATCGGCCCCGGTCCGGTCCCGGATCTGGTCGAGGGTGGCAGCACTAAGCGATTCGGCTGGGGGACGGGGTCGAGGATCTGCGCGACGGGCCTCAGGGCTCCCGGCCCCAGGGGCACGATACGGCGGAGGGTCTGGCCCACGGGCGCCGTGACCGAGGTCGCCGCTGGCGCGACCTGCTGCACGAGCGGGCGGAGGGTCCGTGTCACGGGGGCCGTGACCGAGGTCGCCGCCGGCGCGACCTGCTGCACGAGCGGGCCGAGGGTCTTGCGCACCGGAGTTGGTGCCGCAGTCAGAGCCCTCCCGGCGACGGGAACAACCCGCATCGATGACCCCGGTGCAGCACTGGGCACGGATTTCCCGACGGGCCGGGCGGCGGCTTCGGCACGGTGGCTGCCCAGCAAGACCACGACGGCTGCTGTCGCCACCAGAGCGACGAGGAAGAACGCGACCCTGGCCGCAAGCCGAGCGCTGCGGCTCAGGTGGAACCCGGACGGCGGGAGCGCGCCACCCCAAGCTGCCGTCCGCACCGCCGAAGCAGGCTGCGCGGAAGGAAGCGCCACCAAGAACACACCAGTGCCGGCTACGACGTGACCGTCGTAGCCGGCGACCGAGGCCGCCAATACTCCCCCCAAATTCGTCACACCTTGACCAAGTGAGAATAACCGCCTCACAGGGGATTGCAAGGGACAAGCTCGGCGATTCGCTCATAGGCCGGTGACGCACCGGCGGCTTGGCGGTCCTCCTGCGCCTACCGCTGGCGTTCGACGGTCTCGAGATCGGCATCGACCATCATCCCCACGAGCCCACCGAAGTCGACCGCAGGAGTCCAGTCCAGGATGGTCTTTGCCTTGGATGCGTCGCCCACCAGGAGATCGACCTCGGCCGGGCGGAGGAAGCGCTCGTCCACCACCACGTGCTGGCGCCAGTCGAGCCCCACGTGACCGAATGCCGCCTCGCACAGATCCCTGACGGAATGGGTCTCGCCGCTCGCCACCACGAAGTCGGCCGGCTCGTCCTGTTGGAGCATCAGCCACATGGCCCGCACGTAGTCGGGCGCGTAGCCCCAGTCCCGGCGCGGTTCCAGGTCGCCGAGGGCCAGGGTCTGGTCCAGCCCGGCCTTGATGCGGGCCACACCGTGGCTGACCTTGCGGGTCACGAACTCGAGGCCCCGCCGCGGCGATTCATGGTTGAAGCAGATCCCCGACGAGGCGTGCAGCCCGTAGCTTTCCCGGTAGTTGACCGTGATCCAGTGGCCGTAGACCTTGGCCACGCCGTAGGGACTACGGGGATAGAAGGGCGTCGTCTCCCGCTGCGGAGACTCGTGGACCTTGCCGAACATCTCGCTGGAGCTGGCCTGGTAGAAGCGGATGTCGGGGTCGACGATGCGAATGGCGTCGAGCACCCTGGTCACGCCGAGGGCAGTGGTCTCTCCGGTCAGCACCGGCTGGCTCCACGACGTCTGGACAAAGGACTGGGCGGCGAGGTTGTAGACCTCGTCGGGCCGGTGCGTCCGGAGGACGTTGATCATCGAGACCTCGTCGAGGAGGTCGCCGGCGACCAGCGTCACCCGGTCCTGGATGTGGGCAATGCGCTCGAAGTTGACCGTGCTGCTCCGACGGAGCATCCCGACGACCTCGTAGCCATTGGCGAGCAGGAACTCGGCCAGGTAGGAGCCGTCCTGGCCAGTGATGCCCGTGATGAGCGCACGCTTGGGCATCGCGACGTTCTACCCCACCGGACCGGGCGAGACGGCACTCACACCGGCAGGACGCCGTGCTTGCGCCACGGCCGGTCGACGACCTTCGTCTTGGCCACCTGGAGGCCCCGCCAGATGGCGGTGCGGGTCTCGGCGGGGTCGATGATGTCGTCGACCTGGGCGTGGCCGGCGGCGATGTAGGGGTCGATGTTGCGACGCAGCTGCTCGGCCATCTCCAGCCGGGCCCGGGTTCGCTCCTCGCCCTCCGGGATCGCCTCGAGCTGCTTGCGCATGATGATGTTGACCATCCCGTCGGGGCCCATGACGGCGATCTCCGCCGTCGGCCAGGCCACGATGTAGTCCGCCTCGTAGGCGGTGCCGTTCATGACGAAGTACCCGGCCCCGTAGGCCTTGCGCAGCACGACGGTCACCTTGGGGACAGTGGCCTCCGACACGGCGAAGAGCATCTTGGCGCCGTGACGGATGATGCCTTGGCGCTCCACGGCTGAGCCGACCGTGAAGCCGGGGACGTCCTGGAGGAACACCAGGGGGATGCCGAAGGCGTCGCACAGCCACACGAACCGCGCCGCCTTGTCGGCCGAGTTCACGTCGAGGGTGCCCCCGAGCACCTTGGGCTGGCTGGCGACGATACCCACCGGCTCGCCGCCGATCCGGGCCAGGCCGGTGATGACGTTGCGAGCCCACCCCGGCTTCATGGGAAAGAACTCGCCGTCGTCGACGATGGTACGCACGACCCGATCCATGTCGTAGGCCCGCCGGGGCGCGGTCGGGACGATGTCGTACAGCTCCTCGCAGCGCCGGTCGACGGGATCGGCGGAGGAACGGGCCGGCGGCGGCTGACGGTTGTGCGACGGGAAGAACGACAGGTACGAGCGCACTGCAGCCAGGCACTCGGCGTCGTCGGCCACCTCGAGGTCGGCCACCCCACTGATCGTGGTGTGGACGGTCGATCCGCCCATCTCCTCCTCGGACACGTCCTCCCCCGTCGCCGCCTTGACCAGGTGACGCCCGCCGAGTGCCATCGACGAGATCCCCCTCACCATCGGCACGAAGTCCGCCAGCGCCGGGATGTACGCCGTCCCCGCCGCGCAGTGCCCGAGCATGGCCGCCACCATGGGGACGACGCCGGAGAGCGTCACCTGCTCGCGGAACAGCGCCCCGGCGGCTGCGAAGGTCGACCCGCTGGTCGCCTGGATGCGGGCGCCCGCCGAGTCGAGCAGCCACACGACGGGGATGCGCTGGCGGAGGGCCAGTTCGCGCATCCGCGCCGTCTTCGACTCCCCCACGGCGCCCATCGAGCCGGCGAGCACGCTGAAGTCGTAGGCGCACACCGCCACCCGCCGGCCCTCGATCTCCCCCACCCCGGCGACCATGCCGTCGGCAGCCAGATAGCCCTTGCTCGACGTCAGCTCCGGGTCCATCGAGTCGGCGAGAAGCCCATACTCGACGAAACTGCCCTGGTCCAGCAGGATCTCGAGGCGCTCGCGCACCGGCAGCTTGCCGAGCGACCGCTGGCGGGCCACCTGCGCGTCGCCGCCCATGGCCAGCGCCCGCTCACGCCGACCGGCCAGGTCCTCGACCAGCGGCTTCCAGTCGTGCAGCTCGGCCGGCGGGGCCTTTCGCTCGGTCACCCGCTACCTCCCGCTCCAGCGAGGGGGCCGTTTCTCGGCAAATGCAGCTATCCCCTCGCGGGCGTCGTCGGTCATGGTGGTGATCGTCAGCATTGGGTGGAGGTACCGGAGCGCCTCGGCGGCGGCCAGGTCCCAGGTGGCGTAGAACGAGTCGCGACCGAGCTTCACCACCGCCGGCGGCTTGGCCGCCAGGTTGGCCGCCAGCTCACCGACGGCGCCGTCCAGCTCGTTCACCGGGACCACCGAGGTCACGAACCCCAACCGGTCCGCCTCGTCGGCCCCGACCCGGCGGCCCGTCAGCATGAGCTCGAGGGCCTTCTTGGGAGCCATCGAGCGGACGAGCGGGACGGTGATCATGTACGGCCACAAGCCGACATCGACCTCGGGAGTGCCGAAGCTGGCGTCCTCGGCCGCCACCACGAAGTCGCACGCCAGAGCCAGCCCGAACCCACCCGCCAGCGCATAGCCGCGCACCCGGGCGATGGTGGGCTTGCCCAGCTGCCAGAGGTCGTCGAACAGCCGGGCCATCTCTCCCCGCCCGTCGTGCAGAGAGAGGAAGCCGTCGTCGCCGTCCGCCATCCCGCCCAGGTCCGCACCGGCGCAGAACGCCTTCTCGCCGGCTCCCGTGAGCACGACCACCCGCACCTCGGGGTCCTCCTTGGCCCGAGCCAGGGCGGCCCGCATGCCGGAGATGACACCCCAGGAGATGGCGTTGCGCCGCTCCGGACGGTTGATCGTCAGGCGCGCCACCCCGTCGGACTGGTCGTAGAGGAGCTCGTCGGCCACCGCCAGGACGGTAGCGTGAAGCGACCGCCGTGGTCACCCGCGCCGGCTCCCTCGAAAGCAAGCAGCCGTGCCGACCGCAGCCATCGTCTCCTTCCGCCTCGGCGGCAATGATGGCGTCGGAGTGGAGGCCGACAAGTGGGCCTGGGCGCTCGGCGAGCTCGGCTTCTCGGTACGGACGGTGGCCGGTGAGGGGCCGGTGGAGCGGCTCCTGCCCGGCTTGGCGATGGGCGCTCCGGACCCACCCTCGGCCCGGGAGGTCGCCGACGCGGTGGCGCACGCCGACCTGGTCGTGGTGGAGAACCTCCTCTCGCTGCCTCTCAACCCCGGCGCCGCCGGCGGGGTGGCCCAGGTCCTGGCGGGCCGTCCCGCCATCCTCCGCCACCACGACCTGCCCTGGCAGCGGGCCCGCTTCGCCCACCTCGGCCCTCCGCCGACCGACCCTTGCTGGCGACACGTGACGATCAACGACCTGAGCCGCCGCCAGCTGGCCGAGCGGTCCATCGAGGCGGTGACGATCCGCAACGCCTTCGAGACTGATGCGTTCGACCCCACGACGGCGCCCGGCGAACGCTCCGCCACCCGCCGGGCCGTGGGCCTCGACGACCAGACCCGCCTGCTGCTCCAGCCCACCAGGGCCATCGCCCGCAAGAACGTCCCCGCGGGGCTCTCCCTGGCCGAGTCCGTGGGCGCCGTGTACTGGCTCCTCGGTCCGGCGGAGGAGGGCTACGGACCCGAGCTGGAACGCATCCTCGGCCGAGCCCGCGTCCCGGTCATCCACGGGCCCGGGCCAGGTGGGTCCGGCACCCATATGGCCGGCCCGTACGCGGCGTGCGACGCCGTCGTCTTCCCCTCGTCCTGGGAGGGCTTCGGCAACCCGACCGTCGAGTCGGCCATTCATCGTCGAGCCTTGGCAGTCGGCGACTATCCGGTGGCGGCGGAGCTGGCGACGTACGGCTTTCGCTGGCTGCCCGCCGACGACCCGGCGGCCCTGGCCCGCTGGCTCGACGACCCCGACCCGGCGGTGCTCGAGCACAACGCCCGCGTGGCTCGGCGCCACTTCGCCCTGGCCGACCTGCCGGGCAAGTTGGCCCGCCTCATGCAGTCGGCCGGCTGGGGCCGGTGGTAGGCATCGGCAGTTTCGTGGGTCGCGGTCGTTGTGAGACGATGCACAAGAACCTGTTTCAGCGCTTCAGGGAGGCACGATGGGCAAGGCCGCAGTCCTCATCGGCATCGACCAGCCGCTCGAGATCCGCGACGACGTCGAGATCGAGGCACCGCACGCCGGCGAGGTCAAGGTTCGCATGGCGGCATCGGGGGTGTGTCACTCCGACCTGTCGGTGCAGAACGGGACGCTGATCGGCGGCGCCCCGATGGTCCTCGGACACGAGGGGGCCGGGATCATCGAAGAGGTGGGACCCGAGGTGACGAGGCTGGCCCCGGGCGACCACGTGGTCATCTCGTGGGTGCCGCAGTGCGGCGAGTGTTATTTCTGCACCCGAGGCCAGCCGCAGCTGTGCGAGAAGGGCAGCAACGCCATGGCCACCGGTGGGCTGCTGGACGGCACCCCCCGTATGAAGTCACAGGGGGCCCCGTTGCCGCAGATGGCGGCCTCGGGCACCTTCTCCGAGGTGACCGTCGTGCCCGAGATCGGCGCCGTGAAGATCCCCGCAGACTTCGACCTCAAGCTGGCCGCCCTCATCGGCTGCGGCGTGCTGACCGGAGCGGGTGCGGCGATGAACACGGCGAGCATCCGCCCGGGCGACACCGTCGCAGTCGTGGGGTGCGGTGGCGTCGGCCTGAACGTGATCCAGGGCGCGCGCATCGCCGGGGCGGCGGAGATCATCGCCATCGACATGAACGAGACCAAGCTCGCACTGGCCAAGGAGTTCGGGGCCACGGCGGTGGTGAACGCCAGCCAGGGAGATCCCGTGAGCCAGGTGATGTCCATGACCGGCGAGCGGGGGGCAGATGTGGCCTTCGAGGTCATCGGGCTCGAGCAGACGATCGACCAGACCATCACCATGACCCGGCGCGGCGGGCAAGCCATCCTCGTCGGCGTGCCCAAGATGGACGCCATGATCAACCTGCCCGCCTTCTTCGGCGTCGTCCTCCAGGAGAAGACGATCAAGGGGTGCTGGTACGGGTCATCCGACGTGCAGCGAGACGTTCCCAAGCTGGTCGACCTCTACCAGAAGGGCCAGCTCAAGCTGGACGAGCTGGTGTCCCGGACCATCAGTCTCGAGCAGGTCAACGAGGCATTCGACGCCATGAAGACGGGCGAGGTGGCCCGCTCGGTCATCGAGTACTGAGGCTGCCTTGAGCCGTTCGACCCGCTAGGGGGCGGCGGAAGGTCGGCTCCCGAGGGTGTTCGCCCACGGGTCTAGGTGGTGCCGTAGCGCCTGGGCCCTTGGTCACGCCGATGTTCGGATCCGCCTGGGTCACCGTGGCCAGTTTGGCCCTCCGTCGTATGTCCAGTTGGCGTTGATGCCGGGTTCGACCTGGGTGCCCTTCGATCCACTCGTTCCAGGTCTCGGTCAGCTTCCAGGCGACGTTCGCACATGCCATCGCCTTGGCCGCGCTGGCGAACGTGCGGGATCCCTGCGCCAGGACGGGCGGGTCCTGCTCCTTCCAGAAGCCGGGGCTGATCTGTAGTAGTACCGCCCGACCGATGCCGGAGCGGCTCGCCGGCCCGTACTCATGCCAGCCGTCCATGACCGCGGGGTTGACGCCTCCATCCGAACACGGGCTCGATCTTCATGTTGACGTAGAAACCAGTGTCGGATCGGGCCTGCTCTCCACCGGATCACGTCGTTGGTCCGGGTAGCCGGGCATCTGCAGTCATACGCGTTGTACACGAAGACGACGGGCTTGCCGCTGATCTTCAAGTAGCCAGGCTGGCTGGCGTAGTGGCTCTTGATGAAGTTCAGGTCGCTGTCGATCTGCTGCACGCTCGGGTCGCCGTAGCCCTCCTGCTCGTAGTACACGGCCCACCGCATCTTCGGGTAGGGGTTGGCGGGGTCGGCGGACGTCGCCGGGTTCATGTACCGCATGATGGTGTTGAAGTTCGGTGTCGCTCGGATCGTTGCTGGCCCCACCAGGAGGAGATCGCAACGGCCTGGTGGGCTGCCTTCATCTGTCCACCTGCCAGTTGAAGATGTTGACATCGGCTCGAGCTGTACAGCTGGGTCGAGGGGTTGAAAGCGCTCGTGTTGTTCACCGCCGGCAGGTAGTGGGACTTCCAGTTCGACGGGGCGTGTGGCAGATAGCCGGGGAACACCGAGCCCTGCCAGTGTCGCCAGTGTCCCGTCGGACGAACCGTTCGAGTACCAGGGATAGAAGAAGGTGGCGTTCTACGGCGCCGCTCGGCTCGAAGACGCCTGCGGATGATCCCTTCCCTGCGGAGCCGGGTGGAGCGGCGACCGCCGGGGTGCTCGGTGCGAGGGCGGCGAGGAAGGCGAGCGGCAGAGCGAGGGTAGCGCCGGCCAGGAGCAGCCCAGCTGACCTCGACGCCATCGGGAGGATCCTGCTGGGTGGGGCCGGCCCGCCCCAATACCATGCAAGGGACTCCTCACTACGGTGTCACCCCCCTAGCCGCCCATCGCCACCGGACCTGTAAGGCAACCCAGTGATCGGGCAACCAGAATGCCAACGAAGACGTTGACTTGTTTCGACACATCGTAACAACCGCTTTTTCCCAAGTACACCCCCACGTCAACAGCGGGTCGGCGACACGATCACCTGCCCGGCGCTGTTGGTCACGGGGGAGGCGGGGGCCTTCGCCGCGCCCCCGCCAGCGGCGACGCCGCAGGTGCCGGCGTAGGCAGCCGGGAGCGGGTACAGCTGGTTCGGCAGAGCCGGAGACGCCTGGGGATCCGGGTCCTCGTAGACCGTGACGCCGGGCTCGGCGTAGACGTTGCGGGCGTCCTGCTGCCGGTACCAGTCAATGGTGTGGCCGCCCTCGGTGATGCACGCCTTCTCGTTCTGGGGCGAGCCGCTGTTGCAGTCGTAGGGTCCAAAGGTCTTGCCCTGGTAGTTGTAGACGTCACGCGACGAGCTCTTGCCGCTGGCACCGCCCCCGCCCTGGTAGAGGCTGCGCTGGGCGGTGTAGGCGCCGAAGCAGATGCCGTCGGCGCACCCGCCGCCGCCGGCGTCGGCCACCGGCACGGGGTTCTCGGCGACCGGCGCCGGCGATCCGCCGTGAGCCAGAGCCATGAGATCAGCGAGCCAGGTGAAGGTCTGGCCGGGGTGCCAGTTGGCCTCCATGCTGCCGCCATCGGACGGACCGTTGGCCGCCTGCGTGGTGCCGTACTCACCGTTGACGCCGTCGTGCTCCCCGGAGTCGAGGTTGTCGTCAGCGCCGAGGTACACCTGGCCACCGGTCAGGAGGCTGACAGCCGATCCGTCGGGCGTACCGCTGTGGACTTGGGGCTGGAGGGTCGGACCACCGGAGGGCCGGTTCCACTTGGTCGGGTCGAGCGGGCAGGGCTTGGGGCCCTGGCCGGCCAGGTAGGCAGCTTCCTCGGCGCCGTACAGGGCGATGTCCTCGAGGCCGCACTGCTTGGCCGGGATGGGCTGATAGTTGGTGTCGACGTGGGCGCCCGCCGATGGCCCCGACGTCGCTTTGCCAGGGGTCTCACCGTTGGGCGTCACCGACACATCGGCCGCGTGCGGGTTCTGTCCCTGCGCCTCCTGGTCGGTGCCGAACTGCGCGTAGCGCTGACCAGCGGTGTTCGAGACGTTGACCTTGGCGTTGTGGCAACCCGGCTGAGCCGCCTGGACCGTGTTGGCGTCGGCGTTCGGCGCGCAGTCCTGCTGGCTCGGCTTGTAGCCGCCCGTGCTGACCGCGCCGGCCACCCCCGCGCCGCCGACGATCAGCGCTACCGCGCCGAGCCCGGCAATCCCCACCCTCATCTTGCGCATCGCGCCTCCCAGCAAACCGCGAGCAGAGCCTCTGTCACAGGTCGTTCGACCCCGCAGGCCCCATACCTTCCGCCGTCAAGCAATGTACCCGATTTCTGACGTTTGCGTCAGGGTTGGCGGCTGGCGCGACGACGAGAGCTATTGGCGGGGCGGGAACACCCGCCGGAACCGCCGACGCCGGGCTTGGACCATGAGCAGCGTGATGCCGGCGTTGGCGGCAGGACGGGGGCGCAGGGGCTCAGGTGGGCGCCGCGACTCCGATGACGGCGTCCCGTGCGGAGCGGCCATGGACTGCATGATTCGCCGCCGGCACGTGTGTTCCTGCCTGATCGGACCACCTGTGGCCAGTGTCACCCGTTACCGTGTGACCGATGGACGCTTCTGACCGGCCTCGCCGGCGTTCGCCGAGCGGGCGAGCCGGCCTTCGGTCCGATCGCGTCGATCCGGTTCGCCCCCCCGGCCCCCGGCTTCCTGCTCCCGAGCGGCGTCGCCAGCTGCTCGACGTGGCGCTCGAAGCCTTTGCCGCCAATGGCTTCCACGTCACGTCGATGGACGACATCGCCGAGGCCGCCGGCGTCACCAAGCCCGTGCTGTATCAGCATTTCCGATCGAAGCGGGCCCTGTACCTCGAGCTGCTCGACGACGTGGGCGCCCGGCTGATGGAAGCGATCACCAAGGCCACGGCCACCGCCACGGGGCCTCGCCAAGAGGTCGAGGCCGGGTTCGCCGCGTATTTCCGTTTCGTCTCGGTGCACGAGAACGCCTTCCGGTTGCTGTTCGGGAGCCTCGCCCGCCGGGACGAGGAGTTCAGCGCCGCCGTCCGCCGCGTCGAGGACTCCATCGCCGGCGCCGTCGCCGAGCGGATCGATGCCGAGATCGACACCGCGCACCGCAGGTTGCTCGCCTACGCGGTGGTCGGCATGGCTGAGGGTGCGAGCAGCCACGTGATCACCCGCCGGTCCAACGCCGTGCGCGACAACGGGGCCGGCGGGGCTGTCCGAGCCGATCGGGAAGACGTCGAGGAGATCGATATCGATCCCCTCGAGCTGGCGCACCGCATCGCCGAGCTGGCCTGGGCGGGGCTACGGGGCGTTGGGAGCTCTTAGCGGCTCGCCGACGGTCGCCCAGCCTCGCACGCTGCAAGGACCCGCGCCGTGTTCACGATGGCCACGTGGGAGAAGGCCTGAGGAAAATTGCCCAGAAGGCGCACGCCTCTCGCTTCGAGGACAGCCTACCGGCGCCTGCTCAGGAGATGGAGCTCAAGTGAACCACGTACCACTCGCCCCGCCAGGAGATGAGTGACGCCACCGCGAACGACTGCGCCCGGCCGTTGACCGTGTAACGGATCCTCGTCCCGTACACCCGCCAGTAGCCGATCTTGTTGTACTCGACCCCGGGTGTGATCCATTCGGCTTGGGACTGGGGCACGTCGATACCGACGAGCTGGGCCTGGGCGCTGTTCGGACCGAGGCTCCGATGAAGGGAGTGGATATCGCGGTCGTAGGCGGCGACCAACCGGTCCTGCCAGTCGTCGGCCGGGTCGGAGATGGCCTTCACCTGAAGGTACGCCGTCAGTGGGAAGAAGAACGGCATCGCCGACCTGGTGTCGTCGTTCACGACGGCCTCCCACAGGTCGTTGACGCCCGCGTCGAACATGGCTCCGCTGGGCGCTGGCTCGTCCCGGGTCTGGGGCTGGGTGCCCGGGTCGGTGGTCGTGGTCGGTGGCGGGGCGGTGGTGCTCGTCGTGGTGGGCGAGGTGGTCGCGGGAAGTGTTGCCGAGGCGGCATGGCCCCCCGGCGAGCCCGCGGTGGTGCAGGCAGCCAGGGCGCCCCCAGCCAGCATGGTGGCGACAGTGCCCGCGACCGGGGCCCGCCGGGCCTGCTGACGCCGCACGAGACCCCTGATCACGGCCGACCACGCTAGTGGGGAAGGGGTGCGGCGGCCCTGATGGACCCGTGCTGGGTGCCGATGGCCCACTACAGCAGGTGGTGGCCGAGATCGCCGAACAGGTCGCAGATGATGTGACGTTCGGCGAACCGCCAGGTCCCTTCGGGGCGCTCGAAGCGGTCGTGGTACCGCCCGGCGATGACGGGCTGGAGGGCGAGCTCTGGCGTGGCCTGGAGCACGGTGAAGTACGAGCGCGCCCGCGCCGTGGCGGCCTCCTCGTCCACCTCGATGACGAGGTTGGTCGTGACGTGCTTGGTCTTCGGCGTCCCTGTGTCCTCGTGGATGCGGGTCGACCGTCGGTACATCTCGTGCACGTCGGCCCGTCCCGCCCTGACGGCGTCGGTGCCCTCGGCGGTGATCGTGCCGGCCGCGAACAGCTCGGCGACGCCCTCGAAGTCCCCGGCGTCGATCCGCTCTGCGTAGGCGTAGACGAGGTGGGCGATAGCCGTCTGGGCGTCCATCGCCACGGTCAGGTGTCCTCGGTCTCCAGGACAGCGGAGGCGAGCAGCACGAACAGCTCCCCTACGAGCCTGCGGTAGCGAGGCGAGTCCTCCTCGTCGATGGCGGCGAGCTGCGTCAAGCCCTCGATCGCGGCGCGGCTGAGGTCGGCGAGGTCGCGGGCGGAGATGCTGGGCTGCGTGCCTCGGCGGGCCCACTCATCCTCGATCAGGCGCGCCACCTTCTCGCCGCTGTTGCGCTCGAAGTCGGCCAGTCGCTTCCGCACCTCGGGGTTTCTCAGTGCTGCGAGGCGCAGCTCGAGGGCCAGGGTCGGCCAGTTCGACGTGATGCGCGTCGCCGACTCCCAGGCCGCGGTGGCGGCGACGGCATCGGTGACGGGGTCGGCGCGGCCTGTCTCCTCCATTGCGTTCACGACGGCGCCGAGCTGGATGTCCATGTAGTGGTCGAGCACGCCGAAGAGCAGCTCCTCCTTGTTGCCGAAGTTGGAGTAGATGGCGCCGCGGCTGAACCCGGCGACCTCGCCGATCTCCTCCAGCGAGGCTCCATAGAAGCCCTTCTGGGCGAATACCTCGGCCGCCGCCTCGATCAGGGTCTTCCTCGTGAGATGGCGGCGCCGCTCTGGGGTCAGCTTCTCGACCGGCACGCCATCCATCATGCCAGGGCCCCGCCACACTTGACTTCTAGATACAAGCTTGTATATTAAGAACAGAAACGCACCGAAACGACGAAGTTGCATCAGGTGGTGGAGCGTGATCGAGGACGAAGCCCTGCAATGGGTCCGCCGGCAGCTCGAGTTCGAGGCCTGGTTGGCTGCCCTGCGGGCCGCGGCATCGGGAGCCGCCGATGCGTGCCCCCGCTCCACCGCGGTCGGCGACCTCGTTACCGGCGCACCCGACCGCTGCGCCCCCGCGACCTCAGCGATACCACCAGAGGCCGGACTTCCTCGCTGGTCGCGGCCGTACGTCCTCATGAGGGAACAGCGTGGGCAGGACGCTGCCGTCCGAGAGCCGGCGAATGCGGTAGCCGTCGGGGAGAACCTGGGCGACGTCGAAGCCTCGACTCCAAGCGCCGGTGAACCGGTTCCGCACCTCGACGTGGGTACCCGGGCTCAGTGACTCGAGGTCTGGTGAGGTGGCGGACACCCCTGGATCACCCATCGCCGTCCCCCGACCGAGGTTGGTGCGGGGCAGGGTAATTCAGCGGTCGCCCGAGGGTCAACGAGCGACCGCCGGTCAGGCGTTCACGTCGATTCGGGCCAGGTGGGAATGGCGCTGGAGGTACTGGCGGATCATGAGGAGCGCAGCAACGCCCTCGCCGACAGCCGAGGCCAGTTGCTTGGTCGACCCGGCGCGCGCGTCGCCGGCAGCGAACACGCCGGGCACCGAGGTCTGGAACTGGTCGTCGGTTACCACGAAGCCCCAACGGTCGAGGTCGACGGTTCCACGAGCGAACCCGGTGTTCGGGTCGAGTCCGATGAAGACGAACGCCGCCGCCGGGTACCACGTGGACGTCTCCCCGGACTCGCGATCCCGGGCGGCCACCGATTCGAGCCGGTGGCGACCGCCCAGCGCCGTGATCTCGGTGTTGCGGTGGACCTCGAACTGTGGGCTCTGCCGGACCTTGTCCTGGAGGAGCCGCGAGGCCCTGAGCTCGGGCGCGAACTCCACGACGCGGATGCGGCCAGCGAACTGCGACAGGAAGAGACCCTCCTCGAGCCCGGAGTTGCCTCCCCCGACGACCAGCAGCTCCTCCGCTCCCCGGTAGAAGGGGCCGTCGCAGGTCGCGCAGAAATGGACGCCCGCGCCGATGAGATCACTCTCGCCGGGGACGCCGAGGCGGCGGTAGGACGATCCCGTGGCGATGAGGACGGTGTGGGCGTTGAGCTCCTGGCCGGTCCCCAGTCGGACCTTCACGTCCTCATGGTCGGCACCGAAGCCCTCCACCCCCACCGCAGACACGAGCTCGACGCCGTATCGCTCGGCCTGAGCCACGAAGCGCTCCGCCAGCTCGGCACCGCCGATCCCCTCCGGGAACCCGAGGTAGTTGTCGATCTGTTCCGTCGTCCCGGCATTGCCACCCAGCGCAGCCCGGTCGACCACCACCGCGTCGATGCCCTCCCGAGCGGCGTACACCGCCGCCGCCAGCCCGGCCGGGCCGCCGCCGATGATGGCGAGGTCGTAGAACCCACGAGAGGCAGCGATGCTCAGGCCGAGCTCGCGAGCGAGCTGCTCGTTGGTGGGATCGACGAAGTGGCCCCCGTCGGTGAAGACGACCGTGGGAATGGTCCGCCCCCCGCCCTGGAGCTCCTCGACGACGCGGAGAGCGTCCGGCTTCTGATCGATGTCTACCCAGTCGTAGTTCACGCGGTGCTCGCCGAGGAACTTCTTCACCCGGCGACAGTCGGGACACCACGGAGCGCCGTAGACGGTGACATCTAACATCTCGGGTCCCCCCACCTCTCGTGGCCTGTCCCGCCCCATGCTGCCGCGTCTCAGCCGGCAAGGCCCGCCAACGAGCCGGATCGGACGACGCGACGAGACGGTGGGTGCGTAGTGTCCTACCCGGGCGCAGGGCACGAGACGAGGAGGTTCGTCCCTATGGAGACAGATGTGGAGGAGATCGCCGAGGGCATCCACCGGCTCTCGACGTTCATCCCGGACGCCAACTTCATGTTCAACCAGTTTCTGGTGGACGCCGAGGAACCGCTGCTGTTCCACGCCGGCCTCCACAACCTGTTCCCGGCGGTGAGCGCGGCGGCGACTCGAGTCGTTCCGGCCGAGCGCCTGCGCTGGATCACGTTCGGCCACGTCGAGGCCGACGAGTGCGGAGCCATGAACCAGTGGCTGGCGGCGGCTCCCAGCGCCGAGGTCGCCCATCCGGCTATGGGCTGCATCGTCTCGGTGAACGACCTGGCCGACCGGCCGCCGCGACAACTCGCCGACGGCGAGGTCCTCGACCTCGGGGGCAAGCGGATCCGCAGCATCGACACCCCCCACGTCCCGCACGGCTGGGACGCCCACGTGCTGTTCGAGGAGACGACCGGCACGCTGCTCTGCGGCGACCTCTTCACGGCCATGGGGCCGAGCTCGGCGCTGACCGAAGGCGACCTTCTCGAGCCGGCGATCGTGGCAGAGGACGTGTTCCGGGCCACGTGCCTGACCCCCGACACTGCTCCCACGATCCGTCTCCTGGCCGCGCTCCAGCCGGGAACGCTCGGCCTCATGCACGGCCCGTCGTTCACCGGCGACGGCGAAGCCCAGCTTTGGGCGCTTGCCGACGCCTACCAGGAGCGCCTCACCTCGGCCCTCGGAGCAGCGACCTAGCTGCGCTGGCCGTGCGGGGCGTCAGCTGCCGGGACGGTCAGCTGTCGATCGGGCGGAGGAGGACCAGCGGTATCTCTCGCGTGGTCTTTCGCTGGTAGCCGGCGTAGTTGCGGTGGTCGGCGGTCACGAGAGGCCACAGCCTGGCCCGCTCCTCGGGGCCGGCGATCTCGGCCCTCATCGGCTGTGCCGGCTTGCCGCCCAGCGACACCGTGACCTCAGGCTTGTCCCGCAGGTTGAGGTACCAGGCGGGATGGTGGTCGTCACCTCCCCGCGACGCCACGACGACGATCGTCGACCCTTCCTGGTAGGGCGAGGTCAGCATGGTCGTGCGGAGTTGCCCGCTGCGCCGCCCGGTGGTGGTCAGCTCGAGCACCGGCATCCCGGACGCTGACCACCCGAGACGGCCGCCCGTGGCGCCGAGCACCAGGCGGTGGACAAAGTTCATCGACTTCAGGCCGAGGTCGGAGGGCACGGCGAGATCGTAGATGATCCGTTGGCTAGCGGATGACGCCCCGGCCGGCGACGAGGGGAAGGTCGAGGGCGGTCACCCAGCCGGGCGGGCTGGCGTTTACAGCGGGAATGGCGTTGAGGGCCCGTAAGCCGGTGGCCAGACAGCCGCCCGCGATCGGGTCGCCCTCGGTCGAGCGGAAGGCCGTCTCCTGGACGATCGACGGGCTGCCCTCGATCTCCACCCGATAGCACTCGGGCGTGTTGCCCCTGGGCCAGTCGGGTGCGGCGTCGGGACCGATGCGGTTGACGTGCTCCAACACGATCCGGGGCTCGCTTCGGTAGAGACCCTGGATCTGGAAGCGGATGGCCGCCACGTTCCCGGCCTCGATCGTCCCCTTGGCCGACGACACCGGCTTGTCGGTGACCCATTTCTCCCAGGTGGTCGTGATGTCGTCGAGCTCGATGCCCACTGCCTCCGCCATCATCGGCACCGTCCCACCCCACGCCATCACGAGGATCTCGGGGATCTCGAGTGTCGACGTCTCCCCCGGCGGCCGGCCGATGCCCATCTCGGTCTCGTAGTCGCCGGTGTAGGCGGCGTAGTCGAGAAGCTCGAGCGCCCGGACCGACCGCACCTCGCCGCAGAGGCCCATCAGCGTCATCGGGAAGAGGTCGTTGGCGAAGCCGGGGTCGATGCCGGTGGTGAAGCAGGACGCCCCGCCTTCGGCGCAGGCCTCCTCGATGGGCTGGATCCAGTTCGGCGGGTTGTACGACGCCCGAGGCCAGACCCACGGCGTCATCGCGGTCGATACGACATCGATTCCCGCGCGCAGGAAGCGTCCGACGAGCGCGATGTTGTCATCGGCGTGGGCCGCCGTCGGCCCGTAATGAGCGAGCGCGTCGGGCGCTCGAGCGATCAGAGACTCGACGTCGTCGGTGGCGATGACGCCGCTCGGTGCGAGCCCGCAGATCTCGCCCACATCGCGACCGACCTTGTCGGGGCTCGAGACACCGACCCCGACGAGCTCGAACTCAGGGTGCCCCATGATCTCGGCGATGACCATCTTGCCGACGTACCCGGTGCCCCACACCACCACCCGCTTGCTCACGTTTTGGCCCTCCGACAGGTCGATGGTTTCGAGAGGCTCACCACCGTAACCAATGGGCCCCTGGCCCCTCCCCGCGCAGCTCGGTCGCAGTCTCGGCTGCAGCGCGGCTGAAATCTGCATCTGACACGCTGGTGTGGTGACGACGGGTGCAGTCGACGAGTTCGCCAACCCGGGCCGCTACGAGGAGCTCCGCCGGACGGCGCTTCCCGACGGCGAGCTGGTCGAGTTCGTGCTCACTTGGGAAGAGCGCGGCATTCGTCAGGCCGCCCACCAGGCCCACGTGCTGCGGGTGGTGGACGACCGGATCGCCGAGGATGTCGCCTTCTGCGGGGGCCGGTGGCCGGCGTCGCTCCTGGCCGAGACGGAGGCATCGGCGCAGGCCGCACGGCGGGAGGGGACTCGTGGTGCTGGTTGAGCGGCCGCTCGCCGCGTCGATCGAGGACCTGCTCCGGGGGGCAACTGACCGTGGGCCGATGACCGCGGCCGACTCGAAGTCGGGCGCCCGTTTCGAACGGGTGTGGATCGACGGACGGCCCCATGTCGTCAAGCACCTGCACGTCGACGACGACTGGATCATGCGCTCCACAGGAGACCTGGGCTGCCGGCCGGTGCAGGTCTGGCGGTCGGGCATCCTGGATCAGCTGCCCGCCTGCATCGACCACGCCGTGGTCGGGGCCGCCGCCGGTCTGGGCCGCGATGGTTGGGGCGCGGCTCTCCTCATGCGGGACCTGTCGGCGTCGCTGGTCCCCGAGGGGAACGGGCCCGTGCCCCTCGAGCAGCACCTGACCTTTCTCGATCACATGGCTGCGCTCCACGCCACCTTCTGGGGATGGACCGACACCGTCGGGCTCGCCCCACCTCACCACCGCTACCTCGAGTTCAGCCCCGAGGGCGTGTCCCTGGAGTCCCAGCGGGGCTGGCCCGATCCGGTGCCACCCCTGATCATCGAAGGTTGGAAGCGGTTCGCCACGATCGGTGGGCACATCGCCGACCCGGTCATCGACCTGGCGCACGACCCATCGCCATTGGTCGAGGCCCTGGCGACGGTGCCCAGCACGTTGCTGCACGGCGACTGGAAGCTCGGCAACCTCGGAAGCCTTCCGGACGGACAGACCGTGCTGCTCGACTGGGCCGTGCCGGGCGAGGGATGCCCCGCCGCGGAGCTGGCGTGGTACCTGGCCCTCAACACCGCCCGCCTGCCACAAACCAAGGAGGAGGCCATCGCCGCCTACCGCGCATCGCTCGAGAGCCACGGCGTCGATACCTCGGGCTGGTGGGACCGGGCGCTGGCGCTGTCCCTGCTCGGCGCCGTGGTCCAGTTCGGCTGGGAGAAGGCGCTCGGCGGCCCCGGTGCCGAGCTGGAGTGGTGGCTCGGCCGAGGCGCCGGCGGCCTGGGCTGCCTGTGAGCGTCCACTACGAATCGCCCCATGCGTGGGCGACGGCCCGGCACTCGTCGATCTGGCAGCGGCCGCGGGCCTCGCCGTCGTGGGCGTGACCGACGAGCAGGTCGATGCCGGCGTCGACACGGCCGACGCACTCGTCGGCTGGAGGCTGAGCGGCCCAGCGCTGGCCGATTTCGTCGCCCGCCTTCCGCCGGGCGAACGAGATGCGTTGGCTGGCGAGGCAGTGGCGGCGCTCGGCTCGGACGTTCCGGGGCTTCAGCTCGACGTCCGCATCCTCGCCAGCGTGGTTCCCGCCGCCCAGTAGCCTCCTGCCGGAGCGGGTGCTGAGGAAGGTGGGGTAGTCCATGCGTGTCGTGAGGGCTGTGACGGGGTTGGCGGTTGCGGGTCTGCTCGCAGCGGCTTGCGGTGGCGGCCAATCGTCGACGTCGACCGGAGCACCGGGCCAGGCTGCGGTGAACGGCGCCCTCCTGTCGACCTCCGACCTGCCCACCGGCTTCACCGCCATGCCACCGACACCGTCGAGCGACACCTCGAAGGTCTGCGGACTCCAGAGCTACCGTGATCGGGCGGTCACCCGTGGTGAGATCGACTTCCAGCAACAGCCGAGTCCGACATCGGTCATGTTCATCGGTGACTCGATTGACGCCTTTCCTGCCGGGGTGGCGAAGACGGCCCTGGATCAGGTCCAGGCTGGGCTCAGCTCGTGCACTTCCTTCACGACGACATCGAGCGGGCAGACGATCACCTTCCAAGTGTCGCGGCTGTCGTTCCCGCGACTCGACGACCAGACCTTGGCGCTCCGCCTGATGGGCCAGCCCCAGGGCGGCGCCCTCCAGGGAACCAGCGTTGCCGCCGAGATCATCGTCATCCGGGCTGGCAACAACATCGCAGTCGTCGGCAATGTCTCGATCCCCGGACTGGACAGCTCCCTGACCGAGAGTCTGGCGAGGAGGCAGGCGACGAACCTGGCAGCTCTCTGACGCGGAGGATGGGTGTGAAGCTCCACGGAGCAGTCTCCGTCGCCGTCACCCTCAGGCCCGGGTCGGCTGTCGTACTCTCGTCACATGTTCGGCTCGCCCCGGCAGGAAAGGCGACGCGCGTCCTGCTCGGGCGGCTCGTCGGGCCCAACGACAGGTCGCAATGGGTGGTGCTGCTCGAGGACGACGCATCGGGTCCGCTCGAGCTCTTCGTCGTAGCCCATGGCGGCGACTCGAACCTCGCTACCAATGCGGTGGAGGACGCGCTGTTCCTGGCCGGTTACGGTCATGAGCGAACTGCGGTGCCCGGCGCGTGGACGAGAGCGTGGAAGGTCACCGCGTGAGGCAGACGGCGCTGCTTCGGGCCTTGGCCGGCCGCGCCTCGCTCGATTACTACTGGATGTGTACCCCCGAGATGGCGCGGGCCACGATCAGGCGCTGGATCTCCGAGGTGCCCTCGAAGATCGTGTAGATCTTGGCGTCGCGGTGCCAGCGCTCGACGGGGTACTCACGCACGTAGCCGTAGCCGCCCAGGATCTGGATCGCAGCCTCGGTCACCCACACGGCGGTCTCGCCGGCGAAGAGCTTGCTCATCGAGCCCTCCCCGGCGGTGAACTGCTGACGGGTGCGACCCATCCAGGCAGCACGGTGACACAGCAACCGGGCGGCGTCGATGCTGGTCCTCATGTCGGCGAGCTTGAAGGCGATGGCCTGGTTCTGGATGATGGGCCGGTCGAACTGCTTGCGCTCCTTGGCGTACTCGAGGGCGTATTCGTACGCCGCCCGTGCGATCCCGACGGCCTGAGCGGCGACCGTGGGCCGGCTGGCCTCGAACGTCGCCATGGCCGCCTGGCTCGCTGAGGACGCTCCTTCGCGAGCTCGGGCAAGTCGCTCGTCCAAGCGCTCCTTGCCGCCGAGCAGGCAGCGCGCAGGCACCCGTACGTCGTCGAGCACCACCTCGGCTGTGTGCGAGGCCCGGATCCCCATCTTCTTGAACTTCTGTCCCTGACTCAGCCCCGGCGTCCCGCGGGGAATGACGAAGCTGGCGTGTCCCCTCGAGCCCAGCTCCGGCGCCACCGACGCCACGATCACGTGGATGTCGGCGATGCCACCGTTGGTGATCCAGGTCTTGGTGCCGTTGATCACCCACTCGTCGGAAGCCTCGTCGTACACCGCCCGGGTGCGCAACGAGCTGACGTCGGAGCCGGCGTCGGGCTCCGACACACCGAACGCTGCCAGCCTGATGTCGTCCGGCGTTCCGAAACACTGCGGCAGCCACTCCGCCACCTGCTCCGACGTGCCGTTGGCGACGATGCCCGCCACTCCGAGCGTCGTGCCGAAGATCGAGAGGGCGATGCCGGCGTCACCCCACGACATCTCCTCGTTGACGAGCGGCAGCGTGAGGCCGGTGGGGTCGGAGAAGCTGTTCACCACGAAGTCGAGCGAGTAGACGCCGACCTTGGCCGCCTCCTCGATGATCGGCCACGGGGTCTCCTCGCGCTCGTCCCACTCGTGACCGGCGGGGCGGACGACCTTCTCCGCGAAGTCGTGGACCCACTTCTGGATCTGGAGCTGGTCCTCGTTCAGCTCGAGCGAGAAATCCGGCATCGGGCACCTCTTCTGACTGGGATGTTACTGGGCAGTAACAATCAGCTTACCGTCTCCTGGAGGGCGCGCAGCACCCGATGGCGGCGATCAAGCCGGACGTGCCATCACCTGGTCGGCGGAGCGGTCGCGCGACGCGGCCAGCACCCCGACGGCGAGAAGAGCAAGGGCCGCGCCGATGAGATACGGGGCCGAGGGGCTCAGTCGGGCGAACGCAACTCCACCCATCGCAGGTCCCACGACCCGCGCCAGTCCGCCGGCTGCTTGCTGCACACCGAGTGCTCCTCCGCGGCGTTCGGCGGGCACCCGACCGGCCACGATCGCCGCCAGCGTGGGCGTGACCAGCCCCTGTCCGACGGTGAGGGCGAGCACGGCGATTGCCAAGGTCACGAACGAGTGCAGGTCGGCCAGGATGGCCAGACCCACGGCGTCCAGCACCAGCCCCAAGCGGAGCGCGCCGGTCTCTCCGAGCCGGTGGACCACGGGGTGAACCAGCCCGACTTGGACCACGACGATCAGCAGCCCGATCACGGTGAACACCGCCGCGCTCGACGCCAGTCCGAGCCCCAACCGGCGCTGACCCAACAGCGAGAAGGTGGCCTCGAAGGCGCTGAACGCAACCAGGGTCAGGAAGGCCACCAGCAGCAGTCCAGGTAGCCCCCGCCGGCGCCATTCCATGCCACGATCGCGGCTGGGACTGGACTGTGGGAAGGGGTGGGTCTCCGGCAGCCGGCGGGCAGCGACGAGCGCGTTCACTCCTGCCAGCACACCGGCGAGGACGAACGGGACGCGGGGCCCGCCAAGGGCGGCAAGCGAGCCGAGGGCGGGGCCGACCACGAAACCGATGCCGAAGGCAGCGCCCAACAGCCCGAGCAACCGGGCACGTTGGTCCGGCGCGGCCACATCGGTGACCGCCGCCTGGGCGACCGAGACGCTGGCCCCCGAGGCGCCGTCGAGGGCGCGGGCCAGGAACAAGACCCACAGGCTTCCGGCCAGCCCGGTCAGCAGGCCTCCCACGCACGTGCCCGCGAGCGAGACCAGCAGGACCGGCTTGCGTCCGATCCGGTCCGAGACCCGGCCCCAGACCGGTGCCAGCGCCAGCTGGGCGACCGAGAACGAGGCGACGAGCAGACCGATCGTCGCCGGCGAGGCGTGGTATCGCTCCGCATAGAGCGGAAGGATGGGAAACACCAGACCGAAACCCACGAGGTCCAGGGCCACCGTCGTCCAGATCGTGCCGAAGCCCGCCGGAAGAGGCGCTCGCACGCCGCTCGCACTGCTTCCGCGACGCCACCGCACCTGCATCGCACCAGCAGACGGCCCGCGGCGGATGTCGTCAAGTCGGCGCCGCCATCACTCGACCGGGTGATAGGCGCCACGGCCTCCGAGATATTTCTTCATCGAGCGTTTACCCAGGAGAGCGGCGGGTAGAGAAGGCGCAACTTCCGCAGACGAGGGGCTGGCAGCACCGCCGGTTTGGGGCTGTCAGGACATCCCCTGACGAACGAAGCACCTCACCACGCGCCACAGTCGAGGGTCCTGACAGGGAGGGGCTAATGGCCTCGTATTACCCGGACGCCCGCGCGCCGCGCGTCCCCGCCTCGTTCAGCGATTACGAGCTGATGAGCCTCGCCCGCGAGGGTGAGGTCAAGGCGTTCGAAGAGCTCTGTCGACGCTTCGTCGCACCGGCCTGGCAGGCGGCCTACGCGGTCGCCGGGCACCCCGGGGAGGCCGCAGAGGCGGTGGCCGACGGCTTCGCCCGGATGCTCAGGTTCGGTCGTCGCGGGGGCGTCGAGAACGCCCAGCGAGTGGGCACCGCGACGCTCTGTTCGGTCCGCGGCGCCGCGAGGGACACGGCGCGTCGTTCGAAGCGGAGCGGGGCGGGCAACGCACGGGCGCAGGCGAATTTGGCGCTTCCGGTGGTGACAGCGGCCTTTCGGAGCCTGCCCGAGCGTTGGCGCTCGGTGCTGTGGCTGACCTACGTCGAGCGCCTCGACCCGACCGAGGTGGGAACCATCCTCGGCGTCTCGGACAACGGTCTGGCTCAGCTCGCCCTTCGGGCCCGCGCGGGCCTCCGGGAGCGGTACCTTCACGCCCAGGTAGCCGCCAATCGCGCCGAGCAGTGCAAGTCGGCCGTGAAGCGTCTCGGCAGCTATGTCGCCGCGGGAATGTCGCAGCAGGATGCGTCGCGGATCGACCAGCACATCGAGCGGTGCACGGGCTGCACGCAGGTGCTGATCGATCTCGATGACCTGAGCGCCATGCTCCACACGATGGCCGTGCGTCCGCCATCGAATCTGATCGCCCTGGCCGAGGAGAGGTGGCGCACCGCCTCGGAGGCCGCGCGCACCAACTTGGGCGGCCTTCCAGCCAGCGCACGCAAGCCCCTCGCCGGAGCCTCGCTGGGTGTGCTGGGTGTCGGGATCATCGGCGCCGCCATGGTCGCCGGGCCGCTCCTCGACCACGGCGTCGGCAGCGGCGGCGTCGCTCCCGCAGCAGCGGCGCCCTCGGAGGTGAACCAGCCCTTCGGCGGGCTCGGGAACAACCTGGGCAGCGCATTGACCAGCTTCGGCGGAGCCGTGCAGAACGGACTGCAGCAGGCTCTGGCCGGGCAGGCCGATCCCAACGCCGGCGCCGGTGCGCAGACGACGGCGGCGACCACCCCGGCGACAACGGGCGCCAACGCACCGACGAGCACGCCGCAGGCTCGTTCAGGATCGACGCCCGGATCTTCCAGCTTCGTTCCTCCTGTTGCTCCTCCGACCCCCAACCCCTTGCCGCCGACCCAGTCAGGCGGGAGTGGGTCCGGGGGCTCCGGTGGTGGAGGCGGTGGCTCTGGTCCCCTCGTTCCTCCCGTGACTCCTCCGACCGTCACCCCGCCCCCAATCGGGTCCGGCGGTGGAGGAGGGAGCGGGGGCATCGTGCCGCCGCTGCCACCGCCCTTGCCCAATCCCCCGCCGCCCATCGGCTCGGGCGGTGGAGGGAGTGGCGGAAGTGGGGGGATCATCCCGCCATTGCCGCCGCCCCTGCCCAACCCGCCGCCGCCCATCGGCTCGGGCGGTGATGGCGGAGGCATCATCCCGCCATTGCCGCCGCCCCTGCCCAACCCGCCGCCGCCCATCGGCTCGGGCGGTGATGGCGGAGGCATCGTGCCGCCGCTGCCGCCGCCGCTACCCAACCCGCCGCCGCCCATCGGCTCGGGCGGTGATGGCGGAGGCATCATCCCGCCGCTGCCGCCGCCGCTGCCCAACCTGCCGCCGCCTGTCGGGTCCGGCTCCGGGGATCTGGGCTCGACGGTGGGCTCGGTCGTCGACAGCCTGCCTCCGCCGGTCGGAGGCTCGGGTGGCCTGGGCTCGACCGTGGGCTCGGTGGTCGACAGCCTGCCCCCGCCTGTCGGCTCCGGCTCCGGAGATCTCGGCTCCACGGTGGGCTCGGTCGTCGACAGCCTGCCTCCGCCGGTTGGAGGCTCGGGTGGTCTGGGCTCGACGGTTGGCTCGGTGGTCGACAGCCTGCCCCCGCCTGTCGGCGGCTCGGGCGATCTCGGCTCGACGGTTGGCTCTGTCGTTGACAGCCTGCCCCCGCCTGTCGGCTCCGGCTCCGGCGATCTGGGCTCCACGGTGGGCTCGGTCGTCGACAGCCTGCCTCCGCCGGTTGGAGGCTCCGGGGATCTGGGCTCGACGGTTGGCTCGGTCGTCGACAGCCTGCCCCGCCTGTCGGCTCCGGCTCCGGGGATCTCGGCTCGACCGTGGGCTCTGTCGTCGACAGCCTGCCCCCGCCGGTCGGAGGCTCGGGGGGTCTGGGCTCGACCGTGGGCTCGGTCGTCGACAGCCTGCCCCCGCCTGTCGGGTCCGGCTCCGGGTCGGGAAGCCTGATCCCCGCGCTGCCCACGGTGCCCGATCTGCCGTTGCCAACCGTGCCTTCGGTGCCTTCGCTTGGCGTGCCGCTGCCATCGGTGCCCGACCTGCCGTTGCCAAGCGTGCCGTCGACGTCCGGGATCGTCCCGTCGCTGCCGACCGTGCCACTGCCCACTGCGCCGTCGATCCCGTCGGTGCCCGATGTGCCACTGCCGAGCGTCCCGACGATCCCGTCGGCGTCTGTGCCCTCCGTGCCCGATGTGCCATTGCCATCGGTGCCCCCTGTGCCCACGCCTCCCGCGACAGTGCCGGCAGTGCCGTCGGTGCCCGATGTGCCACTGCCGAGCGTCCCGACGATCCCGTCGGTGTCTGTGCCCTCCGTGCCCGATGTGCCATTGCCATCGGTGCCCCCTGTGCCCACGCCTCCCGCGACAGTGCCGGCAGTGCCGTCAGTTCCCCCGCTGCCCACGTCGCCGGTCACTGTCCCGACCGCGCCAAGCACGTCCACCAGCCCGCTGCAGCAGCTGCTCGACCTCACGGCACCCACACCGGCGCCCACCTCCTCCGTGACGGTGCCGTCGGTGCCAGACCTGACCGCCCCGACCGTGCCCTCCACGACGACTCCAGTCGCCGCGGTGCCGCTCCCAACCGGAACCAACGCAACTGCCCCCAGCGTGCCGCCAGCACCTACGTCGTCGTTGCTCGACCTGACGTCCACGTTGGCTTCGGTGGCGCCTGCTCCCGCGCCGGCGCCGGCTCCCGCACCCGCACCCGCTCCGACCACCACCGACCTGACGTCCACGGTGGCTTCGGTGGCGCCTGCTCCGGCGCCGGCTCCCGCACCCGCACCGGCTCCGACCACCACCGACCTGACGTCCACGGTGGCTTCGGTGGCGCCTGCTCCGGCGCCGGCTCCCGCACCCGCACCGGCTCCGACCACCACCGACCTGACGTCCACGTTGGCTTCGGTGGCGCCTGCTCCCGCACCCGCACCGGCTCCGACCACCACCGACCTGACGTCCACGTTGGCTTCGGTGGCGCCTGCTTCGGCGCCGGCTCCCGCACCCGCACCCGCTCCGACCACCACCGACCTGACGTCCACGGTGGCTTCGGTGGCGCCGGCTCCCGCACCCGCACCGGCTCCGACCACCACCGACCTGACGTCCACGTTGGCTTCGGTGGCGCCTGCTCCCGCACCGGCGCCTGCTCCCGCACCCGCACCCGCTCCGACCACCACCGACCTGACGTCCACGGTGGCTTCGGTGGCGCCTGCTCCCGCGCCGGCGCCTGCTCCCGCACCCGCACCGGCTCCGACCACCACCGACCTGACGTCCACGGTGGCTTCGGTGGCGCCTGCTCCGGCGCCTGCTCCTGCACCCGCACCGGTTCCGACCACCACCGACCTGACGTCCACGGTGGCTTCGGTGGCGCCTGCTCCCGCGCCGGCTCCCGCACCCGCACCCGCACCGGCTCCGACCACCACCGACCTGACGTCCACGGTGGCTTCGGTGGCGCCTGCTCCGGCGCCGGCTCCTGCACCCGCTCCGGCTCCGGCCCCGTCGACCACGACAGCCCCGATCACCACCCAACCGACTACGACGCCCACGTCGAGCACATCGACGTCGACCATCTCGCCCACCACGTCGACGATCTCGCCGACGGTGTCGACCATCTCATCGACCACCTCGAGCGTGACGAGCCCGACCACCACCTCGACGTCGGCGAGCGCCCCGGCGACGTCGAGCTCGACCAGCGCCCCGACCACAGCTCCCACCACGTTGACCGCCCCACTCACCACCACAACCAGCACGCTGAGCACCGTCACGCCCGCCCTCCCCTGACCCCCAGCCAGGTCGATCGTCTGGCCTGGATCGGCCCTCATCACGACGAGAACGGTCGGGCCCGGTGACCACAACCGTTCTTGTCGGGATAGTGGCCGTCCAGCAGCCGTCATCACGACAAGTTGGCGCGACTGCGCATGGATCAGGCGTTCTTGTCTCGATCCAGGGCAATTAGAAGCGCCGTCCCAGTAGGAACTGGTCCGCCACAACGATCCGCGACACCCGATCAGGTGAAAGCTCTCTCCCCTGTCAGAGGGGGAAATGCGCCTGAGGTTTCATCGCCGCGAGCCTGGGGTAGGTCGCTGCCGCCGTAGAGGAAACTGCATGGGCGATGCCCAATTGTAGGTAGCGATGGGTGCAGGTCGAAGAGCCAGAACGAGCTAACGACGAAGATCGGTCGGGGGCCTGACAGGGAGGGTTCGATGGCTTCGAGCCAGCAGACGGACGAAGCGCGACCGCTTTCGCCCGCTTCGCTCGGAGACGCCACATTGGTGCATCTGGCACGAAACGGCGAGCTTGGCGCGTTCAATGAGCTGTGCCAGCGGAACTCCTGGACGTCGTGGGAGACGGCGTACGCGGTCACTGGAGATACCGGCGACGCCGCCGAGGCCGTCTCCGAGTCATTCGCCAAGCTGTTCAAGCCGGGCAGGGTCGTCCGCTACGAGGATGCTCGGGCCGTCCAGACGGCCATCCTGGCCACGACTCGCATGACCGCGATCGAGGCCATCCGCCGTTCGGGCCACGATGGTGTCGACGGCGCCTTCGACATCGGTGGATCCGGCGCTGCGCCAGACGAGGGCGCGGCAGGGCTTGCCGATCGTCTCCGCCGCCTTCCGCAGCCTCCCCGAACGCTGGCGATCGGCGCTGTGGCTGATCGAGGTGCTAGGAGTCGAGCCCGCCATGGCCGCCGCCGTCCTCGGTGTGTCGGCCAACGGCCTGGCCCAGCTCAGCGTGCGCTCCCGGACCGGGCTCCGGGAGCGCTACCTGCAAGCGCACATGCAGGCGCGCGTTGCCGAAGAGTGCCGAGCGGTGGTGGAGCACCTCGCCGCCTACGTCACCGGCGACATGACCCCACACAACGCGGCGAGGATCGACAGTCACCTCGACAGGTGCGTTGAGTGCAAGCAGCGCACGATGGACCTCGATCACCTGAGCGCCATGCTCCGGTCGACCGCCGTGCCGATCCCCTCCACGCTGGTCACCAAGGCCATCAGCAGATGGAAACTGGAGGTCAGCGCAGCAGTCTCGGTCACACGCCAGCCGATGCGACTGGTTCCGTTCCCGACGACCGCTCGCAAGCCACTCGCCGGCGCCGCCGCCGGGATGCTGGGCCTGGGCATAATCGGTGCTGCCGTTGTCGGCGGTCCGTTACTCAATCATGGTCTGGGGGGCGGAGGCATTGCTCCGGCCTCTGCGTCACCGTCGGAGGTGAACCGACCCTTCCAGATCGGCAATGCCATCAGCCCTGTCTTCGCCAACAACCTGCTGACGGTCGGGACGGGGCCGCTCGCCGCTCTTTCCGGTGTCGCCGCCCCGGGCATCGCGGCCGCAGCCATCGTCGCGAACCCGCCCACTGGCGCCGCGGCGACCGTCGCGCCGGGTGCGAGCAACGGCCTCCTGCCGCCTGTGCTCACTTCCCCGACCGCGCCGCCAGCCAGCCCGACCGGGCCGGTCACGGCTCCTTCACCGCCGCCCCTGCCGCCGGTGCCTACAACCGTCCCGTCGAACCCGCTCACACCGATACTGCCGCAGCCGATCGGCACGGCGCCGAACCCGGTCGCACCGATACTGCCGGCGCCGATTGGCACGGCGCCCAACCCGATCTCCTCGCTACCGGCACCCATCGGCTCGGGACCGGCACCGACGTTGCCACCGAGCCTGCCGACGGTCACCACGCCGCCGCTTCCGGTGCCGACGACACTCCTGCCGCCGAGCCTGCTGCCCAAGGTCACGACGTCCACGCTGCCGACGCTTCCCTGACCCCGACGGGCGCGCATCCGCAGTCCTCACGACGCGTCACAACATCGGACCCTGCTTCCCGCGCACGGGCGCGCACCCAGACCAAGATCAACCGGACTGATGTTGCGTTGCTGCCGGCGCGCCCGGCCAAGCGGCCGAGCGGAGGGGATCAGACGGGCCGCACGCTCGCCGCCTGGAGGCCCTTGGGACCCTCGTTCACTTCGAATTCAACCTGCTGGCCCTCCTCGAGGGCGCGATAGCCGTTCATCTGGATGGCGCTGAAGTGCACGAACACATCGGCGCCCTCGGCCTGCGAGATGAAGCCGTAGCCCTTCTCGGCGTTGAACCACTTCACGGTACCGGTCGCCACGGTGGCGATCCCCCTTCATTAGCGCGACTGACACGAGGGCATTGCGACCGTGCGACCTCGGTGTCGTAGGTACAGCCACTCCCTCACGCGGCACGCTATCAGGGAGCGAGCCCGGCGTCATCGCCGGATTGACGTGCCATCAGGACCGTCCTCGACCACCCATCCCCGGGCCGTGAGCTCGTCCCGGAGGGCGTCGGCGGCGACAAAGTCGCGTGCCCGACGCGCTGCGTCGCGACGGTCGACGAGGGCGGCAGACTCGTCGTCCACCGCATCGCCCGCATGACCCAACTCCAGCCCAAGGGCACCGACGAGCTCGGCCACGGTGGCAGCGAGACAACGCGCCTGCTCGGACTCTCCGGCGTCGGCGGCCGCGTTGGCACGCCGCAGCAGCTCGAAGATCACCGCCACGGCGGCGGGCGTATCGAGGTCGTTGTCCATCGCCTCCGTGAAGCGTGCGATCGCCTCCCGGTCGAGGGCTGCAGATCCCGACGGCAGGGCTCTGAGCTCGAATCGTCGCGCCAATGCATCCAGTCGCTCCAGGCCTGCCTGAGCATCGGCGATCGTGGCCGGTGTGACCTCGATCGGTGATCGGTAGTGGGAACGCAGCATCAGCAATCGGTAGGCCCTGCCGTCGGTGCGATCGAGCAGGTCGACGAGCGTCGTGAAGTTCCCCAGCGACTTCGACATCTTCTCGCCGGCGACCTCGACGAAGCCGTGGTGCATCCAGTGCCGCGCGAACTGGCGCCCCAGGGCGATGGCCTGCGCCCGCTCGTTCTCGTGGTGCGGGAAGACGAGGTCTAGCCCGCCCGTATGCAGATCGAAATCCTCCCCCAGCAGGTCGAGGGACATGACCACGCACTCGGTGTGCCAGCCCGGCCGACCGGGGCCCCAGGGTGAGGGCCAGGCGGGCTCCCCGGGCTTCGCCTTCTTCCAGAGCACGAAGTCCACCGGCGAGCGCTTGGCCTCGTCGACCTCCACCCGGGCGCCGGCTCGCAGCGACTCCAGCGGCTGGTGCACGAGCTGCCCGTAGCCGTCGACCTTCTCGACGGACAGGTAGACGCCGTCGGACGACTCGTAGGCCACGCCCCGAGCCAGCAGCTCCCCGATCAGCCGCACCATGTCTTCCACGTACTCGGTGGCGTGGGTGACGGCGGTTGGGCGGGCCACGCCGAGGCGGTCCACGGCGTCCCAGTAGATGCCTTCGTAGTGGCGGGCCACCTCGTCCGCCGGCCGGCCTTCCTCCTCCGCCCGGCGGATGATGTTGTCGTCGATGTCGGTCACGTTGGACACGTGGACGACGTCGACGCCCCGCCACTCGAGGTACCGGCGCAGCACGTCGTAGACGAGCACCTGCCGCCCGTGGCCGATGTGGGGCACCTCGTAGACGGTCGGCCCGCAGACGTACATGGACAGCCGACCGGGATCACGGGGGACGATCTCGGTGACGGCCCCCACTGCGGTGTCATGCAACCGCAACATCCCTGTACCGTAACCCCTTGATGAGCCCGAACGTCCCCGAGAAGCCGAGCCTCGACGGCCTGGAGGCCAGATGGGCCGAACGGTGGGAGGCCGAGGGGACCTACCGCTTCGACCGGAGCAGGTCTCGGGCCCAGATCTACGCCATCGACACCCCTCCTCCGACGGTGAGCGGGTCGCTCCACATCGGCCACGTGATGTCCTACACCCACACCGACACGGTGGCCCGCTACCGGCGCATGCGTGGCCGGGAGGTGTTCTACCCGATGGGCTGGGACGACAACGGGCTGGCGACAGAGCGCCGGGTGCAGAACTATTTCGGGGTCCGCTGCGACCCCACCCTGCCCTACGACTCTGACTTCGTCCCGCCCCAGAAGCCCGGGTCGGATGCCGTGCCGGTCTCCCGACCGAACTTCATCGAGCTCTGCGAACGACTGACGGTCGATGACGAGCGGGTCTTCGAGGAGCTGTGGCGGTTCCTCGGCCTGTCGGTGGACTGGTCCATGACCTACACCACGATCGGCGAGCGGGCGCAGCGGGCGTCGCAGCGGAGCTTCCTGCGCCTGCTGGCCCGGCGGCGGGCGTTCCAGGCCGAGGCGCCCACGCTGTGGGACATCGATTTCGCCACACCCGTGGCCCAGGCCGAGCTGGAGGACCGCGACGTCGCCGGAGCCAACCATCGGCTGCGTTTCGAGCGACCGAGTGGCGCACCGGTCGAGATCGAGACGACCAGGCCCGAGCTCCTCCCCGCTTGCGTGGCCCTGGTCGCCCACCCCGACGACGCCCGCTACCAGGCCCTGTTCGGGACCGAGGTCAGCACGCCGCTGTTCCGCGTGCGGGTGCCGGTCGTCGCTCACGAGCTGGCCGATCCCGAGAAGGGCACCGGCATCGCCATGATCTGCACCTTCGGCGACGTCACCGACGTCGTGTGGTGGCGGGAGCTCGGCCTGCCCGTGCGAGCCGTGGTCGGTCGGGATGGCCGCCTTCGGCCCCTGTCGTGGGGGACGACGGGGTGGGAGAGCGACGATCCGGTGGCCGCCCAGCGCAGCTACCGGGAGCTCGAGGGCCTTCCCGTCCGCCGAGCCCGGTCGCGGATCGTCGAGCTGCTCACCGAGGCCGACGACCTCGTCGGCGAGCCCCGGCCGATCACCCACGCGGTGAAGTTCTACGAGCGGGGCGAGCGCCCGCTCGAGATCGTCACCAGCCGTCAGTGGTTCATCGCCACGCTCGAGCTCCGTGACGATCTGCTGGCGAGGGGCAAGGAGCTGCGCTGGCACCCGCCCTACATGGAGGCGCGGTTCGAGTCCTGGGTCGAGGGCCTCAACTCGGACTGGAACATCAGCCGGCAGCGATTCTTCGGCGTCCCCGTTCCCGTCTGGTACCCGGTGGACGCCGAGGGCCGACCCGACTTCGCCCGCCACCTCCTCCCCGGTGAGGACCGGCTACCGGTCGACCCGTCCACCGACGTCCCCGCCGGCTACGAGCCCGAGCAGCGGGGCCGGCCGGGAGGGTTCGTCGCCGACCCGGACATCATGGACACCTGGGCCACGTCCTCCCTCACCCCCCAGATCGCCGGCGGCTGGGAGGACGATCCCGACCTGTTCGGCCGTGTGTTCCCCATGGACCTGCGCCCGCAGGCCCACGACATCATCCGAACGTGGCTCTTCTCCACCGTCGTCCGCTCCCACCTCGAGTTCGACTGCCTGCCGTGGTCCGACGTGGCCATCAGCGGCTTCGTGCTCGATCCCGAGCGGAAGAAGATGTCGAAGTCCAAGGGCAACGTCGTGACCCCGCTCCCCCTGCTCCAGGAGCACGGAGCCGACGCCGTGCGCTACTGGGCGGCCAACGGCCGGCCCGGAACCGACACCGCCGTCGACGAGGGCCAGATGCGGATCGGCCGCCGGCTGGCCATCAAGATCCTCAACGCCTCGCGGTTCGTCCTCTCCCGGCTGGACGCCTCGTCCGACCGCGAGGAGGCGTCGGCCGGCGCCGTCGGCAACGCGCTGGACGCTGCCCTGCTGGCCCGGCTGGCGGGCGTGGTCGAGGAGGCGACGGGAGCCCTCGAGGGCTACGACTACGCCCGGGCCCTGGACCGGGCGGAGACGTTCTTCTGGACCTTCTGCGACGACTATCTCGAGCTGGTCAAGGGACGCGCCTACGGGGGATCGGGCGAGGAGGCGGCCAGGTCGGCCCGGGCCGCTCTGGCCCTGGCGCTGTCCACCCAGCTCCGGCTGTTCGCCCCCTTCCTGCCCTTCGTGACCGAGGAAGTCTGGTCGTGGTGGCAGGCGGGTTCGGTCCACACCGCCGCCTGGCCGGAAGCCGGCGAGCTGGTGTCCTCGGCGGGTGCGGGCGCCGACCCGCTCGTGCTGGACGTGACCGCTCAGGTCTTGTCCCAGGTCCGGAGGGCCAAGACCGAGCGTCGCCTGTCCATGCGGGCTGCCGTCGCTCGCCTGGCGGTCTGGGACGGCCCCGATCGCGTCGCCGCCTTGCGTCGGGCAGAGGGCGATCTGCGCGACGCCGGGGGGGTCGAGACGCTCGAGATCGCCGAGGGTGAGCCCGCGTCGGTCCAGGTGCACATGGCGTCGGAGGGCTCGGACAGCTGAGCCCAAGGGGCCGCTGGGCCTTACCTCTTGAGCCGAGCCCCGGTTTCGAGTAGTGATTGCGCTGGTGGCAGGGTATGGCACTGGTGTCACCCAAGACCCGCTCAGCGGAGGGAGCCATGACCGACCTGGAACAGGTGCTGGAGATGGTGAACACGGGCCGACGAGCGCTGGGTGCCGGGCCCCTGGATGAGCTTCCCAGGGGCAAGCGCAGAAGCCAGTCGCAGTGCGTGCTGGCCAGGGCGCTCGGCCTCCGGTTCTCCGAGACCTCGGCGTGGCTGGGCGAAGGTCCAGCAAGCCGGCGTCGCACGGTGGCCGCCACGCTCGTCGAAGGCTGGAGCACGCGGCCGCGCGTGGTGGACCGCAGGGCGGTCCGACTGCCCGACCCGCTGCGCCGGTTCGTCAAGGAGTTCGACCTCGGATGCTTCCCCGAGCTGGTGGACGAGCCGGCCAAGGTCAGCATCCCCGAGGAACCCCAGGAGACGGATCGCCCGCTCGTCTCGGTCTGAGCTGAGGTCTCAGGGCGGCCAACTCGAGGCTGCTCTGAGCTCGGACGACTTCGCCTGAGGCGACGAGCTAGACGATCACCGAGGCCCTCGGTCGATATGTCGCGCTTGGAGCCGTATGCCGGCCCTGAAGTGTGTGCGGCGGCGCAATGCAACCTCGGCGGGGAGGTATCTAGCGCTTGGCGTGCTTACCGGGCACCCGGCCAAGCAAGCCCGATGACCCGGGGTGCACGTCTTCGTCTCTGTCGGAAGTGGAACCCGCTTCTTGGTCGAACGGCTCGACGGCAGCCGGTCCTGTCTCCGTGACGCGTTCGCCCTGCTGTGGTTCGTCTTCGGCAGAGAAAGTGCCCGCTCCCTGGTCCAGCGACCCTGGTTCGTGCTCCTCGGACTGAGTGTCATCCTCGTCTAAGGACTCTGCGCCGGCCTCGGTTCCCTCCGAAGCTGCCCGCAGCACCGCCTCATAGCTCAACGTGGCATTCCGGAGGGCCTCGTCGTACTGGTTCCCGGCCCGGCGCACGTCCTCGGCCCTCGTGTGACCCACCTCCCCCACAGCCAGCTCGTAGCCCCCCTGTGCCTCGCGAAGGGCCTCAGCTCGGGTCAGCCCCGCTTCGCGAATGCTCTCGGCGCGAGAGGTGCCCGCCAGCCGAATCGCCTCGGCTCTCTCCACGGCGCTCTGAGCGGCCGCCTCTGCCGCCCGCAAGGCTTCTTCGTGGGCTGCCTGGGCGGCCGCCATCTCCTCGGAATAGGCCACCTCGACCGCGTCTGCCGCCGCCTTGTTGGCTGTCCTCAGTGCGCCCCCATAGCCGGTCTCGGCGGCATGCAGGGCCTCAGCCCGGCGTTCCTCGGCGGCCCGTAACCCATCGTCGTAATGGGTGGAGGCGTTCTGGAGATCCCGTGCGCGGGTGACGGTGGCCGTCCGGAGGGCCTCCGCTCGGGCGACGGTCGCAGCACGTATGGCCTCAGCCCGCTTCAGCTCGATGTCGGCCACCTCAGTCGCCGCCCTGAGCGCCTCCTCGTGTGATTGCTCAGCAACCCGCAGAGCCTCGTCCTCCACTTGGGCCGCAGTGCTTATGCGCTGAACATTGCCGGTCACCGCTGGCCTCCTTCTCGCCGAACCAGAACCTCGGGGCTCCATGCTGTCTCCATCGACGTCGCCACGCCACAACCCGCGAAACATGCGTCTGTTCGTCGTAACCCGTTCGCGAAGTTTGGGCGATTGGCCCCTGATCGGCGAGCTTGGTCGGAAACGGCGGGGTCGGGACTCCGGCGAGGCCGCCCGGGAGGTCTCCGGTCAGAAGCCGGGTGCGCCGCACTGACCTGCTCTCGTCCCGGCCACGTTGGCTTGGGCATCGTCGGTGGGCGGCGGTACATTGCCTGTGCACGTCAGCGCGCCGGTCACGTGGTTGCGCTCGAGCTCGGCAGCCGGGCCGGTCCCGCCACTCAGGCTGACGGCCCCGCTCACGCTGTTGCCTCCCAGCTCCACGGAACCCGAGCTATTGACGACGCTCACCGCCCCGTTGATCGTGTTGCCGCCACACGGGACCGCTCCCACGTCATCACTATCTGCGCCGTCGCCGATGAGCACGAAACCCGTGGTCTTGGTCAGACTGACCGAGCCATTGAAGGAGCTCGTGCAGAGCCGGATCGCCGTAGCTCCGTTCGACGTGACGTTGCCGTTGAGAAGCGAATGGTCGGCAGCCAGGGAGCCACCAGCAGCCACGGTGACCGCGCCATTCACCGTCGCACCCTGCAAACAGGTGGACCCGGTGAGGGTCAACGGTCCTTGACGGGTCCCGCTGATGACGGTGCAGGTCACGGTCTGCGTCATCTGACCCGTGCTCGGGGAGAAGTGCGCGTCACCTCGGTAGGACGCTGTGACCGTATGGGTACCCGATGTCAGCGACGACGTCGTCAGGGTCGCCGAGATCGCTCCGTTGACTTGACTGAGCGTCCCGGAGCCGAGCGGCGCGGCGTTGTCCGAGAAGTCGACCGCTCCCGTCGGGATGCCGGCGCCGGGTACGGTCCCCGACACTCTTGCGGTGAAGGTCACGGCCTGACCGAAGGGCGAGCGATTGTTCGACGACGAGAGAACCGTGCTGGTAAGAGCTCTGTTCACCGTTTGGATCAGGGGGCTCGTCGTGGCCGAGGCGGCGAAGTTGCCATTGCCTTGATAGGTGGCGGTGATCGAGTGGGGACCCACACCCAGGTTCGCGGCCACCGGCGAGGTGGCCGTGCCGTTATCAAGGGTCACTGGCTGTCCCGGTGTGCCGTCGATGTTGAAGATCACCGTGCCCCCGGCGGTGGCGGGAGCGACGCTCGCCCTGAAACTCACGCCCTGGCCGAAGACCGAGGGGTTGGCCGACGAAGACAGCGTCGTGGTGGTCGAGGCCTGGCTCACCGTCTGGGTGAGGGTGTCCGAGGGCGGCGAGGCGGTGAAGTTGGTGTCGCCTCCGTAGGTCGCGGTGATCGAGTGGGGACAGCGCGGTGGTGGTCGAGGCCTGGTTCACCGTCTGGGAGAAGGTGTCCGAGGGCGGCGAGGCGCTGAAGTTGGTGTCGCCTCCGTAGGTGGCGGTGATCGTATGAGCGCCGAGCGACGGCGGTGCCGCGGTCGTGAACGTCGCCTGGCCGCCGGAGAGCGCTGCGGCGGGCTGGGCTGCACCGTCGACGGTGAAGACGACGTTACCGGTCGGGGTGCCCGCCCCCGGGGCGACGGGCACCACCGTGGCGGTGACGGTCACTGGTTGGCCGAAGACCGAGGGGTTGGCCGACGAGGACAGCGCGGTGGTGGTCGAGGCCTGGTTCACCGTCTGGGAGAAGGTGTCCGAGGGCGGCGAGGCGCTGAAGTTGGTGTCGCCTCCATAGGTGGCGGTGACCGTATGACCGCCGAGCGACGGCGGTGCCGCGGTCGTGAACGTCGCCTGGCCGCCGGAGAGGGCTGCGGCGGGCTGGGCTGCACCGTCGACGGTGAAGACGACGTTACCGGTCGGGGTGCCCGCCCCCGGGGCGACGGGCGCCACCGTGGCGGTGACGGTCACTGGTTGGCCGAAGACCGAGGGATTGGCCGACGAGGACAGCGCGGTGGTGGTCGAGGCCTGGGTCACCGTCTGGGAGAAGGCAGCCGACGTGCTCGTAGCGCTGAAGTTGGTATCGCCCTGATAGGTGGCGGTAACCGAGGGCGCACCCGCCGGCAGGGCGGAAGTGGTGCAGGTGGCGATGCCGTTGCTGTCCAGTGCCGGGGGACCGCCAGTGCAGGCGACGGGGTTGGCGCCATCGGAGAAGGCCACCGTGCCGGTCGGGGTGCCGGCGCCCGGAGCGACGGCCGCCACGGTCGTCGTGAACGTGACTGGCTGGCCGAAGGCCGACGGGCTGAGCGACGAGGAAGAGACGACCGTCGTGGTCGACGCTTGGTTGACGTTCTGAGCAAAGGCGGCCGACGTGCCGCCGAGGAAGTTGGCGTCGCCCTGGTAGCTCGCGGTGATCGAGGGAGCCCCCGCCGGCAGCGTGGAGGTGGTGCAGGTGGTCGTTCCGTTGCTGTCCAGCGCAGGAGGACCGTCCGTGCAGGTAACCAGATCGCCGTTGCTGTCGGAGAAGGTCACCGTGCCGGTCGGGGTGCCGGCGCCCGGAGCGACGGCCGCCACGGTCGTCGTGAACGTGACTGGCTGGCCGAAGACCGACGGGCTGAGCGACGAGGAAGAGACGACCGTCGCGGTGGACGCCTTGTTCACCTCCCGTGGGAGGGCGGCCGACGTGCTACCGGCGAAGTTGGCGTCGGCCTGGTAGCTGCCGGTGACCGCGGTGGTCCCCGCCGGGAGCGTGGACGTGGTGCAGCTGGCTGTGCCGTTGCTGTCCAGGGCCGGGGGACCGCCGGTACAGGTGACCGGATTGCCATTGTTATCGGAGAAGGACACCGTGCCGGTCGGGGTGCCGGCGCCAGGCGAGTTGGTGGTCACGGCAGCGGTGAAGGACAGCGGCTCGCCGAAGACCGACGGGTCGGGTGACGAGGAAGAGACAGCCGTCGTGGTTGACGCCTTGTTCACCGTCTGGACCAGGGTTGCCCCATTGGGCGCGAAGACTCCGTCTCCTGAGTAGCCGGCGGCGACGTTGATGCCGCTGTCAGCAGTCGTGAATGCCGTCGTACACGTGGTCGTGAAGTTGTTCGTGCCGTCGGTCGCCGCTGTGAGAGGAAGGCTGTCGCACCCTGTGAAGGGCACGTTACCTTGACCGTTGTTCACCCCGACGGCCACCATGCCGGTGGGAGCAACGTTCGCGGTGGGGTCGGGCGTCAAAGTGACGGTGAACGTGACCTGCTGCCCGACGACCGACGGACAGGTGGACGACTTGAAAGCGATCGTCGTGGAGGTCGTCCCCGTACCGACGGTGAAGTTGGGGGGAATGTCGGTGAGGCTTCCGCTTGGGGTCCCGGTTCCACAGGCGACCGGAGGTGGTGCGCCTCCGCCGCTACACGCCGTCGCCCCCATCGCGATCCCGAAGAAGCCGATGCCGAGCAACGCTCGCCGAGGGCCGACAGCCCTCGCCGCCACGGTCACCAGCCTTCTCGCCCATTGGAGGAGGGCAACGACGCCCAAGAACACCACCCCCTCCATGACCGTACGGAGCCCGATCGCCAAGCACATCCGTAGAACTACTGATCTTTTGCAAAAAGGTGGGCCCTCATTTCGGGACGTTTGTCACCTAATCCCATCTAGAACGCGGATGGGGCGGCTCGCTGCCAACGGTGGCCATGGACGACGAAATCCGGGCGAGGTCGTAACCAAGCCCGGATCGCGCCGTGAACGGAGACTGTGCGGAAACAGCGGTGCGCTAGTTCGCCTTCAGGAAGTCTGGGGATGCGACGAACGTGCCGGAGTCCTGCTGCCGAGGTCCGGCAAATGTCCCTCGGTAGTCCGGGGCGAACCGAATGGCGGTGTTGAACGGCACCGCAGTGAGCTGAGAGCCGGCGGCACGGATGAAGACGTCGATCCGACGAGCAGGTGCGGGGGCTCCGAGGGTCGCCGCGTTGGTCGCACGCGCCAGGTCGAGGCTCGTGCGGCCGTCGAACCTGATGTTCTGACCGACGGCCACGCCCTTGACGGGGATACCGGGATTGCGCATGAGGGCCAGGGAAGCCCTCTGGTCCGGAACCGTTACCTCAGCGACACCGACGGAACCAGTGACCGGGGAAGCTTGACCATTGCCATGGTTGTCTCCGACGCAGAGCTGGCCGAACAGGCCGAGCTGACCTCCGTCGGGCAGTGGAGCGGCGTCGGGTCCTTCGGTCAGTTGACCATTGACGCCGTACAGGGTCCCCGTGCACCCGCCGCCCACCGGTGTCGGAGCAGCCGAAGCGGCTCCGGCCGGAACCGCGGCCGCCATCACGAGGCCTGACACAGCGCCAGCGCCGAGTAGCAACGTCGTCCTGATCTTCATCGTTTCATACCCTCCTGAGGCAACGGGCCCGACTCGCCGACCTGTCCAGCCCACGAGCGCCCGGTCCCGGAGCAAGCCGCGACCGAGCGAGCCCAAATGTGTCGTAAGAGGGTCCCCCCCGTAAGCCACGTCGTGAGACACCTCCAATAGATGTTGGTACTCCCATCTGTTGGGACCGTCAATCGAAAGCCGGCAATTAGTGATTAATAGTCACTTAGTTACATGAGCTTTGCCCGGATATCGCAGTGACCTTGCTACGTAATTACCGCCAGGTCGGTCTACGTAGTGCTAGTAGCGCCGGCGGCAGCCAAGCGGATGCCCGACAGAAGGAGGTTCGCGATCCAAGGCTCGACAGGGCCGTTGCCGGCTGACACCATGGCGTCGTGGGTGGGGTTGGCGGCTCGAGTCTCAAGGTCAGCCGTGTTCGGGTTGCCGCCGTTGTCTCGGCACTGGCCGTGACGGCAGTCGCGGCGTCAAGCTGTTCGTCGTCGAGCTCCACGACGGCATCGCCCACAGCAGGAACGATTGCCGTCGAGGGTCCGATCAGCGGTTCGCAGTCGTCCACGGGGACAGACATGGTCCGAGGAGCCCAGCTCGCCGTCGATCAGCTGAACAGCGCCGGGGGGACGGGTGGGGTGAAGCTCCGGTTGGTCCAGGCCGATGACAAGGCGTCGGCTGCCACCGGGGTCACCACCGCCAAGAACGTGGTGGCCCAGCACGCCTTCGGTGTCGTCGGGCCGTTCAACTCGTCAGTGGGAGTGAAGAACCTCCCGATCTACCGATCGGCCGGTCTCTCCATCGTCCGGCTGACGAGCGCTCGCGCCACCCAGGGCTACGGCGTCACCACCCAGCCGATGGATGTCCAGGTCGCGCCGGTCGAGGCCGCAGAGATCACCCAAGTGCTCCATGCGACGAAGGTGGCCATCGTCTACGACACCTCGACCTACACGGCAGGAATCGCCGGCCAGCTCCGAGACCTGTTGGCCGCGGGCGGTCATGCCCCGGTGACGTTCCAGGCGATCACCGAAGGTCAGACCGACTTCTCGGCGGCGGTATCGGCAGCGGCCGCCGCCCATCCGGACCTCCTCTACATCGCCGCATACGGCACCGAAGCAGGGCTGGTGGCTCGCCAAGCGTCTCAGAGCAACGTCGGGGGCGGCTGCTTCGTCGATCTCGCCGCCCAGGGTCCCGACTTCGTGAGCGCAGCGACGGTTCCCGTGGCCCAGCGCTGTCTCAACAGCGGCGTGCCGCCGGCCCAGCAGTTCGCCGGTGCCAGCCAGTACGTGACCGACTACGAGAGCGCATTCCACACCACTCCAGGGACTTGGGGAACCTTCACCTACGACTCGGTGAGGCTGCTGGCCCAAGCGGTCCGGGACACCGGAGGTTGGAACGAGGCTGCCGTTCAGTCTCGTCTGGACCACACCACGAACTACCAGGGGATCACCGGAACAATCAGCATCGAGCCCAACACGGGGAACCGAGTCAACAGCCCCGTCGTCGTCCTCGACATCGACTCGTCTGGCAACTATCTCATCAATCCGGCCTGGGCCCAGGCGGTGGGCTTTCCGTTGCCGGCGAGTTCGGCGCCGTCGCCCTAAGAGCGCGCCGGGGCCGAAGACCTGGGCAAGGTCGTCGAGCACCACCAACAGCGTCAGGCGGCGGGCATTCACGCCGTGAGGCCACCACCTTCACGGCCAGGTCGAGCCGCACGGGGCCTGTGAGAGCCTCAGACCAGGGGCCTGAAAGCTCCTGCGATCGCCTGATAGCCCGCCGCGTTGGCGTGGATGTTGGGGCCGACTGGCTTTGCTGCGCACATCCAGGTCCACTGGCAGATCCTGGCGACGTTGGTCGGTACCGTGCCGTGGCCGGCGAGGGTGGTCGGCGTGGTGTCGTTCGTGGCGAAGGCGGCGGCGACGTCGGCCATCGGGTCACCAGCAGCCTGGTAGATCGAGGCGAAGGCGGCGTTCAGCTGTCCGGCGAACCCCAGCGAGAGGTTGCCCACGCTCTGGCCCGAGGCTCCGTTGAGCTCGAAGGCGAGGAACGGGTCGTAGAGGTTCATGCCCACGATCCGCAGCTGTGGCCCGCCTGCGGTCCGCAGCTGCTGGAGGATCGGGGGAAGCTGCGCCTTGATGCGGGAGAAGCCGTTGAGCACGCAGTTGACGTCGACGTTGCCGCCTGGCGCGCAGCTGTCGACGTCGTTGGCGCCCATGTCGATGGTGAGAAAGGCGACCGATCCCTGGTGGGCCCGGAGGAAGGAAGTGGCCTCGGCGAGCTGGTCTTTGTCGGGGTACTTGCAGATCCCGCCCTGTGTGAAGGTCTCGGTGGTCTCACCCGGGCATCCGAACTTCACCAGTCTCAAGCCGGGCCGGCTGGGGCGGACCGAGTTGTAGAGGTCGTCCGCGTAGCCCTGGTTGGTGGGCAGGCTCTTGCCCGACTGGTCGGGCTGCACGCCCTGGGCCAGGGAGTCCCCGAGGGACACGTAGTAGGTGGTCGGCGTCGACGGCGATGAGGTCGTCGACGAGCTGGACGAGCCCGAGGAGCCGCAGGCGGCCAGTCCGGCGATGGCCGCCACCAGGCCGATCATGAGCCTCAATCGCATCCCACACCGCCCCTCCGTCGTCACTGCTGGGGTGCCGCGGTATCACCGGCTGTTGACCGGGATGATAGGGCGCGTTCACGCTGAGGCGACGGCGGGGACCTGAGACCGGCTGCGCCCGACACCGAGGACGAGGGCCGCGGCAAGCGGTCGCACGGGCGCTACGCGCCAGTCGGTTTGGAGGGGATGGCCTTCAACACGACCTGGGCGACGGCCTGCTGGCCCTGCGCCGTCGGGTGGACCGGCGCCCCGCTCTGGGGGTTGAGAGCGAGGACGGACGCGCCGTAGGCCCAAGGGTCGGAGGTGCACCACTGATGACCGGCCAGCACGCCGGTGACGTCTGCCACCGCGACCCCCTTCATGCCACCGACCGCGCCCTGGAGGGTCTGGAGTTGGCGCTGGAGGAGCGACGAGAGGAAGGCGATCTGCGGGGCACCAAGGTGAGCCGCGTCCGGACAGGCGGTGAACGAGATGTCGGCGTTTGGCGCCGGCAGCGGGTTCGGGTACCCGGTGAAGACGATGAAGGGGACCTTCGAGGGATGGGCAGCCTGTCCCCTGGCCTGGATGGCGGCGACCAGGGAACGGTAGCGCTGTGCCAGGTTCGGAAGCTGGTCGAGTACCGAGGTCTTGGCGGTCGGACCCGGATCCTGCTGGGTGCAGACGTTGGGATCGGTGATGGCAGCGACCACGCACGACACGAGCAGGTCCTTGAACTTCACGTCGTCCGCCCCGAAGGTGACGAGCACGACGTCAGGAGCGGCCTGGTCGTAGACGGGGTTGAGGTTCGCCCTTGTGGCCCAGTCGCCGAACTGGGCGGGGGCCGGGGGGCTCGGGGGGAAGCTCCACGGCCCTGTGATCCCATCGACATAGGTCGAGCCCGTGCAGGCCAGATTGGTGAACCGCGCCTTGCGGGCCTGGGCGACGACGGCACCGTAGGCGGCAGTCGTCTGGTGACACTGCTGGTAGGGACCGGCCCAGGTCGGGTTGGGCGTGCCACCCACCCAGTGGGGCGTTGGCGGCGCGTTGTCGTAGGTGTAGCCGTAGGCGATCCCCTCGCCAGAGGCGAGCGAGTCACCGATCGAGACGATGGACAGCTGCCCGCCAGACCCGGTGCTGCTGCTAGAGGAGGAGCCCCCACAGGCGGCAGCCGCCACCACGAGCGTCAAGGCTCCGATTGCCGGCCTCCACCACCGGATCAGCCTTGCCACGACCCTTCCCCTCTCCCCCAGGACACCACCGCCGAGTCCGGGTCAGTCACTGTAGGAGCCTGGACAGCGGGAGCCCCTCTTGCCCTAGGGAACGACACCCACTGGCTTCACTGTGTCCACTCTCTCCGCGCGGCCCACCGCCGATGCCAAGCCGTCACCCAGCCATCGCCAACCGCGGCAGGCTATCCGACGGACCCAAGCCGCGCGTTGATGCTCCCCTCGACAGAAACGATCGTCGCTTGCCCGACGGATTGGGCTCTGTTCATCCTCCGCCGGCGGCACCCAGTCCAGGTGGGGCTTTTGCCAAGGATGTCCTCTTCGAGCGCCCGCAGCGAAGCGCTCGGCTCGATACCGAGCTCCTCGCCGAGCAACTGACGAACGCGCCCGAAGGCCCTGAGGGCCTCGGCCTGGCGCCAGCGAACGCCCACCGAACGCCCAGCGAACCCCCAGGGGTGATCCTCAGCATGGGCAACAGGTCTTCACGCAAGGAGACGTGGACCAGCCGAGTCGGGCAGACGAGGAAAGGAACGGTGGGTCATGCAGACGGCGTTGGTGCTCCCGAGCCAAAGAGGTGCGGACGAAGACCAGGGAGGCACCAGTGACGAGCTCGAGTCGAGGGCATCCGAGGCGACGACCCTCGGAGTGGTCCCCGACGAGCCTCTCGCTCAGTGGTCGGGCGTGGCTCCTCGACAGGAGCCCACGGAAGCGTCGCCCTCCAGCCTGCCTCCGGTGGCGGCGCTGGCCGAGGCGGCGGTGGCTCGCTGGGGTCACAGCTCTGCCAGTCCCTTCCTGGTGGGCAAGGACCGGACGGTGGTCCGGCTGGGGGCCGGTGCCGCCGGCTACCTGCGGCGAGGGCGGTGGGCGGTGCTCGCCACCGACGTGGCGGCCCCCGAGGAGCAAGCACCGGAGAGTCTCGAACATCTGCTCGATCGGTTGAACGAGGACCGGCTCCGCCCAGTCTTTGCCTGCGTGGCCGATCCTGCGCCCTACCGACAGCGCGGGATGCACGCCATTCCGGTCGCCGAGGATGCCGTGATCGACCTGACCAACTTCTCGCTGAAGGGCAAGCGGATGGCCAGCGTCCGCCACAGCGTGAGCGCGGCCCGCCGGGCCGGCATCTCGGTCGTTCCCTGGTCTCCCGAGCTAGCCGAAGGCGTCGCCGCGGTATCGGCGGCGTGGCTGGCCACCAAGCGTTGCGGGGAGATGGGGTTCACCCTCGGGCGTTTCGATGCCGAGCAGGTCGGCCGGACCGACTGCCGGGTGGCGGTCGATCGCTCCGGCCGGGTGGTGGGCTTCGTGACCTGGCACCGGTATGGCGCGGGACGAGGCCGAGTGCTCGACCTCATGCGCCGGGTGCCGGACGCACCGAACCCGACGATGGACGCGCTCATCGCCGAGAGCCTGCTCGGCTTCGCTGCGGACGGGGTGGAGAGGGCCAGCCTGGCGTGCGTGCCGTACGCGAGAGGAAGGCTGGCAGAGAAGATCTATCCGAGCGTCTCGCTGCGCCGGTACAAGGACAAGTTCGCACCCACCTGGGAGCAGCGCTGGCTCGTCGTCCCCTCCCGTCGCCACCTCCCCGGTGGCCTTACCGCCGTGGCCCGCAGCTACTGCCCAGCGGGGCTGCGCCACGCCCTGCGACGCAATGGCTAGGCCCGTCAGCCTCCCGCTCCCGAGGGGCCAGCTGTGGACCCGGTGGTTGCGGCGGACCGCGATCCTGGTCCTGCTCGGGCTCGCCGCCCTCGCCGGAATCAGCCGTAGCAACGACCTCGGTGCCGCAGGTCATCTTCTCGCGCACCCCCGCTGGCAGTGGCTGATGGCAGCCCTGACCCTCGAGGCGGCATCGATGGTCGTCTTCGCCCGGATTCAGCAGCGTCTGCTCCGCGCCGGCGACGTCGATATCGGTCTCGGGTCGATGACGGCGATCACCCTCGCTGGCGACGCCCTGGCCCGCACGCTCCCCGGCGGAGTGGCATGGGGCGCCCCCTGGGTCTTCCGCCGGCTGCGGCGGAGGGGCGCCGACCGACTGCTCGCCGGTTGGGTGGTGCTCGTTGCCGGAGCCCTGGGGAGCTTCGCTCTGTTCCTCGTCGTGGCGGCCGGAGTCGAGATCGCCGGCGACCGCGGACCGCTGGCCGACTTCCGGACGCTGATGGCCGCCCTGGCTGCCATTCCTCTCGTGGCTGCGGGAGGGGTGCTGGTGGGTCGCCGCTCCGACCGAGCGCGTTCACTTGGCCAGACATTGGTGGCGACCGTCGCCATTCATGTCCCTCCCGCGGGCCACATCGTTCATGCCGTCACGGAGCTGGGGACTCGGGTCCGTGCGGTCGGGCTCGACCTGCGTGGGTGGATCCGCACTGGTGCACTTGCCGTTCTCAACTGGCTCTGTGACTTCGCCTGCCTGGTGGCGTGTCTCTGGGCGACGGGTGCATCGGTGCCATGGCGGGGCGTGCTCGTCGCCTATGGCCTGGCTCAGCTGGCTGCTTGGTGCCCGGTCGTCCCCGGAGGCCTCGGCGTGGTGGAAGGCGGCCTCTCTTTCCTCCTCGTCGCCTACGGCATGCCAGCGGACAGCGCCTTGGCCGGCGTGCTCCTGTACCGCGTCGTGAGCTTCTGGGCGGTCGTACCGGCGGGCTGGGG
>CAVQWQ010000037.1:0-114339 GCA_963717645.1 uncultured Actinomycetes bacterium | reverse complement strand
GACTGCAAGATCGCCGGCGCCAGCGTGGTCGACGGCACCGGCTCGCCCCGGCAGCGGGCCGACGTGGGCATCAGTGACGGCAGGATCACCGCCGTGGGCAAGGTGGACGAGACGGCCCGGCGGACCGTCGACGCCACCGGGCTGGTCGTGGCGCCGGGGTTCATCGACATCCACACCCACTACGACGCCCAGCTCTTCTGGGACCCCAGCGCCAGCCCGTCGCCGTACCACGGGGTGACCACGGTCGTCGGTGGCAACTGCGGCTTCAGCATCGCCCCGCTGGCCCCCGAGCACGCCGACTACGTCAGGCGCATGCTGGCGAAGGTCGAGGGCATGCCCATCGAGGCCCTCGAGGCCGGGCTCGACTGGGACTGGCGCTCGTACGGCGACTGGCTGGATCGGCTGGACGGCGGGCTGATGGTGAACGCCGGCTTCCTCGTCGGGCACTCGGCCGTGCGCCGTTCGGTGATGGGCGAGGCGGCCGTCGGCTCGGAGGCGTCCGAGGAGCAGCTGGCGGCCATGGTGCGCGTCCTCCACGAATCGCTCGCCGCCGGCGGCCTTGGGTTCTCGTCGTCGCGCGCTCCGACCCACAACGACGGAGACGGCAAGCCCGTACCCTCCCGGTCGGCGACGACCGAGGAGCTCGTCGCCCTCGCAGCTGCGGTGCGCGACCATCCCGGCACCACGCTCGAGTTCATCCCGACGGTCGGGGCCTTCGAGGACGAGCACATGGACCTCATGGCCTCCCTCTCGCTCGCCGCCAACCGCCCCCTCAACTGGAACCTTCTCGCCGTCACGTCCCAGAACCCCGAGGGCGCCGCCAACCAGCTGCGGGCGTCGGACTACGCCGCCGAGCGGGGAGCCAGGGTCATCGCCCTGGCCGTGGCCGACCCGGTCGACGTGCGTCTCACCTTCCTCTCCGGCTTCATCCTCGATGCCCTGCCAGGCTGGTCGTCGACCATGAGCCTGCCGCCGGCCGAGAGGATGAAGGCGCTCAGCGACCCCGAGGAGCGTCGCCGCCTCCGGGAGGGAGCCGCCTCTTCTGACGCCGGAATGCTGCGTGCGTTGGCCAACTGGAAGACCATGCGCATCGCCGAGACCTTCTCGCCCGACAACGACGGCCTGTCGGGCCGGCTCGTGGGGGACATCGCCGCCGAACGTGGTGAGGATCCCTTCGACACGCTCGTCGACATCGTCGTGGCCGACGAGCTGCGCACGGGTCTCCTTCTGCCCGCGCGCGGCGACGACCCCGAGAGCTGGCGCCTGCGCGCCGACCTCTGGCGGGACCCCAGAGTCGTCATCGGCGCGTCCGACGCCGGAGCCCACCTCGACATGTTGGCCACCTTCATCTACACGACCTCGCTCATCGGGCCGTCCGTCCGTGACCGTCAGCTCCTTCCCCTGGAGGAGGCCGTCCACATGATCACCGACGTGCCCGCCCGTCTCTACGGCATCAGGGACCGGGGTCGTATCGCCGAGGGCTGTCACGGCGACATCGTCGTGTTCGACGAGGATCGTGTCGCGCCGCGGCCGGTGGCCACCCGGTTCGACCTGCCGAGGGGCGCCGGCCGGCTCTACGCCGAGGCTGACGGCATCGAGCACGTGCTGGTGAACGGTACCGAGATCCTGGGCCCTGACGGCCTCGGTGACCAGCGCCCGGGAACGCTGCTGCGCTCGGGGCGCGACACCGACACCGTGGAGGTGCCCGGCGGCCATGGGTAACGACAAGACACGGGTGCCGGTGATCGAGGGGTGGTTCACCCTGGACGAGGAGCGGCCACAGCTCCTCGGCAGCCGTTGCGTGTCGTGCGGCGCCCGCTTCTTCCCGAAGACCCCGGCCTGCCGCAACCCCAGCTGCGGCTACGGCGAGCTGGAGGAGGTACCGCTGAGCCGCACCGGCCGCGTCTGGTCGTTCACCGACAACCGGTACCAGCCGCCGCCTCCCTACGTCGCCTCCGACCCGTTCGAGCCCTACGCCATCGCCGCCGTCGAGCTCGCCGACGAGCGCATGGTCGTGCTGGGCCAGCTCGTGCCGGGCGCCGACGTGGCCGCGCTCGGCGTGGGCTCCGAGATGGAGTTGGCGCTCGGGACGCTCTACGAGGACGACGAGCACGAGTACCTGGTATGGAAGTGGAGGCCGACGGGTGTCTGACGCGAACCGACAGGTAGCCATCCTGGGCGTGGGCATGCACCCGTGGGGGAAGTGGGGCCGTAGCTTCGTCGAGTACGGCGTGAGCGCCGCCCGTGCCGCGCTGGGCGATGCCGGCCTGCAGTGGCCCGAGATCCAGTACGTGGCCGGTGCCGACACGATCCGTAACGGCTATCCGGGCTACGTGGCGGGGGCGACCTTCGCCCAGGCGCTGGGATGGTCGGGCGCGCGGGTGTCGAGCTGCTACTCGGCCTGCGCATCGGGGGCGACCGCTATCGACATCGCCCGGGCGAGGATCCTGGCCGGCCTGTGCGACGTCGCCCTCGTCATCGGTGCCGATACCACGCCCAGGGGGTTCTTCGCCCCGGTCGGAGGCGACCGACCGGACGATCCCGACTGGCTCCGCTTCCGCCTGCTCGGCGCGACGAACCCCACCTACTTCGGCCTGTACGCCCGCCGCCGGATGGAGCTCTACGGCGCCACCGAGCGGGATTTCGCCAGGGTCAAGGTCAAGAACAGCCGTCACGGCGCGGCCAACCCGAACGCCCGCTACCACAAGGAGGTGGGCGAGGACGAGGTGCTCGCCTCGCCGGTGGTCGCCAGCCCGCTGCGGCTGCTCGACATCTGCGCCACGAGCGACGGGGCCGCGGCCGTCGTGCTGTCGAGCGTGGATTTCGCCCGACGCCAGCGGCGCCGGGCGGTGAAGGTCGCGGCCGTCTCCACCGTGACTCCTCGGTACCCGAACACGGTGATCGAGATGCCCAACTTCGCCACCGACTCGGCATCTGGTGTGGCTCCCCCGGATCTGCCCTTCCGCGACTCGATCACCCACGCCGCCTACGAGGAAGCGGGGTTGGGCCCCGACGATCTCGACCTGGCCGAGGTCTACGACCTGTCGACCGCGCTGGAGCTCGACTGGTACGAGAACATCGGCCTGTGCAAGCAAGGAGAGGCCGAGCGGCTCCTCAACGACGGTGACACCACCCTGGGCGGCCGCATCCCGGTGAACCCGAGCGGCGGCCTGGCCTGCTTCGGCGAGGCCATCCCCGCCCAGGCCATCGCCCAGGTCTGCGAGCTGACCTGGCAGCTGCGGGGAGAGGCCGGCGGTCGTCAGGTCGAGGGAGCCAGGGCGGGGGTGACCGTCAACCAGGGCCTGTTCGGCCACGGATCGTCGGTCGTGGTGGTGAGATGAGGAGGAGACCCCGGTGAGCGAGGCCTACATCGTCGACGCCGTACGGACCCCCGTCGGCAAGCGGGGCGGCGGCCTGAGCACGGTCCATCCCGCCGATCTCGGCGCCCACGTGCTCGGGGCACTCGTGGCGCGCACCGACGTCGACCCGGCGGCGGTGGAGGACGTGCTGCTCGGCTGTGTCGACACCATCGGCCCCCAGGCCGGCGACATCGCCCGCACCTGCTGGCTGGCCGCGGGCCTGCCCGAGGAGGTCCCGGGCACGACGATCGACCGGCAATGCGGCTCGTCCCAACAGGCGCTGCATTTCGCCGCCCAGGCCGTCATGAGCGGCACCAACGACCTCGTCGTGGCCGGCGGCGTGCAGAACATGAGCATGATCCCCATCGCTTCCGCGCTCACCGCCGCCGAGCCTCTCGGCTTCTCCGACCCGTTCTCCGGCTCGTCTGGATGGGTCGCCCGCTACGGCACCCAGGAGATCTCCCAGTTCCGCGGGGCCGAGATGATCGCCGACAAGTGGGGCGTCTCGCGCGAGGACATGGAGCGGTTCGCCCTCGAGAGCCATCGCCGGGCGCTCCAAGCCAGCGCCGAGGGCCGCTTCGACCAGGAGATCGCGCCGTTGGACGGTGTCAGCCGTGACGAGGGTCCGCGCGACACGTCGCTCGAGAAGATGGCCTCGCTCCCCACGCTGGTCGACGGCGGGCGCCTCACCGCGGCGGTGTCGAGCCAGATCTCCGACGCCGCCAGCGCCATGCTCGTCGCCTCCGAGCGCGCCGTGCGCGACCACGGGCTGACGCCCAGGGCCCGTGTCCACCACCTCAGCTGCCGGGGGGCCGATCCGGTCTACATGCTGACGGCGCCGATCCCCGCCACGGCCTACGCGCTCGAACGCTCGGGCCTGTCGCTGGGCGACATCGATCTCATCGAGATCAACGAGGCGTTCGCCTCGGTGGTGCTGGCGTGGCAGCAGGAGACCGGAGCCGACCTGGACAAGGTCAACGTCAACGGCGGCGCCATCGCCCTCGGACATCCGCTCGGCGCGACCGGCACCAGGCTCATGACAACTCTGTTGTGCGAGCTGGAGCGGACGGGCGGTCGCTACGGGCTCCAGACCATGTGCGAGGGCGGCGGTCAGGCCAACACCACGATCATCGAGCGACTGGCCTGACCCAGGGGAGCCTCTGCCCGCTCGTCCAGGGGTTGTGCCGGCGTTACTTGCGGCGGTTGCGCGCCCGTGAACCTCAGGATGGTCTGACCCTCACCACGGGCGTGAGGCCAGGTCACGGCGGCGCCAGTAGCGGCGGCCTCGGCACCGGTGCCAGAACAGCAGGGCGACGATGCCGACCAGCAGCCACGGCACGTGGGGGGGGACGGCGATGAAGCTGGCCACGAACAGCACCAGCAGCAAGGCGAGGAGCCACTGTCCGGGCGGCCGGCGGCGGCGCGGCGGCGGGGCCGGCGAGCCCAGCCCGGGCAGGTCATCGAGCACACCGGCCACGTCGCCTCGGGTCTTGGCGTTCATGACCCGCCCGACCCGCTCCTCGAACTCGTTGCTGTCGAGCCGGCCTTCGGCGTAGTGCTTCGAGAGCGTGTCGGCGATCTCGTTGCGCTCGGCGTGCGAGATGCGCAGGCGCTCATCGGTGTCTCGGGGGGGTCGGCGGCGGCCGGCCCGGGAGGCCGACCCAGTGTCTGCGCCGCCCGGCCAAGGCGGTTCCCATGGCGATTGCATGTCTGTCCTTTCTCGATGGCACTGCCACACGGTCAGCGATATCGGAATTGATCGATGAGGTCCTCGGCGACGCTCACGTCCGCGCCTTCATCGGGGATCAGGAGCCATGCCGCGAGATACAGCGGGACGGCGAACCCCCCGGCGAAGGCGAGGACGACGAGGACGACGCGGACGAGCGTGACGTCGATGTCGAGGTGCTCGGCGATGCCGGCCGCCACGCCCGCCAGCATCCTCCCGGCGTGAGGACGTCGGAGGATCTGGTTCTCTCCGGTTGCGGTGTCAGGTGTCGCGTCTTCCATGGGGTCGATCATGGGCCACGCGCGTGGTCGCCGCTATCGGGGATGACCCGGATCGGACCCCGAGACGGACCCCGACCGACCAGGGCTTTCCCCGATGGCCAGACCCTCGGTTGGGCGCGATGATCGGTGTATCGCCAACCCCTCCGACTCCCGACCTCCGCCGCCGCCTCGGACACCGCCCTGCCCACCATGGGGGCGAACCGCCGGCGAGGGGCCGCCCTGGCGACGCTTCGGATGGGACGACCCGCGTCATTGGCGGCGCAGCGGGGTGGCCATGCACCGCCACTGGCGGCGTCACCTGCGGGGGCGGGGGCCGCTCCGCCGGAGCAGGGACGATCGGCTGATCGCCGGCGTCGCCGGTGGCATCGCCGCCCGCCTTGGCGTCGACGCCACGCTGGTCCGCATCGCCGTGGTGCTGTTCGGTCTGGCGAGCGGCATCGGCGTCGCCGCCTACGTGGTGGCGTGGCTCGTGCTCCCGGTCGCGGGCGAGACGGCACCGATCGCCAGCAGGGCCAAGTCCGATCGAGCCGGGATCGCCCTCGCCGTGGCGTTCGTGCCCCTGCTGGTCCTCACCGTGCTGGTGGTGGCGGTGCTCCGCATCGGCTACGCCAGCTCGGTCGCCTGGCCGTTCTACGTCAGCCTGGCCGGCCTGGTGCTGATCTGGCGCAACGCCGAGGAGGACGAGAGCGCCTGGATGCGCCAGGTGGCAGGGACCCTGCTCCAGGTCAGCACCGAGCCGCGGCGCTCCCGCCTCTCGTTGGTGCTGAGGATCGTCATCGGCGTGCTGCTCCTCGGCGCCGGCCTCCTCGTCATCGTCCTCGGCCACCCGAGCACCAGCCTGCTGCGACCGGCGGGCGGCACCCTGCTCGTGATCGGCGCCTTCGTCGTGTTGTTCGGACCCTGGTGGTTGAGCCTGGCCCGCCAGCTGGTCCACGAGCGCCAGGCTCGCGTGCGCGCCGAGGAGCGAACGGAGATGGCAGCGCGCGTCCACGACTCGGTGCTGCAGACGCTCGCCCTGATCCAGAAGTCGTCGGGCAACCCGCAGCGCGTCGTGCAGCTGGCGAGGACTCAGGAGCGCGAGCTTCGGTCGTGGCTGTTCGACGGGCGCCGGCCGGGCTCGTTCGGGGAAGAGGAGGCGTCGAGCCTGGCCGCCGGGATACAGCTCATCGAGCACGAGGTGGAGAGCACCCACGGCGTGGCCGTGGAAGCCGTGACAGTCGGCGACTGCCCGATGGCCGAGGATCTCCGCGCCCTGCTCGCTGCGGGCAAGGAGGGCACGGTCAACGCGGCCAAGTGGTCCGGTGCGCCGGTCGTGTCGTTGTTCGCCGAGGTCGAGCCGGACCGGGTGACCCTGTTCGTGCGCGATCGGGGTCAGGGGTTCGATCCGAGCGCCGTCGCCGCCGACCGTCAGGGGATCGCCGAGTCCATCCGGGCGAGGATGGCCCGCCACGGCGGCACCGTCGCGGTCCGCTCGACACCGGGGGCGGGCACGGAGGTAGAGCTCACCATGCCGAGGCGGCTCGAGCGCGGCAGCGATCGCGGCGTCGATCGCGGAGTGGATCGCGGAGTGGATCGCCGATGAGCCCGGGCACCAGGCCGAGGGTGTTCCTGGTCGACGACCACCACCTGTTCCGTTCCGGCGTGCGCGCCGAGCTGGGCGACGAGGTCGAGGTGGTCGGCGAGGCCGACGAGGTGGGTGCCGCCGTCGAGCTCATCCTCGAGCGTGCGCCCGACGTGGTGCTGCTGGACGTGCACTTCCCCGACGGAGGGGGCCAGGCCGTCCTCGAGGCGGTGAAGCCCGCCCACCCGGAGATACGCTTCCTAGCCCTCTCCGTCTCCGACGCTCCCGAGGACGTCATCGCCGTCATCCGCGCCGGCGCCAGGGGGTACGTGACCAAGACGATCTCGGGTCCCGAGCTGGTCGCCGCCATCCGGCGCATAGCCGACGGCGACGCCGTGTTCTCGCCTCGTCTGGCCGGGTTCGTGCTCGATGCCTTCGCCTCGATGCCCGCAGCCGAGGGGGTGCCCGCGTCGTTCGATCCCGAGCTCGACCAGCTCTCGGCGCGCGAGCGGGAGGTCCTGCGCCTCATCGCCCGCGGCTACACCTACAAGGAGCTGGCGAGGGAGCTGTCGATCTCCACCAAGACGGTGGAGAGCCACGTCTCCGCCGTGCTTCGGAAGCTTCAGCTCTCCTCTCGTCATCAGCTCACGAAGTGGGCGACGGATCGCCGCCTGGCCTGAGCCCGCGGGCGATCAGCTGCTCAGCTCGAGCAGGCTGGTCATCCCGTCCTCGATCCCGCGACACAGCACGTCGAGGTCCGGAGCGCTGTCGTAGTCACCCGTCACCCCGAAGTTGACCTGGCCGTCATAGGAGAAGATGGCCACCCCGATCCGAACCTGGGCGAAGAGGGGAACATACGGGTAGGCCTTGAGCATCCGCCTGCCCACGAGATAGAGGGGAAACTGCGGCCCCGGGACGTTGGTGGTCCCCGTGTTGATGTTCCGTTGGCTGACACGACCCGCCACCCGCATCCCGAGCGCGAGCAGCATCGGAGGCGCGAACCCGGTCAATGACGTGAGCGCCTCGCCGGCCACCGCCTCCTTCGACTCCTTCAGACCCTGCATCTGCTCCGTGATGGCGTGCAGCCGCTCGACGGGATCGTCGATGTCGACGGGTAGGGAGGCGAAGATCGCCGACACCTTGTTCTCATAGGTGGCGTCGCCGACCGCCAGGCCACTTGCATCCCGAGGTCGCACCGAGACCGGCACCAACGTCCGGACCTCCCGGTCCACGGGCTCACCCCGCGACAACAGCAGCTCCCGGAAGCCATCCGAGATGGCGGCGAGGACGACGTCGTTGAAGGTGCCTCCGAGACCCTTGCGGACAACCTTGACGTCCTCGACCGATGTCGACGCCCACCCGTACCGGCGGTGGGGCCCGATCGGGCCGTTGAGCGTCGAGACCGGGTTCGAACGGAGCAGCCCGGCCATGGCCGAGACGCCGCGCGCCACCTCGCCCAGCTGGTGCAGCGCCTGGCGCGGAACGCGGGTGGCGGCCCGGGCGGCCCGGAGCTGCTCGTAGGGGCTCACGGCGAGGTCGAGGGCCGCCTCGGCCGCAAGCCGAGCTCCTGATGGAAGCGGCGACGGGTGCCAGTCGTCGGGGACAGCCGGCGACGCCTCGGGGGACGTGTCCATGACCACCGTCAGCAGCTCTGTACCCGACACGCCGTCGACCATGGCGTGATGGGTCTTGGCCACCATGGCCCATCGGCCATCCTCCAGGCCCTGCACGACCCAGATCTCCCACAGCGGCTTCGTCCGGTCGAGCTGCTGGGACATCACCCGCCCCACCAGCCTGCGCAGCTCCTCCTCGCCGCCCGGCGCGGGCAGCGCCGTGTGGCGGAGGTGGTAGTCGATGTTGAAGTCCGGATCGTCGACCCACACCGGACGTCCGAGCTCGAGCGGCACCTCCCGGACGACCTGCCGGTAGCGGGGGACGAGGGGGAGCTTGCCCTCGATCCTCGCCACGACGTCCCCGAAGGGAGGCTCGGGGGCTTCGAAGATGGCAATAGACCCGATGTGCATGTGACTGACGCGGTCCTCGATGTGGAGGAACGACGCATCCATCGGGCTCAACCGGTCACCGGTCATCGAGGCCCTCCCATGCTCCGAAGCTGTCCCGGACGCTACACCGGCTGCATCGCGGGCCGCTTCGCCGCCCTCGCGGCAGGACCCAACCCCGCCGCCGGCCGGCTCCTCAGGGGTGCTGGCTGCTCACCGACACGACCTCGCCGGTCATGTACCCGGCGTAGTCGCTGGCCAGGAAGACGATGACATTGGCCACCTCCCACGGCTCGGCGCCCCGGCCGTAGGCCTCCCGCGTGGTGAGCTCGTCGAGCACTTCCTCGGCCATCACCTTGGTGAGGAACGGGTGGGTGGCCAGGCTCGGCGACACGGCGTTGACCCGCACCCCGGCCGGCGCCGCCTCCAGCGCCGCGCAACGCGTGAGGGCCATGACGCCGGCCTTGGCCGCCGCGTAGTGGGCCTGGCCCACCTGGGCCCGCCAGCCGATGACCGAGGCGTTGTTGACGATGGCGCCCGACCGTCGCGCGACCATGTGGCGCAGGCCGGCACGGGTGCAGCGAAAGGTCCCGTTCAGCGTCACGTCCAGCACCGCCGCCCACTGGTCGTCGGTCATGTCGACCACGTTCGCGGTGCCGCCGAGCCCGGCGTTGTTGACCAGCACGTCGAGGTGGCCCGCGGCCTCCACTGCCGTCTCGAAGAGCCGCTGCACGTCCGCCTCGCTGGTGACGTCGCAGGCCACGGCAGGGGGTCGAGCGCCCATCACCGGCTCGAGCTCCTCGGCCGCCTCCTGCAGCCGACGCTCGTGGCGGTCGCTCACGACGACGAAGGCACCCTCCTCGGCGCACCGCCGGGCGGTGGCCAAACCGATGCCGGTCCCCGCCGCCGCCGTGACGAGCACCGTGCGCCCCTCGAGCAGCTGATGTCCTTGGGGATAGGGCGGCACTCCCGGCAGCTCCGACGAGCTCATCTACGCGCCTCCGGCTGTCCACTCGGGCCGGCCTCCCGGGCCGGCTGTCCACTCGGGCCGGCCTCCCGGGCCGGCTGTCCACTCGGGCCGGCCTCCCGGGCCGGCTTCGGCTCGGGGGGCAGCCCCAGCACCCGCTCACCGATGATGTTGCGCTGGATCTGGTTCGAGCCGCCGTAGATGGTGTCGGCCCGGCTGAACAAGAAGCTCCGCTGGGCGTCGGTGAGCTCGTACGGAAGCGCCCCCGCGACTTCGGCCGCCGGCCCCAGCACGTCCATCGCCAGCTCCCCGAGCGCCCGGTGCCAGCTGGCCCAGTAGAGCTTGGCGATCGACGCCTCGGCGCCGGCCGTGCCCCGCACCGAGAGCGCCAGCGTGCGCAGGGAGTTGAGTCGCATGACGCGCAGGCCGATCCAGGCCCGCGCCAGCCGCTGCCGGGTGACGGCATCTTCGGTGACACCCCGGGCGCGCGCCGCGTCGATCACCGCGGCGAGCTCGCCCTCGAAGGCGACCTGGCGGGCGATGGTCGAGACACCCCGCTCGAAGCCGAGGGTCCCCATGGCGACCCGCCAACCTCCGTTGACGTCGCCGACGACGTTGGCACGCGCCGTGCGGGCGCCGTCGAAGAACACCTCGTTGAACTCCGAGGTGCCGGTGAGCTGGACGATGGGCCGCACGTCGACGCCGGGCTGGCGCATCGGGCAGAGGAGATAGGAGATCCCCCCGTGCTTCGGGGCCGTGGGGTCGGTCCGGCACACGACGAAGCACCAGTCGGACCATGTGGCCAGAGACGTCCAGACCTTCTGGCCCTGGATGACCCACTCGTCTCCATCGAGCGACGCCCTCGTCTTGACGTTGGCCAGATCGGAGCCCGCGTCCGGCTCCGAGTAGCCCTGGCACCACAGCTCCTCGCCCGAGAGGATCGGAGGCAGGAAGCGCCCCTGCTGCTCGGGGGTGCCGAAGGCGATCAGGGTCGGGCCCAGGAGGCCCTCGCCCACGATGCCCACCCGGGCGGGCGCGCCCGCCCGCAGGTACTCCTCCTCGAAGATGACCTGCTGCACCAGGCTGGCCCCGCGCCCGCCCTGCTCAGGGGGCCACCCGAGCCCGATCCATCCCGCCCGGCCCAGGGTGCGCTCCCACGCCGCCCTCACCTCGAAGCCCTCGTGCTCGTACCCCGGGCCCCCGCGGGCCCCGAGCGCCGCCACCTCGCCGACGACGTGGTCGGCGAGCCACGCCCGGACCTCTTTCCGGAAGGACTCGTCCTCGGCGCTGAAGCGCACGCTCACCGGCGCCCCGCCCTGCTAGGCGTTGGGCTTCTCCCCCGCCGCGGCCGCCCGGCGCATCGCCCCGAGGCGGTCGAGCAGGGCCATGCGCTCCTGGCCCACAGTCGAGTCGAGGCGCGCCTCGATCTCCTGGGGTGTCCAGCGCCCGTCCTTGTACATGGCGCGGACCTCGGTGGGCTGGTTCCAGACCGCGATCTTGCCGCCCACCGCCGTGTACACCTGGCCGGTGACGTGGCGGGCCTGATCGGACAGGAGGTACACGACGAGCGGCGCCACGTCCTCGGGCTCGCCCATCTCGCCCAGCTCCATGGGCACGTTGGCCGACATCCGCGTGCGGGCCACGGGGGCGATGGCGTTGGCGGTCACTCCGTAGCGGGACAGGCCGGCGGCGGCGCTGCGGACCAGGGAGACGATGCCGCCCTTGGCCGCGCTGTAATTGGCCTGCGCCACGCTGCCCGCGAAGGCCCCGGAGGTGAAGCCGAGGAGGGTCCCCGACTCCTGCTTGCGCATGATCGCAGAGGCGGCGCGGAAGACGGTGAAGGTGCCCTTGAGGTGGGTCTCGACCACGGGGTCGAACTCCTGCTCGCTCATGTTGAACAGCATCCGCTCCCGCAGGATCCCGGCCACGCACACGACGCCGTCGATGCGCCCCCAGCTGTCGGTGGCGGTCTGGACGATGCGCTGGCCGCCGGCCATCGTGGTGACCGTGTCGGCCACGGCGACGGCCGTGCCGCCGGCGTCGGCGATCTCCTTGACCACGGCGTCGGCGACGTCGCTGGTGGGCTCCTCCCCCGCGATGCCGACGCCGTAGTCGGCGACCACCACCCGGGCCCCCTCGGCGGCGCAGGCCAGCGCCACGGCCCGGCCGATGCCGCGCCCGGCGCCGGTCACGGCGACGGTCTTCTCCTCGAGGTACCCGCCCAACCAGGCCTCCTGCTCGGTCGGTCGCGTCGTGTTCCCGCGAAACCTGACGTGACGTTAGCCGAGACTCCCAGGTCACGGCCCAATTAAGGGCCCTGGGGCAATCACAGGGCAATTTCGGCGGGCGCGAGCGGTTGCCCCGGACGCGACGGGCCCGGAGGTGCGATCCCTCCGGGCCCCGTGACTGCGCTCTTAGGCTCTGCCCACGGGCGGCTAGTCCTCCTCACTCCGGGCCCACTTGAGTGCCCCTCCCTTGTCCAAGAGGGACAGCAGCCCCGGCGGCACCGCCTTGGTCTCCCTGTTAAACCGCCGGATGTCCTCGACTACGGGAGCAGGGAGTCTTGCTCTTCCGTCCGGTCCGGCCGGCTCGTAGATCGCCACAGCGGACAGGTCGGCTACGAGAGCGACCTGAGGGTCGATCCCGCGACCGCGGAGATGCAGGAACAGGCCCCTAACAGAGTTGATGCCCTCGCTGTCTTCACCGGCCGGATCGAGCTGCACAGCACATCGGCCGTCCTCGCTCTCACGTAGATAGGTCGCTGGCAGCACCGCTTCGATGTCGCTTGGATCGCCAAGCGACCCAGACCAGGACCGGGTCGCCTGGTCGTAGCTCGGCTCCGAATCGGTCGGTTGTCATGACCCCTCCCCGTCGTGGAAGTACGCCCGCCCTTGTCGTTGTCCAGGTCGATGATGACCAGCTCCCCGCACCGAGCCGCAGGTCCGAATGTCCTCGTCGGTGTCGATCGGGTAGCCGTCAGCGTCCACGGTGCGATATCCCTCGACAGGCGTCCCCTCGCCCGTCATGGCGTAGTCGCCGACGATCCTCGCCTCGCTGTCTCCCTCGCTGACCTCTTGCTCCCTCTCGTCGCTCATGACCAGAGCCCTGCCGTGGCGAACGCCTGTGCCGCCTCGGCGTCCCGATTCTTCGCCCATCGCTGATACGTCGAGTGGGTGATCGAGATGTTGGCGTGACCCAGCCGGCGGCTCACGATCTCCAGCGCCGTCCCTTGCTCGAGGAGAACTTGAGCGTGCAGGTGGCGGAGAGCATGCACGGTGCGGTCCTGACCGACCCGCTCCACCGCCGCCCGGAAAGCCAGACTGAGCTTCGCCGGACTGATCGGCTGTCCGGTCTCGCTCAGCGACGACGTAGCCGTCGAGCGCCCGTGACCTTCTGTCCCTCGCCTGTGCTCGTGTTCATCATCCTGACCGTGTCCCTGTCGAGGCTCACCCGGCGCCTGCTGTGCTTGGTCTTCGGCGTTGATTCGACGACCGTCCCCCGGACGACGACACGGGACCGGGTGACATCCACGTACGGCGCCGGCTGGCCTGTCTCCTGGTCCCGAGCGTCGAGATGAATGTCATCCCAGCGCAGGGCGCACACCTCAGAGCGACGGAAGCCGTCGCGGCCAGGAAACGCCACACAGTAGCGAACGGGTCCTGGTCGAGCGAGGCGAAGAACTGTGACCGCTCGGGCTCGTCCCAGGGGTCGGCGTGGCGGTCGTCGGGGTGGGCAACCTCTCGGCTCTCGATGTCCAGAGCCGGACTCCGCGCCACGTGGCCCCACCTCTTCGCGTCGGCGAACAACCGGCGGGCGGCAACGTGCGCTGCAATGAACCGTCGCCCCGCTCAGTCCCTTCGTCGATCAGCTCGGGCCAGCGCGTCCGTCAGCATCTTGCCCGTGATGCTCTGAAGTCGCTTCTGATAGCCGATCTCTCCGCAGAGCCGGCGGGCGCCGTCCTTATAGAACGCGCCGGTGTTCGGCTTGATCCCGGACGGAGGGTTGCTGTCGGGGTGGGCAGCGCGTAGGGCGACCTGCTCGTCCAGGTGTTCCGCCCACGGGCCCTCGACAAACTGGGCCACGGTCATGCGGTCTCGGCGGACCTCTGTCTCCTTGCAGTCAGCTCTGCCCTGGCCCTCCCTCTGGCGCCGCCTCGCCTCTGCCTCTGTCGGCGCCGCCGCCCAGCGACGGACGCCCTGGCTGTCGAGCCAGCTCGCCTGGTATCCGTCCGGCTTGACCTCGCAGTTCTCTCGGTCAGGCAAGCACGAGCCCGCGTGTCTCGTGTAAATGCCCGGTCTCCGTGTCTTGTGTCGGGCCTGGCTCATCGGGACCTCCTCTGCCGACGTGGTGCCGGCTCTACTTCCCCCGGGCGACGCTCCACGGCCGCACCTAAGAATCCTCGTTCTCTGGCTTGCATGACCCACCTGCCCGCTGTTGGGCGGGAGCAGTGGAGTTCCTCCTTGACTGCCTCCGTGGGGTTGCCGTCCGGGATGGCCTGTCGATAGACCTCGGCCACCCGCTGTAGGTGCTCGTCGTCCATCGCCCGCCCCCGGCCGGGGCCCACGTATCCCCCGCCCCAGAACGCGCTCGCGGGGCGCGCCAGCCACCGTGAAGGCCCCTTGGGCAATGTCTGGCCGGTCGATACGGGGTGTGGCCATCTCGGCTAAGGCCTCCCGAAGGAGCCCGGAGACGTTCACGCTGCGAAGTCGCTCCGTGGTGATCGGAGGGGTGTCAAGAGGGTGATGGCGCTCCACGAGTAGCTGGTCGATCTCTGGACCCTTTCTTGCCCGGACGACGATGGACAGCTCGACCTTGAATGGGAGCTCGGGCCTGTCGAAGGTGGCGTAGAACTTCGTAGGTAGCGCTCGTCCACCTCGCGTGGCAATCCAGCCCGCTCGACCGTCGGGCTTGGTAGACGGGGGCGCCGGCTTCTTCCCACTGGTTGAGCGCCCCTTGGTCATGGGTCCAGGCTATCAGGCCTGACGAGCCTGAGTCGAGACTCTGGCGAATCCCTGTACCGACCCTGCCAGGAACTTTGAGTCAGTGAGGGTCGAACAGAGCCGGCGAGAGGCTGTACCTTCATTGTCGTGAACCGTCAGCAACGCCAACTCGCCGAACGTGGACGACTCCGCAGCCTGGACCTAGTTGAGGTCCGCTCCCTCGTGAAGTCCGGGCGAGCCAAGCAGATTCGTGTCGACGCGGGTTTGTCGCAGGCTGAGCTGGGCGCTGACGTTGGGGTGACCTACCAAGCGATCTCACGTTGGGAAGCGAACGAGCGGGTGCCGCACGGCGAGGTGGCGGTGCGGTACCTGCAAGTTCTCCGCCAGCTCGAGCGGGCGCTGGAGGTACCGGCGGGATGATCGTCGACGCACAAGCCAAGTGTCTCCGGCAGCTGCTGGAAGACGAACTAGGCGCCGATTTCCTAGCTAAGCCGCTCGCCACCGTCGCCGAGACAGCCCGAGCGGTACAGAAGCCCCAGAGCAGCCTCTACGACACGATCGGTCGGGGATTTCCCCATGTACGAGCAGCCGGCCGCATCTATTGCCCGCCAGCGGCGGTGGCCGCCTGGTTGCTGGGCCAAGCAGACGCCGCCCGCGCCGAGCGCGCTGCTCCTCGAACCGGAAGGAGATCTGCCGCCGGCCGCCTGAGGCGGCCCTAGCTGTCCCGCAGCCCGTCTGCGGGACCAACCCCGGCCCGAGTTACCGCTCGGGTCCCTAGCGCACCAGGAGGTGCACCACATGGTTAGCAACGCTAAGCATACATCGCCGGACTCCGGCGACACGGTCCCCGTCGAGAGGGCCGAGCTGCTCAAGGGAATCAGCCTGAAGTTCAGCTGCTACGAGGAGCGGTTCTCGGACAATGGGGCCTTCTGGGTTTTCGTCGGCACCGACGAGGCTGGCCAGAGCCGCAGCGTGGCCCTGTTCCACACCGCCGCCAAGTCCCGTGTCCGACGCGTGAAGCCCCAGCCCGGTGAGGAGATCTACTTCCGGATGGGTGGGGAGACCAAGCGCAGCGGCAACGGCAGGGATTACGTCCCGTGGTTGGTAAAGGCTGTCGGCCGCGCCCCGATCACCGAGCTGCCGGGGTCCGACGAGGACGCTATCGACGAGGGACTCCAGCTCCCCGACGCCGAGCCTCCGCCCCAGGACGAGGAGTCGTTCTGATGGCCGGCCCGATACCCAATGACGCGGCGACCATCGATGCGTTGCTTCACCCGAGCACGGGTCCGATTCCGTTCGACGTCGACGGCATCATCCGGCAGATGAATGGAGGCCGGCTGAATCGAGGGCCGGTGCCCTTCGACAAGGCACTCATCGTCAGTCATCTGCACTGTGGCCCAATCCCCTACGACCGCCGAGCGGTCAAGGCGGAGTTCCTGCAGCGGGAGCACAACAACCCGACAAGGCCGGACTCCTCTGAGCTCGCTTTGTTGTTGAAGCGATGGCCCGTCGAGGTGGCCTGCCCGCACCGCTTGCACACCGCGCTTCGGATGTGGAACGGGTTCGGGTTCGCGCTTGATACGCACGCCGGACCGCCGTGTTCGGCACACAGGTGACCGCGACGAAAGGGGGTCAGGGCTCCGGTCATGGCCCCCTCACTCCGGAGGGTGCGGACCCAACTACGGGGCTCGCCCCTGGGCTCAAAGGCACGCTGCCATCTAACGAAGACGAGATGCGTGCACGGGTCCAAGCGGAGTGCGGCACGAGTGTCGAGCATCCAGGTTTCGTGCGACGTGCACTCGACGCCGCTGAAGCGGTGCTCGGCCCGTGGTCCGGGCCAGACCCAACCCCTGTCGACAGAGACATGTCCCAGGTGCTCGAGCGCCTGGCCGTCAAGGTCGCCAAGGCCAAGACCGATGCTCCGATGCATCGGGAGCGGTACAAGGCGTACCTGGACCGCCAGTCCGAAAAGGATCGGGAGCGAGCGCTACTGACTCCGGGGACACCAACCCCGACGGGCTCATGAGCGGGACGGAAAGGGAACCGGCCGCTGAGTCGGCTTCCCTTACCCCCAGTTTCTCCTTCGAGGAGCAGCGCCGAGGGAAAACGGGCCGTGAGCTTCGACCGACGATCGTGGCGACATGAGTGGGTAGCCTGTTCTGTACGTGCGGGGAGTCGGCCCTCATCGAGACTGCACAGCGCCCGAAGCGGGGGCTGCGTTGGCCGTCATGCCGTCCAACCCCAGGGTGCGACGGCCGACACGTACCCCCCGATGCGCCACCAGCGGGTAGCTGGGAGGAGGCAGAGGATGACGCCGTCTCGGCTGTCCTCGCCGCCTTCCCAGGTGCCCGTGTCGGGCACCCTGTCATCGTCGGCGACGAGTACTTCCCGACCAAGGCCGCAGCGGAGAAGCGATGCCGAGAGATTCTCTACGGCCACAGCCTCTTCGAGCCAATCGCCAGTGACGACGCCGAATTCCTCGTCGACTTGATCGAGCTCCACCAGCGGGCAGCCGAGAAGATCGGTGCCGGCCTCGACCACTTCGAGGTGCAGCCCGTGGCTGGGTACAACGCTCGAGGCTTCCAGCTGTTCCGGGCTGACGGAACCGCTACCGACTTCAGCTACAAGCGTTGCCTGAACCCAGCCGACCGTCGCACCCAGGTCAAGCGGGCGATGCGACGAGCCGTCAAGGACCAAGTGCTCGACTTCAAGGCCCGATGGTTCGACGAGGGTGGTTCTCGCTGCGAGATCACCGGTGAACCGGTTACCTACGACGACTGTCACGTTGACCACCACGAGCCCACTTTCGACGAGCTGGCCGAGCAGTTCATCACCGATGAGGGTGGAGCCGAGCGCCATCGGCCTCGTTACCGGTGACGGCAATATCGGATCTTCCTTCGCCGACTCCAACCAAGAGCTGCGCTGGTGGATGTATCACCGAATGCACGCCACGCTCCGGGTCACCACGGTGCAGGCGAACCTCACACGGAAACGCCGGACAGCATGAGCGCCGAGCCTCTACAACCAGGCGAGACAGGACATGAGTGGTCTTCGATGCGCCCGGCACCTCCAGGCTACCTCTTCGCCCGTAGGAACGGCCTACTCACGGCAGTCCGACGTGATAGTGCAGGTGTCCGGGTCCGGACACCTGCAACTAAGAGAGCGTGTCAGGACTGCAGAGGTCCGGACGAGGCCCAACAGGCTGCCCGCGATCACTGCACCCGGCTGTGGGGGGACCACGAAGGCATCGCCGCTCTCGCCACCGGAGTGGGCTACGTCAAGAAGAGCGGGAAGTACGGCGCCCGCAACTTCCAGCACCATTTCATTGCCTGGCCCAGGGAAGCGGACCGGCTGGTCGAGGTCGCCATGGGACACGCTCCCACCCACGACTGCTGGGTCGCTCCCATGCTGCGGATTGACGAGGAGCGGAAGAAAGGGAACGGGATAGGCGGCGCCCACGGGTGGGCCGACGTGGACGGTGAATGGACTCCGGCACGCCAGGACATCGCTGGCCCAGCTGGCCGGTCCCGGCACCTTCCTCGTGGACAGCGGTAGGGGCCATCACCTCTATCTCGCCCTCGGAACCTGGACCGAGCCCAAGGTCATCGAGCAACTGAACAAGATGCTCCGTCGGGCATTCCACGCCGATGCGAAGTTCTGCGACGAGTCGCTGTTGCGGCTGTGCGGGACGCTGAATCACAAACCGCTGGTCTTCGGCTACGGCGAGGCTCGGCCAGTCCAGATCGAACAGGAGTGGTCGTGAACGAGGAGAGCCGCGTCGACGAACTCAAGGCCAAGCTGGGCGAGATACTCGGCTCGGAGGACGAGGCTGAGTTCGACCTCGGCTCCTCTGACAACGGATCTGACCCTGCTGGGACCCGAACGCATCGAAGAGTCCTGCGAACCAACCCGTCCGATCCCGGCACACATTCAGCGCATCATCGCCCAGGACGAGGGGGAGCACCGAGGACTGCAGCACTGGAACTTCATCGCTTGCGCGGTGGAGTACGGCTTCACGGACTCCGAGATCCTCTGGATGGCCGAGAAGCACGTGCCCAGTGAGAAGTACGACGGACGCCTCGGGACCGAGGTGGCTCGAGCCATCGACAAGCACCGACCCAACCACGATCACGCCGGTGTGGCTTGCGACAAAGTCGGATGTCCGAATACCCCGGACTGGATGCGGCGCCCATCGGCCCAAGCGGAGCAGGGTGAGAGCCTTCTCGATTCCAAGGTCGAGCTCAAGCTGTCGATACTCCGAGAGCGGGCGCTGTCGTTCGAGGGCCTCAAGAACCTGCCGCCGCCCACGTGGCGTATCCGCAATGTCCTGCCGACCGAGGGGTTGGTCGTGGTGTACGGCCACCCCGGCACCTACAAGAGCTTCCTTACCCTCGATTGGGCACTGTGCGTGGACACCGGTTGCCCCTGGTTCGGACACGAGGTGGCCCCGGGCAAGGTGCTGTACGTGATAGCTGAGTCCCCAGCCGGGATGGGCCAGCGAGCTCGAGCCTGGGAACAGGTCAGGGCCCAGATACCTTCGAGCATCACGTTCCTGCCCATGGCCGTCAACCTGTTGGACGGGCAGTGGGCCGAGGCCCTGGTGCGGTTCGCCACCGAGCTGGGGATCGACCTGACCATCCTCGACACCCTGTCCCGGATGCTGATCGGTGGGAACGAGAACAGCCCCGAGTCGATGACTCTGGCCGTGGACGCTGCTGAGAGGCTGCACGACGGCCCCGGGGCCACTGTCGTCGTGCACCACAAACCTCGTGACGGCTCGAACCCCCGCGGTCACACCTCGTTAGAGGGAGCGGCAGAGACCTCGATCGAGGTGAAGGCCGAAGAGGGGCGCATCACCCTGATCTCCAACAAGGCCAAGAACGCTCCCGAGTTCGACGACATCCACCTCACCCCGAACGTCGTCGACCTGGGCGGCGATCCACTCGACACGATGTCCAACTCGCTCGTCTTGGACCTTGGAGACCCCGCAGCCGGCTCGGGGGAGAACGAGCGGAAGATTCTCCAAGCCCTCTCCAACGTCTTCCCCCTCACAGGGGCGACTGCCGCAGAACTGATGAAGGCGGCTGGGCTGTCCTCGTCCTCGTTCTACTACAGCGTGAACCGCCTGCTAGAGAACGGTTTAGTGAAGAAGATGAAGTCAGGCAGGTACTTCTTATCGGATGGGGGTGCGGCAGGGTGACTCTCCAACTCTCCAACTACTCTCCAACACCGTCTGGACACCTGCACAAACTCTCCAGTCCAAGGGGGGGGGGGTTACCCCTTGGAGACTGGAGAGTGGAGGGTCCCGAAGACGCCATCCTCGTGGGTGAATACAAACATTCGCAACGGCGCCTTCCAGCTCTGTCTGTGCCACCATGGGAAACGATGCGTACTGTCTGTATGTTCGCACCTCGAAGACGCCAAGACTGTCGCCGGCCTGGACAGCGTGCCTGAGCTGGCGGCGTCGGCCAGCGACGTCCGGGCCGGTGTCGTCGCGACGACGGCTGCCGTTGCCCCCCGATTGCCCCGCCCCTCCTGGCCAGGGACAACACCGCGCCCACCTGACGGTAGGTCAAGTTGATGGCCGGTAAGGTTCCCGGCTCGCAGCTACAAGTGGCGGGACGCCTGGCCCGGCAACGACCTGGCCGTGAAGCATGGTGCCGACTCCGAGCGGGTCATCGCTGCCCGCTTGCCAGAGACCCGCGCCGAACGTCCTCGCCGTCGCTCCCTGGTTGGGTGACGCTGCCGACCAGATAGCCGTCGAGCGCTTCGTTCGGGCCGAGACGAGGGCCCGGATGCTCGACGACTGGATCGCTGACCACGGTCGCGACGAAGGGCGCCGCTGCCGTGAAGCCGCTCGGCGTGGGAAGCAGGCCGTCCGGTTCGACCGCCTGGCTGCCGAGCTCGGCCACTCCCTCGGCCTGGATCCGATCGGCCGGGTCCGCTTGCAGGCGGCGACCGCTGCCGCCGAGCTCACCGGCGACGACCTGCTACAGCGGCTGGCCAAGCGCGGTCGGAGCATCCGCGAGGACGCCGAGCGCCGAGGTGTGTTGACCACCGCCAGCGACGACGGAGACCGGTCTGTAGTCACCCAGGAGGGCGTGGAACAACCGACCGGTACCGATGGGGACGACGAGGGGTGTCCATGACCACTGCTCTCGACCTGCTGGCCAGCCTCACGCTGGAAGACGGTCGCCGGTGGGGCGAAGCGGCCACCGACGTGCAGTGGATCGACGCCCGGGCAGTGCTCGAGGAGTCCTCGCCGACGCCGTATCACTTCCTCACCAGTAGCTCGAGGCTTCGCCAAGACCATGGATCTCGGCGGGATGGCCATCATCACCATGCTCGCCCAGTGCCCGGCCAGCAGCCGGCTCTATGGCGTCGCCGCCGACGTGACCAAGCACGGTTGCTGGTCGACAGCGTCGACGGCTTCGCCCGCAGGACTCCCGTAGCTGACTGGCAGTCTCGAGGTCAGCGCTTACCGAGCCACGGCCACCCGGAGTGGGTCAGTGCTCGAGGTGGTCTCCGCTGACGCCCCTGGTGCCTACGGACGGCGCCCGGCCTTCTTCGTCATCGACGAGCTCGCTCAGTGGGCCGTCTCGGAAAGCCCCCGCCGATTGTGGGAGGCCACGACCACGGCCATGGCCAAGGTCAGAGGCGCCCGCATGGTGGTGATCACCACTGCCGGGGATCCAGGCCATTGGTCCCACGGCGTACTCACACACGCCAAGGCTGATCCGTTGTGGCGGGTGCACGAGGTCGACGGACCACCACCGTGGATCGATCCCGAGCGTCTGGCTGAGCAGCGTCGTCGCTTGCCGGAGTCGGTCTACGCCCGGCTGTTCGAGAACCAATGGACCGCGCCGGAAGACAGTCTCGTCAACCCCGACGACCTGGCTGCGTGCACCACCCTCGATGGCCCACTCCCACCGCAAGCCGGTCGTCGCTACGCCATCGGTGTCGACATCGGTATCACCAACGACCGAACCGCTGTCAGCGTCTGCCACTCCGAGCGAGTCCTGCGAGACGGCATCACCGTTGGTCACAAGCGTGTTCCTCGACCGTCTCCAGGTCTGGCGAGGTTCACGCCAGGCGCCGGTGCCCCTCGCAGAGGTCGAGGATTTCGTCGCCACTGCCGCCACCCGGTACACCCCCGCCACGGTCGTCTTCGACCCGTTCCAGGCTGTCCAGCTCTGCCCAAGGATTGCAGCGACGGGGTATCCGCACCGAGCAGTTCACCTTCTCGCCAAGCCAACGTGGGCCGTCTGGCTCTCAATCTCCACAACCTGCTGCGCACTCGCAGTTTGGCCCTCCCCGACGACTCCGAGCTGCTGAGCGAGCTGCAGCGCGTCCAGCTGCGAGAGACTGCTCCGAACCTTTACCGGATCGATCACGCCAGCGGTGAGCACGACGACAGAGTGATCTCCCTGAGTCTCGCCGCCAACTACGTAACCGAGCGCTACAGCAGCGTACGGGGGCCTTTCTCGAGAGCCTCGTCTGGATTTGCTCCTGCGGCATGCCGACCGCTCTCTCCTTGCCCACTTGCGATCACTGTAACGCCCCGCCTGGCGCCAGTCGAAGCCCGCCAGGAGGCATCATCAGCGACATCATCCTCATAGTCAGTCTCTTCATAATCTCCTCGAAGTCCTTTAGTCTGTGAAGCAGAACACTCTCTCGTCATCATGCAAGTCAGCGTCACATCTTGCTAAGTCTGCAGAACATCTCTCCCTGCTCTCTCCTCGATCAGTCGTGAGCTTGCTCTCACTGTATCGTTCCGAACTCTCTCACGCAGAGACACTGTCATAGCTGTGCCATCAAGCTCTCACACCCATCTCTATCAATCTCTACAATCTCCTCTTATCTGAGACATGACTCCCTCCTCTCAGAGGCGACAGTGATGTCAATTACTACGCATTCGTGACTTGCTCTATCTACTTCTACTGTCACAACAAAGGCAATACCGTCGTGTCCAGTGCTCGAAGTGCAGCGAGATCGTGCTCATATCGTCGTCGCTCTCTAAATCTCTTGCACTCAGTGTCGCTGCGAGTGTGAGGTGCTGATCATCTTCATCTTCTTAGCAATTCTTCCAGGGGAAATCTCATCCAATACTCTCAGATCAATCGCTATAAGTCTTCTCATCTATCCAAATACTCCGAACTAAGTGCCAGAGGCCTCTAGGCTGCGACGTCTCGATCTCGACGAACCTGAAACATCTCTCACCCCATAGCCTTCATAGTCTATTTCTCTTGAGGAATCTTAGAGTAGCTGTGCTCGAGTGCTTGAGCATCAATCGTCTAGTTCTGAACTCTTCTTACAGGATCGTTGTCAGTGTAGATATTATCGTACGACTCGTCAGAGCTCGAAGTCTTGTGCGACTCTCTCACTCTTATCTCTCTCTTACATCTCCAATCATACTCTACTCTATGAGCTTATAACTCTCTCTTGTATCCTATAAAATCTTACTATTGATCATCATCATCATCTAGTCAATCTTCCTCTTCTAGAATCGTTATACTCTCCTGTTAGTCTAGTTGCTCCAGTCCCAGCTCGATCATACATAAGACACGAGAGCATACGTTAATCAGTCTACTTCCTCCAGATCGTCAGTGAGCTACGCCAGTCATAGGCTCACGTCGCGTAGCTGACAAGTACCGACGTCAGTATCGAACAATTCCGATAAACAGCGCATCTGTCATAGTGATCACATAGTTGATCGTTCTAGACGTAGCATACCATCTCTAGATTTCAGAGCAAGCAGTCACCAAAATCGCAAAAAACAGCAAACTAATCAGAAAGAAAGCTCGAAGTGTCTATAGTTTCAGAAGAAGACGTAGACGAATAACATGCATGAACACAGCTTGAACTCTCGAGAAATCGAAGATGTTCAGCAACAATCATCCTATCAACTAAACCAAGCGAAAATCACCTCTCAACATCATCACATCATCAATCTCTGAATCATCACAGTTATCTCTCTTCATCATCACATCTAGACTCAACCTGAGCTACTACTTCTAGAGCCAAATCTTCCTCTCCTATCTTAGAGGAAGCAGTAATCGACCAATAGTTAACTCATAACGTATTGTGTGCGTTGTCAACCCTAATCAACATCAACATAACCCGATAACTCGTCAGGTTAGCCTCGAAACCGAGTCGTCAATCTAGATAGTGCAGCACTTCTACGTGGCCCAGTAAGCAGCGAGATCATAGTAAACTATCTGACATATCGTACATACACTATAACTATAAACTCATTCAACTCTATCTCAACAAATCAATCAACATCATCCTAAACCCCTCAACACCAACATCAACACCTATCCAATCATATTCCAACAACAATATCACTTTACCTAGCAATAAACTATCAACTCTGCTATATCTCTCAACTTTCAACATCATCTAGCTCAACTAACTATCTAACATCTTGCAATCTAACATCAACAACACCATCATCTCACTTAAATCTTAATTCTTAATCATCTCTCATCTACTCTAAATTCGAATATCCTACACAGTTATCTAAATAAAACTACAACACCTTAATTTCAATCATCATCATTATCATCATCTCTTTTCTCTAATCTATCCTCATCAAAAACAAGTTATCTCAAACCAACACCCTATAAATCTAAATCATCAAATACATCATCTACAACTCTAATCTTGAACTCAAACTTCTTCTAGATACCTTCCTACTTCTCAAAGAATCAAACGACACACGCGATCATACGCGAAATCATCATTCTCAACAAATTCATCATCTTAACACATCTCACATAGAACACAGTAACCACGAAGCGCTAGAACAAAACAATCTAGCATCCGAAATCAACCAATCTCACAAATCTTATCTAACCATAAGATCTTAACAGAAACCTATCACCTCTATAACAATAATAAACTAATCAAATCTAATAATAAAAACAATATAACAAAACTTATAACATCTAAAACATACTCTTCAATAAACAAATCAATAAAATCCTCAACATCATTATAAAACTTCAACTCAATCTAAATATCTTCTTAATATTAATCTAACATCTCATTCTCATAAATATCATAATTAACTTCATAATCTAAATCATCTAATAAACTATCATCATCAACATATCATTTTTACTTATTCTCAACAATAATTATTAATATATTAAATTCTCTCTCATAACAAATAATCTCTTTACATCTAATAATATAACTCTCAATAATTCTCAAACATCTTATCATCATCATTATAAATACTATTAAAACTCTCAAATCTTTAAACATCTAAATAACTAATCAAACTCTCATCATCATCATCTAAATACAATAAATCTCAAAATTCAATCATCTTCTCATAACATAATTATCTTCTCATCTTTACATCTACAAAAAATCTAAATCTATTATCTCTTAAACCCTTATCTCTCTCAACATCTTAAAATAACTATCTTACACATCATCTATAATTATAAAATATTCTATCTCTCTTAATATCTCAATAACTTACTCTTACATCTCATCATCTTCATCTAACTCATCTAAACTAAACTAATAATCAACAAAATCTTTTTCATCATCTCATCATATACTTAAATATTATTATTATCATCATCATCTACTAAAAACTCAATCATCTCTTATAATCTAAATAATTATCAACATACAACTTCATCTTACATCTCATTAACACAAAAATACATCAACCTAAAAATCAAATCTTAAACAAAATCATCTATATCTCTTATCTCTAAATCCTAATCTAAATACTAAACTCTCATCTTAACTCAACATCATCTAACTCAACTCATCAAAAACACTTACTTTCTCTCTAACTCATCTCTACAAATCTAATAATATCAAAATTTATCCTATTAATACTTACTAAAAATTATAATATAATATTCAACAAAATTAAAAACATCTAATCTCTTCATTATCATCAATTATCTCTAAAACTATCATCATAATAAACAATATCTTTACAACATCTCACTCAAAAACAACTCTCATAATCTATAAAACAAAATCAACACTCATCTTCATTATCCTAAAATCCTAACATAAAACACATCTCATATCTCATCATCAACAACATCAACTATTAATCTACACTTAACATATATCAAACAATACTAACTCATCATAAATAATCATCATCTTACTCATTATATAAATACTAAATAAATATTGTTTCTTCTTGTTTTTCCCTTTATCTCTTTCATCTTTTTCTACATATTCTCCATTTCTCCATCTCTATCCTTCCATATCTCTCTTTCCTTCTTCTTCCTCTTATATCTATTCCTTTTCCTCCTATTTCTTCCTCTTCCTCTTTATATATCTCCTTTCCATATACCCTCTTCTTCTCATCTCCTATTCTTTTTTTTCCTTCTTTCTTTTCTCATTCCCTTATTACTTCTCTTTCTTCTATTCTCCTAATCTCCTTATCTACCTTCTCTTTTCTCTATTTCTCTTCCTTCTTACTCTTCTTCTCTTCTTCCTTCTTTCTTATTCCTCCTTTCCCTTCTCTTCATCTTTTTTATCTTTTCCCCTTTCCCTCTCTTCCCTATATATCTCTCTCCTCATCTTTCTTCTTCTTTTTATATCTCCTCTCACATCTCTCATCTTCCTCTTTCTTTCCTTCTCCTTTATCTATCCTCTCTCTCTTTTCTTCTATTTCTTTTTTATCCTTATCTTTTTTCTCTCTCTCTCTCTTCCTTTCTCTCTCCTATATCTCTTTTTACCTTTTTTCTAATCTTCTTACATCTTTCCCTTCTCTTTCATCTTCCTCTTTTTCCTCTTCCTTTTCTTCTATTTTTTTCATCTTCCTTCTTTTTCTTCTCATTTTTTTCACCTTCTCCTTTTCTATCTCCTCTTTCTCTCTCTTTTATTCTCTTCTCAAATATAAATCTCTTCTTTATCTCTCCCTCTTATTCTTCTCTCTCTCATCTTCCTTCCTCTTTTTTTTTATACCTTCTCTCCTATTCCTTTATTTCATTCTTCTCTCCTTCATTTTTATCCTCTCTCTCCTTTATCTTTTTTTTCTTCTTTCATTTTTCTTTCTATCTTTTCTCTTTATTCCCTCTCTCTTTTATCCTCTTCTTCTATTTTTTATTTCTTTCTCTTTTACTTTCTCTCTTTCTTCTTCTTTTCTTTCTCTTTTCTTTCTGGGCCTCTCTTTCTCTATATTATCTTATCATCTCTCTTCTTCTTCTTCCTTTTTATGGCTAGCAGCCACTCTTTTTCTCTTTCTCACTGACAAACTCTTAGTAATCATCTTTCCCTATCTCTTCTTCTCTTTTATATCACCCACCTATCTCCTTCCTTTCTACCTACTCTTTCTTTTTTCCTCTCTTTTCTCTTATCTTCTCTTATCCATTTTTTACCTTCTTCTTTTTTATACTCCTCTTTCCTTTCTTTCTTCTTATCTTTTTTCCATTCTTCTTATCTTCTATCTCCTTCCTCTTCCTCTTATTCTTCTTTTTTCTTTTTCTTTCTTACTTCCTCTCATTTCTTCTACCTTTTTTTATACCCTTTATCTTATATTACTATATTTCCTTTTTTCCCTAATTTTATCTTCTCTTCTTTTCCTTCCTCTTTTTTTCTCTCTTTTAGTCATCTAATTTTATCTTTCCCTTTCTTTTCTTCTCTCTTTCTCTCCTCCCTCTATCTATTAGTGTCAAGCACCTACTGGAGCGATGGAGCGCCGTCGCCTTCCTGGCCACCTTGATGCAGCCCGACGACCGCGGCTCGGTCGTGTCACGCCACGCCCAGCCTGGATGGCCAGCGCCGCCTGCTCGAGGGCTGGGACGGCTGAGTGGTTCCCCCGCAACGGGCCAGTCGCCCCCACGACGGCGAAGGCTTTGTGTGCCGGTCCTGCCCCGTGCGAAGCCAGTGTCTCGACTACACGCTGGCCAATGAGGACCTGGCCGGCGTGTGGGGCGGGACAACGGCGGCAGCGGCGGGCGATGCGCGCTCTCAGAAGCTCGCTGGCTGACGGCTGGGGCAATCGCTGGGGCAACATGCCAGCCCGTAGACCCCCGGAGAGCACCGGAAGCCAGAACTAGGAATGACCAGCTCAGCCCGTAGGTGACCGGAGAGCGTCCGGAGCGTCCCGTAGCCCGATTCCCTGACGTGACGTTAGCATCGGGTGGAATGGCAACACGTTCTAGTCAGGGGCCGGTCGAGGGGGCACCGGGGGAGTTCAATCTCGCCGACCTCTTCGAGCGGGCTGTCGACGCCTTCGGCGACCGCTACTACCTCCTGACCGAGGGCCGGCGCCGGACCTATGCCGAGATGGAGGCGCGGGCCAACCGGCTGGCCCACCACCTGGCCGCCCACGGCGTCGGGCCCGGCGACCACGTCGGGATCTACGCCTACAACTCGGTGGAGTGGGTCGAGGCGCTGTGGGCCGTCTTCAAGCTCCGCGCCGTGTGGGTCAACATCAACTACCGCTACGTCGACGACGAGCTCCGCTATCTGTTCGACAACGCCGACCTGGTGGCCCTCGTCTACCAGCGCGAGTTCGCCCCCAGGGTCGCCGCCGTGCGCGATCAGCTGCCCCAGCTCCGGCACTCGCTCGTGATCGAGGACGACAGCGGGGCCGAGGCCGCCGGGGTGGGGTCGGTCGACTACGAGGAGGCTCTGGCGTCGGCGTCCCCGGAGCGGGACTTCGGTCCCCGCTCCGGGAAGGATCTGTACCTGCTGTACACCGGCGGGACCACGGGCATGCCCAAGGGCGTGGTGTGGCACCACGAGGACGTGTTCTTCGCCCTCGGCGGTGGCATCGACCCTCGATCCAACGAGCGCGTGGTGAGGCCCGAGGAGATGGTCGAGAAGGGCCGGGCGGGCGCCGTGATCTCGCTGCCGATCGCCCCGCTCATGCACGGGGCCACCCAGTGGGCGGTCATGGGCGGCAGCTTCATCGGCAACAAGGTGATCCTGGTGAGCCGGTTCGAACCCCACAGCGTGTGGCAGCTCATAGAGAAGGAACGGGTCAACGTGCTCATGGTCACCGGCGACGCCATGGCCCGCCCGCTGGTCGAGGCCCTCGAGACATCGAGCGCCAGCTACGACGTCTCGTCGCTCCTCGCCGTCGTCAGCACGGCGGCCATCTTCTCGCCCACGGTGAAAGACGCCTTCTTCCGCAGGCTGCCCAGCCTCGTGATCACCGACGCCATCGGAGCCTCGGAGACGGGAAGCAACGGCCTCGTGCTGGTCCAACCGGACCACACGGCGATGAAGGGGGGGCCGACGGTGCAGCCCATCGCCGGGTCGGTGGTCCTCAACGACGACCTCCAGCCGGTGGTGCCGGGTTCGGGCGTGGTGGGAAAGCTGGCCCGCATGGGCGACATCCCCGTCGGCTACTACAAGGACCCGGAGAAGACGGCGGCCACCTTCGTCGAGGCCGACGGCGTCCGCTACGCCATGCCGGGCGACTTCGCCACGGTGGAGGCCGACGGCACCATCACGCTCCTGGGCCGCGGGTCGCAGTCGATCAACTCGGGCGGCGAGAAGATCTTCCCCGAGGAGGTGGAGGCAGCGGTCAAGTCCCACCCCGACGTCTACGACGCCGTGGTGGTGGGCGTGCCCGACGAGCGATGGGGCCAACGGGTGGCGGCCGTGGTGCAGCCCCGCCCCGGCGTCGCCATCGCCCTCGAGCCCATCCAGACTCATTGCCGGACGCTGCTTGCGGGCTACAAGGTCCCCCGGCAGCTGCACGTGGTCGAGACGATCCAGCGCAGCCCGAGCGGCAAGCCCGACTACCCCTGGGCGCTGCGCGCGGCGACGACCACGACCTCGGCGGCGACGCCGGCTGGACCACCCTGAGCCATGACCGACCATTTGGGAGGAAGAAATGCGTACCAAGGCGTCTGAGCTGTTCGAGCTCGACCTGCCGATATTCGCCTTCAGCCACTGCCGCGACGTCGTGGCCGCGGTGAGCCGAGCGGGGGGTATGGGCGTCCTCGGCGCGCTTGCCTTCACGCCTGAGCAGCTTGAGATCGAGCTGTCCTGGATCGACGAGCACGTCGGCGGCAAGCCCTACGGCGTCGACGTGGTCATGCCCGCCTCGTACGCCGGGGCCGGTGAGATCGATCCGCAGCACCTCGAGGACGATCTCCAGAAGATGATCCCCGAGGGGCACCGCAAGTACGTCGAGGAGGTGCTCGACCGCTACGAGGTGCCCGAGCTGCCCCCCGACGAGGAGGAGCGCTCGGGCCTGCTGGGCTGGACCCACGAGGGGGCCCGGCCCCAGGTCGACATCGCGCTGTCGCATCCCATCAAGTTGCTGGTCAATGCCCTGGGCCCGCCGCCCAAGGACGTCGTCGACCTGGCGCACGAGCACGGCGTGAAGGTGGCCGCCCTGGTGGGCAAGCCGGCCCAGGCCCAGCGCCAGGTCAACCAGGGCGTGGACATCATCGTGGCCCAGGGCCACGAGGCCGGCGGCCACACCGGCGAGATCTCCACGATGGTGCTGGTCCCGCAGGTGATCGAGGCCGTGGCACCGACACCGGTGTTGGCGGCCGGGGGCATCGGAAGCGGCCGGCAGATGGCGGCAGCCATGGCCCTGGGCGCCGACGGGGTGTGGACGGGCTCGATCTGGCTCACGGTGGCCGAGAGCGACATGACGCCGCCCGTGATGGACAAGCTGCTGGCGGCCGGCTCGTCCGACACGGTCAGGTCACGCTCGCTGACGGGCAAGCCGGCCCGCATGCTGCGGACGCAGTGGACCGACGCCTGGGAGAGCGCCGACTCCCCGGGCACCCTGCCCATGCCGCTGCAGTACATGCTCACCGCCGATGCCACCCGCCGCATCAACAAGTTCCAGGTCAAGGAGCTGCTGGGCATGCCGGTGGGCCAGATCGTGGGCGAGATGAACAACGTCCGGCCGGCCAAGGACGTGATCTTCGACATGGTCGAGGAGTTCATCGAGACCACCCAGAGCCTGGGCGGGCTCGTGGCCGAATCCTCGGACTCCGTATGATGAGGCCATGACCGGAGTCGGAGAGCGGGTGCGCTGCACGAGCTGCGGCACGGAGATCGTCGTGGTCAAGGCGCCGACGGGGCAGCTGTCGTGCTGCGGTCGCCCCTTGGTCGCCCGATCCGAGGAGGGTGCGGCAGGTGGCCAACAACCTCGGTAAGCGGTACTCGTGCGCCGAGTGCGACGGGCAGGTGCTGGTGACCAAGGCGGGCGAGGGCGGCCTCGAGTGCCACGGCCAGCCCATGGAGATCCTCCAGCCCAAGCCGCTTCCGTCCTCGGACTGACCCGAGACCGAGGAAGCCGTTGGCCGGGACAACCGTCGATCCCCGGCTGCTGGCGCCCCGAGCCGGCCGGACCCCGGCGGAGCTGGTGGCCGGCGACCTCGGCGGGGAGGCCACCCTGCTGCGGATCGAAGGAGACAGGTCAGCGTGGTCGGAGCTCGCCGCGCTCGGCGCCGACGACCGGGCCGAGATCCGGCGCTTCCTCGGCCACGTCGCGGCCCTCACCGTGGGGGTCGGTCCCGCGGCTCGGTGGCTGGCCCCGGCCTTCGATCTGTGGACCATCGACCCGGTCGAGGCCGACCGCTGGGAGAAGGGCTTCGACCGCGCTCCGAAGGCCGCCACGGCCGCGGCGCTGCTGGTGCGAGGCGCCGCCGCCGCCTCTGGCGACGTCTGGTCGGGCCTGGTGGCCGAGTCGACCACCTACTCGCTGCTCCAGGCCGGGCCCGAGCTCCGCCAGTGGCTGGCGACCCGGGCGCCCGGAAGCGCCGCTCCCGATACCGGGCCGCGGGTGCGGGTCGAGCGCCGCGGGCGCTTATGGGAGATCGTGCTGACCCGCCCCGATCGCCACAACGCGCTCGACGCCCGCATGCGCGACGAGCTGCACGCCGCCCTCGACGAGGCGCGGGCGCAGCCCGATGCCCCCGTGGTCCTGCGCGGCGACGGACCGTCGTTCTGCTCCGGGGGCGACCTGGACGAGTTCGGGACGGCACCCGGTCCGGTCGAGTCCCACGCCGTCCGCCTCGGCCGCTCGCTGGCCCTGCTGGTGGCCGAGCTGGCGCCCCGGATCGTCGTCGGGATCCACGGGTCCTGCCTGGGGGCGGGGATCGAGCTGCCCGCCTTCGCGGGTCGCGTGGTGGCGGCCGACGACGCCCGGGTGGGGCTCCCCGAGCTGGACCTGGGGCTGCTGCCAGGAGCGGGGGGGACGGTGTCGATCCTCCGGCGGGCGGGGTCGGGGGTGCTGCTCGACCTGCTGCTGTCGGGTGGGACGATCGGCGCCGACGCGGCGCTGGCCGTCGGCCTCGTAGACGAGGTGGTCCCGCGCGACCAGCTGCGCCCCCGCCTCCAGGAGCTGGCGGTGGGGGCGACGTGAACCTGGCCATGCTGCTGGAGATGGCGGCCGAGGGCCACCGCGATCGCGTCGCCATCGGGAGCCTGACCGACGGGTTGACCTTCGCCGACGTGTACCGGATGGCGGCGACGTCGGCGGAGCGGCTTCGCGATACCGACGCGCACACCCTCGCCCTGCTCGCCACCAACGGACCCGTCGTCCCGGTCGCGCTCTTCGCCGCCGCCTGGGCGGGCATCAGCTATGCCCCGCTCAACTACCGGCTGCCCGCGGCCAGGCTGCAGCGTCTGGTCGAGCGGTTGCAGCCCGCGGTCGAGGTGCGCGGCGAGGACTGGTTGGACGAGAGCGGGCGAGAGGGGGACGGCAGCACGAGCCCGATTTCGCAAGACAGTGAGCGGCCAGCGGTCCTGCTGTTCACCAGTGGGACCTCGGCGGAGCCCAAGGCGGCGGTGCTGGAGCACGACAACCTGGTCTCCTACGTCCTCAACACGGTGGAGTTCGGCGCCGCGGAACCGGACGAGGCGGCGTTGCTCGCCGTCCCCCCGTTCCACGTGGCCGGGGTGACGAGCGTGCTCACATCCTGCTACGGCGGACGGCGGCTGGTTCCACTGCCGTCGTTCTCGGCCGAGGGCTGGCTCGAGGCCGCCCGGCGCGAGGACGTGACCCACGCGCTCGTCGTGCCCACCATGCTCGCCCGGATCGTCGACGCCCTGGAGGCGACGCCCGATGCCCGACCGCCGAGGCTGCGGTCTCTGGCCTACGGCGGGTCCCGCATGCCCGGGCCCGTGCTCGAGCGGGCCCTGCGCCTGTTCCCGGACACCGGGTTCGTCAACGCCTACGGCCTGACCGAGACGAGCTCGACGATCGCCGTCCTGGATCCTGAGGACCACCGTCGGTCGGCGGCGAGCGATGACCTCGCGGTGCGCCGCCGGCTGAGCTCGGCCGGGCGGCCGGTCCCCGGTGTCGAGGTCATGGTCGCCGACGAGCAGGGGCGCTCGGTCGCGACCGGTGCGGTCGGCGAGATCTGCGTGCGCGGTCCCCAGGTGGGTGGTCGCTACCTCGACGGCGACGCGAAGCTGGCGCCCGGGGGGTGGCTGCGCACCGGCGACATGGGGTGCCTGGACGCCGAGGGCTACCTCTTCGTCACCGGTCGGGACGACGACCTCATCATCAGCGGCGGAGAGAACATCTCCCCCGCGGAGGTGGAGGACGTGCTCCTGGGCCACCCGGGCGTGGCCGCGGCGGCCGTCGTCGGGATCCCCGATCCCGAATGGGGCGAGCGGGTGGGCGCCATGGTCAGCCTCAGGCCGGGCACCACCGTCGACGCCGACGCCATCCGCGCCTGGGCCTCGGAACGGCTGGGCTCGCTCAAGGCGCCCCGCGCCCTGGTGGTCTCGGCCGAGCTCCCGTCCACCGCCACCGGCAAGGTCCTGCGCCGGGAGGTGCGGGCCGCGCTCGAGCGACGATGAGCGCGCACCGCCTGGTCCTCCGCAACTGCGAGGTCGGCGGTCGCAGCGGGTTGGACGTGTCGGTCGAGGGCGGCCGCGTCGTGTCGATCTCGCCCGAGCCGGCGGCGGGTGGCGACGCCGAGATCGACGCGGACGGGGGCGCGCTGCTTCCCGGCCTGCACGACCACCATGTGCACCTGTTCGCCGAGGCCGCCCGGAGATCGTCGGTGCCCTGCGGCCCGCCGGACGTGGTCGACCAGTCCAGCCTGGCCCGCACGCTGCGGGCGGCGGCCGGACACCTGCCTCGGGGCGACTGGATCCGCGGCGTCGCCTACGACAGTCGGCGGGCCGGGCCCCTCGACCGGACGCGCCTCGACGCCGCCGTGGACGATCGCCCGGTTCGGGTGAAGGACCGCACCGGCCTGTCGTGGGCCCTCAACACCGAAGCCCTGCGGGTGACCGGGCTCGAGACACGCTTCCCCGATGGCGTCCTCGTGGGTGAGGACCGGGTGCTCCAGGAGGCGGCGCCGGCGGGACGACCCGACCTGGGTGAGGTGGCGGCATCGTTGTGGCGCTGCGGCATCACGGGGGTCACCGACACGACGCCCGGCAACACCGCTGGCGACCTCGAGTGCATGCGGTCGATTGCGGTGTGTGCCCGGGCCATGGCGCCGCCCGACGAGCCCGAGGTGCCGGGCGTGACACTGCGGACGGTGAAGGTCGTCCTGCGGGAGGACGGCGCCGACGTCGAGTACCTGGCGACAACCATGGAGAAGGCGCACGCCGCGGGCTGGAGCGTGGCCGTGCACGCGGTGACGCGGGCCGAGGTCGTGGCCGCGGTGGCCGCCTTCGCCCAGGCCGGCGCCGCCGCCGGCGACCGGCTCGAGCACGCCAGCGTGGTGCCGGCCGAGACGATCCCGCTCATCGCCGACCTCGGTCTCACGGTCGTGACCCACCCCGAGTTCGTCGCCCGCCGTGGTGACGTCTATCTCGCTGATGTCGATCCCGCCGACCGCGACGGCCTGTACCGGCTCCGCACGCTGCTGGACGCCGGCGTCGCCCTCGGCGCCGGCAGCGACGCCCCGGTGGGCGATCTCGACCCGTGGTCGGCGATGACGGCGGCCGTGTCCAGGACAGGTCCGGGCGAAATGGTGCTCGGCGCGCCGGAGCGCGTCTCCCCCGAGCTGGCACTGGGCCTCTTCCTGGGCCGTCCCGAGCACCCGGGTGGGCCGCAGCGCGCCGTCCGCCCGGGCGAGGTGGCCGACCTGTGCCTGCTGCGCTCGCGGTGGGCGGAGGCCCGCCGGCACCTGTCAGCTGACCTGGTGCGGGCGACGATCGTGGGTGGAGACGTCGTCTGGATGTCGTGATTGCTGTCTCTCTGAGCAAGGAAAGGAGCTGGCGATGAAGACCAGCGCCGAGCGCATCCTCACCACACACACGGGGAGCCTGCCGCGACCCGAGAGTGTCCTTCCCGAAGGGGCCGACCCGTCCGCCGTGGCGGCGGCCGCTCCTGAGGTGCTCCGCGAGGCCGTGGCTCTGACGGTGGACCGTCAGCTGGACGCCGGGATCGACGTCGTCAACGACGGCGAGGTGAGCAAGATCAGCTACGCCACGTACGTGACCAGCCGCCTGTCGGGGTTCGGGGACGCCAGTGACGTGCAGTCGAACCTGGCCATCGCCGACATGGTCGAGTTCCCGAAGTTCATAGAGCGGACCATGGCCCAGGCGTCGTCGGCGCTGGGCACGATCCCCGCGTGCGTCGGTCCAGTCGGCTACGAGGATCCCAGCCAGGTGGAGCGGGACATCGTCAACCTGACGGCCGCCACCGAGGGCTCCCGGGCGACCGAGGTGTTCATGTCGGCCGCCTCTCCGGGCGTGATCGCCGTCTTCCAGCCCAACCAGCACTACAAGACCGAGGAGGAGTACGTCTTCGCCCTGGCTGACGCCATGAAGACCGAGTACGACCTGATCCACCAGGCCGGCCTCCTCCTCCAGCTGGACTGCCCCGACCTGGCCATGGACTTCCACATCCGCCCCCACCCGGAGGGCAGGGAGGCCTTCGTCAAGAGCCTGGGCCCGCGGGTGGAGGCGCTCAACCACGCCACCCGGGACATCCCACCCGACCGCCTGCGCATGCACCTGTGCTGGGGCAACTACGAGGGACCGCATCACCATGACATCCCGCTGGCCGACGTCATCGGCGAGGTGCTCAAGGCGAGGCCCATGGCCATCTCCTTCGAGGCCGCCAACCCCCGCCACGAGCACGAGTGGACGGTCTTCGAGGACCTGAAGCTTCCCGACGACAAGGTGCTGATCCCGGGTGTCGTCGACTCGACCACCAACTACATCGAGCACCCCGACCTCGTCGCCCAGCGACTCGAGCGCTACGCCGACCTCGTCGGCCAGGAGCACGTCATGGCCGGCAGCGACTGCGGCTTCGCCACGTTCGCATCCATGCTCACCGTGGACCCGGACATCACCTGGGCCAAGCTGGCAGCCATGGCCGAGGGCGCCAGCCTGGCCACTCAGCGGCTGACGACCGGAGCGACCAGGTAGGTCACACGAAGGTCAGTAGCCGCCGCCCAGCTTGGTGTGGTCCCAGGAGACGATGCGGTCGGGCTCCACCGTGATGGACACCCGCTTTGCCGCGCTGGCCTCGACGCCCGCCCTGGCGGCGTCGTCGAGGTCATCACCGAAGTAGCGGACGAACAACCGCTCGCCCACCGCCATCACCGCGTCGTGGTCCTCCGACAGGTCCGCCCGACCAGCGATCGAGACCCCCCGAAGCTCGCCGTACTCCGTGCCGTCCTCTACGAGGACGGTGATGCGCGGGTCGCGACGCAGGTTGAGCACCTTCTGCGACTTCCGGTAGGTCCAGAAGACGATCTTCCCGTCGATCACCGCGTAGTACATGGTCACCAGATGGGGCGTGCCGTCCTGGTTGATGGTCGCCACCTGGAGATTGCGCGGAGGCGCGAGGAACTCGGCGATCTCGGCCGCGGTCATGACGATCTGGTCCCTGCGGCTCACGCAGTGGCCCCCTTCGCTCCCGGCCCATCGGCCGCAGCCGGCCGCCAGAACGGCACACCCACGTCGGGCTCGGCCTCGACCATGTGGACCTCCACCGGCATCCCGATGTGCACCTCGTCGAGCGCGCAGTCGGTGAGGTTGCCCATCATCCGCACGCCCTCGTCCAGCTCGACCATGGCGACCACGTAGGGCAGCTCGTCGCGGAACGGACGGGCGTGGTTCTGGCGGATGACCGTGAAGGTGTGGACCGTTCCTCGACCCGACGCCCGCTCCCACTCCGGGTCGTCCCCACACACCGTGCACACGGCGCGGGGATAGAACTGACGATGCCCGGACGGGCACCGCTGGATCAACAGCTCGCCCCGGGAGGCCGCCTCCCAGAAGGGCTTGGACACGTTGTCGGGGCGTGGGAGCGGTCGCTCCCACTGCTCGGCCGGCTGCGTGGGGCCGTCCGATTGGTCTCGGGCCGGCGTCACGGGTGGTCCCGACCGAGGATCACGGCGCCGATGCACGAGAGCCAGCCGCCGGAGCCGCACGCCAGGGCGAGCTCGCAGTCGGGGACCTGCGCCTCCCCGGCCTGGCCCCGCAGCTGACGGGCGGCCTCGATGAGCAGGAAGATGCCCCGCATGCCGGGGTGGGAGGACGAGAGCCCGCCACCGTCGGTGTTGAGCGGCAGGTCGCTCCCCCGGCGCAGATGGCCCTCCTTGACGAACGCGCCCCCCTCGCCCCTGGCGCAGAACCCGAGGCCCTCGAGTAGGAGCATGACCGTGATGGTGAAGCTGTCGTAGAACTGGATCGTGTCGATGTCGGCCGGCGTGACGCCCGCCTGACCGAAGGCGACGGGCCCGCACCGGCTCGCCGCCGTGTCGGTGAAGTCGGGCATCTGGCTGATGTTCCAGTGCGTCTGGGCCCCGGCCGCGCCCAGCACGTACACGGGAGGCTGGCGCAGGTCCCGCGCCCGCTCGGCCGTCGTCATCACGATGGCCCCGCCGCCGTCAGAGATCACGCAGCAGTCCAGCTTGTGCAGGGGGTCGGCGATGAGCCGCGAGCCCAGCACGTCGTCGACGGTGATCGGATCGCGGTACATGGCGTTGGGGTTGAGGCCGGCGAACTCGCGCACGCCGACGGCGATCTCGGCCAGCTGCTCCGACGTCGTCCCGAACTCGTGCATGTGACGCTGGGCCGCCATGGCGTAGGAGCCCACCAGCGAGTTGCCGAAGGGCGCCTCGTACTGCTGGGGCCCGGCGAACCGCTTCACCCCTCGACCGAGACCACCGGTGCCGAGGCCCCGTCCCATCCGGGAGAGCTGGTCGGAGCCGTAGGTGATGAGGACGGTATCGCACAGCCCCTGTCTGATGGCGGCCGCCGCGTGCTGGACGTGGAACTCGAACGACGAGCCGCCGGTCATGGTGCCGTCGATGTAGCGGTGGTCGATGCCGAAGTACTCCGCCATGGTGACGGCATCGTCGATCATCACCCCGCCGCCGCCGGCGTCGAGATACCCGTCGATCTCGTCCTTGGCCACGCCGCAGTCGGCCATCGCCCGCTGCATGGCCTGGGCGTGGTGCTGCACACCGTCGAGGTGCGGCGCCTGGGGGTAGTCGCTCAGACCCGTCCCGACTATGACGGGTGCCCGATCCGGCATCGAGGGTGCTCAGTCCTCGATCGAGATCGCGGCCTTGGGGCAGAGCCGGACGGCCTGCTCGACCTTGTCCCTCATCTCCTCGGGTGGGTTCTCGTTCAGGACGTAGAGGTTGTCGTCGTCTCGCACCTCGAAGACCTCGGGTGCCACGCCCATGCAGAGGGCGTTGCTCTCGCAGAGGTCATAGTCGACTACTACCCGCATGACAGGCTCATCCTCGGTTCCGGCGGTCGTCTCGGCCGGGGGCAATACTAGGTTCTCGCGCCGAACGCGTTCTAGTGCGGGTCGGGAGCGGGGTCCCCGGTCGACGACGAAGGCTGCCATGGGCCCGTGAAGGACGGGGCCGGCGCCCCTGACCGCGACGAGAATGATCGCTGTCGCCACTCGCCGCGGACCTTGTCGTGATCCGGGTCGTCTATCGGCCCCAATCACGACGAGAACGCTCGTGACGTGCGCAGTACGCCGTTCTAGTCGCGCTCAGGGGCGGTCCTCGGCGCTGCGCTCCTCCCACGACTGCAGGATCGGCCCGGGCAGCAGCGAGGTCCACGGCGGCCCGGTCGCCAGCCTCGTCGACTGCGCCGGGCCGCGAGTGTGGCCCCCGGCCGCAGGCGGCTGGTCGCCTCCGCCTTGGTGACCCTCAGCTACCTGCCCGGCGAGTCCTTCACCCGGCCCACCTCGTCGGGTAGCCCGCCTGCCTAGGAGGACCGCAGGAGAGGTATCAGCCCTCGCCGAGGCCGTGCTTGGCGGCGAAGGGATCCCAGCTCGGGTCCCGACGCCACTCCAGCTCGACCCCATCGGCCAGGTCGGAGGCGAGCTGGTCCCCGTGCAGCCTCGCGATCAACGCCAGCGTCATGTCCATCCCCGCCGCCACCCCTGACGACGTCCACCGGTCGCGGTCCTCGACCCAGCGCGCCCTCGGTACCCAGTCGACGTGTGGACCCTGCTTGCGGGCCCAGTTGAAGGACCGCTTGTTCGAGGTGGCGCGATAGCCGTCGAGGAGGCCGGCGGCGGCGAGGAGGGCCGAGCCGGTGCAGACCGAGGTGACCACCTCCGCCGGACGCGCCCAGGCGGCCAGCCACTCCAGAAACGCTGTGTCGTCGACGAGCTGACGCGTCCCGATCCCACCTGGAACCATCACGACATCGGGCCGGACTGCCTCTTCGTAGGACACGTGCGCGACGGCGGCGGGGCCCTGCGCGCTCCGCACGGGCGCGGCGGCCGGTCCGGCGAGACCGATCTCGAATCGATCAGGAAGGATCCCGAACAGCTCGAGCGGGCCGAACACGTCGAGCAGCTCGAAGCCGTCGAAGAGGACCACCGTGATGCGACGAGCATCCTGGGCGTCGGCCAAGGCAGACATTGTCGCTCACCACAACTCGACCGGGCCAGCACCGGGCCACCGCCCTGCCTCGCTCCGCTCTCACCCGGCCCGGGGCGAGATCGCGAGGTACATCCGATGACCCGGGCCGAGCCTGGTCTCGACTTCGCCGTCGACGACGAACCCGACCTTCTCGTAGAACGCGACCGTGTGCGGGTTGGCGATCACCTCGATCTGCGAGAACCCCCTCCGCCGCGCCGTCTCGACCACATCACGCACCAACGCCCGCCCGATTCCTCTGCTCATCCAATCAGGATCGACGAAGAGATCCTCGAGCTCGAGGGCGTCCCCGACGACGAGCGGGGTGGCGAACCCGACGATGCGGCCGTCGGTGGTGACGGCGACACGTGCGCGTCCCTCGCTCACGCAGCGGTCCGACAGCTCGAGCACATCGGCGTTTGCCAGCAGCTTCGCGCGATCGCCCTCGTTGGACAGCGACGACCGGCGATACAACCGACGCAGGACGTCGATGTCGCCAGGCTCGGCAGAGGCGATCCGAATGCCAGGGTTGGCGGTCACGCATCGTCCATGATGGACCCGACCGACGGCGCTTGCCGAGCTGGCAGCGTCAGTGTGGCTCGCCCTCGGCCCCGACCAGTGGACGCTGGTCGTCCAGCGCTCCCTGCCGCTGGACCACGTCACTCGCCGGCTCTGGCTCGGGCGCCGACTCGGCGATGCCGATGCGGTCGTGCAGTCGGCGCAGGGGGCCCGGCGCCCACCAGTTGAGCTCGCCTGCCAGCCGCATGAACGCGGGTGCCAGCGCGCCGCGAACGAGCGTGGCGTCCACGGCGATGGCCAGAGCCAGACCGACACCGAAGAGCTTGATGAACGACACGCCCGACAGGGCGAAGGCGAGGAAGACCGCGGCCAGGAGCAGCGCGGCGGCGGTGATGATGCGACCGCTGCGCTCGAGTCCCAAGGCGATGGAGGTCGGGTTGTCGCCCGTACGGTCGTACTCCTCCTTCACCCTGCTGAGGAGGAAGACCTCGTAGTCCATCGAGAGACCGAAGGCCACACAGAACATGAGGATCGGCGTGGACAGGTCGATCGTCCCGGTCGGCGTGAAGTCGAGGAGCCCCGAGAGATGACCGTCCTGGAAGATCCACACCATGGCTCCGAAGGTGGCGGACAGGCTGAGCAGGTTCAGGGCTAAGGCCTTGATCGGGACGATCACGCTGCCGAAGAGGACGAAGAGCACCACGAAGCTGACGAGGACGATGATCCCGGCCGCCAGCGGCATTCGGCTGAAGGCGGCCGACTTGTTGTCGACGAGCGCAGCCGATCGACCGCCCACCTGGACGGGAAAGGGCGAGGCCAGCTGGCGAATGTGGTGTACGACGTCCTCGCCCTGGGTCGAGTACGGCTCGACCGACAGCACGACCGAGAGGTAGGTGGAATTGCGGGCCGCGAAGCCAGAGGCATAGGAGTCGAGCCTGATGATGCGCCCGCCGTGCGCGTACGAGCCCGTGAAGGCGTCGACGCGGGCGACGCCGTTCAATCGCGACAGGGCGGCGGCGTAGTGGTCGATGCCCGCCACCCTGGCAGCGGGCGGGCCGATGCCGGGCGCCACGACCCAGAGCGGGAAGGCCTCCGTCGACGGGAACTCCTGGCGCAGCTCCTGCCCCGTCTGGCTGGCCGAGGCGGTGCTGGGCAGGACGCGGTCGTCAGGGAAGCCGAAGTGCACGTGCAGGAACGGCGACCCGAGGACGAGGAGGGCGACGATCACTGCGGTGGCGATGGGGACCGGCCGGCGCATGACGACCGTGGCGACGCGGTACCAGAAGCCCTCTCCCACCGGCGGCAGAGGCCGTCGGGACAGCGAGAGGGCGTCGATGCGGGGCCCGAGGACGACCAGCAGGGCGGGCACCACCACGACGGCGCCCACGGCGGCCACGACCACCACGGGGATGCCGGCGTAGGCGAACGAGCGCAGGAAGACGAGCGGGAACACCAGGAGCGCGGTGAGAGCGGCAGCGACGGTGAGGGCGCTGAATGCGACCGTGCGCCCCGCCGTCTCCACCGTCCTGATGACGGCCTCCTCGCGCGTTCGGGCCTTGGCGACCTCCTCCCGGTAGCGGCTGACGAGCAGGAGGCTGTAGTCGATCCCGAGGCCGAGGCCCATTCCCGTCGTCAGGTTGAGGGCGAAGACCGAGACCTCGGTCGTGGCGGCAACGACTCGCAGGACGAACAGCGTCCCCACCACAGCCAGGCCGCCGACCGCGAGAGGAAGGGCGCTGGCCACGAACCCCCGGAACACGAACAGCAGCAGGATCATGCTGAGCGGAACCGCGATGAGCTCCGACTTCTTGAGGTCGGCCTGCACCTGGCTCGTCACTTGGCGGAAGACCTCGGCGAAGCCGCTCACCCGGACCTGCACCAGTTGCGTCGTGCGGGTGAAGCGCGGTGAGACGACCTTCATCACGTCGTTCTGGTGGTTCTGGTTGCCGGGGATGCGCCCGAGCACGAGGGCCGTGCTGCCGTTCTTGCTCCGCAGCGGCGGCACCCGACCGAGCGACCAGTAGGACGCCGCCTGCCCCACTCCTGGCTGGGCGGCCAGCTCTTGGGTGAGGGCGGTCCCGGCCCCCGCCACCGCGGGATCGTCCACCGAGCCGCGGCGAGCCTTCACCAGCAGCACCACGTCAGGGCTCCCCTGGTGGAAGACCCGATCGAGGGTGGCGGTCGCCCGGGTCGCCTGCGAGCCGGTGTCGTCGAAGCCCCCCGTCGAGAGGTGGCTGGCGACGCCGACACCGGCCAGGCCGGCCAGGATGAAGAAGACGCTGGCGGTGCCCAGCACGACCTTCGGCTTGGCGACGGCGAGGCGACCCAAGCGGGTGAAGACCCCAGATCTCACCATGCCGGTAGTATTCACATGCGAATTTTGTAGTGTCAACTCCTTGAGACGAAGGTCACACGCCCCTAAGCTGGAGTCATGGCCAAGCGCACCTACGGTCAGTACTGCGCCCTCGCCCGGGCCTTCGACGTGCTCGGAGAGCGGTGGACCCCGCTGCTCCTACGCGAGCTCGCCATCGGCCCCCGCCGCTACGCCGACCTGCTCGAGGGTCTGCCCGGCGTCAGCCCGAGCCTGCTCACCCAGCGTCTACGCGAGCTAGAGAGCGATGGCGTGGTCCGGCGGAGCTATCTGCCGCCGCCGGCGGCCCGCGGGGTGTACGAGCTCACCGACGACGGCGTCGAGCTGGCGAGGGCCATGGTTCCCCTGGCCCGCTGGGGCGCCCGCCGGTTGAGCACCCGACGCGAGGGTGAGGTGTTCTCGCTGAGCTGGATGCTGCTCTACCTCCGGGCGACGATCGACACTGCCGCCGCGGCGGGGGTCCACGACCTGTACGAGTTCCGCGTGGACGCAGAGGTCTTCCACGTCATTGTCGACGACGGGCGCGTCGACGCACGGACCGGCGCGCCGCCACGTGCTCCCGACCTCGTCGTGCGCACCGACCTCGAGACGTTCGCCGCCATCGGGGGAGGCTCGGTTGCTGTCGCCGACGCCGCCGACCGCGTGCAGGTAGAAGGCGACGCCGAGGTCGCGCGCCGTTGCCTGCGCCTGCTGGCACCCGCCGCCCTCGCCGCGCCAGCTGCCTGAGCGCTCGGAAGGCTTCCAGTCGCGGCCCGCTAGCTGCGCCCGCCGGCTCTGTCCAGGAACGGCACGAGGTTGTCGAAGAAGACGTTGGCCGGGTAGGCGCCGGCCGGATCGTTGTGGGCGTAGGTTTCCTGGCGATCGAGGAGTGCCAGATTGCTCATGGGAATCTGCGACTGCTGGGCAAGGAGCAGCGCCGCCTCGGGCACGGACGCCCCGCCCAGGCGCGCACCGAAGGCGTAGATCAGCAGGTTCCTCGGCAGGTCGTGACCCATCGTCGAGTCCACGTCGAGCACGCTCTGCGCAGGGTTGGCGTTGCCGTTGCCCACCGCCGCAGCGTCGTCGGTCAAGCGCTGCGGGAAGTACCACTCGGTGCCGTCGGCGTTGTTGACGCCTGCCCCTGAGAACATCGTGGCGTAGCGGCTGATAGGCGTGACCGCGCCCGTGCCGTCCCAGCCATGGACCGGTCCGATGGCGGCGACGCCCCGGCCGAGGTGCGCCTGCGCCGCGGCCAGGCTCGGAGGCGACGTGGCCACGTTGAGCGAGTAGCCGTACTGGCCGACATTGGTGACCGCGACGGGGGGGACGATCGCAGAGGGCAGGAGGCCCGAGGTCTGACCGAGCGACGCTCCGTTCGGATCGAGCAGGGCGCCCGCTGACCCGGTGGCGTTGAATATGCCCGCGAACGGCGCGGTGATCCCGCCGAACGCCAGCCAGGGACTCGCATTAGGGGCGGCGAGCGTTTGCAGCTCCTGGGTAGCCTGCTGCGCGCTCACCGGCGTCGGGCTGCTCCCGCCATCGATGTAGACGAGGCCCGCCAGGTCGTCGGCGCCCGGGCGGCCGCCGAAGTTCCACGTGGCGTAGGCGGTGACCACCGACCCGCCGAGCGAGTGGCCGCCGAGCACGACCTTTCCTCCGAGCTTCTTCGCCGCCGCGATCACGTTGTGGAGATCCTCGACGGCGACCTTCATGCCCCACTGGGCGGCGAACTCGACAGCCGAGCTCGGGATCATCTGGAAGTGATGCGTGATGCCCGGGTCCTTGAGATAGCCGAGGTAGTAGTCGTACAGCTGGGCGTCGGTGACCTTGCCCTGCTTGAAGAGGTTCAGCACCGACTGGTCCTCGAGGAGGTTCTCCCGGCGCTCGACCGACCACACCTGCCAGCCGCTCGTCTTGGAGACGATCCACTTGGCGAGTGGAACGAAGTAGGCGCTGCCGGCAGAGGTTCCCGGCTCGAGCACCAGCACGTTCTTCGCGCTGCTCGGTCCGATCTTGATGACACCGACCTGGTTGTACTTGGCCGGCGTGCCAGGAGCGGCGAAGCCCGGCATCCACGTGACTGCGGTCGGGCTCGCAGACGAGGCGGGTGAGGAGCCGCCGCAGCTCGAGGCCAACGCCGCCGCGCACGCGACGGCCGTCACGACCACCAGTGAGCGCGTCAGTCGGCCAACGAGCAAGCGTCGCGAGCGTAGGCCGAGGGGTACCTGTCGTACCACACGGACCGTGTCCATCTATCCCTCGTCGAAGGTGAGCTCGTAGTGCACGGTCGTCTGACGCCGCACACGGTGGGCAAGGTGCACCAGGATGCCCTGCAGGATCGGGTACTTGCGGTCGATCAGCCTTCCCGCGGCGCGGCTCTCCTCGCCGGTGAGCGGACGGGCGGTGGCCAGGACGGTGCGGCCCGTCTGCGTGCCCCGATTGGTCGACGGAGCGACGGCGACCCTCGGCCGGCGGGCGATGCGCTTGGCCTTGCCAGAGCTGTCCCAGGTACGAAAGTAGACATGCCCGTCGCCCACGGCGACGTTCACGGGCGTCCCGACCGGGGTGTCGTCCCTGCGGTACGAGGTGAGCAGCACGGTGCGCTGATCTCGTAGCTCATCCGACATCGTCATCTCGACGGCACCTCCTCGGTGCTTGGCTGTGCGTGGGACTCCGCTGGCACCGCCGGCATCGCTGTCTGCGCCGGGTCACGTCGTGGCGACTCGCCCGAGGCCTGGGTCGAAGACGGCGCCTGTGGCGCTCCAGCGGTCTTCAGCGGGTGCTCGGGGAGCCACAGCACGATGATCATGGCGACGGCAGCCAACGGCGCGGCGGCGAGGAACACCGTCTGGACGGCGTTGGTGATGTGCACGCGTGCGACCGCGTCCAGAGTGTGGAGCGTGCCGCTCTGGGCACTGGTGCCGGCACCGGAAGCGAACACGACGCCCAGCACGGCGGCGCTGACCGCGCCGCCAAGAGCCCGGAAGAATGCGGTGGTGGCGGTGGCGATACCAAGGCGCTGTCGGTCGACGGCGTTCTGCACGGCGACGATCAGCACCTGAGTGACCAGGCCGAACCCGAGACCGAATACCGCCAGACCCACGCCGGTGGCAACGACCGACCGCTGTGGGGCGACCGCGCCCAGCAGCGCCAGCGCCGCGGTCATGAGAGCGAGCCCGGCGATCGGGAAGACCTTGTATCGCCCCGTCCGGGCGATGCTGCGCCCCGCCAGCGTGGTCGAGACCGTCACCCCGCCCATCATGGCCACCAGCAGCAGACCGGCACCAGTCGGGCTGGCGCCCGTGCCGGCCTGGAGGAACACGGGCACGAAGACGGTGACGGCGAACAACGATGCCGTGGCGAGGAACAGGGCGGCGCTGGCGATGGCGATCACGGGGGTGCCCAGCAGGCGCAAGGGCACGATGGGATCAACGGCCCGCCGCTCTCGAGCGACCAGGGCACCCGACAACACGAGCGTGGCGCCAACGAGGGCCACGATCGGGGCCGATGCCCACGGATAGCGACTTCCACCCCACAGACAGGTGAGCAGGAGGGCGGTGGTGGCCCCCGACAGCAGCGCGGCGCCGACGACGTCGAGCGGTTGCTGCGGACGGTCGGTGGATGGTGCGCTGAGCCTGGTGCTCAGGGCCACGAGGGCGACCGCCCCGACCGGAACGTTGATGTAGAAGACCCATCGCCAACTGGCGTGGTCGACGACCAGGCCGCCCAGCAGCGGGCCGACGGCGGTGGCGGCGGCGAAGGTGGCGGCGATGTAGCCCTGGTAGCGACCCCGCTCACGGGGCGACACCAGGTCTCCGACGGCCGCCATCGCCAGCGTCATGAGGCCACCAGCGGCCACGCCTTGGATGCCGCGCACGATGATGAGCTGGTTCATGTCCTGCGCCAGCCCGCACAGCGCCGAGGCACCGACGAAAGTCGTCAGGGCGATCTGGAGCAGGCGCTTGTGCCCGTGCCGGTCACCGAGCTTGCCCCATAGTGGCGTGGTGGCGGTGGCAGCCACGACGTACACACTGACCAGCCAGGAGACATCGCTGAGGTGGCCCAGGTCGCTGGCGATGGTCGGCAGGCCGGTGGCCAGGATGGTCTGGTCCAGGACTGCGGGAAGCATGGCGAGGACAAGGGCGATGAACGCCAGGCGCACCCCGCCCGACGTCCCTGCGTCGCTGCCGGTCGTTCTCCGCTCGATGCCCTGTCTCATCGGTCACCTCCGGCGCTCGTCTCGGCTTAACCGGAGGAATATCCTCCGATCTGAGCCGTACTCTACCCTCAAACGGAGGGATTATCTACACATAGGCCCGGACAACGCCGGTGATCTGGAGCTATTCCCTCCAGATACTGGTAGCCTGTGGCCATGAGCCAGGAGGTCGGGCTGGCAGAGGAGTCGGCGCCGGGACCGGGGCCGCTGGGTGACGGTCGCCCGCTCCGGGCCGACGCGAGGCGCAATCGCGAGCAGCTCCTGGCCGCCGCCCGGGACGTGTTCGTGGAGCAGGGACCGGGGGCGCCACTTGACGAGATCGCCCGCCGCGCCGGCGTGGGGATCGCCACGCTGTACCGCCGCTTCCCCGACCGCGAGTCCCTCATGCGCGCCGTCGTGCTCGACGTCCTGGGCCGGGTGGGCCACCAGGCTCGTCTGGCCCAGGCGGAGGAGCCCGACGCCCTCGCCGCCCTGGCCCGGTACATGCACCGGGCCCTCGACGTGCGGATCGCCGCGGTGATCCCGGCCCTGCTCGGTCAGCTCACCCTCGAGGACGAGGAGATGCTGCGGGCGCGAGAGGCGGCGGCCGAGCCCGTCGAGGAGATGATCGACGCCGCGCACGCCGAGGGCAGTCTCCGTCCGGATGTGACGTTCGGCGACATCGGCCTGATGATCGTCCGCATGTCGCGGCCGCTACCGGGGTCGTTCCCGCGCCAGGTCGACGAGGACCTGGCCCATCGTCATCTCGACCTGCTCCTCGGCGGGCTGGCGGTGGTCGGAGCGCGGCCCGACAGGCTCAGCGGTCCGTCGCTCACCCTCGAGGACCTGCGCGCCATGCAGCCTGGAGCTCACGACCCCGACCAGTAGCCTGGGCCGGTGCGGTTCAGCGTGTGGCCCAACCCCGAGCGCCCCTGGGCCGAGATCCTCGAGCTGGTGGTGGGCTGCGACCGCGCCGGCTGGCACGGGGCCTATGTGGCCGATCACTTCATGCCGAACGATCCGGACGGCAATCCCCTGCCCGGCGCCATGCTCGAGAGCTGGGCGCTCGTCGCCGCGCTCGCGTCCCGCGTCGACCGCCTACGGCTCGGAACGCTCGTGTGCGGCAATCTGTACCGCCATCCGGCGATCGTCGCCAACGCCGCGGTGACCGTCGACCATGTGAGCGGGGGCCGGTTCGTGCTCGGCCTCGGGGCCGGCTGGCAGGTCAACGAGCACGTTGCCTACGGGATCGACCTCCTCGACGTGGCGACCCGCCTCGACAGGTTCGAGGAGGCCTGCGAGGTGGTCACCTCGCTCCTACGCAACCCGACGACCACCTTCGACGGACGTCACTACCAGCTCACCGAAGCGCCCTGTGAGCCCAAGCCGGTGCGCGGACGGCTTCCGCTCCTCGTCGGAGGCCGCGGCGAGCGGCGCACCATGCGGATCGCCGCCCGCTTTGCCGACGAGTGGAACTGCTGGGCGACGACGGAGCTCTTCCGCCACAAGTCGGCGGTGCTCGACCGTCACTGCGAGAGCATCGGCCGCGACCCCGCCACGATCGCCCGCTCGACACAGGCGCTCCTCTATATGAGCACCGACGAGACCTGGCTGAAGCGCCACCGCGAGCGCGACTCCGCTCGCCCCCGACTCGTCGGGACCCCCGCCGAGGTCGCCGATCAGGTCGGCGAGTACCAGCGGGCGGGAGTCGACGAGCTCATCATCCCGGACTGGACCATGGGTCCGGCCAGCCGGGCCAGCGACACCCTCGCGATGTTCTGGAACGAGGTGGCCGTCCACTTCGCGCCCCCGACGCCTTGATACCCCCCCCGGCACGACCTCGGCGACTTAGCCCAGGCCGGGGGGCCGACGCCCGGCGGGGGCGGGAGGAGCGCACCGAGCGGCTCCGGCGGCCACCCGGCACCCCGCCCGGGGGCGCCCACCTCGGAGAACCCCCGTCCTCTCGTTTGCCTTGCCGATCGTCGGGGGTGTATGACATGGCGGATGCAGGTAGAGCTGGGGAGGCGTTTATCAGCGAGGCCCCAATGACCGAAGATGGTCCGTCTCGGGTCCGTCTCCGGGTCGCGGCCCGGGGGTACGACCGCGACGAGGTCGACGACCGCTTGGCCGCGAACGACCGCGCCGCGGTGGAATACCAGGTCCGCCTGCACGACATCGAGGCCGAGCTGACCGAGGCCGACCGACGCGCCAACGCCCTCGAGGCCAGGATCGCCGAGCTCGAGCACCGCGGAGCCGACGGCCCACCGGAGTCGGTCCAGTGGCTGCAAGACGTCACCGACCAGATACTCCGCGTGACGTCCGACGATGCCCACGAGCTGATGATCAAGATGGAGAACGAGGCCAGGGGGGAGAAGCAGGCCGCGGAGCGGGAAGGGGCCGAGATCCTGGAGGCCGCCCGGGCCCGGGCGGCGAAGATCTGCGAGGCGGCCCGCTTCGACCAGGAGACAGCCGCCAAGATGCGGTTGGAGTCCAGCTCGCAGGTCGACCTCTACATCGAGCAGGGCCGGGCGATGGCCGCGGAACGGGCCGGTGCCCTCCGCAACGACACTCAGGCTCGCATCCAGGAGGCGAGGCGGGAGCGCGAGCGTGTCGCGAACCAGCAGCGATCCCTCCTCGACGACCTGAACCACGTGCGGGGGAACGTGGAGGAGCTGGAGCGATACCTCGCGCCCGAGCGGGTGTACGAGACCGATACGCAGCCAGTCGGGCACGAGCAGCCGAACGGCGCTGAGCCTTCCTGGCCCTGAACGCGACGACCACGCTCCGCGTTGCCCATGGAGCGACCGGCCTAATCAGCATCGCCTGGGTGCCTACGGCTACCGACCCCGACCCACGAACCGGGCGATGATGCCGGCCAGCTCCACCGGCCGATCGCCCTGCACGCTGTGGCCGGCGCCGTCGACCACGACCACCTCGGCCGCGGGTCGGCGGCGCCTCAGCTCGGCCACGTCCTCGTCGCCCACGACGCCTGAGCTGGCTCCCCGCACCAGCAGGAGCGGAACGGTGACGGACCCGAGCTCGTCCCAGAGGTTCGTCACGTCGGGCAGGACTCCATCCGACAACGAGCCGCGCACCCGGTCGTAGCGCCACTCCCACGACCCGTCGGGAAGCTCGCGAGCGTTGTGGAGGATCCCCCGGCGCAGCGACGACACGCTGCGGGTGGGGTTGTGCTCAACCGTGCGGTCGAGGATCTCGTCGAAGCTGGCGAAGCGCTCGGGGCCCGAGACGAAGGCGATGATGGGCTCGGCCTTGGCTCGATCGACGCCCGGCGTGACGTCGACCAGGACCAGCCGTGGCACCATCGCCGGGTAGCGAGCGGCCAGGCTGATCGCCGTCAGCCCGCCCAGCGACATCCCCACGACCGCTGCCGCTCGAGGCGCCAGCTCGCCCATCGCCACGGCGACGTCGTCGGCCAGCCATGCGGGGGAGTACTGGTGGTCCTCGCGCCAGTCTGAGCGGCCGTGGCCCGGTAGGTCGACGGCCGCCAGCGGCCGGTCCAGGGCGAGGGCCACGGTGTCCCAGGTGTGGGCATTCTGCGCGCCCCCGTGCAGGAAAACGAGCTCGGGGTCGCCGGTCCCCCACACCAGCGCGCTCACCTGCCGGCCGTCGGCCACCTCGACGTCGCCGCGCACGACAGCGGGCGGGCCCTTCCACTCCAGTCCCGCCTCGTCGGCGTTCTCGCGAAAGAGACCCATCTCGTCGTAGGTCACGCGCCCACCTACGGTTTCGCCGCCCCCACCAACCACATGGCGAAGAACTGCGAGCCCCCGCCATAGGCGTGTCCCAGGGCCAGCCGGGCCCCGTCGACCTGGTGCTCGCCGGCCTGGCCGCGGACCTGGAGGGCCGCTTCGGCAAAGCGGATCATGCCCGAGGCCCCGATCGGGTTCGACGAGAGCACGCCGCCGGAGGGGTTGATCGGAAGGTCCCCCTGGAACGACGTGCTCCCGTCATCGGTCATCTTCCATCCCTCGCCGTCGGGCGCGAACCCCAGGTTCTCCATCCACATGGGCTCGTACCAGCTGAACGGGACGTAGATCTCGGCCATGTCGATCTGGCGACGGGGCTCGGTGATCCCGGCCTGGCCGTAGAGGTCGGCGACGCAGTCCCGCCCCGCCCTGGGGTTCACGGCGTCCCTGCCCGCGAACATCGTCGGCTCGCTGCGCATGGCCGTGCCGTGGATCCAGGCCGGCGGTCTGGGTGAACCATCGCCGCCGGCCTCGTCGGCGAGCACCATGGCGCATGCGCCGTCGGAAGACGGGCAGGTCTCGAGGTAGCGGATCGGGTCCCACAGCATGGGCGACTCGGCCACCTTCTCGAAGCTGATGTCCTCGAGGTGGAGGTGGGCATACGGGTTGCGGAGGGCGTTCTCCCGGTCCTTCACCCCCACCATGATCCCGACGTGGTCGGGCGCGTTCGAGCGGCGGATGTAGGCGCGGATGAGCGGAGCGAAGTAGCCGCCGGCGCCGGCGAGGGTCGGGGGCGCGAACGGAAGCGGCCGGGACAGCGCCCACATCGCATCGGACTCGGACTGCTTCTCGTAGGCGACGGTGAGCACCCGCCGGTGGATGCCGGCCTGGACCAGGCTGGCGGCGACGAGGGCCGTCGATCCACCGACGCTTCCGGCGGTGTGCACCCGCATCATGGGCTTGCCCACGGCGCCGAGGGCATCGGCGAGGCTCAGCTCGGGCATCATGACGCCCTCGAACATGTCGGGCGCCTTGCCGATCACCACGGCGTCGATGTCGGCCCACCCCGAGCCGGCGTCCTCGAGGGCGCGGGTCGCGGCCTCGCGCAGCAGGCCCGGCATCGACACATCGCCGCGGGTCGCCGAGTACTTGGTCTGTCCGATGCCCACCACCGCGCACGTCTCGGACATCAGCCGGCCTCCATCACGCAGACGAGGTTCTGTTGCAGGCACGGACCCGAGGTGGCGTGGCCGAGGGTTCGCGCCGCGCTGCCATCCATGATCCGGCGGGCCGCCTCTCCGATGCGGGTGAGGCCCGCCACCATCATGGCGTTGGCGGCCAGGGCACCGCCCGAGGGGTTGACCGTGACCTGCGGACCCAGCCCGAGCGCCTCCCGAAGGATGAGCTCCTGGTGGGTGAAGGGCGCGTGCAGCTCGGCCACGTCGACGTCGGCAGCGCCCGCCTTGCGTCCGGCCAGGGCCGCGGAGGGCGATGCGGTCAGGTCCCTCACCCCGAGTCCGTGCGCCTCGATGCGGTGGTCGAGGCCGCGGATCCAGGCTGGCCGCTCCGACACCTGGCGGGCGAGGTCGCCGGCGGCGAGGATCACGGCGGCGGCCCCGTCCGACAGCGGTGGGCAGTCGTGGCGACGCAGGGGCGAGACGAGATAGGGCTCCTTCAGGAGGGCGCCCGGATCGGCGTCGCCCGACAGCTGGGCCATCGGGTTGGCCTTGGCCTCCCGCCGGCTGCGAGCCGCCACCTCGGCCATCTCGGACTCCTCGTGGCCCGACTCGAGCCAGGCCCGGGCCTGGAGGGCGGCGACGCTGACCGAGTCCGGCCACAGCGGCGCTGCGCAGTAGGGATCGAGCTGGAGCACCAGGATGTCGCGCAGGGGTCCCAGCGACGACTTGCCGAAGGAGTAGACGAGCGCCGAGTCGACGTCCCCGTGCTGGAGCCGGACCCACGCCTCGTACAGGGCCCAGGCCCCGTCCATCTCGACGTGCGACTCCTGGATCGGTGGCCAGGCCCCCACCGCATCGAGCCCGGTGACGAAGGAGAAGGGCGCGCCCACCAGATAGTCACAGCTGCCCGACACGGTGAAGCCGATCTCCTTGCGTGGGATGCCCGAGCCCTCGATGGCCTCGGAGATCACCGGCATGAGCATCTCGACCTCGTTGCGCGTGTCCTCGTTGCGCACGTTCGGCAGCTGGGCGAACGACACCACGGCGACGTCGCGCATCAGACGTAGGCCTTGTAGGTCTCGAAGTCCGCGTCGGGCTCACCGGTGGGCCGGAAGTACCGGATGCTCTCGAGCGTCGGTCCCCGCTCCTCCGGCGGAGCCCAGACCGCCTCGACCCGCATGCCCATGTGCACCTGGTCGGCCTCGACCTCCTGGAGGAGGTGCATGAGTCCGATGTCGGCCCCGTCCAGCAGGATCGTCGCCGAGACGTACGGGATCTTGATCTGCTGGCCCTTGAACGGAACGTTGACGACGCAGAACGTCGTCACGGTCCCCTGGTGGGCGAGCTCCACCTCCTCCTTGGTGGCTACACCGTCAGCAGCACAGGCGCCGCGCGGCGGCACGTAGACCTTCCGGCACTGCGGGCAGCGCTGGCCGAGGATCTTCCCCTCGGCGATGTGGCGCAGGAACCGCGACTGCGCCGCGCCTGCCGTGAAGCGGTACTCGAGGCGGGCCGGGGCCCGGATGCTGCGGACCGGCTCGACGGTGTCGGTGTCGCTCATCGTCCCTCCTCGGGCACGAAGCAGGCGATGTCCTGGATCTCGCCCTCGCGCTTGTCCCGCCACTTGACCCGGACCCGCATGCCGGTGGCCATCCGGGTCTCGTCGCCGGCATCCACGGCATGCAGCAGGGCCGTGTCGGCGCCGTCCAGCCTGATGAGGGCCCAGGCGAAGGGCCGGTCCAGCGGCTGGTTGGCGCGGGGCTCGTTGACCCACGCCCAGGTCGTCACGACACCGGCCTGGCCCACTTCGACGAACTCGCCGAGGGGCTCGCTGGTGACGGGGTCGTACTCGGCCGGCGGCACGAGCACCCGCCCGTCCTCGGCCCGCACGCCCTCGATGCGGCCGTCGCGCAAGCCCGTCATGAAGCGGCCAAGCACCGGTCCGACGGTGCGGGTGTAGGGGTACTCGAGGATGTTGGGAGCTACGAGGACGTCCGTGTCGGCCATCGGTGCCCTTCTACCAGGTCAGGACTGGTTTTCAGCCAAGGCTGACGAGGGTTTCTGAGGCGGTGTTAGGTCGTTTCGGTTTAGCTTGTGAGCGGACGCGTTGGCAACCGGGGCAGGTGTAACCGTCAGCGGCACGGCGCCGTCAGGAACGAGACGACACAACCAGAGCGGAGCAACCATGGCCAATGGCGACCAGATCCAAGCCGCCGCAGACGCGTTCCAGAGCATGACCGACGACGAGGCGACCGCATGGCTCGCCGCCGGGGACCACACCACCGTCGCCGGGATCCCTCTTCCCGAGGCGGCGACGGCGAAGTTCGCCGAGCTGGCGTCCGGTGCCGAGGTCGAGGGGTTCGGCCTCGACCTCAATCCCTTGTCTCCCCAAGCAGTTCAGATGCCGGAAGCCAATGTGGCCGACAAGGCTTCACCGCTCCTCAAGAACTGCTGTACGGGCGCGCACCTGAAGAAGGTCGTCTTGAGCTAGCGCCCGTCACCGCCGACGGAAGGCCGGCGGCCGCTTCTCGGCAAACGCCCGCGGCCCCTCCTTGGCGTCCTCGGTGCCGAACACCGGCCAGCCGATCTCGAGCTCGATCTTGAGGGCCTCGTCCTCGGGGAGCCCCTCGGTCTCCCGCACGGAACGCTTGATCGCCTCGACCGCCAGTGGTCCGTTCTCGCCGATGAGGGCGGCGATCCGCTTGGCCTCGTCCAGCGCCTGGCCATCGGGCACGAGGCGGCCGACGAGTCCGATCCGGTGCGCCTCCTGGGCGCTCACCGATCGCCCGGTCAGCAGAATCTCCATTGCCACCGTGTATGGGATCTGCCGGGTCAGGCGCACCGTGGAGCCCCCCAACGGGAACAGGCCCCGGCGGGCCTCGAAGACGCCGAAGGTCGCGCTCTCGCCAGCGACCCGGATGTCGGTGGCCTGGAGGATCTCGGTCCCGCCGGCGACGGCGTAGCCCTCCACCGCGGCGATGAGGGGCTTCTTGACGTGGTGATGACGCAGCAACGCCTTCCAGTGGAGGTCGGGGTCGGCCTCCATGCGCTCCCGATAGGCGGCGGGTTGCTGCGAGCCGCCCATGGCCTTGAGGTCGGCGCCGGCGCAGAAGGTGCCGGCCGCGCCGGTCAGGATCGCGCAACGGACCTCGTCGTCACCGTCGATCTCGGCCCAGGCATCGGCCAGGCCGACCAGCATCGGCAGGCTGAAGGCGTTCCTGGCCTCGGGTCGGTTCATGGTCACGATCACGGTGGAGCCGTCCCGCTCGACCGTCAGGTGCTCGGTGCCTGCCACGTGTCCTCCTCGCTGGACCGGCCGCGACGGCTCGGTAGAACACATTCTATTTTCGCGATGCTAGCTTGGCTGCCGTGGACAAGGAACCCGGCCAGCCACGACTGGCGTTCGTCCACGCGGACGACGTGCCGTGGACCGAGGTCGTCGCCCAGCAGCACGGGGACCGGCGGGCGTCGGTGCACGAGAAGTTCCTCGAATGGACACCGGATCGGATGGTGGTCCTCGGCCGCTACGACCCGGGGATGGTCGTCGAGCGCCACGGACACGCCAGCGACAACCTGGTGTTCGTTCTCGAAGGTGAGCTCACCGTGGGCGATCGCCACTGCCCTCCGGGGACGCTGATCGTCCTGGAGCAGGGCGCGGTGTTCGGACCCCTCGTGGCCGGCGACGAGGGCGCGCTGCTGTTCGAGGCCTGGGCTGGCGACGTCACCCCGGTCCCGGCCGACAAAGCCGGCTATCACCGGCTTCTCGACGAGCGCGGCATCACCCGGCTTCCCAACCCCATGTTCGCTCCCCCGCCCGGCGTCGCCGAGGAGCTGGGAAGCGGCGACCGCTGGTCCTGAGTAGCCCGAGGAGGCTCGAGCATGTCGGTGTCGATCGTCCCTTCCGGCCGCCTGGTGTACGGCATGCAGCTGCAGGTGCAGGCCAAGAGCAAGACCTTCGCCGAGGAGTGGGAGCTCGGGGCCGGCCGGGACGAGCTCGAGGCGATCGTCCGCAAGGCCGACGAGACCGGCTTCTTCTACGTCGGGGTGTGCGACCACGTCGCCGTTCCCCGGCCCATCGACGCCCACATGCGCACGACGTGGTACGACACCGTCGCCACGCTGGGCTGGATCGCGGCGTTGACCCGCAACGTGCGCCTCCTGTCGCACATCTACGTCCTCGCCTACCGCCACCCCCTGCTCACGGCCAAGGCGTTCATGACGCTCGACGAGCTCTCGGGCGGTCGGGTGGTGCTCGGCGTTGGCACCGGCCACCTCGAAGGCGAGTTCGGCGCCTTGGGCGTGGATTTCCACCAGCGGGGGCGGCGCACGGACGACGCCATCGACGTCGTACGCGCCGCGCTGACCGAGCAGTACCCCGATGTGGACACGGGCTCGTGGTCGATCCACGATGTCGGGCTGGGACCGCGCCCGCGCCAGGCGCAGGTGCCGATCTGGGTCGGGGGGTCCTCGCGAGCCGCCCTGCGAAGAGCCGCCGAGCGGGGCGACGGCTGGCTCCCTCAAGGCACGCCCCGGGACGAGATGCCCGAGTCGATCGCCTACCTCCTCGAGCACCGCAGGAAGGTCTGCGGCGACGAGCCGATCGACATCGGCGTGATCACCGAGGTCCTCTACGTGGGCGATCCGGACTGGGATGTCGGGGCTCGCACCATCTCCGGCTCGCCCGAGCTGCTGGCCGAGCGGCTCAACGAGTACGCGGGCATGGGGGTCAGCCACGTCCAGGTCAGATTTCGCAATCGCTCGCTGCAGGAGCTGTTGGACCAGATGGACGCCTTCGCCGCCGACGTGGCGCCGCTCCTCAGAGCCCGGTGAAGCTGCCGCCGTCGCACACGACGGTCTGGCCGGTGACGTAACCCGAGCCGTCGCCGGCCAGGAAGACGACCACCGACCCGATGTCGCGCTCGGCATCGCCGATGCGAGCCAGGGGAACGCGCGCCGTCACCCCCTCTCGCAGCTCGGGATTTGCCTCGAAGGCGCGCAGCAATGCCGGCGTCTCCGCCACGGGAGCAATGCAGTTCACCGTGATCCCGTGCTCCCCCCACTCCCGGGCCAGGCTCTTCGCCATGGCGCGCTGCGCCGCCTTGACCGGCGCGTAGATGGGGATGTTGGCGCTTCCTTCGATACCTGCGGGCGAGGTGACGAGGACCAGGCGCCCACGGCGGCCCGCCGCCCGGAGGTGGGGAAAGCCGAGCTGGGCGCAGTAGAACGATCCCCACACCGCCGTGCGCGAGAACTCGCGCCACATGCGGTCGTCGACCTCCTCCAGCCGGTGCCGGGCACCGGCCCGGCCGCCGAAGGCGTTGTGGACCATGATCTCCAGCCCGCCGAACCGCTCGACGGTGGCGGCCACCGCCGCCTCCACGTCCCTTCGGCGTGTCACGTCGGTCTGGACACACATGGCCGAGCCGCCGCGGTCACGGATCTCGGACGCCACCGGCTCGCCCGTCTCGGACCGGCGGGCGGCGATGACGACGTTCGCCCCCTCGCCGGCGAGCGCCAGGGCGATGCCTCTCCCCACGCCCTGCCCGGCGCCGGTGACCATTCCGGTCCGACCGTCGAGGGAGGCGCTCACGGGGCCATCCAGATGCCGCCGTCGACGGTGATGGTCGCGCCCGTCACGAAGTGGCCGGCGTCGCTGGCCAGGAACACGACCACCGGCCCGAGGTCGGTCTCGGGATCACCCGGTCCACCGAGCGCGGCCTGGGCCAGCGGGAGGTAGCTGCCGCCGCCGGCCTCGTCGGCATCGCCGAGGTCGGGCGCCGGCGCCACGCAGTTGACCGTGATGCCCCGCGAACCCCACTGGCGAGCCGCGGACTTGGCCAGCAGCCGCTGGCCCTCGACGGCCACCGTGTAGGCGACGAGGCCAGCCGCACCCGACATCGAGATCGTGGGGGTGGAGAAGATGATGCGACCCCCGCGGCCCGCCATCTGGGTGAACGCCGCCTGGCAGCACAGGATGCTCGACCGCATCATCGCCTCCCACACTGCCTCCCAACGATCGTCGTCCATCTCGACCAGGGGCACGGGCTCGACGGCAATGGGGTCGACGGCGGTGTGCAGCACGATGTCGACCGGCCCGAGCGCGCTGTCGGCCTCATCGAAGACAGCTTCGACCTCGGCCCTGTTCCCATAGGCGACGGCGAAGCGGGCTGTCCGAGCACCGGCGTCGGCGACGTCGGCGGCTGCGCCCTCGATGCTGTCGAGGTCGCGGCCCAGCAAACCGACATCGGCACCCGCACGTCCGAGGGCGACGGCCAGACCACGGCCCAACGCGTGGTCGGCGCCGGTCACGAGCGCCACCCGATCTCGGAGAGGACGGCCGGGGTTCTCGGGCACGTGCGCTTTCTCGACAGCCTCGGGAGCGAGCCCGCGATCAGCCGAGGATCCGCACCGGGAGGGTTCGCGGCCCCCGAACCTGGCCCGCCGACCAGGTGACGAGGCCCGGGTCGACCAGTTCGAACGCCGGATAGCGAGCCAGCCACTCCTCGAGCGCCACCCGCATCTCCATGCGGGCCAGGTTGGACCCGAGACAGCGGTGGATGCCGAGCCCGAAGGCGGCGTGACGGTTCTCGGCCCGGTCGAGGATCACGTCCTCGGCGTCGGGGAAGACCTCGGGGTCGCGGTTCGCCGATGGGAAGGGCAGCAGCAGCCAGTCGCCCTCCTTCATGGGGCAACCCCGGAGCTCGAAGTCCTCGGCGACGAGGCGGGCCATGGTGACCGGCGCGTAGGCCCGCAGGAGCTCTTCCACCGCGCTCGGCATGAGGTCGGGCTCGCTGACCATCCGACGCAGGTCGTAGGGGTGCTGGGCCAGATGCCAGATGGAGGCTCCGATCGCCGACCAGGTCGTGTCGATCCCGGCGATCATGAGCAGGACCATGCTGCCCCGCACGTGCTCGGGCTCCAGCTTGTTGCCGTCGAGCTCCGCCTCGAGCAGGAAGGTCGTCAGGTCGTCCCTGGGACGCTCCTGGTGCTCGGCGATCTGAGCGTCGATGTACTGGTCGATCTCGCCGCCGACGATGACCTCCTGGCGTTCCTCCTCCGACTGATCGACGTCCTCGAGCACCATGCGGATGAACTTGCGGAAGATCTCGGCGTCCTCCTGGGGGAAGCCGAGCATCCCGATGATCACCCGCAGCGGGATGTGGCGGGCGTAGTCGACCGCTGCATCGAGCTGTGTGTCGCCCGCCGTGGCGTCGAGGAGCTCCCGGCATAGATCCCGAGTGAGCGGCTCCAGGTTGGCGATCGCCTTGGGCGAGAAGGCGGGCAGCAGCAAGCGGCGGGCCAGGGCGTGGAAGGGCGGGTCCGAGGTGATGGGCGGGGCGAGGCCCATGGGTGCCGGCGGGTCGTCGGGTCCCGGACGGACCTCGCTCACCACGACCGAGCGAGATGTGAAGTGCTCAGTGTCGTAGGCGACGGCGGCGATGTCCTCGTGGCGGACGGGCAGCCAGGTGCCACCGTAGCGGTCGCTGTGGGCCACCGGGCAGGTGCGCCGCAGCTCGTCCCAGATGGGATAGGGATCGGTGACCCACTCGCTGTCGGTGTGGTCGAAGTCAGTCGCCCAGTCGACGACCGGTGGTCGCTTCTTGTCAGGGCTCATCGGTCACTCGCTCATGGAGATGGCTCGCTCGGGGCAGTTGGCCACGGCGAGCCGGGCCTTCTCCTCCAGGCCGGGCGGTACCACTCCGTCGTTGAGCTCGAAGGAGTTCCCGAGGTCATCGACATCGAAGAGCTCGGGCGCCAGGGCGTAGCAGCGGTTGTGGCCCTGGCAGCGTTCGCGGTCGACGTGCACGTGCATGCCGCCTCCCTTCCGTCTGGGTCGAGCGTAGCGAACTCGGGCCGCCCGAGAGGACGGAGCCCCGCCGGGGCGCCCCGCCAGCCCGCGTCCTCGGCTAGGGCCGGGGGTACAGCAGAAGTTGGGTGCATCGGTAAGCCGCCATCGGACGCCCGGTCGTCTCGTTGGTGACCGTGGCATCCCATACCTGCGTGGTGCGACCGAGGTGCACCGGTGTCGCCGTGCCGAGGACGACCTCGTCCTCTTTGGCACTGCCGAGGTAGTTGACCTTGGCCTCCAGGGTCGTGAAGCTCTCCGCCCCCTCGGGCCAGTTGCGGCTGACGCCGAACGCACACAGGGCGTCGGCCACGGTCACCACCACGGGCGCCCAGAGATAGCCGGTCCCGGCGATGAGGGCGTGCGAGACCGTGAGGCGGGCGACGGTCTGGTCGCCTTCGCCTCGGACCTCGATACCGAGCAGGTTCAAGAAGTTGTGGACGTCATAGGGCAGGGACATGCACACACCGGCCCTTCATCGTGCGTTGGCGTCTGCGGGGACGGGCCGACACAGCATCTGCTGGGTCGCGCTGGCCAGCAAGCCGACTCGACCAGACCTGCGCTCGTCCCCCCACCAAGCCGTCCGCCGCGGCTGGCGAGGTGGCCTGCACGAGCAGCCACTCCGACGAGGGCTCCAGTCGATGGAGGATCACCCCGACGTCCAGGCTGGGGGCGATGTAGGTGAGCTCGTCCGCCGGGTGGGCGCGGATGGCCGCCGGCCACGGAAAGGTGTCGAGCAAGATGACGAGGCGTGCCGCGTCAACGAAGGGATCGGCGAAGGTCGCCTGCGGCCGAAAGCGCAGCCAGCTCGTGAGCTCGGGGGCTCCGCCCGGCGCCAGCGCCCGCTCCTCGGGCGGGATCCAAGTCGTGGGTCGGTGCTCGAGGTTCGCCCAGAACGGGAACATGGGTCCCTGCTCGGTTCCGGAGACCAGCTCGTCGGTGCTCGCCAGGGCAGGAGGGGCGGGTACCTCGGGAGGTGGTCCAGCGTCGCAGGACAGGCCACCCAGGTCGTCGGCGACGACCCACACCAGGGCGACCAGGACGACGCGCCCCCCTTGGGTGGCAGTCACCTCGACCGACTCCGCCCTCCGGGAAGCCCGCAGCGTGCGGGCGCGGAGCCGCAGCTCGTCGAAGCGGGCAACATCCAGGTAGTGACAGGCGAGGCTGGCCGGGCGGCGGAGCTTGCTGTGGGCTCCCGCTGCGCGTAGCGCGATGGACGCCAGGTACCCGCCGTTCGGACCCCAGATCTCCCAGTCGGAGCTGAGCTCCGCCTTCCATTCGCCGTCGCTGCCCTCGACGGCGGTGTCGGCCTCCAGGTTCGCCATCGATGCAGAGTTCTAGCCGGGGTGACCCACGGCTGTCACTCGGGATTGACCGGCGTGGTCGACCTGGATGCAGCTCTAGCGGTTGAAGCGCAGCAGGAGCTTCTGGTCGTGGTAGTAGTCCAGCCAGTCGACCAGGTGGCCTCGGCCGTGGTGCCCGTGGCCGGCCGCGGGGACGAAACCCATCGCGAGCCGGGCCGCCGACGCGTCGAATCCCACTCCGCGAAACGCGGCCACCACCTCGTCGATGTCGTACAGCTTCGGTAGGTGCAGCTCCTCGACGTTGGCCGAGTGCCACTCGGCCATCAGCGGGCTTCGCGAGTGGACGCCCATGACCGCGAAGTAGACGCCACTCGGGGCCAATGCCCTGAAGATGGCGCTCGCGTGGACGGAGAGATCGTGCACGAGATAGAGCACCTCGTGGCTGAAGGCGACGTCGAAGCCGTCCCACCCCAGCGGCACCGTGTCCGCCGCTTCGAACCGCAACGGTCGGTCTCCGACAAGCGTTCGAGCATCCGCGATGGCGCTGGCGGCGGGGTCGTACCCGGCCCCCTCGGCGATGCCGTACCGGTCGGCGAGCAGGCGGAGAAAACCGCCCCGGTTGCACCCGGCATCGAGCACCCGCTTCCCGGTCAGGTCGACATCGATCGTGTCGAGCATCGCCCGCCAGATGAAGCCGTGCTCGTCCTGCATGGCCTCGTCCTCGGCGCCACCCCGCCAGTACATCGTGTCCATGCGACCTACCTTATGGCGCCGGCCTTGACGTAGACCGCGGCGCAGGTACTTGTGTGTGGGCGCCCTACCAGACCAGCGCCAGGCGCTGCGGCCCTCGGATGGTGGAGGTCGGCTTCCACTCGATCTCCGGCTCCTCGAGGGCGAGGCCGGGGAAGCGGCGGATCAGACCGCCGATCGCCTCCTGGCCCTCGATGCGGGCGAGCGGCGCTCCGAGGCAATGGTGGATACCGCCGCCGAAGGAAAGGTGACGGTTGTCCCGGCGGCCGATGTCCAGTCGGCCGGGGTGCTCGAACACCTCGGGGTCTCGGTTGGCCGCGGCAATGAGCGCGACCACCTCGGTGCCCGCCGCGATCGGTTGGCCGGCCAGCTCGACGTCGGCCGTCGCAATCCGCGCCGTCAGCTGGACCGGTGGTCCGAAGCGGAGGAGCTCCTCCACGGCGCTGCTGATGAGCGTGGGATCGGCCCGCAGGCGGGCGAGCTCGCCCGGGTGGCGCAGCAGGTTGAGGGCACCTCCTGCGATGAGGTTGACCGTCGTCTCGTGCCCGGCGCCGAACAGCAGGATGGCCGTGTCCAGCAGCTCCTCGTGGCTGAGACGGTCGCCGTGGTCCTCGGCTGCGATCAGCGCGCTGAGCAGGTCGGAGCCGAGAGCCCGCCGACGATGGCCTACGAGCTCGTCGAAGTACGTGCGAAGGGCCCGGATGGCCTCGGCTGCCGGGAAGAACACGGTCATGTCGTCCGATGGGTCGAGCGCCTTGACCGCCTCTGCCGTCCAACTGCGCAGGATCTCGTGGTCCTCCTCCGGTACGCCCAACGTCTCGCTGATCACCGTGACCGGGAGCGGGAAGGCCAGGGCCTCCACCAGGTCGGCGCCGCCGTCGGCGGCCACCGCATCGAGCATCCTGGCGACGATGGCGGCGATCCGGGGACGCATGTCCTCGACGGCGCGGGCGGTGAAGGCTTTCCCCACGATCCTCCGCAGGCGAGTGTGGTCGGGCGGGTCGGCAAAGAGCATGACCCGGCCCATGAGGTCCTGGAGGTCGGACAGGCCCAGCTGGCGGCCCAGCTCGGCGAACTGCTCGTAGCCTGCCTGGTGGCGGGAGCTGCTGCTGAAGCGGGCATCGCGCAGCACAGCGAAGACCTCGGCGTGGCGCGAGATGAGCCAGCCGCCCAAGGCGGTAGGGAGAACCAGGCCCATTGCGCTCAGGCGGGCGTAGGTGGGGTACGGATCCGCCCGGACCGCCGGGTCCTTCATCAGCTCAATGAGCGAGACTCTCTCGAGCTGTGTCACCCGCTGATCATCTACCTGGCGCCCCATGACCCGCAAGTGACGTGGGTCACCACCGACACTGGGTACTCCGCCGAGATCGTCGGTATCAGGACCGGGCGCACTGAAGGTCCACGGCAACGCGGGATACCACTGGACCTACTATTGCCGGATGGGTGAGAGACCCCAGACGCGGTATGCGAAGAGTGGTGACGTCCACATTGCGTACCAGGTCTGGGGAGAGGGGCCATCAGACCTCGTGTTCGTGCCCGGGTTCGTGTCGCACTTGGAGCACTCGTGGCAGGAGCCGTCCGTGGCCCGGTTCCTCGACCGACTCGGCTCCTTCGCGGGGGTGATCGCCTTCGACAAGCGCGGCACTGGACTCTCGGACCGCACCGACATCTCACGCCTCGAGCGCCGGATGGACGACATCCGAGCCGTGATGGACGCAGCTGGCTCTGACCGGGCGACCGTGTTCGCGATCTCGGAAGGGTGCACTCTGGCGACGGTGTTCGCCGCTACCTACCCTGATCGCACGTCGGCGCTCGTCCTTTACGGTGGCCAAGCCCGTGTGCTGAAGGCTCACGATTACGACATCGGGTTCTCGGTCGAGCTCGTCGAGGCGTTCATCGATTCCATCGAGCGCCAGTGGGGCACCGGTGTGGCGATCGACCTTTTCGCGCCGAGCGTCAAGGACGACATCCGGCTCGTCCGCTGGTGGGCGGATTTCCAGCGGCTCAGTGCCAGCCCAGGTGCTGCATTGGCCCTCCTTCGGGCGCAGACGCAGGTGGACGCGCGGAATGTCCTGCCTGCGATCAGCGCACCGACGCTGGTAATCCATCGTACCGGCGATGTGATCGTGCCTCTCTCGCACGGCCGGTACATCGCCGACCGGATCCCGGGCGCACGCCTGCTCGAGCTGCAGGGGAACGATCACCTCTATTTCGTGGGCGACCAGCGCGCAGTCCTCGACGCGACGGAGGAGTTCGTCACCGGCAGCCGAGCCAGCCCGGACGCCGATCGGGTGCTTGCAACCGTGCTGTTCACTGACATCGTGGCGTCAACGGCGGGCGCCGCCGAGATAGGTGACCGAAGATGGGGCGATCTTCTCGAGACGTGGCGGGCTCAAGTGCGCAGGCAGCTCGAGCGATACCGTGGCAAGGAGGTCAACACCACTGGGGACGGGTTCCTCGCCACCTTCGACGGCCCCGAGCGAGCCATTCACTGCGCCACTGCGATCGCAGGGGAGTCGGCCCTCATAGGCACCGAGGTGCGTACTGGTTTGCACACGGGTCTCTGCGAGATCCTGGGCGACGATCTGGGGGGTATCTCCGTCCATATCGCGGCGCGAGTCGTCGCCGAAGCCAATCCGGGTGAAGTCCTGGTCTCCAGCACGGTCAAGGACCTGGTGGCCGGATCGGGCATCACCTTCGCCGACCGCGAGGTCCACACGCTCAAGGGTGTACCCGACGAATGGCGGCTGTTCGCGATCACCACCCGTTGAGCCTCGGCGCCTCCGCGGTCGCCTCGGGTAGGGCCATCACAGTGGGCTCTCCCCCGTCGCCGAGCGGGCTCGGCGTTACTGCCTGCTGATCAGCAGGGATCTCACCGCGTCAATCGTGTCAGCCTCGGCTGCCGTCTTGTCTGGTCGGTATCTCTTCACTCGGGCAAAGCGCAACGCGACGCCACCTGGATAGCGGGGCGATCGCTGCACGCCGTCTACTGCGATCTCCACGACGAGCTCCGGGTTGACGACGACGGTGATGCCGGCCCGTTCGGTCTCGAGCTCGAGGAGGCGCTCGGTCTGCCAGCCCAGCAGGACGTCGGTGAGGCCCTTGAACGTCTTGCCCACCATCACAAACCCGGCGGCTGCCGGATCTCGAGCCCCCAGGTGGAGGTTCGACAACCAGCCTCGGCGCCGGCCGTGGCCCCACTCGGCCGCCAGGACCACCAGGTCGAAGGTGCGAACAGGCTTGACCTTCCGCCACGAGCTGCCTCGACGACCAGCCTCGTAGGTGCTCGCAGCGGACTTGACCATCACCCCTTCGTGACCGCGAGCCAGTGCATCAGCGGCGAAGCCTTCGGCCTCGGACGGATCCGCCGTCAGGATTCCCGGGATGCGGTAGCCGCCGACCAGACGCCCGAGGATGTCCAGTCGCTCCTCGAGCGGCAGATCGATCAGATCCTCGCCGTCGAGGTGCAACATGTCGAAGAAGCGCACGTGCAGGTTCATGTCGGGTGCCGCTGTGTGGCGCGAGAAGCTGCTCATGCTGTCCTGGAACAGATCGGCGCGCTCACCGTCGAGGCCGGCTCCGAACACCTCTCCGTCGAGTATCACGTCTGTTGCGGTCAGGCTCCGCACGACGTCGGCGATCCGCGGGAGCCGATCGCCGACGTCCTTGAGGTTTCGGGTGAACAGTCTGACGGACTCGCCCAGACGGTGGGCCTGGATGCGTGCTCCGTCCAGCTTCCACTCGACAGAGCTGCGCCCGCTCGCCGCCAGTGCCTCGGCCACGGTCGTGGCCGACGCGGCCAACATGGGCAGGACCGGCCGGAGGACCTGCAACCCGATCCGGGCCAGGCCCGGCTCGCCGTGCTCGAGGGCGACTTCAGCGACGCGGGACAGATCGCCCGAGAGCATCGCCGCCCTCCGCACTGTTGCGCTCGGTACGCCTGCCGCGGCAGCGATCGCATCGGCCATGACTCCTTCCAGCGCTCCCTGGCGCAGCTCACCCAGCAGCAGCCGGCGAAGGAACTCGGCCTCCGTGTCGGTGGCCCGCCCGAAGAGGTCTTGCATCACTCGCTGGCGAATGGCGGCGCTGCCAGGTCCCGTCGTCTGTTGCAGCCGGTCCAGGGTCCCGTCGACATCTCGGACCGTGAGCGAGGGCTCCGCCGCCGGAGCAACGCCGCTGGTCTGGCCCACGGCACTCCAGCCGACCCCTACCCGGCCCTGACGGGGAGCCCCGACCAGGAACCCGACGACCACGGCCGCCTCGTCGTGGGGAGTGCGACGGAGCAGCTCCGCCAGCGCCCCCACCTTCGTCGTCTTCGATCTCGTCCCGGCCAGAGCGGCCGACGTGGTGACGAGGTCGGCGAGGAGCATCGCAGTCCAGGGTAGGAGGCCCCAGCTACGGCGACGCAGAACGGTGGCGGGGATGGCGCGACGCAGCGGAGACCGCCTGGGCGATCCCTCCGATGGCGCTACTGCTCGATCACTCGGTCACTGGACGGCCGCCCGGTTGAACGCCTTGATGGCGACCATGGTGAGCACCACGGCGTAGGCGGCCACACGGCCAGGTCATGGCGGCCATGGCCGTCGGGTTGGACATCCCCCAGATGTCGTGCAGGCCGGTGCCGCGGGGATCGACCAGGGCATAGCGCATCACGGCAAGGGCGTGGGTGAGCGGCAGGAGCTTCGCGAACACGGCCAGCCCGGCCGGGAGGGCCTTGATCGGAAACAGGGACCCGGCCAGGAACCAGGGCAGGATGGCGACGCCGGGACGGCGCCGATGTACTCCTCCTGCTTGGGGATTCGGTTGGCCAGGGTCTCGGCCAGTCCGTAGCTGAATATTGCGAAGGCCAGGGCCGCCCCGACGAACCACACGATTCCCGACGTGCTCACGTGGAAGGTGGCGCCACGCAGGATGGCCGAGACCATCAGGGCGGCGAGCTGCAGGGCGCTCACCACGAGGGCGACCGACAGGTTGCCGAACACCAGCAAGGGCCTCGGGATCGGTGCGGCCAAGAGCTCTCTGCGGGCCCCGCTGTCCCGGTCGACAATGACGCCGAGGCCGGCGAACATGCAGCTGAGCGGGACAAGAAGGCCGACCGTGCCCACGGCCACGTAGGTCTTGTAGTCGAGCCCGTTGCCGATGCCGACCATCTTGGCCAGCGCAGGCGCGATGACCACTGCGAACAGTATCGGGGTGAGCAGTGGGACCAGCAGCTCGCGAGGAGTGCTGGCGCTGAGGGCGAACCGCCGTCGCGACAGCGTGACGAAGGCGCTGAGCTGCTTCACACGAGCGGGCGGTGGCTCCACCCTCGTCGGCGCGGGGATCGTGGTGGTGATGGTGCTCATGATCGTTCATTCCTTTGCTGGATCTGGATCTGGCTCGCGCTCAGGCGGCCAGGCGGTCGCCGGTGAGTCGGAGGTAGACGTCGTCGAGGGTGGGTTGGCGGGTGCTGATGGCCGCGGTGGGCAGGCCGATGTCGGCAATGGCCGACATCGCCTGGCCGGCTGAACCGTCGTGCCATGGCACGGTCACGGTCGATCCGATGCTGAACGCGTCGTCGCCGGCGATGCCTTTTGTGCGCAGCGACGCCAAGGCCACTTCGGCGTGATCGTGGACACGCACCTCGACGATCTCGCGACCCAGGCTGGCGAGCAGCGCCTCGGGAGTGTCGAGGGCCACGATCCGACCCGTGTGCACGATCGCCACACGATCGCAAAGCCGTTCGGCCTCGTCCAGGTAGTGCGTCGTGAGCATGATCGTCATGTCGGACTGTGCCCGAAGGTCGTTGATCACCTCGAGCAGCTCGTAGCGGATGCGCGGATCGAGTCCGACGGTGGGCTCGTCGAGGAAGAGCACGCGCGGGTCGGGAGACGAGCGCCCGCCCGATCTCGAGCCGGCGGCGCTCGCCGCCGCTGTAGCTCGCCACCGGTCGGTCGATGAGCTCGGTGAGCCCGACGCTGCCGACGATGTCGGCGATCCGGCCCCTGGCTGTCGTCGGGTCGACTCCCCACAGCCGGGCGTGGATGTCGAGGTTGCGGCGTCCGGTGAGGCTCCGGTCGACGACGGCGTCCTGGAACACCACGCTGCTCACCGCTCTGGCGGCGATCGGATCGTCGGCCACGTCGAAGCCGGCCAATGTCGCGGATCCGGCGGTCGGGGCGATGGTCGTGGTGAGCATGCCGATCGTGGTCGACTTGCCCGCTCCGTTCGGGCCGAGGAGGCCGAACACCTCACCGGTGTCGACCTCGAAGTCGATGCCCTTCACGGCCTCCACACCGCCGGGATAGGTCTTGCGCAGCTGGTGCACCGCGACCATCGGCTCCGCCAGGTGCGAAAGGTGGTCGGATCTGGAACTCATCAGAATGTCCTCCTACCGGTTGCCACAGGGCCGAAGCCCGCCGGCGCCTATCGCCAGCAGCAACCTGTAGTCGCACGAGCCTGCGCCGAATCGACAGCACCAGGGTCAGCAGGACCGCTGGGCAGGTTGGGGACCGGGTTGGGGGTCAGCAGCTTGGCGACCTCGAACCCGCTTCGAGACTCCCCTATCCGGCCTATCCGGCCGCTCGACGAGGAGGGCTGTCGACGTCGAGCCACTCCAGCCAGGCGCCATGCGGGCCCGCCCGGGCGAGGGCGCGAGGTTGCTCCCCAGGGACACCCAACGGCACGACGCCGTACACGAACGAGATTGCGTCGTCGGGTGCCGATGGCGGCGGCGCTGGCAGCTGCGGAACGAGGCCGGTTCCCTCGCCCGACACCCACCACAGCGGGCGCTCGCCCGCCAGCTCGCACAGCAGTTCGACAAAGCGCGCCTGATCCGGCAGGTAGGCGAGGACGGCCGTGTGCACGACGCAGAGCGCGGCATCCCGAGGCGCGCTTCGTACGACTGAAGGAAGTGACTCGTAGACATCGCCCTTCTCCACCCGAGGCGGGTCGTGCCGCGCGAAAGCCGTCGCCCGCTCGAACAGCTCGATTCGCCAGCGCTGCTCGGGCCAGATGCAGGATCGCAACCAGCGAACGGCGTCCGCATCGGTGACGTCGACCGGTTGCCGATCGAGTCCCGTTCGCCATGCCACTTCCGGCCTCGACAGCGGAGGCGTGCGACCACCGTGCAGGCGAGGGCTGAGCACGACATCCGAGACTTCCGCGCCTGTCTCGACCCCCGGGGCGAAGACGTAGCGATACCGATCGAAGAGCAGGTTGAGCCCGGCGCTGGCGCCGACCTCCACCACTGCGAGCGGCTGCCGGGTCCGCTCGGCGACGGCCGCCAGGCACGGAAGCAGCGCGGCACAGCGACCGACCTCGTTCGTCTGCACCACACGGGCACCCGTGAGCCGCTCGATATCGGGCCGGCGGGCCAGGCACCAGGAGCGGAAGGTGGCGAACGGCTCGGACCCGAACGCGCTGACGGGATCGGCCCCCTCGCCCAACAGCAGGTACTGGACCGCGGCGAACAGGAGGTGTGGCAAACGATCCGACGGCGCCGCCGGCAGGACCAGCGCAGGCAGCTCGGGGTCGTCCGCCGTCTCCCGAGCCAGCCGTTCGTACAGCGGTGACGCTCCTCGGAAATCGATGTCGGCGAGGAGCCGGAAGAGATTGGCGACATGCTCGAGCTCGTCGGCGGCCACGGGCAATCCTCGCACCGCCGGCACCCGAACGCCGGCCGTCGCCCACTCTCGTTGTGTGATACGTCCTCTCCATACAATTGGTGCTCATGGATGTCGGATCGTCGGCGCCGCCACTGCGGCCCGAGGTGCGTGAGCGGGTACTGGCCTAGGGTCGCCGTGGGCCGCCGCTGGTGGCGGCAGATCGGCAGGCGACCCGGTGACCAGGCGGAGCGGCAGGCGAGGAAGGCGACAGCGGGCCGGCGCGCTCGCCGCGGCCGCCGTGCTGGCTGGTCTCGGGCTCGTGTCGTGCGGTGGCGGCGGGTCGGGGTCCCAGGCCGACCAGCCGATCTTCCCTGGCGGGTGCCCCGCCGTCAGCCAGCCAGCGGGCGGCGGGAGCGGCGCGGTCAGCCGCGTGCCCATCAAGGTCTTCCAGCAGGGAAGCTCGGCTCTCGCCCTGGCACCCGTGTGTGTTGCCGGGCACGGCCCGTACCCCTTCGTGGTCGACAGCGGCGCGGGCACGTCGGCGTTCGACTCGCAGCTGGTCAAGGAGCTCCACCTGTCGGCCAACGGCCCGAGCCAGTCGATCGGTGGCGTCAACTGCACGACGACGGAGACTCCGATCAGCGGGCCGAGCTGGTCGGTGGGCAACGTCCCGCTCGCAACCCAGACCATCTCCGGCATCGACATCCCGCACTTCGGGCTCCGCTCGCTCCCCGCCGGGCTGCTCGGATCGGATGTGCTCAGCCGGTTCGGCGCCATCCAGCTCGACTACCAACACCAGTCTCTGGCACTCCCCGGTCCGGAGGGCCCACCCCCGAGTCCCGACACCAACGTGCACGGTCCGACCTCCGTCGAGGTCCCGCCCGACATCAACTTGACGTCGCCGACCAACTCGATCCCCCTCATCGTCTTCCAATCCGAGGGCGAAACGGGCGCGGTCGTCCCGATGCGTATTCGCGATCACGGCCCGTACAACTTCGTCCTCGATACCGGGTCGTCTCAGTCGTCGGTCGACCCACAGGTGGTCAGCTCCATCGGCTTGCCTCACACCGGCAAGAAGCAGAGGGCCGCCGGCGTCGGCTGCACCCAGGAGTCGCAGCAGGTCCAGAGCGGCCCCTGGTCAGCGGGAACGGTCGCCCTGCACCCCCAGCCCCTCCTGCAAGCAGTGCCTCCCGCCAGCGGTGAGATCAACGGCCTGCTGGGATCCGATGTCCTGCACGGCTTCGGCGCAGTCGTGATCGCCTACTCGGCAGGGACCCTGCTCGTCGGCGCTCGCTAGTGCTGGCGCTGGCGCTCGACGAAGTCGACGATGCGACGCCACGCGTCAGCGCAGGCGTCGGCACCAACTAGAGGCCGCTCGGGAAGCGGTAGGGCTGAGGAGGCACCACGGTACCCACGTCGAGCTGGATCACCTGGTGGGCGTCGAGCGGGATGGATCCGGGATCCCCCTGCTGTGGCGCGCCGTTGACGAAGGCCGTCACAGTCCCCGATGCCGGGCCCACTTGAGTGGTCGACAGCGGTTGACCCCACAGAGCAAAGAACTGCCCGAGCGTGTAGGTGCGCGGCGTCGGCGACTCGATGTGGATGACACCGCTGAGGTCGTGGACGTGGATCCAGTAGAAGCAGGATCCCTGCGAGACGAACGGCCCAGACGAGGTCTGCTCGGCCACCGGTTGCACGATGCCGATCCCGTAGGGGATCGTCCGGAGCTGCCCGTCGACGTAGACGGCCAGGTGGGCGTGGATGTGGTAGGCGAGCTGCTCGCCCGTGTTGCAGGCCACGCCGTCGACGGGTTTGCCGTCGGGCCCGTTGCCCAGCGGGGCGAGGAGCTGGCCGTTGGGGCCGCCCGGGGACGTCGACGACGTCGAGGACGCCGAGCCCGAGGAGCTCGAGGACTGGGACGCCGACCCCCCGCAGGACGCAGCCAGGAGCACCACCAAGAGCACACCCAGGCCGATCCGGACGCGACCGCGGGTTCTCGGCTGGCTCTGACTCTCAGGCGGAGGCACGTCGCATCGTAGGCAACGTCACGCGCCGGCCGCGCTCACCTCCGTCGCGTCCGGGGGCGGGCGCGCCGCCCGCGTCACGAGCCGTCGGGCGCCGCCACCTCCAGAGGACCGGCCAAGTAGCGATCGATGGTCGGCCCGACCCACCGCGCCACCTCGGCAGGCGGTGCTGAGGCGAGGGGCTCGAGACGGAACACATAGCGCTGGAACCCCAGCCCGACGAGCTGGGAGCCGACCAGGGACCGCCGGATGAGCCAGTCAAGATCTTCGGGGTCCCGGCCGGCCTGTGACCAGATGCGGTCGATGAGGAACTCCTTGACGCTGTCGGCAGCTCGGGGCGAGGACGAGATCGCCTGGGTCAGGGAGAGGAAGGAGTTGGCCCGCCCCTCTCCAGGATCGACGTCCCAATAACTGAGGAACCGGTCGACCAGGGCCTCGCCCCTGGAGCCCGGTGCCCGCGCGACCTCTTCCCGGATCTCCCGGAAGTCCCTCGGCAACCCCGTCACCTCGACGAACAGGGCGGCCTTCCCGTCGAAGTAGTGGTGGACCAGGGCGGGGTCGACACCGGCCCGCTGGGCGATCCCCCTGAGGCTGGCCTCGGCGTATCCGTCCGACGCGAACACGGCCTCGGCGGCGGCCACGATCTGGGCCCGGGTGTCGGCCTTCCCCGGGCGACGCCCTCTGGGCAGCGAAGAAGGGGTTTCATCGGTGGGGAATTCTGTGCTAGAACTCACTGCCGATGAATTCTAACGGGTATCGACCGCGAGGTGGAGATCGGACCGGGGTCACACTCGGGGTCCGATCAGGGTCATTCCTGATGGCAGCCATCAGCGCCATATCGGAGGATCCACAGATGGCGAAGAGGACAGCAGCTGCGTCACCGGGCCAGCTGTCGATTTCGCTCAGGGGCGATCGACGAGATGGGTGCCGGCGTCACGCGGCGCACGCTCCACGGGAGGTCAACGATGAAGTCTGAGCTCGACGGCACGACGGGCACGATGGCGTCTGTCACCGACAGCAGCCTGGGTCGGCTCGGCCGCTGGTGCTACGACCGGCGACGCCTCGTCCTCGTCCTGTGGATCGCCCGGCCTCATCGGCCTGGCGATCGTCGCTCAGGCGGTTCCTGGCAAGTTCAACGACCGCTTCAACTCGGGCCACTCGGAATCGGACCAGGTCCAGACGATCCTCCAGCGGGCGTTCCCGTCGCGCGCCGGCGACAGCGGAGACATCGTGTTCCAGACCTCTCAGCCCGTCGCCTCCCCCGCCAGCCAGGCCGCCATCGAGCGCGTGATCAACCAGGTGCAACCCCTCCCCCACGTATCGGGCGTCCGGAGCCCGTTCGCGCCCGGAGCCGCGAACCAGATCTCGTCCAACGGCCATATCGCCTACGCCGAGGTGCAGTTCGACACCCAGACCCCCGACCTGCCCAAGACCGCGGCTCAGAAAGTGGTCGACACCACCCGGGCCTCCGCCGCGCCCGGGTTCAACGTCCAGCTCGGGGGCCCGCCCATCGACAAGGCCGTGCAGGCCCAACCCGGGGCGAGCGAAGGCGTGGGGATCCTGGCCGCCATCGTCATCATGCTGATCGCCTTCGGCTCCGTCATCGCCATGGGCCTTCCCATCCTCATCGCCCTGTTCGGGATCGGGGCCGGGGTGGCCATCATCGACGTGATCAGCCACGCGGTGACCGTGCCATCGTTCGGGACCCAGCTGGCAGGCATGATCGGCCTCGGTGTGGGCATCGACTACGCCCTGCTCGTCGTCACCCGGCACCGCCGCGCTCTGGCTGACGGTCTGTCGCCGCGCGACTCGGTGGCGCTGTCGCTGGCCACATCCGGTCGGGCCGTGCTGTTCGCCGGCAGCACCGTGGTCATCTCGCTCCTGGGACTCCTCGTGATGAACCTGCCGTTCATGTACGGGCTGTCCTTCGGGGCCATCGCCGCCGTCGCCTTTGTCATGATCGGGACACTGACCCTGCTGCCCGCGATGCTCGGCTTTGCCGGGCTCAGCATCGACCGGCTCCGGGTGCCGAGCCGGGCGCACAGCGGTCCGCAGCGTCCGCCCATCTCCTTCCGGTGGAGCCGGGTGGTGCAGCGGCGCCCATGGCCGGCCACCCTCGGCGCCCTCGTCGCCCTGGGCGTGCTCATCATCCCGCTGTTCTCGATGAACCTGGCCTTCACCGACGACGGCAACAACCCTCCCTCCCTCACCACCCGCCAGGCCTACGACCTGCTCGCCGATGGGTTCGGACCGGGCGCCAACGGGCCTCTGGTCCTGGCCGCCCAGATGCCGGGCGCCGCTGGCCGCCCGACCGTGGCCCGGTTGGCGACGCAGCTGCGGGCAACGCCCGGTGTCGCCGAGGTCGCGCCGCCGGCGTTCAACGCGGCCGACAACACCGCCGTGATCACCGTCATCCCCACCACCTCGCCGCAGGACAAGGCGACCCAGTCGCTCGTGCACCGCGTCCGCGACAACGTCGTGCCGTCGGTCACCGGCACCAGCGGGGTCAGGGTCCTGGTCGGAGGGGTGACAGCTGGCGCCGTCGACGCCGCCAACTACATGAGCGGACGTCTGCCCTGGGTGATCGGCGGGGTTGTCGTGGTCTCGTTCCTCCTTCTGATGGCCGTGTTCCGGTCGCTCGTCATCCCGCTCAAGGCGGCTGTCATGAACCTGCTGTCGGTGGGAGCAGCCTTCGGCGTGATCGTGGCCGTGTTCCAGTGGGGCTGGCTGGGATCGCTGATCGGGATCAGCAGGACGGGACCGATCGACCCGTGGATCCCCCTGATGCTGTTCACGATCCTGTTCGGGCTGTCGATGGACTACGAGGTGTTTCTCCTGTCCCGCATCCGCGAGGAATGGCGACGCACGGGTGACAACGCCACCGCGGTCGCCGACGGGCTGGCAAAGACCGCGCGTGTCATCACCGCCGCGGCCGCCATCATGGTCTGCGTCTTCGGGTCGTTCGTCATCGGTGACGTGCGCGTACTGAAGGTGTTCGGCCTCGGTCTGGCCGTGGCCGTGTTCATCGACGCCACCGTCGTCCGCATGGTGCTGGTCCCGGCCGTGATGGAGCTTCTCGGCAAGGCCAATTGGTGGTTCCCGAGGTGGCTCGACCGCATCGTCCCCCGTCTCGGAGTGGAGGTCGACGTCGACGACCACGAGCCCAGCCGGTCGTTGGCGCCGACCGCGGCCCGAGGTGGTGAGCCGGTCCCGACGGGTTAGACCCGCAGCGGCGGGATACCCCCCTCGGGCTCGGCCGAGGGGGCCGCAGCCAGGTAGGCCTCACGATGGCGGGTCGTGCTGTGCACCGGGTCCTTGTCGTACTCGGGGATGACGTGGCGTCCGAACGTCTCGAGCGCCTCGGTGCAGACCTCGATGGGCATGGTGGTCGACAGCATCCCGAACACCAGCTGGTCGGCCCCGATGTCGGCGTACCCCTTGACCGACCGCGTCACCTCGTCGGGAGTGCCGACGCACACCAGTCCCCGCTCGATCTGGCGGTCGAGTCCCTCAGGGGTGGGCTCGGGGATGAGGTCGGGCCACTCCGGGATGCCGGGAGGCTTCGGGAAGGTGTCGAGGTAGTGGAAGACGAGACTCGTCTGGTAGCTGGAAGCCATGTTGCAGGCGATGTCGCGCGCCCGGCGCCCGTCCTCCAGGCACAGCATCTGACTGGTGACCATGACGTTGTCGTTGACGAACTCGCCGACAGGGTCGGCCTGCTGGATGGTCTTCTTGTAGATCTCGATGAGCGGGGCCAGCGAGTCGGGCGATCCCATGGCGAAGCACAGGACACCGAGCCCCATCCGCGCCGCCTTCTCGAAGGTGCTCGGGTTCCCCGCTGCCACCCACATCGGAGGGTGGGGCCTCGTGTAGGGCTTGGGCAGCACGTGACGAGGAGGCATCGAGAAGAACCGACCCTCGTGGCTGTACTCGCCGTCGCGCCACATGTGCTTGAACTGGGGAATGACCTCGTCGAACATCTCCTTGGTCAGATCGGGATCGAGGATGCCGAAGCCCCGCTGCTCGGTCGTGGACGACCCCCGCCCGGTGCCGAACTCGAACCGGCCGCCGCTCAGGTGGTCGATCATGGCCACCCGCTCGGCCACCCGGGCGGGGTGGTTCACCGGCGGGGTGATGTTGAAGATGCCCGTGCCGAGGTGGATCCGGTCGGTGACCGCAGCCACGTGGGCCAGAAAGGCCTCGTTGGCCGACATGTGCGAGTACTCCCTGAGGAAGTGGTGCTCGGTGGCCCAGGTGTACTTGAACCCGGAGCGGTCGGCCGCCTTCACGTACTCGACCTCGTCCATGAGCCGCCGATGCTCGGCGTTCTTCGGATCCTTGTCGGTGAGGTGGTGCGGAAGGTAGAGGCTGTTGAAGATTCCGAACTCCATCGTGTGTCAGCTCCTCTTGTGGGGCGCGGTCATGTCACATCCGGGCGATGACGTCGGTCGCGAACTTCTCGGTGGCGGCGATCCTGGCGTCGAGGCTCGAACGAGGATCGGCGCCGGATGGCTCCTGGGCGAACATCCACGGCGCGCACAGCAGGTCCGTCACGCCCGCATCCTCCATGCTGAGGTACAGGTCGCGGTCGGGCAGCGCCATGAGGGCCATGTAGACGGTGTAGGGCTCGCCGTCCCGGCCGGCGGCTTTCAGGTGGTCCTGGAGGCGGCCCAGATGGTGGCGGGCCTCGTCCGGCCTGTAGGCGCTGGCGCACAGCCAGCCGTCGCAGTGCGTCGCCGCCCGCCGCAGCGCGGGCTCGCTGTGGCCGCCGCCGTAGATCGGGATGGGCGCGGTCGGCACCGGGTTCATCTGGAGCGGCGCCACGTCGTAGTGAGAACCGTGGTACTCGACCCAGCCTCCGCCCCAGAGCGCCCGGAGGGCGGGGATCATGTCGTCGAGCCGGCGTCCCCGGTCCTCGAACGACTGCCCGGTCGCCTCGAACTCCTCGCGGCACCAACCCGCGCCCACGCCGAGCCGGACCCGGTTGCCCGATATCACCGCCGCCGTGGACACCAGCTTGGCCACCGTGAACAGGTCGCGGGCGGGGGCGACGTAGACGCCGGTCGTGAGCTCGAGGTTCCTCGTGATGGCGGCGAGGGCCGAGATCAGGCACCAGGGGTCGGGCCAGTCCGTCTCGGGCGACCACACCGGCGACCCGTCGTCGTGCGGCGAGTAGGTGTACCGGGACCGCAGCTCCCGGGGATAGAAGATGTGGTCGGAGACGTAGACGCCGGCGTAGCCCATGCCGTCCGCGGCCCGCCCCAGCTCGAGCACCTGGTCGGTCGGGAGGAAGGCCACGGCCTGGTGGAACCTCACGCCCGCACCTCGCTGGCCGGCGGCTCCGCCGCCCCGGGCGGGACCCCACCCCCGGCGCCGGCCGTGTCGGCCGTGCTCCATGCGCCGACGATCTCGTCGACCGTGGCCCGCGTCGCCAGCAGAGCGAGGGTGTTCTCCATCACGGCGTCGGCATACGCACGGGGGACACCGGCGACGGCATCGGTCGCGACCACGACCTGGTATCCGAGGTTGACGGCCTCGATGCACAGCCCGAGGATGGCCAGGTTGACCGAGACACCGGTGGCGATCACGGTCGTAACGCCGAGGGCGCGCAGCATGGCGTCGAGCGAGGTCCCCGTGAACGGCGAGACGCCGTGCAGGCGGGAGGCGACGAGGTCGCGCTCGTCGAGACCGATCTCGGGAACGATCTCGGTCGACGGCGTGCCTGCCCGCATGTGACCGGGTCGGCGCGCCCAGAAGGCGATGAGGGGACTGTTGATCGGGGTGCCGGCAAGGTCGGGACGAAATTCTGCCGTGCAGTGCACGACCCGGGCGCCCACGCCACGGGCCGCGGCGACCAGACGCGCGGAGCGCTCGATGGTCCCGGCAGCGGCGACCTCGGCGACGAGGCTGTCCATCATGGAGAGGTCGCCCACCACGCCGCGTTGCATCTCCATGGTCAGGACCGCCGTGTGAGCCCGCTCCACGAGTGCGGGCTTCATGCTGACCGGCCCCGACGGAGGGAGCGACCGCTGTTGCGCAGGAGGAGACGGGCGGCGATCTCGAGCTCCGATCCCATGTTCTGCACGTCGCTGCGCCCGTTCATCCAGCTGAGGAGGGACGAGAACCACACGTGCTCGAGGATGCGGATGACGTCGGCGACCTCCGCCGGCTCGGGCTCGCCGATGGCCCGGCGGATGATCCGCTCCATGGTGGCGTCCAGATCGTGCTGGCAGGCGACCGCTCCTGGATCGAGGGAGGAGACGGCGCTGACCATGGCGGCCATCATCCGGGGCTGGCGGTCGATACCCCGTACCGCCCGCCGCAGCACGTCGACGACGCGGTCGACCGAGGTCTCCCCCCGCGGCGGTGCCTGGGCCAGGCGGCCCTCCAGCGCCTGGGCCCACCCGGCCAGCGCCGCGGCCAGCACGTGGTCCTTGGAGGAGAAGTACCGGTAGACCGTGCCCATGGCGACCTGGGCCCGGGCGGCCACGTCGCGCATCTGGACCGCGTCGTACCCACCCTCGGCGCCGAGCGCCATGGCCGCGTCGATGACCCGCTGGCGACGCGCCGCCTGGGCGCTGGTGAGGGTGACGTCAGCCATCGTCCGGCCTAGCCGGACCCCACGGGCTCGTTGGCCAACAGCGATCCCAGCTGACGCAGGTGGGCGGTGGCGCCACCGAGGGTGAGCTCGAGCTGCTTGGCCCACAGGAAGTACCGGTGCAGCGGGTAGTCGCGGTCCACGCCAATCCCGCCGTGCAGGTGCTGGGCGGCGTGGACCACACGCTGGCCGCCGTCGGCAGCCCAGAACTTGGCCACCGCCACCTCCTCGGCTGCGGGCAGGCCCGAGGACAGTCGCCACGCGGCGTGCACGGCGGTGAGCCGGACGGCCTCGGTGTCGATGTAGGCGTCGGCGGCCCGTTGCCCCACGGCCTGGAACGAGGCGATGGGGCGACCGAACTGCTCGCGCGTCCTCGTGTACTCAGCGGTGAGCCGGAGCGCCTCCTCGCACACGCCGACGGCCACGGCGCACTGGGCCACCGTGGCCCGCTCCAGCAGCCAGTCGAGCACCGGGCGGCCACCGTCGGGGTCGCCGAGCACATCGTCGGCCGGCACCGCAGCGCCGGCCAGCTCCAGGCGCTGCTCGGGCTGGCCGCTCGTCGTCTGCTGATCGTCGGCCTGCACACCGTCGCCCGTCGGGTCGAGCAGAAACAGGCCCACGGAGTCCTCGCCGGTGGCCGCCGGCACCAGCACCCGTCCGGCCACCTGGGCGGCGGGCACGCACACCTTCACCCCGTCGAGGCGCCAGACGGCGCCGTCCCGTCGGGCGGTGGTCACGGGCCTCGTCGGCTCGGCGCCCACCTCGACCAGGGCGGCGGTGAGGACCATATCGCCGGCCACGACGGGAGGCAGGTACTGCCGGCGCTGCTCGGGCGTCCCGTGCTCGGCGATGGGCAGGGCGCCAAGGACCAGGGTCGGCAGGACAGGGACGGGCGCCACCGTGCGGCCCACCTGCTCGAGCAGCAGGAACAGCTCGACGAAGCCGAGCCCACTGCCCCCGGCGTCCTCGGGCAGGCCGATCCCGAGAAGGTTGGCTCGGGCCAGCTCGGACCAGAGTCGCCGGTCGATGTGCTGGGCGCCGGCCTCCACCTCCTTCAGGCGCTCCTGGGTGACGTGGCCCTCCAGAATCTGCTTGGCCAGGTCACGGACGGCCTCCTGCTCGTCGTTGAGGGCGAAGTCCATCGCTGCTCCTATCGGGACTTGGGCAGGCCGAGGCCGAACATGGCGATCAGCTCCCGCTGGATCTCGTTGGTGCCCCCGCCGAAGGTCAGGATGAGCAGGCCGCGGTAGAGCTGCTCGAGGCGTGAGGAGAGCACCGACTCGGGCGAACCTCGCTTCAGATAGCCCACCTGGCCGACGATCTCGAAGAGCAGCTTGAAGGCCTCGAGGTAGAACTCGGTGCCGAAGACCTTGATGGACGACGCGTCGGCCACGTCCAGGCGGTCCTGGGTGGCCGTCCACGCGACCCTCCAGTTCATGAGCTTCAGGAACTCGAGGCGGGCGTGGACCCTGGCCAGGTTGACCTGCACCCACTCCTGGTCGACGACCCGACGGCCGTCAGCCAGCTTGGTCTCCTGGGCCCACCGTCGCACCTCGGCGAGGTTCCGCTCGATGATGCCCGGCGAGCACAGGGTGACGCGCTCGTGGTTGAGCTGGCTGGTGATGAGCTTCCAGCCGCCGTTCTCCTCGCCGACCAGGTTGGTCGCCGGGATCCGGACGTCCTCGTAGAAGGTGTAGTTCGTGTTGTGCTCGCCCAGGAGCTGCATGGGCTGCACCTTGAAGCCGGGAGCGTCGGTCGGGATGATGAAGATCGAGATGCCCTTGTGCTTGGGCGCATCGGGATTGGTGCGGGCGGCCAGCCACACGTAGTCGGTACCGGTGGCGAGGCTCGTGAAGATCTTCTGCCCGTTGATGACGTACTCGTCGCCGTCGCGAACGGCCTTGGTCTGGAGGGCGGCCAGGTCGGTCCCGGCACCCGGCTCGGTGTAGCCGATCGAGAAGTGGATCTCACCGCCGAGGATCCTCGGCAGGAACCGCCGGCGCAGCTCGTCCGAGCCGAAGTTCATGAGCGTGGGGCCAACCGTGTTGATGGTGAGCATCGGCACCGGCGCGCCGGCCCGCATCGACTCGTCGAAGAACACGAACTGCTCGATGGCCGATCGGCCCTGGCCCCCGTACTCCTTGGGCCAACCGATGCCGAGCCAGCCGTCGGTCCCCATCTGCCGGACGACCCGGCGCACGGTGGCGCCCACCCCCTCGCTGCGGGAGAGCTCCTCCTCGACGTCGCGGGTCAGGAGCCGGCCGTAGTAGTCACGCAGCTCCTGGCGCAGGGTTTCCTGCTCAGGCGTGTAGCCGATGTACACCGCGGTCTCCCATCTAGAACCTGTTTCACTCTAGCGGACGGAGAGACGCGGGGTCAGTGCCGCCGCCGGCGTCAATGCCGCGGCGGCTTGCGCCCGGTGACGCTCCAGTAGAGGAGGGACGCCTGACTCTCGATGAGACCGGCGGTGCGGATCCCCCAGAACTCGAACCCGTACCGGTGGCTGGCCACCTGGCCCAACATGGCGACGATCGACCCCGCCATGGCCATGGAGTCGGCCGCCGGCGACCTGCCCTCCTGACGACTGGTCTCGATGACGTCGGCGATCGCCACGGTGACGCCGTTCAGCGCCCGGGTTCTCATGCCCCGGAAGCGGAGGTCCCCCTCCTCGGTGGCGAGGTCCACGACCCGGAAGACCGAGCGGTGGCGCTCCCAGTAGTCCATGAAGGCCTGCACGAACCCCACCGCCGTTTCCCAGCCCTTGTCGCCCTTCCACTGTCCGTGCACGAGTGCGGCCAGCGACCCCACCTCCTCTCCGAGCTCCTCGGCCAGGACGAGGATGACCTGCTCCACGTTGGCGAAGTACTGGTAGAAGGTGGCCGGCGAGGTCCCCGCCGCGCTGGCGATGTCGATCACCTTGATGTCCCGCCACGACGTGGTGCCGAGCAGATCAGCCGTGCAGTCGATCAGCCGCCGCCGCGTCGCCTGACCGCGGCGTCCGGGCACCCGCCCGTCGGTCGCCCGCAGGTCGGTGGCCGATGGATCCTGGGACGATTCCAGCAACGGGGGCTGCGATGAGCCCTGCTCGGCCATCGGCGCCATCTGCAGAGGATACTCCCCGGTAACCATCGTCCCCCCTGGTCGGCTACTGGATGACGGCGCCGCCGTCGACGGCGAGCGCGTGGCCGACCACGAACGAGGCCTCGTCCGTGCACAGCCACACCACGGCGGCGGCTATCTCGCTCGGGGTTCCCAGGCGCCCGATGGGGGCGCTGCGCGCCATCATCTTCTCCATCGCCGGATCGCCACCCATGAACGCCTCGAGCATCGGCGTCCGGGTGCTGCCCGGGCACACGGCGTTGATCCGGACCCCCGACTTCACGTACTCGAGGGCCGTGGCCTTGGTCAGCCCCACGACGCCGTGCTTGCTGGCCACGTAGGCGGGCAGGCCGGGGAAACCCATCAGCCCGGCACCAGAGGACGTGTTGACGATGGCTCCGCCCCCCTGGTCGACCATGGCCGGGATCTCGTGCTTCATGCACAGGAAGACGCTCCGAAGGTTGAGCGCCAGCACCCGGTCCCACTCCTCCTCGGGATAGTCGGCCGTGAACGCGGTGGCGCCCGACGTCCCCGCGTTGTTGTGGGCACAGTCGACCCGCCCGTTGGTGCCGACGACGTCCGCGACCATCGCGGCGACCTCGTCCGACTTAGTCACGTCGTAGGAGACGAAGCGAGCCGTGCCGCCGGCGTTGATGACCGCACGCACGGTCTCGCCCCCTCCGGGGTGGTCCACGTCGGCGACGACGACCGTCGCCCCCTCGTCGGCGAACGCGAGGGCAGACGCCCGCCCGATGCCGGACGCGCCCCCTGTGACGAGGGCGACCTTTCCCTCCAGTCGGGCGGCCATCTTCTAGCTCGACAACCGTTGTCGGAGCTCGTGCTTGAGCGTCTTTCCGGTCGGGTTGCGCGGTACGACGTCGACCAGCTCCAGCTGTTCGGGCGCCTTCTGGATCGCCAGCCCCTGGCCGGTGAGGAAGGCGACGATCTCCGAGAGCTGGAGCGGCTCGCATCCCTCCTTGGTCGCCACCACCGCGCAGCAGCGCTCGCCGAGGGCGGGATCGGGCAGGCCGATGACCGCCACGTCGGCCACCTTCGGATGCTGGTAGAGGAGGTCCTCGACCTCCTTGGCGCTGATGTTCTCTCCCTTGCGGATGATCACGTCCTTCAGCCGCCCGGTGATGGCCACGAAGCCGTCCTCGTCGACGACGCCGAGGTCTCCGGTCCGGAAGAACCCGTGCTCGTCGAGGGCCTCGGCGTCGAGGCTGGCGTCGACGTAGCCCCGGAACAGCTGGGGCCCCTTGACCCGAAGCTCGCCCTCCTGCCCGGTACCGACGGCAACGCCGTCGATGCTCACCACCTCGAGCTGCACACCCGGCGAGGCGCGACCTTCTGTGTTGGCGAGCTTGTCGTCGGGATCACCCACCGCGGCCATGGACAGGATCGGGCACTCGGTCAGGCCGTAGCCCGAGACGATGCCCACCCCGCCGAGCTCGGCTTTCATGTCGTAGTGCAGCTGGGGGGGCTTGGGGGCGCCGCCGCCCGGGAAGGCGCGCACGAGGGGGAAGATCGGCTTTCCCGGCTGCCGGCGTTGGGCCTCCAGGTAGGCGAGGTGGAAGGGCGTGCCCGAACCCGCCAGCGTCACGTCCTCGCGGGACAGGACCTCGACGGTCTCGGTGGGATCGAAGCGCTCGACGCACGCGTTGGCGCTGCCCGTCATGAGGCTGGAGAAGAGCCAGGTGATCCCCCCGATGTGCGTGAACGGGAACACCAGGGCGCTGCGGTCGTCCGGCCTCAGGTCCAGGGCCACGTTCATGGCCACGGCGGCGGCGGCGATGGTGGCGTCGGTGTGCCGGGCGCCCTTGGGATCGGCGGTGGTGCCTGAGGTGTAGAAGACCCACGCCGTCGGGAGGCCGTCCGGCGAGCCCGGCACCGGCGGGGGCGGCGGCAGGAGGGCCGGATCGGCGTCGGGCAGCGCCCGGTCGACCACGAGCACCTCCAGGTCGTCGCTGTCAGCGGCGATCGCATCGGCCATGGCCTGGAAGTCGAAGCCGCGCCACACCGACGGCACGACGAGCAGGCGGGCGCCGGTCTGGGCCGTCATGAAGCGCAGCTCCCGATCGCGGTAGATCGGGAGCACGGGGTTTTGCACCGCGCCCAGGCGGGAGAGGGCGCCGACGAGCACGAGGGACTCGATCCAGGTCGGCAGCTGCCACGACACGCCGACGCCCCCGGCGACCCCGAGGGCCGACAGGCCGGCAGCGGTCCGTTCGGCGGCGCTGCGGTACTCGCCGAAGGAGAGCCCGCGGCCGGACTCGTCGACCGCCATCAGGTCGTCGGGGCTCTCGCTGGCGCGGCGCTCGATGAGCGCCCACAGGGTGCCGTCGGTGAAGGTGCTCCCGCCGGGCGGGCTCGGGCTCATCTCTCGCGACCCCCTACTTGACGGCCACCGGGTTGACCGGCGAGCCCACGGCGTTGGTGAACGGCTGGGGCGAGGCCTCCAGGAGGAACTCGTGCACGCCGTCGGCGGCGCAGTCCTCGGCCAGCTCGTCGAGCACCCAGTTCTGGCCCTGGGTCATCCCCATCTCGACCAGATGGAGCAGGTGGACCGGCAGGATCGCGGCGTCGTCCTCGCCCGGCCACACCTCGAAGGCGAGCGTGTCGGTCGCCACGGCGGCGACGTCGCGCTCGTGGAACCACTCGACAGTCATCGTCGACAGACCCGGCGCCGGCGCCCCATACCCGGCCTTGTCCCCTTGGGTCAGCAGCTCCATCTGCCCGGTGCGGACGAGGACCACGTCTCCGGGTCCGACCTCGAGCCCGGCGTCAGCCTCGGCGGCGTCGAGGTCCGATGCGGTGATGGCGTAGCCGCCCTCCAGCCGGTTGGTCCCCAACGTCCGGGCCACGTCGAGCAGCACGCCCCGGCTCACCAGCGTCTTGATGTTGTGGATCCCGCACACCGACGCGCCGAAGGCGGTGATGCTCGACGCCGAGTTGCCGTTGTAGAGCCGGTCCTCGTAGCTCACGTGCGCCAGGCCGTCCCAGTGTGACGCGCACTGGAGCCCCATGACTACGAGGTCGTCGCTGGAGCAGAAGTCGGCCGGGTCGCCTGTGAGCGGCGTGTTGATCTGGACCATGGCCCGCACCGGGTTGAGCCGGCCGGGCAGGAGGCCGGTCTGGATTCCCTCGGCCTCTGACAACGGGAGGGACAACGAGAAGCTCCGACCCGTCCGCACGCAGGCAGCCGCCCGCTTGCGCACGTCGGGTGTGATCAGGTTGATGGTGCCGATCTCGTCGTCGGGCCCCCACCGCCCCCAGTTGTTGACCTTCGTGGCCAGGCGGTGGAACTGCTCGGGGTACGCCATCAGGGGATGAGCACGCCTCGGGCCACCTTGCCGTCGGCCATGTCCGAGAACACCTTCTCGACCTCGTCGAGCGGATAGGTCCGCGTCACCAGCTCGTCCAGCTTGAAGCGGCCCTGTCGGTAGAGGTCCACCACGATCGGGACGTCGACATGGGGTCGGGCCGAGCCGTACCTCGAGCCGAGGATGCCGCGGTCGATGTGGGTGAGGCTGGCCACCCGGAACGACGCCTCGGTCGTGGGCGGCGGCACGCCGATGATCACGCAGTTGCCGCCCCACGCCAGGATGTCGATGGCCTGGCGGAGGACGGCTGGATGACCGACGCACTCGAACGAGTGGTCGACGCCGTCGGGGACGATCTCCTTGATCGCAGCAACGGCGTCGCCGGCGCGCGCGTCGACGAAGTCGGTGGCCCCGAAATCGCGGGCGATGCCCTCCTTGGCCAGGTTGGCGTCGACGGCGACGATGCGAACGGCACCCGCGATCCACGCCGCCTGCACGGCGTTGAGCCCGATGCCACCGACCCCGAACACGGCCGCGGTGTCACCGCGGCCGACCTTGGCGCGGTTCCAGACGGCGCCGGCGCCGGTCAGCACACCGCAGCCGATCAGGGAGGCCGCCTCCAGGGGCACGGCCGGGTCGATGACCACGGCCTGGCTCTCCTTGACGACGGTGTGCTCGGCGAAGACCGAGGTGTTGGCGAACATGTAGGCGGGCTCGCCCTTGTAGGTGAAGGGTTGGGACGTCTTGCCGAAGGTGTCGCGACAGTGGGTCGGAAAGCCGCGCTCGCAGGCGTCGCACTGGCCGCAGTGTCCGAGAGTCACGAGCACGACGTGATCTCCGGGCTTCACCTTGGTGACGCTCGATCCCACCTCCTCGACGACCCCGGCCCCCTCGTGGCCCATGACGAGCGGCGTGGGGAAGGGGATGGTGCCGTCGATGACGCTGACGTCGCTGTGGCACACGCCGGCGGCGGCGATGCGGACACGCACCTCGTTGGTGCCGGGCGCCCGGGCCTCGAGGTCCTCGGTCACGTCGATCTTGCCGTTCCAGACGACGCCTCTCACGCTTCCTCCCTCCTCCTCAGCCGGGCCAGATGACGCTCTGCAGCTCGCTGTAGGCGTGCAGGCCGAAGTCGCCGCCGTCGCGGCCGACGCCGCTCATCTTGAAGCCGCCGAACGGCGCCTCCAGGTTGCGCTGCGCGGTGTTGACACCGACGTGGCCCGCTCGCAGCTGCTTGGCCACCCGGAACGCTCGCGCCGTGTCCTTCGAGTAGACGTAGTCGTACAGGCCGTAGTCGCTGTCGTTGGCTTGGGCGACGGCCTCGTCCTCGCTGTCCACGGGGACCACCACCACGACGGGACCGAAGATCTCCTCCCGGGCCACCCGCATGTCGTTGCGGCACTCGGCGAAGAGGGTGGGCTCGACGTAGTACCCCCGCTCCGGGGCAGCCGGCCGGTCCCCGCCGGCGACCAGTTTCGCCCCCTCTTCGAGCCCGAGGGCGATGTAGTCCTCGACCCGCTGGCGCTGGGCGCCCGAGATGAGCGGCCCCACGATGGTGTCGCGCTCCAGCGGGTCCCCGACCTTGAGCGCCCCGGCGAAGCCGGCCAGGCGCTCGACGACCTCGTCGTAGACGGCCCGGTGGACGATGGCCCGGGTCGGGGCCGTGCAGATCTGGCCCGAGTGGAAGGCGAAGGTGCTGCCGATGGCAGTGACGGCGCCGGCGACGTCGGCGTCGTCGAGCACCACGCAGGCGCCCTTTCCCCCGAGCTCGAGCAGGAGGCGCTTCATGGTGCGGGCCCCGGCCTCGGCGATCCGGACGCCGACCGCGGTGCTGCCGGTGAAGCTCACCATGTCCACGTCGGGTGACTCGACGAGGGCGGCGGCGGCCTCCGCTCCTTGGCTGTTGACGAGGTTGACAACCCCCGGCGGCACGCCTACCTCCTCGAGGATCCCCACCAGCTCGATCACCCCGAACGGGTCCTGGGGCGCGGGCTTGATCACGACCGTGTTCCCCATGGCCAGGGCGGGGGCCACCTTGCCCGCCATGTTGCCGATGGGGAAGTTGTAGGGCGTGATGCAGGCCACGACGCCCACGGGCTGACGCAGGGCCGTGGCGCCGATGACCCCGCCTGGGGCCAACGGCGTGGCCTCGCTGATCTTGGGCGCCAGCGGGACGGAGTGGTCCTCGAGGGCGCCCCGCGCGTAGCGCTCGAAGCGATCGGCGCACACCGGGACCTGGAGCTTGGAGCCAACGCTGACGGTGGCGCCGGTCTCGGCGATGAGGAGGGGGAGGAGCTCGTCGGCCCGCTTGCGCACGAGCTCGGCGGCGGCGAGCAACAGGGCCGAGCGCTCGGCCGCGCTGGTGCGGGACCAGGCGCCGAAGGCTTCCCGGGCGGCGGCCGCGGCCGCCGATGCGTCGGCGGTGCTCGCCTCGGGGGCGAGGCCGACCGGCTCCTCGGTCGCCGGGTTGACGATCTCGTACGGCGATCCGGAGGCGTCGACCCACTCCCCCCCGATGAAGAGGCGGCGCTCGTCGTGGCCCGTGACCGTCGGCGTCATGGCGGGTAGGTTATCTGACGCACCGTCGGATGCGAGCTGGGATCGGAGGCCACGACAACCATGGAGTTCGGGATCTTCGTCCAGGCGCACCTGCCTCGGCGCCGCGTCGAGGCCGACCCCGACGCCGAGCACCACGCCATCATGAACGAGGTCGAGCTCGTGAAGGCGGCCGACCGGGCGGGGTGGAAGTACGTCTGGGTCACCGAGCACCACTTCCTCGACGAGTACTCCCACATGTCGGCAAACGAGGTCTACCTGGGTCACCTCGCCGCCGTGACCGAGCGGATCCACGTCGGCTCCGGCATCTTCAACCTCAACCCGCAGGTGAACCACCCCGTCCGGGTCGCCGAGCGGGTGGCCATGCTGGACCACCTGAGCGACGGGCGTTTCGAGTTCGGCACCGGCCGGGGCGCCGGGAGCCGCGAGGTGACCGGCTTCGGCATCGAGAGCACGGCGGTGACCAAGGAGGTGTTCGACGAGGTCATCCCCGAGTTCCTCCGCATGTGGAACGAGACCGAGTACCACCACTCGGGGAAGGCCTTCTCGGTCCCCAACCGCAACGTCCTGCCCAAGCCCTGGCGCCGGCCGCATCCCCCGATGTGGATGGCGGCGGGCAACCCCCCGACCTACGAGAAGGCCGCCCGCCTCGGCCTCGGCGTCCTCGGCTTCAACACGTCGGCCATCAGGGCCATGGCACCGATGGTGCAGGCCTACAAGGACGCCATCGGCGACGCCGAGCCAGTCGGCGCCTATGTCAACGACAACGTGATGATCACCAACGGGGTGGTGTGCCTGGAGGACGGCCGCAAGGCTCGCCAGGTCGTCCAGGACATGGGCATCTCCTATCTCCAGAGCCTGGTCTTCCGCTACCACGACACCTTCCCCAAGCCCGAGGAGGTGCCCGACTGGCCGGTCGTCCTGCCCGAGCCCACCCCGGAGGACGTGGACCTCCGCATCAACGAGGGCTACATGCTGTGCGGGGACCCTGACGAGGTGCTCGAGCAGGTCCGGCGCTACGAGAGCGTCGGGGCCGACCAGCTCGTCTTCGGCCTGCCGATCGACATGCCGATGAGCGCCGCCCTGGAGACCATCCGGCTGTTCGGCGAGCACATCATCCCCAAGCTCGACGTCGACGCGACGCATCGCTCGACCCGCTTCCGCGACGACGCCGCCGCCGCTGAGTCACGGTTGCGGTAATCGCGTCGCCCGGTCACGCAGCTCGTACTTGAGCACCTTGCCGCTGGCGTTGAGCGGCAGCGACTCCACGATCTCCACCCGGCGGGGCACCTTGTAGTTCGCCATCACCTCGCGACACCACTCGATGACCTCGCCCGGGACCAGCTCCTCGCCCGGCCTGGGGATCACGAAGGCCATGCCGACCTCGCCCATGCGCTCGTCGGGGACGCCGACCACCGCCGCCTGCGCCACCTTGGGGTTGCCGAGGAGGATGTTCTCGATCTCCGCCGGGTAGGCGTTGAAGCCGCCGACGATGAACATGTCCTTCTTGCGATCGGTGATACGCAGATAACCGCGTTCGTCCATCACCGCGACGTCACCTGTGTGCAGCCAGCCCTCGGCGTCGATGGTGGCGGCGGTCTCTTCGGGCTCGTCGAAGTACCCCTTCATCACGTTGTACCCGCGGACCACGACCTCGCCGGGCTGACCCCTCGGGACCTCGCCGCCCGAGTCGTCGACGACCAGGACCTCGGTGTCGGGGATGGCGCGCCCGCAGGTGTTGGCGATGGTCTCGGGGTCGTCGTCGTAACGGCACATGCTCACCGTGCCCGTCGACTCGGTCAGACCGTAACCGGTGATGATGGTCCGGAACGTCAGCTCGTTGCGCATGCGACGGATCATCTCCACCGGAACCGCCGCCGCGCCGGTGACGGCCAGGCGCAAGGACGACAGGTCGTAGCGCCCCCGGTCGGGATGGTCGAGGATCGACTGGTAGAGCGTCGGCGGCCCCGGGAGCATCGAGATGCGCTCCTCGGCCACGCGCTCGAGCACGGTCGGCACGTCGAACACGGCGTGGGGCACGACCGTGGCGCCGACGATGATGGATGCGAGGAATCCGGCCTTGTAGCCGAAGGTGTGGAAGAAGGGGTTGACGATCAGGTAGCGGTCCCCGCGGGTCAGGCCCACGATCTCGGCCCAGGCGCGGAACACCCGGAGGGTCTGGGCGTGGGTGACCATCGCTCCCTTGGGCCGTCCGGTGGTGCCGGACGTGAAGATGATGTCCGAAAGGTCGTCGGGCCTGACCGCGGCCATCCGGTCGTCAACATCGGCCGGATGCACCTTGTCGGCGCCGCTCAGGTAGTCCGGCCAGGACAGGGTGCCCTGGGGCGCGGTGCCCTCGCCCCGCAGCACGACGATGGCGTCGAGCGTCGACCGCTCCGTCGCCTGGCGCAGCATGTCCACGTAGTCCACGCCGAGGAAGCCCGACACCGTGAAGACGACGCGGGCCCCGCTCTTGGCGATGACGTACGCAGCTTCCGATCCCTTGAATCGGGTGTTCAGCGGCACGAGTACCCCGCCGATCGACAGGACGCCCAGGGCGGCGACCACCCACTCGGTGAGGTTGGGCGCCCAGATGGCGACCCGGTCGCCCGGACCGACCCCGACCGCCATGGCCGCCCCGGCCGCCCGGTGCACGGCGGGCGCCAGCTGGGCGTAGGTCAGCCGGGTGGTCTCGTCGACGAGCGCCTCGAGGTCGGCGTGGCGCACGGTCGAGGCGTCGACGAGCGCCGGGATCGTGAGGGGCGGCTGATCCCCGTCGTTGCTCACGGGATCAATACAGCTCCCGCTCGAGCAGCGCGACCAGCTCGACGATCTCGGTCGCGCAGCCGTGGAACTCCTCGACCTCTCCCCCGGCCGGGTCGTCCACGTCCTCCCAGGCCTCGAGCTCGACCTCGTCGAGGCGGAGGCCCTCCAATCGCTCCTGGAGCGTCCCCGGCCGACCGGGCAGATCCCGGCACAGCCGGCGCAGCGTCGCCGTGCGGGGGGCGGCCGACGGGTGCCGGCGGCGGACATGCTCGACGTGCTCACGGGCCAGACCCACGATCAGGTCGGCATCGTCCAGATCGCGCTGGCGGATCTGGCGGCTGCGGTGCCCGTCGGCGGCCAGGCCCACGCCTTCGAGCGCAGAGCGCGTGCGCCAGCTCATGGGCTGGCCCTCGACCACGTGCGTGCCCGCCGTGGTGATCCGAGCCGAGCCCGCTCGTGCGAGGGCGGCTCCCGCCATCACCGACCGGGCCGCGTTGCCCGTGCAGAGGAACACGACGTGCTGACGACCGGCGTCGACCTCCACCCCTTCCTGCACCTCGTCCCGCAACCTGCCTCCTCGAGTCCTCAAGGCATGTTAGGTGAGGGCGCGGCGACCCGGGTCGGCGACGGGCGTCGCTCAGCGAGCTCCGGGGCCCGACTGGGTCGGTCCGGCGGACTTCAGGGTCAGGCCCGGCGGGACCACGACCGACGGCAACGGGTTGGCGAGCTCCTCCAGCGCCGGGTTCACGAACACGGCCAGGCGGTTGGCGCCTGCCAGAGAGAAGTGGACGCCGTCGTCACCGAAGTCGCTCGGGACCACCTGGCTCGCCAGATCGAAGAGGTTCACCGAGTGCGCGTCGGCGAAGGTCTGGTACAAGGCGTTGAGATCGGCCACTCGGCGGGGGTCGTTGTACGTGGGATGCGGATAGTTGACGTCGGGAGTGTGGTGGTACTGCGGGACGGTGGCGATGACGACCTGCGCCCCGCGCGAGCTGAGCAGGCTCACCATCGGGGCGAGCTGGTCGTCGTAGTAGGACTGCCATTCGGGGGTCCCGACCCGGAGCCAACGCCCGTTGAGCAGATGGTCGGCAGTGTCCAACGGCCCGAAGAGCATCAGCACGACCTTGGGACGCCACTGGTCGAGCTGGGGCGGCCACTTCGTCCTCCAGTCGCAGTTTGGTGAATAGGGAAAGTCGCCCTTCGCCGACCCCGAGGTGTTGTCGCCCGAGTAGCCCATGATGATCGTGCAGGCGAGCCGGCCTCCGTCGTGGACGGCCAGGCCGGCGCTGGCGCCCGGTCCCTCGAGCCCGTTGGCCAGGCTGATCGCCGTGCTGTCGCCGACCACCATCACGCTGGACAGCTCTGGCGACGGCGGGGCAGTCGGTGGCGACGCCGTCTCGTGTGAGGACCGAAGAAAGCTCGCCGCTGGTGTGATCGAGGTGGTGACGGCAGGAACGGTGGCGAACACCAGGGCGGCGGCGGTGGCCGCCACCCCGATGGGGGCGACGCTGCGGCGCTTCCAGCCCGAGAAGCGGGCCCGGCGGATCGGGCGTTCGACCACGTAGTAGCTGGCCGTGGCCAACGCCACGGTGAGGCCCACCTGGAGGGCCTTGAGGGGGTAGCCCGACACCCCGGTGGTGGACTCGGTGGCCAGCACGAGCACGGGCCAGTGCCACAGGTACAGCCCGTAGGAGATGACTCCGAGCCAGACCAGGGGGGGCAGGGACAGCACGGCCCCCAGGGGTCCCGACCGGGGATGGATGACGCTGGCGATGACCACCCCCACCAGCACCGTGGCCCCCAGCAGGCCGCCCCGGTACAGCCACCCCGGGGGGCCGCCGACGGTCACGATGCCGTACACCAGCAGGCCCATGGCCACCAGGGCGGCGACCTGCAGCGCCCCCCGGCCGCTCCGACGGTGCACCGGCGTCCGCCGGGCCAGGAGGATGGCCAGGCCGGCGCCGACGAGCAGCTCGAAGGCCCGGGTGTCGGTGCCGTAGTAGACCCGGCTGGGGTCGATGCCGGGGTGGTACAGCAGCGCCATGAGGGCGGCGGAGCCCGCGGCGAGGACGCCGGTGGCCACCAGGGCGATGCGTCGGGAGCCCCGAGCCAGCACCAGCACGGCCGTCAGCGCCAGGGGCCACACCAGATAGAACTGCTCCTCGATGGCGAGGGACCAGGTGTGGCGCAGCGGCGAGGCCGAGCTGAACTGGGCGAAGTAGGACTGGTGGGCGAAGACCTGGTGCCAGTTGGCCGAGTAGAACAACGTCGTCAGGGCGTCGGGGCGCAGGGTCGAGCGGTCGAGTCCGGGACCGTCGAGCGCCGCGTAGAGGGCCAGGACGACCAGGAGCAGGACCACGGCGGGCAGCAGCCGCCGCGCCCGGCGGGCCCAGAAGGACCGGAACCCGATGCCGCCCGATCTCCCCCACTCGCCCACCAGCAGGCTGGTGATGAGATACCCGCTCAGCACGAAGAACAGGTCGACGCCGAGGTAGCCGCCCTGGGCCCATCCGAAGTCGAGGTGGTAGGCGATGACGGCGAACACCGCCACCGCCCGGAGGCCGTCCAGGGCAGGCACGTACGCCAGCGCCGCTGACCGATCGACGCGCCGAGAGTCCACGACTACTGAACCCGCCACAGCACCCCCCAAACGTATGAACTTTCCCCCATCCAGCGCGGGATGGTACCCCGGAATGCCGGGCACTCATCAACACCAACGTGGGTCTATGGTCGGACCGATCCGATGACCACCATCGCCGAGCTCGTTCTCCGCCGGGCCGAAGAGCACGGCGCCAGGCCGGCGCTACTCTTCGAGGATGAGGCCTGGACCTGGGCCGAGTACACCCAGGCTTGCGCGACGCGGGCATCGGTCCTCGTCGGGCTCCGGCGACCGGGGCCATTCCATGTCGGCGTCCTGCTCGACAACGTGCCCGAGTTCCCGATGTGGCTGGGTGCGGCGGCGCTCGTGGGCGCCACGGTCGTGGGCATCAACCCGACCCGTCGGGGAGCCGAGCTGGAGCGGGACATCACGCACACGGAATGCCAGCTGATCGTCACCGAGCCGGCCCACCTGCCCCTCCTCGACGGGCTCGATCTGCGGGTGTCCGAGGACCGGGTGCTGGACATCGAGTCGGAGCGGTACGCCGCCCTGCTGGGCGACGTTCGGGGAGCGGCGCTGCCCGACCCCCGACCGACTCCGCAATCGCGCTACCTCCTGCTGTTCACCTCCGGCACATCCGGACAGCCCAAGGCGTGCATCTGCTCGCAGGGGCGCCTGGCTCGGATCGGACAGGCAGCCGGGAAGAACTTCGGCCTCACCGCGGACGACGTCTGCTACGAGGTCATGCCCTTGTTCCACTCGAACGCGCTCATGGCGGGGTGGGCACCGGCTCTGGCGTCGGGCGCGGCGACGGCTCTACGGCGGCGGTTCTCGGCGTCGGGATTCCTCCCCGACGTGCGTCGGTTCGGGGCCACCTACTTCAACTACGTGGGCAAGCCCCTGTCCTACATCCTGGCGACGCCCGAGGCGCGCGACGACGCCGACAACCCACTCGTCCTCGCCTTCGGAAACGAAGGGGCGGACCTGGACCTCGCCCGCTTCGGCGCCCGGTTCGGATGCAGGGTTGTCGACGCGTACGGGTCCACGGAGGGCGGAGTCACGGTCGGGCGCACGCCCGACATGCCGCTGGGGGCGCTCGGTCGGGCTCCGGAGGGCACGGTGGTGCTCGATCTGGAGACGGGCGAGGAGTGCCCGCCCGCCGAGTTCGACGAACACGGCAGGTTGCTCAACCCGGACGCGGCGATCGGCGAGCTGTCGTCGCGCTCGCAGGGGGCCGGCTTCGAGGGCTACTGGAAGAACGAGGAAGCCGATGCCGAGCGGGTGCGGGACGGCGTGTACCGCACGGGCGACCTCGCCTACCGGGACGCCCACGGCTATTTCTATTTCGCCGGCAGGGGCTTCGACTGGCTCCGGGTGGACGGCGAGAACTTCGCCGCCGCCCCCGTGGAGCGCATCCTCGCCCGCCATGCCGACGTGCTGCTGGCGGTGGTGTACGCCATCCCCGACCCAGAGGTGGGCGACCAGGTGATGGCCGCCCTCCAGCTGCTGCCGGGGCGCCAGCTCGATCCCGTCGGGCTGGCCGAGTTCCTGGCCGCGCAGCCCGATCTGGGCACGAAATGGGCGCCTCGCTTCGTACGGGTCACCGACCAGCTCCCGGTCACACCGACGAGCAAGGTGCTCAAGCGGGTGCTGCGGCGCGAGCGCTGGGAGTGCGGCGACCCGGTGTGGTGGCGGCCGGCATCGACCGGGCGGTTCCGTCGCCTGACCACCGAGGACATCACCGAGCTGCGGGCTGCGTTCACGGCCCGGGGGCGGCTCGGCTCGCTCGACGCCGGCTGAGGGACGCGGGTCTCTGGCCGTCGAGGACGGCCCGCTGCTCGAGTTCCGCTGGGGGCCGGACACGATCCGGCGGGTCCGAGGCGTCGACCATCGAGCCGCCCGACCCGGTGGACGCCCGGAGACGGTGATCGCGGCTAGCGGTCGACGCCCAGGATCAGGCCGCTGGTGGGCACCCCGGTGCCGGCGGTGACGAGGACGTGCTCGACACCCTTGACCTCGTTCACCGAGGAGCCGCGCACCTGGCGCACGCCCTCGGCGATGCCGTTCATGCCGTGGATGTAGGCCTCCCCGAGCTGTCCGCCGTGGGTGTTGATCGGTAGGGCGCCGCCCAGCTCGATGTTGCCCTCGCGAAGGAAGTCCTTGGCCTCGCCCCGGCCGCAGAAGCCGAACTCCTCGAGCTGGCACAGCACGAACGGGGTGAAGTGGTCGTAGATGACCGCCGTCTGGACGTCGGCGGGTCCGATCCCCGCCGTCGCCCATAGCTGGCGGGCGACCAGTCCCATCTCGGGCAGCCCGGTGATGCTGTCGCGGTAGTAGCTGGTCATCATGTCCTGCTCGTCGCCTGCGCCCTGAGCCGCCGCGCGGACGACCGCCGGGGGCTGACGGAGGTCGGCGGCGCGCTCGCGGCTCGTCACCACGAGGGCCTGGGCGCCGTCGCTCTCCTGGCAGCAGTCGAGAAGGTGCAGGGGCTCGACGATCCAGCGGGACCGCTGGTGATCCTCGAGGGTGATGGGCTGCTCGTAGAACCAGGCCGCCGGGTTGCTCGCCGCGTGCCGGCGGTCGGCCACCGCCACCCGGCCGAAGTCCTCGCTGGTGGCTCCGTACTCGTGCATGTAGCGGGTGGCGAACATGGCGACCCACTGCGCCGGCGTGAGCAGTCCGAAGGGGGCGTACCAGCTGAAGTGGGCACTCTCGGCGGTCGGCATCGGAGGCCGGTCCTGGACGCCGGCTCCGAAGCGTCGGCCCGACCGCTCGTTGAAGGCCCGGTAGCAGACAACGACGTCGGCCACGCCGGTGGCGACGGCCATGGCCGCCTGCTCGACGGTGGCGCAGGCGGCTCCTCCACCATGGTGGATGCGGCTGAAGAAGGTGAGCTCTCCGATCCCGAGGTTGCGGGCGATCTCGATCTCGGGGTTGCCGTCCATGGTGAACGTCACCATCCCGTCGACCTGCACCGGGTCGATGCCCGCGTCGTCGAGCGCGGCCGCCGTCGCCTCGACGGCCAGGCGCATCTCGCTGCGCCCGGAGTCCTTGGAGAACTCGGTAGCGCCGATCCCGACGATCGCCGCCTGGTCCGCGAGGCGATTGGAGCTCGTCATCCCGACGTTCGGGGCAGCGCCAGCCGCACGGTTCCCGAGACGTGGTCGCCGAGGCTGTTGGCCCCCTTGACCGCCACCTCGACGACGCCCCTGTCGTCGAGCTCTTGCTTCGCGGTGACAATGCCGGTCATGACCATGGTGTCGCCTGGGTAGTTGGGAGCGCCGAGGCGGATCTTGACCCGCTCGAGCACGGCGTCGGGACCCGCCCAGTCGGTGATGAACCGCCCCACGAAGCCGTTGCTGCTGAGGATGTTCATGAAGATGTCCTTGGACCCGCGCTCATGGGCCAGGCCGGGATCGTGGTGGACGTCCTGGTAGTCGCGCGACGCGATGGCGGTGGCAACGATCAGCGTGCGGGTGAGGGGGATAGACAGCTCGGGCAGCTCGTCGCCGACGCTCACGTCGTCGTAGGCCAGCGTGGTGGTGGTCGTCATCTGTCGGCCGCCGCGATCTCCCGGCCCAGCCGGGCCAGCTGCTGGCTGGCGCCGCCCAGGGTCACCTCGATCTGCTTGCCCCACAGGAAGTAGCGGTGGACGGGATAGTCCACGTCGGCACCGAGGCCGCCGTGCAGGTGCTGGGTGGTGTGCACCACCCGGTGCCCGGCGTCGGCGGCCCACCACTTGGCCACCGCCACGGCGTCAGTGGCGTCGACACCTCGCGAGAGCCTCCACGCTGCCTGCCACATGGTCGCCCGCATGGCCTCGGTATCGATGTAGGCGTCGGCCGCCTTGAGGGCCGCCCCCTGGAAGGTGGACAGCGGCCGACCGAACTGATGACGGCCGGACGTGTACTCGGCCGCCATCCTGAGGGCCTCTTCCGCCACTCCCACCTGCACGGCGCACAGGGCCACCATGGCCCGGTCGAGGACCCGGCCGACGGGGTCGCCGGCTCCGACGGGGCTCCCGAGCACGTCCTCGGACCCGACCGGCGCGGCGGCGAACGAGAGGTGGCCGGCGATCCCCCGGTCGGTGGTCTGGGCCAGCTGACGGGCCACGCCGGGCCCGGCGGGATCGACCAGGAAGGCGCCGAGATCCCCGCCCGGCAGGCGGGCCGGCACCAGCACCCGGGCGGCGAGATGGACGGCGGGCACGCTCATCGCCGTGCCGTCGAGCCGCCAGGCGTCGCCGACAGGCGTGGCCGCGACGCCCGGGCCGACGGTGCCGGACCCGACCTCGGCCAGCGCCGCGGTAAGGACGGTCGTGCCCTCGACGACTCCGGGCAGCCAGCGGGCCCGCTGCTCGGGCGTGCCGAGCTCGGCGATCGGCAATGCCCCCATGGCCAGCGTGGGGAGCAGCGGTATCGGCGCGACCCGCCTCCCCTGCTGCTCGAGGAGCAGGCACAGCTCGACGATCCCGTACCCGCTGCCACCCACGTCCTCCGGCAGGGCGAGACCGAGGAGGTTGGCCTCGGCGAGCTTGGTCCACAGGACGCGGTCGAAGCGGTCGGTGCCCCGCTCGACCTCCTTCACCCGTTCCGGCGTGGCCTGGTCCTCGAAGATCCTGGCCGCCAGGTCGGCGATCGCCTGCTGGTCCTCCGACAGCGTGAAGTCCATCAGCTCGGCACCGGGTGGAACTGGGGCAGCGTGAGCTCCTCGTCGAAGGCGACCATCTCGAGCTCGAGCGGCATGCCGACGCGCACATCGCTCGGGTCGACGCCGGTCACGTCGGTCACCAGCCTCGTGCCCTCCGCCAGCTCGACCAGGCCGACGACGAGCGGGTAGTCGAAGGCGGGGACCTCCGGATAGTGGACGACGACGAAGCTGTACAACGTGGCCCGCCCGCTCGCCGCGACGGTGTCCCAGTCGAACGACCGACACTCCGAGCACATGGCACGAGGCGGATGGCGCAGCACACCGCACGAGGCGCACCGTTGGATGAGCAGCTGGCCCTGCCGAGCTCCTTCGAAGAAGAAGGCGTTGTCCTGGGTCACCGCCGGGCGGGGCCGCCTCGGGCGATCGCGTGCCTTGGTCTCCGCCGGTCGGAACTTCAGGATCCGGAAGCGCATGCTGGCGACCAGCTCGCCTCGCTGGTCGTGGTAATCGCTGCGCGTGGTGATGAAATGGCCGACGCCGAGCGCCGTCTTCTTCTCCTCGGAGATCGATTCGATCGTCGACGTCATCGACAGGTGGTCCCCCGGATGCAGGTAGCGGTGGTACTCCTGCTCGCAGTCCGTGGCGACCACCGAGGTGAAGCCGGCCGCATCGATCATGGCCATGAGCTCGTCGCGTGCGTTTCCACCGCTCGTTGGACGAGGCTTGATGCCCCGCATGACCCACGCCTGGAGCATGACCGGAGGGGCCACGATGCCGCCGTGGACCGACCGGGCCGCGGCATCCGGATCCGTGTAGATGGGGTTGTCGTCACCGATTGCCTCGCACCAGTGGCGGATCATGGGCTGGTTGACGGGGTCGGCGCCCACCTCGGAAGGCCCGACGGCGCGACCCTCGAAGGACCGCGCCTTTTCCAAGATCGCGTCGCTCACCGCGGTGAACGGGCCATGCCCAGGCCCACGCTGGCCACGATTTCCCGCTGGACCTCGTTCACGCCGCCGCCGAAGGTGTTGACCTGCGCGGCTCTCGCCGCCCGCTCGAGGTCACCATGCAGCACGGCGCCCGCCTCGGAGGTGGGCAGATACCCGAGCGGTCCCAGGATCCCGAGGAGCGTGCGGTAGACGTCGATCAGGCACTCGGTGCCGTAGACCTTGACCGCCGAGGAGTCGCCCGGGTTGAGCGTGCCGGCGGCCGTGTCTGCCGTCATCCGCCAGTTGAGCAGCTTCATGGCTTCGAGGCGGGCGTGCGACCTGGCCAGGTCCATCTGCACCCACGGCTGGTCGAGCACCGTGCCCCCGCCGTCGGCTGGCGTGGCCGCGGCCCACGCCAGCACCTCGTCCCACAGGCGGTGGGCCATCCCTCCCATGGCGGCCAGGCCGACCCGCTCGTGGTTGAGCTGGGTCGTGATCATGCGCCAGCCCTCGTTCTCCCGTCCCACGAGATTGGCGGCTGGCACCCGCAGGTCGTCGTAGTACGTGGCGTTTGTGCGGACCCCGCCGACGGTCACGATCGGCGAGGCCTTGAAGCCTGGCGACGCCGTCGGCACGAGCAGGATGGAGATCCCCTTGTGCTTGGGCGCGTCAGGATCCGTGCGGACGGCCAGCCAGATGAAGTCGGCGTCGTTGGCCCCACTGGTGAAGATCTTGCTGCCGTTGACGACGTACTCGTCGCCGTCGCGAACAGCCCTGGTGCGCAGCGAGGCCAGGTCGGTCCCCGCCTCGGGCTCGGTGTAGCCGATGGCGAAGTGGATCTCGCCGCCGAGGATGCCGGGCAGAAAGCGCGCCTTCTGGTCCTCGGAGCCGAACCTCATGAGCGTCGGCCCGACCGTGTTGAGGGTGACGAAGGGGATCGGCGCCCCCGCCCGCTGCGCCTCGTCGAAGAAGATGAACTGGTCGGTCGGCGGCCGACCCTGTCCTCCGTGCTCTCGGGGCCAGCCGATGCCCAGCCATCCGTCGGCCCCCATCTGACGCACCAGCTTGCGGTAGAGGGGCCCGCCCTCGCCTGGCCCGCCGAGCTCGGTGCGCACGTCGTCGGGCAGCAGGCGCGCGAAGTACTGGCGCAGTTGCTGGCGCAACTCCTTCTGTTCGGTCGTGTAGTCGAGGAACATGGCGGGCTGTCCGGCTGAAACCTAACAGAGCGTCGGACCGGGACCGTTTGGCCTCACGAAGCCTCATCGTGAATGGGCAGGTCAGTTGGCATTTCTCCGGCCCCGTCGTGGGGCCTCGTAATGGGCCGACAGTGCTCACCGCGCTGAGAAACGCTGACATTTCGCTGACACGGGCGGCCGTGCGGGGCGTCTCCTACGCGGACAACGGACGTTCCCCCGAGGCCCGCATCGCCCGCCGCTCCCGCTCGGTCGTGCCGCCCCACACGCCCGCCAGGTCCTCGTGGGCCATGGCGTAGGCCAGACACTCAGCTTGCACCACACAGGTCGAGCAAACGGCCCGCCCCGGTCCGGTTGGCTCACCCCGGCGCGGGAAGAACGCGTCCGTCCCGCCCCTCGAACAGGCGGCGCTGGACATCCACGCCGGGCGAGGCTTGACCACGACCGACCCACGGTCGCCGGCCTCCATGAGCTGGGCCAGGAAGACGACGGCTGACCATCGCTCGTAATAGCTATTCGGTGAGTCCGTGCTCACCGGGGGAACGAGGGGACGAGGCGACCCCTCTGGTGGCCGGCGTCCGCCACCGTTCCCGGTGGGCGCCGACTGCCCCGGAGCACCGGTCCCGGTGCCAGGACCCCGCGGTGGCAACGGCACCGGTCCCGTTCCCGCCATGAGCGCGAGGCGCTTGACGATGCTGTGGAGCTCGACGACGTTCGAGGCCACCTCCACCTGCACGTCCGGCGGTGCGACCCGCCAAACCCGGGTAAGGGCCGATGGGGTCAGGCCCGCCAGGAGGGAGAGGGCGCCATCACGGCGTCCGAGCGCCCGGAGGAGGGAGTCCGGGACGTCGTGGTCGGCGGAGGGCACCGAGGGTCGAGGTTACCCCGAGGGTCTGCACATAGCGGGGTACCTGGTGCCGGCGTTCTGGTTCCGGGGGCTCACAGGGCCGTGTGGAGCGCGCCTCGCCCGGTCGGTCATGGTCAGGGACCTGGCTCGACCCGGAGGCGTAGACCCCGAGCCAGGCGGTCGCAGCGGCGAAGGGGTAGGCGTAGGCGTCGACCTGCCAGGTCGACGAGCTATCCTCCCGGACCTCGGTCCCGGAGCTCGACGGGAGCTCGGTGACGTCGGCCGCGCTGGCGTCATAGAGCCGGACCTTGACGTTCACGTCCCCGACGGATGGATGGGCGAACCCCGCCGGCGAGGTTGCGGCCGGGTCGGCCGCTAGCACGGCGGCCCAGTCGAGCGACCCATGGGCGAGAAACTGTCCGCTGGCGTACTCGACGGCAGCGACCGTCAGCCCGGGGTCACTGTTGGCGGCGACGTGCCAGGTGATCCCCGAGGACGGTGGCGACGAGGAGGTGGTCGAGGGGAGCTCGGAGGACGTTGGCGAGCTTGAGGAGCTCGTCGTCGCGGATCCCGGAGCTCCGGTCGGCGACGTTGCGGAGCAGGCTGCCAAGAGCAGGCCGGCGCACGCTCCGATGGCCAGGCCGACGCGCCTCATCTCCCACCTCGAGACTGGAACGCGGGCCTCCGCCCTAGGCCGATCAGGGCCAGAGCGGTCGGCACCGCCAGCCAGAGGCCGATCGAGACGACGCCGTACCCGGTGAGCAAGAACGCGATGATGGTGACCAGCGTCCCCCAGCCATGGTGCTGGCCGTTCCGGCGCTCCCAGGCCAGGGCGAGGACGACGACGAGGACGAGCCAGGTCATGTCCACCTCCGCACCAGCTCGTCCTGGTCCCGCTCCCCGGCTGGTACCGTCGCCCTTCGGCGGTCGTCAGGCAAGGCGGAGGAGGACGGCATGGCGGAGATCCTGACTGGCTCGATCGAAGTAGTCGAGGCCGACCACGAGCCGGCACCGGAGCGGCCGGGCATGGTGACCACATGCGCGGTGTCCGGCTGTGAGCGGACGGTCGTGCGGCTGGACGATCAGGTGTGGCGACACGTCGTCGTGCGCCGATGAGCCTGAGCCGTCGAGATCCTCACGTCGGGGCGCACCATGACCCGCTCCGGCGCTGAGGTGGGCCCGGTTGAGCGTCGGCGTCCCCCCTCCTTACCCCACGCCGGTCACGTTCCCGAGGTTGACTCGTGGCGCCCCGGAGAAGAGATTCGCGGGGGCGTCACTGAACTGGTTGCCGATCATGGTCCATGTCGTCTCGGAACTGTTGTTGGCCCCGTAGATGGCAGCCGGTCCCGTCGTGGGGTTGACGCTGCGGACGTAGTTGTCGAAGATGTGCGTGCCGGCGCAGTTCCCGACGAACTGGATGCCGTACTTCTGCCAGTAGTCGATGGTGCAGTTGAGGATGTGCGTGCGGGGCTGGCCGGTGATCTTCATGCCGATGTTCTGGGACGGCAGATCCGTGTGGTTGCGGATCACGCAGTTGGCAACCTTGACGTGATCGTTTCCAATCATCTCCACAGGCGGATAGGTAACGCCACCCTTGCTCACGGGCACGGTGAGGTAGGACTCACTGAGCAGGCCGGTGGTGCTGCGCTCGGCGTAGAAGGGCCGGTAGCAGTAGTCGATCATGGACTCAGTGACGTTGAAGTAGTCCCACGCGACCAGCTTCACCCCGTAGCCGCAACCCAGCATCGTTGCCTGGGATAGGAACAGCCCGGCGTCATAGCTGGTGCCGGTGCCTTCGCAGTCGACGCCGATGGTGCAGTTCTTGAACTGGGAGCCCATGATGTGCGGGTTCACCACGCCCTTGAGGTATACGCCTGTGCAGCCCTCGAAGTAGCAGTCACGGATGGTGGCCTCCCGCACCCCCGTGAGGTTGGCCCCGGACGCAGCAGAGCCAAGCACGAAGGACACGCCACTCAAGGCCACGTCGTAATACTGGTGATCCGATACCGGGATGTTGTAGAGAATCCCGCTGCCGGCACCTGTGAACAGTCCGCCGATCATGCTCAGGCGATAATGCCCGCTCGTCTGCGAAAAGGCAGGATGGCTGGCGGTCGGGCTCTGGATGGTCGCTCCTTCGGCCAGGATGGTGATGTTCCTGGCCGGCAGGGCCACCTGATCGCAGACGTAGGTCGTGTTCGGCAACAGCCGCACGGCTCCGTTCGCCGGCACCGAGTTCACGGCAGCTTGCACGGCTGCTGACGTCGTACCGCCTGGAACGATCTCGGTCACCGCCAGCGAGTCAGCGTATGCCTTTGTCACCGGCCAGTGTTGTGCCGCCGCCAGTGAGACACCAGAACCGATGGCGGCGGCTCCTGCCACGGTGAACAACTGGCGGCGGGATGTGGACTGCCCTTCGTCAGCCATCGCCCCAGTGTGTCCCACCCTGACGATCCGCACGCGGACCCCTGGGGCGACCGTCGCCTCGTCGGCTGGTACGACACCAAGTCGACCGAATGGTTCGAGGAGTCTCGCCACCATGACGGCCACAACTGGATCAGCGACGCCACGGGCAGCCAGTGGAACCACGAGAGCGTCGGTCGCACGGCCGGAGGTCGGTGGGTGTTACACCACGAGTCGCAGTGGCAGGGCACGATGCCTTACTCCGAGTTTGTCAGTGACGACCGCGCCCACGAGTGGCTGCTGGCCAATGACCAGGATGAAGCTGCCGAGCGGTTCTTCGGCACTATCGAGCCTGAGCGCGGCCCAGGACGGCCCGAGATCGGCCCGATGGTGAACGTCCGGCTAACGCAGGGTCTGATCTCTCACCTTGACGCCGTGGCCACAAGCGATGGGGTCTCGCGGGCCGAACTCGTCCGTCAACTACTGGCCGAAGCCCTTTCCTCTGGAGTGAGGGGCTAGGTGGTACTCGGAGCCCGCGGTAGGCGCTCACTCCTGCAGGCCCCGCCGCTCGGCGCCGATCTGACGAGCCAGGGCCGCCAACTGGCCCAAGGTGAAGTCCCGGTCCTCGAGCAGTAGGCGGCCGAACGCTTCGCTCAGGGCCGATAGGCTGCACCCCTGCTGGGCGGCGAATCGCTTCCACCCACGGCTCGCCTTCGGGCACCAGCAAGGCGGAGAAGGAGGGGCCATGGCGGACGAACGGTTGGGCATGGTGATGGTAGTCGAGGTCGACCACGAGCCGGTGCCCGAGCGACCCCGCTCGAGAACGGTGAGCGTCTGTGGAATCTGCGAGCGCGTGCTGGTCTGGATCATCGACGAGGAGAGCTGGGCCCACGTCGGCACCCGCTCAGGAGGGTCCGGGAGCGATGGGCGGCTCGGCGGGGGGACGCCGACGCTCGACCGGGCCCTCCTGAGCGAGCGAGGAGATGACATGGCCGAGATAGTCCCCCTGCGGCGGCCCAGACGCCCGCTGACCCCAATCGACGATCTGGCCGAGGCCATCGAAGAAGCTGAACGTGCCGGGCATGATGTTCGCCGCGTCGTCCCCCGGCTGAGCGAGCTCTTGGCGAGCCAGCCGCCGGTGTCGATCGACGACCGCCTGGCCGTCGACGCACTCGTCGATCTGCTCGCGTGGCTTACCCACGGCGACGGCATGACCGACGACGACATACCCAGTGAACCGTGACGGGAGCGGGGACCAGGAGGCCAAGCCCCGCCCCCGTCGTCGGAGGCAGGAGCCGAGAACTCCTGCCCCCGCTCGGTCGGCGCAAGCGGGCGCAGCCCTGCTCCCGCTGCAGCCGAGCCGATCTACGGCGAGGTTGGCACGGTGACCCCCTGAACCACGCCGACGTCGCTGACGTGCCCGTCGTCGGCACGGAACCTCGGCTCCTCGTCGATGAACGCCGCCTCCTCGGTCTCGAACTCGACCCAGGCGAAATCGCGCAGCCTGACGATTCTGAACCGCCCGGCGGTTGTTTCGCCGAACCAGGTCCGCTCGGGAGCGCCCCCGAATCTGACGGCGTCCTCAGCCAGCCCGTCTGGGTAGTCGGCGGAGCTTCCCTGGCCGGCAGCGAGGATGTTCTGCTCGTTAACTCGTCTCATGGTCTCCTCCATCTTGGGGTAGGGCCGTTGCCGTTGGACGGCTCGCCCTGGGCGGCCCGCTCGAGCTCGTCGGCCCGGTCGCGGTAGGCCTTCGCCAGCACCGGGTCGCTCAGGGTGGCGGCCGTGTGGCGGTACTCCGCAATCGGGTCCCGTCGTTTCGACGGCTTGGGCGGAGGGCGACCGCCGTCCCTGGCCGCCGCCTTGACCCATTCAAGGTCAGCCTTGATGACGTCCATGCGCTCGGACAACGAAGCCAAGCGCTCTTCCTGCCGCTCTACGCTGAGCGCGGGCTGGTCGGCCAAGGCCGCCTTCACGAGCTTGTCGATGTTGTTCGGCGCGACGAGCTTCGCCAGGTGGGTGCGTGGTTGCGGCCTGTCGACGTTGTAGGCCATTCAGCTGCTCACCTCCCGTTGCGCCATCCAGAGCGAAGTCGTCGACCATAACGCCGTGGCCAGCGCCTGGCGCTCCTCCGGCGTCGCTCCAGTGGGGCCGAGAAGGGTGGCCGCACGTCCCGCGACCACACGGGGCAGCAGTGACAGCTCGAGGAGGGTCTCCCCGGCCACCTGATAGCTAGCCAGCGCCTCGCCGACCAACTCCGTCGAGTCACCTACGTGGTCCTCGGCGAGGTCGCCGGCGGCGGTGGCCAACGAGCGAGCGAGGCTCTTCGCCTCAGGGCAGGGCGTCTGGGCGGTGTCGACGCGGGGCGCGGGTCGAAGCCATACAGCCACCTGCCACACACGGTCGGCCAGGGTCTGGCGAACACTGCGGAAAACAGTCACGGCTTGGGCGGCAGCACGCGGTGAGGAGAGTTACCGATGGCGTTCTGGTCGGGCGTCTCACTGTGGGGCCTCCCACGAGGTGCACGGGCTCGAGGGGTGTGTCCTCGACGGGGGCAGATGGTTCGGGCATGACTAATCCTTTCCGGGCTCGAGGAGCTTCCTGGCGATGGCCGCGTAACCGTCCGCCAGCGCACGATCGTGCTTCCAAACCGCGTCGGCCTTGCGCAAATAGTCCTGCGCCTTCGCCTTGTCCTCAGCCTTGGGTTCCGGCGGCGCGTGGCCGAGCTCTATGTCGTCGGCTTGTCGATCAAGTTCGGCAGCCTTGGCGATGTATCCGAGGCTCAGCTCCCGGTCGTCAATCCGGCCAGCCTGCGCTCGATGGGACTCCGCCTGGCGGCGAAGCGCGGCCAGCTTCGTAGCGTCGCTGCTGGTGTACCTGTAAGCCACCTGTTCACTTCCCTTCGGCTAGGCCGCGGGCGGCGGCCAGCTTCTCGACGTCGACCTTCAGGAACCGCCAGCCGCCTGGGCCTCGGTTTCCCGGTAACGATCCTCTGCCAGCAAGGCCTCTGATCGCCCGTTCGCCGACGCCCAAGACGACTGCCGCACCTCTGGCGTCCATCTCACCCTCATCGGCGCAGATTGTGGCAGGGGCAGTGTCGGGCGGAACATCCGAGGTTCCGCATGTTCCGGAACGGGCGGCGTAGATGTCGGCCACCTTCTGGCACTCACCGATGCTCCTGATGACGTCGGGGTCGGGCCGGTATCCACGCTTCACGGCGTCAGCGAGAGCCCGGCTGAGTACGTTGGCCAGGTGGTGGGCCACGCGGGGCGACACCACCCAGACGGGGCCGCTGTCGCCGATGATCACACCGACCCCCGCGGCGGAAACCACGAGTGCGGGTCTCGAGGGTGCGAGCGGGCAGGGCCCCAGTGGCCGGGCCAGTGGTCCTCGATATCGCACAGGGCGGGTTCCTCGATCGTGGCGTCCGGACGCAACGTGCCGCAGCGGCCGCACCGAATGCGATCGGCGGCCACGGTGTGTCGCTCGTTCCTGCCCAAACAGCCGCCGCAGAGCCAGTCGCCCTCCGCGGCTGGCGCCTCTTGGCGAGTCTCGGTGGCTGGCCGCTCATCGGTCGCTTGTTCAGCCTTACGGCGTAGCCTCACGAGGCCTCCGGCACCTGTTCGGGGTCCTTGGATGCCGAGGCGGCTTCCAGCGCCTGATCCGGGGGTTTCAGCCGGGATTTCCCCCGGAGGAGGTTGGCTGACGGCGGCGCAGTCAGCACCTCGCATTCACATCGACAGTGAGTACAGGCGGCCTCAAGGGCGGCGACGTACATGCGGACGCCCTGGCTGCACTTCGGGCACTGGACACGGCGCCCATTGCCCTTGTTGCCCCAGTCGAAATCCTCGGGCAGGTCATGGATGCGGACGTAGTGCGGCATCACCGTGACCGCCTAGGCGAGGAGGGCCTCATGTCCCAACCGGCGAGGACCGTCGCCTCATCGCCCGCCAGGACTGGCTGTGGTCGCTTCGTGGCGCAGCTCCGGCAGTGCCCCTGCGAGGCAGGGTTCGCCGTCGCACAGTGGCCACAGGCCCAGTCCCCGTCGACCGACTCTGGCGGACGTGGTGTTCCATCGACCCGGCATCCCGTGCGGCTGGCAGGCTCGACGCGCCCACATGTCGGGCAGCACCAAGGACCGCTCGGCCGCAGCGGAGGTGTCGCCTCCGGGGCAGCCATGGCTCGGGGCTCGGCAGGTCGAGGCGCCGGGCGTGTGGTTGCGCATCGCTCGCAGCTGGACACCGCTTTGCCGTTCGGCAAGCTGCAGCCCGGACAGATCCAGACAAGCGACTCGAAGTAGGCGCTCGTGCCGCCGCTGTCGCGCTCAGTCACGTGGTTGGCGGCGAGACCCAAGGCGATCACCCTGTCGTCGTGCTCACCGCTGCTGTGATCAATCCGGAAAAGGTTCGGAGCCGTCTCTCGCAGTTGGACGCGCTGCAACTCGTTCAGCAGCTCGGCGTCGTCGGGGAGGGCCAGGGCGTGAGTGCGCAGCAGGTTGTGAAGGTTGAGCGCCAGGCGGCCGACGTTGGCCTGGCTGAAGGTGAACTGCTCGGTGCGGATACCCCTTCGCTGCAATCCTTGGCTGAGCTGGACAGCCTGGAACGGGTCAAATACCACTGCGGCCGGGGCGTACCGGGTGGCAGCAGTGGCGACGAAGTCCTCGACCTCTGCGAGAGGCACCGGTGCCTGGCGTGAACCGCGCCAGACCTGCAGTCGGTCGAGGTAAACCTTGTGGCCAACGGTGACGCCGTCTCGCAGGACCCGCTCGGAGTGGCAGACGGAGACGGCGGTTCGGTCGTTGGTGATGCCGATGTCGACGCCGATGGCGTAGCGCTTGCCGGCCTGGGGCGGGAGTGGACCGTCCAGCGTTGTGCACGCCCTGAGGTCGTCCGGATTGACGAGTCTGTCTTCAGGAGCGGTCCACTCGTTCTGGAACAGCCGGGCGAAGACCGACTCCGGCAGGCGACGGCGCTCGGCCTCTATGAGCCGCTCGGGTATCCAGGGTGGTGCACCATGCTGTTCCGACACCCGCCACAGATCCGGCTCAGCGAGGGCGGCGTCGTAGATCTTGCGGGTCCATGATGCTGGGTCGCCAGCCGTTGTGATGATGGCAAGCCGGCTGTCGGGCACCTTGGGGAGTGACGTGGCGAGGGCATCCCAGAACTCGAAGGCGTTGGTCGTTGCCCGCCATTGGCAAATCTCATCAACGACGAGCCACGCCGGCTTGATGCCCCAGGCCGTCGGCCGTCGGCGCTCAGAGCCTCGAGCGTCGTGCCCGTGCGGTCGACGGTCACCCGGTACTGATCGACTCTGACCGAGCCCTGGAGCTCAGGCGTGCGCGCCACGAGGCCCCCGATGGCACCGATCAAGAGTCGGGCCTGATCTCGGTCACCGGCAGCAGCGAAGGCATTCGCTCCGTCCGCGAGCTGGGTGAGCATGGCGGCAAGCGTCAGCGCGGCGACGTCGGTGGTCTTCGAGTAGCCACGGCTACGCCCAACCCAGTGCCGGCGGATGGGCGACGACTGGTCGAGGATGGCCGCAGCATCGGCCCACTGCACGTCCGTCGCTGCGTCGCCCCATCTCTGCCCGTCCTCGAGAGCGACCGAGGCCAGCAAGTCAAGCGCTTCGCTCACGATGTCTCCTCGTCGGTCGGCTCGGCACCATCCCTACCGGCATCGTTGTCTGTCGCCTCCTGGCCGTCTCGGACGGGCTCTCCGTCGCTGCTGGCGGCGAGCGTCCCTCGGCGCTCAGCATCGAGACGGATGGCCTTGCCGCGCTCGGTGAGCTTCCGCAGCAGGTCGGCACGGTTGATCTCGGCACTGGCGGCCGTCTCGGCGAGTCTCGCCTCATCGGTGGGCGACAGGCCGAAGCGGCCAGCCGCGTCCATCGCCAGGCGGCCGGTGGCGTTGGCCGACTCCCAAGTACGTGAGCCGACCCTGCCAACTCCCTCGGCGATGGAGGTCCCCACGAGATAGTCGTGCAGCAGCCGATGGCGGACCACAGCCGTGACCAACACCTCCAACGTCACGGCGTACTCGGGCGCAGCAACCGAGGGCACAGCCTCAACTAGCTGGCGCCTCACCTGCTCGGCGGCGAGGGTGACTACGCGGGGACTGCGAGCGCCGTGGGTGGTGTGGGCAAGGTTGCCCTCCTCGAACGGAGGCCAGGAGTAGTCCCTCGCCGCTCCTTCCGATGACGTCCAGGACCCGTCCTTGCGTTGGATCGGCTCACCCATGGCTGGCGACCACCTGAGAGCCGGTTAGATAACCACTCGCTGACCTGCGGCGACGTGGCGATGTCAGCGGCTTGTCAGCGCCCGACGGCGGCTCGAGCAGGATCTCTGAGGCTCTGACAGCGTGTGCGCGCATCGTTTGCAGGGTATGGGCGCTCAGGAATTTCGAGGGCGCTTTTGGCGGGATGGCCTCGTGCAAGAACAAAGGGGTTGGACGGGCTGGACGGGTTGGACAGGGGGTGGACGTCTCTCTGAGTAGAACCCTTAATGCGCTGGTCTCTTCTTTTCCTGGTGTTTTGCCGGCGAGCGAAATAGAGACAGGGAGGGTGTCCAACCCGTCCAACTGTCCAACCCCTTGCATTCGCCTCGTCATCACGCCTCCCCGGGGCCGTTGCAGTTATCACTGCATCCCCTCCGTCCCTTCGCCTGACAGGCGGCTCGATGGGTGTACGGGGGACGGCGCCGGTCCAGGTCCCTCAGCTCGTTCGGGGGCACCTCGATCCCAGCGTCACGCAGCGCCACCCCCAAGAGAGTGAGGCGGTTCTCAGCCGAGAAGAGCCGAGCGAGAACGCTGACGCGCTCCGCCTCCAGTCGGGCTATGGATGCCGCCAGCGCCTCCACTCGGTCCCCGTCCGCCATCACGGCACCCCGTGCCCGTACTCAGCTGTTGTGGTCCTACCCCAGGCTTGGGCTGGCTCCTCGCCGGTGGCGGCCGAAGCCAGAAGGGCGGCCAGCCAGACGGCAGCACAAGGCGACATCGTGACGCTGAGGTCGCCCGACGTCATCCTGACGACGGGCTCGAGGTCCGCCCCGATGTCGCCGAAGACCCAGAGATCATCATGCGCGCTCGTCGGCCCACACCTTCCAACAGTGGTCAATGTGCCGATCCGTCATGGCCTCACCTTTCCGGGCCGAACGATCTTCTTGTCGTCCCCCTGTCCTTCGGCCAACTCGAAGTCGATCCACCCCTGCACGCAGGCGTAGTCGAAGACCTCGTCGAAGATGTCCCGCCAGCGCCTGGCCCACTGTTGGAGTTCTCTGCGGGTGGTCGCCTTTCGCTCTCGAACCTCAGCGGCCAGCTTCTTGGCGTACTCGACGACCTTCTGCTCCCCTGCTTCGACTTCCTGCCGAGCCCGGCGGTGGGCGGCAGCCGTCTCCTTGCTTCGCTGCACTTGCGCCAGTGTCTTCTGCACCCCGGCCACCACGGCGTCGTTGACGTCCATGATCATCTTGGCCAGTCGCCAGTCCTCCTCAGTGACCGTGCCTCGCTGCTCGAGCAGCGCCAGCAGCGCCGCTACCCGCAGGCGGAGCAGCTCCCGATGGGACTGGAGGGCGTCGCGTTGGAGCTTGCCTCGAGCCTTGGCAAGATCGGTCTTGTCGATCTCGGCTTCGACGCTGGACGCTACCTTCAGCTGGTATCGGAAGGCTCCGGACAACTCGTCGACGTAGCTGTCGAACTCCGAGGTTGGCCGGGGTTTCCAGGCAAGCTTGCCCGGCCACTTCGGCTTCTCCTCGGGGATCGTCGGGTCGACGGCACGGAGCCATACGAATCGCTGCGGCACCCCGGCGCCGGTGTTGGCCAGCATGGCGCCGGCGTATTCATCTTGCAGGGCGCCGACAATCCCATAGACGTAGGACATCGGTGGGAGGGGCCGGTTTCTTTCCTCGCTCGCATTTGACTGCCCAGCTGTCACACCCGACCAGATCTCGCATATCGTTCCCAGGATTGTTGAGCCTGATCGCTGGCTCACCTCGCCCAGCATCCGGGTCTCGTCGATGTACACGAAAGCGTTGTGCTTCGTTTGCTTACGCTGGGAACGCTTCTTCTTACCTCCCTCGTCGGCCTCCTCGACTCGCTCAAACAACAGTTCGGCCAGCCCTTCGCCGCTGCCAAGCGGGCTCTCTTCGACAGGAAGCAGCGCCGCGGCGATGGCGTTGGATGAACTCTTCCCACCCCCGGGCGGGGAGAGGAGCAGGCAGAAGAAACACAGGGGACTGGGCGCTCCGACGATGGCGGGCAGCTCGACGGTGTAGGGCACCGACATCGCCACTCGGGCCAGCACCGAGCCCAAGACAGCAGCCGGCGCCCGCCTGCGCGCCTGGGCAGCCTGGCGAACGTGGGCCAGCACAGGCCGGCGCCAGAACTCTTCCGGCAAAACCCACGATGGGCGCTCGGTCTTCTCTCCCACGAGGTCAGCAGGCTTGGGCGGACGGTGGCCGTCGAACTCGGTGGCGGCGACGTTCTCCCGGGCACCGTCGAGCATCCGCTTCCAGTCACCTTCGACCGTGCGTAGGTCATACCGGGGTTCGATCACCGTCTTCGCCTTGACGAACTCGACGTGCAGCTCTTCGATCGCCGCCGAGGCCCCTACCTCACCCTCGTCCTCATATCGAGCGAGCATTTGGGTGGCACTACGAGCGGCCTCGTGACGGCTCTTGCCGTCGGCCACCTCTTCGTAGGTCTGCTCGAGCCGCTTGGCCACTACCGGCGACCACCTCGACCGATCAGGCTCGGCGATGCGCCGCCGGTGCTCCTCGTCCCACTCTGGCCGCGGTTCGCTCCTCTGCTGCTCGCCGGAGCGATCGGCGCTGATACGAGTGAAGTCCGGCATCACGCGTCCCTCTTGGGGCACGACCGCGAGCCGACGCGTCGTCCTGACCCGTCGCCGCCGATCTGGACGCCTCCGTCGGAGCCGACGAGGAGAAGGTTCTGCCCGCTGCAGGCCAGGCGGAAGGTCCTGTAGCGGTCGCTGCTGGCCGCCGCCAGTCTGTTCTGCGCCATGATGCTGGCCAGGACTCCGGCCGGCGGAGAGAGCGGCCAGATTGCCACCCAGTCGAGCTGGATCAGGACGCCGCCGACACGGTACTGAGCCCGCCCCTGGTCGAGCGCCTGAGAGAGAGCGGGGCCGACCTTGCGGCCCGATGCCTTGACCTCGACGCCGACGGCACCGTGGTCCCATCCTCGGTCGAGGAGCGCGGGCTTCGGCACGAGGATGCGGTCGATGCGGATCGTCTGCTCGAGCTGGCACCACCTCGGCTGGGTGACCCGACCGTGTACCTCCCGGTGGACGTCGAACAGCCCGATCTCGGCCAGCACCGCGTCGAGCGCGACCGCTGCCTCTACCTCCGAGGGCCAGCTCCCGCCGGTGAAGGTCTGCTCGGATGGAGCCGCCAACGGCGGCCGGTACGGCCGAGGCTCTCGCTCGTCGTAGCGGTCCCGGTACCGCTCGACGGCCTCGGCGCCGACCAGATCTTCGGGCCTCGGCGCGGGGGTCCAACTCATGACGGGATCTCCTCGATATGGGGGACCCGACCGTGGGAACCGTCGGGCGCGATCCAGCGGTACTGCGCGCCGGTCTTGGGGTGAACGCTCGGCCAGCAGACCACGAAGCGGTGGTGGTGCTGGATTGTTTCGATGCCTGGGAACGGGTTCGACTTGAACTCCACGTTCTCCGGCACCCGGTAGAGCCGGATACCTGACCCGTCGTCCTTACTCGTCGAGATCCAGGTATCGGGGAGCGGCCCGAATGCCTCCTGCGCAGCCTCCCAGCTCTCCCTGCCTTGTGGCTTGTACAAATCGACGTCCAGTCCGATGATGCCTCGGGGAAGGCGCAGGGCGACGTTCGCCATTGGATACCGCTGTCGCCATCGCTCGATCGATGCATCATCGGGCCAGGCGCCGTTGTGTCCGGTGACGCCACGCACGAGAGGGACCTTCGACGCAGGCGCTAGAGGGATAGTGCCGAGCCAGCCCTGTTCTCGGTACAGCGGCGCTGCCAGGGAGTACACTTCGGGGGACCGTTCGTCCACGGTCGTTCTCCTTTCGGAGTAGTTGGGTCGAGAAGGGCCGCCAGTGCTGCGCTGCACCGGCGGCCCTTCTGCTGTTAGGAGACGAGGTCCTCGACGCTGACTTCGGAAGCCTGGTCGGGGTCGCCAGGCTTGACGATGACCTCGTACAGCTTCCGGTCGGCGAAGCCTTTCTTTGACGCCGGTTCGGTGCGGTCGAACCTCACACTGAGGTGGTCGCCCTCGTCGAGCGTGGGGCGGCGGCTCTCCGGCTTGGCCGTACGTAGCGCCCGTCCTAATTTCCTGATCATGTCGCTGCCCGGGTTGAACCAGACGCTCCAGCGGTCGCCGCCGTCCGTGGTGATCTGGGCGACAAGCTTTTGAACGCTCTCCCGAGTGTTCAGGTCCTCGGTGTCGACCAGGCTGACCCGGTCGACCACTCCGGCGTACGAGTCACCGACCTTGCTGAACCGGGCGCTGTCGGGAAAGTCCCCGCTGTGGTCGAAGATGTAGTCACCAGTGTCCATTGCATGAACTCCTTTGTGAGTTGCTGGGATTACTGACGCAGCCACGACTCGACATCAGCCGTGACTGTTTCCTTCGGACGCTCCTGGGGAACGGTGCGTCGAAGTTCTTCTCGGCAGCGCCGACTGTCCGCTCGATCTGCTCGAGCTGGGCAGCGGTGTGGTCGCTGCCGTTCTTGAACGTGGGCACGCCTCGGGGCCAACACCTGGCCAGCTCTTCGAGTGCACCGTCGATCGTCTCGAGAGTTGCAATCCGGCCCTTGAGCCACTCACACCGCTTGCCGTCGCCTGAGAGCGGGAGCGGCTCGACGAGCACGCTGCCCTCGCGCTCCTTCCAGCGGCGCAGTGCGCACAAGCTCGTAAACGCCCGCCACCCCTCCCGCAGGTTCACCGGGATGACAGCGCCGGCCTCTGATCGAAGATGAATGATGAGGCCGAGGTCAGTGCGAACAGCTCGTTCGTCGGACTTGCGCCCGAGAGCGTCACGGCCCGGCATCGGACAGAGACCGGTGCCGTCCCACAGATACAAAGCGTTGGCGTAGGCGGCGAGTTGAAGCGCCGTGTCGGCGTAGACGGCCCGGCCGGTCTTAATGTCGACGACGAGTCGGCCCATGTTCGGGATATCGAGCACGCGGTCGAGTGTCCCCGCATAGCCCGCTCGGTGGTTGAGGACTGCCTGCTCGCTGTAGACCACGTCCCAGCCCCACGCCTCACGCAGCTCGACGTAGCGCTCGAGACAGCCACGTTCGAACTCGTCCTCGACGTAAGCCGGGTCGAGCTCGCCTCGATCCACCTTCACAGTCGAGCGCGTGGACCCTCGTGCCGGCTTCGGCCGCTGACCGATTCGCTAAGGCCCGAACGACAGCGGCATACGAGTCTGTATGACCAAGCTCGAATCCCTCTGGGTCGGAGGCGACGAACTCCGCAACCTTCTTCAATTCCCAGATCCGGAGTCCCGGCCGCCTCATGAGGTCGAGGTGCGAGGTGACGCGTGGCCAGTCGACGACCTCCTTCGTTTGGGGGTCAGGGATGCGGTAGCCGCCCACGTCAGGACTTCTTGATCCCATTACCGTTGCCGTTCCGCTGCGCCCGTAGCACGTTCAGGTCGTCGAGGTCGACACCGACGGACTCGAGGACTGATCGAGTTGGCCAGCGCAACTTGCGGCCAAGGTGGAGGGGGGCGACGGGGAGATCGCCGCGCTTGACCCCGGCGTAGACGGCCCACGCGGACGTGTCCCAGACCTCGGCCACGAACTCAGCCCCAACGGTCAGGCCGAGGTCGGCGCTGACGAGCTCGTCGAGGGTCATGAGGCAGCGCCCCCTCTTGCATCAGCCCGGCCAGCTGCTTCCCCAGGGCGATCCCCTGCTCGCCAGAGGGCCGACGACGCTTCATCTCCCACGCGATGCAGCGCGGCCACGGTGTACGGCTGGCCACGGGCGAATTCAGCCCGGGAGTAACCGCTTCCCTCGCGCAGGTCGCGGGCCACTCCGTTCGCCATCAGGCGGCGGGCCAGCTGCAGGAAGCGCATCTCGGGATGATTGGCCCAGAGCGTAGCACCGATACGACAGACCATGTGACGCATTAGGCAACCGACAGGAAGGGTTGTACGCCTCGGCCGTGGGGTATAAGGTGTGCGACAGAGGAGGTGACGTCGGTGCCTGATGGATTCGGACCAGTCAAGAAGGTCGTCTTGGACCCGGACGGATCAGTGGTGGTGGAGTTCACAAAGGTGCTGGCCCGAGTGGGGATCGCCGA
>CAVQWQ010000036.1:0-19097 GCA_963717645.1 uncultured Actinomycetes bacterium | reverse complement strand
CCGTCTCATCTACGTCTTCGTCTTCGTTGTGAAGCCGCACTACCAGCTCGGCGGCGACGCATTCTTCTACGACGGCCAGGCGGCTCTGCTGTCCGCGGGAAAGGGCTTCGCCCAGCCCTACACCTACCTCTACCACCACCAGATCGTGGCGTCAGCGGACCACCCACCGCTGCTCACGATCGTCCTTGCCGCGTTCGACAAGATCGGCCTGCGCAGCCTCACGTCCCACAGCGTGATCATCTGCATCGTAGGTGTGCTGACGATTGTCGTGGTGGCCCTCACGGTCAGACGGATCGCCGGCGAGCGGGCCGGGATCATCGCCGCCCTGCTGGGGGCCCTGTACCCGGGCTTCTGGATCCACGACGGGCAGATCCTCTCAGAGCCTCTCGCCATGCTCGCGGTGGCTGTTGCGCTGCTCTTCGCCTACCGGTTCTGGAGCAGACCAGGGCCCGGCCCCGCGATCGGCGTGGGCGTTGCCTGCGGGCTGGCCGCGCTCAGTCGTTCTGAGCTAGTTCTCCTGGTGCCTCTCCTCGCCGCGTCCCTGGCCCTGCTGGCAAAGGGTCGCAGTGTCTACCGACGGCTGGCGTTGGCATCCGTCGTCGTGCTCGCCGCCCTCGGGACCGTGGCACCCTGGGTCGTGCGCAACCTGGTGACCTTCGAGCAACCGGTCTATCTGTCCAGCCAGTTGGGCCGAACGCTGGCCTACAGCAACTGCAACAACGTGTATTACGGTCCTGCCATCGGATCGTGGCAGTTCTTCTGCGGTTCCAACCTCCACCAGCGGGGGGACGAGTCGGAGCAGGCCCAGTATCTCAGTCACGTAGCCACTACCTACATGGGGCATCACCTCAGTCGACTCCCTGTGGTGGTGGCCGCCCGCGTCGGGCGAACGTGGAGTGTCTACGACCCTATCGGCCAGACCCACATCGACACGATCGATGGCTACAAGCTCGGCGCCATCCAGCTTCGCCTCTACTCCTTCTATGTCCTGGCGGCTGGTGCCGTCGTCGGGTTGGTCATGCTTCGCCGGCGGAAGGTGCCCGTGCTTCCGTGGTTGAGCGTGGCGATCGCCGTCACCGTCGGCGTCGCAGTCACCTACGGCAGCACCAGGTTCCGAGCTCCCGCGGAGGTGCCCATCGTCGCTCTGGCGGCGGTGGCTGCCGACGGGATATTCTCGTCGAGACGGTCCTCCCGAGCGGCGAGCTCAGCTGGTACCACGACTCACGGTGACGCGGGGATGTTGCCGGCAACCGTCGGCGGCGGGCATCCAACGGAGGTCTTCCCGTGACTGACAACGCGTTGCAGGAGAATGCGTGCCTCTCCGTCGTCATGGCCTGCTTCAACGAAGAGGCGACGGTGGGCCAGGTTGTCGAGCGAGTGCTGGCTTCGCCCTACACCAAAGAGGTCGTCGCCGTGGACGACGGCTCGTCCGACGGCACTCGCGAGGTACTGCGAGGGATCGCGGATCCGAGGATGGTCGTCGTCGAGCAGTCCGTCAACGAGGGGAAGGGAGCTGCACTGCGTCGAGGCTTCGCCAGGGCGGGTGGACCGCTGGTCATCGTGCAGGATGCCGACCTCGAATACGATCCGGCCGAGTACGGATCCGTCTTGGCTCCGCTCCTCGAGGGCAAGGCCGACGTCGTGTACGGCTCTCGCTTTCACACTGCCCAACCTCACCGGGTGCTGTACTTCTGGCACAGCGTCGGCAACCGATTCCTGACCGCGCTCTCCAACATGTCGACGAACCTCAACCTGACCGACATGGAGACCTGCTACAAGGCCTTCAGACGGGAGGTGCTCGACAGCATCGATCTGCGGGAGGACCGCTTCGGGTTCGAGGCCGAGGTCACGGCCAAGGTGGCCGCGGGCGACTGGCGCATCTACGAGGTCGGTGTCTCGTACTCGGGCAGAACCTACGCACAGGGTAAGAAGATCGGTTGGAGAGACGGGCTCAAGGCCCTTTACTGCATCGTCCGCTATTCGCCACTCTGGGCCTGGCTCGGCGGCTCGCGCCGAGGGCCGGACCGCTCGGCACCCGCCGGGGAGGCAGGACGTGGTCGATCTGGCCGGGCGACACGCTCAGAGAGCCTCGGTCTCGATCACACCAGCCCTAACCGGCGGGCGCGGTCTCACGCGGAGGGGCCGCCGCTGGGCAGGAACGGACCGCAAGCTGATCGCTCCCCTACGATTCCGCGTACCACCGGCCAATCCTCACCCCCTGGTCAGCACCTGCGCTGAGCGGTCCGAGGTGGTTGCCCGCCCGTACACTGTCGACACGAAGCGCGTCGCGTCCGACCTAGCCAGCTCGTCGGTCCGGGCGAGTGAGGGGGAAGCAGTGTCGACGAACAGATGTCCGAGGCACCGCAGCCTGGTCGTCGAGCAGCGCTGAGGTGCGGTAGCTCCTGATGGTCGTCACCGGGCAGCGGCCGCTCAGCCCGCCTCCTCCCAGCCCCGCGCCCAGGCGAGCGCCGACACCGGCCGGCACGGGCCGCTACATGCCCGCCCTGGACGGGCTGCGGGCCTTCGCCGTTGGTGCGGTCATCGCCTACCACCTCAACCTGACCAGAGCCGGTGGCGGCTACCTGGGGGTGGACGTGTTCTTTGTCCTGTCCGGGTTCCTCATCACCGGCTTGCTGGTGGGGGAGCGGGCCCGCACCGGCCGGGTCGCCTTCAAGGCCTTCTGGGCCCGCCGGGCCCGGCGACTGCTGCCGGCGTTGTTGCTGATGCTGGCCGCTCTGGCCCTGTACGCCGGCCTCGGCGGACCGGGCCTGGACCGCTCCAGCCTGCGCCCGGACTCACTGGCCACCCTGTTCTACAGCGCCAACTGGCACCTCATCTTCGGCCACCAGTCCTACTTCGCCCAGTTCCAGGCCCCTTCGCCGCTCAAGCACACCTGGTCGTTGGCCATCGAGGAGCAGTTCTACCTCCTCTGGCCGCTGATCCTCGTGGGCCTGCTGCGGGTCGCCCGGGGGTCACGTCGGGCCCTGGTGGGCGCCGTGCTGGTCATGGCCGTCGCCTCGGCGGTGGTCATGGGTCTCCTGTACCACCCCGGTACCGACCCCAGCCGCATCTATTACGGCACCGACACCAGAGCCTTCGAGCTGCTGGTGGGGGCGGCCCTGGCCGTGGTGGTCGCTGGCCGCTCCAAACCCTCCCGGGGCGGTCGCCGACTGCTGCATGGTGCCGGGCTGGTGGCCATGGCCCTGCTGATCTACGCCTGCACGAGCGCGGCCGGACCGCCGGGGTGGATGTGGCGGGGGGGCCTGTTCGGTGTGGGCCTGCTCACCGCCGTGATCATCGCCAGCGTGAGCCAGGCCCGCTCGGGGCCGCTCGGGGCGCTGTTCTGCCTCCCACCCCTGCGCGCCATCGGGGTCATCTCCTACGGGCTGTATCTGTGGCACTGGCCGGTGATCGTCCTCATGACCGACACCACCACCGGGTTGTCGGGCTGGTCCCTCAAGTTGTCCCAGGTGGCCACCATGCTGGTCCTGGCCACCGCCAGCTACCTCCTGGTGGAGCGGCCCATCCGCCAAGCCCGCCTCGCCGGCTGGGGCTGGCTGGCGGCTCCCGCCGGGGTGGCCGCCACGGCTGGCGGCCTCCTTGTGGCCACCGTCGTGCCGACCACCGTGGCCGCAGCCGCACCTCCACCGGCTCCCACGGCTCCTGCCACCATGGCAGCCTCCGGGGCCGCTGGCCCGACCGGCTCGGACAACAGCGTGCTGGTCGTGGGCGACGCCACGGCGTCGTCCCTGGCTCTGGGGATGGCCGCCCAGCAGGGCCAGCACGGCCTGGCTGTCCACGACGGGGCCGCCGGCGGCTGCACGGTCGTCGACGGATTCAGTGCCGACAACACCTTCGGTCCCGTGCATCAGGGTCGTCCTTCTCCCGGCTGCCAGTGGCGATCCAAGTGGCCCCAGCAGCTGCAGCAGTGGAAGCCGAAAGTCGCTCTGATGCTCTTCGGAGCCGATGACACCGCAGACCACCTCGTCGGCGGCCACTGGCTGCGGGTGGGCACACCACAGTGGAACGCGTACTACCAGGACCGACTGGGACAGATGGTCGCGCTCCTGGGGTCCGGCGGCGCACGGGTCGTGATGGCCACGGTCCCGCAGTACCGCTCGACGACAAGTATCGAGCAGACCGGTCCGACCTTCGACCAGCTGGCACGAGTGGACGACCTGAACGCCGCGTACCGCTCCTTCGCCGCTGCCCACCCGGAGGTCTCCCTCGCTGATCTGGCGTCGGAGATCACGCCCCAGGACCTCAGGGACCAGGCACAGCTCACCGATCCCGCAGCGAAGCGGCTCGGCGATGGCATCGACGCCCAGCTGTCCCTCATCGCCCACCCAACCATCCTTCTGCCGCCGGGCAGGGTGCTCTCGCCGGCCGACCCACTCCGGGTGATGATCGTCGGCGACAGCCTGATGTCTGACGCGTCCCCGGGCGTGACGGCGGCCCTCCAGGCGACCGGTGTCGTGAAGGTCGTATCGGACATCAGCCTCGGAGGATGGGGCCTCACGACCTCGGCCGGCCGGGGTACCGACTGGCAGCGGCTCATCAGCGAAAACCGGCCCGAGGTCGTGCTCGCCATGTGGAGCTGGGACAATCGGGCCGCCCAGGCCGATCCTGCTGGGTATGCGGGCCTGGTCGACCAGGCCTTGGGACAAGTACTCGCACCGGGCGACGGCGTCGACGGCGTCGCCATCCTCCAGCTCCCGCGCACCGGACCGAGGATCTCCGAGGTGGACCCGGCGAGGCGTGCAGCGGACGCAGCGAATGCCGAGACGAGCCGAGAGGCCTGGAACTCGCTAATGGAGTCGCTCGCGCTCCGGTGGCCCGGTCGATACATGTTCCTGTCTGTCGCCGGTTCGCTCGAGGTCAACGGCCAGTACTCGACCTGGCTGCCGGGTCCGAACGGCACGTGGAGTCGAGCTCGCAAGGTTGACAACGCTCATTTCTGTCCAACCGGGGCGGGCGTGCTCGGTCAAGCTGTGCTCCAGCAGCTCACGCCGACGCTCAACCTGCCGGCGGCTGCGCCGGGCTGGTGGGCTGGTCGGTGGACGAGAGACTCGAGGTACAACGATCCGCCGGGTGCGTGTCCGAACGACCAGCCGTGAGCCGATCCGGACCCGGCCGTTCATGCCTCTCCGGCTCGACCTCGGACGCCCGAGCCGTCGTCGGCGGGCCCACCTCGCTCGTCGTCGAGAGCCGGCACATCCACCAAGTCCAGACGAAGGCGATCAGCACGAACGCGAGCAGCAAAATGCCCGCGGGTACGGGCGGCTCCCACAGGGCGTGTGATGTGCTCCATGGTCCGTGGGCACCGACTACGAACCGGTGGAGCGCCCAGACGAATCCGCCGATGTGCGCCAGGCCGATCGCAACGATCGCCATCGCCGCCGGGCGCCTCAAGTGGTCGGGACGCGAAGCCCCGCGTCCGACGATGAGGGCAGCGACCAGGGGCACTCCAGCCGCGAGCGGCACCGAATAACGACCCTGCCAGAGAAGCCCGTACTTGCGGGCCTCCACGAGCTCGATCGCCAGGGGTATCAAGATCGCGGCAGCAATGAGGCTGAGGAGGACGATGACGTGGCGACGGCGGCCGAGGACCACGGCCGCCACGACGAGCACGGTCACGACGGTGGTCGAGACGACGAACGTGAACAGGGGGGCGGGTACGTTGTCGAAGCTGAACATCCCGACCGCCTGACGTAGATACGTGGGGGTGTGGCTCAACATGAAGGCCGCAACGTGCGGCGCCGACGCCTCAGCTCCCAGGGGCTTTCCCAGCACGTCCACACCGACGGTCACCGTCCATCCCAGCGCCAGACCGGTGGAGGCAGCCAACACGGCCACCCAGACCCAGCGGGACCGGCGCGCCAGATGGGCTCTGAGGTGCCTCGTTCCACCCAGTGCGAGGGCCGTAGCACCGACGACGATGAGCCACAGCGGCGAGAGTGGCCTGGCGAAGGCGAGTGCAGAGCCGGCGACGACGGTCCTTGCTAGGAGTCGAGTCGCGCCGTTCGGGGGAGGGTCGACGAGCAGCACGAGAGCGGACACCCACAGGCAGATGGCAGCGCTGATTTCAAGGCCGCTGTCGTTGACCGTGGCGCCGAGGTAGATCACCACCGGTGTGACAGCGGCGACGAGGCCGACAACGAGTAATCGGCTGCGTCGCCAGACGAGGGCCGATGCAACGGCCGATGCGAGGAATGCCGAGCTCAGGGCGGCGCTGACAAGGCGCATGAGGTACACACTCGTGGCCGACACCCCGGCCAAGCTGGGGAGACCCACGACCGCGTAGTAGAGAGGCGGATAGGCGCCGAACTGCGTGCTGACAACCTGGGTCGTTCGAGGGCCGGTGAACGTCAAGCCGCAGCTTCCGCTCTCGTTGGTGCGCGCGAAGTAGCAGAGGCTGAAGGCGACCACTGACGACGTTGAGAATGGCCCTGGGACTCGCACCAGCCAGTGGTGTCCGTCGGGACCCGCCGTCCCGCCGAGCTGCCCGCGTACCACCGCGGCGGCCTTGACGGCCTGCGCGGCCTCGTCCGGACCGCTGAAGATCGGACTGGCCCCGGCCCACGCCGCGCCGAGCAGGAAGAAGAGGGCGAAGGACACGATCCAGTGCCGTCTGGCGACCGACACCGCAGTCCGCTGGGCCCATCGAGTCAAGCGATGCCGGGCCCCCCCGGCTCGATTTTCGGTACCAGCGACAGCAGCCGTGGTCTCCTCCAGGGCCCTGTGAGCTCGCGCAAGCCGCTAGCCCTCGCTGCGCTCGGGCTGGCGGAACTCGGACCGGCCGTCGAAGATGCGTGGCGGCGGCAACCTGGAGCATAGCGAAGGGCACTCAGTCGAGCCCGAGCCAGCGCGGGTGCCCTTGTATTCTCGCGATCCGAGTTCTACGCTCCGCGGGGATGGCGAGGCTTCCGAGCCGGCACTTCCCTCTGGCGAGTGAGACACCGTTGCAGGTGGCTCGGAACCTCGACGGCCGTGGGCGTCGCCCTCTTGTACCACCCCGGTACGGATCCCAGCCGCATCTGCTACGGCACCGACACCAGGGCCTTCGAGCTTCTTCGGGTGTGCGACGCGCAGCACGCGCAGCACGTGAAGAACGTGCTGGCATCCAACCCGTGCTTGAACGTCGGGTTTGCGGTACCGAGCACTCTTCAAGCTCCGCTTGAAGAGTGCTCGGTGGAAGGTGACTCTGACAAGTGGCGGCGACGCGTAGCAATGCGGCGAAGGTCAGCCAGTATCGAAAACGTATCGCACGGAAGATTCACGCTGCTGCCCTTCTCGTGACGGAGCGTTACCGGATACTCCTCAATTGGGATACCTGCCTGTGCCAACGAGGGCGAGCAACTCGATGTCGAAGCCGAAGCCATCGATGCTTGTGAGTGGGAAATGTCACGAGCGAGGGCGCCTCGGAATTCCTTGAGGCCACACTGGGTATCACTAACCGGGACGCCAAGCGACCGTCGTACGAGCAGCGACAGCGTCCAGGGGCACACCTTGCGTAAGACGGGGTAGCTGTGGGCCGAGCACCGCTCACCCGCCGTGATCCTACGACGACGCTGCTCCCCTCTGCGCCATGCGGATCACATTCTCTTGGTCTTCCAATCCGTAAGGGAGATCAGCATCGACAAAGTAAACGAACTCGCCTTTGCTGGCGCCGATGCCTGCACGGACTGCCGCGCCTTTGCCTCTGTGTGTTTGTCGGCACAGACGTGACCCGACCCCTTGAAAATGGTCCACCAGGTGGACCACAAACCGGGGGCCCGGTCGACAATGGCGGGCACGGGAGCGTCAACCTCGCTCTTGAGATCGGGTGACCGGGATCGTGCCCGTGGCCGGTGGAGAACCTGGGCTCCCCCGTGTGTCTACAGCGCCGATCGGCTCCTCGTGACCATGGACGACCGTGATCGGTTGCGTGCGCTCGCCGGTGCGGGAGACCCGGTGGTTGGACTGGCCGAAGGTTCCGTAGGATCTCGCCATTCAGGACCTACCTGGAAACCAGGTGGCTGCCGGTTCCCGATACCTCCACCTCACCAGTCAGCTCCACAAGGGGGGCCGGACAAGGGGCCCCGGTCCAGGTGGTCGACCACGACCGGGAGGTCGACGTCCCTATTCCAGACAAGTCGTTCACATTCGGGACCCTGCCCAACGCTCAGGCGCTGGGCGACCTCCGCCGACGGCACGTGACGCTATTCCCTCCGGGGCGATCAGGTACCCTCGGGAGCGCCTTGGCCGGATGCCACCTTAACGACCAACTTGACGACCAAGTCGTTCAACTGCTCGGAAGGGGACAGTGTCGACCAACAGCTTCCTGAGGCACCGCAGCCTGGTCGTCGAGCAGGGCTGAGGTGCGGTAGCTCCTGATGGTCGTCACCGGGCAGCGGCCGCTCAGCCCGCCTCCTCCCAGCCCCGCGCCCAGGCGAGCGCCGACACCGGCCGGCACGGGCCGCTACATGCCCGCCCTGGACGGGCTGCGGGCCTTCGCCGTTGGTGCGGTCATCGCCTACCACCTCAACCTGACCAGAGCCGGTGGCGGCTACCTGGGGGTGGACGTGTTCTTTGTCCTGTCCGGGTTCCTCATCACCGGCTTGCTGGTGGGGGAGCGGGCCCGCACCGGCCGGGTCGCCTTCAAGGCCTTCTGGGCCCGCCGGGCCCGGCGACTGCTGCCGGCGTTGTTGCTGATGCTGGCCGCTCTGGCCCTGTACGCCGGCCTCGGCGGACCGGGCCTGGACCGCTCCAGCCTGCGCCCGGACTCACTGGCCACCCTGTTCTACAGCGCCAACTGGCACCTCATCTTCGGCCACCAGTCCTACTTCGCCCAGTTCCAGGCCCCTTCGCCGCTCAAGCACACCTGGTCGTTGGCCATCGAGGAGCAGTTCTACCTCCTCTGGCCGCTGATCCTCGTGGGCCTGCTGCGGGTCGCCCGGGGGTCACGTCGGGCCCTGGTGGGCGCCGTGCTGGTCATGGCCGTCGCCTCGGCGGTGGTCATGGGTCTCCTGTACCACCCCGGTACCGACCCCAGCCGCATCTATTACGGCACCGACACCAGAGCCTTCGAGCTGCTGGTGGGGGCGGCCCTGGCCGTGGTGGTCGCTGGCCGCTCCAAACCCTCCCGGGGCGGTCGCCGACTGCTGCATGGTGCCGGGCTGGTGGCCATGGCCCTGCTGATCTACGCCTGCACGAGCGCGGCCGGACCGCCGGGGTGGATGTGGCGGGGGGGCCTGTTCGGTGTGGGCCTGCTCACCGCCGTGATCATCGCCAGCGTGAGCCAGGCCCGCTCGGGGCCGCTCGGGGCGCTGTTCTGCCTCCCACCCCTGCGCGCCATCGGGGTCATCTCCTACGGGCTGTATCTGTGGCACTGGCCGGTGATCGTCCTCATGACCGACACCACCACCGGGTTGTCGGGCTGGTCCCTCAAGTTGTCCCAGGTGGCCACCATGCTGGTCCTGGCCACCGCCAGCTACCTCCTGGTGGAGCGGCCCATCCGCCAAGCCCGCCTCGCCGGCTGGGGCTGGCTGGCGGCTCCCGCCGGGGTGGCCGCCACGGCTGGCGGCCTCCTTGTGGCCACCGTCGTGCCGACCACCGTGGCCGCAGCCGCACCTCCACCGGCTCCCACGGCTCCTGCCACCATGGCAGCCTCCGGGGCCGCTGGCCCGACCGGCTCGGACAACAGCGTGCTGGTCGTGGGCGACGCCACGGCGTCGTCCCTGGCTCTGGGGATGGCCGCCCAGCAGGGCCAGCACGGCCTGGCTGTCCACGACGGGGCCGCCGGCGGCTGCACGGTCGTCGACGGATTCAGTGCCGACAACACCTTCGGTCCCGTGCATCAGGGTCGTCCTTCTCCCGGCTGCCAGTGGCGATCCAAGTGGCCCCAGCAGCTGCAGCAGTGGAAGCCGAAAGTCGCTCTGATGCTCTTCGGAGCCGATGACACCGCAGACCACCTCGTCGGCGGCCACTGGCTGCGGGTGGGCACACCACAGTGGAACGCGTACTACCAGGACCGACTGGGACAGATGGTCGCGCTCCTGGGGTCCGGCGGCGCACGGGTCGTGATGGCCACGGTCCCGCAGTACCACCATGTGCCCACGCGAGTGGAGCCCGAGGCCAAGTTCGCCGATCCAGGGCGCGTCGGCGCGCTCAACACCGCCTACCGGTCATTTGCCGCCAGTCACTCCGACGTGGTGTTGTACGACATGGCGTCCCAGATGATGCCAGGCGACCAGGCTGAGAGCCCAGCTCTGACACCGTCCGCGACTGAACGGATAGCGGCGAGTCTCGACGGCGAGATCTCTATGCTCGGCAAGCCGACCCTGGCCCTTCCAGCCGGAAGGGTGCTGTCCGCAAGCGATCCTCTGCGCGTGATGATCATCGGCGACAGCGTCATGCAGGACGCCGCTCCTGGAGTCACCGCCGCTCTTCAGGCCACAGGCGTCGTAAGGGTGGTGGACAACGACGCCCGTAAGTACTGGGGGCTCACGACGGTACCGAGCTGGAGGACCGAATGGCCCCGCCTGATAAAGGAGTATCGGCCCGAAGTCGTCGTTGGAATGTGGACCTGGGACGCGGTGCCGGCGAAGGCCGATCCCGTCGGTTACGGCCGCTTGGTCAACGAGGCTTTTTCGGTCCTGACCGCTCCAGGGGGCGGTGTGGATGCACTGGCCATCATGGAATTCCCCCGCTCACATCCGAACAGCTCTTCGGTCGACCCCGCGGCGCAGGTCGACCAAGACGGCCCCACGGGGGCATGGAACTCCGTGATGGCCTCGGTAGCCCCCCAGTGGCCCAGCCGGTATCTGTTCCTTCCTGTGGCGAGCTCCCTCGAGGTCAACGGACAGTACTCGGCCTGGCTGCCCGGGCCCGGAGGAGTGTTGTCCCGAGCGCGCAAGACGGATAACTTTCACCTCTGTCCCACGGGAGCGGCCCGCCTGGGCGAGGCCGTCCTGGACCAGCTGACACCGATGCTTGGTCTCCCGAGTCCCGCAGCTAGCTGGTGGACGGGGTCCTGGACCAAGGACCGGACGTACGACGATCCGCCCGGGTCCTGTCCTGATGATCACCCCTGACGAGGGCCGCTCGGCAATCAGGAGCGCAGCAAGCGACGAGGCCGGCCTCGACACGTCGATGTGGACAACGGGCCGACCGTGCAACGTAGCGCCCGCCATCATGCGATACGCTGCCCGACCGAGCAGTGGAGGCGCGGGCGACAGGTCCCTCGGCAGTCGAAGGTGGTTGACGACGTGTCAGTGATCCAGGAGGACTCCGCGAGACCTCAGGCGGCATCCCGTCGCGCCTATGCGCTCGAGATCTTCCTCGTGAGCTTCGCGGCCCTTCTCCTCGAGGTCAGCTACACCCGCGTCGTTTCCTTCAAGTTCTTCTACTACTACACCTACTTCGTCATCGGGTTGGCGCTGCTAGGCATCGGATGCGGTGGCATCCTGGTCACCATTTCTGGCCGTCTACGTCGAGCGGGCACGGGCGTCATTGTTATGTGGAGCATGCTGCTCGGCGCGGCCAGCGTTGGTGTCGGGTACATCGTTGTCGCGTATGTGTCACCCAACACCTTGAACCTCTGGCACTACGGCACCTGGGCCTCGGTGAAGAGCTTCGTCCTCCTGCTCGTTATCTGTCTCGCTCTGTTCGCCTCGTTCATCGTGCCGGGAGTGGTCATCGCCACGCTCTTCAGTCGCAGGCCGGAGCGGGTCGGGCGTCTGTACTTCGCCGACCTCGTGGGTGCGGGCCTGGCCGCAGCTCTGGTCGTGTCGTTCATCTCCACCATCGGGCCACCGGCGACGATATTCCTCGCCGCGCTGGTCATGGCGGTCGGCGGCCTTCATACTGCTGCCCGCATTCGCTCCCCTGTGGTTCTGGTGGCAGCGGCCCTGGCAGTACTAGCGGCCATAGGTGTCGTTCTACCGAACCACCTTCCGTACGTGCGATTGGAGGCGAGCAAGGGCAACCTGACCCCCAAGAACACCACCTACACCAAGTGGAGCCCGATCTTCCGGGTGGACACGGTCAACTCCAGCCCGGACTGGACACTTCTGTACCACGACGGTCTCATCGGCTCCGTCATCTATCGGTGGAACGGTGATCCGGCCAGCCTCGGCCGGCTTGGATTTGCCACTGACCCGCGCGCGCTGCCGTTCGACTTGCACGGCAGTCCGCCGCCGAAGGTCGGGATCATCGGGGCCGCGGGAGGTCACGAGGTCCTGGCGTCCTTGTACTTCGGCGCGGGTCACGTCGACGCCGTCGAGCTCAACCCGGTCACCTACTCCCTCGTGACCAACCGACTCGCGAACTACGACGGCCACCTCGCGCAGAACCCCCAGGTGCACTACATGGAGGGCGACGGGCGTTCGTTCCTCGCCCGCACGAACCAGAAGTACGACATGATCTGGTATCCGGCGCCGGACAGCTACTCAGCGACGAACGCGTCGACCGCGAGTGCCTTCGTCCTGTCAGAAAGCTATCTCTACACGACGAACGCCATCGTGGACAGCCTCCAGCACCTTCAACCCAACGGGATCCTCGCTGCTCAGTTCGGCGAGCTGGACTTCGCGCACAAGCCGAATCGAACTACTCGGTACGTGGCGACGGTTCGACAAGCACTCAGTCAACTGGGCAACCGCGACCCCGGCAGCCACATACTCGTGGGCACGTCGACGAGTGTTCTTCCGGGCGTGGCCCTCCCCAGTACGGTGTCCACAATCCTGGTGAAGGCGACGCCCTTCACCCAGAGCGAGGTGAACGGGTTCGTCGCCGGGTTGAGCAGGATCCCTGGATCGGCGCTGCGCTATGCCCCCGCGAGTGCCTACATCCCCGGTCCCGTAACCGATGCGATCACCACGCCCAACCCCCACACGTTCGATGCTTCCTATCCTTACGACGTCCGGGCGATCTCCGACAACCGCCCGTTCTTCTGGCACTTTGCTTCCTTCGGCAAGGTGATCAGCAACTACACTAGTTCGATCACCGGCGTCGATCCCGAGGACCAGGTCGGCGAGCGAGTGCTGCTGCTCTTGTTGGGTCTGGCGATAGTGCTCGCCGGGGCCTTCCTGCTCGTCCCGTTCGTGGCGATCCGCAATAGGTGGACCGGGCTGCCGCGCAAGGGCCGCTCGGCGATCTTCTTCTCAGCGATCGGGCTGGGCTTCTTCTTCTTCGAGATCACGCTCATTCAACGATTGGTGTTGTTCCTCGGCTACCCCACCTATTCCCTCACGGTCACCCTGGCGTCACTTCTGATCTTCACAGGCATCGGAGCTTTTCTGACGGGCCAGAAGGACGCCTCGACGGCACGACTATCGGTGCTCCTCGCTGTCATCGTCGGCCTCTCACTCTTCTATCTCTTTGGCTTGCCACCGCTGACGAGCGCATTGCAGAGTTGGCCGTTGGCGGGGCGCGTGCTCGTCGCGTTCTTGGTCGTGGCACCTTTGGGCCTCTGTCTGGGCCGGTTCATGCCCCTGGGCCTCAGCGTGGTCGGCAACCTCACCGAGTTCCGCAGGGAGTATGTCGCCTGGGGGTGGGCGGTCAACGGGTTTGCTTCTGTCATCGGCTCCGTCCTGGCAACGATCCTCGCCATGACGTACGGCTTCGGCATCGTGCTCGCCCTCGCCTTGGCCATGTACCTCGTCGCAGTGTTTGCGCTACGCGGCCTGGTGCGAAGTCCGAAGGGACCAAGCAATGCCGAGCCGGCAGGCGGCGGCGAAGCTGGGCGCGAGCTCGTGGGTACGCCGGACTGAGGGTTATTCGCGGCGCCAGTACGGCGGTCCCGATCAGCTGGGGCGGACCGCTTCCGGCGCCATGTGGGGAGTAGGGTTTGCCCCGATGACCACGACACCGGCGGGCAGCTCCCTTCTCCGGGAGACCCGTCGCCGCCCCGGGACGGCGCTCACGGCGGCGCTGGACTACCCCCGCCGACGGTTGGAGACTCCCGGCAAGACGGTGTTCACAGTCGCCGGGCTGAGCTTGATGGGGCTGGCTCTCCGGGTCGCCATCCTGCTGAGGCCCATCTCGCTGGTCGACCGCCTCTTCATCCCCGACGACACCTACTACACACTGACAATCGCCCGCTCTATGGCCCACGGCCACGGCCCGACGGTGGACGGCACGACGCTGACGAGTGGGTTCCAGCCCCTACTCGGGTTTCTGATGACGCCGGTGTTCTGGCTCACCAACGGCACCGATGCGCCTCTGGGCGCCGATCTGGCCCTCCTCGTTGTCGCCGACACGGCGATCATTGTGGTATTGGCGTGGGTCGCGTACCGACTGGCGGGGAAGGCAGCAGCGATAGTCGCTGCGGCCGTTTGGGCCATCTCGCCGGTCGGGATCTCCATGTCCCTCGGTGGGCTCGAGACCTCTCTTGCGATGTTCTTCGAGATCAGCCTCGTCGCGGTGTGGATCTGGGCGAACGACCACCGCAGTGCACTGCGGTGGGCAGCGGTGGGGGGGGTCGCCGGTCTGAGCGTTCTGGCGCGGACAGACGCCTTGTTGCTGCTCGGTCTGCTCGTCCTGGTCCAGCTATGGCGGGGCCCTCGGCGACCTCTGGTGCCAGCGGGCGTCGTCGGGGCGGTCGTCCTTGGACCGTGGTGGGTGTGGTGCGCGCTGACATTCGGCTCCCCTTTGCCGACAAGCGGGCCGGCTGCGCACCATCTCCTGCCGTTCAAGTCGTTCTCGAACACAACCACATCCCTGGCAGCCGGCGCGGTAAGCGGTGGGCCGTTCCAGCCGTGGGACTGGCTGCGGTTGAAACTCATTCATGACACGACCCTCGGTGTCGCCGTTTTCTGGGTGATGGTCGCAGCGCTGCTCGCCCTCGCGGCGGGCTGGATGTTTCTGAGACCGCGCCGGGCGGCCCATGACAGCTCGGAGACTCTAGTCAGCCCCAGTACGTGGCGTGTTGCCGGCACCCTCCCGGCGTTCGCAGCGTTGCTGATGATCTTCTACTCGTGGTATGGCGTGACCTTCTACTTCACCCGGTACCTCGCACCGGTTGCAATGGTGGTGACGATGGCGCTTTCCGCGCTGGCTGGTCGCGTCGCTTCTGTCGAGGGCCGCTCGAAGTACGTGGCGGCGGTTTCCATGGTCGGGGTTCTGACGGTCCCGACTGTCGCCGCGGCGAGAGCGGATGTCCGCGATCTGACCGTCCATGCTTTGCCCCCAGTCCAGCTCAACAGCGCCCACCTCTTCGACGCCACTACCGGCTACCGTGACGTGGCCACGCAGGCCATACGCGTCGTCCCGAGAGGGGCCGTCCTCGGCGGGTGGCAGAGTGGCGCTATCAGCTACTTTGCTGACGGGCACCTGACGGTCGTCAACCTTGACGGAGTGGTCAACCCGGTGGCGTCCGCTCTGCAACATCGAGGCAACTTCCCCGCCGAATACATACGGAGTCGCGATATGACGTGGCTTGCGGACTACCCCTCGATTGTCGACGTTCTTCGCCAGAGTGTCCATCGGCTCGACCCGGGGGCGACGACACGAGTCGTCGCCGCCCTTCCCGCTGTCGGTCCGTCCCCCCCGATCGAGGTCGCCGAGATCGTCTGGTCCCCTGAGGGAGGGCGTGGGCGGTGACATCCACCGTTGACGCTCGTGCGGCGGTGCCGCCCGCCCGGACGGCGCGACGGCTCCTGCGTGTCCGCCCGTTGGCGCAGGGGACGTTGCTCGCCGCCCCTGTTGTGATCCTGGGTCTGCAGGCTTGGGACCATCGGTGGACGCAGGATGATGGGTTCATCAACTTTCATGTGGTTCAGCAGGTCATGGCGGGTCATGGTCCCGTCTTCAACGCCGGGCAGCGCGTCGAGGCGTTCACCAGCCCAGCCTGGCTCTTCATGCTCACTGTTGGACATGTGCTGCTGCCCCTCCGTCTGGAGTGGACGGCCGTGACGCTGGGCATCGCCTGTACCGTGGCTGGCCTGTCCTTTGCGATCGCTGGCGCGGCGATGCTCGTTCGAGACCGGCGGCCCGGTGAGCTGCTCGTTCCGGCCGGAGCGGTTGTCCTGCTCGCGCTCATGCCGGTCTGGTACCTGGCAACCAGCGGGCTGGAGATGGGCCTCGTCTTCGGTTGGGAAGGCGTGTGCCTTTGGGTCCTGGCGAGGTGGGCCCGCGATGATGGGAGTGTCCCGTGGTGGGGCGCGGCCACCCTCGGGCTCGGGTGGCTGATCCGGCCGGAGCTCGTGCTGTTCACAGTGGTCTTTGCCGCCATCGTGCTCGGGGCCGGCCGGGGCCGCGACGGCTGGCGTGATCGCGTGCGTTTCCTCGTGGCACTGGCCGCGCTGCCGGTCGCCTACGAGGTTTTTCGTATGGGCTACTACGCCGCACTACTTCCCAACACGGCGGTGGCAAAGGAGGCAGGGAGTGCCCAGTGGGGTTCCGGCTGGCGATACCTCTCTTCGAGCCTCGGCCCCTACTGGCTGTGGATCCCTGCCCTGATCCTCGGTGCCGCGGCGTATACACCAACGGTCCGGGGCCTACGGCGCAACGGAGAGCGGCGGGCGCTGCTGGTCATCGGGGCCTTCCTACTCGGGGCGGTGCTGGTCGGCGTCTACATCGTGCGGGTCGGGGGAGACTACCTTCATGCACGCTTGCTGCTGCCGTCCATCTTTGCTCTGGTCGCACCCGTCGCCGTCGTCCCCCTGCGACGACGGACGGCTTGGGCCCTGCTGGTCATCCCATGGGCGTTCTGGTGCGGGATTGCAGTGCGACCAACCGATGTCAAGGGCGAGTTCAGTGCCTTCGGCACGAACGTGCAGCACGCAGTGACGCTGGATTCTATTGGGTGGCAGGCTGGCGGCCCGTCTCGCGGCTGGTTCACGGGGAAGGGCCTCTTTTACGGTCTCGGCCCGCCATTACCATATCGGCTGGCGCCTGGAGTGCCCGACCCGGAAGTTGCCTCGTGGGGTGTGGGAGTTGCCAGTTACTCGCTCGGTGCCAACGTGCACATCATCGACATGCTAGGTCTGTCGGACCCCTTCACGGCTCGTTTGCAGCTGGTCCATCCGGGTCTGTCCGGCCACGAGAAACCGCTTCCAGCGCCGTGGCTCGTCGCTCGGTTCATCCGGGCGGGGACGTCTGTTAACCCGGCAGACTTTCCGCCTCCACCACTCGACAATCGGGGACCTCACCCCGTCCAGATCGAGCCGCTGATACCCCCCACGACTGGTGCCGCTTTCGACGAACAGGTGGTGTGGGCTCGCGCCGCGCTGCAGTGCAAGGACATCCGCGCCCTGCTGCAGACCTCGACGCAGCCACTCTCGATCGGGACCTTCTTCGGGAACTTCGGTCGGGCACTATCGCAAGAAAGCCTGCGCATCCCGCCGGACCCGGAGAAGGCCTACCGTGAGTACTGCGGCAGCGGCCAACCGCCGGGCAGGTCGAGCTAGCCTTTCGGCCGCAGGTTGTTACCGGCGGTGGCGTGACAGGATCCGCGACTGGTGGGGTACGACCGGTTGCTCGCTGCCCCCGAGCTGGCTGTATAGCCACCAGCCGTACGCCAACGTGACGGCCCCGAAGGCGATGACCAGGGCGATCCCCGGAATCGGAGGCTCCCATTGAGAGTGGAGAAGACTCCATTGTCCTCTACCCCACATGAAGTGGCGCAGGAACCAAACGAACGCACCGACGTGGGCGACGACGATCGCTGCTATCACGCCGAGCGTCACCACGCGGTGCTTTTGCTCGATTTGAGCCCTGGCCTTGCCGACGATGAACGCGGCGAGAAGCGGGAGCCCGGTCGCCAGCGGCAGGGAATATCGCCCCTGCCACAAGTATCCGAGCTTGCGGGCCTCGAGCACATCGAGGGCGACCGGTAGAAGGATCGTCGCACCCACAAGAGCGATGAGGACGAGCAACTGGCGACGCCGCGCCAGCGCGACCGCCGCTAGGACGAGCAAGCTGGCCAGGCTCCAGCAGATCACAAAGGTGAACAGTGGGGCAGCCACGTTGTCGAAGCCGAACAATCCCACCATCTGGCGGATATACGTGCCCGTGTTGCCCAGCACGACGGCGGCGATGTGAGGCCTCGACCACCTCGCTAGTGCGGCGTAGCCAAGCACGCTGACGCCGACCGAGAGCGTCCAGGCCAGCGCCAGCCCGGTAGCGACGGCCACGACGCTCGCCCAGACTCGGACGTCTCGGCGCCTCAGGACCGCCTGGAGTCTCCCCCTGTCGCAGAGCGCCACTATCGTCGCCGCGATCACGGCCAGCCACAATGGTGAGAGGGGCCTGGCCAACGCGAGAGCGGAGGCCGATACGCCCGCCCGAGCGAGGAGGCGGGCCCCACCGTCCGCCGGGGGATCGAGGACGAAGACCAAAGCAGAGACCCACAGGCAGATGGCAGAGCTGATCTCCAGGCCGCTATCGGTGAGTACCCCACCCAGATAGGTCACGTTCGGGACGATGGCAATCCCGAGACCCAAGACCAGCATCCGGGACCGCCGCCACGAGAGAGCAGAAGTGAGAGCCGAGGCGAGGAAGGCCGATGTGACGGCCACGCTGAGCAAGCGCATGAGGTACACGCCGAGGGCAGACGGCCAGGCGAGGCTCGGGAGACCTACGACCAGGTAGTACAGGGGCGGATAGGCGCCGAACTGGGTGTTGACAGGCTCGGTCGCCGTCGGCCCACCCAAGGAAAGCCCACAACTTCCGGCGCGACCGACCGCGTAGAGATAGCAAAGCGTAAAGGGTTCCTGTGCGCGTGCGAACGGCCCCGGCACGTGGACCAGCCACGGTCGACCCTGTGAGCCCGTCTTTGCGCCATGTAGCTCGCCTCTGACGACAGCGGCGGCTTTGATCGCGTGGGCGCCCTCGTCGGACCCGCTCAGCAGGGGACCTGCCGCCGCCCAGGCCGCCCCCAAGAGGAAGAACAGCAGAAAGGCGACGATCCACGGTCGGCGAACGACGCTGGTAGTCGATCGCGGGATCAGGCGAGCTGATCGCTCGACCTCATCGACCGTCAACGTGCCTGGGGGCTCCATGGCCGGGCCACGATAGCTCCCGCGCTGCACGAGATGGCACTGTCGTCCAGTCGATGGCTGCTAACGACGGGCAGCGTCGAGGGATTGCCGGGGGAGCACCGGGGCGTCTCGTCC
>CAVQWQ010000035.1:0-74691 GCA_963717645.1 uncultured Actinomycetes bacterium | reverse complement strand
GATTCCTCGGTCAGCAGCGATCCGCTGTGCGTCGGTCTCCTTGACAGTGGTGTCCTCGATGGTGTCGTCCTCGGGCCGAGACGAGCGAGCTCGGCGTATGACGGCCCGGGCGTCGAGGATGTCGGTCGCGCCGGGCCGCAGCTCGCTTTCCCCGCCGCGCGCCGGCTCAGGCAATCGGTACATCAGCCAGGCCAGACCAAAGGCTGGCAGAGCCAGCACGACGAATGCGGCCCGCCACGACAGAGACGCGATGTCACCCGTTATCACGAAGCCAACGCCGGCGCCCAAGAGCTCCCCGCTCAGGATGAAGCTGTAGATGCGGCCCCGTTCGGCACTCGGGAAGTAGTCGCCCACCAGCGACGCGACCGCAGGTCCAGCGGCCGCCGTCACGATTCCCAGGAAGACCCGGTACAGCAGCAGTGTCTTGAAGTTGCCGGCAGTGGCGCTTGCCACCATGGCCACGCCCCAGAGGACGATCGCAAAGGCCAGGAGGCGGGTGCGCCGGACACGGTCGACCAGCACCCCGAACGGGACGCTCGCCACGGCAGCCACGATCGAGGTCACGGCCACGAGGAGGCCGATGTCGGTGTTGCTGATGTGAAGGGCTTGGCGGAGCTGGGTGGCGGAGGCCCCTACGGTGGCCGTGTCAGCGCTGTTGAGGGCCAGGACCGAGGCGAGCGCCAAGATGACGCGGCTGCGCGCGGGCCCGCCGAAGAGGCCCTCCAGCTGACGCCAGACGGCGCCGGCTGCTCGACCGGCGGTCGGCCCTATTCCCTGCGCGAGATCGATGGTCGATCCTCCTGCCCGTCAGCCCGGCGGTGGCGGAAGGAGCGGAGGGAGGTGCATCATCCGTCGCACCACCTGGCGATCTGCTGGCTTAGCCAACCGCTCTCCCAGAAGTTCCCGTCGCCACCCTCGGCCAGCAGGGCCCGGTGGGCATCGACCATGACGGCGGTGGCTGCTGCGTGCTGGGGATCGTTGGCGAGAATGGCCTCGGCAAGGTGGATGGCGATGACCGGCCGGCCGTCATCCAGGACTCCTCGCGCCCGGACGGCGACGGCATCGCTGCCGACCATTCCGACCAGCTCGACCGCCGCCTCGGTGTGGCGCACCGGGTAGAGCTCGGTGGTAGATCGCAGCCGAAACCAACCGACGTAGCTCTCCCAGATCGTGCGAACCGCCCAGCTCACCTTGCCGTACGCCTGGCCGACCCGCAGTCTCTCCGGTAGGCGGATCTCCTGCATGAGGGTGAGCACATCCTTGCCGTCGTTGATGCCACGCAACGTCTCCTGGTGAACGAAGTCCACGGCGTCGTGAAGCCGCCCGAGGCTGGCATCGATCAGGGCCCGCCCGGCCACCGGAGTGTGTCGACCCGTGACGAGAAGATCGGGCCCCAGCTCGCGCAACCTTCGCACCGAGGCGAGGTAGGGCTCTACCATGCGGTACCGGTCTCCCCGCAGCGTGTTGAGGTTGGGGAAATGGGGGAACAGCGGGCCGACGAGGTTGCTGATGAAGCAGATCCGGTGCTGAGGCAGCCAGACGACGCAGCTGTCGATCGTCTCGCCGCCCGGGGTGGCGATGAGCTCGAGATCGCAGTCGCCGACCCGCAGCCCCAACCGCTCCTCGAAGGTGATGTCCGGCGTCGGTGTGTCCTGGGCTGTCGGGACCCCCGGGTTGGCGGCCGCGATCGCTCTCGCCTTGTCGCCGAGCTGGAACCAGATCGACGCCGTGGACCGTCGCAAGCGACCAATGCGCTGGTCATCACGCTGGCAAGCACCGTTGTTGGCCTGAGCGACGTATCTCGTCGTCTCGTCACGGAACGTGCGCACTCCGCCGAGGTGGTCGACGTGGCCCTGGGTCGTGATGATGTACTGGGTGGGACCAGGGCAGACGGCGTCGAAGAGCCGCTTGTGGTGGGGTGCCTCGAATCCCATGCCGGTGTTGACGATCACCCGCCCCGCATCAGTCGCGATCAGATAGCTCGCCGTCGTGCCGCCCGAGCGGTAGATGAAGTCGTTGACCCGAAAGGCCTCGTCGTCGTAGGCCGGGACGAGGAGCTCCTTTCCGGGCCGTTCATCGATGAGCCGATCGACGTCGGCCACGGCCTCCCGTGTCACTGGACCTCGATCGCTACCGGAAACGCCTCGAGGTAGGGCTGGAAGCGCTCACGGACTGCGGCTGGCTCGACACCGAAGTCGGCTCGGAGGTCGTAGGCGACTTGACCATGCTTACCCCTCGGGTGGTTCACCATGTGGGTCTCGATCTGTCGGCGGGCGTCGGCCGACAGCGGGAGCCCGGCGACATCGTAGATGCTCTCCACCGTGGCCAGGTTGTCAGCCATGAACCGGTCGAAGAACACGTCGAACCGCCGCCCGTCGTCGAGGAGATGGGCGTCACGCAGGCTGGCGCTGAGCAGCTGGTCGATCCGGTCGCTCCAGTAGCTGACGTAGAAGTCGGGCCCGACGCTGCGGTAGCTGAGCCGCGCCGCGTAGGTCAGCATGGTGGCGGCAGATTGAACGATCGACACCGGGTCGCGATGGGTGAGGACGACCGTGGCGTCGGGGAAGGTGGCCAGCAGGGGTCCGAGCTGCTCGAGGTGCTGTGGCGACTTGAGGACCCATCGGTCGGGTCCATGCTGCCACTGGAGGATCTTGAGCACCGTCCTCATGTACTCGTAGTGCGGCGTCTGGTCATGGGCGAGATAGAAGTCACGCCAACCAGGGACGCGGGCGATCCACTCGAGGGTGTAGCTGGAGAAGTCAGGGAGCTGAAGCTCGATCTCCTCGTGGACGTGATCGGGGTTCATCGGATGCATGGCGGCCACGTGGGGGACTGTCGCCAGCATCTGCTGCCACTCCCGGTCGCAGCGAACGAAACGGGGGTCCACGCCGGTACCGTCCGCCTGGTCGTCGGGCGAGGGAACGGGCTCGTAGCTCTCCCACAGCGGCAGCGATCTCAGACGGCTGTCGGCGGAGACCAGGTTGAGCAGGTGGGTGGTGCCGGACCGAGGGAGACCGGCGACGACGATAGGTCGGACGATCTCGACGTCGTGGATCTCGGGATGCTGGAGGAGCAGGTGGTGGATCCGCAGACGATTGGACGCGTGACGGACGCAGGCGCTGAAGATCGACGCCCGTCCGAGGCCCGTCCGGTTGGGGTCTGCCGCGATCTCGCCGAGCCACAGGCGCAGCCGCAGGCGAAAGTCGTCCGGCCCGAAGGCGTCCAGGCCCGTCCGGTCCACCGCCGCCGAGAGGACGGCGTCCTCGGTCAGGCTCACCCGGTGTCGGTCTCCGTACTCGAGGGCCATGCGCTGGAGGTCGGTCAGCTGGGGATCACGGAGGTCGGCGATGCGAATCTCATCCGGTCGGTCGCCTGGCAGGTTCGTCACCGAGCTCATCCCTGGATCGAGTAGCCGCCGTCGGCGGCCAGCGTCTGGCCGGTCACGAACCGGGCGCTCGGGCTGGCGAGAAAGAGGACGACGGGGGCGATGTCTGCTGGTGTGCCGAGGCGGCGCATCGGCGTGCGGGCCACGATCGGTCCGGTGATCTCCTCGAACCGCATCATCGGCGCCGTCATGTTCGTCTCGGCGATGGTGCCTGGCGCAACGGCGTTGACACGGATCCCATCTCCTGCCCACGCCACGGCCAGCGTCTTGGTGAGCTGGACGACTGCGGCTTTGGCTGCGCCGTAGGCGGGGGTGAACTCGAGGCCGAAGAAGCTCGTCATCGAGCCCATGTTGATCACGCTGGCGCCGCCGTCAGCAGCGCTCGTCCTGAGCAGCGGCAGGCAGGCGGTCGCCATGCGAAACGCTCCGGAGAGGTTGACGTTCACCACCTCGTCGAACACGGACGGCTCCCATTCGCTCCTGCCGCCAGGCAGGTTCTGACCAGCGTTGTTGACGAGAACGTCGAGAGCCTGCAGGGACCCCAGCGCGGCGGTGATCGAGGTCGGCTCGCTCATGAGGCATTGGCGGTACTCGAAGGCGGAGAGGTCGTGGTCGTAGTCGTGGGGAGCCGACCGCGTGCCTGTGATCGCCACACGAGCGCCGGCATCGCGGAACGCCCTGGCGACGGCCAGCCCGATGCCGTTCGAGCCCCCGGTGACGAGCACCTGGGCATCGGAGAAGTCGAAGCTTGACCTCATTGCCCGGGCTCCCACGGGCGGCAGGCGGCTGCGGTGACATCCGTGCCCGGCGTCGCGGCGCCGATGGCCGACAGATGCCGCTGCGCGACGGCGCCACACCCGACGAACGCCAACCGCAGCCGGCCCACCCGCCCGACCCTAGCGCGCATTGAACATCGTTCAAATTGGGGCTACGGTTCGGTGTGATGGCGATGCGGGTGGAGCCCACGGCGGCATGGGGCGACGCCGAGGGGCGCCGGCGCGACATCCTCCTCGCTGCCACCGCCCTGCTGGATGCCGGCGGCTACGGCGCACTGACCATGCGGGCGATCGCCGAGCGGGCCGGCATGAGCGCGGGCACGATCTACCAGTACTACGCCGGCAAGGAGAGCGTGTTCAGCGCGCTCATGGAGCGACGAATGGAGGCGATGCGCGGGGCGATCGAGGGCACCGCTCGCTCGAAGGGACTGGCCCACGTGCTGCGAGCCATCGTGCCCGAAGCGGCGGAGCTGTGGCCGTCGATCGGCAGCACTGCCGCTCTCTGGGAGCGGGACCTCCTGGGAGCCGGTCGGGCACCCGTCGGGCTCGGCACTTCGCCGGCAGCCCGGCCCTGGCGGGCGATGCTCGGCGCCCTCCGGACGGCGCTGGAGGAGGCCGCTGCACACGAGGGCGTCGTGCTGAGGGACGACCCCTCTCTGGTGCCATACGTCTGGGGGGGTCTGATGGGCCTGGCTGACGACCTCGTCCATGGCTGGTCACAGACGGCCGGCCTGGAGACCGACGATCTGATCGCCTTCACGGTCGAGGCCGTCGCCCGTGGCATCGTCGAGGATCGCCGGCAGCGACCATCCACCAGGAGCGACTATGGCACCTGAGGACTCGGGCCGCGTGCTCCCCGGACCTGTCCGTCAGATCGGGTACGTGGTGCGGGACCTCGACGCTGCGATCGAGTCGTGGGTCGCCCTTGGGGTCGGGCCCTGGTTCACGATCCGTCGCCAGCGATCGCCCAACTGGTACCGGGGGGAGCCGTCGGAGCCGGTGATCTCGCTCGCCTTCGCCAACTCCGACGAGCTACAGATCGAGCTGATCCAGCAGGTGGACGATACTCCGAGCATCTATCGCGAGTTCCTCGACGCTGGTAACGAGGGTTTCCATCAGCTGGCCTGGTGGGCGGAGGACTTCGACGGCGTGATGGCGCGGGCGAGCGCTGCCGGCTGGTCGGTTGTCTGCTCGGGAGATGGCAACGGCAGCGCTCGGTTCGCTTACCTCGACCTCGGGGGAGCAACCAGCACCGTGGTCGAGGTGATGGAGCTCAACGACGCAACCCGTTGGTTGGCGCGCACGGTACGGGATGCGGCCAGGGAATGGAACGCCGCTGGGCCCCATGTCCGGGAGCTGGCGTGACGGGAGACAGGGGAACCATGGCCACGACGACACCGGAGTTCGTGTACGACCCGTCGACGAGCCAGTTCCAGGAGCAGATCTGGAACGTCTACCGGGCCCTGCGGGACGACCTCCCCGTCTACTACAACCCGCAGCGGCGCGAGTACGTGCTCTCGCGCTTCGAGGACGTGTGGTGGGCCGTGCACGACTGGGAGGCCTTCTCGAGCGTGGTCGCCGAAGCGCAGAGCCTTCTGCCGCAGATGATCCACATGGATCCCGAACGGCACACGCAGCTACGCGCCTTGGTGTCCCGGGCGTTCACGCCGAGACGGGTGGCTGAGGTGGAGCCACTCACCAGGCAGACTGCTCGGACGCTGCTCGATCGGATCGACCAGCAGGGCGGCGTCTGCGAGGTGCAGCACGAGTTCGCCGCTCTCGTGCCGAGCGTGGTCATCGCTCGAATGATCGGCGTTCCCGACGACCACATCGACGCCTTCCGCGCCTGGACCGAGTCATTCCTCGAGGTCCAGGGCGCCGAGGACTTCGCCGATGCAGCGTCCCGTATCTACGGGCTGTTCGCCGAGCTGCTGGCAAAGCGCCGGCGGGCACCACGCGACGACCTGATGTCGGCGCTGATCGATGCCGACGTCGAGGGAGATCGTCTCACCGACGACGAGCTGCTGGGCTTCTGCCTTTTGCTGATACTGGCGGGCAATGACACGACATCGAGCCTCATCGGGAACGGCACCGTGCTTCTCGCCCGCCACCCCGATCAGCGCACGCTCCTGCTCCGGGACCCGACGCTATGGCCCGGTGCGGTCGAGGAGATGAACCGCATCGAGTCACCGACGCAGGTGTTGCCTCGCATGACGACGCGTCCGGTCGAGCTTCACGGTACGACGATCCCCTCAGGCTCGCGCGTCATGCTCGTCTGGGGGGCGGCGAACCACGACGACCGCGAGTTCTCGGACCCCGAGCGCTTCGACGTGACCCGTCGCATCGGTCGCCACCTCGCCTTCGGGCACGGCGTCCACTACTGCCTGGGGGCCAACCTCGCCCGCCTGGAAGCGCGGGTCGCCTTCGAGGAATGGCACGCCCGATTCCCGGAGTACGACCTCGATGACGAGCCGCGACGGATCACGTCGATCTGGGCCCGAGCCTTCAGTCGCATACCGGTTCGACTGCGAGCGGGCGTAGCTGACCGGGCTAGGCGGGAAGGTGGGCGGGCAGGCCGAAGGCCGGGAACAGCTCCTCGGCGTCGAGGAACGAGTGGATCCCCGAGACCAGGTTCCCTGAGATCTCGATGACCTGGAGGGCCCACGGGACGTGCCCCCCTGCCGGGTCGGGCCTGTAGTGCCCGAACGCCGGGCAGCCGTTGGCCGACCGCGGGATGAGCCGGGAGCCCCGGCAATCGACGCCGGGCCCGAGCATCCAGTGAGCGATGTCGGCGGCACCCCGTAGCCACATCGCGTGGGGCGGCATCGACTGGATGGCGTCGTCGCGAAGCAGCCCGACCAGGGTGTCGATGTCGTAGCGCTCGAAGGCATCCACGTAGCGGGCCAAGAGCTCGCGCTTGTCTGCCTCCACGGCCACCGGGCTGACCTCCGCATCGACCGAGCCGAGGGTGGCCCTGGCTCGCTGGAGGGCGCTGTTGACCGCGGGGACGCTGGTGTCCAACAGCTCAGCGACCTCGGCTGCCTGCCAGTGGAGCACCTCGCAGAGGATCAGGACCGCCCGCTGGCGGGCCGGGAGACGCTGAAGGGCGGCGACGAAGGCCAGGCGGACGCTGTCGCGAACCGCAGCCAGCTCGGCGGGGTCTGCCTCCGGCGGGAGCACCCGGTCATCGGCGATCGGGGAGACCCAGGAGCCGTCTGGAAGGACCGCGTCCAGGGAAGACTCCACGGGCGGGCGCGAGGGTCCGAGCTCCATGGGACGGGCCCGGCGCCGACGGCCCCGAATGGCGTCGAGGCACACGTTCGTCGCGATGCGGTAGAGCCACGACCGCACGCTCGACCGCCCCTCGAAGCTCCCGGCCGCCCTCCAGGCCCGCACCAACGTCTCCTGGACGGCATCCTCGGCGTCGAAGCCCGAGCCGAGCATCCGGTAGCAGTAGGCGGTGAGCTCGCGCCGGTGGCCCTCGAGGTCCTCGGGCGCGAGGGCATCGGAGGACAGCGTCACGGCGGTCGATGTTGCGGGGCCCAGAACTCGAGTCGACATGTAGATAGGACGGCTGAAGAGCCCGGAACTCATCGGCCGCGGTCAAACCGGCCTGGTCCCCTGCGGAGGCCGCTGGCTAGCTGGCGAGGCGTCGCTCGATCTCGTCCAGCCGGTGCAGGATCTCCTCGAGCACCGGCGGCGGGGCCACGGGCGAGGTCGACTCCTTGCCGCGCCGCTGAATGTGTACGGCCAAGGCGGTGACGACCGTGCGACGCGTCGTCCGCAGCTCGAGGCCCATACGTCGCAGCACCTTGCCCGCCACACCCTCCTCGGTGGCGATGAGGCCGAGGAGCAGGTGCTCGCAGCCGATGAAGTTATGGCCGAGCCCGACCGATTCCCGCAACGACGCCTCGAGGGCCTTCTTGGCCAGCGGCGTGAACCGCGTCCGCCCTGGCGTCGTCTCCGACGGAGCATCCATCGAGGCCTTGAGCTCGCTGCGGACGTCGTCCGCCTCGACCTCGAGCGCCTTCAGCACCTCGAGCGCCATATTGCCGCCCTCGTCGAGCACGCCTAGCAGGAGGTGCTCGGGCGTGACGGCCTTGTGACCCAGCTCGCGGGCCTCGTCCTGGGCGAGGGCGACGGCCTGACGAGCCCGGGGGGTGAATCTGGTGAACGGTCCGTAGCTCGACTCGGCGGCCGGTGCCTCCTCGGAGCCACGCAAGGCGCTCACCTCACGCACGGCTCGCTCGAGGGCCGACTGGCAGATGGCCGACACCGGCACCTGCGCGTCCCGCACGGCGTCGGCCAGCTCGTCTGGCAGGTACACGTTGATCTTCGGCATGGGGTTATGATGGGGTTATAGTCTGCGGATGTCAAGACCCACGGGGGTGGGCGCGGCGGAGTGGTGCGCCGAGGTGACGATTTCTGCGCTGACGAACAGCAGGCAGAATCGAGGGCATGACCGAGCTCCTCTTTCTCCGGGACGCCTACTCCGGCGATTCTCGGCGACCGTGACGAGCGTGCGGCCTGGCGCCGTGGCTCTCGACCGGACCGCCTTCTACCCGACCGGCGGAGGCCAGCCCCATGACACCGGGCGCCTGGGCGGCCTCCCCGTGGTTGGTGTCACGCACGGCCGGGACCCCGGTGAGGAGGACACGGTGTGGCACGCCGTCGAGCGGGACGACTTGACGGTGGGACAGGCGGTCGCGGGGGAGATCGACTGGGAGCGGCGGCACGAGCTCATGCGCACCCACACGGCGCTCCACGTGCTGTGCGGGGTGATCTGGCACCGCTGGGGCAAGGCGGTCACTGGCGGCAACATGGAGCCGTCGGCGGCCAGGATGGACTTCGAGTTCGATCCCCTCCCCGACGCCTTCGGGGCCACCGTGGAGGACCTCGTCAACGCCGAGCTGGCAGCGGCTCGGCCGGTCAACGTCGAGTTCCTCCCCCGGTCGGCGGCGGTGGGAGACACCGACCTGATCCGCACCAAGGTCAACCTGATCCCCGAGTCGGTGACCGAGGTCCGGGTCGTCGACATCGTTGGCCTGGACCGGCAGGCGGACGGGGGCACCCACGTTCGCGCAACCGACGAAGTCGGTCGGGTGCGGGTAGTCAAGACCGAGTCGAAGGGCAAGGCCAACAAGCGGATCCGCATCCAGGTGGCGTAGGCGCCGGCGGTCAGGGGGAGCGGTCGCCGGCGTGCACGATGGCAGTCTGGTACCGGCCCTGCTGGTCGACCCAGCTCATGTCGAAGGCGGCGTCGCTGTCGTGACGGCTGAGGGCGGAGCCGAGGGCTGCCGGCGAGTCGACCGTCGTGCCGCCAACTGACACGATGACGTCCCCGGTCGTCAGGCCCACCGAGTCAGCGGGGCTGTCGCGTTCGACGCCGACGACGAGTGCCCCGCGCCGCACCCTCGGGGCTCGACCTTCCTGCTCCACCGGTTGTCGCGGCGACCTTCCGTCGCCAGCGTTCTCGCCAGATCCAGCAGCACCAGGATCGCCGAGGCCGTCGAGGCTCGTGACATTGGCGCCCAGGAGCGGTCGGCGGCGAGTGGCAGCCGGAGCCGGGCCGTCGTGCGCCCTCAGTCGCGGGCCGGAGGAACCGCCCCCGGTCAGGTCTGCGGAGCCTGCCGGCCCCAGAAGCCCCTCGTCCAGCGCAGTCTCGGTGACCGTCATCTTGACCCCCCCGCCGAGGTCGCTGGCCAGGTTGAACAGGACGGCACCGAGCACCACGAGCAGTGCGCCTCCGAGGACGAAGGCAAGCCCGAGCACGATGGCCACGAGCAGCCCCTGAAAGCCGAGAACCGTGAGCGAGGGGTAGCCGCTGAGGTCCTGGATGAAGGTGTCGATGCTGCTGGCCAGGCCGGTGATGTACGCGACTATCCAGAACACCATGCCCGCGCCGATCCCGATCAGCAACATCCGGCGGAAGAACCGGAAGGAGAGGTTGAGCACGCTCATCGGGTCGATGCGAACGATGGCCTGCTCCACGCGGCGCGCGTCCGCGTCCTTGTCTCGCTGCTGAGGCGCGGCCCGCTGCTGCCCGGTCCATGCCATCGGGGGCGGAGGCGGAGGACCGGGTCCGTCGGGCTGGCTGACGCGCTCTACCTGGGACACCGTGCGTTATTACCCCGGTAGCGGCCTCGGCAATGGTGCGTCATAGTCCCGTCTCTACGGAGCCGGGCACCTCGTGGCGTGTGCGCAGTCGTTGAAGCCGTCCCTGTCGCTGTCGGGCGCCGACGGGCTGGCCAGCACGTGGCCCTGGGAGTCGGCGAGCTGGATCTCCTCCGAGGCCTTGAGACCCGGCCTGGCGCCGTTGGTCCGGGCCAGGTCGAACGAGACTCTGGACAGGTTCGGCAACGGGCCGACGCCCGTCGGCGCGCCAGTCCCGATCTCGACCGGCGTCTCCTCGATCCACTCGGCGGTGGCGTGCGACGACGGGTAGGGGAGCGTCTGGGTGAAGGACTGGCCGGTGGTGACGTCCCGGAGGGCCATCGTCCACAGCTCGGGGGCGGGCGAGGTCTCGGCGAGGGCGGCGTGAATGTGGTCACCCGGCCGCACGTGAACGGTGGTGATCGTCACGCTGGGGATCGGGATGATCTCCCACCACGCGGAGTAGCTGGCGTGCCCGCCGGCATCGACGTCCTGCTCGGTCCCCGTCTGGATCAGGGTGGGGTCGGTCACGGAGCAGCCGGCGTCGACGCATCCGCCGCCGATGCCGACCCAGGTGGAGGAGAACTCGGCCTCGCCGTGGCGGTGGGCAGTGGCCGTGGGGACCGTCCAGTCCGCCGAGATCTGGTGGAACATCTTCCCCGACTGCTCGAGAAGTCCCTGGTCGTAGCCCGACCAGTTGTTCGACTTGTTGGCGCCGATCGACAGGATCGGGCGGTGGAAGGTCGCTCCGCCCGGTCGGCCGCCAGCGGGGGCGGCCACGGCAGACGACACGCTCCCGGTCGTCAGCGGCGCGAGCGCCGCGAGAGACGAGGCCAGGAGCGATGCGAGCACGAGCGCTGCGCCACGGCGCACAGTAAGGATTTCGCCGGCGGGGGCGTGTTTTCCTGTTCGGCGCCGGCGCTTGCTCGACAGCCCTCGTCGCCAGCCCCCGTCGCCATGGATCGCTAGGAGAACACCGTCAGTGCCCGGCCGCCGACGAACATGTCGTGTTTAGGGCCGTTAAATGGCCCTAAACACGACGAGAACGGCAAAAACTGGTCGAACTCCGCATTCTTGTCGCGCTCAGGGACGGGAGGCCCCGGAGGCCGGGCGCCCGCCCGCCGGACGCCCGCCCACCGGACCCGAGGCCGCCGGACGCTGTGCCCGCTCCGCAACCCCCGGCGCTCAGCCCGCTGTCCGCTCTGTCGGGGCGAGGAGGGCGTCCAACCGACCCAGCGCCTCGGCCCGATCGTCGCCCACCACGATGCCGTGCATGCCGATCTGGCGGGCGCCGGCGACGTTGGGCTCGAAGTCGTCCACGAACACGGCCCGCTCGGGCCGAATCCCGTCGAGCTGCTCGAGAGCCAGACGAAAGATCCTGGGATCTGGCTTGCGCACCCCGACCCGGCTCGAATCGACAACCACCTCGAACAGCTCGTCAACGGGAATGAGCTGTCGCCACCCGTCACCGAACTCGGCAATGTTGTTCGTCACCAGCGCCGTCCGGTACCCGGCGTCGCGTAGGGACCTCACCCGCTCCACCATGAGGACGCGGCCGTCATCCTCGAGGCCGATCTTGGCCAGCACCTGGAAGACGTCGATCTCGACACCGGCGGCGCTGGCGAGGGCAAGGAGCTCCTGGTGTGCGACCTCGAGCCGCACCTCGCCGCGCTCGAGGCGGTGCCAGGGGTGGTCGCCATCCTCGGCGTAGGGTCCGAAGCAGAGCTCGATCGCGACCTGCTCGCTCACGCCGAGCTCGAGCGCCGCCGCTCGGACGACGCTGAACGGTGACGGCGTGAAGACGCCACCGAAGTCGAACAGCACGGCGGTGATGGTGTCGGGCACGGCCGGTCGCTAGGGGCTCGTCGGAGCGGTGGGCGCCGCTGTCGCGGGCCGGTGGCGCACGTCGTCTTCGTTGAGCTGGCGCGTCCAGGCGGCGAACTCCAGCAGTATGCCGTCGGGGTCCTTGAAGTAGATCGACCGGATGAACGTCCCCTCGTGGACCTCGTTGCTGAAGTCGACCGTCCGGTCCATGTCGCGGCACACGAGGGCGAGGTGGTTGACGCCCCGGAGCTCGAACTCGCTGTTCATCCTCGAAGACCTGCCTCCCACGTCGGTTCCCCCTTTCCAGCGCACCGCGCGTGACGCCAAGGTACCCGCGGTGAGCCGTGCGGGAGGGCCTCAGCGCCATCTCGCCAGCCAATCGGCGATGAGGTCGGCGACCGCCCCGCGGGCCTCGGCCGGATTGGACGGTGCCACACGCCCTGGCACGGTCGGCCGCCCGCGCCGGCCCTGTGCATGGTCGGCGACTCGGCGGAGACGAGCTCGCGCACGATCTCGGTCACGTTCCTCCCGATCAGGTGGGCGAGAAGGCCCAGATGCCGTTGACGGCCGACAAGGGGTTGAGTGTCGCGCTCAGCGGCGTGCTTCGGCACGTCGCCTGAGCGGCCGTGGGTAGGTGGTCGCAGGTCTTGAACTCCGCGTCCGTATCGGACGTCCCGGCGCCGATGACGACGACCCCGGCACTGATGGCCGGGCCCGACGAGATGGGTCCGCTGAGCGGGGAGGCCCACAGCAGACGACCTGTCGCCGCGTCGTAGGCGCGGAAGATCGCGTCCAGGGCGCCCACGTAGGCGACGCCGTTGGCAACGCTGGTCGCGCCGTAGGTGTAGCCCTGGGTCGCAGACCAGGCGCCCGATCCGTCCGCACCCGAGAATGCCTGCATCGGATGCAGGGCCAGCGCCGGGTCGGGCTGGAGGACGGGCTGCCCGTTGTGGTCGTAGGTGATGGGCGTGTCGATGGCTGATCCTCCGAAGACCCGCGGGGCGCCGTTCACAGAGGTCACTGCCGTGGCCCCGATGAAGCCGCCCACAGCGAAGCCGGTTTGGACGTTGCCGTTGCCTTGCTCGGTTCGCTTCCAGATCAGGCTTCCGTTGTTGCGGTCGAGCACGTAGTAGAGCCCGTCCTTGTTGCCTTCTCCGACGGCCTGACGTCCGCCAGGAAGCGTGAACAACTGCGCCGACGAGCCGAAGTCGTCGTCGAGGGTGTTGTTGACGGGATGCGGCTGATAGCTCCAGAGGGGTCGTCCGTCGGTCGCCGAGATGGCGACGATCCCGTCGGCGAACTGCTGCCATCGTCGGGCGTAGACGTACTGCTGGCCCGGCGGGCAGTGCGGGTCCGAGCCGTCGGCGGGACACGCCGTGGGCGTGTTGTCGGGGCAGTCGGCGGTCCCGAAGAACAGGGCGGCCCGCCGCCGGGGATCGGGATTGCGGGGGTCGAGGCCGAGGGCCGGCGAGGACCAGACGTTGCCGCAGCCGTAGAGGGCATGGCTGGTCGTGGTCTCGGGGTTGAAGTGCCAGACCAGACGACCCGTGTCGGCTCGGACCGCCCAGACGCCCTCTCCGGTGAACCCGCTGTCCTGGTTGGAGTCCGCGCCGAAGACCACCACCGGTCCGCCCGGCGCGCCGCTCCAGACCACCGGTGAGGACTCGATCTCTCCGTGGTTCGCCGGGTGGGACGGGTCGACGTCGAATCGCCAGAGCACGCGCCGGGCGTCGGGCATGTCGTCGCGCGACGCGTCCAGCGCGTACATGGACCCTCCACCGCCGACGAAGGCCACCCGGCGGCCGGACACGGTGGTGACGGCCGCGGACGACGTGATCTCCCCGTAGGCACCGGTGTGCTGATCGTGGTTGCCGTCGGTCCGGGCCCTTCCCAGGAGCGTCGACCAGTGGACGCGCCCGGTCTTGAGGTCGAGGGCGTAGAAGTGGCCGTCCCAGGCGCCCACGTACACGGTTCCTTGGACGATCGAAGGGGAGGCCGTCACCACGTCGCTGGCGTGGAAGAACCATCGCGGCACCAGTCGGCTGGCGGCGGCACTGTCGGGCGCCTGGCCGCAGGACGTGCTGGCCGTGCGAGACGAATCGTGGCCGTACATCGGCCAGTTGCAGCTTGTCGACGGGCTCGCCGTGGGGGGAGTGGCGGCGGGTGCGGCGGCGGGCGCGGCGCTGACGGGTGTCAGCCAGGCGAGGACGGCAAGCACCGGCACCGCGGCGTGAAGCCAGCGCTTCGCTCGTGCCCACCGCACGACGCGCCGGCGCGTGCGCTGGCTTCTCGTGCCGGTGGACCTGTCCCGGCTCATGGCGTCCCCCCAGCGTGAGATCGATATCTGGCCCCACGATTCGCCGCCCGGCGGTGGATACCTGTCGCCTGGGATCGTGCGTTCACCAACCTCAACAGGAGAAGTTGAAACTGCAAGAGATTCGCCCGTATGATCCGGCGCTGGCGATGGGACATCTCCTAGCTGGGAGGGATGGCCGACGAATGGTCGTGGTGGCGATCAGCTCACGTACGGCGGGGTCGGTGCCCCTTCCGTGGGCGTGATCCTGGCCTTCGCCGGCGCCTATGGGGTGTTCCTGCTGTACACCGGCCTCGTCTTCCAGTGGCGGGGGTTGGCGCCCGGTCCCGCCCCCGAGCGGCGGACGCCCCCGAGCCGGCGGGCCCACCAGTGGCTGGCGCAGGCCGGGCTCGAGGAGGTCCGAGTCAGCGAGTTCCTGGCCGTGGTGGCGGTACTGGCCCTGGTGGGCGGTGCCCTGGCCTTCACGGTCTTCGGCGGGATCCTTCCCGCGGTGGCCGCCGCTGGCTTCGCCGCCTGCGCGCCGGTGGCCATGTACCGCAGCCGGCGAGACGCCCGGCGAGCACGGGCGCGGGAGGCCTGGCCCGGGATGATCGAGGGGATCCGCCTCCACACCGGCTCCCTCGGTCGCTCGATTCCCACCGCCCTGTTCGAGGTGGGACGTCAGGGACCCGTGGAGCTGCAGCCCGCCTTCGCCGCGGCCGAGCGGGAGTGGCTCATCTCCACCGACTTCTCCCGAGCTGTCGCGGTGCTCAAGGACCGGCTGGCCGATCCGACCGCCGATGCTGCCTGCGAGACGCTGCTCGTCGCCCACGAGATCGGAGGGGGTGGCCTGGACCGTCGGTTGGCCGCGCTGGTCGACGACCGCACCCAGGACGTCCAGGGTCGCAAGGACGCACGGGCCAAGCAGGCTGCGGTGCGGTTCGCCCGCCGCTTCGTGCTGATCGTTCCTGTGGGCATGGCGCTGGCCGGGCTCTCGATCGGTACCGGCAGAGCTGCGTACGAGACGCCGCTGGGACAGCTGGCGGTGGTGCTCGGGATCGCCGTGGTGGTCGTGTGCTGGCTGTGGGCCGGACGCTTGATGCGCCTGCCCGAGGAGGAGCGCGTCCTCGGAGGCGAGGCGGGATGAGCCGCCTCGTGATCCTGTCATTTCTCCTCGGATGGGCGGGCGTGGCGCTGCTCGTCGCCGAGGTGCGACGGTTCTCACGCCCCTCGCTGGCCGATCGGCTTCGCGCCTACAGCCCTGCCGGGCTGGCCGATCGGCGGCGCGGCGGCCTGTTCTCCGTGGAGTCGTTCCGGGAGGTGATCGGGCCGCTCAGTCAGGCCGTGGCGGGTCGGGTGGCCCGCCTGTTCGGCGTGAGCGAGGAGCTCGCCGTCCGACTCGAGCGGATCCACTCCCGCATGGATCCCGCCGGCTTCCGGGTTCGACAGGTCGGCTGGAGCGCGGCCGCTTTCGGCATCGGCGCGCTTGCGGCGTCGACGCTCGGGCTGCCCGCGCTCGTGAGCCTGGCGATCCTGCTGGGATCGCCGCTGCTGGCGTTTCTGATCCTCGAGCAGCAGGTGGCGTCGGCGTCGTCGACCTGGCAGCGGCGGATCTTCCTCGAGCTGCCCGTGGTGGCGGAGCAGCTCGCCATGCTGCTGTCGGCCGGCTTCTCGCTGGGCTCGGCGCTCAACAGGCTGGCCCGACGGGGCAACGGCGCCTGCGCCCGAGACCTGGCCCGTGTGCGAGCTCGGATCCATCAGGGACTCTCGGAGGTGGCAGCCCTGCGGGAGTGGGCGGAGCTGGCTCAGGTGGACGCCCTCCACCGTCTCGTGGCGGTGGTGGCCCTCAATGCCGACGCAGCCGATCTCGGTCGGCTGGTCTCGGACGAGGCCAGGGCCACCCGACGCGACGTGCAACGGGACCTCGTCCAGACAATGGAGCGACGGGGCCAGCAGGTGTGGGTGCCGGTGACCGTGGCGACGCTGGTGCCGGGAGTGATCTTCCTGGCCATTCCTTTCGTAGAGGCGCTTCGGCTCTTTGCAGGGTCGTGACAGTGGCGACGGAAAGACCGACGCGAAGGAGGCACGATGCAACAGAGGTTGGTGGCAGTCTGGGTGTGGCAGCACTCGGCGCGGGCCTGGCTGATCGGCCGGCTCGTACGCGACGAGGCGGGGGAGGGCGTCATCTCGGCCGCCATCGCCGTCCTCATCATGGCGTTCCTGGGTGTCGCCATGTGGGTGGCGTTCAAGGCCACGCTCCAGGGCGCGACGACGAACGTGAACCATCAGGTGAGCAACATCGGCAAATAAGGCGGGGGCCGGACGATGCTGGCACCGGCCTCGTCGCCACGGTGGTGGGTGTGCTCGTCGTGCTGGTGCTCATCATGTTCGCCGTGCAGGTGCTGTTCGACCTGTATGCCCGCTCGGCGGTGTCGGCGGCCGCTTTCGATGCCGCTCGCGTCGTGGCCGGCTCTGACGCTGGCGGGACGCCGACATCGCAGAGCCAGGCGGAGCTGGATGCCCGCCGGGAGCTGGGAGCCTATGGCCAGCGGGCCACGTTCGACTGGGTGGTGGACGCCGAGGACGTCCGCCTCGTCGTGCGGGTACGCAATCCGAGCGTCCTACCGGCCGTGTTCGCGTCGCCACTGGGGTTGGACACGGTCGACCGCAGCGTCATCGTGCGCCGCGAGCGGGTCCGATGAGGGTACGGCCCGCCCCAGGGGAGGAGGGTCAGGTGGGCGGGATAGAGGCCGTCTTCTTCGGGCTGCTCGTCCTGGTGCTCGGGACGCTCGTGGTCGCCAACGCGTGGGGCGTGATCGACGCCAAGGTGGCGGCGGCCGGGGCGGCGCGGGAGGCGACGCAGGCTTTCGTGCAGGCTCCGGCGGGATCGGATCCCGCGATGATGGCCCGGGGTGCCGCGGAGCGGGCGATGGTGGCCCAGGGACGCGACGTGGCGCGGATGACCATGCTCGTGTCGGGGGACCTCACCCGTTGCTCGAGGGTCGTCGCCGAGGTGCAGTACCGGGTGCCGCTGATCGTGGTGCCCATGCTCGGAGGCCTCGGCTCCGGATTCACGGCCTCGTCTCGCCACTCCGAGCTCGTCGATCCCTATCGAAGCGGGCTCCCGCCGACGGCCAGCTGTGCGACGTCGGGCTGACGCCGCGCGCCCAAGCGTCCGGGCGAAAGGAGAAGCCGGCAGCGTCTTGATACTGGTGCCCACTCTCGTCCTGGTGCTCGTCGTGCTGGCCGCCATCGCGGTCGACTCGGCCGTGGTCTTTCTCGGTCAGCGCCAGCTGGGCGACGCCGCCGCGGCGGCGGCCAACGACGCCGCCAGCGCCTTGTCCGACCCCAGCTTCTACCGATCGGGACAAGTCGCCCTGGATCCGACCGTCGCGCAACGCGTCGCCGACGCTTCCGTCGCAGCTCAGGATCGGTCGGGCGTCTCGATCGACGGCCCCGTCGACGTCAGGGTCGAGGGTCGGCAGGTGTGCGTGTCGCTCACGGGCCACGTCGAGGCGATCTTCGGCAGGGCCATTCCTGGTGTGCCCCATGCCACGACCGTGCGGGCCAGGGCGACATCAACCGCGGCCGGCGACCAGGGCACCGTGGTCCAGCACCGGTCGCTGTGCTGAAGAGGATCATCGGGTTACCGTGATGGTGCCGTGCCGTCCAGTTGTCCGGTCGTACCGGTAGCCGCTCTTCATATCCTGCTTTGCTCCGGAGCCCCCCATTCTCGATCCATCCCATAGTTCGTATTACTTGGACTGGAATCCTGCGTCCGCGGCCTACCCCACCGGGCGCATCATGCCCTTTCGTCCGTCGCTCCAGCCCGACTCGGACCGCTGCGAACAAGGGGCAGACCGGGCGTCGCACGCTGGCTAGGTCAGTGCACGGCGAGGTCGTCTTCTCGCCCTTTGCTAGGCGAGTAGCGGAGCCATCCGCCGAGAAGGGTGACGGCGGCGGCTCCCACGACGAGCGCCGCCAGCGCGAGTCCACTGACAACACGATGACCGCCGACCGTGACCGCTGTGGCGACGGCCGCCGTGGAGCACGCTCCCGGCCCGCTGACGGCCTGGGCCGAGCCGTTGTCCGTCTGGTACGTGTCGCTCCGGATGCTGACGTCGGGGCGGACGCACTGGGCGCCGATCAGGCTTTCGGCTGGCTTGCCCTCGGGGCTTCGTGGCTCACCGTTGTTCCAAGCCCACCAGAGCACACCGCCCCACCACGGCTGGCCGGCAAATGTGTCGAGGAGCGCCTGATAGCCGAGGTACTGCGACTGGGGATCAGGGGGATGGGCCGCGTTCCACCACGGCTCTTGGGCTGGATAAGTCGTGGCCATGTAGCCCGCCTCGCCGAAGACGATTGGTTTGCCCCACCGGTGAGCGAAGGCGGCGACCTGCGAGAACGCGTCCTGCATCTGGCTCGAGCCGGGAGGCTGATAGGAGTGCCACCCGGCCTCGAGCTGAGCCAGCGTCGGATGCTCTTCGTTGGACGTGGCGAAGTACGCGGACAGCAAGAGCACGTCCACCGCATCTCCGAAGGAGAACTTCGACACCTCACGCCAGTCCACCTCGTAGCCGATCTGACCAGTGAAGTGCCGACGGGCCGAGGAGATGACCTGACGCCAATAGGGGACGTACTGGTCGGAATCGATCATCTCACTGCCAACGACGAGTACCGAGATGCCAGCCCACTGGGAAAGGCCCGCGTAATGGTCGATCATCGACTGGTAGCTGGCGAAGAACGCGGTCGGGTCGGGCGGGTTGTAGGTCCCCCGCCAGCCGACGTAGCCAACGCCCTGACGAACCACGAGCTTCGGCGTGAGGGTCACGCGCAGCCCCGCCTGTCGTGCTTGCTGCGCTGCGGACATCAGATCTGCGTCGGAGTCGGTCGCGCGTGCCAGAGGAGTTACAGGCCCCGAGGACGAGTAGCTCGGCAACACCCACCAGACGTCGAAGGAGACGGTGTTTGCTCCATCGGCCCTGATCCGCTGGAACTCAGAGCGGTCGTGACTGATTGGCTGGTTCTCGGTGAGAAAGTCGACACCGGAGATCCTATTGACACCGCCTCGAGCGGATGCGCTCACCGCGGGTGCCGGCAGCGCGGCCATCGCCATCATTGCCAGGGCGACCGTCCCACCCGCCAGACACAGTGTCGTTCGGCGCATCACCGGGTGACCGATCGGTTGCCCGTGGCGCGCTCGATCGGTGACGCGGCAAGAAGCGTTCACCTCATGGCCGATCGAGGGCGGGGTGCGCCGCCGAGCTGACTGCGCGGCGATGTCCCTCTCTGTTGCCCTGTGCGCGTGGCGAGCAATTGTTCCGGACAACTTGAGTCACGTGATGGTTAACGTCTGCAGGGCGCGACCAATGAGCGCCCGCACCTACTGAGTTGGACATTTCGCCAAAGAACCCCTGTTTTAGCGTCGTCCGGGCACCTCTCTCTTGTCATAATAGTAGATGTCATGTTATTCTGTGCACAATGGCACGGCTGGGCGACTACGAGCTGGAGGGGCTGATCGGTCGCGGCTCGACGGGCGCCGTGTACCGGGCGCAGACCCAGGCTGGTGGCCAGGCCGTGGCGCTCAAGAGAGTGCCGTGGGCGGACAGGCGCGAGGTCGTCGAGCGCCTCCGAGCCGAGGCGGCGGCGATCGCCGGCCTCGGCCACCCCCACATCCTGAAGGTCGTGGAGGTACTCGATGATGAGGAGGGGCTCGTCATCGTGATGCAGCTTGCGCATGGCGGGTCCCTTGGTGAGGTGCTCCGTCGTCGCGTGCGCTTGCCACCCCACGACGCGGCGGATATCGCGGCGAAGGTCGCTGCTGCCCTCGGCGCCGCACATGGGCTCTCCATCGTCCATTCTGACGTCAAGCCTTCGAACATCCTGATCGACGGCGACGGCGGGCCGGCACTCTCGGACTTCGGTCTGTCGCGATGGACTTCGGGGCTGGCTGCCCGGGGTGGGGTCTTCCTCGGCACGGCCGAGTACCTGGACCCAGTGGTTGCCGCGGGTGCAGCGCCCGGTGCCGCCAGCGACATCTACTCATTGGGCATCGTCTGTTACGAGATGCTGACGGGGAAGTTGCCTTATCAGGGGGCAACGCCACTTGCCGCTGTGAGGGCTGCCGATAGGGGAAGACCGGAGCCCCTCACGGAGGTGGCTCCGGACATACCGGTGAGCCTTGCCCATGTGGTCGAGCGGGCGATGTCTCGACGGCCGCAGGCGCGCCCGTCAACGGCTGGCGAGTTGGCTGATGCTCTCAGCGCCGAGATCCACGACAGCACGGCGCCACACGGCGCACCGATGCGGGTTGTCCGGAGTGGTCATGGGCCGGCAGGAGACATCGGCGCTGTAAGGGGACCACGACCCCTCCGGCCACGGAGACCGCTAAGCGATCGCAGACGGCCGCTCGCCAGGCCAACAGGTCATGCGCGAGGGCTGCTTGTTGTGACCACCGCCACCACGGTGCTGGTGGTCCTGGCGTTAGCCGCGGGGGTCGTCGGGCACAGCCGGTATGCCCGCGGTGCGAGGGGTTTTTGCCGGGCGACTGCGGCGGGACCCGAGCAGTCGGGACCTGGCATCGGGGCGACGACCATTCTGGCGAACATCGATGGCGACGGCTGCGGGGTACCGGTCAGGTGGTCGTCGGGCGTGATCACCGTCTCCCTGACCGTAGGTCGCCCTCCGGCCCGATTCGCCCTCGGGCAGGCGGGCGATCAGCTGCTGATCGGTGAGTGGGATTGCCGCCGGGCCACCCCGGCGCTGTATCGGCCGAGCACAGGCCAGGTGTTCTACTTCGCCGGCTGGGCGCAACCGGGCCACGACCTGGGGCCCAGCGTCGCCCATTCCACGCAAATCCTCGATGGCGTGGCTCGCGTGGTGCGGGGGAGTACAGGTGGTTGCGATCGCGTCGAGGTTGCCCTGGCCGAGGGCCGGCCGCCGTGACCGCCCGCGATCCGATGCGAAGAGGAGGCTGCCTCCCGACTGCATGAACCACTCGATGCGCTCGAGGCAGCGGGACCAACGTGCGACGGCGGCCAGGTGGCGGGCGTCAGCTCCGCGGAGGCTTGTCGCCGCTAGGCCTGATCGTCAGGTGCGCACGTACATGGTCCGCCCAGAACGCCGCCTGAGCCCGGTCCCGACGCAGTCGGTGCTTTACGTACATGCGGGCGCACCCGGCCAGGTTGAGACCACGAAACGCCGAGGTGGAGACAGGCCCGTGGTGGCGGCCATAGAACCGGTACGTGTTGTGCAGGTAGGTGGCTGTTCGTCGCCGGCCGTAGGCAGCTTCGCCGGATGCGTTGCCAACGTGGCGGACGACAGCACCGGGCTCGAACCTGATCTCCCATCCCCGCTGCCGGGCTCTCCACGCCCACTCGAGATCCTCCACGTACATGAAGAACCGCTCGTCGAATCCCCCGATGTCCTCCAGCGCGGCACGGCGGAGCAAGAGCGCCGCGCCAACCGCCCAGTCCACGGGGCGGGGGCGGTCGTGCATCCACGACCCCATGAGGAAGAGATCCTGGGCTCGGCGTCGGCCGACCCGGTGATAGAGCCCGGCGCCCGTCACGGCGGCGACCTCGAGCGACGGGAAGGGATACGTGGAGTGCTCGAGGGTCCCATCAGGGCGCTCGAGACGGGGGGCCACGGCGGCAGCACAGGGGAAGGCCTCAGCGGCGCGTACGAGCCTGCGAACGGCGCCCCGCTCCGGCCAGGCGTCGGAGTTCAACGCCAGGAACCAAGGAGCGTTCGAGCGGGCCACCAGGGTGTTCACCCCGGCGGCAAAACCCAGGTTCTCCGTGCCGGCGTCGACCTCCGCCTCGGGGACGTGCGCGGCGAGCGCCTCGGCGGTCCCGTCGCTCGATGCGTTGTCACGGACCAGCAGACGTATGCGACAGCCGTCGTTGGCGTCTATGAGGCGATGAAGTGCGGCGATCGTGAGCTCGCGGGTGTTGAAGGTCACCACACCGACGTCCACCCGCGGCGGGTCCTCCACGCTCTCGGCCCCGCGAGGCGGCGACAGCTGCGGCGCGCTATGGCTGCTCACGGCCGTGTCGCCCAGCCCCACGTGAAGAGCGAGCCCTCACCGCGAGTCCCCAGAAGTCGCAGCCCGGACTGGGCCAGCACCTGCTCGACCCGTCTGACCGGCACGCAGCTACCAAGGAACTCTGAGGCGTCGCGCCCGCGCGACTGCCCGCGAAGCCCGGCGCGCTGCATGGCGGCGTAGAGGGCTCGCCGCGCTGCCCATCGCCGAGTGCCCATCGTGCTGTTCCACTGGAACACGAAAAGCCCCCCCGGCCGGAGAACCCTGCCCGCCTCGTCGAGGTAGCCCTCGATGATCGGCACCTTGGGTATGTGTTGAAAGACGGTGAACGACAGAACGAGGTCGGCCGTGGCGTCACCCACGGATCCCATCGTGGCCCCGTCGCCGACCTCGAACTGCACCCGCGGGTCCTTCACCAGCTCGCGCGCCTGCCTCGTCATCTCGGGCGAGATGTCGATGCCGACGACCCGGTCGAATCGTGTCGCCAGTGCTTGGCAGATCCGGCCGAGTCCCGACCCGACCTCGACCGCCAGCCCCCGGGAAGGCGGCTGGACGGGCGCGTGGTCGAGCGCATCTCCGACGATCGCTTCGCCGGCTTCGAAGAACTGGACCATGTCGGGGCTGTCGTAGTCGACGGTCGTGTCGACGTACCAGGCTGCGTTCAGCCGGGCCCGGTCGTCCCAGTAGGTCCGCATGCTCCCGGTGGACCGGTCGCTCATTGGCCCTCTCCTCCCTCTTCGGCTTCGGTAGCGCAAGATCTTGGGGCCGGCCGGGCATCCCGCCATGGCCCAGACGGAAAGCTCATGAAACCGCGCCAGAATCCGGGTCTCCTGCTAAAATCACATCCACGATGACCGAGTCCATACGGTGGATGAGCACCAAGGAGGCCTCCGAGCGCCTCGGGGTGACCCTGCGGACGCTCTATCGCTTCATCGACGAAGGTCAGCTGGCGGCGTACAAATTTGGGCGCGTCATCCGGCTCAAGGAGGCCGATGTCGACGGCTTCATCGACTCGGCCCGCATCGAACCCGGCAGTCTGGAGCATCTCTACCCCGAGCCCAAGACGGACAGCTCGCTGAGCGAGCCCAGTCGTACATAGACCGTCGTGGGCGGTTCGCCCGCCAGGCTCAGGGTCACCACATCCACGCCCGCCGAGCGCAGCTGGCCCACCATCGCCTCGGGATCTCCCGCGACGACGATCCTGATACGTGGCTGCTCGACCGCCAGCTCCGTGAGAATGTCCGCCATCGAGGCAGCCAGCGACACGGGTCGGGCGCCAGCGGCCGCTGGGGCGGGATTGCCGCCGGCGCCAGGCTGGGCTCGCACCGAGGCGACGGCGTCGGCGGCAACGAAGGTCGCCCCGGCCACACCGCCTGAGTCTTCAGGCCCGTACGACGCGTCGGACCGCAGCACCCAGACGTCGCGCGCGACCGCCACCAGCCGGCCCCGGTGGGCGCCGCCCGACGTCGTCTTGAGAACGACGGCCTCGCCCCGCTCCGCCAGATCGAGGGCAACCCCGGGCAAGGTCGCCTCCTCTGCCGCCTGGCGCCGGAGCCATCGCTCCCGCGAGCGGGCACTGGCGGCGTCGGATGCCCGGGCGTCGGCTGCCCATCGGCCCAGGTCGCCGAGGAGGCGGTCGACGTCTTGGGGCTCGTCGCCGGTCGCCACGCTGATGACCACGCTCACCCGACGTCCACGGCGTGCCGGCCGGCGCCCACGGGGGACGGCTCCCCGGTCGGCTTGGGGAGGCCGGGCTCGGGTCGCTCCGTGGCTGGGGACGCGCCGCTCGGCAACCCGGCGACGGTCGGGTCGGCCGATGAGGCGGTTCGCGGTGACGCGACTGGGGTAGCTGTAAGCGTGAGCATGACAAGGACGGAGGAGATGCAGACGAGGCGTCTCGTGCCTGGTTCTTCGACAGCTGGTTTGGGGCTACCTGCCCGACCCGGCGCTCGGCGTTTGCTCCCCCGGGAGGTGGGTGGTAGGGCAGCGCAGAAATAGACTCCCTGGATGTGAGCGATTGCATCTTCTGCAAGATCGTGGCCGGCGAGCTTCCGTCAGAGGAGGTGGCATCGACGAATGGTACGTATGCGTTCAGGGACATCGAACCGGGGGCGCCGACTCATGTGCTCGTCGTGCCCCGCCAGCACATCACTGACGCCAGCAGCGTCCGGCCCGAGCACGCGGAGGTGGTGACGGAGATGCTTCAGCTGGCCCAGCGGGTGGCGGAGACTGAGGGAGTCGCCGAGCGTGGCTACCGGCTCGTGTTCAACGTCGGCGAGGACGCGCTGAACTCAGTTTCCCATCTCCATCTCCATCTCCTCGGAGGGCGGCCTCTCGGATGGCCGCCGGGATAGGGGTCGATGATGGTTGAGCGCTTCCAATCGGATACTTTCGCTGAGATGGACTCCGATCCTGACCAGCCTGCAGGCCTCGATGTCCAGCTCGAGTGGCCGGGCGAACCTGAGGGTCGACCGATGGCACCCCGCCGCCCGGCGGCTGCCGGAGCGGCGAACGCCGAGGCGGGAGAGGACGGCCGGACGGCTGCCGCCGCCCGGAGCCCCCTGTCCGCTGATGTCTTCACGACCTTCGACGAGCTGCGTGACCGTGAGGGTCGCCTGGCGCGGGACATGCGGGATCTCCGCGGAGAGTCGCATGCCCTGGAACGAGAGATGGAGGAGTTGCACAAGGTGACCCAAGAGCTGCGGCACGCGGTCGATGGCCTCGACGCCACCGTCAATGAGAGCAACGAGCGTCTCGAGGCGCAGCTGGCCCAGCTGACGCGGGAGGTCCAGGCCCTCCGCCGACGAATCCCGCTTCAGGCCGCCCGGCCGCCGGGCATCGGGCCGGAGCAGGTGGAGGCCGTCGCCGCTGCTGTAGCCGAGGCCCTCAGGCCCTCCCAGGCCGAGGCGGTCGCCAACGCGGTCTCCGACGCACTGGAGTCGGACCAGCTGGATGCCATCGCCGTGACCGTGGCCGAGGCCCTCAGGACCTCCCAGGCCGAGGCGGTCGCCAATGCGGTCTCCGACGCGCTGGAGTCGGACCAGCTGGATGCCATCGCCGTGGCCGTGGCCGACGCCCTCAGGCCCTCCCAGGCCGAGGCGGTCGCCAACGCCGTCTCCGATGCCATGGAGTCGGACCAGCTGGATGCGATCGCCGTGACCGTGGCCGAAGCCCTCAGGCCTTCCCAAGCCGATGCGGTCGCTCGCGCCGTCTCCGATGCCCTGGCGTCCGAGCAGCTGGACAGCATCGCCGCAGCGGTCGCCGACGCTCTCAGGCCGGCCCAGGCGGAGGCCATCGCCGATGCAGTGGCCGAGGCTGCGAAGTCGGCCCGCCCGCCCGCACCCACCGCTGCTCCCGATGGCGGACGCAGCGCCCGGCCCGTCGTGCCCCGGCGGACCCCGCAGTACGGTCGGGCGCTCGACCCCCGCCAGCCGGCGAGCCGGGGCGAGCTCCCTGCTCGCGGCGCCCCCCGGGCTCGCCCGCCCGTCGAGGAGGACGACTTCGATCGGGATCCGGCGCCGAGGACGCGAGACGTCCGCCGCGCCAGCCCACCGCCCAGTCGCCCTCTGGTGGCCCAGCAGCCGCCGCCGATCGAGGACGACTACGGCGTCGACGAACCCTCCGACGAGGGACCGATCGACGACCGCCGCCGGCCCAACCGCCCGCTGCGTGCCAACCGGTCTCGCCCCTTCAGGGGCTGAGCTCCACGCCCGCCACCGACGGCGGGACTCCGGATACCTGATACCGATGGGTTCGTCGGCGGCAGTGCCCAGGCGCCGCTGCCGATCATCGGCCCGGCGGGTCTTCCCGTCGACCGGAGCATACGGGCGCGGGCCAGGGACTCGGAGGCCAGCGCCAGGCAGGCGGGTCACGTGTCTGGTTCGTCGTCGGCACCGACATGAAGCGAGGGGCTGCCCTCCCTCACCCGACCTGGTGATCGTGCTCACCCCGGCAATATCGTAGGAAGGACATCGCTGGTCTGGGAGCGAAAGTGACGCCGACGAACGCAGTCTGACGTCGAGTCATCAGACCGGGCTGGGAGCCGATCGGGCGCCGAATGCCACGGCTGTGATGTGCAGGGAGCGGGTGAGGTAGCCACAGCGGGGACCAAGGCTCTCCGCTGGGAGAGGCTGGGGGATCAATGAAGAGCATGTCTGGCACGGAGATGGGATCAGGTGGTGGTAGCCACTTGACTGACGTCGCCGCCTCCATTGACATAGCGCCGTCCGTCGACGTCGCCGCGTCGGTCGATGTTGCCCCCCTGGAGCTCACGGCGCCCGTCGAGGTTGCGCCGAGTATCGCCTCGTCTGTTCCTGCATCACGTGGCTGGTGGACATGGGTCGAGATTGTCCACGCCAGTGCGTGGCATCCCCTTGCGATATTTCTCGACGCCACGGTGGTCGCTGTGGTCGCTCGATTGCTCAGCCCCCGCCCGCCGGTGGTTGCTGCCACGGTCGGGTGGTACGTCGTAGCCGCCCTCGTCACCCGCCTCTACCGTCCGCGCACCCCGGTGGAGTGCCAGGGCGTGGGCTGGTACGCACGGGCCGTTGCACGGCCCGTCGGCGCCGCAGGTCTGCTGCTGTGGGCCGTGCCCATCGCGCATACGAACCCAACGCGCGCGGCGGTGATCGCAGCCGGTGTCGCGGCTGGGGTCGTCCTCGTGCGGGCCGTTCTATGGCTCGTCCTAACGATGGTCCGCCGCCGGGGCAACTCCCTGCGGCTCACCACCGTGGTTGGCACGAGGAGCGGCATCGACCTTCTCGAGTCCCGGCTGAGGACCTTCCCCGAGGCGGGGCTCCGATTCGCGGGTGGAGTCGAGCCGAGCTCGCTGCCGGCAGACATCGACCTCGATGGCATGGGCGGGCGCTCGGGACTCCAGGTCGCTGTTGACGATGCCGAGCACGTCGTCGTCGTGGCGAACGGACTTGACCGAGAGACGGTTCGCGGGGTGGTCGAGCAATGCTCGTGGGCCAGGCGGTCGGTGACGGTCGTACTGCCGCTCTCGTCCATGATGCTCCTCCATAGGGGTGCGACCCGTCTGGGCGATCTGGCCGTGGTGTCGCTCCCCCATCAGGCCTCGTCGCTGGGTTGGCGCGGAGCCAAGCGGGCGTTTGACCTGGTGGTGTCCGCGACCCTCCTCGTGGCCCTCATGCCCGCGTTCCTCTTGGTCTCATTGGCCATCAAGGCCGAGGACGGCGGCCCCGCGTTCTACCGCCAGAGGCGAGTCGGACGAGACGAGCAGACCTTCACAATGCTCAAGTTCCGCTCGATGTTCGTGGGTGCTGACTCGGGCAAGGCTGAGCTTCTCGGCCGAAGCGTAGGGACCGGCCTGCTGTTCAAGATTCGAGACGATCCGCGGGTGACGAGGGTGGGCGCTCTGATTCGTCGGATGTCCCTCGACGAGCTGCCTCAGCTGGTCAACGTGGTCCGTGGTGACATGAGCCTGGTCGGTCCCCGCCCTCTACCCGTTGATCCCCAGGCATTCGATCAGCGCGCCCTGAGGCGGCACGACGTTCGTCCTGGCCTCACGGGCCCGTGGCAGGTCGAGGGCGCCAACGCCCTGAGCTACGACGACATGGTGGAGCTCGATCTGGCTTACGTGGCCCGCTGGTCGATGAGCCTCGACCTCTGGCTGCTGGCCCGCACCGTGTCGGCAGTGCTCGTCCGGCGCTCGGCGTTCTGAATGGAAGCGACCGGGGTCCCGACGGCTGGAGCGATCGACACAGGCGTAGATGGGGTTCGCCGCAGCCAGCAGGTGTCACCGCCGATAGCCGATGTCGCGGTAGTCATCGTCAACTGGAACGCTCGGCAAGAGGTGGTCGACTGCCTCGAGTCGTTGCAATGCAATCCACCTGGGGTTCCCTGGGAGGCGGTGGTTGTCGACAACGCCTCGACTGACGGCAGTCTCGGGGCGATCAGGGAACGAGCACCGTGGGCCCGTATCATCGCCAACCCGACCAACCTGGGCTTGGCCGCTGCCAACAACCAGGGAATTCGGGCGACCCGGGCGGACGCCGTGCTGATCAGCAACCCCGACGTCGTCTACCACGAGGGTGCGGTGGATGCCCTCGTGGAGGTGATGAGGCGCCGCCCTCGCGTGGCTTTCGTCGCACCCAAGCTTCTCTACGAGGATGGCGAGCTCCAGGCCAGTGCAGGAGACCTGCCGACGCTCGCGCAAGCGCTGCTCGGTCGTCAGGTGCAACGCCGAAGGGACGCCAACCGCTCGGCCGGGGGAGGGCTGTGGTGGGTGGGGTGGAACCACTCCGAGGAGCGACCGGTCGGCCGAGCTGCCGAATGCGCATACCTCGTTCGACGGTCGGCCATCGAGTCGATCGGTTTGCAGGATGAACGCTTCCCCCTCGACTGGGAGGGCATCGACTGGAGCGCGAGGGCGCGGGACGCCGGCTGGGAGATCTGGTTCTGCCCGAATGCCGAGGTCGTCCATCTGGGTGGCCGGTCCATCCGCAAGCGCCAGCTGCATTGGGTCGTCAGCTCGCATCGTGGGATGTACCGCTACTTCAGCAAGCGTGCACCACGGCCCGCCCATCCTCTGCTGGCGGGCATCGTCGGTCTACGGGCAGCCACCAAGCTCGGTGTCATGTTGACAGGCCAGCCATTGTACGAGCAGGCTCACCGGGCGCCTGTTGACCAGACCACAGACCTGGAGACTGTGTGACGCTGCGCGTGCTCCATGTCCTCGAGGCGCTCGAGGGAGGGACGTCGCGCCATCTTGTCGACGTCGTTCGCCACACGCCCGACGTCCTTCACGAGGTGGCCATTCCAAAGAGGCGTGTGGGCTGGGTCACCGACGAGACCGCCGCGGACGAGATGATGGCGGCCGGCGCTCGGCTCCACCGGATCGAGATGCGTCGCTCCCCGGCGAGCGGCCGAAACGCCGCCGCGCTGGCGTCTCTGCGCCGCCTCATCACCGCGGTTCAGCCCGACATCGTCCACGGCCACAGCTCGGTCGGCGGGGCGCTGGCGCGGCTGGCGGCGTGGGACCTTCCCATTCCCTCGGTCTACACGCCCAACGGCTTGGCCACCTCCACGCCGATCGTGCTTGCGGAGCGCCTCCTTGCCCGGCGGACTAAGCGCTTTGTTGCCGTGTCGCCCAGTGAGGGCGACCTGGCTGTCCGGCTCGGCATCGTGCCCACTGACCGGTTGGCGATCATCCCGAACGGCGTTGACCCAACTGCACCACCGCCTGCGGCGCCCGACCTACGGTCCCGGCTAGATCTCAAACCTGATGTGCCACTGATCGGCTCCATCGCCCGCCTGGTTCCGCAGAAAGCACCGCTGGACTACGTCAAGGCGTGCGCCCACGTGGCCAGGGAATGCACGGCCGCGCACATCGTCCTCATCGGTTCCGGACCCCTGGAATCGGCCGTCAACAAGGAGATCCTGCGGCTGGGCTTGACCCGGCGCTTTCACCAGCTGGCGGTGCTACCCGAAGCGGCGGCAGCACTCGGCGACTTGGACGTGCTCGTGTCGACGTCGAGATTCGAAGGTGCGCCGTACGCGCCGATTGAGGCGATGCGGGCCGGAACACCGGTGGTGCTCAGCGACGTGGTGGGAAACCGCGATGCCGTCGAGCACGGCACCTCGGGACTACTGGTGTCCGAAGGAGATCTCGATGGCTACGCGACGGCGATCCTGACCCTTCTTCGTGACGATGACCTGCGGAGCCGGCTGGGTGCCGCAGGCCGAGCTCGCGTCGACCGGCGCTTCGACGTCGCCGTGATGGGACGCGCTCTCACCGGCGTGTACTACGAGCTGGCGAACGGGCATGGGGATGCCGCGCCGTCAGCTCCAGGCATAGATCGCCGCTCTCAGCGCCTGGCCTCGGCCGTCTCCCCGTAGGCCTGGACCATCACGGCCGCGCCCAGCTCCCAGTCGGCTCGACTACGGGCCACCTCAATTCCGGCGTCGCGCAGCTCTTTCGCCCGCGCGTCGTCCTCCAGCACGGATGCAAGCCCTGATGCGATGGCGTCCGGTGTTGGCGTGTCGCACCAGGCCGCCGCTGAACCGAGTACCTCCGGCAGGGCACCTACCGGAGCGCACACGACTGGAGTGCCGCTCGCCGCCGCCTCCAAGGCCGGCATGCCGAAGCCCTCGTAGCTGGTCGGGTAGCAGAAGGCGGCGGCCCCCGCCAGCAGGAGGGCCCACGATGCGTCGTCGACTGGTCCGGCTGTCACCACGCCGGGTTCAGCGCAAGGTCGCTCGCTGCCGACCACCACGAGCGAACTCTCGGCCCCCGCCGCTCGTAGCCGCCGCCAGGCGGCAAGGGCGATGTCGAGCCCCCTCCGGGGTGTGCCCCCGAGGGCCACGACGTACGGCAGTCGGACCTGAAGAGAGTCCAGCAGAGATGCGAGGTGCTCGGGATCGGGATCAGGGCGAAAGAGCGACGGGACACCCGGAGGACAGACGACTACTCGCTCGGGGGAGACCCGGTACCGGTCGATGATGCGGCCCCGGACATGCTCGGAATCAGCGACTATTCGTCGCGCCGTGCGCGCCGCGTGGCGGGCCTGGGCCCGGAAGACCGCCGTTTGCGCTTTGCTGTACCAGTCGGGGTGGTCCTCGAAGGTGAGGTCGTGGATGGTGACGACCATCGGAACTGGCTGGCGGTATGGCAGGCCGTAGAACGGGCAGTGGAACACTCCGTCGAATCCCGCTAGCCACCTCGGGGCAGCCAGCTGGAGCCACGAGATTCCCCGCGCCGAGCCGGGGCCCCTCAGGGCGTGCTGCGGGAAATCGGTCGCCAGCGGCGGCCGTCGAGCGTCGGTCAGCAGCTCGAGCTCGACGTCGCGGGCGATGAGGGGAACCATGCCGGCCAGCAGTCGCCCGATGCCACCCAAGGGCAGTTCCTGCATCGTGCGTGCATCGATCGCTACACGCATGCCAACGCCCTGTGATATGCCGAGAGCGTGGCGCTCGCCGTCGCCTCCCACGTGAACTGCCGGGCCCGGAGACGCCCTGTGTCCGCCAGCCGATGTCGCAGCTGCTCGTCACCAACGATTCGCTCCACCGCGCCGCGCAACGCCGGCACGTCACCGGGCGGGACCAGGATGGCGGATTCGCCAGCTACTTCCCTGATTACCTCCAGGTCGCTCGCCACGACCGGCAACCCGGCCGCCATGGCCTCGAGCACGGGCAGCCCGAACCCTTCGGCCAGGCTGGGGAAGCACAGCGCCGTCGCGTCCCGGTAGAGGCCGGCGAGAACGGCATCCGAGACGCGACCAAGCGGTATGCACCGGTCTGCGATCCCTAGTCGGGCGGCCAGCTCGGCGAGACGCCGACCTTGGCCGGTGTCCGGGCCAGCCAGCACCAGGCGGACCGGGCCCAGGCGGGCCGAGGCGAGGGCCTCCAGCAGCGTGGCATGGCCCTTGCGGGCCGAGAGCTCTCCGACGCTCAGGACGAACGGACCCGACACTCCGTGGTCAGCGGGCGGGGGGAGGGCGGATAGCCCCAGCTGGCCCACGATGATGCGGTGCTCCTCGATGCCGTGCCGGGCGAGGGCGGAGGCGGTGGCGTAGGAGTTGCTGACGACGACCTCTGCCCTGGCCAGCATGGCCAGGCGGGCGCGCTGCTGGGCGACCGAGCGGGGCGGATGAAGGTCAGGTTCCTCGATCGCCGCCAGGTCGTGGACCGTCGCCACGAGCGGGCGCTGGCTGGGCGGAGGGTGGAGGTCGAGAGAGTGGACCACGTCGACGTCGCCCACAAGAACTTCGGCCGCTGGACGCTTCGCCATTGACCAGGCTCGTTGCACGACCCGCAGCGGTATTCGCACATGGCGAACCCCCGGCGGCGCGGGGCGGGACGCCCGTCCGACGGCGAAGGGTGCGAGCTCGATCCCGGTGGCCTCGAGGGCCGTGCAGAGGCGCTCTGTGTAGCGGGCGACGCCGGTGGAGCCCGCGATCAAGGGGGTGACATCGACAGCTACCCGCACGGGCGTCGCTCAGCGCTGACGCCCGAAGCGGCGCTTGGCCCGGGCTCCGTCGAAGAGACCGTTGCCATCGATGATGGCGCCCGTGTCAGGGCCGACAAACTCATCGTGGGGGCCAGGTTCCGCTGAGCCGGCAATGGCGCGGAGCGGCCCCGAGGGCGGTAGAACGCCCGAGACGACAGTGGGCTCGGAGGCGCCGGGGCCAGAGGCGGTCGGCCAGGGGATGTCGAGACCATCGCCGTGGGAGAGCCCGTTCGTCAGGCGGGTCTCGTAGGTGGTCGCTGGTGGCCTCAAGGCGGAGACAGGCTGGATGTACTGCTCGTCGTCGGGTGCGGTGCGCCGGGGACCCCGGAGAGCCATCCGCCGCTTTCCCCGCACGTGCGGGTAATCGTCGCCGTACCCGTACCCCTGGTCCGACCGGGCATCCCTGGGCTGGAGCTTGTTGACGACGACGCCGAGCAGGCGGGTCTGGCTACGGGTGAGAGTGTCCTTGGCCTGCTCCACCGCACCGAGAGGGGTCTTGCGGGTCTCCACCACGAGCATGGCGCCGCCGACCATGCGCCCGATGACCAACGCGTCAGCCACCGGCAGGACCGGTGGGGCGTCGATGAGGACGACATCGGCCTGGTTGGTGAGGGCCTCCAGGAGCGCCGGTGTGCGGGGGCTCGTCAGCAGCTCCGCCGGGTTGGGCACCATGTCTCCAGTGGGCAGGAAGTAGAGACCCTCGCCCGAGCCGGCGTCGCTCTCACCCAAGGAGACGTACTGCAGACATTCGCCGAGGGAACGCCGACGGGTCAGCACGTCCGTCACCCCCACGCCGTTGTGGGCACCGAGCCAGTGGTGGGCGTCAGGATGACGCAGATCGAGGTCGACGAGGACCACCCTGTGCCCGGCGACGGCGAACGCGCGGGCGAGGTTCACCGTGGTCGAGGTCTTGCCTTCTCCGGCTCTGGCACTCGTCACGAGAACGCTGGGACGGTCGAGATCGAGCAGGGCGATGCTCAGGTTCGAGCGCAGGATCCGGTAGGCCTCGGCATTGACGGTCTCCCGCCCGCGCGAGCTTCGAAGAGCCGGAAACCTAGGCACTACGGCGCTCGAACGGGACGATCCCCAGCACGGGCAGGTTCAACCGGCGCTCGGCGTCACCGGCGCCCTTGATCGTGACGTCGAGGTACTCGATGAGGAATGCTGCTCCGGCAGACGCCAGCAGCCCGAGGAGGGCTCCCAAGCCCACATTCGTCAGCAGCCCGGTCGACAGCGGAGACGTCGGTAGGTCAGCTCGCGAGAACACGTAGGCCGGCGCCGTGGGTGCTGTCCCTGGCTGGGCCGGGGTTGGCGAAGTCGCCCCCGGCGTCGCCTGCGCTCCGGGCTGGAACGACTGCACCTTGTGGATGAACGCGTCGGCCATCCCATTGGCCAGACGCTGGGCGACCGCGGGGTCAGAGTCGGTGACCTTGACATCGAGCAGCTGGGTGCTCGGCTCAGCACTGACGGTGGTCTGGCCAACTACCGCGGCGGGTGAGCGGTCGACGCCCGTGCTGGTGACTGCGTCGCTCGCCGTGGGCTGGCTGTCGATCATCTTGGAGAATGTGGTGAGCACGGCCTCGACGGCGAGGATGGAGTCGTTGTTGCCGGTCACCTGGTTGGTATTGAAGTCGAAGGCCCGGGGCCCCACGTAGATCACCGAGGTCGCCACGTACGAGTGGGTTCGTGGGGTCGCCGCGACCGCCGCTCCCATCCCGACGACCACGGTCACGACGATGAGGAGGAGGCGCCTTCGCAGTATGGCCAGATAGCGGCGGAGCTCCACGATCAACCTTTCCCAGCTGGCGCCAATCGTCCCTCCCCGGAACGACGCCCAGCATCTGACGACCCTGACGGGCACGTAATAGATACCACCCGCGACAGCGGGATCCCTGCCGGGAGCGGGCCATATGGTGCGAGTGATCGGCAGCGAAAGGCCCGGTGAGGGCGGCGGGCGGAAGGGGGGAGACGACACCCCAGCAATCGGCCGGGTCCCTCCCCGATCCGGGTGATCCCGGGCGCGGGACTCCGCCCTATGCCGGCGTGGCCACGCCCTCAGGCCCCACCTGTGTCTGGCCCACGACCCGAGCGGGCGCTCCGACCGCCACTGAATAGTCAGGGATCGATCCTCGTACCACGCTGTTCGATCCGATCAGGCAGAAGCGCCCGATGTTCGCGCCTCGCAGCACGGCCACCCGCTCGCCGATCCAAGTGCCCTGGCCGACCCGCACTGGGGCCGTCTCCAGCGGGTTGTGCAGGACGCTGGCGCTGCCGTCTCTCCACGTGTGGTCAGAGTCGATCAGCGTCGTGAAGGCCGCGATCACCACGTCGTCTTCGATCACGATCGACTCGGCCGCGCTGATCGTGCAGTACGGACGGATGGCCACCCGGGCCCCGATACAGATTACGGGGGCCGGGAGGTCCCAGGCCTGGCGCTCGACCGACAGCCACATGCCGTGCAGGATGAGGACGCAGGGGCCGACCGAGATCTGCGAGGGCCCGTACACCCAATCCGGCTTGTGCAGGATCGAGTGTTCGCCGAAGGAGTGGAACCGGCGAGCCCGGAAGGGCCTCTGGACGGACGCGCGTAGTGCAACACGCGCCATCGGCTCGTCGATCCAGAACCGTGCCCGGCGGACCAAGGCGTCGGCCGTAGTAGTGAACCTCGGAGGAAGGCTGTCTCGCACCACATCGCGCGATCGAGATCTGGTCACGGCCGCGTGCCCTCACCCCAGATATTGGCTACCCCGAACCGGGCGAGCGCCCGGGTGCGTTGCAGTCGACCGTAGAGCCGCTTGGCCCTCTCGTCCGGCACGAAGTCGGTGTAGATCCACTCGCCCAGTCGAGCTCGGCTCGGCGAGAATCCTGTCTGCCGTAGTACTCGCCCAAGAGAGGCGACCGTCTGCTCGTTCACGTGCATCAGCAGCTCATATTCGACCCGGGGCTGCGCCGGCCAGGATCGGCGCCGCCGGGGGTGTAGGGCACGCTGAAGCCGGTAGGTGACGTCGTAGATGTCCCTGTTGGGCATCGTGTGGATCAGCACCCGCCCGCCCGGCCGGAGGAGACGATGGGCTTCGCGGAGCGATTGAAAGAGCTCAGCGGGACTCAAATGCTCGACGACGTCCAGCATCGTCACGAGGTCGATGGACTGATCGTCCAACGGAATACGCCTGGCGTCTGCGAGGAGGACCTCGGAGTTGCTCGAGACCCCGTGGACGGCAAGGGTCCGATTCGCCAGCCGAACCGCCGCCGGAGAGTACTCGACGCTCACGGCGCGGGCGGCGCCACGCTCGGCAGCCAGCGCCAAGAGCTCGCCTCGTCCGGTGCCGATGTCGAGAAGAGTCTCGCCGGCTCGAAGCTCCGCTCTTTCGAGGATGCCGGCGTAGAGACCGGCAGCATGGGTCCCACCGGAGTCGGCCCATTCACTGCTCCCGGCGCAGCGGGTCAGGTAGTACTCGTCGTCATAGAGCTCCGCCGATACCGCAGGCGGGGGAAGGGTCTCACCATCGAAGCCGGGTTCGGGCATTGTCCACCCCTGTCGCCTCAAGCTGCCAGTCAGGACGCGCACTACTGTCGCTGTGTGGACACTTTCGACGGGTGGCGCAAGATCCCCTGGTATCTGCGGTACCGAGTTGGGGCCCGATCAGTCTCCACGGCGCGCCGCCTGGTGATCGAGGCCACTCACCGGCACTGCCGGGTTGAGTTTCAGGGGCCCGTCTATCTCGGCCCAGGTTTCGCGCTCAACATCCCTGACAGGGGGACGCTGATCGTCGGAGCGGGAGTCGACTTCCGCCGAGGCTTCGTCTGCGAGATCTCCGGCGACGGCCGCGTCGTCATCGGAGATGGCAGCGTGTTCACGTCCCACGCCCTCATCCAGTGCTCGACATCTATCGAGGTCGGCTCCCGATGTGTGTTCGGGCAGGCACTCATGATGGCCGACGGCAACCATCGATTTCGCGATTGGACTCACCACGTGCTGGACCAGGGATACGATTTTCGGCCGATCACGATCGGCGACGGAGCGATGGTAACGAGCAAATGCACAGTCCTTGCCGATATCGGAGAGGGCGCCGTGGTTGGTGCCAATTCGGTCGTTGTCCGGCCGGTTCCCTCCTATTGCCTGGCGGGAGGAGTACCGGCCCGCGTCATCGAACACTTCGGACCTTCTGACGAACGCCCGGTTGACCTCGACGCCTGAACCCAGCGACCTGACCGTCATCATTCCGACGCGGGACCGCTGGGGGATCCTTGCCCGCACCCTCGCCGGTCTGGAGGCACAGACGGCCCGGGGCTTCGAGACGGTCGTCGTCGTCGACGGGACCGATAGTCGACCTCCGGAGCTCGGAGGGGCTCGCGTCGTCGTGAAGGAGCACGGCGGCCCAGGATCGGCCCGCAACGCCGGCGTCGCGGCGAGTGACCGGTCCCTCGTCCTGTTCCTGGGTGACGATATGGTGCCCGCTCCGGACCTGGTGGCCGAGCACCTCGAAGGGCACGATCGTCACCCCGCCCTCAGCGACGGGGTGCTGGGCAGCGTCGACTGGCACCGCGAGGCCGGTGAGGCCCGGGTACTCAGGTGGATGGACTGGTCGGGTAGCCAGTTCGACTATCACTCGATCGTCGGCGAAGACGCCGGCTGGGGGCGGTTCTACTCGTGCAATGTCTCGTTGAAGCGGAAGTTCTTCCATGCCGCGGGCGGATTCGACGACGACTTCACGTACTACTACGAAGACCTCGACCTGGGCTGGCGACTCGGTCAGCTCGGTCTGCAACTCTGGTATCGGCAAGGAGCGCGCGTCGAGCACCTCCATTCGTACCGACTTGAGAACGTGGTTCGTCGATTCGAGGGGGTCGCCAAGGGCGAACGCCTGATGGCGGTCAAGCACGACTGGTTCTCGCCCTGGTACGCGAACCGCATGCGGGAGGCCGCTGGAGCTCGTCCGGTGTCGCCGATCTGGCCTTACATCGCCGACGTAGTGCCGGAGAATCTGCCTCAAGTCCGGCGGAAGGTTCGGCGGCGCGCCAACCGCTGGTACCACCAGCAGCTGGCACCGGCCTTCTTCAACTCCTGGGAGGGCGATCGCGACCTCGCGGAGCTGCAGGCCTACCTGGGGCCTGGCTACGACCACGATCGCCTCGTCCGCCATCGCGAGGAGGTGGAGCGGGAGGAAGAGGCGCTGGGGGACGAAGACCACTTCTACCGCACGAGCGAGGCGTACCTCTACGACCTCACCGCGTTCGCCATGTCGGGCACGAAGGCCCCCTACGTGGCCGATCTACGGCGTCTCCTCCCACCCGGCGCGTCGGTACTCGACTACGGGTGCGGCATAGGCAGCGACGGCCTCCGTCTGCTGGACGTGGGTTACCGGGTGGCGTTCTGCGACTTCGACAACCCGAGCACCCGATACCTGCGATGGAGACTGAAGCACCGCGAGCTGGACGCCCCGGTCTATGACCTCGACCGGGACGAGGTCCCATCAGGATTCGATTCGGCCTTCTCCTTCGACGTCATAGAGCACGTCGAAGACCCGGAGGGCTTCCTCGCCCAACTCGAGGCCAGAGCGTCCCTTGTGGCGGTCAACCTGCTCGAGCCCAACCCCGGCGACCCTCATATCCACCGGCCCCTGCCCATTCGACAGCTGATCGATCGGGCGACTCGCCGGGGGCTGCTTCGCTACCGCCGCTACCACGGCCGCTCCCACCTCCTGATCTACCGCGGTACCCCGACGACCGATGGGATCGGCCGCCTCCGGTCACGGGCCGAGGCATGGGCGGGTCGTCACCGCAGCTAGCGGTTCAGCTCGCTTTCTACTGTCATCGTCCGGCCTGCGTCCTCAAGGCGCGAACAGAGAGCCGGGTTGTTCCAGCTCCTGGCGGTACCAGGTGATGGTCTGCTCGAGACCCTCCCTCAGCGACCGCGGAGCGACGCAGCCGAGGCGCTCGCGAGACTTGGTGCTGTCGCTGCTCATTCGCCAGATCTCGGTTGGGCGCTCGGGAAGCGCACCGAACTCGGCGACGATCGGAGCTCCCATCAGGTCGAGGATGAGCTGTGCGAGCGCTCGCATCGAGACCTCCTCACCGCCTCCTATGTTGAACACCTCGCCCTCGACGCCTTCGACCGTGCCGGCCCGGATGAACCCGTCGACGAGGTCTTCGACGTAGTTGAACTCTCGCGTCTGACGGCCCTGGGTCATGGCCAGCCGCTCTTTGCGTAGCGCCTTCACGATGATCTCGGGAATGACACGGTCTGGGCTCTGCGCCGGTCCATAGGCGTTGAAGGGCCGAATCGCGACGATGGGCCAACCTCGCCCCTGGTAGAGCATGCGACAGAAGCGTTCCCCGGCGTACTTGCTGACCGAGTACGGCGAGAGCGGGTTGAGGACTGAGTCCTCCCGGAAGGGGGCGGCGATATCGCCGTACACCTCACTTGTACTCGTGTAGACGAACCGGTCGTAGTCCACACGGGCAAGGGCTTGGAGCAGATTGACCGTTCCCTGGACGTTTGTCTGGATGCATTCGTCCATGCGCTGCCACGACTTGCCGACGTGGGTGTACGCGCCCAGATGGAACACGATATTCGGCCGCGCCCGCTCGACCAGGGTGGCCATGGCGCCGGGGTCCATGAGGTTGGCTTCATGGAGCGTTACGCGTTCGCGGATCCCGAGCAGCCGAACCGGATAGACGGACGATACCGTGCTACTGAGGGCATGGACCTCAGCGCCGTCGCCCACCAACCGTTTGACGAGGTGGGAGCCTATGAACCCGGTGGCCCCGGTGACGAGGACTCGGGAGCCGGCAATATCGACCACGGGGCGTCCCCTTCTTGACAGAGGGCACTCAGCTCGAGTGCGTCCTTGTAAGTATCCATCGAACGCCAGAAACCGCGATGGGGGTAGGCGTAGAGCTGACCCGCCTCAGCGAGGGCCGGGAGGACCTGGCGCTCGAGATCGTCACCCTCCCAGTGGTCGAAGGCACCGTCGTCCATCACGAAGAATCCAGCATTGATCCAGTGATCGGCGAGCCGGGGCTTCTCGAAGAACTCCCGGACGCGGCCCGATTCGTCCCACGCGAGTGTCCCATACGGTGACGGCAGCGGCACCGTCGTCACGGTCGCGACGCCGTCATGGGAGCCGTGGAAGTCGACGAGCGCTCGCAGGTCGACGGCCCCAAGACCGTCGCCGTAGGTGGCCACGAACGTGCCGCCCAGATGCGCTCGACAACGGGCAAGGCGTCCTCCGGTGCCGGTGCTCTCACCAGTATGGGCTACCTCCACCACCCAGTCGGGGGGAAGCTCCGCCGCGAACTTCTCGATGAGCTCGCCGCGAAAACCAGCAGCCAAGACAAAGTTGCGGAAGCCTTGCCGGACGAATATGTCCATGAGGTGACGCAGGATGGGTGCGTCACCAACGTTGAGTAGGGGCTTTGGAAGTTCGGCGGTGTGCGGGTAGGCCCGAGTGCCTTTCCCGCCGCACAGGATCACGGTTCTCATGTGGCGTCAAGACCCAGCCTACTAACTGGCCATGGTCCCGGCCCATTTGGTGGCTGACGACACTGGGGTGGGTCGGGGCACAGGAGATCCCGGCCCCGATGGCGTACTAAGGATGCCACCGTGCCGCCCAACGTCATATTGATCGTCATGGACACGGCTCGAGCCGACGCCTTCGAGCCGTACGGCGCGCCTTCCGGCAGCACGCCCACGATCACCCAGCTGGCGGCTCGTGGAGTTGCCCTCGAGTCAGCCTTCTCGACTGCGAGCTGGACGGTGCCTTCGCACGCCTCGATGTTCACCGGGGCGATGCCCAGATCCCTTGGGCTCGGACAGGCTCCCGGGGGGTCACCCATGGGATGCCGGCCGGTGATGGAGTCTCAGCGCGCGAGGGTGCTGCCAGAGGTCCTTCGCTCATCTGGTTACACCACGCTCGGGATCAGCACCAACGTCTGGATCGCCGAGCACAGCGGGTTCGCCACTGGATTCGACGAGTTCTATCTGACGTGCAACCAGCGGACGAAGGCACTGAGCGATCGCGGGCTTCGTAGTCGGGTCACCTGGGATCTGGAGGGCGTGCGGGCACGCGTCGACGACGGCGCGACCGAAGCCGAGAAGATTGTCATGGACCATGTCCGTTCAGGAGCCGCTCAGCCCTTCTTCTGGTTCGTGAACCTGTCCGAATGCCATTCCCCATATCTACCGCCGCGTCCCTACAACGACCTTCCGATTCGGCAGAGACTGCGGGCTGCCCGAGAGGCACGCCATCATCTGACCTTGGAAGCGATTTGGCGGGCCAGTCTCGGCGGCTTCGACATCGCGGACGAGGCAATGGACCGGATGCGACACCTCTACCGCCGATCGGTCCGAGCGATGGACGACTGGCTCGCTCGTCTCCTCGACACCCTCGATGCTCAAGGCTTGCTCGACGACACGGTGATCATCATCACGTCGGATCACGGCGAGAATCTGGGCGAGGGCAACCTGATCGGTCATGCGTTCTCCCTTGACGACCGGCTCATACGCATACCTCTGATCACTTCCCACCCGCATGTCTTCCCGCGCAGCGGGGTGTTCAGCTTGGTGGACCTGCCGAGGGCGGTGGCGAACGCAGTCGATGTGGAGGACCATCCCTGGCCCGAGCAAGAGGTGCCGGACGACATCGCCCTCGCCCAGCTCGACGCGCTCCTACCCCCGACGGACCCGCGCGCCTCCAAGTTCATCGAGGACTCCGGGCTTGGCGACGAAGCCTTCGACCGCCTGACGACGTCGGTGAGCTGCGCCACAGACGGTCGGTTCAAGCTCCTGCGCCGGGCGGAGAAGGAGGTCGTGTTCGACCTGCACCAGGATCCTCTCGAGCTCAGTCCGCTAGAAGGTCGGCAGCTGGCAGCCGCTTTTCCCTCCCTGACGAGCCTGCGGACGGCGGTCGCCCTGGCGGAGGAGGACGGTCCCGGCCCCGGTCAGGTGGCGACAGATGGCGCGGCTGCGTCGACGGACGAAAGCGACGACATCGCTGACCGGATGCGGACCCTCGGCTACCTCTAGCTGCGTTCGGGAAACGAAGTAGAGCGTCTCCTGTTCGCCAAGATGCTCTCGTAGACACGTTCGTGGGCCGGCCCGATCGCCTCCTGCCACCCCCAACGTCGGGCATGGGCGACGCAAAGGGCCGGGGTCGCTCGGTCTGCTGCCAGGTCGATCGCTTCATCGATGGCGTCTGCAAGCGTCTCGGGGTCACCGTATGGGGCGGTTCTCCCGATCTTCGAGCTGTCGAGCACCTCGGGGATCCCACAGGCAGCGCTACCCACGGCGGGTGTCCCGCATGCCAGCGATTCGGCCAAGACGAGGCCGAAGGCCTCGTTGATCGAGGGCAGGATGGTGACGGTGGCGGCACGGTAACGGCTCGGCATCTCGGCGAGCTCACCGACTCCGAGGACATCAGTGACGGGCAGGCCTCGGCGCGCTGCTACACCGACCCCGTGGGGGCCAGGGTCCTCGAGCGCCCAGCGGTAGTCTCCAGGGCCCGCCAGCTGCAACCGGACATCGGGCCGCCGCGGCAGCAAGCGGCCAATGGCAGCGAGGGCGATGTCCAACCCCTTCTGAACCTGGGAGGCGTCGGCGGGAAAGAGGACGCGAGCCGGTCCAGTCCGTGGAGCGAGATCCGGTGTGAACTGATCGGTGCGGACACCTGGGGGAAGGATCTGGACTCGTCGACGGGTGAGGGACTCGATGGGCCCTGCCGCCGAGTGGCTGAGGGCGGTCGTCGTGCTGGCGAGACGCACGGCCGCCACGAATGCCTTCAGATGCCGGGCTCCCCGTTGACGAAGCCACTCCTCGGTGGGGTGGCCGAGCACTGTGTAGACGACCCGATGGCCGGTGAGACGAGAGGCGATCGCTGCGGTCGGCGTCAGCGCGTGCACGACGTCGAAACGGTGGCGAGCTAGGGCGCCCAGGGCTGTCATGCCGAAGCTGTCCTCGGTTCCGAGCGGCCGAGACAGGCCAGGGAGATTGGAACGGTGGCGAAACCGGCGGATCGTGACACCATCACTGATCGTCACCGAAGAGGGCTGCTCTGTCCCGGTGATGATGTGTACCTCGTGTCCCGCCCCGGCCAGGTACCAAGCCAGATCGTGGAGGTACCGCTCACCGCCTCTCCGAACCTCGGGCCAGCAGAAGGGATGGACCAGAGCGATGCGCAAGCTATTCACCCCTAGGTGACCCGGGGAGGCCAGCGCTGCCAGAATGTCGGTCGTGTCCTTGACGCCCGTGGTCTCGGTGGTGGTCGCGACCCGTGACCGTGCGCAGATGCTGCCGCGACTCGTGTCTGCGGTAGGGACCCAGGAAGGCGTGGGACCCGTTGAACTTGTGATAGTCGACGACGCGTCCACCGACAGCACCTGGGAGGTCCTCCACCAGTTGGCTGCCTCCGCGCGGATCCCGCTGACTCCATTGCGGCTGGAGCACAACGTGGGTCCCGCCTCGGCCCGCAACGCAGGGTGGCGGGCGGCCCGGGGAAGCCTGATCGTCTTCACCGACGATGATTGTGTTCCCCAACCAGGGTGGCTGAAGGCTCTGGTTGACGGGCTGACACGTGTGGAGCTCGTGCAGGGGCGGACGATTCCCATTCCCGAACGAGAGGCAAGCCGCGGACCGTTCGCGCACACGCTCTGGGTGCGGGAGGACGGGGGACGGTACGAGACCTGCAACATCGCCTATCGGCGCGAGGTGCTCGAACAGTTGGGGGGCTTCGACGAGGGGTTCCGGTACATCTCCCGCTCTGGGGGGAGACGGGGCCCCATCTACGGTGAGGACACCGACCTTGCGTGGAGGGCCAAGGAGACCGGAGCCCGAGCGTCGTTCGAGGCGGCAGCGCTGGTCCACCACGAGGTGCACCCGTCGAGCTACCGCGATCACCTGCGGGGTATGAGGAGGCGCGCCGGCCTGGTGCGGACCGTCAAGCGTCATCCCGGCATGCGCCGTTACCTCCACAGCCGGTGGTTCTACCAGGCCAGTCACCCCCCGGCCCTCCTCGCCTTGGTGGGGATCGCTCTGGTTCTCGCTCGGTCCGGCTCGGTGAAGCGGTGCACAGGCCTCTTGCTGATCTTGCCGTATGCCCGCTACAGGCTCGTGGTGGATCCGATGCCATGTCGGCCCCGGAACTGGGTTCCCGTCACGGCCATGGCTCTTGCGGCCGATCTGTCGGAGATCGCGGTGTTGGCGGGATCGTCGGTGAAGTACCGGACGTTGCTCTTGTAGCAGCACGGCGTCAGAGAACCGGCGTGCGCGCTCGGGCACTTCCGACGGCCAGCGCAGCAGCCATCAGGGCATCGAGGGCGAGGTCGACCGGGAGGACCTTGGTCCGCCGGCTCCAGGTCGGCTCTCGACGAAGGACAGGGAACGCCCGGGACACGGTCCAACCAGCCACGGCTGCGAGCCCAAGTCGTGTCCGGCCTCCCACCATTGCGGCGGCGGCACCGTAGAGCAGCGCTCGAGACGGACTCTCGAGGAACCAGCGGCGATACAGCAGCGTCCGGCGCAGCTCCGGCACCTCCCGGACAAGGGCCGGAAAGGCGCCAGCCGCCCAGGCCCGGCGGAACGACTCTGCCAGGTCCATCTCGAAGACGTGGTGCCTCACAACTGCATCGGTGGCGAACCCGTTGCAGCCGCTACGACGTACCTTCCACCCGAGGAGCGTGTCCTCCCCGAAACCGGTGCCTCGGAGCTTTGAGCCGGGGCGGAAGCCGAGCCGTGCCTCGGCTCTCGGATCGAAGCCTCCCGCTGCCTCGAAGGCCTGCCGGCGGTAGAAGACGTTGCACGTCGCGTACAGCCCATCCTCGTCTTCGACGTACATCGAGCGCTCCGGCCAGACCGGCGTGCGAGTGGGATAGGTAGCGCCTTGCACGACGTCCAAGCCGCGCTCGAGATGGGCGACCCCTGCGGCCAACCAGCCGGGTTCCGGTTCACAGTCGCTGTCGGTGAAGGCGAGGAGGTCGGCCCGGGCCTGTTCTACCCCGACCCGCCGGGCTGCCATGGCACCGGTCCCGCCGCTCGACAGCAATCGCACCGGCCGTCCGAGCCGGGCATCGGCTCGGACCTCATCGCCGGCCCCGTCGGTCGATCCATCGTCCACCACGATCACCTCGTGGTCGGCCAGCGATTGCTCGGCCATCGCATCGAGGGCGCGGCGAAGAAGGAGTCGGCGGTTGCGGACGGGGATGATCACGGAGACCCGAGGGGTGGCTGCGCAGGCGCTTGGCGAAGCGCAGCCAGACGACGACCTGGGCTCCGACTTCCCCCTGGAGCACTCCTCCCTCTCGGCGGCGGCTTCCACAGCCCGCTCGTTCTACTCGCTCGCCCCTTTGTCCTGCTCGGAGCGCACGGCGATCGAGCGCGGAAATGGGGGACCTTCTCCCCCTAGGGCCTGGAAGGACATGGTCGGCCGACAGCGAACAAGATGGGAGTGACCGAGCGCTCGAAGGCTCTGCTCCGTTCTGCCGTTCCCGCCGCCCTCTTGGGGGTCGCTCTCCGGCCAGCGGCCTCGGTCCGGCAGCGAGCCGCGGCGGTCGCAGCCCTCGGAGCCCTCTGGAGCGTCGTCTATGCCCGGTACCGTCGATCCGGCAAGGATCGAACCGCTTGGGAGTACGACCAGCTGGCCTCGGCGAACTGGGAGGCCTTCACCCGGCATTACAACGAGCGCGTACCTACCGTCGAAGAGGAGCTCGACGTTTGGGGTGACTACCACCGTCATCGCCACGAGATGCGCTACGAGCTCGTCGCCGAGGCGGTCCGACAGCACGTCCCTTCGGGTGGTCGGATCCTCGACGTCGGCTGCGGGTCCGCACTAGTGGCGGACCTCAACCTGGATTTGGACGCCCAGTACGTGGGTCTCGACTTCGGTGGCCACCACATCACGTTTGCAGCCAAGAAGCACCGAGATCTGGCCTCGCGCCTTCGAACCCAGTTCTGTCGCGGGAATGGTGAAGGGCTTCCATTCCCTGATGCCTCGTTCGACGTCGTGGTGATGAGCGAAGTGATCGAGCACCTTCTTCAGCCTGAGCGAGCGGTCTGGGAGGTGGCGCGGGTCCTTCGACCGGGGGGCGTCTACGTGATGACGACCAACAACGCCTCCGAGGTACCGTGTCGCTCCCCCCTCAGCCATCTCTTCGCTTGGATAGAGAAGGCTCTCGGCGCCTACCACCCCAGCCTGATCTCGCTCCGTCCATGGGTATGGCCCGAGCGGGTCGATCCGGAGATCCTCCCGGAGGGCTCGCCCGACCTCTACCTGCCTCATACCCACCACATCCAAGGCGAGACCCGGGCCATGTTCGCCGCCTCGGGCCTGGACACGTTCCACTTCTCGACCTTCGAGTTCCCGCCCCCCCAGAGCGTTCTCGCTGCCTGGCTTGACGGACAGGGGGAGCCTGGGCGGAGAGCCGTGGACGTCATCGAGTCCGTGGCCCGGAGCATCCCCCTTGTGAACAGGTTGGGATGCCATCTGTTCATGATCGCCAGGAAGAACCGATCGCCGATCGCGTCCGGGCCCCCGCCCGGCGTCTGGCCGGGGCCATTCTCGAGCGAGCACCGGGCGATCCTCTAGCTGGACGACCGTCCCTCGGATCGACTAGGAGCAGTGCCCGCGGCGGCATGTAGCCGGCTCTGCATGTCCTCGGCCAGCCGCACGGTCGTCAGCCTTCCAGCGGTGCGGAACCCGGACTGGACGAGACGGTGCCGGAGGGCACCGTCCCCCGCCAGCCGGAGGATCGCACTGGCCAGGGAGCCGGGGTCGCCTGCAGCGAAGTAGAGACAGTTGGCCCCGTCCTCCAGGAACTCTGCGGATCCCCCCGTCCCGGTGGCCACGACCGGTGTGGCGCAGGCCATCGCCTCGAGCGGGACGAGGCCGAAGGGCTCCTCCCAGGTGCTGGGGAAGACCACGACATCGGCGTCGCGGTACACGCCCGCGAGCTCGGCGCGTTCCGCTACACCGAAGCAGACCTGGTCCGCCACGCCCAGCTCCTGGCCGAGCTGCATCAGGTGGTCCTGGTAACGGTCGTCCCCCCGACCCACCAGTCTGAGAGAAGCCTCGACTGGGAGCCGGGCCAGCGCCCGGATCAGGGTGTCGATCCCCTTGCGGTCGTCCATCCGGCCGACGTAGACGAGTCTCCACCGCCAGGAGCCGTCAGCGGGCCCCTCCGAGATCGGGAAATCGGCGAGGTTGACGCCGAGCGGCACGATCGCTGCTTCGGGGAAACGCCAGCGACTGAGCTCGTCGGCACGACGGCGGGTGCAATCGCTCACGAAACAGAACTGTCCCGTCCGAGGCAGGTCGGGGAGATTGGTGGGGACCCCCGTCAGTCGCCTCACCACCCGCCCGACGCGGGGTCGGTCGGCGAAGAGGCGGGCCCAGGCGTCCAGCATGGGGCCGTAGATCAGCCAGTCGTCGGCCAGCAGGTAGACGACGGGCAAACGGTGGTCGGCCAAGGTCGTGAGGAGTCCCAGGGACATGGCGCCCATGTGCCAGACCGACACCACATCTGGCGAGAACGAGTCAAGGGCTCGTCTGAGGTGGCGCTGATTGGCCCGCTCGATAGCCAGCCGCCGGGGGACCACCGGGCGTCGCAACCGGTGGTCGTCCCAGTAGAAGTCGAGGACCCTCCAGATCGCCGCCTCGCTCTCTTCCGACCCGTTACGGACGCCGGGTACCCGCCACACCGTCGTCAGCACGAGGATCTCGTGACCGCGAGTGCGCAGATGCGTCGCGACGTCGTGGCAGGCGAGCTCGTATCCCCCGTAGTGGTGAGGGGGGTACATGTTCGTGATGATGAGCACGCGCGACACCGGGTCTTCCCTTCTCACCCCGGGTACGAGTCTCGCGCCGACAGGCCAGGTCTGGAGACACGCCCACACCGAGGATCCAAGCCGGGAGGATCGGGCTGCGCCGTCGGCGAACCTCTGTGCATGATCGTGGAGCCTCGGCGCACGTCCGGAGACGGCTGGGAATGCTGACCCGACGGGGTAAGGGCTCCCCGAAGTCGATGGGCGGACTGACGGAGGAAGCTACAAGGTCCGGCGATGCTCCGCGGGCCCGTTCCGGAGCTCGCAACCTCGTGATGGTCGTCCTGGACAGTCTCCGCTATGACTCCTGGCTGGAGGCCTCGCCTACCAATCTGGCTCGACTGGGGCCGGTGGAGCGGCGCTGGAGCTATGCATCGTGGACGGCGCCCTCTCACTACAACCTTCTCATCGGGCTGCTGCCCCATACCAGCCCATCGGGCGTCTACGCCTCCGACTGCTACAAGGCCGAGCTGGGCCGCTACGCCGACCGCCTCGGAGTCGGTGGCGTCGAGTTCAAGTCCCTGCTTCCGTCCTTGTTCCTTCCGACGTTCCTCAAGCAGGGCCTGGGCTATCGGACCCACGCCATGGTGTCGATGCCAGTCCTCAACCGGCACACACCGATCAACCGCGATTTCGACACCTACGAGCTCATGCCGAGTCACAACGACATGTCGGCGATGCTCGACCGGATGGAGTTCGACCCCGAACAGCCGTCGTTCCACCTGCTGAACGTCGGCGAGACCCACTACCCGTATGCGCTGCCTGACGAGCAACCCGAGGAATGGCCCCACGTCCCCGGGGTGCATGGGGTCGTCAGGCAGCTTGGGGCCGCCGATGCCGGGCCGGACGGGGAAGAGCAGGCACCGTTCTTCAGTCAAGGAGACCTCGACCGTCTCCGGTGCCGCCAGGTGCGCGCCGTGGACTACCTGGATGGAGTGTTCGCCCGCCTGTTCGATGTCGTCCCTAGCGACACCTGGGTCGTGGTCACGTCCGATCACGGGGAGCTCTTCGGTGAGGGCGGCTATTTCGGGCACGGACCCATCGCTCACGACAAGGTCTTCGAGGTGCCTTTCGTAGAGGGTCCGGTGCCATGAGCGCGACGGTCATCTCGCCGGCGGGGACGCAATGAGCACGTCGCTCGTTCCCGGCTTCGAGCTCCAGGGGGAGTCGACGCCGGTGCGGGAGCTCTTGGTGGAGACCTGGCGCGCGAGGTCGCTGCTGATCATGCTGGCCCGCCAGGACTTCTTCGTCCGCTACCGTCGAGCATCCCTCGGTCTGGCGTGGGCCGTGGGCGTCCCGCTGATCCAGACCGCCGTGCTCGTCCTCGTGTTCACGAAGATCGTGAAGATCGGCAACGTCCCGCATTACCCGGTGTTCGTGCTGACGGCGATGCTGGGATGGAGCTACTTCAGCCTGGCTGTGCAGCAGGGGTCGACCTCGATCGTCGACGGCTCGAGTATGTCATCGAAGATCTATTTCCCGCGGGCGGTGTTGCCCTTGGTCAAGGTGGCCGCCAATTTGTATGCGTTCTTCCTGAGCGCGGCCATCCTCGTCGTGGTCTGCCTCCTGACAGGCGTGCCCTTGACCGCTCGGCTTGCCTGGCTCATCCCGGGCACCCTGCTGATGATCGCTTTGGCGACCGGGTTCTCGCTCCTGCTCTCTGGGCTCCATGTGTACTCACGTGACATCCGTTACATAGTCCAAGCTGCGTTCATCGCCTGGTTCTACGTCACCCCGTGCTTCTACTCGCTCGCCCGGGCCCACGCCTATGGCCATCTGTTGTCCATCAACCCCGCGACGGGGATGGTCGTGCTATTGCGTGCGGCGACGACTGGCTACGACGCGTACTGGGTGTCGAGCGTCCTCGTGTGCGTGGGCTGGACAGTTGCACTATTGGCTGCAGGCCTGCTCGTCCATCGCCGCTACAACCGCGTGTTCGCCGACCTGCTGTGACCGTCCCGCCCGCCATCAGCGTCCAGTCCGCCGGCAAGAGGTATGTCAAGTACCAGGACGCGCCAATGCTGGTAAGTCGGATCCTGGCGCTTCGCTCGCGAACCCGTCGCAGCCGCCTCTGGGCCATGCGTGGTGCCGACTTCGAGGTGGCGAGGGGAGAGTGCATCGGCATCGTGGGCCGCAACGGGTCGGGAAAGTCGACCCTGCTACAGATGCTGGCGGGGGTGACGGCACCGACCGAAGGCAGCGTCGCTGTTCGTGGGAGGATCGCGCCACTGATCTCGGTCGGTGTCGGCTTCCATCAAGAGCTAACCGGCCGCGAGAACATCTACGTGAACGGAACGATCTTGGGTCTCCCGCGCGTGGAGATCGACGAGCGACTCGATGAGATCATCGAGTTCGCCGAGATCGGTGATTTTGTCGACACTCCGGTGAAATTCTACTCGTCGGGAATGCTCATACGTCTCGGATTCTCCGTCGCGGTCACTGCGGAGCCCGACGTTCTGCTCGTGGACGAAGTCCTCGCCGTCGGGGACCTGGGCTTTCAGATGAAGTGCTTCGAGCGGATGATGGAGATCAAGGACCGAGGCACGACGATCGTCGTTGTAAGCCACAACCTCAACGCGATCCGCCTGATGTGCCCGCGATGTCTGGTTGCCAGCGACGGTGGCATACGGTTCGACGGGCCCACCGACGAGGCGCTGTCCGTCTACCACGAGCTGCTTGGCAGCTACCGCAATGCCGACCCGGATTCGATGGAGCGTCCTTCGACCGGTGACGATCCATCTGCCCGGTTCGAGAATTTTGAGCTCCTCGGACCCGACGGTCGTCCGACGGCGCACGTTCCTGCCGGAGACGAGGTGGTGTTCAGAGCGAGTCTCGGCTTCCAGCGGCCGGTCGAGGATCCGGTGGTCAATTTCACGCTCGTCTCCGAGTCCGGCGTGCTGATCCACGCCATCCCCCGAGTCATGGAGGGCGTCCGCTTCGAGGCAGGACAGCGGGCGTCCATAGAGGCGCGCATGCGCCTCACCCTCGGCACCGGCTCCTATTCGGCCGGCGTCGCCATGGTCTCTCCCGAGCGTTACGCAGACCTGGCTCCCTCGCCGCCGTCGTTGCTCTTCTACGTCTCTGGTCGCCCCGAGGCAAAGGGGTTGGTCGACTTGGGCGCGGAGCTCTCCCTCAACGAGAGCCCGCCGGTCCAGGTCGCCTCTCCGACGGATGCTGCCGCCGGCTAGCGCGGGGGATGGGATCGACGGCGTAGTCGAGTGAGATCGAGAACGAGCTCGGGCGGTCATCGTGACCGCTTCTTCGGCCGAGCAGGCGCCCATCCAGGCGGTGTGCCGCCGACCCGGCGAGTCGCCGGACTATCCCCTGGACATCACCGACTGCAGCCACGGCTGCGCCAATGACCGGGTCAGTTGGCGCATGCCCGATATGTCGGCGATAGAGTCAGAGGACGCTGCACAATGGTCTCTGCTCTCCGGCTATTTCCCTCCCCCTAGCCTCGGGATCGTGAGAGCTGCCCTCCCGGTTCGGGGGCGTGCTTTCACTGTGCCGGATTGATGACGACGTCGTATGCGTCTCCATCGCCAACTGTGGCGAGTGGAATGGACACCCTGCCGCTGGCCACGGGCAGGGTGGTGGTCGTCGGGCCAGGGGGCTGCTGGACAGGGTTGGCGCCGTCCGGATTGTGGGCGGAGTTGGGTAGCGGAGACACAGTGACCTGGACCCGTTCGCCGGGGTAAGGATCGACAACGCTGAGCGACGCTGAGACGGGCGGGTGCACGGCGGGCTGGAATTCGGGACACGTCATGTCGGGAAGCCCCGCGCCGAGGGACGGCCGGGGTGGGCTGCCGCACGCATCGTGACGGCCGACCATCAGCTGGATCTGACTACTGGCGTCGTTTCTCGTCGCCAGGGCGCTGAAGTTGGTTCCTGAGCTCGTTGTGGCCAAACGCTGGCCGCTCAGGTTGCCATAGTCGTCGACGACCCAGTACGGCATCTGTGGGGTCCCAGCGATCGTGAACAGACCGTCCATCATCGTGTCGCAGTCCTGGGGGCTTCGGCAGGTCAGATTGGCCGCGTCGACACGGGCTGACTCCAGTGAGGCGAACGAGCCGACCATCCCGCCCGGGGTCAGTATGGAGTACCCAGGGCCGTACTCGTCTACGAAGACCTTCGGACTGCCGAGATTCGGGTACTTGGCCAGAATCGAGCGGAGAGTCTCCACATCCGCGCCCAGGGTGCTTGGCGTGTAATTGTTTCGGGGCACGCCCCAGGTCCCCGACGGCGGCGACTCGCCCTCATCGTGGTATGCGATGGCGGCGAACCTCAGGTCATGACTGGTGGCGAAGGATATGAACGTGGTCAGGTCCAGATCGCCGCCGGGATTGTTGCCATTTCCGCCGGGTAGGGTCAGAAAGTAGCCGATGCTCGGACCGACGACCTGAGCATTTGGGTCGACACCCTTGATGGCCTGGTAGGCGGCCTGATACAGCGATAGATACTGGTTGACAGTTCCAGTGTCGTCGGGCTCGTTCCATACATCCCAGTATGTTGGCGCGGTGCCGGCCTTCTCCCGTTGTTGAACGTCCTGGCGTACGAAGTTCGAGAAGACCGGAAGCTCCAACCACGGAGCGATCGTTCCGCCAGCGTTTCGCCAGTCGGTCTCGAGCAGGTCGCTCACCGCCGCCCCGGAGTTGCGGGCGAGCCAGAATTGGCCGGCGGGCTCGAGGCCTCCACCGAGTCGCCAGGACTGAGGGTGCAAGGCCGCCATCATGGCAGGGACGCCCTGCGGGATCTTCGTGCCAGCGTCGGTGTTGTATCCGCTGTTGTAGCCATTGGCGATGTGGCCGACGGGACCAAGCTCGCTGGTGCCGTCGACCGCTACCTGGCATGTGCCCGATAAGCACTGATGGGCATCGTCGTAGGTGTAAGTGAACGAGTCGCCGCTCGGAGTGGGCTGGCTGGTGCCACAGAGATTGTGTACTTGGACATCGACGCGGCCGCCATAATCAGGCGGCGCAACGGCAATGATCTCCGTGTTGGATACGACCTGGAAGCTGGTCGCCGTAATGGGATAACCGTATTGCGGATCAGCGCCAAAGAACACTGCCTTCTGGGAGGCGCATGCGTTGGCGGGACCAAGGAAATTGCTGCCATAGATGGTCACTGGCGTCCCGCCAGAGACCAAGCCGCTCGTTGGGGTCACGCGGCTGACACTTGGCGAGGTGGACGGCGAGACTGCCCCGAGCAGGTTCGACAAGGAGGGAAACGGGATCATGAGGGCCACGCCCACGACGATGCGGGAGGTCGAGCCGCGTAGGTAGCGGCGTATGTCGCGGCGATGTACCAGCACTTTGGCGGGCCTCCCCAGCTATCGGGCTCGTCGTGAGGGCGGGACTTTACTTGCTCGGTCTCGAGACGGTCAACGCGCCGTTGGGACTCTGGACAGGGGCAGGGTTCGGCTCCCGGCCCCGGGATTCCAGTCGTTCGGCCGTGCCGATGGCGACGCCGGCACCACCCCACAGGCTGATGGCGAGACTGAAGTCCAGCCACACGTGCAGAAACAGCCCACCGACCACGAGCCCGAGGGCCGCCAGCCGGATCCCCCGGGCAAGTGGCGCTCTGTCGTCGTCGGCCGACTCGGCCCTCCCGAGGCGGCGAACGACGAGGAACAGGAGGGCGATGAAGATCAGGAGCTCAGGAATGCCGAGCTCGTTGCCGACTTGCAGGTAAGAATTTTCGGAGGTGAGTTGTCCGGACACGTCGAAGCGGTTGCCCACGCCGGGTGCGGTGCCGATGCCGAGCCCGAGGGGGTGTGAGGCGAGGCTCTGAAGCCCCTTCGTGGTTGACGAGACGTGATCCGTGGCATCCGCCCCCCCGGACAACGCAGCCGAGCTGCGGTTGGAAACTCCTGTAGCGATCGCGACGGGCGCGAGCGCGATGAGCCCGACGAGAGCGACGATCGCGAACCGGACCTTGCGACTGTGCTGTGAATGGTGGCGCAGGGCTTGCTCGGGTAGCAGGGCGAGGATCAGCACGACGGCGCCACTGAGGATGGCACTCCTCGTGATCGTGGCGAGCAGACAACCAGCGGCGAGAGCGATAGCAAGATTCAGCAGCTTGGCGCGTCCCCGGGCAGCGAGAGCGACACCCAGGCCCAGGATCAGAACCAGATAGAAGCCGAGGGTGAGCGGCGAGAAGAAGACTGATCCGACCCTTGTCAAGGCGTGACCAGCGATCGTCTGCTTGATCTCGACATTGAACATGCCGAGGGGAAAGTAGGTGGTGTGGAGGACCGCGGCCTGATATCTCGGCTGTCCGAGTGTGTACACGGCAAAGTGGTTCCAGCTGTTGGTGTCGAGCGCTTCGAAACAGCCGATGCCAGCTACGACAGCGCCAGCGACAAGGGCCACTTTGATGAAACTGCGCCTGGCCGACGTACCGATGAGGGCGTGGCGCGCTGCCAGCAGGGCGAAGACGAAGAGGGTGTCGGCCCGCCAGGCGAGCAGCCGGACGGACATCGAGGGTGGTGCTCCAGCTGACCCCAGCACGAGCAGGCTCGGCGCGGCGAGATAGGCGGTGGCCACTGCGATGTACGCCAAGGCCAGTAGGTCGAGGGCGTCCAGGCGGCGTCCGCTGGCCCTGAAGCCCTTGACGCCCGCGAGCACGAGCCCCGCGACGACGGTCTCCTTCCACCCCCCAAGCGCTCGTACGAGGCCTGACGGCGCTCCAGAGTGATAGAGGAAGGCCAGGATGGCCTGCTGGAATGGCAGAAGAGCGACCAGCGAAAGCAGCCCGACTGCGGGGGCCCTGGCCACCAGCACTACGACCCCGACCGCGATCAGCCCACTGATCGCGGTCTGGAGCCTCGAGGCGGAGAAGAGGTAGACGGCGCCCGCCACCACGAGCGGAAGGCTCCAGGCCCACCCCGGCGAGCGCACCGGAGATCTGAGCAAGCTCCGGGCAGACCGACGGGCAAAGGGCGGCGAGCTCGCGAGGGTCATCCGCCCGACACCGTCTCGACGTCGTCGGGGGAGCTCACGCTTCGATCCCACCCGGAGGCCATGGTCGGGCGCCGCCGCGGGCACGGGTGGGTTCCCATCCCCCCATCGGAGGAGGCATCGGTCCTCCCGCTGTCCAGCTGTACGGTTTCGCTGTGTCCGCCTCCCCTGGATCCCGCATCACGGTCGTGGTGCCGACCCGTGGTCGCACGGAGAGCCTGGGACGCGCGCTCGACGGATTGGCTGGTCAGCTCGACCCCGGCGCGCCCTGGGAAGTCGTGGTGGTCGACAACGACGCCCGAGCGAGCGCGGAGACGGCGACGACGGTCGCCCGCATGTTCCCCGTTCCTGTGCGCCTTGTACGGGAGGAGGAGGCGGGTGCATCCCGCGCCCGCAACCGGGGAATCGCTGAGGCGACAGGTGGCGTGATCGCGTTTCTCGACGACGACGTCGTTCCCGAAGCGGATTGGCTCCGGCGGCTCGTGGCTCCGTTGTTCCAAGCTACGTGCCAGGGCGCCGGCGGGAGGGTCGAGCTGGATCGCTCGGCGCCGCTTCCAAAATGGTTCAACGGCGACTGGATGGCCGGCTACCTGGCCGAGCTCGACCTCGGTCCCGCAGACCGCGACCTCACCAGCGATGAGTGGGTCCTCACCGCCAACGCTGCCTTCCTCACCCAGGCGTTGCGATCGGTTGGCGGGTTCGACGTGGACCTCGGGCCGCGGAGGGGTGTCTACCTGACCAACGAAGACGTCGATCTGTGTCGCCGGTTCATGGCTCGGGTCGGGCCGATCAGGTACGTCGCGGGCGCAGTCGTGGTGCACGAGATGCCCCGGGTTCGCCTGCGGCGCCGCTACATCCTCCGCCGGATGTACGCCCAGGGGCGCTCTGACTGGCAGCTGGACCGCCAGGTGCTGGCCGACACCTTTCTCGACGGTGTCGTGGAGCTGGCGTGGCCCCGGATCGCCTACATCGGCAGGCTGGCCTGGAACGAGCGCATCTGGAAGCGAGCGGTGGCTCTCCGGGCAATCTGTGAGCTGGCCCGGGCTGCCGGGATGCTGCGCGAAGCAGCCCGGGCGGCGCGGAACGACACACGCCACGGCGACGAGGGCATCCCTCGCCGGGCGAGCTGTCGCTGAGGCCGTCGCCGAGGTCATGAGTGGTGTGGTTGCTCGCTGATGGCCCGTCGCTCGGAAATGAGAGGGTTCTGTATAGTCAGTTTCGGTGTCTGGGGGCCGTTTCCTGCTCCGTGGGGTCGTCTTGGCCCTCGGCGTTCTCACGATCGTGGTCATGGTGCCGGCCCGACCGGCGAACGCGGTCGCCAACGCCACGGCCAATCGGATGACGGGTGTGTCGTTCCTCACCGAGAACCAGCCCATCGCCGGCTCTTCGGGGGAGTTCCAGCGGATCAAGGCCGACGGAGCAAACACGGTGTCATTCGACGTGTGGTGGGTCGTCCCGAGCCAATCCTCGAGCTCCATCGCACCGGCGCCGGGCATCACGGACTCGGACGCTGACCTGATCGCCGCCGCTCAGGAGGCTCGCCAAGCCGGGCTGAGGGTCACGCTGACCCCGAAGTTCGTCCTGGGTACGACCACCTGGCGCGCGTACTACAACCCTCCGGACCCGGCGGCGTTCTTCTCCAGCTACCGGACGATGATCGATCACTATGCGGACCTGGCGCAGCAGACTGGCATGTCTCTTCTCTACGTCGGCAGCGAGATGATCGACTCCGACGGTTACCTGGACCAGTGGCATCAGGTCATCGCCTCGGCCAGACAACACTTCGGCGGACCCCTCGGCTACGAGGAGGACTGGCGTGAGGTGGGGCGGTTCAACTTCGGCGATGCAGTCGACTTTGTCGCTATATCCGCCTATTTTCCGCTCTCGAGCGAAGCGAGTCCGACGCTGACCCAGCTGGACGCCGGTTGGCAGTCCTATGGGGGCGCCGACGCCTTCGCCGAGGTCGCGGGTCAGGCGCAACGATGGGGAAAGCCGATCGTGTTCGGAGAGGTGGGATACGAGGCGGGCAGCCACGCCGCTGAGAATCCGTGCTGCAACAGCACGACCACCACGAACGACCCTGGCCTGCAGGCCCGCGCCTATCAGGCACTCCTCAACACCTTTGTCGGCCAGCCGTGGTGGGGCGGCGTGACCTGGTGGGCGTGGAACAACGGTGATCTGCGGAGCCCGGAGGGCAAGCCGGCAGAGGGCTTGATCGGCGAGCAAGCGGTTGCGTTTCCCGCGCCGATCACCACGCCCGGAGCAGGTGTCCCTCGGTCGCGCACCCCGCCAGCCGTCGGGACGGTGACCGGTGGTCTGCCCGACGCGCGACAGGGGACCGCCCGGCCCGCGACGGCCGCTGCGACGTCTGGTGTCCCCGCCGAGGGCGGTGGCCCGCCCGAGGGCAGCGGCATTGGGTCACTTGGGGCCGGGTTGTCGCGTCCATACTCGCTGGGGCCTCAGTCTGGAGTCTCGACGGGCCTGGTCGGCCTCCGGATCTTTCACGACGGTTCGGTCGCAGGTGACCATCTCGGGGAGACGGTCCTCGCCGCCCTGGCTCTCGTGACAGGACTGGGCGGGTTGGCCCGCTTTACCGTCCGGAGACAGCGGCGTCGAAGACCTGTCTAGCCGGTCGGCCATTGCGGGCGGGCGAAAAGGAATCTGTGTCACGGCGTCGAACTGCTCGGCATCCGTCCAGGCGACTGGGGAGCCAGGCTGATGGGTGCCGACCGAGGTGTCCGAGAGTTCGAAGCTGGCCGGGACCCGGCCTCGCGCCCGGCGACGGGGTGTCGCCACATCAGTGGGTCGGCGTGGGCGGACCAATGGTGGCAACGGCCGTTGTCGGTGTCGGCCGCATGGCCAGTCATAACATCTGGCTCGACGAGGCATACAGCGTCAAGATCAGATGTCTTCGCTCCTTGGCCGTGGCGGGCCGGTGCCGCGAAATTGACGGCGTTGGCGTTCGCCCAGCGCGATGGCCACGTCTTCGCTGGTCAGAGGGGGGATATCCGCATCGTGACGTACAGTCGATGAGCTCAGTCCCGGAGGCCTGGTCACCCGTCTAGAGCGCCGCCTTCGCCCCGCCCCGCTGGTAGCCTCGTGGCGGATACCTGTGTCCTCGACCCAAGTCAAGATCCTCGTTCCCGGCAACCATCTCATGGTCGGCCTCCTGGGGCAGCGCGACGAGTTGCTGCGCCTCGTTGAGGGGGCTTTCGGGGGAGCCCGAATCCTGGTGCGAGGCAACGAGATCACAGTGGAAGGCGAGGACGCCGAGCGGGTGGGCCGCCTCTTCGAGGAGCTCGTCCTTTTGCTGGAGAAGGGCCACGGCCTCGACGCAGTCAACGTGGGCCGGACCATCGACATGGTCAAGGCCAACGAGCGGCCCTCGGAGGTGCTCAGCGCCGAGGTCCTGCGGTCGGCCAGAGGCCGGACCGTCCGGCCCAAGACCGCCGGCCAGAAGCGCTACACCGACGCGATCCGCGACAACGTGATCACCTTCTGCATCGGTCCAGCCGGCACCGGGAAGTCGTATCTCGCCGTGGCCCTCGCCGTGCAGGCCCTCCAGGCCAAGCAGGTGAACCGGATCATCCTCACCCGCCCCGCGGTCGAGGCGGGGGAGAGGCTCGGCTTCCTGCCGGGCGATCTCATGGCCAAGGTGGACCCCTACCTCCGCCCGCTCTACGACGCCCTCTACGACATGCTCGAGCCGGAGGCGATGCAGCGGCTCATGGACCGGGGCACCATCGAGGTGGCTCCCTTGGCGTTCATGCGGGGTAGGACCCTTAATTCCAGCTTCATCATCCTCGACGAGGCCCAGAACACCACCCCCGAGCAGATGAAGATGTTCCTCACCCGGATCGGCTTCGGCTCAAAGGCGGTCGTGACCGGCGACGTGACCCAGGTCGACCTGGCGGGAGGGCGCTCAGGGATGGTCGGGCTCGACCGGATTCTCGGCGGCATCGATGACCTGGCCTTCGTGTGGCTCAACCAGCGCGACGTGGTTCGTCACCGCATCGTGGCTGACATCGTCTCCGCTTACGAGCGGCTTGGCGGGACGGGTCAAGCCGGCCGCTGGTCAGCAACCGGCCCCTCCGCGGGATCGACCCGGACGACACCGCCCGACAACGGGTCGCCCCGCGAGGTGGCGCCTGAGCCCGTGCGCGAGCGGGCATCCGGTCCGGCTTCGGCCGGACCTCGCTGAGAGGGGCAGCTGGCGAGGGTGGCCATCGAGGTATTCGTCGCAGACGAGCAGTCGACCCGTCCGGTCGAGCCCTCCCAGTGGATGGGCCTGGCCGAGGCCGTCCTGTCCGCCGAGGGGGTGGCCGGTGACGCCGAGCTGTCGGTCCTCTTCGTCGAGGAAGAGGACATGGCACAGCTCAACCAGCGATTCCTCGGCGAGGAAGGGCCAACCGACGTGCTGGCCTTCGCCATCGACGAAGAGCCGGTCGAGAGTGGCCGCTCGCCCGACTCGGGTGGCACCGGTCCCGGTTGGGTCCCATCGGAGCCCGCCGACATGCCGAGCCTACTCGGCGACGTGGTGATCTGTCCCTCGGTGGCCTGGCGCAACGCGCCCGACCACGCCGGCACCTACGAGGACGAGCTTGCGCTCCTCGTAGTCCACGGCATTCTCCACCTCCTGGGGATGGACCACGTCGACGAGGAGGAGGCGACGACCATGGAGCGGCGAGAGCGCGAGCTCCTCGACCGCTACCAGCGGCGAGGACCGTCCGGAGCCTCGTCGTCGGCAGAGGCGTGACTGTGCTGCTCGCCGCCACCGGGTGGGAGACGACCGACTCTGTGCTCGCAGTGGCCATCGTGGTCCTGCTCCTCTTCGCCGCCGTGCTGGCCCTCGCCGAGACGAGCCTCGTCCGCACCAGCAGGGTGAAGGCGGTGAGCCTCGAGGAGGAGGGTCGCCGAGGTGCTCGCCGGCTCGCCCGCCTCGTCGAGAACCCCGAGCGCTTCCTCAACCCGGTCCTGTTGCTCGTGCTCGTGTGCCAGCTGGTCGCCGCCACCCTGGTCGGTGTGGTCTCCGAGCACCTGTTCGGCGCTCTCGGCGTTGCGCTGGCCACCGTGTTCGAGGTGACCGTCATCTTCGTCCTCGCCGAGGCGGTGCCCAAGAACTGGGCAGTCCAGCACCCGGACCGAGCGGCCCTCTTCGCGGCGCCGATCGTGTCGGCCCTGATCCGGTTCCCGCCCGTGCGCCTGCTCTCGGGCATCCTCATCGGCCTCGCCAACCTGATCCTTCCCGGCGGCAAGGGTCGTCCTGACGCCTACGTCTCCGAGCGCGAGCTCCTGGCCATGGCCGACGTGGCCGAGGAGGCGGACGTCATCGAGACCGAGGAGCGAGCGCTCATCCACTCCATCATCGAGTTCGGCGACACCGTGGTGCGGGAGGTCATGGTCCCCCGACCCGACATCGTGGCCGCCGAAGCCAGCGACCCAGTCTCCGAAGTCATCGAGGTGGCCATGCGAGCCGGCTACAGCCGCATTCCCGTCCATGACGGCAACATCGACGACGTCATCGGCATCGTCTACGCCAAGGACCTGATGCGGGCGGACCTCGACGACCGAGATGAGACCCCGGTGCGGAACCTGGTGCGGGAGGCCCACTTCGTGCCCGAGACGAAGCGGATCGCCGAGCTCATGCGGGAGATGCAGGACGGGAAGTTCCACATGGCCATCGTCATCGACGAGTACGGAGGGACGGCCGGCCTCGTGACCCTCGAGGATCTCATCGAGGAGCTCGTCGGCGAGATCGTGGACGAGTACGACGTCGAAGAACCCGCCATCGAGCCCCTGGCCAACGGCGAGTACCGGGTCAACGCGAGGATGCCCGTCGACGAGGTCAACGAGTTCCTCCACGCCGAGCTTCCAGACGGGGATTGGGACACCGTCGGGGGACTGGTGTTCAGCCTCCTCGGCCACGTGCCGACCGAGGGCGAGAGCGTCGACGCCAACGGCCACCGGCTGGCTGCCGAGAAGATCCAGGGTCGGCGCATCGGTCGGGTCCGGATCGCCAAGCTGCCCGGTGACCACGCCGAGGCGGCGGACAAATCCCGGGAATAGGGAGGCACATGCGAACCGGGTTCGCCGGCCTCGTCGGAAGACCCAACGTGGGCAAGTCCACCCTCGTCAACCGCATCCTCGGGACCAAGGTGTCGATCATGTCGGACAAGCCCCAGACGACGCGGCTGCGAGTCCGGGCCGTGCTCAACCGACCGGGGGCTCAGGTGGTCCTCGTCGATACCCCGGGCATCCACAAGCCCCGCAGCGTGCTCGGCGAGCGCCTCAACGACCTCGCTGCCGACTCGATCAACGGCGTCGACGTGGTCGTGCTGGTGCTCGACGCCACCGCGCCCCTGGGAAGGGGCGACCGTTTCGTGGCTGCGCAGGTGCCGCCTGACTCCATCGTTGTCGTGAACAAGATCGACATCGCCTCGCCCGCCCAGGTGCTCGGGCAGCTCAAGTCCGCCGCCGGGCTCGAGCTGGCCGAGTACCGGCCCGTCTCGGCAGTCACCGGCGAGGGCGTCGACGGGCTCGTCGCAGCCCTCGTGTCCCGGATGCCCGAGGGACCCGCCTATTACCCACCGGACGTCGCGGCCGATATCCCCGAGGCCGTGTGGGTCGCCGAGCTGGTCCGCGAGCAGCTACTGGTTCACGCGCGCGAGGAGCTGCCCCACTCCATCGCCTGCCGGGTCACCGAGTGGGAGTGGCCACGCATCCGCTGCGAGATCCTCGTCGAGCGGGAGTCTCAGAAGGGGATCGTCATCGGCCGGGGAGGCGCCGTCCTCAAGGCGGTTGGGGAGGCGGTGCGGGCCCAACTCGAGCCTGGGGCCTACCTGGAGCTGTTCGTCAAGGTCGACAAGGACTGGCAGCGCCGCCCCCGCTCGCTCGAGCGCCTCGGTTACTGATCGCTCGGGCTCCTCGGCGCTCAGCCACCCACGCTCCGGTACGCCTCGGCGTGCAAGGCGGCGCTTCGCTCCCAGCTGAACTGCTCGGCCCGGTGCAAGCCGCTCAGCCGAATCTCGTCTCGCCGACTCCTGTTGTCTACCAGCGACCTCACCGCATCCACCATGGCGGGGACATCCCCGTCGGGGACCAGGAGGCCACCGTCGCCGACTATCTCGGGGATAGCGCTATTCGCGAAGGCAACGACGGGTGTACCGGAAGCCATCGCCTCGAGAGCCGGGAGTCCAAAGCCCTCGTAACGGCTCGTAGAGAGAAACACGTCCGCTCGCCGATAGGCGTCAGGTAGGTCGTCGACAAATCCCAGCACGTCGATTCGATCAGGGCGCGGGGCGTGTTCAACTGCCGCCGTGACCGCTGGGGCGACCCACGGGGCGATCCGACCGCCTACCTTCAAGCGGTGTGGGTAGCCGAGATCAGCGAGCGCGGCGATCATTTCGAACGCTTCCCCGTAGCCCTTGCGCAGCGAGTACTCGCCGACGATCAGGACGTAGGGCGGGTCGTCGTCAGGCGCGGTCTCGTCGGGGTAGAAGGCGGCGTCCACCCCATGGTGGGACACGATGATGCGAGCTGGATCGAGATCGAGAAGTCTTATCGCCTCGTCAGCGGTGTAACGCGACACAGCGATGACCTGGTCGGCGTTCCGGTAACGGCGGCCGACGACTCGCCATCGGCGACGCTCGGCCGCCAGCCCGGGATCGGGATAGACCAACGGGATCAAGTCGTGCAGCGTCTGTACCCAGGGCCCACTGGCATGAAGGGGCGGGTCGGGTGTCGGCTCGTGGAAGACGTCATGGTCGACCTTCCGCAGCTCGAATGGGAGGCGAAGGTCACGTTCCAGGGGGGCAAGCCGTCCTGGCGCTCGCCTGTGGACCACCGCGCTGTCGACACCCGGAGGCAACGCGGTGCCGGGCAGGACCAGGGCCACAACTGAAATGCCGGGTTGGTCGGGCAACCGCTTGATCAGCTGCCGCGCATAGCTCCCGACCCCTCGGAAACTGGCATCGCTCCCGAGGCAGCGACCATCGAGGAGTACTCGAGCGGTCATCTACCGCGCCGTACCGTCCGGGCCAACATGGGCGGCCGGGAGCTCGACTGGTGGGAGGGAAACCGCCTCCAGACACCGAAGTCTGACTCGCGCACTACTTCCCCCCCTCGGGGCGACCTGTCGTCCCAGGAGGCCACACCACCCGAGAGCCGCAGAGGAGTATCCGGATGCTCGACCGCCGATTCGGGAACGGATCGGGCTCGTCTCTCGCCGATAGGCACGATCGAGCGGATGCCGTCGTGACGGTGGTCATCCCGACGAGGGACCGTCTCGATTTCCTGCGGGAGGCTGTGGCGAGCGTCGTCGGCCAGCGTCTTCAGGAATGGCGGCTCGTCGTCGTGGACGATGCCTCCTCGGACGGAACCCAGGCGTGGCTGGAGACAATGCCCGACCCCCGGGTGCAGACGGTGAGATGTGCTCAACACCTGGAGCGCTCCGCGGCCAGGAACCTCGGGCTGGCGCGGGTCGCCACTCCGTACGTGCTGTTTCTCGACGATGACGACCTTCTCCACCCCCGAGCCCTTGGCCGGCTGTCGGCAGCTCTGAGTGCTCGGCCGGGCGCCTTCGCCGCCGTCGGTGCCAAAGCCGACTTCGACGCCGGGGGCCGTCGCAAGCGAACCCCGCACCCGCCCTGGTATGTCACTCGCCCGGCGTGGCGGGAGGTGCTCGCCGGCTGGGTCGCGATCACAGGCCAGATGCTGTTCCGCGCCGACCGCCTCCGGGGTGCGGGTGGCTTCGACACCACCATGGCTCTGGCGGAGGACCAGGAACTGTGGCTTCGGATGGCCGACGAGCCGGCCACCTTCATCCCTTGGGTGGTGCTGGACAAGAGGACCCACGGCCCCTCGCGCGATGCACCCGGGATGGGCCTTGTCCACGCTGAGATCAGGCAGCGCTTTGCCAACAGGCTCGACGGTCGAGACCGCCTCGAGGCGATACGGATCATCCGGGCTCGAGACGAGTTCGTCGGATCCGTCGACGCCTTCGACGAGGACGATTTCCGGCTGGCCGCCCGCCGCCTCGTTCGCGGCGCTCGACTTGCGCCGGCCGTGATGTTCTCGGCCGTCACCGGGCCTGGCCTCAACATCAGCCTCGGCAAGGCACTGACTGGGGTCGTGTTGCCGCGAGGCGCTGGTCATGCCGCACGGCGCGGCGTCAAGGGCTTCAAGGCCCTCCTGCACCGGGATCCGCATTCGCAGCGGTCGTGACCCGTGCCGGCGCCTCGGTTGTCTGAACGGGGGCACGGAAGGGAAGGCTGGTGCCCCGTCCGGTCTTGAAGGCCACTGATTCCCTCAGGATCCCGGCGACCCGCGCCAGCTCGCAGAAGGCCCGGAAACCGTCGAACGGCCGGCCGCCCTTCTCGTCGTGGTTCCCCATCGCTGCCCGAAAGTGTTCTCCCACGACCTCAGTGAGGTTCCACCACGCCGCGCCAGCTCCTCCGGTGCGTGTCGTGATGAGGAGGTCTCGCTCGAGCAGCCAGTCTGACCGACCCTGGGCGTAGAAGCGGCGCACGAGGTAGCGCCTGCGGAGTCGGCCCGAGGGCAGCTCGTGGACGACCACGGCGTCGGGTACGTACCGGATGGCCCCGCCGAGAGCCATGAAGCGTTGGCACAGACCGACGTCGTCGTTCACCATCGGCACGCCGGGTCGGGGGCCGAGGACCACGTCAAGACCCCCGGTTGCTCGGAGCAGGTCCGCCCGGAACGCGGCACTTGCGGTCAGCACGTACCCGTCGGCGGGGACCTCGGACTCCTCGTCGAAGGGCTTGAACTCAGCGAGACACCGGGTCATCCACGTGCTGTCGAACCACCGGGGTCGCGCCGGCGTCGGATCCAGCACCACCCGGCCGCCAACGCCGTCGCACCGTCGGTCCAGCAACGGAGCGAGCAGCCGGCGCAGCCAATCCGGGCTGGGGACCACGTCATCGTCGATGAAGGCCACGATGGTGCCACCTGCCTCGGCGATACCCCGGTTGCGGGCGGATGAGGCCCCCCGGCGCTGCTCCCGGACCAAGCGGACCGGGACGGGCAGGGAGGCTGCTGCAGAGAGGACGATCGCCTCACTGCCTGGTGCGTCGTCGTTGTCGACGACCAGCAGGTCCCACGGCACGCCGGGGTCGGCCTGACGCGCGAGCCCGGCCAGGGCGCGACTGAGAGCCGCGTCACGACGATAGGTGGGCAGAACGACGGTGGCGGAGGGTACCCCGCCGAAGGGACGGGCCATGGCTCAGCCAATGTTCGCCCGGTCGGCCGCCCGCTCCTGCCCTGTTACCGCTGGTCTGCCCGCATCGAGGTCACGTTCCGAAGGGCGGTCGAGGAAGGCTGTCACCTCGTCCCCGTGGCGGGTGCGGGTCATAGGGGGGAGGGCTCGCACGAGGTCCCACCGGTAGTTCGCCCTGGCCAGACGAGGGTCGAGCACGGCAACCACACCCCGATCGGTTGCCGATCGGATCAGTCGTCCGACGCCCTGGGCGAGGAGGGTGGCGGCCCGCGGGAGATCGACTTCTCGGAATGCCGAGGGTCCGTACCGTTCGCGACGGGCCTGGAGAAGCGGCTCGTCGGGCCGGGGGAACGGGATGCGGTCGATGACCACGAGCGACAGGGCGGGACCGGGCACGTCCACTCCCTGCCAGAAGCCCATGGTGGCGAACAGGCACGACGACTCGTCGCTGGAGAAGGCCTCGACCAGTGCCGTCTTGGGCAGCTCCGATTGCGTCATGAGGCGAAACCGGATCCGCGGTCGCAGCGCCTCGGCAGCCGCCTCCATGGCTCGCCAGCTGGTGAACAGCGCCAAGGTGCGACCACCAGCGGCCTCGATAAGCGCCCCGAGCTCCTCGTGCAAGGCCGCTTCGGCGCCCTCGCGTCGGCGGTCCGGCAGGTGCGCGGCGCAGTACAGCAGGGCGTTCTTCTCGTAAGGAAATGGACTACCCGCGTCCAACTCGTCGCTCGCTCCCTGCGCCACGCCGAGCCGGCGTCCGATACCCGGCGGGATCGTCGCGCTCGTGAGGACGACGGTGGCTCGTGCCCACAGGGCGTCGGCCAGCACCGGGCCGACGTCGAGGGGCGCCACCTTGAGCACGGGCGCGTGTGGAAGTCCCTCCGCCCATGCGACCTGGTCCGGACCGACATCGGACGCCGTCGCCACGTCGGTGGTGAGATGTCCTGCAGCCAGAACCGCCCTCGTCCTTGCTGCTCCTCGCGGGTTCGGCTCGTCGCGCTCGGGGTCGCTATCGACGCGCCGCAGCGCCGAGCTGACCCGAGAGAGCCGGGCCGAGGCCACCTCGAGGGCGGTGGTCAGCTGGGGATCGGAGCCGGGCGGGACGCGGCGGCCGACGTGAGGCGCAAGGGCCGCGTCGAGCCCGTCGGCCGCTCCTGCGAGCTCGTCGGCCAGAGCGGACTCGTCCCGAGGGAGCACGGCCCGGACCAGGCGGGCCAGGGCCCCGAAGCGTCCCGCTGACACCTCGGCACCGAAGGCGGCGATCATCACATCCTCGACCTCGTGGGCCTCGTCGAAGATCACCACGTCGTGCTCGGGGAGGACGGCGCCCCCACTGGCGAGATGGGCGCCGTAGAGATGAGTGTTGACGACGACGACATCGGCTGCGGCAGCCTGTTCGCGCGCCGCCTCGGTAAAGCAGCTCTCGCCTGAGGGGCACCGGTGCGCTCCTGGGCACTCCCTGGGTCCGACGCTCACCATGGCCCAGGCTCGGTGGCTGGGTTCGAAGTCCAGCTCGGCTCGGTCCCCGCTGTCCGATCGGCTGCCCCAGCCCAGCAGTTGGCGCACCTGGGTAGCGACGCTGCCCGCCGAACCGGAGCGCCCCTCGGGCCGGCCTCCCGGGCCGGGGTCATTCCAACCGGGAGCGTCCTCCAGACCCAGCTGCTCCCCGCCCCCCGCCACCTCGGCCGCTCGTTGGCGGCACAGGTAGTTGGACCTGCCCTTGAGCACGGCGAAGCGGAACGGTCGGCCGAGGTGACGGGCCAGAAAAGGGAGGTCCTTGGTGGCCAGCTGGTCCTGGAGGGCCTTTGTGGCCGTGGCGACGACGACCTTGTTTCCCGAGAGGACGGCTGGGACCAGGTACGCCAGCGACTTGCCGGTCCCGGTTCCGGCCTGGACCACGAGATGGCGCCGATCGTGGATCGCCCGTCCGACGGCCTCGGCCATGGCCCGCTGCCCGTCGCGGGCCTCACCGCCGTGAGGCAGCGCCCGCACCACTCGCTCCAGGGCGCGAGTCACGTCGGGGACGGGCACCGTGGCAGTCTAGACCGAATTAGCAAGGGAGCACACTAATAGCACTGAGATTCCGAATACGCCGACGGGCCGGTCGCCCATGTCTCTTCTTTGATGGCAACGCAGGAACTCGACCGGGCCGAGAGGAACATTCGGTGATGGCCCCTACTTCCGGCGCTGGCGACAGCTCGGGCATCTCGGGCACGGCCGTTGCGACCCCCGAGGACCTCAGCTCTTCTGGACCACTGCCGACGTCGGCCGCTCCTCGCATCCATCAGGCGGGCGAGGCTCGGCTGGCGAGCATGGAGTCCCTGCGGGCATTGGCGGCGCTCGCCGTTCTGGTCGGTCACGTCTTCGGGGCGGCGTATCTGTGGGGACCACGCGCACATGAGGGCCTGTTGCACAGAACAATCCTGGGTGGCGGCTTTGCTGTGTACCTGTTCTTCGCCCTCTCTGGCTACCTGCTGTACTTGCCGTTTGCGCGTCGTGACTTCGGTACCGGTGGTCGGATCAGTCTCTCGCGGTATGGCGCCAACCGAGCTGTTCGCATCTTGCCTCTCTACTACGCCGTTCTGATCGTCATGCTGGTCGTCCTGTATCACGGGGGGAGTGCGGCGCAATGGTGGCGATTTGCAATCTTCGGTGAGAACTTCTGGCGGGACACCGTGGGCAAAGTCGATGGGCCAATGTGGTCACTGGTCGTCGAGTTGCAGTTCTACATACTTCTTCCCGCCTTGGCCCTGGCGATCCGTGCTGTGGCGCGTCGATCCTTCGGTAGGGCCGGACTCTTTCTCGCAGCGTTGGCCCTTGCGAGCCTCGCCGTTCGAGTGAGCACCGTCGCTTTGGCTTCGCATCCAGATATCCGCTGGGCGTACTCCCTGCCTGCCACCTTCCTGTTCTTCGTGTCAGGGCTATCGCTTGCCCTGGTTCGGGTGCGTTGGGCAAGCCAATATCCGTCTTGGCTCAAGGGCCCTCTTCGTCACAGCGATCTCTGGATTCTCGCCTCGATCCCGCTTTGGCTCATCACGTTCTGGCGGTACAACCTGGACGCGACGACAGCAGTGGCGAGCTTTCTCGTCGTGGGTGCCGCGGCCTTACCGCTTAAGCGGGGCGCGATGGTGCGGTGTCTCGACTGGCGTCCGCTAGCCATCCTCGGGACTGCGTCATACAGCCTTTACCTGTGGCATCTGCCGATCGTCGAGCACGTCGCCCGAGCGGGGTGGTCACCAGCTGGGTTCCTTCCCCTGCTTGCATTGCTGTTGCCCATGTGTCTCGTCGTTGCCCTGGCGAGCTACGTCACCATCGAAGCGCCTTTCCTGCGGCTGCGCCGGAGCTGGTCGGGACGGTCTCGCCCCGCCCCGGCTCCTGTGATGGCGCCGGCGCCCGGAACCACTCCGGTGGCCGGCACCACTCCGGCGCCCGGCACCACTCCGGCGCCCGGCACCACTCCGGCGGCCGGCACCACTCCGGCGGCCGGTACGACCTGAGCCGTAGCGTCAGCGGGCCGCCCCCGCCCGACCGGCGGCGTCCGCCGGGGTCCCCGCGTACCGAGCCGCGAGGAGACGGACGGTACTGATCCGAGCTGAGACTCCGGCTGGGAAAATTACGGTGCGACCGCAAGTTGTCGCCGGTTCGGCCGTTGAGACGTAGTCATGGTCGCTCCATCCGCTGTACTCGACACCTCGCAGACTGCCGTCGCCAATGGCGCCGGCTCCACCTTTCCGGGATCAGCCGCAGGCTCTGCCGGCCGCATCTACCAGGCTGGAGAGGCCCGGTTGGCGAGCATGGAGTCGCTGCGGGCGTTGGCTGCCGTGTCCGTGCTCGTGGCGCACGTGTTCGGCGCCGCCTACCTCTGGCGACCGGCCGTCTTCAACGGCATGCTGCATCGCACCATCTTCGGCGGGGGCTTTGCGGTGTTCCTCTTCTTCGCCCTGTCGGGGTACCTGCTCTACCTACCGTTCGCCCGCCGGGACTTCGCGTCGGGGAGCAGCATTCGGCTGACCCGCTACCTGGGGAACCGGGCCATAAGGATCTTGCCGCTCTACTACGCCGTTCTCATCGTCATCCTGCTGACCACCCAGCATGGTGGGACGCTCGACCAGTGGTGGCGCTTCGCCGTGTTCGGGGAGAGCTTCTCCCGCCACACCGTGGGCACCGTCGACGGCCCGATGTGGTCGCTCGTGGTCGAGCTTCATTTCTACATCCTGCTTCCCCTGCTCGCCGTGGGGATCCGTTTCGTCGCCCGCCGCTCGTTCGGCCGCGCCGCCTTCGTGCTCGCCGCGCTCGCCCTCGCCAGCCTCGCCCTGCGGTTCGCTCTAGTCCTGCATCCTGCCCACCACGACCCTCGGTGGGAGTACTCGCTGCCCACCACGTTCCTGTTCTTCGTGTCGGGGTTGGCGCTCGCCCTCCTTCGGGTGCGCTGGGACGGCGGGGCACCCGGGTGGCTGCGGGGCCCGCTCCGGAACGGCAATACCTGGCTCCTGGCCTCGGTACCGCTTTGGCTCGTCACCTTCTGGCGCTACGACCTCGACGTGGCTGCCGCCGTCGCCAGCTTCCTCGTGGTGGGCGCGGCTGGCCTGCCACTCCAACGGGGCCGCCTGGTCCGGTGCCTGGACTGGCGACCTCTGGCGTTGCTCGGCACCGCCTCTTACAGCCTCTATTTGTGGCACATGCCGATCGTGCGGGAGGTCTCGGGGGCCGGCTGGTCACCAGCGAGCTTTCTGCCTCTGCTCGCCATCCTCTTGCCGATCTGCATCGCCGTAGCGCTGGTCAGCTATGCGCTCATCGAGGAGCCGTTCCTCCGTCTCCGCCGTAGCTGGTCAGGACGATCGCACCCCGCTCCAGTCCTGGCGCCAGCGGCCGGGACCTGATCCTCCTGGGAGACGAATGAACCCCACCGACTCGGCTGACCGACTCCGAACTGCGGACCGCCGGTATCGCATGTCGATCGTGCTGCCCGCCTACAACGAAGAGGCCAACGTCGGCGAGGCGATCAGCCGGGCCACTGAGGTCGCAGAACGGCTCTGTGTCGACCACGAGATCATCGTGGTCGACGACGGGTCGGTCGATGGGACCGTCGGTGTCGTGCGCGGCGCGTCGAGGGCTGACTCGCGGGTTCGCCTGGTGCGTCATGCCCGCAACCTGGGATACGGCGAGGCTCTCCACAGCGGCTTCCGCTCGGCCCGTTTCGAGCTCGTCTTCTATACCGACTCCGACAACCAGTTCGACCTCAACGAGCTGGAGGGCTTTCTGCCGTGGGTCGAGCGGGCCAACGTCGTAGCCGGCTACCGGATCAAGCGACGGGACCCGTTCATGCGGCTCGTGACCGCCCTTGGCTGGAATCACCTCGTACGAATGCTCTTTCGGGTCTCTGTGCGAGACATCGACTGCGCCTTCAAGCTGTTTCGGCGCTCGGTCTTCGACGAGCTGGACTTGGAGAGCGTCGGAGCCATGGTGAACACGGAGCTCATCGTGAAGCTCCAACGGTCGGGTGCCGGAGTCATAGAGATCGGGGTGCATCACTTCCCGCGCCGCGCCGGGGTGGCGAGGGGAGTACATCCCCGTGTCGTCGGTCGCGCCATGTACGAGCTCGCCACGATGTACCGACGTCTGAACCGCGTCGATGCTGGGTCCGGCGAGATCGGATTGCCGGACGGGCCACCCATCGCGGAGCGATCCCGTCGCGCGGGGGCAGCCCAACATGCAATGAGCCAATGAGCGAACGCGTCGTCGTCATAGGGGGCGGGATCGGTGGCGCCGCCGCGGCGCTGCGACTTCGCCAGTCCGGCGCCGAGGTCGTGCTGCTGGAATCGGGGCCTGCTCTCGGAGGCCTCGTCGTCAGCTTCGGCGTCGCCGGTACCCCGCTCGAGTGCTTCTACCACCATGTGTTCCCCCACGAGCAGGACATCGTGGGGCTCATCGACGAGCTCGGTCTCACGAGTCGTCTCGACTGGCTTCCGAGCACCGTCGGTGTCTTCACCGGGGGGCGCGTGTGGCCCTTCACCACCCCGATGGACCTGCTCCGCTTCGGGCCCCTCCCGCTGCGAGACCGGCTCCGGGCGGGCATCGGGGCCCTGCGGTCGGGCCGCGAGCGCGACTGGGAGAGGCTGGATGGCTTGCAGGCGCGGGACTGGCTGGAGGGTCTGACCGGTTCCCGGGTGACAGAGGTCGTCTGGGATCCTCTGCTGGCCCAGAAGTTCGGCGTCGCCGCCGGCGAGATTCCCGCCGCTTGGATGTGGGCACGGTTCCAGCAGCGCGCCGGCGCCAGAGGGAGCAGGAAGGGCGGTGAGCGTCTCGGGTATCTGAGGGGTGGGTTCCGCCAGCTCTTCGATGCCCTGGGCACTCGACTCAGTAGCATGGGTGTGGACGTGCGCACCCGGTGTCGGGTCGCCGGAATCGCCATCGATGACGGGTCCGCCGTCGGCGTCGAGCTGGCGACCGGCGAACGGGTGCCAGCCGATGCCGTGTTGTACTGCGGGACCCTGCCGGGGATCACCTCCCTGGTGCCGGCGGAGATGGCCGACCCCAGATGGGCCGATATCGGGGGGCTCGGAGCATTGTGCGCGATCCTCGAGCTGTCCGAGCCGCTTCAGAGCCTGTACTGGGTCAACGTGTGCGACCCGGAGCTGCCTTTCGGCGGGATCATCGAGCACACGAACCTCGTACCGGCGGCCGACTACGGCGGCAGACATGTCGTCTATCTGAGCCGCTACTTCACCGCCACCGAAGCGATCGCCACAGTCGATCCGCAGGCTGAAGCGCAGCGGTGGGTCGATCTGCTCGCCGAACGCTTCCCGCACTTCGATCGGAGTCAGCTGCTGGACCTCCACGCCTTTCGGACGCCGTACGCCGCGCCCTTGGTGCACCTCGGGTACCACCGCGCCATCCCGCCTCGGCGGAGTCACATCCCGGGCCTGTACCTGTCGACGACAGCCCACATCTATCCCCAAGACCGGGGGATGAGCGACGGCGTCCGACTGGGAACCGAGGTGGCGGCCGAGATCACCCGCGATCTCCAGCAGGCGGTCACCCGCCGACCCGGCCGGTCCACGATGGATCAGCTCCCCGCCTGATGCAGACCGTCGTCAGCCCGAAGGCAGCTCCGAGCGTCGCATGCCCCGTGTGTGGCGGCCTTCGCCATCTCGAGCGCTTCGCTCCACCGGCCTCGGCCAGCGAGCAGGGCGTCGACCCCGCCGCCTTCCGCCCCAGCACGGCGCGGTTCGGTGACGCGATTGGGACCATCGTTCGTTGCGCCTGCTGCGGTCACGGCTTCGTCGCCGCGCCGCCGCCGCCGAGCGCCATCAGCGACGCGTACTCCGCCGCGGAAGACCCGGTCTCTCTCCGCGAGGAGGCCGGCCAGGTCGAGACCGCCCGTCGGGCGCTCGCCCGCATCGGGTCGGTCGTGAGTCCGGGGCGGGCCGTCGACGTGGGATGTTGGACGGGATCGTTCCTCGTGGCGGCCAAGGAGGCGGGCTGGGATGCGATCGGCCTGGAGCCGTCCCGATGGGCTTCGACGCGCGCCCGGCAGCGAGGACTTCGCGTGCTCACCGACGAGCTCTCAAGCCCGCTTCTCCAACGGGAGAGCATTCGCCTGGTCGTAATGACCGACGTGCTCGAGCACCTTGCCGATCCGGGTTCCGCCCTGACCCGAGTGGCCGAGTTGCTCGAGCCGGGTGGAGCCCTGTGGCTCACCGTCCCGGACGCCGGCAGTCCTCTGGCCCGGATCTTGGGGTCACGTTGGTGGTCGGTGCTTCCCATGCATCTGCAGTACTTCACCCGGGGCTCGACCGACCGACTCCTGCGGGCTCATGGCTTCGTTCCTAGATGGCGGGGCAGTCACGCCAAGGCCTTCACGGCCCGCTACTACGCCGAGCGGCTGGGTGGCTATCACCCCGGCATCGGGCGGGCCGCGGTGACGGCGCTCGAGCGTGCTCGGGTCGCCGATCGTCTCGTCGCCCCCGATTTCCGGGACCGGCTGGCTGTGCTCTGCACCAAGACGCGGTGATCCTTGCCGTAGCAGTGCTCGCTGTGGAGGCCGCTGCGGCTGGCGCCGTGGCCGTTCGCGTAGCCCGCCGGGTCGTTCCCGCGTCCGACGACATCCTCTATCGGGCGACCGTCGGACTGTTGATCGCCCTGGTACAGGTGGTCGGGCTGCTCCAGCTGCTCGGGGCCGTCGGCCTGCTCAATCGGTGGGCGGCGCTCGTCGGCCACGTTGCGCTCGCCGCCGTGGTCCTTGGGTGCATCCGTCCCGGCGAGAGGGCAGAGCGCCGGGGCGGCTCGCTCTCGGTACCGACCGCCGTCACGGTCGGGATCGGGACCGCCTTCTGGTCACTTGCCGCGGTGATGAGCCTCGGGGGACCATCACAAGACTTCGACACGGTGCAGTACCACGTACCGAACGCGGCGTCGTGGCTGCGGACCGGCTCCACGTGGGCCCTGCCCTACGCCTCGCCGGGGTACTTCACCAACGCCTATCCAAGCAACGGCGAGCTCGCCGGGCTCTGGTTCATGCTGCCCACCCACAGCGACACCCTGGCCTACCTCGCACCGCTCGCCTTCGCCATCCTCTGCGTCTGCGGTGCCGCCCTGCTCGCCAAGGAGCTCGAGCGCCCCGCGTGGTGTGGCGCCCTGGCGGCCATCGCGGTGCTCGCCGCACCGGTCTCATTCTCAACCCAGGTCCACAGTCTCATGGTCGACGTGCTCGCCGCGGGCGGCATCGTCACCGGCGTCGCCTTGGCCCTCCGGGCGATCCGAGAGCCCGAGCGGGCCCGGTGGGCCGTCCTGGCGGGCCTCTCTATCGGGCTGGCCGTTGGCGCCAAGGACACCGCCCTCGTTCCCGGCGTGGCCGCGGTGGTCCTCATTGGGGTGCTTGCGCCAGCCGCATGGCGGCTGCGGCGGGCCGGCGCTGCCATTGGAGCGGTGGCCGTACTGAGTGTCTTCTGGTTCGTCCGGGACTTGGTCGACACCGGGAACCCCATCTTCCCCGAAGGCCTCCACGTCGGCAGCCACGACGTCCTGCAAGGCGGCCAAGGGCCACTCACCTACTACAGGACCACTGTCCTCCAGCATCTCGGCCACGGTGACACCGTCGTTGTCCTGCGCTGGGCCCATCTCGTCATCCAGGAGTACGGGCCCGTGCTGGTCCTCTTGACCCTGGGGCTGTTGGCATCGGCATGGGCGGCCCGGCGCGCCCGGCGACGTCTTGTGCTCGGGCTGTTGATCGTCACCGCCATCTCTGCCGCCGCCTACCTCGCGACGCCGTATACCGGCGGGGGCCCTGCCGGCGCGGCGTCGCTGATCTCCTCACAGCTGCGCTACGCCCTTCCCGCCGCGATTCTTGCCGCCGCCTTGACCGCCACCATGGCCCCGAGGGCGGTCGCCATGGTCGCGGCACCGGCGCTGGGCTTCGACGGCTACCGGGCGCTCCAGGGTCCAGGTTTTCGCCATGACCTCACCCCGAGTGCCAACACCATCGCGATAGCGGCACTGCTGACCTCGGTCGTCATCGTCGGCTGGGTCGCGCTGTCAGCCGACGGCGCCCGGATCCGAGACCGGGTCAGCGAGTCCCTACGCCGACGAATTGGCCTGGCGATCCCCGCGGTGACGATCGCCACAGGCATGGTCGTCGTCGCTGGGGGCTTGGTCCTCGCCGCTCTCCCGGGGCCTGGGAGCGCCGATGCGGTCGGCGCCGTGCTGGCCCGAGAGGGCCGGCCGGGCGGTCCGGTCGTGCTGGTGGGCAGCAACGATGTGCGTGCCGTCCTGGGCCCAGACCTCCAGCATCATGTTCTGACCGTCGGCACCGGTGGTGCGGCGGACGAAGTGCCGGTTCAGAGCGCGGCCGAGCTCGACGCTCGGATTCGCCAGCTGTACCCGGCGGCCATCGTCGTGGGTCGAGGCGGACCAGGACTGCCGGCCGGCTGGGTGCCTCCCCCAGGTTGGATGCAGGCGTCGTCGACGGGGAACCTCACGATCTATGCGCATCCGCGCTCGACCGTGGCAACCTCGGCTTCTGCGCCTGCGGGCACGGTGGCGTCGGCGCCGGGCGGCGCCTGATCCCCGAGAGCGGCTCGTGCGCCCGGGGTGAATTCGACGTCGTCATACTGGGGCATGGGCACCACCTTTGTGTCTCACGGCGTTAGCCACAGCGCGGGTGTCGGGGCCATCATCGACGGGCGGTCAGGGCCGCTTCTCGGCGGCCGGCCTGGGCCCGCGTCGGGCTGAGGGGGTCGTTCATG
>CAVQWQ010000034.1:0-320231 GCA_963717645.1 uncultured Actinomycetes bacterium | reverse complement strand
GATCTGCTGAAGAGGGGCCAGTGTGCCGAGCCCGTGGTGTAGGGGTCCAGAACTCCTATCCTGTGACCTGTCTGGCTGGGCAGCGGGTGTCACAGGGACCCCGTTTCATACTCCCGACAGAACCACTTCGCCCACTTCGAACCCGAGCACACCAAGTCCACCCCGCAACAACGGCACAGCTCAGCCGTGGTGTGTAAGTCATGGCCATAGCGAGGCACCTCCTGTCCCCTGGCGACGAGTTCCGAAATCTCGCAGTCGCAGAGCTGCCGGGCGCCGGGCGGCCTATCAATCAATCATTAGCCCTCGCAGCGCGAAGCAGGCCGGGCAGATCTCGGTGTCGTCGGCGAGACCGAAGGACTTGATAGACATATTGCTGCCTCCTCATCGTCACTGGCGTTGGCACCGTGCCTGCAGGCCGGTTGCCGGGCCGTCGTAGGGCCAGGTCCCTCGGGCCGCTCTGGATGAGTCAACAGCACGATGGCGCCTGTCTGTGTGAAAGCAAATGAGTTCCAGTCCGAGGGTTGGATCGGACCGCGGCTTCGACGCCCCGGACCCTCGCTCGTGACGCAGGCAGGGTTGGACACTGTGGGCTCGAGGGGACCACGGCTCTCCCCGGGCTCCGGAGCCGGGAGGCCCCAACCCGCTTCGGCCGGCGTTGACAAGCGCTTGCTCCTCGGCGACGCGCATGCAGCTCGGACAGCCGACGAGGATCCGCCAGGCGACTGATGTCTTTAGACACGTGGAGAGCAGGACCTTTGACCGTGGCGCTATCCCGGGGTTGACGCATAGCCTCACAAGCAGAGGAGAGATGATGAGAGCGTTTTGCATAGTCAATTGGAACTATCCGGGTCGTAATTGTTCGAGCCTTCTCTTCGGAGTGAGGAGGTGAAACGATGGGACTGCTGATCCTCGTACCGGTGCTCTTCATAGCGCTGGTTGTTGGGGCGGCGGTGTACGTGTTCTCCCTTGCGGCGTCAGCTCTGCGGGACTCGAAGACGAAGCGGGAACCGACAGCGATGACTGATGCCGAGGACAACCATGGCGCCGCAGCTCCGCTGGGACGGTGATTTGAGTCGGGGAGCAGGGCGTGGATTTAGTCACCCGAAGAGTGGCTGACTCTTGCCCTGCCAGTAGCAATTGAGTAAGGAGAACCATCCCGTGGCGGCTGGAGACGGGTTCGTCGAGGCGACGAGACCAGCGACTCCCACTGAGCCCCAAGGAGGCGCAGTCCCATGATTCCCGGCTGTCCGACGTCGACGAGTGGGGCCGCTCCGAGCACATGCGGGCCGTTGCCCGGCAGGTCTACGGACCGCTGTGGTTTCGGGTCGCGTGGGAAGGCCTGGAGAAGATCCCGACGAGCGAGGCGCGCTCCTCATCGCTAACCACGCCGGCGCCATCCCCTCCGACGTGCCGGTGATCATGCACGGCATCGAGGGGCAATGGCACATCGAGTTGCGTCCAAGCTGACTTTGACACCTGCGTGCGCGGACACGAACCAAGACCAGCGTCTGACGGAGCAGTCCCTCGCCCTCGACATTGTTGCCAAGTACGGGGGCCACATCGAAACGCACCTGTGCTCCGATCAAGTGCTCCTGAGCATCATCACCTATCCCGACCAAGAGTTAGCGGTCAAAGCACAGATGCCATCGTGGCTCGCGGGCGTTCGCACTCCAAGGCCAGAGCGCCTTCACCCTCGAAGAGGTGCAGGGCTGGCAGGCTAAGGTCGCTAGCTCGTAGCACGCACGAGATTCGAGAGCACGGAATGGCGTTGCGCCACAGGCCAGCCGAGCAGTTCACGCTTCAGTGAATGCCGCGCCTCCACCCTCTAGGCCAGCCTGTCCAGCTCCCGCTTCAGAACTTTGCCGGTCGGGTTCCTGGGTAAGTTCCCGACAAACTCCACGTCCCGGGGGACCTTGTAGCGGGACAAGGTCGACCGCACATGGTCCTTGAGCTCCTTCTCGGAGACAGCTCGACTCTGCTCCGCTACAACGAAGGCCTTCAGGCGCTGGCCGAAGTGCTCATCAGGCACTCCGATGACAGCCGCGTCAGCCACGGCGTCGTGCGCCCGCAGCAGGTCTTCCACCTCTTGAGGATAGACATTTTCTCCTCCCGAGACGATCATCTCGTCCTCCCGGCCATCAACGAACAGGCGCCCCAACTCGTCGAAATGTCCGACATCGCCGGTGGACATCAGGCCCTCGAGCATCTCCTTCGTGTGGCCGCTGGTGTAGCCCTCGAACAACAGCTCGCTGCCGACGAAGATGCGTCCGGTCTGACCGATGGGTACATCCCGGCCTGCCTCGTCGACGATGCGTACCACGGCCCCCTTCGGGGGGAACCCAGCCGTACCGGGGGCGGCTCGCAGGTCTCCAGGGGTCGCGATAGCACCCCACCCCGCCTCGGTCGACCCGTAGAGGCTGTAGACGATCTCTCCGTAGTAGTCCATGAACGCTTCGGACACGGGGCCAGGCAGAGCTGACCCGCTCAAGGCCACGATCCGCAGAGAGGCCGTGTCGTAACGCCGGCGGGTGGCCTCGGGCAATGCCATGATCCGCTGGACCATCACCGGCACCGCGGCCAGAACGCTGACGTGGTGTGCCTCGATGGCGGCCAGGGCGGCCTCGGGATCGAAGCGCCGCTGCAGTACTACCGTCGCCTCCGAGATCAGGGACATTCCTACGCTGCCCACGCCCCACGCGTGGTAGAGAGGAGCGGAGATCAAGGTGATGTCCCTGTGGTGCAGTGGTATGCGGGAGACGAACGCCACCAGAGGGTTGAGGGTGTAAGGCAGTGCTCGGTTGGCCCCCTTGGGTCGTCCCGTGGTTCCGGAGGTGAGGAGGATCTGGCCACCGGGCTTTGTCGGTGCCAGGGGTTCGAGTGACTTGCCGGTCTCGATGAGGCTCTCGATGGTGAGGTCGCGCCTTCCCCCGCGAGGCGGGCCGTCGACCCAGGCGACAAAGCGCTTTCGCCTCCTGGCTCCGCTCTTGGCTATCTCGGCGAACTCCTGGTCGTAGATGAGCCCTGACGCCCTCTCCTCCCGTAGGACACCTGCCAGCTGGGGCCCCCCGAAGGAAGTGTTGAGATAAAGAGAGTTGGCACCCAGCTTGGTGAGGGCCACCGTGGCCTCGATGAGGAGATGGTGGTTCCGGCACAGGACTCCCACGATGTGACCGGCGTCGATGCCCGAACGAGCCAGCCCCTTGGCCAGCGCGGTCGTGCGCCGGTCCACCTCCTGGAAGCTGAGTGTGCCGGCCTCGTCGATCAGGGCGGGGGCGTGAGGGTCTCGGATAGCGCAGGCGGCGTATCCGGCAGCCGGAGTCAGGCCCCAGCGTCTCAGGGCTGCCACCATCGCCACCGCTTGGTCAGGCCGAATCGGACGGAGAAGCCCAACCTGGAAGAGCGCCCGGAACGTCTCGAGGGCGCCCGATAGGGGCCGAGCCAGCGACTCAACCGGGCCGAGCAGCGAGAAGGACAAGACACCGCGAGCTCGACTCGCAGTCGACGGCCTCAGCGCCTCGATCTTCTTCATATCGGACCGACCTTCCTATCGTGACCGGGCAATGTCTCCTAGGTGTCGCGACCCGGCCGACGCTCGGACTCGAGGCTGGGAGTCCCGTGATAGCCAGGCGGGTAGGTGAGGAGCAGCTCCGCCTCGCTGGCGACGCGACGCTGTCTGGCCTCGGGCGGCAGCAGGTCCATGATGGCGGCCATGATCCGCTTCGTGTCGGAGTCCACGTCTTCGTAGCTCAGCTCGACCGGCCGTCCCACCCGTGCGGTCACGAGGTGCCGCTGTGCAGGATTGAGCCGCGGCAACCGGGCACTCCGGGGCCATATTTGCTCGGTGCCCCACAGCCCCACGGGGATGACCGGTGCTCTGGTCATCGCCGCCAGGCGGGCTGTTCCCCACCGCCCCTCCAGCTCGGGCTCGAAGAACGCAGGTCCCCGCGGGATCGTGCCCTGCGGGGCGATGGCGAGGAGATCGCCTGCCCGCAACGCCCGGGCCGCCGCTTCCAAGGGTTCGTCCGAGCCCGTGCCTCGCTCGACTCGGATGGTGCCAGCAGCGCGAGCCAGAAGGCCAACGACCGGAGCGTCGAGCACCTCCTTCTTGCCCAGGCCCCGCATGACGCGCCCGGCCCGGACGGCGATCAGGTTCATCACCACCGGGTCGAAATAGCTGCGATGGTTGAAGCAGACGATGGCGCCGCCCTGGCGAGGGATGTGCTCGAGACCGTGGCTCTCGAAGCGAACGCCGGGAACAATCCAGGCGCGGGTGAGCGGCCTGAGGAGCTCCTGGAGCTGGCGACCCGCGATCTTCACCACCCCTTCGGGACCATCGAGGTGGCGGACCGGCCAACCGCATCGTCCGGGCGATCACAGCCAGCCGGGCGTCCGGTTCCACGGCCGTGGGGTGGCCGACCGAGGCGAGCACCGGAGCGGCGAAGTAGTTGTCGGCGTAGGCGTGGCTCCGCTGGAGGTTTACTCCGGTCGAGGTCGCCCACTGACTGACGACCAGGGCGTTGGCCCATCCCCATATGACCGACCCCTCGAGAGCGGCGAGCACGCTGTTCGCAACTTCGGGCCAGCCCGTGCCGACTACCCGCTCGACACCCAGGCGTTCGCCGAGCGGCTCGGCGACGGACGCAGGGGCGGCGCTGACCAGAACGAGGCGATGGCCAGCCTCCCGGTGGCTATCGAGCAGCTGCCGAGCATAAGGGGCGACGTGGTCCACGAGCTCGTCGGCAGCCGCACCAGCAGCCTCGCGAACCGCTTCCTCCGGCCACCCCTGTTGTGCCTGGGCCGTGAGCAGCGCCAGCTGCGTGACCAGCGAGCGCCCGGCTGCGTCCACGATCGGCCGGAAGACAGCTCCCGGGTGCAGGCCTGGTGCGTCACGAATGCCCGCCTGGCGCAGACGGCTGCGCAGGATCCGTCCGGCCCGGCCTGTGAGCAAGGCTCGGTCCATGTCCACGACAGCGCCGGTCGCCACGTGCCCACTCTAAGGTGATTCGGGCAGCTCGGCCGGGAGAAACCTACCGCACTCGCGTTGCAGGATGGCGGTGTCATCGCCGGCCCGGAAGCGGAGCACGACCTGGTCAAGGGCGCGACTGGCCGCACGGTAGAGGAATCGAAGCGCCATGAACCTCAGCTTGCTGGCTGAAAGCCACCTCCGGCCAAACGGGGAGGCGCGGCGTCGATGTAGCGACGCAATTTCGGCACCCACGGGTAGGTTCCCTCCCGCTACTCACCAGGCAGCGTAGGCACCCTGGCGAGCTTTAGCGCTTTGGGCCTATGGCGCGAGAGTACGAGGTTGTCGGGCATGAGACTGCTCGCCGCGCGCCGTCAGGCCGTCAGATGGGCGCGGCCAGACCACCGGACGCGTGCAAGGCTTCGAACTCCCGTTCAACCAGCTGCTCATGCTCGCGCTCGTCCCGCCTCGCCCGCCGAGGGCTCCAACGTCCCGCCATCACGAAGATGAAGGGGATGAACACAGCCTCCGTCCCGACACACACCCACCACCACGTCCTCCCCTCCCGGGGTGCGGCATTCAGAGCGTTCTGCAACCGGGTACCGTGGGCGTTCAGGTAGGCGATGTCCGAGGCGGGCATCCTCTGGGTGGCTTGGAGCTGCGTCACCGCCTGGCTGAGGGGGATGTGCTCTGCCGCCGCGAACTCACCGGCAGCCTTGAGGCCGGCGGTGAGGTCATTGGGATTGGCTTTGAGGGCGGCCAGCGTCTGGGAGTCGGCGACAACGTTGAGGGTCTGCAGGGTCTTCACCTGGGCGGGATACTTGGCCTGGATTGCCTGCGCCGTCGTCCCGATCTCGAAGAGCGGGCTCATGGTGGTGACCACGTAGGGAAGGATCAAGAACGACACAGAGATCACCGCTCGGATAATCCATCCCCACACGGCCAAGCCCGTGGCGATGAGGGCGGGACTGCGCTTCTCGACCGTCTCGGTGAAGCTCGCCATCCACGGGGCGAAGACCACACCCATGAAGATGGCCATCAGGCTCAGGATCCAGACAAAGGTGTAGTAGCCGGTATGGACGTTGTAGGTCTGGTAGGCGAACAGCGACGTCATGGCGATGGCGCCCAGGCCGCCCACCACCATCAAGGGCTTGCGAACCCGCAGCCAGTCCGACACCACGCCCACCAACACCAGGGCCCCGGCGTTGAATGCCCATATCCAGTTCCCGAGGCTGTTGGCCTGCTGCGTGGTGAAACCGAATACGAAGACGAAGTACAGGACCGCAAAGCCGATCAGGGTGTAGTAGACGATCAGGAACAAGCTGATGGCGAACGCCGAGCCCACGATGTCGAGGTGGAGCATCTGGCGCCAGGGATGGCGAAGTGCAGCCCCGAGATCGAGCCCCTTGGCTCGGGCCTCGATGAGCACCCGGTCGCGCATTGTCACCATCAGCTGGTCGCGGAGGCGGGGGGACAGTTCTCGCAGGAAGGCCACGGCGACGGCGGCAACCACCAGCCCGACGATCCCGCAGATGACGAACTGGTCCTGCCACACCACCCCGTTGACCCCTGAGTACCAGAAGTGCAGGTCGTTGACGGTGTGGCTGGAGACCAGGCTCACGATCAGGCTGCCAATGACCGCCCCAAGGGTCCAGAACCCCATGGCCGAGGCTCGCCCGATCTGCGGGGAGTAGTCTCGCACGAGAGCCGGCGTGGCCACCAGGATGATGCCTTCCACGAAGCCGATCGAGGAGGCCATCACGATGAAGGCGTACTTGTTCGGTGCGTTGGGCACGCCGAAGGCGATCATGGCGCCCGTGAAGACCAGGCCGTAGGCGACGAGGTTGGCCCTCCCCCAACGGTCGGCCAACCCGGCGAAGAGCGATCCAAAGGCGCCCAGAGCGTTGCCTATCACCAGGATGTACACGAAGAAGGGGAACGACATGTGGAGCGAGGTGGTGATCTGGGGAGCTACGGCACCCCCCACGTACAGCTGGTAGTAGAGCATGATCGTGCCGACGACCACGATGCCCAGGTAGAAGTAGCGAGGCCCGGTGTTCGGGTATCGACCCAGCTGGCGGTACCACAGCGCCCGGGCGAGCGCGTTCGGCTCCTTGGCTCCAGCTTCCCCGACCTGCACGGCCTCCACCATCGCTGGGCCCTCCCTCCGCGCCGAGAGGCGGAGTGCTTTGCGGCAACCCGACTATTGGAGCCTCAGCACCAAGGTACTCCGCCCGGAGTCGACTGACGATTTCCATAAGATCCCGATGACCGGTCCTCACTGGTCCCTTGCTAACGACCACTACACCGTCGGGGTCGCCGACCAGGTTCGGTTCGTCACGATTGAGAGCCGGCCAAACGCCGGCCTCATTTCGGGAGCTTGGCAAGTGTGGGCCTCGAGAGAAGAGGCCGCCACCTAGGTATCGTTTAATGGTGGGGTCAGTCAGCTCCGGAGCGAGCGAACCTCATCGGAGAGTCTCCTGAGTAGAGGTCTGCTGTCACCGCGCGTCACAACATCGTCGAGTAGAGTCCGACGTTCAACGTAACCACCACGGCCACAATGGCGCCGCCGCCTTGTGCGGGCCGATCCCCCTACGCGGCCACGGGCTCCTGGGGAGTGACGTGGACTGCAGGTCTGTCGGTCTCCCTCCCCTCTTCGGCATCTCCCGCTCGCGCTGCGCCGCGGTTGGCCGGCCCTCTCCTGAACCGGGCGAGCAGCGCATTTGGGGTCTCCGAGACGAGATGATCGAGCCCGTGCTGGAGAACGGCTTCGGTCTCCTCGTAGCAGCGGTGCACGGCAGCTGGATCATCCTCTCGGTCCCACCATGCCGACCAGTCCAGTGGCTGGAGTACCTGGGATAGACCACCACCACGCCGCCCTGGTCGAGGGCGGCCTCGGCATTGGCTGGACTGGCCGGAAGCACGCCCGAGCGCCGAAGCGTCGAGTCGAGCCCGGGCAGCGAAAAGCGCGTCGTAGGCCGGTGAGTACGTCGGATGATCGATTCCCCGGTGGCGCACGAGAGCAGCGTACAGCGCCCCGGCGTCGGGCATCAGGTTGGTTCCGCTGTCGTTGGCAACCACGAGCGCGGGGCCCTCCTCTCAGGAGCCAGTACCCCGGGGGGGACTCGGCGAGGGCGGCGTCCGGATCAGGGAACCAGTGGAACGACTCGGTCGAGATCACCGCGTCCATCGAAGCCGAGCGCGGGGGGAGTCTCTCGGCAACCCAGCCACTGTCCCCCCGCCTCGATGCGTGCTGGAGCATGCCCAAGGAGAAGTCACACCCATGGATCACGTCCACCTCCAGCTGACGGGCCGACCGGCCAGACGGCCACGCCCCGGCTGGTGGGCTTCTGGCCTGCCGAACGTATCGGCTTCAGCGGCGGCGTGACCGACAGAGGTCCCGAAGATGGCCGAGGACGAGACGACGTCCATGGAGGAAGCCGGCGTCCCTGGAGAACCTGGAGTCCTGTAGCAGCGACTCCCCTAGCGACCTGCCATTCACTCCTCTGGGGGACTCTGCAGCACTTTGCTGGTCCTGGATCCGGCGCCCAAGCACGAAGCAACACTGGTCTCGCCCGGATCGACCAGGAGACGGCGCTGATTCCGACAGCGCGACTTGGGACCATCGGCTCTACTCCTCCGCGGCCGTGGAGCGCACAGTCAATAAATCCCCTGCACACACGGCGAAAACGGTACTGATGCCATGGATGTGTACAAGCTGTTCATAAATGGTGAATTCCTCGATGCACAGAGCGGTGAGACGTTCGAGTCCATCGATCCCGGCACAGGCGTTCCCATCGCCCAGGTCGCGCGGGCTGGCATAGCTGACGCCGAGGCGGCGATCGCCGCGGCGCGGCACGCTTTCGACCATGGAGAATGGAGTCGTCTGACGCCAGAGGTACGAGCGCGCAAGTGCTACAACTTCGCCGACCACATCGCCTCGCAAGGCATTCGACTGGCCGTGGTGGAGTCGATGGACTCCGGCCAGGTCATCGGGCTCAGCAAGTTCTGGGGAATGCTCGCGTCTGGGACGCTGCGCAACCTCGGCCACTACGCCGCCACGAAGTTCCCCTGGGAAGAGGAGATTCCCTACTCCGGAAACGTCTTCGCACCCGCCCGCGAGTACATCCGCCGCGAGCCGATCGGGGTCTGCGTCGGCATTATTCCCTGGAACTTCCCGATCAGCATGGCCTCCTGGAAGATCGCTCACGCCATCGTGATGGGGAACACCATCGTCCTGAAGCCGGCATCGGTCACCCCGCTGACGGCGCTCATCATGGCCGAGGCCGCCCAGAACGCCGGCATCCCCGCTGGTGTCATCAACGTTCTTACCGGCCCGGGCGCGGAGTTGGGCGCGACGTTGTGTACCCACCCCGAGGTGGACAAGATCGCGTTCACCGGCAGCACCTCCGTCGGCGCCCAGATCATGCGGATGGCCTCGGACACCGTCAAGAAGGTCACCCTGGAACTGGGTGGCAAGTCGGCCAACATCATCCTGGACGACGCTGACGCGGACCTGGCGGTGGAGGGGGCAATCTTCGGCACGTTCTTCCACCAGGGACAGGTCTGCGAATCGGGTACCCGGGTCTTGGTTGCCGGAAAGATCTACGATGAATTCGTCGAGCGCATGCGCAAGCGCACCGAAGAGCTGCGGGTGGGGTACCAGCTCCTCCCCGGCTCGCACCAAGGACCGTTGGTCAGCGCCGCCCAACTGGCGACCGTCGAACGCTACGTCCGGCTGGGAACAGAGGAAGGCGCGGAGCTGATCACGGGCGGGAGCCGCGTCGAGATACCGGGTTTCGAAGGTGGCTTCTACTACGCGCCGACCATCTTCGCGAACGTGCGGAACGACATGCGAATCGCCCAGGAGGAGATCTTTGGGCCGGTCGTCTGTGTCGAGCGGTTCGACTCGGATGAAGAAGCGGTCAGCATCGCCAACGACTCCGTGTACGGGCTGGCGGGCGGGGTCTTCTCGAACAACAACGCCAGGGCGGAGTGGATAGCCCGTCAGGTCCGTACGGGCACCATGTGGATCAACAACTTCCACATCTTCGGCGACTTCGCTCCCTTCGGCGGCTACAAGCAGTCGGGGGTCGGTCGAGAGTTCGGAGCCGTGGGGCTCGCCGAGTACACCCAGATCAAGCGCATACACGTGAGCTCCGCCGCCTCGCGACAGGCCAACTTCACGATGAACCTCTTCGCGGACAACCCGCGACTCGACGCGCTCCAGTACAAGTCGCCTACCAACGTCATCGCCGGCCATGGCACGCTCGCCGCGCTGCCGCAGGCGGTGGTCAGCCTCGGCTGCCGCCGGGCCCTGATCCTGACCGATTCCGGTGTCCGCCAGGCGGGGCTCGCCCAGCTCGTCCGGGATGCGCTCTGCGACTTCTACGTGGGAGCCTTCGATGACATCCCGTCGGACAGCGATCTGGCTGCAGTCGACTCGGCCACCGCGAAGGCCCGTGAGCTCGGTGCCGACTGTATCGTCAGCGTCGGGGGCGGGAGCGTCATCGACACCGCAAAGGGGGTCTGCGTGACCCTCAAGAACGGCGGAGAGGCGAACGACCACATCGCGCTCATGCGCCTGAGCGAGCCGCAGACACCGCACATCGCCATCCCGACCACTGCCGGAACCGGGAGCGAAGTGACCGACGTTGCGGTGATCCACAACACGACGCTTAACCAGAAGGTATATATCGTCGACGCGAACATCGTCCCGAACGTTGCCATCCTCGACCCCCGCATGACAATCACCCTTCCGGCTCACCTCACGGCAGCGACGGGCATGGACGCGATAACGCACGCCATCGAGGCGCTCACGAGCACGTTATCTCAGACCGTCTGCGACGGGCAGGCCCTGCACGCCCTCCGGCTCATGAAGGAGTACCTGCCGCGAGCCGTGGCCAACGGCGTGGACGAGCAGGCGCGAATTCAGGTGTCGGTGGCGGCGTGCATGGCTGGCTGGGCCTTCTCGACGGCGCAGGTCGGCCTCGCGCACTCCATGGCGCACACCGTTGGGTTACTACACCACGTCCACCACGGCACCGCATGCGGGATCGTGCTGCCCAAGGTGATGCGCTTCAACGCCGAGTACGCTGCCGACAAGCTGGCCATGGCGGCACAGGCGCTCGGCGTCAACACGGCCGGTTTGGCCGATCACGACGCTGCGTTTGCCGCGGCAGACGCCGTCGAGGAGTTGATGAGGGAGATCAATCACCCGATGACGTTGCGAGGGCTTGGTGTCCCCGAGGACGCCCTGGAGGCGGCAGCGCTGCACGCCCTCGGTGACACAGCCACACTGTTCAACGCCCGCCCGGTAAGCGATCCCGCCGAGGTCCTCGAAGTGTTCCGCCAGGCGTTCTGAGACAGCGACCCGGCGAACTCGTGCGTTGTGCTCCTCAATGACCGTTGCCACCGGACGACTCACCGCGTGCGTGGGTGACGGCCGGATGCGCTAGTGCACGGCCGGCGGGCTTCGCAGTTTCCGACAGAAGTGGGTGGTTCCATGTTGGGTCGTGGTCCCTGCACCGCCGGCCCCGCACCTGACGGGCCGTCAACAACCGTTCGTGGTTCCGCTTGTGCTGTCATCATTGTCGATCGCCGCGAGAAGCACACCCGATGCAGTGCTCCACATGTGTCCTGGTCAGAGTTGGGTGAGCGGGAGTCACCAAGGGCGTGATACGGCCTACGCCCTTCTGATGCAATCTGCGCAGGCGACTCGTGACTCGATGAAGGTGACCATCCAAGACGTGGTGGGCAACGATGAGCACGTCGTGGCCCTCCTGCACTTCTCCTTTGAATGAGATGGGAAGACATTGGAGGGCAACGAGACGTGGGTGTCACACATGCGGGACGGCAAGGCGATCGAAACGGTGGGTCTTCATCTGGGACCAAGCTCAGGCCGAGCAATCCTGGTCTGCGGCTCGACCCGACTGAATGCCGCCTGCCACATGGACGATGACCACATCGTGGCCCACGCGCTCGACACGATTGGCCGAACCGGAGCGGACGAAGACGTTCCAGGATGAACGCTGGCCTTCTGGGCGTTGACCGCCGCCCCGGAGTTGGAAGCGGCGTATGGCAGCCTCACGGCGTGCTAGGGGTTGTCTCGAAGGCGCAGGGCATGGTGGCCTAGATGTGATGAGGCTCGTTCAGCGTAGGGAAACAGACCAGGGGAAGGCACAGGTCATGTCGGAAGGCATAGCGGTCGTTACAGGCGTCGGGGGCTGTGTGGGATCCGCGGTCGCCCGCGTTTTCGCCGCTCGGGGCTACGAGGTGCGCGGCCTTGTGCGCGACAAAGGTGCCGGCTGGGCGGAAAACGCGGATGGCTACACGGAGCATGTGGGAGATCTCACGCGACCCGACAGCCTTCGTGAACTATGCAACGGCGCCAACACGGTCGTCCATACTGCGGCGATGGTCGATGACTGGGGAGCCGAGGAGGCCTTCTACCAGGCCAACTGCGAGGGGACCAAGGCGCTTCTTGAGGAGGCCCAGCGCAGCCGAGTGGGCCGATTCGTCTTCGTGAGCACCATCGACGTGTTCGGCTTCCGCAACGACGTCGTGATAGACGAGGAGACCCCCAAGGTAGGGGTAGACCATCCCTACTCCCGAACCAAGCTGGAGGCCGAGAACCTGGCTTGGAGCTTCCAGGATCGCGGCATGGAGGTGTCGGTGGTCTATCCGACCTGGATCTTCGGACCAGGTGACCGTCATCTGGTCCCCGAGCTGGTGCGCGGGCTGCGGTCGGGCCAGCTGGTGTACTTCAGCGGGGGCAAGGCTGCGATGGAGCTCACCTACAACGAGAACCTGGCCGATGCCATCGCTCTCGTCGCCGGCTCCAAGCAGGCGGCGGGAGAGGGATACATCGTCTCCGACGGCTTCGGTCTCAGCTTCAAAGGCTTCGTCGAGCTCGTAGCCAAGGCAGCAGGACTGCGGCCACCCCGCTTCTCGGTCCCCTACTCCGTGGGGCTGGGGATGGGAGCCGTTTCGGAGGCCGTGGCTCGGGCCAGGCGGAGCGCCACGCGCCCGCTGATGACCCGCTATGCGGTCCGGGAAATCGGCGTCGGGCCGCGCTACGACGTGAGCAAGCTGGAGTCGCTCGGTTATCGGCCTGCGGTCGGCGTAGAGGAGGCAGTTCGCCGATCGGTCGCCGCACTTGCGCCAGCCTGACGTGGCTGAGGTGGGCCGTGCCGCTGCCCCTCATCAGGTACGCGCCCCGTGGCACAGGTGAGCATTGTTCCGTAGGCAAGTGGTTCTACCGGGCGTTTGCCCACCTACACAGCCGGCTCCTCTTGCACGCCGACCTGGCGGCGCTGGGCAAGGTCTTGGGCCCGGCGGGGGATGAGCTCCGAGCAGGTTCCTCGGAACGACCAACCACACCGACAGTGGCACCGATGGCGGCGAGGCGTCGAGCCGTGCTCTCCCCGATCCCGGACGTCGCGCCTGTGACGAGGGCGATCTTCCCCGACATGACGTCTCTCGACATCGGTCCTCCCACCTCGATCCATCCACGTCGAATGGAGGCTACAGGTACCCGTCAAAACCGCGCTCTAGAGCGACCATACTGACGGTATGCAGATCCGCATCGAAGGCGCCGACCTGCCAGGAAGTTCCTGCGGTGCCAGCCGTGACTTTCCCGGCTATGACAACATCCATGTCGGGGTGCAACGTCGAAACAAGCGGGACGACCTGCTCGATCTGGTCCCCGGCGATGCGCCCTCGGCCATCTGGACTCTCGACTGCACCGCCGTGCGCACGGCGACTGGTGTCGACGTCAAGGGCGCCTACATCCAGGGCTCGCCGGGTCGCCGGTTCATCTATCTGTCGTGGGGCGTCGTCGATGACGGCGACAGCTTCATGCTCTTCCGACGGGCGAAGCTGTGGCTCGACGCGATCCCTCCCCCGGTGCTCGACCGTGCGGTCGAGGGCGGATCGATTGTGGCGCGGCTCGGCCTCACCGATCGAAAGGGCAATCCCCTGTGCGCCGCCGTGCGCCCTCCTCTGATCGAGTGGTCGGCCGCCGATACATCGTGACAAAGAATCTCGCCGTTGCAGCCGGGTACGCCCACCAGGCCCTCCTCACCCGCGAGGGCGGCCGGCTGTCGGGACTGTCACCTGGCGCTCTGTCACAGCACGAGGGCGTTCGACGGTCAGCGCCGTGAGGACAGCGCCGAGCAGGAATGCGGCGGCAGCGACAGTCAGGCCGACGCGCAGACCCGGGATGAACGCGGCGCGGCCGGCGACGAGGGTCCCGAGGAGGGCCACGCCGATCACCCCACCGACCTGACGGGCGGCGTTGATGGTGCCCGAAGCCAGCCCTCCCCGGTCGGTCGGCGCCGCTTCCATGACCGCCGCCGTGGCGGCGGGCATGGTCAAGGACATGCCGAGGCCAACGGAAACGAAGGGCACGAGCAGCAGGGCATAGGCGCCGTGTCTGCCGACGACGACCGCGAGGACGAGAAGACCGGCCCCTCCCAGGCACAGGCCCGTGAGCATCGGGCGGCGGGGGCCGCGGCGGGCCATGACCCGACCTGACGTGGTCGAGCCCACGATGGCCATCGCCATCTGGGGGAACAGGGCCAACCCGGTGACGACCGGGGTCAGGTGGTGGATCCGCTGAAGGTAGAGGCTCATCACGAACAGCTCGCCGTAGAAGCCGAGGTTGATCAGCAATCCGACGGCGGTGGCGCCGGAGAAGCCCGACGCCGTGAACAGGCCCAGCGGGAGCATCGGAGATCGCGCTCGGCGCTCGATGAAGAGGAAGGCGGCGCCGGCCACCACGAAGACCGCGAACGCTGCACGCACGATTGTCGATCCCCAGCCGTCATGACCCGCCTGGACGAGGGCCACCGTCACACCAGCCAGAGCGGCGATCCCGGCGAGCTGCCCCGCCGGGTCGACGCCGTGGGGACGCCGGCCCGACGACGGAAGGACCCGGCCGGCCAGCGCCAGTCCGGCCACTCCGATGGGCACGTTCAGGAAGAACACCGAGCGCCAGCCGAGCCCGGACACGAGCGCGCCACCGATCACGGGTCCGGCACCGGCGGCGATACCCGCCACGCCGCCCCAGACCCCGAGCGCCCGACGTCGAGCCGCCTGGTCCGAGTACGTGTCCTGCAACAGCGCCAATGAGGCGGGTACGGCGAGGGCTGCTCCGAGACCCTGCACACAGCGCGCTGCCACCAGCACGCCCGTCGAGGGAGCGAGACCGCACGCGAGCGACGCGCAGGTGAAGAGGCCCACACCAGCTTGAAACACACTCTTGGCGCCCCGCCGGTCCCCGAGTGCGCCGGTCGACAACAACAGGGCGGCGAACACCAGGCTGTAGCCGTCCACCACCCACTCGAGCTCGGTCGTCGTCGTGTGCAGGCCCTCCGACAGCGCCGGCAAAGCGACGTTGACCACCGTGGTGTCGAGGATCACCATGAAGTAGGCGGCGCAGATCGCCACCAGGGCCCACGGCGCAACCTGGCGATGCGGTGTCCGGACGGCGCGATCGTCGGCCTGCTCGACGGCCTGTTCGAGTCGTGTCACGGGCCCAGACTGACCACTCAACGTTTCGGTCTGCCCCGAAGTGTCACGGACGTAGGCTCGGTGCGATGCCAGGCGACGCCGACATCGCAAGGGTGGCCGCCCTCATGGGCGAGCCGCCTCGGGCCACCGTCCTCCTGGCTCTTGCCAGTGGGCGCGCCCTGGCCGCGAGCACCCTGGCGGCGGAGGCCGGGGTCGCCCCCTCCACCCTCTCCGGCCATCTGGGCCGCCTGGTCGACGGGGGCCTCGTCACGGTCGAGACCTCAGGCCGACACCGCTACTACCGCCTTGGAAGCGCCGAGGTCGCCGAGGCCGTGGAGGCGCTCGCCCGGATCGCGCCGGCTCAGCCGGTCCGCTCGCTGCGCCAGGCCACCCACGCCGAGGCGATCCGGCGGGCCCGCACCTGCTACGACCACCTCGCCGGCCGCCTCGGCGTGGCGCTCTGCGACGCGCTGGTCTCCCGGAGTGTCCTGCGGGTCGAGACCGACCCGGATGGTCCTGGTGACCCGGTTCTCGGCGCCGGACGAGCGAAGCGGTTCGTGCTGACACCGCACGGCCGCGACGTCCTCGGCCGCCTCGAGGTCCCCCTCGATCCCCCGACGCGCCGCCCGCTCGTCCGTTACTGCGTCGACTGGAGCGAGCAGCGCCCCCACATCAGCGGATGGCTCGGCGCGGCGCTGCTCGAGCGCTTCGTCGCCCTCGGCTGGGTGTCACGAACCGAGCGCCGGGTCGTGCGGGTCAACGCCTCTGGGCGGGCGGCTCTCCCTGCGAATCTGGGCCTCGACCCCGAGGCACTCGGCTGACGCTCACGCCGCTCACGCGGCGGTGCTCGGACCTCCTGCGTCAACCAGCCGTTGCCATCAGCGTCGCCGAAAGCCACGGAGGCGTTGCAGTCGCCGTGCACCCCCCAGGGCTAGGCGGCGGCGACGGGCAGATGCTTGATGCCGTTGATGAAGTTGGACAGCAGCCGCTCGGGATCTCCAGTCGTGTGGATGCCGGGTGCCCGGCCGAGAAGCTCGCGGAACATCGCGGTGATCTCCTGGCGGGCCAGATGGGCCCCCAGGCAGAAGTGCGGTCCTGGGCCGCCGAAACCGACGTGGGGGTTGGGGTGACGGCGGATGTCGAAGCGGTAGGGCTCCTCGAACACCGCCTCGTCGCGGTTGGCCGACCAGTACATCAGCAATACCTTGGCCCCCTCGGCGAGATCGACGCCGCCCAGCGTCACGTCCCTGGTGGCCGTCCGGCGCATGAAGATCACCGGCGAGGCGATCCGGACGATCTCCTCGACCGCCGTCGGTGCCAGCGACTCGAAGTCCGCCGCCCAGGCCGCCTGCTGATCGGGATGGTCGGTAAGCAGTCTCATCCCGTGGCTGATGGCGTTGCGGGTGGTCTCGTTGCCCGCCACGACGAGGAGAATGAAGAACGAGGCCAGCTCCTGGTTGGTCAGCTGCTCGCCATCGACGTTGGCCGTGACCAGGGCCGAGGTGACGTCGTCGCCGGGCCGCTCGGCCCGCTGCCGGGCCAGGTCCTCCATGAGCTGGGTGAGCTCCTGACCCGCGGTGAGCAGGGCCATGACGACGTCGCTGCCCTCGGGAACGTACTCGGGATCCATGCCGCCGAGGATGACGTTGGAGTGGTGAAAGACGAAGTCGTGATCGGGCTCGGGCACGCCCATCATGTTGCAGATGATCCGCAGCGGCAGCTTCGCCGCCACCTCGGTCACGAAGTCGCACGTCCCCTTCTCGATCACGTCGTCGACGATGAGCGACGCCGACCGCTTCACCTCGTCCTCGATCTTCTTGACCATCCGAGGAGTGAAGGCGGCCGACACGATGCGCCGCAGGCGAGCGTGGCGCGGATCGTCGAGGTTGATCATGGAGCCGAAGAACTCGAGGAACTCGGTCGGCATGTCGAAGATGCTCGTGGCCCCCCGACCCGAGCAGAACGACGAGGGCTCGCGGCTCGCCTCCACGACGTCGGCGTGGCGGGTGACGGCGTAGTAGCCCGAGCCGTCCAGCGGAATAGGGACGGTGATGCCGGGTGGTGGCTCCGGATCGTCGAAGTGGGCGATCGGTCGGTGCCGGCGGAGGGCCTCGAAGGCCGCTTCCCGCTCGTCGAGCGGCCGGGCCCAGAAGGCCAGGTCAGAGAGGTCGATATCGTCGATCGTCAGCACTTGGCGCGATTCCACTGTTCTCCTCCAGCGTCGGCTCGGCAGACCTTCGTCCCCTGTCTAGCGCCGATCGGCACGGTTCGGGGAGCTGACGGCAGGTACGCCTACCGCGCCGCTCCCCAGGGCTGCACGACGTAGGCGCCCTCCATCGCCCTCGCCTCCTCGAACGACACCACGGTCCGACCGAACGGGAAGAGGGCGGCACCGGCGAGCCTGAAGTGGGCGATGGCGAACGGGATGCCGATGATCGTGATCGCACAGATCACGCCGGAGATCACGTGTGCGAGGGCGAGCCACCAGCCGAAGAGGATGAACCACAGCACGTTGCCGACGGCCGACGGCACGGTGCCGGGAATCGTCACCAGTGCCGAGCCGAACGGCCAGAGCGTGAAGCTGGCGAGCTTGAAGGCCTGGATGCCGAAGGGAATGGTGATGATCAGGACGAAGCAGATCAGGCCGGCCACGGCGTAGCTGACGGCCATGACCAACCCTCCCAACAGCAACCAGAGGATGTTGCCGATGACCCGCACTAGCCGGATCCTTGTCGCACCTTCTGGGCTTGCTTGGCCTGCTTCGTTCGCCTGCGACGTCGGTACGCGGGGACGAGACGGTCGAGCAGGGCCCCGAGCACGGCGGCCAGGATCAGGGCCCAGATGAGCGAGACGTGGGCCGTGAAGAAGACGAAGTGAACGGTGACCGTGCCGCTGTTCTCGACGATGAAGGCGATCAGCAGCCCGGCCACGATGGCCAGGCCGATCAGCCGAACGATCTCACCTACGTCCCGCTTGTCCTTGGGCCGCGGCGTCGCCCCTGCCGGCGCCGTTCCCGGCGTGGGCGGCGGTGCACCCTGCGTGGCTCTATCGTCGGTGCTCGTGGCTCCCCTCCCTGCTCCATCTGATTCTACACCCGCCTTTCCCTGCGTGCCCTGAGCCACCCAGCTGGCCCGTCTACCGTTGAAGATGTGGCACGACCGAGTCCGGCCTCTCAGCCGGCACCCGAAGGCGAGGGACGGCCCTCGCCGGCCGAGGTCGAGCAGCGGTTGCGCGAGCACCAGGCCACGCCGCTCGCCGAGTGCGGAGAGGCGCCCGATCCGCGCTTCACATTCGCCAACGAGCGCACCTTCCTGGCCTGGAGCCGCACCGCGCTCGCCCTCATCGCCGCCGGACTGGCTGCGGCCCAGCTCCTGCACTTCGGTTTCGGCGGCGTCCGCCTCATCATCGCCCTCCCGCTGATCGCCCTTGGCGCGCTGGCCGCCGTCACCAGCTACCGCCAATGGGAGGGCAACGAACGCCGCCTTCGATTGCGCCTGCCGCTGTCCTACTCGTCGGTCGGCAAGCTCGTGGCGGTGGGGATCTCGGTCATCGGCGTGGCCGCCGGGATCCTCGTCATCGCCGACCTGATCGCCAAGTGATGGGAACCGACGCCATTGGTCGACGGCCGGACGAGCCCGACCGGGGGCTGGCGACCGAGCGGACCGCGCTCGCGTGGACGAGGTCGGCGCTGGCTCTGGCTGCGATCGGAGCCCTGGCGGTGCGCCGTGGCGCCCAGGGAGACCTGCCGAGCGTCGCCTACCCCGTCGGTGCAGTGCTCTTCGGGGCAGCAGTCGCCATGTGGATGCTAGGGGCGAGCATCTACAGCCGGAGAGCGGGCGGCGCCGGCGACCCGATGCCGCGCGCCGTCGCGTTCAAGGTGATGTCGCTCGGCACCGTGGCCATCGCCGTGGCCGCGGTCGTCCTCGCCATCCCCGTCTAGATCTCCCCACAGCTCGTGGATGGGATCATTCCCTCGCGGCTGGCGGTGCGCGAGCATTAGCCGGGTCATCAACGCAGCAGGTGGTGGTCAAATGCAGACGCGCAAGCTCGTCGCCGAGCTGCTCGGCACGGCGATCCTGGTCTTCTTCGCCGTCGGGGTGGCAACGCTCTCACTCGGGTTCAAGTTCGCCGGGAGCAGCACCTCGGCGGGCGTGGTGGCCACGGCCCTGGCCTTCGGCCTGGTCCTGTTGGCCCTGGTCTACGCCATCGGACCCATCTCGGGCTGCCACGTCAACCCGGCGGTGACCATGGCCTTCGTCACCTCCCGGCGCATGTCTCTCCAGGAGGGCATCGCCTACTGGATCGCCCAGTTCGTCGGCGCCATCCTCGGGGCGCTGGCCCTCTGGGGCATCTTCACCGGATCCCCCGGCTACAGCACCGGCAACCAGGGCCTGGGCACCGACGGTTGGGGCAAGCACTCGCTCATTCACCTCAATGTCGGTGGAGCGTTCGCCGCCGAAGTCGTCCTCACGTTCCTCTTCGCCCTCGTCGTGCTGGCCGCGACCAGCCACTTGACCTCGGCTGGCTTTGCCGGCCTGGCAATCGGCATGGGCCTGGCCACTGTCCACCTCGTCGGCATCCCGCTCACCGGTACCTCCGTCAACCCGGCGCGCAGCCTCGGTCCGGCGCTGATCGTCGGCGGGGACGCCCTCAGTCAGCTGTGGCTCTTCATCGTGGCGCCCTTGGTGGGCGGCGCCATCGCCGCCGTCGTCTGGGGCTATCTGTTCGTGCCGGAGCGCGAAAAGGAGCCGGTGCCGCCCGGCCGCGTCGAGCCGTCCGATATCCCCCGGCCCTCGACGGAGAGCTGAGGCTCGGGCCCAGGCAAGGGCCGCCGGCAGCGAAACCGGTAGCAGCCAGGTCTCCGGTACGATCGCCTGGAAGTCGTCACACGGACGAGGCGAATCGGGAGGCTCCATGGCTGAGGCCGTAGCCCTGAAGGGCAAGCTCGGCCGGGTCTCGTGCAGCATCCCTCCCGAAGGTGGCGGCGAGGTGCTGATCGAGGTGCGGGGCGGAGCCGAGGCGTTCACCGCCTATCCCGCCGAGCCCAGGAGCATCGCCACCGGACGAACGGTGGTCGTCGTGGAGCAGCTGTCTCCCCGCTCGGTCCTCGTCACCCCCTACTGGACCGAAGGAGAGTAGATGTTCTTCTGGCGCATCCCCGCACCGAACGAAGCACTGATCATCTCGGGAGCCAAGCACCCCGATCCCGCGGGCCCCGACTTCCAGGTCGTGGTCGGCCATGGCGCGTGGGTCTTTCCCTTCCGCAAGGTCGCTCGCAAGCTCTCCCTCGACGTTCGGGAGGCGATCCTCGGCGAGGACTGCGTGACGACCCAGGGCATCCCCCTTCGCGTCCAGGCCGTGTGCGTCTTCAAGGTCGCCGACGACCCGGCCAGCATCGCCAACGCCGCCCGGCGCTTCCTCGACCAGCAGAACCGCATGGAGCAGATGGTGGGACAAGTCTTCGGGGGCCACCTGCGATCGATCGTCGGCGGCCTCACCGTGGAGGAGATCATCCGCGACCGCGAGCGGCTGCGCCAGGAGGTGATCAAGTCCTCTGACATCGAGGTCGAGCGGCTCGGACTCACCGTCGACAGCCTCCAGATCAAGGAGATCCAGGACCCGAGCGGCTACATCGCCAACATCGCCGCTCCCCACACGGCCGTCGTCCAGAAGGACGCCCGCATCGCCCAGGCCGCCGCCGACCGCGAGGCCACCGAGCGCGAGCAGGAGGCCAACGCCCTGAAGTCCGAGGCCGTGCGGGCGTCCCAGATCAAGCAGGCCGGCTACCAGGCCGAGGTGGACCGTGCGGCGGCCCAGGCCGGCCAGGCCGGACCCCTGGCCGAGGCGGAGGCCAAGCAGCAGGTCGTGCAGACGGAGACGGCGGTGGCCAAGCTGGAGGCCCAGCGGGAGGAGCAGCGCCTCCAAAGCACGGTGAACCGGCCGGCCGACGCCGAGGCCTACCGGCAGGTGACGCTGGCCAAGTCGGCCAAGGAGGCCCGGGTGCTCGAGGCCGAGGCCGAGGGGCAAGCCATCAAGGTCAAGGGCGAGAGCGAGGCTGGGGTGCTGCGGGTGCGGTCGGACGCCCTCAAGGCCAACCAGCAGGCCCTGGTGACCCAGCAGCTGGCCGAGCACCTCCCCGAGATCGTCGCCGCCGCCACGAGGAGCCTGACGGGCGCCAACCTCACCGTCCTCAACGGGGGCGAGGGCCTCGCCGACCTGGTCGGACAGGTGGTGGGCCAGGGATTCACCCTCTTCCAGGGGCTGCGCCAGGGCCTCGGTGTGGAGGGGCCGGGCGACAACGGCCAGGCCGCCGAGGCACGACCCGCGGTCGAGGAAAGGCCGGCGGTCGAGCGAGCGGTCGATTCGGGCCCGGACAAGGCAGCGGCCGACAAGGCAGGGGCCGGGAAGGCAGCGGCCGGGAAGGCAGCGGCCGGGAAGGCAGCGGCCGACAAGGCAGGGGCCGGGAAGGCAGCGGCCGACAGGGCGGCGACTGACAAGACCGCTCGCTGAGCGACTCCCGCGATCCCGTGACCGGGACCTGGACCAGCGCTGACGCGCTCACCCCGCAATGGCTCACCGACGCCCTGTCGCCCCTGCTCGGCGACATCCGCGTCCGCTCGGTCGCCTGCGCCCCCGTGGGCACGGGGCAGATGAGCGACTGCGTGCGCCTGACGCCGACCTACGACGGCCCGACGGCTGCGCCATTGTCGCTGATCGCCAAGCTCCCCGCCGCCGACCCCACCAGCCGGGCGACAGCAGCGGCGTTGCGCAACTACGAGATCGAGGTGAGCTTCTACCGCCAGCTGGCGCCGCAGCTTCCCGTGCGCGCGCCCCGCTGCTACCACGCCCACCTCGACCCTACGGGAACGGATTTCGTGCTCCTGTTGGAAGACGTCGCCCCGGCGCGTCAAGGCGACCAGCTGGCGGGCTGCAGCGTCGACCAGGCGGCGGTGGCCGTGGAGGAGCTCCCCCGGCTTCACGCGCCCCGGTGGGGTGATCCGGGCCTGGCCGGGGTCGACTGGCTCCACCGCAGTCCCGAGGAGGCCGTGGCCTTCACCAGCCAGCTGGTGACCGCCTTGTTCGGCGGGTTCTGCGACCGCTACGCCGGGCGCGTCGACGCCGACATCATGGCCCTGGGTGAGCGGCTCATGGCGAGGCTTCCGAGCTATCTCGGCGATCGCCGAGGGCCGTGGACGGTCGCCCACGGCGACTTCCGACTCGACAACCTTCTGTTCGGCGCCGATGCGGCGGGGCCGCCGGTGGTTGTGGTCGACTGGCAGACCGTCACCCACGGCCCCGGCATCGGCGACCTGAGCTACTTCCTCGGCGCCGGTCTGGTCCCCGAGACTCGGCGCGCCCACGAGGACGAGCTCGTCCGCGCCTACCACGGGGCGCTACGGGCGGCCGGGGTGGAGAGCCTCGGCTGGAGCGACTGCTGGACCCAGTACCGGCGCTACGCGTTCGGCGGGCTGATCATGGCCGTCGCCGCCTCCATGCTGGTCGAGCAGACCGATCGGGGCGACGACATGTTCGTCACCATGGCCCAGCGCCACGGTCGCCACGCCATCGACCTCGAGGCCGAGCAGCTGATCGGCTGACATCGACCCACATCGACCGACATCGACACACGAGAGGTCATCCCCAATGCCCCGCCTCACCCCGATGGACGAGCAGTTCGTCCATCAGATCCCAGAGCCGCTTCCCAATGTCGTCACCTTTCACGAGCACTGGCGGGAAAGCCTCTTCTTCGTCCTCCACCCTCCCTCCGGCCGCGGCGACGTCATCATCCTCACCCTAGCCCACTTCCCTGCGCGCCAGCTCGTGGACTCTCTTCAGCTCGGACGGGTGGGCGGCAGTCCGGCCCTCGCCCATCATCAACGCGGCTACGACGGCGACCCACACTCGATGGTCGTCGGGCCCGTGACGATCGACATCGCCGAGCCCTTCGAGGCCGTACGCCTGCGGGTGGACGACACTCCGGAGGCAGCCGTCGCTCTCGACGTCGTGTTCACCGCCCGCACCGGAGCCCACGGCCTTCGCCGTGGAACGATGAGAGCCGGGCACGAGATCGTGTGGGACCAGAGCCATTTCGTCCAGTCGGGTACCTACAACGGCGTCTACCGGCACGCGGGACAGAGCTACGAGGTTCGGGACTGGTGGGGTCAACGGGACCATTCGTGGGGCATCCGCGACCACGCCCGCTGCCCGTTGTGGATGTGGCTGGCCATCCAGCTACCCGACGCCATGATCGCCGTCTGGCACTGGGAGTACCCAAACGGCGCCCGGGTGTACACCGACGGCTGCCTCGCCCCCGTGGGCGGGGGGACGCCTGTCCCCGTGGTCGAGTTTCGTCACGACCTGCGCTGGGTGGACGAGCGCGGCCGGCAGGTCGAGTACGGACGCGACGGCGACGACGTCGCCGGGCTGTCCGGCCATGTCGACCTCGTCCTGGAAGGGGGCGGAACCATCGGGATCGACGCGCAGGGGCGCTGGGCACAGCGCTACGGCCCCCTCGGCGGCGGCCTGAACGAGATGGAGGTCCGTACGAGTGACGGATCGACCGGGACCGCCATCTACGAGGTCACGGGGGCCCACCACCACCGGTTCTTCCCGATCGCCCGGGCCACTGGCCTCCCGCCCGACGGCTGAGGAGCGCCGGCGCCACCATCGCACCTGACTCAGGAGCGACTGGCCAGCCGGCCCTCGGCGCCGGCCGGCGAGAACCGCAGGGCCAGGGCGGCCGGCCCGAAGATCCCGGTCGTGGAGCGCCACCGTGGCGCAGCGGACAGGGCGATCGGGCCCAGCCGCCGGGCCAGCACCGGAAGGGCCTCCTGCATCTCGGCCCGCGCCAGGTTCGCCCCCAGGCAGAAGTGAGGGCCACCGCCGAAGGTCAGCTGCGGTTCGCGCCGAGCCGTGATGTCGAAGCCGTGGGGTTCGTCGAAGGCAGCGGGGTCGTGGTTGGCAGCCGACAGCGACAACGACACCAGCGACCACGCCGGTATGCGCCAGCCGTCCAGCTCGATGTCCTCCACTGCCACCCGGGGCGTGACGGTGATGACACCGGCGACGCGCATGACCTCTTCGACGGCTGGTGCGGCGATCTCGGGCTGGTCGGCCACCAGCTGCCACTGATCGGGGTGCTCGCAGAACAGCGTCATGGCCAGCGCCAGCTGGTTGCGCGTGGTGTCGTAGCCGGCGAACAAGAGCCCGCCGAGCAGCGCCCGCAGCTCGAGCGGGTTGAGCCGGTCGCCGTCGTCGCCGGCGGCGATGAGCTGGCTCACCAGGTCCCCACGGGGCGAGCGCTGGCGGTCGCCGATCAGCCTGTCGAGGTACTCGTTGAGGCCGGCCACGGCCTCGTTGACCTCGTCGAGGTGCAGGCCGAGCTCGAGCGAGAGCACATGGGTCAGGGCGTCGCCCCACCGGGCGAAGCGCAGGTGGTCCTCGGGCGGCACCCCCAGGAGCTGGCACATGACCTCGATCGGGTAGTGGTCGGCGAAGTCCGCCATGAACTCGCACTCCCCCGTCCCGACGAAACGCTCGACGAGCACCTCGGCCAGGGCGCGCATGGCAGGCCGGTAGGGCTCGACGGCACGGGGTGTGAACGCCCGGCTCACCAGGGCGCGGATCCGCGCATGGTCGGCGCCGTCCAAGGAGAGCAGGGCCGAGGAGACCAGGTCGTAGAGGCGGCCCTCGTCGACCCCCTGGAGTCGGGTCAGCTGCAGCAGCGCACTCTGCAGCCGTGGGTCGGACAACAGCTTGTGGACCTGCTCGCGGCCCAGCACCAGGGCGCTGATAGGGGTACGGGCCAGCCACGACTGCGCTCGAAGCCGGTCGATGATGGGCAGCGGGTCGGCCTGGAACTCCTCGGTGAAGGGATCCAGGAACGGAGCCTCGTCTAGGGCGCGCATGGGGCCCATTGTGGGCGTTGGTCGGCGACCGTTCCAGACGCGCCAGCCACAATGGGGTGGTGAGGGCGATGCGGTGGCGCGGCGAGGGGCGGCGGTGGCGCGGCGAGTCGGGGCTGGGCACCGCCCGCCGCCTGAGGACCGGCCTCCTGGCCCTGCTGGTCATCGTCGTGTGTGGCACGGCCGGCTTCGTCGGCCTGGGCTACAGCTTCGTAGACGCCCTGTTCCAGACCATCGTGACCATCACCACGGTGGGGTTCCGCGAGGTCCACAACTTCGGCGCCCCGGGCGAGATCTTCAGCATCTTCCTGATCCTGGCCGGAGTGGGGACGGCGGCCTACACCTTCAGCGTGCTCGTCGACAGCTTTGTCGAGGGCCATGTGACCGATCTGGTGGCGAGGAGACGCATGGAACGACGGATCGAGAACCTGCGAGGCCACCTGATCCTCTGCGGGTGGGGACGAGTCGGCCAGGCCATTGCCCGCCAGGTGGCCGGCACGGACCACGACATGGTCGTGGTCGACGTGTCACCGGCGCGACTCCCGCCTACGCCCGCCCTCACCGTGCAGGGGGACGCCACCGACGACGCCGTGCTCAGGGCGGCGGGGATCGAGCGGGCCGGTGTGCTCGTGACCGCCCTCAACGCCGACCCCGAGAACCTGTACGTCACGTTGACGGCGCGCTCGCTGTGCCCCGATCTGTTCATCGTGGCCAGGGCCAACGCCGACGCCTCGATCGACAAGCTCGTCCAGGCGGGCGCCGACCGTGTGGTCAACCCGGCCGGCGTCGGCGGCGCCCGCATGGCCGCCTTCGCCCTCCAGCCCCACGTGGCCGAGTTCGTCGACGTGGTGATGCACGACGGCAGCCTCGAGTTCCGCCTCGAGGAGGTGCCGGTGCCCCAAGGATCGCCGCTCGACGGGCGGACCCTGCGCGACGCCCGCATCCGGGACCGGACCGGCGCCCTCGTGTTGGCGATGAGGGACGAGGCGGGCGAGTTCACGACCAATCCCAGCCCGGACCTGAAGATCGAGGCCGGCCACATCCTCATCGCCATCGGCACCGGAACCCAGCTCGAGGCGCTGAGCCGGTCCATGCACCCGTAGGGCGCGGCCGGCGGCTCAGATCCGGCGGTACCGGGCGACAGCCAGCGGGATGAAGACGACCAGGATGAGCCCGGTCCAGACGACCATCTGCCACAGCCAGTGGTAGACGGGCCCGCCCTCGGTGAGGGCGCGCACGGCGTTGACGGTGACGCTCACCGGCTGCACGCGGGCGAAGCCCTGGAGCCATCCGGGCATCGTCGCCACCGGCACGAACGCCGAGCTCGCGAACACCAGCGGGAACAGCGGGATGAACCCCGCCACCTGGGCCGTCTCCGGCTCCTTGACGACCATCCCGATGTAGGCGAAGACCCACGAGAAGGCGTACCCGAAGGCCAGCACCACCAGCATCGCCACCAGGTCCGGCACGGGGCCGTTGTGGAAGCGGAATCCGACCCCGGTGGCCACGATGACCATCAGGAGGAGCACGAAGACGTTGCGAGCCAGATCGGCGAAGGTGCGACCGGCCAGCACCGCCGAGCGAGCCATGGGCAGCGACCTGAAGCGGTCGACGATGCCTCCTCGCAGGTCCTCGGCCAGCCCGACGGCGGTCTGGGCGCCGCCGAACAGGGTGGTCTGGACGAAGATCCCGGCCATCAGGTAGTCGACGTAGGTGCTCCCCGGCGTATGGATGGCGCCACCGAAGACGTAGCGGAACAGCAGCACGAACATCACCGGCTGGATGGTGGAGAACACCAGCAGCTGCGGAGTCCGGGCGACGCGCAGCAGGTTGCGCTTGGCGATGGCGGCGGTGTCGCCGACGGCGACCAGCGGCGTGATCGGTCGCGCCTGACGCACGGTAGGAGCGGTCGTGACGGTCGCGGTCATGTCCTCCTCCTTCGCCGGCGGGGGGCGTCGTCGGCTGGCGCCGGCTCGTCGCCGTCCTCACCGTCGGCGCCGGCGCCGTGGCCGGTGAGGGCCATGAACACGTCGTCGAGCGACGGCCGGCGCAGGCTCAGGTCCTCCAGGGTGACCTCGCTCTCGTCGAGGCGGCGGGCGGCAGCCATCAGGGTGGCGGCGCCACCCTTGGCCGGCAGCGTCATGCGCCGCTGATCGGCGTCGACCTGGGGCGTCCCGTCCCCGAGCCCGGCGATGGCGGCGAGGGCCTTGTCCAGCTCGTCCGCGTTGGCGACCCGCAGCTCGACCACGTCGCCGCCCAGCTGGTTCTTGAGCTCGTCCGCCGTGCCCTCGGCGATCACCCTTCCGTAATCGATCACGGCTATCTGGTGGGCCAGGCGGTCCGCCTCGTCCAGGTACTGGGTAGTGAGGAGGATGGTCGTGCCGTCCGCCACCAGGCTCTCGATGAAGCCCCACATCTCGACCCGGCTGCGGGGGTCGAGCCCGGTCGTCGGCTCGTCGAGGATGAGCACCGGCGGGTTGGCGACGAGGCTGGCGCCGAGGTCGAGGCGGCGCCGCATGCCGCCCGAGTAGGTCTTCACCTGGCGATCGGCGGCGTGGGTAAGCGAGAACCGCTCGAGCACCTCGTCGGCCCGACGGCTGATCTCCGCCCGGCCCAGGTGGTAGAGGCGCCCGACGAGCTGCAGGTTCTCCCGCCCCGTCAGCGTCTCGTCGACCGCCGCGTACTGGCCGGCGAGGCCGATCAGGGGACGAATGTTGTCGGCGTCGCGCACGACGTCGAGGCCGGCGATGCGGGCATACCCCTCGTCAGGGGCCAGCAGCGTGGCCAGGATGCGGACCAGCGTCGTCTTCCCGGCGCCGTTGGGGCCGAGCAGACCGAGGACCTTGGCCCGATCAGCAGCCAGGTCGACGCCGCAGAGTGCTTGGGTGGTGCCGAACGCCTTCTTGACGCCGGACACCTCGATCATGGTGTCGGCCATCAGCCCTCGAGAAACGATGTGGAGCGAAACAGTCAATCTATCTGCCGACTACGCGCCCCCGTTCAGGCCGCAGCCTCCGCGCCGATGAGCGGGCGTCGGGAACGAACGCGATCGGCGCGTGGGCTCGGAAATGGGCATGTAGGGACATCCGGGCACGCCTCTCGTCAGGGATCGGAGCACGAGCTCCTGGGAGGCCGCACGGATGCCCATCGAGGCCGTCATCAGTAGAACCACTGATCTTCTGGGGTCTTTACGCTGATGATCAGAGGAGGGCGGTGTCCTCGGGTTCGGGCACGAGACGGTTCTCGATGGCGCCTACCCGCTCGATCTCGATACGCACCACGTCGCCCGGGGCGAGCAGGGCGGGAGGTGTGCGGGCAAACCCCACGCCGGAGGGCGTCCCGGTGGAGACGATCGTGCCGGGCTGGAGGGTGAAGGCAGTCGACAGATGGGCGATCTGGTCGTAGCAGTCGAAGACGAGGTCGTCGGTCCTCGCTTCCTGACGGAGCTCGCCGTTCACCCATGTACGGAGACCCAGAGCGTGAGGGTCGCCGACCTCGTCGGGCGAGACCAGCCACGGCCCGATCGGACCGTGGGTGTCGAAGGACTTGCCCATTGTCCATGTGGGTGAAGCCCACTGCCAGTCCCGCACGCTCACGTCGTCGACCACCACGAACCCGGCGATGACCTCACTGGCGCGTTCGCGCGGTACGTGGCGACATCGCCGGCCGATCACGAACCCGAGCTCGCCCTCGTAGTCGACATGGTCCGGTGCAACCCGCGGTATGTGGACATCGGCCGTCGGCCCTGCGACGCAGGACGACTGCTTGTTGAAGAACACCGGCACGCTCGGTAACGGCTGGCCCGTCTCGGCCGCGTGGGAGCGGTAGTTGAGGCCGATGGCGAGGAACTCGGGTGGGCGAGCAAGGGGCGCCTCCAGCCGGACCTCGGCCTGCGCGAGGCGTGGCGCGGAGGACGCGGCGGCGGATGCCGCCTCGAGGCCGTCGTCGGCCACGAGTTTGCCGAGGTCGGTCGGAAAGCGGTCGACCCCGAGGTCGGCGATCTCCTCGCCGAGCACGACTCCGAGCCGGGTCACACCTTCATGGCTGAAGCGGGCGATCTTCATGTCCCATCCCGTTGGCAGCCCCGCGGTCGGGACGCGGGCGTTCCCCGAGACACTAGGCGGCGCCCGGAGGTCGGGGCTGACGGCGACAGCCGGCCAGATGCTCGGCCGGCACCGCCGTGAGGGGCGTCCACCGCGGGCCAGGAACGGGCCAGGTCCCCCGACGGAGGGCCTCGGCGAGCCGCCGCTGCAGGTCAGGAAGCAGACGGGAGCCGCGTTTGTCATCATCGAGCACGACGTGCCGCTCGTATCGCCTATCGCCAACCGCCTGGTGCGAATGCGCCTCGCCACGATCATCGCCGCCGGCGAGCCGGGCGCCGTGCTGAGGGACGCGGGCGTGATCTCCTCCTACCTCGGCGACAGCCCGGAGTCGATCGCCCGCTCGGGTCGTCGCCGGTCCCGGCCCGACGAGATGGCGGGGACGCGGTCGGGTGGGGGTTGGGCGGGAATGTGAGGCGAGCACCGCCGACACTGCCGCTGAGCCGGGACATCGAGCTCGCCTACGGCGTCCCCGACCAGATCTCGCCGCTCGTCCGCCGGGTGGTGGCCAACAACCCCAACAAGTTCACGTTCACCGGCACGGGCACCCATCTTGTCGGCAAGGACGGCGTGGCCATCGTCGATCCGGGTCCCGAGCTGGCCGAGCACGTCGCCGCCATCATGACCGCCCTCGGCGGCGCCACGGTGAGCCACATCCTGGTGACCCACACCCACCGTGACCACTCACCGGCGGCTCGTCTTCTCCAGGAGCAGACCGGCGCCCCCACCTACGGCTGGGGCCCGCATCCGGTCGGTGGCGCTGAGGGGTTCGAGGAGGCGGGCGACACGGATTTCGTGCCCGACGTGACCGTTCACCACGGTGACATCGTTCACGGGAACGGGTGGACGATCGAGTGTCTCGCCACACCGGGCCACATCTCGAACCATGTCTGCTACGCCCTCGTCGAGGAGCGCGGGCTGTTCTCCGGCGATCACGTGATGGGCTGGTCGACAAGCGTGGTCTCGCCCCCCGAGGGTCACATGGGCGACTACCTCCGCAGCCTCGAGCTTCTGCTGCTGCGCGACGATGAGGTCTACTGGCCCACGCACGGCCCGCCCGTGCGCGACCCCAAGGCGCTGGTTCGGGCGTTCATCGCCCATCGAGAGCACCGCGAGGGGCAGATCATGGACTGCCTGGCGGCCGGGCGAGACACGATCCAGGCGATGGTCCCGGTCATCTACGCCGACGTCGCTCCTGAGCTTCATCCCGCCGCGGCCCGTTCGACCTACGCACACCTGCTGCACCTGGTCGAGACGGGGCGGGTGCGGAGCGAGGGCAATCCCTCCCCCGACGCCCGTTACTCTTGACGCGGGCGGGCGATCTCTGACCACGGTGGGGTGGCGTACCACGGGGTGAGCCGCATCCACCCCGGAGCCTTGGGCCCGTCGATCACGAGGGCGTGGCCGACGCGACCCTGGGCGACCGAGTCGACCGGCAGCCGCCGCTGTCGCCTCGTCGACGTGGTGACGCTGGAGCGGGGAACGCGGGTCCTCGGGCGCCACGGGCTCTTCGATACCGAGCGCACTGCGACGTCCGCCTCGCCGGCCAGGACGGATACGAGCTCGAGGGTGCGGTGGTCGCCGATCCCGGGCAGGATCACCTTTGTCCCGAACAACGACATGAACCCGTCCGCCGAGTGCCCCCAGCGCGCGCTCGCCTGGGACAGATCCTGGAGGCAGGCGAGAGTGAGGAGACCTTGGCTCGCTCCGTCCGACACGACCGCGGCCAGATCGGGAAGGGGCGCCACATTGGCGACCTCGTCCAACGCGAGCAGCACCGGCGGGTCCACCGTGGCTCCCTTGATGAGCTCGTGCGCTGCATGCGCGTAGGTCGCCGAGCGGATCTCCTCGATGAGCCCGACGACGATGGGCGCGACCAGCGCCTGCTGGCGCGCCGGCGCGCACACGTAGATGGTGTCGAGGCTGGTCGGAAAGAGGGCGGGATCGAAGTTCGGCGAGCTGGCCTGGGCCAGCGCAGCCGGTGACCGGTAGGCGACCAGCGCCCCCGCCGCCGTGGAGAGGATGCTGCTGCGCTCGCGTGCTTCGGTGGTGGCGATGCGCTGTAGGACATCCAGGGCGATCCCGGCGTCGTTGGCCGCCAGGATCGTCGCCGCGGCGTCGAGATCGGCACGGTGGACGGCCCGGAACACGAACTCCATCGCGTGTCCACCGAGCGCCGCCGCGTGCAGCAACGGCGCCAGGAGGGTCTCGGCCCGCTCCACCCAGTGGGACGCGTCGGCGACGCCTCCTGCCAGCCGGGTGGCTCCCAACATGCCGCGAGCCATCACCAGGGCCCCGTCCCACCGGCGCGAAGCCGCGACCGGCGACCAGTGCAGCGGCGTCACCCCGGCAGGCACCGCGACCTGGCCCGACGGGTCGAACACCCAACACGTGCCCAGCCGCCCCCGCGCCGCTGCCGTCGCGCTCAGCACGTCGAGCTTGGTCGACGTCGACACCACCGCGCCGTTGGAAGCCAGGATGGCCGGAACGACGATGGCGGTGGTCTTGCCCGAACGCGGTGGACCCAGCACGAGCACCGCCGACTCCCGCGCCGCCAAGGCCCAACCCTGCGCTCCCGCGCCCAGGTAGATCCGATTCCCGCGCACGCCCATCTGGTGCAGCGCCCGGGCGTGCACATCCTCCCCTCTTGCCGCCGGCGCCACCCCGTGGCGTCCGTCGTCCCCAGCCGACCCCATGCCCCTGAGATGCTAACCCGTGACGGCCGGCGGCCCCCATACGCTGTGCCATGCTTGGACCACACGGTGGCCGTAGCTCAGTCGGTTAGAGCGCCAGGTTGTGGCCCTGGAGGTCGGGGGTTCAAGTCCCCTCGGTCACCCTCTTCGCCCCTCCCCCAACGGCGTGCTCACGGCGGCTCTCGCGCCCGCCCGTTCCCGCCGCTGCCCCGCAGCCCCGCCTGTCGGTCCTCCTCGGCCTTGCGCTCATGCGCACCCCGTCGTGGATCACCGCCTTGATCGCGGCCTCCTCGGCCACCCGTCGCGCCACGCCCACCGGCACCGGGGCCCCGCACACAGCCGCCCTGGCCGCCAGGCGCTCTGGCGCGGCGCAGGCCTTCTCGGTGCGGGCCAGGTCCTCCGCCAGGGTGGCGCAGTCCTCACCTGCGAGCCGCTCGGGCTCCAGGCCGCCCAGCGCCTCCCGCAGGGCCCGGCTCGCCACCATTGGCCGCTCGGCCATGCCGCTCCTCGCGCTCGCGGCGCGCCCTTCGCGCGCTCGACTGATGAGAGGAGGGCGGTGACTGCCCCGCCCACGAGGCACGGAACTTGTGGTCCCGAACGTGTGTTCGATGCTAGCAAGTGGGCACGACGCTTGCAACACACGGCGGCGGACATTTTGCTCGAACGCTTGCTCGCCTATGCTCTGTCCGCGAATGAACTCGATCCTGGTTCCCCTTCGCTTTCTGCTGCAGGCGAGGGATGACATCCACCTTCTCGCCACGTCCAGCAGACGCCTCGCTGAGACAGCTGACAAGCTGGTCAACTTCGAGGTAGATCTGCTCGACCGGCTGGACAGGCTCGACGACACGACCAGGGCCACGGTCGCGCGGCTCGAGACCATCGACCGGGCGGTCGAGCGTCTCAACGCCTCCAGCGCGGTCCTGGCCGCCGCGGTCGAGCCGCTGCAGGGAATCAGCGAGCGGGTCGCGCGAATCGCCGAGCGTCTCCCAGGGGGTCGCACGAGGGCGTGACCTGAGGGCGCCAGCGCTGTAGCGCGGCCGTGCCCAGAGAAGGTGGAACCATACGGCGGCCCCAGCCGAGCCTCTGGCCAGGATGGCGAAGGCGCCCCCCGGTGCGGGACACTCGGCCTCGGCTACTAGCATCCACACGGCGCCTCTAGCTCAACGGTAGAGCAACGGACTCTTAATCCGCAGGTTCTGGGTTCGAATCCCAGGGGGCGCACTCACCAACAGCGAGCTCGGCTGGGTGCTGCTCTTGGAAAGACTGCTGGTCGGCTAATGCTCCCTTCTGTCCGCGCCATGCGGTCTCCAAGGTCAGGCTAGGAGGACCTGAGGCGTCGCCTCCTTGATTTGGCTCCTCAGCCACTTGATCTGGCTCAGGAGCTGGCGATGCAGCAGGTCTACAACTTCCAGCAACTGCGCGTCACGGGACGCCTGGCGACCTGTCCCAGCATGAGCCAGTTGACGTTGGTCCCGTACGACACTTCGTCCCCATGGGTTCCGAAGGAATCCGGCGACCCGGGGGCCGAACGAATCGAGCGCGCAGGTGTCGAGGTCGCTCTCGGAGCTTCCTCGCTAGGGGCCCAGCTCACGAAGCAATAGCCTTGTCGTCCATGGGTACCCCCATTCGGCGGGCCGTAGGCCTCGCTGGGCTGGTCACCGCGCTCGCCGGCGGCTACGTCGGGATCGTGCGGGGAGCCGTGACGCTCGACCTCGGGATCGGACGGCGCACACGAGACCTCGGGCCGCTGCGGCGGCGTATCAGCGCACCGCGCGAAACGGTCTTTGACATCATCGCCTTGCCTTACCTGCGCAAGACGCCCCACGCTCTCGAGGACAAGGTGCGCGTGATCGAGCGGGGCACCGACATGGTCCTCGCCGCTCATTTCACGCCCGTGGGCACGGGGATGACGGCAACCACGGTAGAGACGGTGGGCTTCGACCGGCCTCAGCGGATCTCGTTCCGGCTCGTCCGGGGTCCTGTCCCGGAGGTTGTCGAGACGTTCACGCTCGAGGAGGTGAACGGAGACACCCAATTCGAGTACCGAGGGACATTGGCCACCGATCTGTGGGCGCTGGGCGACCGGTGGGGCCGCCTCGTGGCTCAGCAGTGGGAGCGTGCTGTGACCCGAACCCTGGACTCGGTGCAGGCCGAGGCTGAACGACAGCATCGATCTGCCACATTCAAGGCGAAGGCCCCGAGATAACGACCCTAAAGGGCGGCCGATAAGTCTCGTTCGTGTGCTCGCTTAGCCATCAGTCGGACGGGCACGCGACGGTGCCAGTGAGCCTGATGACTGTATCGAACTTGTGTCCGCTGCAATCGTTTCGCGAGGATCAGGCCGGTGACCCAGAGAACGCAACAACGGCTCGCTGGGAACAGCGCTAAGCCGAGCGATGGAGGTGCGTCGGACGATGAGCAGACTCTTGGAGATCGGAGGCAAGCGACTCCCTTTTCTCCGGTGGTCGGCCCTTCGGATGGTGCTGGGCACGAGGCGCCTGACCACGGAGTGGCAAGTCGGGGACGGACGAGAGGAGTCCTTGGCCGCCTATGTGACGAGCCACGCCCGCGAGGGCGACATTGACGACGTGGTACGCGTGGTCGACGACTTCTGTTATCACCGCAGCATCATGATGAATGTCGGGGACGAGAAGGGCGAGATCCTCGATCAGGCTGTTCTGCGCGCTCAGCCACGACGGCTTCTGGAGCTCGGGACGTACTGTGGTTACAGCGCGCTGCGGACTGTCCGAGTCATGCCCAAGCAGTCGCATCTCTACTCAATCGAGTTCGTCGAGGCCAACGCGAACATCGCCCGACGCATCTGGGAGCACGCCGGTGTGACGGACAGGGTGACCGTGATCACAGGGTCGTTGGCAGACGGAGGCAAGACAATCAACCGGCTGGAGTCGAATCATGGCTTTGCACGCGAGACGCTCGATTTCGTCTTCCTCGACCACGACAAGGATGCGTACCTTCCCGACCTCGAGCGAATCCTCAGCCGAGGGTGGCTGCATCCCGGCGCGGTCGTAGTGGCCGACAACGTCAGGGTGCCGGGCGCGCCCGCTTACCGGACCTACATGGCGGCGCAAGAGGGCTCGGCCTGGCGTACGACCAGGCACGACGCCCACGTGGAATACCAGTCGCTCATCAAGGACCTGATGCTCGAGTCAGCGTATCTGGGGGTGCCCTCCACGGAGGCCGCGCACCCGTGACCGAACGAACCTCCCTGCTACTTGATGCGTTCTTCGAAGCGATCACACGGGGCGATATCGATGCCATCGGCACGCTGTACGCGGACGATGTCGAGGTCTGGCACAACGTAACCGGTAATGCCCTCGACAAGACGGCAAGCCCTGAGCTGCTGCGGTTCTGGTCCAGCAACGTCCAGGGCATGCGCTACGAGATTCTCGAGCGCCACCTGTTCCCTGGCGGCGTCGTGCAACGTCATGTCGTCCATGGCAATGCGAACGGAAGCGAGCTGGCCGTTGACGTCTGCATCGTCTTCCACGTCTCCAACGGCCGGATCGTGCGCATCTTCGAGTACCTCGATCCGTCCGCAGTCGCATCAGTATTCGCGCCGACGTGATCCGTTCGCGCCGCCCATAGGCACCAGGGTTGGTCCACGGCCCGAGGTCGACTCCAGTGAGATGGAGAGGTCGTCGGTGCTCGGCTACTCGTTATCAGCACCGAGGTCGAGCAGCGCGCTCACGCGGCGTCGCGGGTAAAGCGGGTAGTGGCAGTCACGGTTGTCAAGCCCCTCATCGCGCCGAGCTTGTTCCACGTCATGTCAAACGCGCTGCGGTCGATCATGACTCGCGCAACCAGGGTAACTGCCTCGGCCGTGGCCTCTGTGGCGCGGGCGACGAAGGCCAGGGACCGTGTGGTGCCGCGGACCGTCAGATCACCGACCACCTTGGCGGTGCCGTGACCATCAGGGACGGCGCGACTCGCAGTGAAAACGATCGACGGGTGCTCGGCCGCTTCGAAGAAGTCCATGTGCCGCAGGTGGACGTCTCGTCTGGTGTTGCCTGTGTCCACCGAGGCGGCAGCGATGCTGAGGGTTCCGCGGGCAGACCCGTCGGCTCGGATTTCGCCCTCACCGCTGATCGACGTGAATGCGCCCTTGACGGTGACGAGCCCCCACATCGTCCTGTGCTGAATGCGGATCGAGGAGTGTTCGGGATCGAGTATCCATCGGCCCTCGGCGGCGCTGGGCAGCTGCACTGCCGCGCTATCGAGGTTCTCCGTTTGATCCGACATGCTCGCTCACTCCTTGCGCTGCGAAGGGACTGTCTCGCGGTCCAGCCGTGACGCATCCTCTCGGGCTCTCGGGGCTGGGATCGTCGGCGCGTTCATCGGCCCGCCCCTCAGTGTCCGAACACGTGGGGGGGCCCGGTCGGGTACTGGCCCGAGCGGTAGCGGGGGCTGGCCACGACGTAGGCGCCCTTCTTGGAGTTGTAGGTCGAGATCTTGGAGGGGTCCCAGTAGATGACCTGGGAGTCGATCTGGGGGGTGAAGTGGCCCTGGGGCATGAGCCAGGTCCCGAACTCGGCGTTGGGCGCACCGGGGATGCTGCCCGGATAGGCCCACATGCCCTGCTCGAAGCTCTGGGGGCTGAGGTTGGGCCCCGCCATCTGGATGCCGAGGGCCAGCATGTACATCTGGGCGTAGATGAGGTCCACGGCGTTGGCGGGCTCGTCGGGTCGCACCGCCTTGTAGGCGTTGTAGCCGAGGGTGGCCTGCTTGGGCAGGGTGGCCCCGGCGTAGCTGACCCCAAAGGCGTGGGACCACTGGCTCTGGTCGAACAGCTGGCCCACGATGTCGGTGTCGGTGAGGGCCACGCCGGCGACGACCCACTCGGGGTTGTAGCCCTGCTCGCGGGCCCGGGAGGTGAGGTAGACCGGGAACACCGGATCGCAGCCGCAGACGATGGTGGTGATCCCGTCGTTGGACAGCTTGGAGATCACCGAGGCGGCCTGGTTCGACAGGGTCGACAGGTTGAGCTGGTACTGGATGTCGTCAGAGACCGGGGTGTTGTGCTGGGCGCCGATCTTGACCGCCTCGTTGGCGCAGTCCTGGTACCAGGGGTTGTCGGGAGCGATGATGGCGTACTTGCGGGGCTTGCCCTGCAGGCCCTGGCCGGCGAAGGTGGCGGGCTGGCCGGCCAGCTCCTTGTCGACGAACTCGGTGGTGGTGTCGACCACGTCGTTGCACTCGGTGAGGATGCTCCAGGCGTAGGGGGACCGCTGGGCCATCCACTGCTGGGACAGGTAGGGCACGCCCAGGGCGATGACGTGCTGTTTGGCCAGGGCGTCGGCGTAGGGCTCGGTGGTGCCGTTGAGCTCGGCGAAGGAGTGCATCTGCTGGCCCACGGTGATGGCATCGGCGTTGGCCTTGTCCTGGCCCTGGCCCAACAGCTCGTTGGTCTGGCTCCCCTGTCCGTTGTAGGCGCTGACCTTGATCTTGCGCCCGTAGAACTGGAAGTGGGTGTTGAAGTAGTCGACCAGGCCCTGGACCGTCCGCTGGATGTCCTGGGGGGAGTCGGTGAGCTGGGCCCCACCGACGCTGGCCAGCGCCTGCTGGAAGCCGGGGTCGCTGGTGACCCGGTAGGCGACGTTGATGGTGTCGCCGGTGACCCCCGTCGAGGTGGCGCCGCCGTTGGGGCCCGAGAACTGGATGCAGGGCGGGGCGTAGGGGTCGCCTTGGACCTGGCGACCCGGACAGGGGGTGCTGTGGCCCGAGGCCGACCCCCCGCCGGTTCCCCCGCCACCGGCCGACCCGCCGGCGGCCGGACCTGGGCCCACCGCCGAGCCCGCCGAGCCTCCCGCGGCCCCAGCCAGGGTCCCCGACCCGCCGCCGCCGGCGCTTCCCGCCGACAGCCCGCCCGAGGTCGACCCCGAGCCGGCCAGCTGGTGGGCGGTGGGCACCATCGTGGCCATGGCCACGAAGGCCACGAGCAGGGCCACCAGCGGCCCGTAGCCCTTGAGCAGGCGGCTGTCGGCGCCCGAGAAGGGCATGCGGATCTTGGCCGCCGTGGGCCGGGGCTCAACCGGTTGGGCCACCCGAACCCCCAGGGTCGAAGAGCCGGGCGCGCCGGGCCCGGGTGTAGTCCAGGCCGGCCAACACCAGCACCAGGGCCAGGGCCCCCAGGCCGACCGGCACGGCGGCGCCGACGCCGGGGTGGCTGGAGGCGTTCTCGACCGCCCCGAGCGGGGTGCCGGCCCCACCCGCTGGGCCGGCGCGCCCCGGCGAGGCGCCTGGGCTCGGCGCCGTCGACCCGGCCAGGGCCGTCCCCGGCGATGCGCCGCCCACCGCGCCGCCCACCCCGGGGGCTCCCGCGCCACCGCCGCCGGCGCCTGCATCGGGGCCGCCGGCGCCGAGCGAGCTGGCGCCGAGGTCGACGGCGAAGGGGTTGGCGTAGGCGGTGCCGTTGGTGAGCGACGTCGCTCCCCCCAGGTTGACGTCGAGGCCACCGCCGCCGGCGAGGGGGCCGACGGCGATGTCGCCCAGCAGGAGGGGGATGGCGATCCGACAGTCGATCTGCAACAGGGCCTTGGTGATGGCGTCACGAACGGGCTGGACGGCGGCGAGGCCGGGTCCCAGCACCTGCTGGCCCAGGGCGGAGGCGTCGATGCCGATCGACAGGGGGCTCTCGACCAGGCTCCCGTCGCTCTGGTTCGTCGCGCTCGACGGCGTGATGTGGAACCCGGTGGGTGCCAGCACCGTGTTCACCTGGGCGAGGGTGGCCGGGAGCTGGTCGGGGGCCACCGGCATGGCCCTGCCCTGCAGGGTCAGGGACCCGACACTGAAGCTGCCCTGCTGGGTGGCCCCGTCGCCGGTGCGCTGGGTGCTGTGCCACTGCAGGCCGTCCAGGGTCACCTGGCCTGCGAGCAGCGAGACCTGGGCGATCTCCGAGGACGCCGTTGCCTCCCGGGTCTTGTTGGCGATCGTCTGGGCCGCCGCCGTCGAGGTCCCGCCGGAGACCTCGATGACCCCGGGAACCTCCAGGCCCGTCAGCGTCGTGGTGGCCGAGCCCGACGGTGTGGTCCTCGCCGACGCGTTCTCGGTGCCCACACCGGCGCCGTTGGCGCCCTGGACGGCCCTGGACTGGGAGGCGTCGCCGTTGTTGGACTCGGCCACCGCGGGCTGGGGCAGCTGGGACTGCTGTACCGGAGCCGGAGCCCCGTTGCACTGCTGGGTGGTCAACGAAAGCCCGATGGCCCCGGGATCGACGGTCTGGGACTGGGCCTGTCCCTCGGTGCTCTGATAGCCGGCCAGCGCCTCGGCCAGCGTCACGTTGTAGCTGAGCCCGCCCGTGCTCGGCGCCAGCTGGATGGCCTGGGAGGTGGCGTTGGCGGTCCCGACCACGAACCCCGGCGCGCTCTGGGCCCCGGCACCATGCACCGGCCAGCCGACGACCTGGGCGATCACCACCCCACCGGCGCCGAGGGCCCCGACGAGGGTCCTGCGGTAGGACCGCACCGGCGCAGTGAGCTCATGCCGGCCCCCTTCCCCATGTCACGGCCACGTCGGGCAGCGGCCGAGCCATGACGTGGCCCCGCTCAGGCTGGCCAGATCGACAACCCCCAGCGCTCACTCCTTCTCAACGTAGCAAGACTATGTTTTCTTGGGCAAATGCCATGATAAGTCCGGCGCCGCCGAGGCCTGATGTGTCAACCATTCTGACGATCTGGGTCGCGACCCGGCCGTCAGGCGCCCAACGCGGCAGTCGGTGTGAACCTCACCGTCAGGTGCTTGATGCCCCCGACGAGCGGGATTCCCATGGCCTCGAGGGGCACGGGTTCGCCCACGACCTCGATGTCGGGCAAGCGGGTCAGAAGCTGCCGAAAGACCACCGCCAGCTCCCGGCGGGCGAGGTGAGCGCCCAGACAGAAGTGCGGTCCCGGACCACCGAAGCCGACGTGGGCGTTCGGGTTGCGTCGCACATCGAACTGCTCGGGGTGGTCGAACTCGCGTGGGTCCCGGTTCGCCACACCGTAGAGCAGCACCACCTTGTCGCCTTCGGAGAATTCGTGCCCGGATACGGTCGTGTTCCTGGTGGCGGTGCGGCGCATGAACGTCACGGGAGAGGCGACACGGACGATCTCCTCTACCGCCGTTGGCGTGACGCCGTCGACGTCGTCCTGCCAGACCCGTCGCTGATCGGGGTTCTGCGAGAGCAGGTTCATCCCGTGACTAATCGCGGTTCGGGTGGTGTCGTTGCCGGCGACGGCAAGGAGAATGAAGAAAGGGGCGATCTCGTGGGGAGCCAAGGCGTCCTCGCCGCCCTCGGCGTGCACCAGCGCTGACGTCAAGTCGCTCTTCGGCTCGGCGCGGCGTTTGTCGGCGAGCTCGTTGACGAGTGACGTCAGCTGCATGCCTGCTTCGAGCATGGCCGTGAAGGGGTCGCGCCCCCCGAGGCTATCCGGGTCGCCTGCGCCGAGGATGACATTCGTGGCGTCGAGGACAGTGCGGAACTCGCTGCGGGGGATCCCCATCATGTCGCAGATGACGAGCAGCGGGAAGGGCTGCGAGAAGGCCCTGACGAGATCGACTTCACCCTGTTCGCACACACCGTCGATGACCTCTGCGCAGATCGTCTCGACCGAGTCGAGCACGACTTGCAGCTGGCGCGGCGTGAACGAGCGAGCGACGATACCCCGCTGGCGTGCATGACGAGGATCGTCCATGTTGATGAACGATCCGAAGAATTCCATCATCTCGAGGGGGAGGTCGGGTATAGATACGGCGCCTCGACCCGAGCAGAACTCCTGCGGCCGGCGGCTTATGTCGACGACCTCGGCGTAGCGAGTCGTGACCTGGAAAGACTCCTCGAGGCCGGTGAGAAAGTTCTCGAACTTGGCGGGTATGAACGGCGCAGTCTCCCGCAGCTCGGCGAACCGTGCCATCCGCTCGGCGAGCGGCAGGCGCCAGAACTCCGGATCGACGAGCTGCGCTGTAGTCGGCGTAGGCATTGGCACTCCCCGAGATCGAAGTCCTTTGAGGCTCTCGTAACAGCGGTCAAGGCGTTGCTGTGTCAACTATCTGTCGGCGCCACTCCTCGAGCTTGTCGTCGTCATCGGCGTCGAACATGTAGGTCATGTTCGCGGTCTGGCTTCCGGTAGCGACCAGCGTCCCGTCGACTGTCCAAGCTGAGAGTGAGCCGTGGCCGTACCCGTGTGACGCCACTTGCCCGTGGAGCTCGAGAAGGACCCAATCGGTCGGCGCGATCGTGGCGAATCGCATGGAGTTGTCGAGGCTGAACCCCGCTCCCCATTTCCCGGCTCCGCGAGCGACGGCCATGGGCACCATGTCCGCCACATAGGCGACTCGGGCGCGGGTGAGCTCCGCACCAGAGGTGAGCCTCGCCCAGAGCGCGACTGTGCCCGATGGTTGTCCAGCGTCCAAAGTGGCCTCTCTGAACTCGAGGTTCCGGTGGAACCCGAGGTCCGGCAGCTCCATCGCGGCTGGCCGTTGGCGCAGTGGCGGGCTGTCCTCCGGTGACGTGACGTTCGGCATCGTGTCGTATTGCCCAGTCAGGCCACCAGGCCGCGGATCGGCGGTAGCCCCGAGCGCGCAGAAGATCGTTCGGTCATCGACCGTCGCGACAACTTGAAGCTGCGCGATGCGCCCGCCCTGGGCCAGGGTGTGGACGACCCAGTTGATGTGCTCGCCGACTCGTGCCGGCGCGACGAACTGGGTCACGACCCAGATCGTGCCGCGTTGTGTCGCTGCTTCCATCGCCATGATCGCCGCCGCGGCACCGGTACCGCCGTAGAGGACGCCGTCGTGGCGGGCGAGATCGGCGGTGAGCTCGAAGCGACCAGTGTTCGACCCTGGCCCCAACTCGAACGGGATGAGGTCGAGGTCGGCAGGTCGAGGGTAGGTCGCGGACCCGTCGTCGGTGTGCGACGAGCTCATCGGATCAGCGGATCTCTCGGAAGTCCGAGGATACGTTCGCCGATCTGGTTGCGGGTGATCTCTGAGGTGCCGCCCGCGATCGTCATGGCCCGGCTGAAGATCAGCATCTGGCCGATCATGAAGCCCGGCCCGTCCAGGCTTGCCACCGCAGGTCCCAGGAGCCGCAGCCCGAGGTCAGCGCAGCGCTGCATGTGCTCGGCGCTCAGGAGCTTGGTGACGTTTCCCTCTGGCCCTGGCTCACCACCGGCGACCGCTCGCTCCGCTGCCCGCAGGTTGAGGACGCGCATCGTCTGCTCTTCGGCGACATGTGCGCCGACCAACGCATCGGCCCCTTCGATCCGGCCACCGTGCTCGCCGAGAAGAGCGACAAGGTCCACCCTGAAGCCGAGCCCGCCGCCACCGCCACCGATGCTGACTCGCTCGTTGCCCAGCGTCGAGCGGGCTACGGTCCAGCCGGCGTCGACGGGACCCACGACATCGTCATCTGGCACGAACACGTCGTTGAAGAAGACCTCGTTGAACATTGACATCCCTGAGGCTTCACGCAATGGGCGAACCTCGACTCCGGGCGCATGCATGTCGATGACGACCGTGGTGATCCCGTTGTGCTTGGGTGCGTCGGGATTGGTGCGCACGGTCGCCAGACCGCGGTGGCAGTGTTGGGCGCCGCTCGTCCAGACCTTCTGGCCGTTTACGAGGAAGCCACCGTCGACCCGCGCTGCCCGCGTCCGGATCCCGGCGGCGTCGGATCCGGCGTCGGGCTCGCTGAAGAGCTGGCACCAGACCATCTCGCCATCGAGGGTCGGCCGGACCCAACGCGCGATCTGATCGGGGTTCGAGTGCTGTGTAAGCGTCAGGATCACCCACCCGGTGATGCCGAACTGAGGTCGCGTGATCTTGGCTCGCTCGAACTCCTCGTCGATGACCAGTTGTTCGAGCGCGCTCGCCGCCCTCCCCCAGGGTTTGGGCCAGTGAGGTTGGATGTAGCCGGTGTCGATGAGCTGCGAGCGCTGCTTCTCGGCCGGCAAGGCGGCGATCTCCTCGGCGGCCGCTCGCGTCGTGGCGCGGAGCGCCTCGGCCTCGGGCGGCAGGTCCAGGCCGAGCTGGCGCGTCGTGCCGGCCGCACGCCAGGCGGCAACGTCGGCGGTGGCGCCATCGGCGTCGACGAATGCTGCGAGCGTCGCTGCTCGGCGGAGCAGCAGGTGGCCGTCGTGCTCCCAGGTGAATCCGATGCCGCCGTGCACCTGGATGTTGAGCTGGGAGTTCGCCAGAAAGGCAGGAACCGCCTCGACGGCGGCGACGGCCCCGGCGAGCTCGAACTGCTCGGCGGCACCTCCCGCGGCGCGGGCGGCGTCCCACACCGCGGCAGTGGCCAGCTCGGATGCGACGAGCATGTTGGCGCAGTGGTGCTTGACGGCCTGGAACATGCCGATCACTCGTCCGAACTGCTCCCGCTGCTTCGCGTACTCGGTCGCTCGCTCGACGCATTCCTGGGCCCCTCCGGCGGCCTCGGCAGCGAGTAGGGTGCGCGCCACGCTCCGGGCCGTGCGCGCAGCGCCGATGAGGACCTTCCCCTGCTCGACAGCGACGCTCTGCAGCCGCACCGTGCCACTACGACGGCTGCCGTCCAGGTTCCCCGAGACGGTGACCGAGAGCCCCGGGGTGTGCCTGTCGACGATCACGATGTCGTCGCCGACCCCGAGCAGGAAGCTGTCAGCCAGCCCAGCGCCCAGCACCACGCCGGCGTCCCCCTCGAGCACACCAGCACTCAACTGGAGTTGGCCGCCGAGGCCGAGGGCCGCTGTACGACTGCCATCGGCGAGTGATGGGAGCAACGCACTCCTCTGCGCCGATGTGCCTCCCATGTTGATGGTGGCCGAGGCGATCACCGTGGGCACATATGGACCCGGTGCCACGGTCCTGCCGAGCTCTTGGACGATGAGAACGAGCTCAGGGAACCCATAGCCGCCACCTCCCAGCTCCGCGGGAAGGTGAAGCCCGAGCCACCCGAGCTCCACAAGATCATCCCAGAAGGGCGGCATCGTCTCCTCGGAGGCGTCGAGCAAGCGACGCGCCTCGCCTCGAGCACCGACCTTGTCGAGCACGGCGCGTGCGACGGCCTCGAGCTCACGGTGAGTGTCAGTGATTGCAATTGGCATTGTCAGTCTCCGGGTGCAGAGGCGGGCGCGGTCGGCGCTCGGTACATGGTCACCACGGCGGCATCGCCGAGGCCGAGGTTGTGTTAGAGGGCGACTGTCGAGAAAGTCGAGGGGAGGTCGGCGGTATCGACCAGGTCCTGGCGGCCTCACGGATCCGCCCGCCGGCTATGGTCTCAGTGGCCGTCAACGGTGGTCGCTAGTCGTCCGCGGTGATCTCGCGTAGCTTGTCCTGCATCTTCGCCTGGGCCGCCGAGCCAGCGGGGTTCGCGGCACCTTGGCTCTGCATTGCCATGAGCTTGCTCATGTCGCCTTCGACCTTGATCTGACCGCTCATGAAGGCCTGCATGGCAGCGGCCTGGTCCCCACTGATGAACATGTTGCGGGCGACGAGGTAAGGGATCGTCAGCTTGGTCTGACACCCGTCCACCAGGCCTGCCCCGAACGATCCATCCGATATGTGCAGCTCTTTGTCGCCCGCCGGCGAACCAGTGACCACCATGTTCACCTGCACCCCACTCGGCATCATCCCCGACCCCCCTTCAGCGGCAAGCTTCTTGACCTCGGTAAGCCATTCGTCGGATAGAAACGGGTGCGGCATGTTGGGACTCTCCATTCTTGGGCATTGGTTGGTTGATTCGGCGCCAGTGCCTTCTAGCCGGTGGGTGGGTCAGGCACTCATGGGCTGACGATCGCGACCCTGTCGTCGAGTCTGACCACGGATGCTCCCCTCTGCGCACGGACCCCAGCAGACCGTCAAGATAGCAAGATTATGCTCCTCTAGGCAAGAGAGTCCTTCCTGAGGTCTCCTGACGCCGCCTAATCAGGCGAGTGTCGTCAACCTTTTTGACGCCCATGCGCAAAGGCTCCCGATGCGGCAGTGCCCCGTTCGCGCAAGATCTGCCGGACACGCTCGTGTGACAACCCAGCCGCGGCGGCGACTTGCCGAAGGCTGTGTCCGTCGCCCACTGCTTCGACGATTCCGTCCCAGAGAGCGCGCCGAGCCCGCTCCGCGGTGGCCGCACGCCCACGCACGCGGGCAAGTGCAGCGGGCTGGCTTTCGTCGCTCGCCCCGGCTGACTGGAGGAGGAGGTCGGCAATGCGACCAAAGGCCTGCTCGGAGGGCGAACGTTCCTCGAGCGCGGTAAAGACAAGCATTCCCAGGTTCATCAGCGCCAGCACCCGGGCCAGGTCGTCTGGCCCCAGCGCCGGGTCGAGCAGGCCCAGCGCTACGCCCGCATCAGTCGCTCGCATCATCGCGCCCAGGTACATCTCCAACCCTTGGCGGAGAATCCTTGCGACATGCGGGTCTCTGCGTGCGACAACGATCACGTCCAATAGCAAGAGAGTTCGGCGATCGGGACGAGCTGCCATCCCGCGGCCCAGAAACTTCGACGCCTCGCTCCACGGCTGGGACGCAATGTCGGCGATTGACCGCATTACGTCCTGGACGGGGGTCATTCCGAGCGTCTCGAGAAGGAGACCGAGCTTCCCGTCGAAGTGGGCGTACAGCGCACCAGTCGTGACTCCGGCACGCTCTGCTATCCCAGCGACCGTCGCCGCCTCATAGCCCTTGCTCGAGAATTCTTCGAACGCGGCGTCGAGGAGCGCAGCTCGAGAGTTGTTGCGTGGGCTGTCAGTCTGCTTGAGGACACCACCGGTCGAGCCCTGGTCGAATTGATCGGCCGGCTCGTCGTGGCTCATTCCGTTACCATACTGGCGCTACGCTTCCCGCACCCCGAGTCGCGCTCGCTTCATAGCCAACCCTTGTCAGACTTTCTGACGGAGAGCCGGCGGAGTACACCGTGGTTTCGCCACTCTGCCTTCGAAGCAAGGTGACGGAGACGGCCGCATGGAGGTCAAGGCGAGGCTCGAGGCCGTTGGGGTGAAAGGGGGAACCGGGGGCCCGCTATGCCCACATGGCTGGCAACTGGGCGCCCGACGGCACCGCAAGCGATTCCGGCGGCAGCGATGAGTCCGCCGACAGACAGTCCAGTGGCCATGCCCATTGCGTCGAGGGCGTGAACGAGGTCCTCGAGGGCCAGGTTGCCCAGGGCGCCAGGGGCGAACGGACAGCCGCCGAGGCCGCCGACTGATCCGTCGACGCGGTCGGCACCGGCGTCGATGGCGGCCAGGGCGTTGACGAGGCCGAGGCCGCGGGTGTCGTGGAGGTGGACCCCGATCGGAACGTCGACCGCGCCATGTACGGCGTCGAGCAGCGATCGCACCTCTGTGGGCACTGCGACACCGATGGTGTCGGCCAGGCAGACACACGACGCGCCCAGTGCGGCGGACCGTGCCGCCAGCTTGACGACCCGGCCGGGATCGACGGGTCCTTCCTCGGGGCAGCCGAACGCCGTGGCCAGGGTGACCTCGATCGCGGCACCCCGGGCGGAGCCGATCTGCACGACCTGGTCGAGGCCCGCCATGGCTCCGTCGGTGGCGATGCTGGCGTTGCGACGACTGTGGCTGTCGCTGACCGAGACGACGTACTGGAGGTGGGTGAGACCGGCGGAAAGGGCCCGCTGAGCGCCTCGGAGATTGAGCACCAGACCCCAGCGCGTTATGCCCCGCCCCTTCGTCGCGTCGCAAAGGGCTTCGGCGTCGGCCATCGCAGGGACGCGGTCGGGGCGCACGAAGCTTGTGAGCTCGAGGTCGGTGATCCCTGCCGCGACGAGCGCCTCGAACACGGCCACCTTGGTCTCGGTGTGCACTGGCGCCTCGTCCTGGAGGCCGTCGCGGAGGGCAACGTCGCGCAACGCGGTTGCGATCATCGCTGATCGTGGGCGAACCACTCGGTGACCTGGATCTCTTGAAGCCGATCGAGCACGGCGTCGCGTCCTTGCAAGACATGTTCGGTCATCAGGCGGCCGGCTCGGCCTGGCTCATGGCCGGCTACCGCGTCGCGGATCAGGTGGTGGAACATGCTCGAACGGGCCAGATCGGCGGGTCCGAAGAGCCGGAAGGCCTGGAACACAAGCGGGACGTCAACGGTTCGCGTCACCAGCTGGCGGAGGCGGGTGTGACGGCTGGCGCCCAGCAGGCTGCCGTGGAACTCGGCGTTCGCCTCGTCGAGTCGTCGAACATGGGCGAGGTCATCGCCTTTGGTCCGCACTGCCGCCACAGCGATGTCGAAGGCCTCGGCCGCTGCGTCGAGATTGTCTATGTCGGCATCGGTGCGACGGTCGGCGGCCAGCTCGGCGGCGTAGGCTTCGAGCCGCGACCGGGCGTCGTAGAGGTCGGCCATCTCCTGCGCCGTCAGCTGACGTACCTGGGCGCCGCAGTTGCGTTCCATGGTGACGAGGCCCTCGGCCTCCAGGCGTCGTAAGGCTTCCCGCACCGGCGTGCGCGACACCACGAACTCCTCGGCGAGGCGTTGTTCCACAAGCCGGACTCCCGGAGGGTATCGGCCCTCGATCACCGCCCGTCGGATCTCACCGTAGACATTCTCCGGTTGTTCGCGGACGAGAGCCGCCAACTCGGTCACTGCACCGCTCAACGATCCTGAGGGAGGCTGGTATCGTTGCCAACATCGCGCGCCCAAGCACCTTCGGGCGCTGCCACCTCGATGACGCGCTCGTCGACGTCATCGAACTCCGTACGGAGCGCCCGGCTCATGACCGTGTGCTGCAGATACAGCGCAGTGATGTAAGTGAGCTCGAGGAGCTCCTCGTCAGAGAAGTGCCCGCGCAGGGCATCGAACAGCCCATCGGGCACTCGTCCGTGGTCGTAGACGAGGCAGTCGGTGTACGCCAGCACGAGACGCTCCACCTCGGTGAAGCACGAAGCGGCGGGCCAATGGGCGACGGCGGCGATCCGGTCGTCGGAGACGCCGAGGCTGCGTAGCGACTTGCAATGCTGGGAGAAGACGAACTGGCTGCCGGCCGCCCACCCGGCGCGGGTCTGCCCGAGCTCGCGGAGCACCGGGTCGAGCTTGCGGCTCGCGCTCCGGTAGAGCCCGAAGCCCTGCACCGCGTGCTCCAGCACGTCAGGCGAGTTCGAGAACGCGGGCCACCAATCGCCGGGCGAGCCCGTCGCGGTGCCCGGCTCGGCCACCGGGTCCCGATCCTCGAACAGCAGGTCGTACATGACCGTGACGATCGGGGCGGAGGCCTCAGCGCGGGTCACTTGATGCAGTCGGGGCATCGAGGATCCCGTTCAGCTCACCGCTTGGCGGCGAGCGGCGTCATTGGCAGTGGCGGGGACGTGCGCTACGTCGTTGGCGGTGAACGCGCGAGTCGTGGCTGCGATCTCGAGGAGGATGCCATCGGGGTCCTGGAAGTAGATGGAGCGGACGAACACTCCGGCGTGGAGGTCTTCGCTGACGCCCCACTCGCTGTCGTCGTGATTGGCCACTTCGGTGCAATCGACGCCGGCGGCTCGCAGCCGCTCGACGTAGCCCTCGATGACGTCGGGGGCGACGTTGAAGGCGACGTGGTTCATCGAGCCGTGGGCCGACACCAGATCGCCCGAATCGGGACGCGCTGCGGGGGCGGCGATCCCCGGGGCCGCGGCCGGCGCCTGCGCGAACCAGAAGAACGCCAGCATGTCGCCGTTGCCGCAGTCGAAGAAGAAGTGCTGGCCCATCCCCGCGGGAAGCTCGACGGTCTTGACCAGCGGCATCCCGAGGGTGTCGCGGTAGAAGGCGACGGTACGAGCCATGTCCTTGCACACGAGAGCGAGATGGTTGATGCCCCGGAACTCGAATGGCCTAGTCATCGACGTGATTGTGTGCAATGTTGCGGGCACTTGTCAAGGGACCAGCACCCGATGGGCGTCATTTTGGGGGAGGCGTCCTGGATTGCGTACACTGCGGGCCATGACAGCGGCGGCCCGACGTCAGGGACCTCTGGTGGGCCTGCGCGTGCTCGAGCTTGGCAACTTCATCGCCGGTCCCTTCGCCGGGCAACTGCTCGGCGACTACGGCGCGGACGTCATCAAGGTCGAACCACCCGGCGGCGACCCGATGCGCCAGTGGGGTGCGACCATCGACGGCGAGGGTCTGTGGTGGCCGACCATCGGTCGCAACAAGCGGTCTGTCTCTGCTGACCTGCGCACCGAGGAGGGGCGGCGCCTCGTGCAACGTATCGCGGCCGAGGTCGACGTCATCATCGAGAACTTCCGCCCCGGCCGCCTCGCCGACTGGGGTCTCGACTACGACGCCGTCAACGCCACGAACCCGAACGTGATCATGGTGCACGTCTCGGGCTTCGGGCAGACCGGCCCCCGCGTGGGCGAGGCCGGCTTCGGCTCGATCGGCGAGGCCGTCGGCGGCATTCGCCACACGACCGGCTACTCCGACCGCCCGTCGACGCGCTGCGGCGTCAGCCTTGGTGATTCCCTCGCCTCCTTGTTCGCCGTCATCGGTACCCTCGCTGCGTTACGGGAGCGCGATGCGAGCGGCCGCGGCCAGGAGGTCGACGTCGCCATCTATGAAGCTGTCGCCGCCCTGATGGAGTCCTCCATGGCCGACCTCGAGGTCGGTGGGGTGTTGCGCGGCCGGTCCGGCGGCACGCTCCCCGGCGTCGCCCCGTCCAACGTCTACCCGACCTCCGACGACTACGACGTGCTCATCGCCGCCAACGCCGACTCGGTCTTCGGCCGCCTGTGCGAGGCGATGGGACGTCCCGAACTAGCCACCGATTCGCGATTTGCCACTCACGCAGCACGGGGCGACAACGCCCCCGATCTCGATGGGATGATTGCTCAGTGGACTCGGACGGTCGCGTCCGACGAACTGCTGGCCGTGCTGGCCGACCACTCCGTCCCAGCGGGACGGGTCTACACGGCAGCAGACATGCTCACCGACCCTCACTACCTGGCACGCGAGATGGTGGTGCGCGCGACCGCTCGAGCCGGATTCACCCTTCCGATGACTGGGGTCGTGCCCCACTTCAGCCGCACGCCCGGCGCTGTCGCCGACGTCGGCGCCCAGCTCGGCGAGCACACCGCGGTCGTCCATCGGGAGTTCGGGTGCAGCTCCACAATCTCCCCCGAGTAGTGCGGCTCTGACGCCCCGTCGTGGTCGGGCAGGCCGGGACCGGGTGAGTCAGGCTCGAAGTCGGCCCCGTCGAGGTGCCCCTTGAACTCGTCACGTTTCGTTCGCCCGAGTCGTCATAGGGGTGGGTCCCGAGCCGAGGATGGGTGATGGAAGAGGTTGAGTGGGTCGCAAGGCAGTTCGAAGCCAACCGTTCGAGTCTCGAGGGCATCGCTTATCGGATGCTCGGATCCCGTGCTGAGGCCGATGACGCTGTCCAAGAGGCGTGGTTCAGGGTCGTCCGAGCCGATCTAGCTACTGTCGAGAACTTTTCCGGGTGGCTGACAACCGTGACAGGAAGGCTGTGCCTTGACCGCCTGAAGTCTCGCCGCGCGCGGCGAGAGGACGCCTTGGGAGTCGACATCCCAGAGGCCGAGGACTCCACGACAGAACACGATCCTGCTGAGGCAGCGATTTTGGCCGAGTCGGTCGGTGCTGGCCTGTTGGTCGTGCTCGACTCCTTGGCTCCGGAGGAGCGGATTGCGTTCGTGCTCCATGACGTGTTCGCCGTGCCTTTCGACACGATTGGTGAGGTCGTCGGCCGTTCACCGCAGGCCGCACGACAGCTCGCCAGCCGGGCCCGTCGCCGGGTGCAAGGTGCATCGGCTGTCGGGAGCGTCGACTTGGTGAAGCATCGCGCACTCGTAGAGGCCTTTCTTCGAGCCGCCCGCAAGGGGGACTTCGAAGCTCTGGTGCGGCTTCTTCATCCTGACGCCGTGCTTGAACCCGACGAGGCCGCCAGGCGCATGGGGTCGCTGCCCGAAACCCGAGGAGCAAAGGACGTGGCGTCAGCCCTGAGCGGAGGGGCGAAGGGCGCGCGTCTCGTCCTCGCCAATGGCGTAACGGCCCTGGCGTGGGCGCCCGGCGGCCGCGTCCGAAGTGTCATCCAGTTCACCGTGGTCGATGAAAGAATCGCCGCCATAACCGTGACCGCAGATTCGCAGCGCATCGCTGAGCTCGACATCGTGACATTGACCAACTGACCCGGCGACAGCTGCCTATGCTCCGTCACACTCGCTCGATGTGCCTCGTCATACGGTAGGGATGAGAGAGGCGTCCCAGTTGGCGGCCAAGTTCCATGAAAGGCAGGGAGTCTTTCCAGTCTCTGTCCAGCCAGGGACGCCGACGGCACTTTCTCGGGGCCTCCGCTGTCCTATCCGAGTCAGGACGGTGGGGCGAAGAACTCCAGTGCGATGCCATCAGGATCCCGGAAGCTGACGCCGGATCCGTACCTCGCGTCCTTGACACCCCCATGCTGGATTCCGTTCCACCCATGCTCGATTCCGAGCTCATCGAGCCGCCGCGCCCATTGCTCCAGCTCCGCACGGTCCGCGCAGCCGAAGCCAACATGGTCGAGTCCGACCCGGTACTCGGTGAAATCCCCCTCCGGCGTGGCCCGAGCTCGACGAGCAGATCTGGAGAGCAGAGGTGCGACAACGTCAAGGTTCGATAACGACCTTTCCGATCGCCCGGCGGCTCCCGAGATGGGCTACGGCGTCACCGACCTGCTCCAACGGAAACACGGCTGACACGAGTGGGCGTAGCTGCCCGGATCCGAGGAGCTCGAGCAGTTCGCTGCGGTCGCGGGCGAGCTCGGCCGGTGCGTGCTCGCCGAAGGTGCGGATCTCGAAGCCGCGCAGGATCACGCCCTTGAGGAGCACGAGGTTGAGGGGAACCGAGGGGATCTCTCCGGAGGCGAACCCGACTACCACGAAGCGGCCCCCCCACCGTGTCGATCGAAGGGCCTGTTCGGAGTACCTACCGCCGACCGGATCCAGGACCACGTCCGTACCGCCGCCGGTGAGCTCCCGCATTCGCACCTTGAGGTCCTCGACGCCGTAATCGACGGTCACCTCGGCTCCATTCGCCCGACACGCGTCAAGCTTCTCGACGCTGGAAGCGGCCGCCAGTACCCGCCCGCCGAGCACCTGGGCGACGTCCACGGCCGCCATGCCCACGCCCCCTGCCGCGCCGAGCACAGTGACCCAATCGCCGGGCGCGACCTGGGCGACACTTCTCAGGGCGTGGTAGGCGGTGCTGTAGGTCACCCAGAACGCCGCCGCGTCACGGAAGTCCAGTCCGTTCGGGAGCCTCACGAGGCTCGCGACCGGCGCCGCCACCAGCTCTGCGAAGGCTCCGATGAAGGTGGCGCCCATCACGCGGTCCCCGGGTCGGACTTCGGTGACATCGTCGGCGACGTCTCGGACGATGCCTGCGAACTCGCTGCCAGGGATGAACGGGGGCCTCGTCGAGACCTGGTATTGGTTCTTGATTATCAGCACGTCGGGGAAGTTGACGGCGGCGGCGCGGACCTCGATGACCGCCTCACCTGCGGCCGGAGTGGGGTCCTGCACGATTTCGACGCCGACCGACTCCGGTGGGCCGTACGCCTGGACCAGGGCAGCTCGCATCGAGCACTACCCGTAGTCGATCGGCGGCCAAACCGACCCCGGCAAGCCAACCCCGTCCATCAGACGCCCGAGGCCATAGGGATCGATGAGGCTCGCGATGTCACTCATAGGGCTCGCGGAAGCTGGTCTCGCCCACTTCCGCGATGCCCTCGAAGACCTCGGTCGGCGGCGGTGGGCCATCCCACTCTCGCGCCGCTCGGGACTTCATGATCGACTCGCGACGGCGCAGCGCGTACATGCTCTCCCTCCGGCCTGAGTACGTGATCGGTTGGCGAACCATCCAGACGATTCCCTCGGCGGCAACCTCGGACGGCTCCCAGGTCGACCGGTCCACCCCGGGCGTATTGGCCACGAAGCCCTCTGAGGCCACAGGGACGTCGATCCTGAAGCAGTTCACGGTGATGTGGTGCCGCTGCAGCTGTGCGGCGGCGTCAACCGTGAGGCGCTCGAGACCGATCTTGGAGATGCCGTAGGACATGAGGCCCGGGTGCGGGTAGAGCGCGGCCGCCGACGAGATGTTCACGATGGCTCCTCCGCCCTGGCGGATCATGTGATCTGTCGCCTCGCGCATGGCGATCAGAGGGGCACGGAGGTTGACTTCCATGACGAGGTCATGCCGCCTGAGTGGGATGTCGAGATCGCCCACGAAGGTGATGGCGGCGTTGTTCACCAGCACGTCGACCCGGCCCAGGCGGTCGACGGTCCCCGCGACCATTCGCATCACCTGGCTCTCATCGGCGAGGTTGGTGGGCACGGCGATCGCCTGGCCACCCGCGTCCTCGATCCGGCTCACGACGTCGTCGATGGTCCCGGGAGTTCGCTGCGGCTGCTCGGTGGTCGCTCGTGCCGCGCACGCAACGCGGCAGCCGGCCTCGGCCAGGGCCAGCGCGGTCGCCGCCCCGACGCCGCGACTCGCGCCGGTGACAAGCGCGACCTTGCCTTCGAGATCCATGTGGTGGGATTGGGGAGCCCCGATTGCCGACGTCACGAAAGCCTCGTCAGCGCGTACGGGGCTTGACACGCTCGCCCGAGGCGAACGCCTGCTGACCCTCGAACAGGGACCTCGGGTCGCTCCCGAGTCTGATAAGGACGCGCCCGTTGTCAAGCGCCTGCAGGCGAGAAAGCTCTCTCGCCATCCACAGGGCGCGCACCGTGCCCTGGATGGCGACCGCCGGCGCCTTGGCGATCTCAGTCGTCGCCCACTTGACCGCGTCCCGGAGTCCGTCCGCCGGAACGACCTCTGACACCAGGCCTATCTGATGGGCGCGCTGTGCGGTCATCCGCTCGCTCGCCCCGAGCAGCGCCACCCGCATGATCTCACCGAAGGGCATCTTCTGGAGCATGTGGATCGACTCGAAGCATGCTGTCATGCCGAACGTCACGTGCGGATCGAAGAACGTGGCGTGCTCGGCGGCGACGATGAAGTCGACCTCGCCCAGCATGTAGAAAGCTCCCCCGCATGCCATGCCGTTGACGGCCGCGACGACCGGCTTCCAGAGATCGTTGGTCTTCGGGCCGATGTACTCACCCGGGTCGTCGACATGCCAGGGCGTCGCCGAGGCAGGTCCGATCTCGGTCGCTCTCGCCCCCTCGACGTCGTCGACGGTGTCCCAGCCGCCCATCACCTCGCTGCGGTCGATGCCGACACAGAAGGCTTTGTCCCCCGCGCCCGTGAGCACCGCGCATCGGATGTCGTCGTTCTTGCGGAGGCTCCTCCAGACGTCCTTCAGCTCGCGCTGCATCAGGAAGTTGAACGCGTTGTGGACCTCAGGACGGTTCAGCGTCACCCATGCGACACCGTCGAGCTCCTCGTACAAGATCGTTTCGTAGTCGGACACGTCGTGATCTTAGGGCAAGGACCGCCGACGAGCGGCATCTCCAGCGGTGGCGCTGGCGGGCGGCGTCGCCGACCCCACCCGAGAGATCACGTCTCAGACCCGCGATGGGCACCGTCGAGCTCGAGGGGGGCGTAGCCGCTGCCATCCCCCACCGGGCGACAGGCCCGATTGCGCATGAGGCGAGGACGATCTGGACACCGGCACGCAATCATCAACGCCGTCGTCGTTTGGACCTAGGATTGTCGAGACCGCTCATGACCCCGACAACGATCTCCCGGCGCCAGCTGCTGAACGTCGGCCTTGCAGCCGGAGGCGCAGCCCTGCTCGGAGCCTGCACGGGGTCGACAGTGCGACGGGCGGCCTCGGTGAGTCCTGCAGGCTCCGATCTCGGTGCCATCGAGCACGTGGTATTCCTCATGCAGGAGAACCGGTCCTTCGACCACTACTTCGGTACCTACCGGGGCGTGCGCGGCTTCAACGACCATCGGGCAGCAGAACTCGGGCCATTCGCCCAATCCTGGCCTGCCAACACCTCGAAGACGCCCGTCGGCCGTCTCCTACCCTTTCACCTCGACACCGCCACGACCAACGCCGAGTGCACTTTCGACCTCACCCACAACTGGGGCCCCCAGCACCAATGCTGGAATGGTGGTCGCATGGACCGCTTCGTCGAGGTCCACACCGATCCGGCAAATGAAGGCCCTGACAACGGGGTCCTCACGATGGGCTACTACTCGCGTCGCGACCTGGGCTTCTACTACGCGCTGGCTGACGCCTTCACCATCTGCGACGGCTATCACTGCTCGGTGTTGGGCCCGACCGACCCGAACCGTCTCTACGCCTTGTCTGGCACGCTGGATCCCGACGGCCGAGCCGGTGGGCCGGTCCTCTTCACCAACTCATCGCCATCTGCCAAGTTCAGCGCGTCGTGGACGACGATGCCCGAGCAGCTTCAGGCCAAGCGGATCTCATGGAGGGTCTACAACCCCACCGGGGACCTCTACCGGCCCTCGAGTCCTCTCGCCAAGGCCGTCTCAGACAACATCCTTCTGTACTTCAAGCAGTACTCGAACCCCGACTCTCCGCTCTACCAGAACGCCTTCCTTCCCACGTTCGCCTCGGACTTCGCTGCCGACGTCGCCAACGGTAGGCTTCCACAGGTCTCGTGGATCATCTCGCCCACCTTTCCCAACGGTCAGGACGAGCACCCGCCCGCGCCCCCCGAGCGTGGTGAGGTGTTCACCAATCAGGTTCTCAGCGCCCTCGTCTCCAACCCCAAGGTATGGGCCAAGACCGTACTGTTCGTCAGCTACGACGAGAATGACGGGTTCTTCGACCACGTGCCGCCGCCCACACCACCCCAGGGCTCGCCCGGCGAGTACCTGACCGTGAACCCACTGCCCGATCAGGCCCAAGGAGTCGCCGGTCCTATCGGTCTTGGGTTCCGCGTACCCCTCCTAGTCATCTCTCCTTTCAGCCGCGGTGGATACGTTTCCTCAGATACGTTCGACCACACGTCACAGCTCCGCTTCCTCGAGCGCCGCTTCGGCGTGGAAGTGCCCAATCTATCCACCTGGCGTCGCTCCGTTACTGGCGATCTGACCGCCACTCTGCGGCTGAGCTCTCCGGACACTTCCATCCCCCTGCTCCCTCAGCCGGCGGAAAACAGCGCTGCGGTGGTCCGGGAGTGTCAGCCGGCCCAACTGAGCGAGATCAACGTCCCAGTGCCTCCATACCCGCTCCCGGCAACGCAGCGCATGCCCGTCCAGGAGTCGGGACCAGTCCGCCGGTCCGGTACCTAGCCAAGCGCATCGGACTCACGGAACCGGTGATGCTCGAAGGGGCCTCGAGCCTGACGGGAGCTCGCCGCACGGATCTCACTCCAAGTCCTCGAAGTCTGGCTCGAACGCTCCTCGACCACCGCCATGGCCTCTTTGAGGGCATTCTCTTCATGGGAAGGTGAGATCGCGCTCGATCGTCCTGGCAAAATGGCGGCATGGCCGACCACGATGATGCTTACGAGTTGACCGACATCGCCTTTGATGCCGAGGGCACGACTCTTCGGGGATGGCTCTACCGTCCCCGCTCCCGCGTGTCGGCGGCGCCTGTCGTCGTCATGGCTCACGGGTACAACTGTCTCAAGGAGCTCTATCTCGACAAGTACGCAGAATCGATCGCCCGTGCCGGACATTTCGTAGTGGCGTACGACCACCGGAACTTCGGTGGCAGCGACGGCGAACCGAGACAGGAGCTGGATCCGTGGCTACAGGTGCGCGACTATCGCCACGCCGTCACGTTTGCGCAGACCCTCGACGGCGTCGATCCGGGGGGGAAGGGGGCTGAGCGACGCTACGTTTCGGGCGAATCACCCACGATGGTCTCGATGGTCGTAGACCCCGCAGCGGGCGGCCCCGCCTCGCACGCGAGCGCCGACGCGTGGGAGTTCTTCACCGGGAAGAACGCGCCGCCGGAGGATCAGTGGCGCTTTCGCAAGTGGCGCAATGAGATAACTCTGCGATCACTCGAGCTGTACTCGGAGTACGAACCGGGATCATTTGTCGAGCGGATCTCACCCACTCCGCTCCTGATGATCGTCGGGGACGCTGACGTCGTATGCCCGACGGATCTTGCGCTCGCTGCATTCAACCGGGCCCACGCGCCCAAGCGGCTCGAGTTGTATCCCGGAGGTCACTTCTCCGCCTATACCGATCAGTTCGAGCGGGCTGCCACCTCTGCAACTGAGTGGTTTGCGGAGCACCTACGAGCTGACAACTAGCTAACAAACCCGCGCCCCTCCGATGACCCGCCCACCACGGTTCATCAACGATCTGGCAGGTGTAGTGAGGACCAGGGGTCACGCGAGCCCCTGCGAGATGCAAGTGTCGCCTCTGGCCTGGGGGGCCGCGCCTCAGCCGCGGACCGTGTCGAAGGATTTGAGTGCACCCCGGCTGGGAAGAGTAAGGGACTGTGCTGCTGGGGTCTCGGACCAGGTCTCTCGATTTTCGCCACTCTGCTGCGGGCGCCAGCAGGCGAATCGTCGAGCAGGCGCTAGCCGCCTGGGAGCCCGACGTCGATGTGGAGGCGGTCCTGGCTTGCACATCCGAGCTGGTGGCCGACGCCTTGAGGCATGGCAAGCCTCCGTTGCACCTGATCATCCAGCATTGGACCGACTGTGTGCAAGTGATGGTCATCAACGGTGAGAAGGAGCCCGCTGGCCCTCGCGAGGTGGGTTCCTACGGCGAATCCTCGATTCGCCGACGGGTCATGGAGGGTCTGGCGACGAGTTGGGGCCTCGTATCCCGACCTACCGGTATGGCTGCCTGGTTCGACATCGCGACTGCCCCGAGGGGTCGCATCGAGTTCAGCTTGGGGTGAGGCGTACCGGCTGACGTGGGTGCGATTCACCGCGAAGGGCCGGAGTGCCTGGTGATACTCCTCCGCAAGGAGGGCAAAAAGGACGTTTGCCGCCCGCTCCGTGCGTGGGCCTGTCCAGGTGCAGGCCGCTCCCCTCCAGCTCGTCAGGCCCCCCAAGCGTGTATGGTCGGTGTGTGGGAACGAGTGCCTCTCTGTCGTTCGACGCCATCGCCGAAGCACATAGCCACTGGACCGAACAGGGGTGGGAGGCGGCCGACGCCATGGCCGCCGCTACCTCGATCATGCGGGCCCAGCAGATTGCCCAGGCCCGGGTGGACGGCGTTCTCAAGGAGTTCGGCTTGACCTTCGCCCGCTACGAGGCTCTGACGCTGCTGTACCTCAGCCGTACTGGGGCCCTTCCCATCGGGAAGATGGGCGCCCGGCTCATGGTGCACCCGACGAGCGTGACGAACGCGGTCGATCGCCTCGAGTCGCAAGGCCTCGTCCGGCGGACTGGAGACCCGGCCGATGGGCGCACCGTCCTCGCCCGAATCTCACCCGCCGGCCGGCGTCTGGTCGAGCGGGCCACAGCAGCACTCGGTGCCGCGCGATTCGGATTGGAAGGCCTTAATGATGCAGAGGCTCGCCGGCTCACAACGGTGGTTCGGCAACTGCGCGTGGGAGCTGGGGACTTTCCGAGCGGAGGCCGCTAGACAATTACCTGGACGTCCAGATATTCTACGTGCATGGGCCGAGCCGAGTGGGAAGACGCCGTCGCCAAGGCATCGCTTCGCGACGAGGAGTTCGCCACCCTGTCAGGTGTACCCGTCGATGCCGCTTACGGGCCGGACGAGGGCGAATGGCCCGGTGAGTGGCCCTACACCCGCGGTCCGTACGCCTCGATGTACCGCTCGAAGCTGTGGACGATGCGCATGTTCGCGGGCTATGGAACGCCCGAGGACACAAATGCCCGATTCCACGAGCTGCTGCGGGGTGGCCAGACGGGACTGTCCACCGCCTTCGATCTCCCGACGCTCATGGGCCGCGACTCGGACGACCCCCGGAGCCTGGGTGAGGTCGGCCGAGGCGGTGTGGCGGTTGACACCGTCGAAGACGTCGCCGACCTTTTTGCCGGCATCGGCCTGTCGTCTGTGACCACCTCGATGACGGTCAACTCCCCGGCACCCATGCTGCTGGCCATGTACCTCGTGGCCGCCGAGGAGGCGGGCACCTCGCGGCGTCTCCTGGGCGGCACCATTCAGAACGACATCCTCAAGGAGTACCAGGCCCAGAAGGAGTACATCTTCCCGCCCGAGCCGTCGGTTCGCCTGGTGGCTGACGTGGTCAGGTTCTGCGCCGCCGAGATGCCCCGCTGGCACCCTGTGTCGGTCTCGGGCTACCACATCCGGGAGGCGGGCTCGACCGCGGTGCAGGAGCTGGCCTTCACCCTTGCGAACGGCTTCGCCTACGTGGAGGCGGTTCGGGACCGCGGTGGGTCAGTCGACGACTTCGCTCCGAGGCTGTCGTTCTTCTTCAACGCCCACAGCGACTTCTTCGAGGAGGTCGCCAAGTACCGGGCCGCGCGGCGCATCTGGGCCCACTGGCTCCGTGACCGCTACGGTGCCCAGGATCCCCGCTCACAACAGCTGCGCTTCCACACCCAGACCGCCGGGGTCTCCCTCACCGCCCAGCAGCCCGAGGTCAACATCGGCCGGGTGGCCCTCCAGGCCCTCTCCGGCGTCCTGGGTGGCACCCAGAGCCTCCACACAGACGCCTACGACGAGGCCCTCGCCCTCCCCACCGACAGCGCGGCTCGAATCGCGCTGCGGACCCAGCAGGTCGTCGCCCACGAGACCGGGGTGGCCAACGTAGCCGACCCGCTTGGCGGCTCGTGGTACGTCGAGCACCTCACCAACGAGGTCGAGCGCCAGGCCGAGGAGGTGTTCGCCCACCTGCTGGACCTCGGCAGCGGGTCGATCCTCGCCGGGGTGCTGCAGGGGATCGAGCGCGGGTGGTTCCAGTCCGAGATCGCCGAGGCCGCCTACCAGTTGGAGCGCCGTCTGGCCGACGGGCGACGGATCGTGGTGGGAGTCAATGCCTACACCGAGGGCGACGAGGGTCCACCTACGATCCTGTCCATCGGGCCCGAGTGCGAGGAGATCCAGCGCAAGCGCCTCGATCAGGTCCGCCGGTCTCGCGACCCCGATGCCGTGCGGCGGGCCCTGGCTCAGCTGAGCCGAGAGGCCTCGTCGGCCGAGACCAACCTCATGCCCACCATCGTCGAGGCCGTACGCGTCCGAGCAACCCTCGGTGAGATTGTCACCACCCTCGCGGACGTGTTCGGGACCTGGGCGGAAAGTCCCCGGGTGTGAGGGGGCTGCAGTTGCCCTACTGCAGCCATTGGCCCGGATGGGGTGCGCAGCTGCGCTAATCGGCCGCAGTGCCCTCGACCGAGCATCTGAGGACCTCGCCGTCGTCGGTGAAGAGCGCGACGAAGCCGCGCTGCTGGCCACCGCCGTCGTGCAGCCACGCCGCGCCGCTGACCTCGTTTCCCTCGACGTCGTCCGACCGGACGACGACGCCTCCACCGAGACGCTGCTCGATGGCAGCGACCAGGTTGGCGAAGGCGTCAGCTCAGAGGTTTCAACAGAAGTGGTACCAGTGGTCGCCGACCTCGTCGTCGACGTCTCCCCAGGTGGATCCGCACAGGGCACAGGGATCACCCTTGGCCATCGGTCCTCGCCTCCGCTCTCAGCCCAACATCGATCTCCATCGCCAGATCCCACACGGCGTTCATCATTCGGCGCAGCCGCGCCATCGATTCGATGAGCACCGCCAGGATGTCGCCTTGGCGTCCGCCCGGTGTGTAGTGGGCGATGATCTCGACCGTATCGTGCCCATGGCCCGCATCGGCTTCATCGCTCACCTCGAAGAACTCCAGGCTGGCCTCTCCCAGACCGAGCGCCTCGGCGTACGGTTCGGGCGCCAGGCCCGTACCCGCTCCTACCCCGTACTTCAGCGGCAGGTTGCGATCGCCCAGGATCTCCAACCCGTTGATGGCGGTGAAGCCGACGAGCCAGTCCGGATCGCGGGCCTTCTCCCACAGCCAGCCGAACGCCTCTGACGCCTCTGTCAACACTGGGTGGTCCTCGATGTCGGCGCGGGTGAGACCGACGCTTTCCCCCAGCCGGATCAGCAGCTCGTAGTGGTTGTCGTCGCCGGCCGGGTCACGCACGACCTCTGACATGAGGTTCTCGACTTCGTAGGCCACGACCGCGAACTCGGGACAGTTCGAGATGATGGCCCCGACCCAGCGCGGGAACAATCGCGAGAACTTCGTCCATTGCAGAACGAAGGCTCGGGTAACACCCAGCGTCGGCTCGGACGCCATGGCGGCGATCAGCGGGGGCGGGTCTCGGAACCATCCGTCGACCACTGCCTCTTCCACCCGGCGCGCCATCGCCTCGCTCATCGCCGGATCCTGTCACTCGACGACCCTCCATCGGCCAAGGGATGGGCGAGCAGCAACTCGAGCTCGCTGGCCGATGTACGCTGCTTGGTGGCGTTGCGGTTGAGCCACATGACGTGGGTAGCGTCGCTCACCTCGGCCCGCTCCACCAGATGGGCGGCGAGGGCCGCAAGGTCGGCCGCTTCGATCCCACAGACCGGGCAGGCGACCGACTCGTCCATCTCATAATGCTAGGACGGCAAGCTGGCTAAGTCTGGCATGGGGAATCGAGGTGAGGAGGTCCCTCTCCCCCGGGCTGTTCAGCTCCCGATGAAGGAGCTCAAGACTGTCTCCATCGTCGGCGCTGCCCAACCCCCCGGACGAAGGCCGCTTGCCCGGCATGCTGGAGACCGTCAGTGATGACGCTCACCAGCCGGACACGGAGTGACACCGGCGGATCCCACGAATCGTCCACGATGCGACCGAGATCGGTGGGGGTCAGCCGCTCCAGATAGCGCCGCGTCTGCTCGTGTACGGCATCGTGGTATGCGGCCAGCAGATCACCCGAGTCCACGCTGACCGCTGCCACGTCATCCGGCCCATCCCCGTAGCCCGTCGCCGAGTCGTCGAAGGGCAACCCCAGCCGCTCTGCCCAACCCTGTGACGTCCACACCTGCTGCTCGCCTGCAATGTCGGCGACGTGATCGTCCTGGATGCGCGTCAGATGCCACACCAACCAGGCGATCGAGTTGGCCGTGTCATCGATCCGATACTCTAGCTGATCGGGCGTGAGGCCTTCGACGACGGCGTGAACGACGCCACGCACCCTGTCGAAGGCGTCGATGAGCAGCTCACCGCTCTCGATCATGGCCGCCTCCTTTCGACCTCATCTCTCCGTTCATGTGCGCCTGGTACAGCGGCGAGGTGGCGGTCGAGGGCCGCGGCTCGCTCCGAGTCCTCGTAGTCCTCTTGACTCCGGATCTTCCCCCAGGAGGTGTGAACCATGAGCACTGCACGGTTCGCGTAGATGTCGCTCCCGTCAGCGCCTCGGATCCAATCGTGGACCCGAACGGCCACCCGGGTATTCCACGGGGGGCCGTCCACGAGAATGTCCTCCACCTCCATCTGGATGCCGTTGTCAACGTACGTACGCAAGAATGTCTCGATCTCTGCTCGGCCCCGGTGAGTCGGGAACGGCTCGCGGCTCGCCCGCGGGACGCGGTACTGCCGGGACCATGAGTTGTCTCCGGGGAACGTGAGCTCAGCGTCTTTGGAGAACATTGCGAGTACGGGCCTGTAGTTCCCTTGGTTCATCGACCGAATGTTTCGGCGAATCAGCAATCGAACTGCGGCCTTGTAGATCGACGGTGCTCCCGCCACGACTACGCCCGCCGACAGAAGCCTGGTGCGAAGTCCCATGGCCCATCTCCTTCCCACCGAGCCATCACGGGCTCGCGTCGAAAGTCTGGCACCGAGGTGGCCCCAGCACCAGTGAGCGAGCGGGTTGCCGAGCGGGATATGGCCATGGCGCCACCGGCGCCGGTTTGGCTGCCGGGCCGATCGGGTAGTGCGCCGGAACGACGCGAGCCGATCGAGCGATCTCGATTCGACCCTGGCCAGCGTCACCGGTGGAGGCGGACCTTGCCCGACGAGCTACCCCAGGTTTTCGACCGTACCATCGCCGACGGTGAGCGGCGACTGGACCGCAGCTGGCCCCAATTGCTCGCCACGGGCGCGGTGGGAGGGATCGACGTCAGCATCGGCGTCTTCGCCCTCCTCTCCGTCCGGTCGAAGACCGGCAGTGAGGTTCTCGCTGCGTTGTTCTTCGGAATTGGCTTCATTGCCCTTACCCTTGCCAACAGCGAGCTCTTCACCGAGAACTTCCTCGTGCCAATCGCAGCCTTGGCCGCGAACCGGTCCCGGTGGCACCGTCTCCTACGGCTATGGGGCGGCGCCCTGGTGATGAACCTCATCGGCGGTTGGGTGACGATGGCGATCGTCATCGGGTCCTCGCCAGGACTGCGTCATACAGCGGTCGAGGTCGGCAGCGTCTATCCGCGCCTGGGGACTGGCTGGACGTCCTTCGCGTCCGCTGTCCTCGGCGGGGCCGTGATCACTCTCATGACTTGGATGGAACGGTCGACCGAGTCCGTCCCAGCCCGGCTCATTGCGGCCTTGGCGGCCGCTTTCCTCCTGGCGATCGGGCCGCTGGAGCACACGATCGTCGCGTCCTTGGAGATGTTCAGCGCCCTTCAAGCTGGCGCCCCGTTCGGATACGCCGACTGGCTCCGCGTCGTCGCCTGGGCTTGCCTGGGCAATCTCGTGGGTGGGATCGGCCTCGTCACGGTCTTGCGACTGGTGCAAGTCGGGCGAGCGACTATCGAAGATCGTCAAGAACAAGCAGCTGTGTCAACTACCAAGCCATCACGGGGCTGAGGCTCGTCTCTGACGCTTGCGACAACTGGAGCCCACCCTCGTTTCCATCTCGCGGGAGAATGATTGCCAATGAAGTATCGACTCGCGCACGTACGAATTCATGGCCAGGACGTGGCTACCGCTGCGCCGGCGAGGGACCGCTCCTCCTTCTGATCCACGGCATTGCGGGCAGCTCCAGGACTTGGACAGTCATCCTCTCCTCAACTTCACTCGTCGCCCCCACCTCATGCCACGCGAGTCGGCCAAGCCCCTTGGACTACTGCTCGGTGCCCATGCGGCGGGCTCCGAGATCTTCTCGCCGTACTGGGCATAGAGCGGGCCACATTGGTGGGCCAGTCGCTCGGCGGAGGCGTCGCTATGAGCTTGCCTACCAGCACCCGAGTCTGTGAGCGACTCGTTCTCGTGGACAGCGGTGGCCTGGGCCACGGGTCAGCTGGGTACTTCACCGTGACCCTTCCGGGCCTGATTGATGTAGGTGGTGTCCTTGCCGTGCCATCGTGAGCGCCTCCCTCACGCGACTGCGCCCCCGCCCAAAGAGGCGGGGCCGCAGCGCAATGGGCGAGGTCACTTCTGCTGCTCGGTAGCCTCCTGCTCGGCCTCCCGTAGCCGGGCCTTCTCCTCTTGGGCACTTGCTTTCGCCCGGTTCTCGGTGGCCTCCCGCTCGGCCTTGCCCTTCTCGGACTGGACCTCGCCCTCCTTCTGAAGGTCGGGTTTGCCCGCGATGTCGCCGGCGGCCTTCTTGGCCCGACCCTTTGCCTCCTCGAATACACCCATCTCTTCAACCTCCATGTGCGATCAGCTCTGGCGCGACGATTCCTCTCGTCACTCCCGAGTGTGGCAATTCAAATATTTACCCAGGACCGCACGCCACCATGTGCGCTGGCGGCGTGTCGTTCGACACGGAGTATTCGCGCTGATCTCCGAGAGGTTCCCCGCCGTGGTCGGTGAGCACAGGTCTCACCGGTTTTCATCCTCGCCCTGAGGGGAATATGACAGCTATGGGTGCGCCGGCGGACGGTACCCGGCCCGCTCGAGACCTTGTTTCCAAAGGAGGACTGGTGGACGCGCGTGTAATTGACCCCGGCAAGCTACAAGGCCTGCTGGACAAGATGCTTGGATTGGGGAAGGAAGTCGTCGGAGTGGTGATCGACAACGACCGGCTCCAGGACGAGGGCAACCGTCAGCAGGACAAGGGGACGGCGACGCTCAAATCTCTGCGCAACGAGGCTCGGGCCCAAGCCAAGGAAGCCAAGGCTGAGGCCCTCGACCGAAAGGAACGAGCGACGCAGCGAGCCAAGTCGAGCGCCTGACGACGTCCGCGCCAGCGGGGCAATGGCCCGCTGGCGAGTTGTCGGCCAGAGAGTTTGCCGTAGAGCCTGTCAGGTATGCGTCTTCTCCCGGTTTGACATGCTGCCGCGTTCCTTGCGCAGCGGCAGCTGCGTGGAGGTTCTGGACAATGGCGAATCCATTTAGCAGGATGCTGCGCGTGGTCGACAACCAGCTGGCCGGCAATATCCATGCTCTCGACACGAGCGGACCCTTTGCACTCGTCGTCGGTCTCGTCGGCCTGCTGTGGGGCGCTCAAGGGGTGAGCCAGGCGGGACAGTACGCCATGGGCGAGGTGTGGAACATCCCCACTGACACGCGACCTTTCGCCCGTGACAGATCGCCAGCGAGACGGGGCGCAAGAGGCCTCGGGCCGTGTCAGTGAACAGAGACCGAGCCGGTGTGCTCTTCGATGTCGACGGGACCCTGGTAGATACCAACTATCTGCACACGCTGGCCTGGTCCCGAGCGTTCCGCGACGTCGGGGCGTGGGCCCCGATGAACGCTATTCATCGCCTGGTCGGGATGGGTGGTGACCAACTCGTGCCTCGTTTGCTGGGGCATGGTGTTCCCGGCGCCAGTGACGCTCGTGCTCGGCGCTACAACGAGCTGCTCGACGAAGTCCGGAGCTTTCCGGGTGCTACCGACCTTCTCCGTACGCTTCACGACGCTGGCGTCGCCGTCGTGCTGGCCACCTCTTCACCGCCCGACGAGCTCCACGCAGCTGTGCAGCTCCTCGACGTCACCGATGCGGTCGACGCCGTCATGACCAAGGACGATGTGGAAGAGCCGAAGCCGGCTCCGGACCTCTTCCTGGCGGCGATGCAGGCAGCCATGATCGACCCGGCCCGCGCCCTGGCCGTCGGCGACAGCGTGTGGGACGTCCAAGCCGCGCGCGCCGCCGGGCTGGGTTGCGTTGGGGTCGAGACGGGCGGATTCAGTCAGCACGAGCTCTCGGAGGCCGGCGCGCTGCACGTGTATCAGGATGTCCGAGAAGTTGGACGTCAGCTCCTGACGGGCCCGCTGGCCACGCTGCTGGCCCGTTAGGCTGACGTCTCGACCTCCTCGGCCAACACTCGGACGACGGCCCCCCGCCGCTCACTGCTTCTCTGGGGTGACCATCTGCGATGGGTCGAACGGCACCCGTACGCCGGTCGCCTCGAACTTGCCCACCGCCTTGCCGTCTGCCGTCACCTCGCACTCCGCCCATACCAGTTGTCGCCCGGAGCGCACGACCTTGGCACCAGCTCGGAGCCTTTCACCCGCCTTCACCGGCCTCAGGTATCGGCTGTTCAGCTGCACGGTCGTCACCGACTCCTTGGAGACCGCCTCGTCATCGAGCACGGTCATGGACGCAGCCGCCATGGCTGCGTCCGCGAGCACTGTCGCTACCCCACCCTGCAGCACTCCCATCGCGTTGGTGAGCTCGGGGCCGACCTCCAGCTCATAGACGGCGTGGCCCCTGTCGAAGTCCACCACGTGCATGCTGAGATGACCAGAGACAGGGGACGAGGTCTTGCCAGCGCGCATCGAATCAAGCACGCCGTCCACGATGTCGTAGGTCACTTGGGATCCTCTCTCAGGTTTCTCCTCCCCCTCCCCTTACCCAGACCGCCGCTCGTGCTACCGGCCGGTAGCCGTGCCCCCTCTACCGTCCGGCCTGCTCCCTAGTGGTGAGTCGGCCGAGACCAACTCGAACCAAACGCACTTTCCGGTCCCCCGGGATTCGACTCCCCATCGGTCCGACATCGCGTCGACGATCTGTAAACCGCGTCCACCGTCGTTGGACGGGTGTCCACGCTCCAAGGTCGGAAGGGTGGTCGCGCTGTCGCAAACCGTCACCGTGATCGTCCGCGCTGTCCGATGCGTAGCACTGACCCGCACTGGCCCATGAGCGTGCGTGACGGCGTTCGTCACGAGCTCGCTTGCCAGGAGCTCGGCCCGGTCGTCGAGGTCCCGCAGCCCAAACGCCGCCACAGCCCCCGTTACCATCCTCCGTGCCAAAGCGACACTCGAAGGCGTAGCCGGAAAGTCGGCTGACTTCGTTGCCATGATCGCCGCCCTCCTTCCCCTATCGATCGTTCTACCCAGACGGGGGAAGAGGAACACTCCCCTCGCGGGTGATGCCGCTGGAAAGCAAGGACGGTGGCCATTGGTCGCAGCACCACACCCGTGCCGACTCGTGTCGGGTCGCCCGAGACATGCGCCAGAGGCGTAACGTGACGCTCGGACACGGTTCACTAGCGGCTCGAAGCCGACAAATGCCCCGAATTCGTCCGGCGAGGTCTCACGATGTCGGATGACCCTGGAATTACAGAGGGTCCCGCTCCGGAGGATGGCCCTCCGGAGCTCTCCGCCGTCAACATCCAGGAGGTACTCGACGGTCTACCCCATGCCGTCATCGTGGCCGACGAGGGCAGCCGCATCGTCTACGTGAGCGCCGGAGCCGAGAGGTTGCTGGAGTGGGGCCGCCAGGATCTGGTCGGCCGGCCCCTGACGGTCATCATCCCAGAGCGGCTCCGCGAGGCCCATCTCGCCGGGATGGCTCGCTACCTCATGACCCACGATCCTCGAGTCATCGGCAATCGGCCGATTCGGGTGGCAGCACGTGGTCGGAGTGGCAAGGAGATCGAGATCGAGCTGAGCTTGAGCGTCCACCAGCTGGGGTCCGGCCATGAGATGTTCGTGGGCTCACTCCAGGACCTCAGTGATCGGGTGGCGCTCGAGCACCAACGCGCCCTCACCCGGTACATCGAGCTGGCGAGGGACATCACTGGTCACGTCGGCCTGATCGAAGACGCCCACGGTCTCGAGGAGGCTGCTCGAGTCGTGCTCCAGGCCATCGGCGAGACGCTGCAATGGGATCTCGGCGTCGCCTGGGTGGTCAGGGGTGAGAGCCTCTGTCCCCTCGACTCCTGGCGCCGGGAGGAAGACGGACCCGTGGCCGAGGGAGTGGGGGGCGATTCGCTTCGCTTGGGCCGGGGCGAGAGCCTGCCCGGTCGGGTGTGGGCCACGGGGGAGCCTGCGTGGATCCAGAACGTGGAGTCTGACCCGAGCTTCCTCAGGAGCGCGGCTGCTGTACAGCTCGGTCTGCGGACAGCCGTCGCGTTCCCCATCCTGGCCCACGGCGCCCTGGCGTGTGTGGTCGAGCTCTTCGCCCGAGAGGACCAGTTGCCAGAGTGGGAGCTCATGGCCGCAATGTCGACGGCCGGCGAACACATCGGCCGCCTCATCGAGCGGGCGGAGGCGAGGCGGGAAGCAACCGCAGCCCGCGAGCGTGCTGCAACCATGGCCCGAGCTCTCCAGGCCAGCCTCCTTCCGCCGCGGGCTCCTGTCATTCCGGGCCTCGAAGTTGCCGCCCGCTATCACGCAGCTACGGGGAGCGGCGAGGTCGGAGGAGACTTCTACGACGTGTTCCCGACTGCTCCTGGCAGGTGGGCCGTCGTCATTGGCGATGTCGAGGGTCGGGGCCCTCAGGCCGCGGCAATGTCAGCACTGGCCCGCTACACGGTCCGGGGTGCCGCATTCGAGGATCCGCCTGCGACCCAGGTCCTCCGAACACTGAATGAGGTGCTTCTCGCTGAACAAGGCCCAGCCGACCTCGAGTGGCCCAGGTTCCTGACCGCCGCCTACTGGTGCCTGGAGAGAAAGGGCAGGGATGTGCTGGGAGTGGTGGCCTGCGGCGGTCACCCTCTTCCCCTCATCGTCACGCCTCGCGACGGCCTGCACGAGCTTCCGTGTCGCGGTTCTCTCCTCGGCGTCTTCCCCGACCCGGACTTTGCCGAGACTGAGATGCGCCTCAGGCCGGGCGAGGCCGCCGTGCTGATCACCGATGGCGTCTTCGAGGGCCGGTCCGGCGGGGAGGTCTTCGGCGAGAAACGACTCCACGAGGTGCTACTCGCTGCTGCCGATAGAGACGCCGAAGGGATCGCATCGAGCGTCGAGGATGCAGTTCTGACGTTCCTCGAAGGTGAGAGCCAGGACGACATGGCGATCGTTGTCATACGTGTGCCAGAACGCTGGCAGCAACAGCCCCTCGCCCCCGGCAGCGGCGAATGATCGGTCTGCTCGACGCTGTAGCTCCGTAACCGGCTCGAGCGCCTTCCGGCTCGGGGGGTGTGGAGACGCCCGATAACGGGTACGAGACTCGGGTACGAGACTAGGGCGCAGCTAACGGCTTCACGGCAGGGCGTTCCGGGTTGGCACCATTGCTCTGAACCGTGTTCGACGCCGGGTCGTCCGCCGAATGATGGCCGCAGCTCGTCGCGCGACCCAACTGCGCTTCCCTATCTGGACCCAAATGGCGTCGAACCACCTGTCACCGGACATGATCGATCCGCAAGAGAAAAGAGGTTGACGACTATGTCGTTACGATCTCGCCGCGTAACTGGAATCCGACGGTCTCGGGGCGTCGTCGCCGGCCTCCTCGTCCTGCTGCTCGGCGCATGGGGTGCAATCATCCCCTTCGTGGGCCCCAAGGTCCATTACGCCTTCGGCACCTACGCGAGCTTCCACTTCACCTGGGAACGGCTGTGGCTGGACATCCTGCCGGGGGTCGCCGCCGTCCTGGGTGGCGTCCTCCTCATTACCGCCGCCACGCGCGTACGGGGTCTGCTCGGTGGTTGGCTGGCGGCTGCCGCCGGCGTCTGGTTCGCAGTGGGCGTGCCGCTGAGCACCTTGTGGCGGGGCGCGGGCAATGTCGGGATCGGTCCCGCTCTCGGCGGCGATGCCCACCGCGCAACCGAATGGATCGGCTACTTCTACGGTCTGGGTGTGGTGATCACCTTCTTGGCAGCGTTCAGCATCGGGCGTCTGTCCGTTGTCTCGGTGCGCGATGTGCGGGCGGCAGAGCAGCGCGCGCAGGCCGAGGCAGATGTGACGCACAGCGTCGGGAGCGAGAGCGTGAGAGAGGGCGGCGATGAGCGGCCCCCGTCCGAAGCACAGGCGCCGAGCACATCGGAACGCACGGCCGTGAGCACCGACCGCTGACCCGGCATATCGGGCTCTTCGCGTTGAACTGGGGACTGTGAGGTAGCAGGGGGGTCCACCAACGCGGTCAGGGGTCCCGACATCGTTGCGGTTGTTCGACGACCCAACGAGGGGGACCCCTGACGATGAGCGACGCTACCGGCTTGGCGGAGGCGCTGGTGGGACTGAATGGATTCCGGGTGCTCGAGGTGCACGAGACCACGGACGAGTTGAGCGTGATCGTGGAGACCACAGTCGACCTCATGGGCTGCTCGAGCTGTGGAACACGCGCCGAGGCCCAGGACAGGGTCCGTGTCGACATCCGGGACCTGCCCTGCTTCGGCCGTCCTGCTCGGCTGGTGTGGTTGAAGCGGCGGTGGCGGTGTCGGGAGGCCGACTGTCGGGCCAAGACCTGGACCGAGACCTCCGAGCACGTCCCGTCACGAGCGGTGCTCACCGTCAGGGCGGGCGTGGAGGCCACCCGCCAGGTGGGCGAACTCGCTCGGCCTGTGGCTGCCATGGCCCGAGAGCTCGGGGTGTGCTGGTGGACGGTGATGGACGCTGTCACCCTCCACGGCACCCCCCTCGTCGAGGACCCAGGACGGGTGGGAAGGGTCCGGGCTCTGGGCATCGACGAGACCTCCTACCTGGCCGCCACCAGGGAGCACTCGACCATCTACGCCACCGGGCTGGTCGATCTCGATCGGCGGAAACTGATCGACATGGTGGAGGGAAACAGCGCCGCTGACCTGCGGCGATGGTGTGGTCAACAGGACCCGGTCTGGCTCGGTCAGGTCCGGGTGGTGGCCACCGACCTGACCGAGTCCTACCGCCTGGGGCTGGCTCCACACCTGGACCACGCCATGCGAGTGGCCGATCCGTTTCACGTGGTGCGCGTCGGCAACCGCTGTGTCGACAAGGTGCGCCGGCGGGTCCAGAACGAAACACTCGGACACCGCGGCCGCAAGCACGACCCGCTGTATCGCATCCGAAAGCTGCTTCTCTCCGGCGCCGAGCGCCTCGACGATCGAGGACACGGGCGCATGCTCTTGGGCCTACGGGTGGGTGATCCCAGAGACGAGACCCTTGGGGCATGGTTGGCCAAGGAGTCAGTGAGGGACGTCTATCTGACCGACAACCCCAAAGAGGCGGGGGTGTTGTTGGACAAGGCCATCGTCGGTTGCCGGACCGACGAGGTGGAGGAGATCCGCTCGCTCGGCCACACCCTTGCTCGCTGGCGCACCGAGATCTTGAACCATCACCGCAGCGGTGCCCCGAACGGTCCCACCGAGAGCCTCAATTTGTGTGTGAAGCGTGTGAAGCGCTGCGGGCGGGGCTTCAAGTGCTTCCCCAACTACCGCCTCCGGGTACTGCTCCACGCTGGTGGTGTTACCTGGCCGAGACGACCATCCCCGCCGCGCATCCGACTCAGCTCTCCCCACTCCAACGCGTAGGGCCGCATATCGGGGATGCGGCCGGCGTGCTGAGGCTCCGCTCAGGAGCTTAGGTCGGCGAGACGAGGACGGGGGCTTGGCTGCAAGAATGCAGGGTCTCCCTGCTGCTCACAGGGACCGCCGGCCGAATCCCTGAGGTCGCGGCCAGCTCAGGGTCGCCCCGAGCCCGTGCTAGAGGAGAAAATGGAAGATGCCGGCGTACATCGCGGCGAAGGTGACGCCGAAGATGGTAGAGGAGAGCGCGGCCGCACCGACCAGACCCTGGCGTCTGCCCGAGTAACGGAGGAACCATGTGGTCAGCACGCCACCCGCCACGACGCTCCCCACCACGAAGCCGATCACCCGGCCCCCCTGGGCGAGAGGCCGCGCCCAGCGAGCCCGCGGCGAGCTCGCCTGGCGCTCGAGCGATGCGGCGAGTCGACTCGGCTCCCCCCTGCTGTATCGCTCGTACGCTCTGAGCGCCAGCAGCGCCAGCACGAAGCTTCCGATGCTGTAGGTGGCCGAGAAGAGCACGAAGGCGAACCACGAGCCGGCGAGCTTCGTCACAGCCCCGATCGGAGCAGCAAGGACCACGTCGCTCGAGAACCACAGCACGAGGACCACACCGACGCCGACGACGCCTGCGACCACACGATGAACAAGTGACCAAGCAGGCGCTGTGGGTGCCTTTGCGACCTGGTCAGACACCGACCGGCTCCATCTCGGGGTCCTGCCAGATTCGTGAGGGCACCCTGGACAGATCGACTGGATCGAGCGGCGTCGAGAAGTAGAAGCCCTGCGCCAAGTCACACCCGAGGTTGGTGAGCGCCCTGGCCCCGCCGCAAGTCTCGACGCCCTCGGCAACCGTGGTCAGGCTCCGTGCCTTGGCGAGACCGATGATGCTCGTCACGATGTGGGCATCGCTGCCGTTCTCCAGGCTCGAGATGAACGTGCGATCGATTTTCAGCTCGTCCACGGGGAACTGCTCGAGGCAGGCAAGTGACGAGTAGCCGACACCGAAGTCGTCGATAGCCAAGCGGACGCCCATCTGCTTGAGCTGACCCATCCGCGTGGTGGCGAGCTCGACGTCCAGGGGCGACAGACTCTCCGTCACCTCCAGCGTGATATCACCAGGGTCGACCTTGTGTCGACGGATGACGCTCGAGACCTGCTTTGCGAAGTCGGGGTGCTCCAGCTGGCGGATCGACAGGTTGATGCTCATTCGGAATGATCGGTCCGGATGCCTGCGCTTGTACTCGCCGAGGGTGGCGCAGGCCTTCTTGAGCACCAGCTCACCCACCGACATGATGACCCCGGTTTGCTCGGCCATGGGGATGAACACGTCTGGAGGAACCAGGCCCAGCGTCGGGTGCCGCCACCGGGCCAGTGCCTCGGCACCGATCAGTCTGCCCGTTTGCAGGTCGACGATCGGCTGATAGTGCGCGAAGACCTCGCCCCGCTTGACGGCAGCGGCGAGGTCGTTGGTAAGAACCAGACGAGTCGACGTCTCAGTGCGCATCTGAGGATCGAAGATCTGGAGCCGCCCCTTTCCGCGCAGCTTTGCGCTGTACATGGCCTGGTCCGCATCACGCAGCAGTCCCTTGACCGCTCCGTCCTGGTCTTGCGTCGCACCCGTCAGTGCCACACCGATGCTTGCCCCCATCCGCAGCTCCCGCCCCTCGAGCGTCACGGGCTCGCTAAGCGCCGCCAGGATCCGCTCGCCCAATCGCCTGGCATCCCGGCTACCAGCAACGCCCTCGATAAGCACGGCAAACTCGTCGCCCCCCAGCCTCGCGGCCAGATCTCCTGGACGGACGCAACGACGCAGTCGGTCGGCGACCTCGATGAGCACAGCGTCGCCGAGCAGATGACCCATGCCGTCGTTCACCGTCTTGAAGTCGTCCAGATCGATGAAGATCACGGCCGCCTTCGTCGTGGCGTCGAGCTGATTGAGAGTAGCGGCGAGGCGTTCGATGAACAGCGACCGGTTCGCAAGCCCTGTCAACAGGTCGTGGAGCGCCTTGTAACGAAGCTCGTGCTCAAGCGCCTTACGATCGGCGATGTCGCGCCCGTTGAGAACGATGCCGCGAACGGCCGGATCGTGACGCAGGTCCGTGATGGTCGTCTCGACACTGATCCAACGCCCGGAGGCGTGTCGCATCCGTAGCTCGATGGGCGTCTCGCGCTCCTTTGAACGCCCCGTCGAGATGAGGGTGACCGCCTGTCGGGCATCGCGTACATGGAACAGCTTGCCCAGCGCGCTCCCCGTGAGCTCGTCGGACCGGTATCCCAGCAGCCGGAAGACCGAGGGGCTCAGGTAGCTGAACTGGAGCTTGTCGTCGACAACCATCACAACGTCCCCGGCGTGCTGCACGAGTGAGCGAAACCGGGCCTCGCTGTCCGACAGGCGAAGCTCAGCCGCCTTGCGATCCGTCACCTCACGTGCGTGGATGACCGCTCCGCCGATCTCCTCCTCCTCGACGAGGTTCTGGGCGTGGAGCTCGAACCAGGCGTAGCGCCCGTCGCCCGCGCACAATCGTAGCTCGGTCCGGTCGGTCACCGCGGCGCTGGCCCACGTCCGGTCGAGCAGGGCCGTCGCCTGAGCGCGGTCGTCAGGATGAACTCGGCCGAGAGGCGAGCGGCCCAGGACGTCTTCCTCCGGTACGCCCAGCATCGTCCTGATGGCCGGGCTGACAAAGCTGACCAGACCGTCTGTGCCCACGACGAGAACAAGGTCGGAGGACTGCTCGACAAGGGCTCGGAACCGGCGCTCGGACCGCCGGCGGGCCACCTCTTCCGCGAGGGCGGCACTCTCCAGGGCGAGCGTCGCATGTCCGGCGAGCAGCTCTATGGACTGACGCAGCTCGACCCCGATGGTGCGGGGTGACACAACCGCGAGCACACCGCGCGGATGCTCTCTCGCCTTCAGTGGAACGAGCAGCGCACTGGTGAACCTGATCGGGCTCAGCCCCAAGCTCGATGCCAAGCTCGACCCGCCCGCTGGCTCGACGAGACAGGACTCGCCCGACATGACCGCGCGCCGTGCTGACGCAGGTAGCTCAGCCACTGTCACGCTGCTGTCAGGGACGTCCTCGTCTAGCCCTAACCAGCTGCCGAAGCCCAGCCGCCCGTCCCGATAGGTGGCCACGCTGGCACAGGCCCCAGAGCCGGTGATCTGACTGAGCGTCGCGGCCGAGACGGCGGCGACGTAATAGAGCTGGTCCCGGTCAGTCGACATGACCAGCGCCTGGCCCGCCTCCCGGAGCAGCCGCTCACGGTTCGCTTTGTGCTCTTTGGCGTGGACCAGCCCAGCCATGCGGGCAACAGCCAGCAGGCCGAGCACCACCGAGCCGACGACGAGGATCGGAAGGTCGAACCGCACGCCCAAGGGAAAGCCTACGACGACACCGAGGGGGATGACCAGGAAGGCTGCGCACAGGACAGCGAGGCGCCTCCCGGTCAGCTGGATCTCTCGAGCCGCCGGTGGGTCTGTCAGACGACTCACTGAGGGGTGAAGCCCCGCCAACGCGAACAGCACGAATGTCAGGCAAGAGATCGCCGCGACCGGTATCGCTCGATCCGAGCCTCCCGTCTGGAGGCTGATGAGGGTATCGGCCAGCAGCACCCCCCCGAGCGCAGCAGCGAGAAAGTAGTAGCTGGGGAGGCGCGACCCGGATCCGACCGCCAGTCGGGTCGCTCCCGCGATCGCGAGCAGGTCGAACAGGGAGTAGACGACCTCGAGAGCTCGCTGATCGTTCCCCACCTGCGATGCCTGCACCGCCGGTCCGAGTACGAAGGCCCACACGAACACGCCCACCACCGCGGTGATCATGAGCGCGTCGACGAGGTTGTCTCCCTCCGCATCGGATGATCGGCGGCGAACCAGGACCACCTCGCCCGTCAGGAGGGTCACATATCCGCCAACGAAGAAGGGATCGGCCATCGACGGAAATGGGGCGGGGTGTCCCGACACGACCTTCCAGCCCACGACGATCGCATTCCCGGCAACGAACAGCACGCCGGCAAGCACGAACCACTGCCACGGTCTGGGATCCTCGAGGCGGCGGCACGTCCATACGTAGACGGCCGTCACTGCGAGAAGGCCGACGAGGACGACGAAGATCCCCTGCGCGCCCTCGGGCAACAGGGCCGCCGTGACGACGAGAATTGTCCCTACTCCCGCCAGTCGGCTCCACGTCTTGGCGGCAATTGGCGCCAACTCGAAACCCCCCTAACTCGCGCGGACGCTACCACCTAGCAGTACTATCTGCCGTGCGAGCGCTCTGCCCACAGTGCGCGTCTCCTGCAGGTATGCACGGGAAAGGCAGCGACATGGCATATGTAGAGATCCGGCCTAATCGGGTCCAGATGGTACATAGCGTCGCGCTCCCGGTTGCCGAGGAGTTTCTACACATATACCGCTCCGCATTTATCCCATTGGAGCGACTAGCTCCAGCACGACAGTCACTTACCGATGACGAGTTCATGATGGAGATGCGCGACGAGCGAGTCCTGAAGTTCGTTTGCAACGACAGCGACGAGGACACCGTTGCGCTCGGCTTCATGGCGGCCGACCTGTCCGTCGTGCCGTGGATCAGTCCACCGTATTTTCAGGCGAGGTTTCCCGATCATTACGCGCGCGGGGCGATCTACTACTTCGGCTCTCTGCTGGTCCGGCCGGATCGCCAAGGCGGCTCCTGGGCCACGATGCTCCTGACCGAGATGTCAAAGCAGGTCATGGCCAGTTCAGCGATCGCCGCGTTCGACTGCTGTGCGTACAACGTCAAGGTGTTGCGCCTGCCAGAGCTTATTGCGACTGTCGGCCAGCGGTTGGGGAGGGTCGAGACCGTCGAGCTCGATTCGCAACAGTACTTCGCCTACCTGTTCTCTGAGCTGTGACGCTCATCACTCATCCGCCGCGTGCGCAGCTGCCGCGTCAGATCAACCCGAGCAGTCGTACGATCTCCGTGACGTCCGCGATCGGCACTGGCATCACGACCCTGAGCGCCTTTGACGCGGCTCTGGACAACGCGGGCATCGGCAATTTCAATCTGGTCCAGCTGTCCTCGGTGATTCCCCCGGGATCATCGATCGACGACCTTGATGGCACAGCGGCGGCCGTCGACGGAGAATGGGGCGATCGACTGTATGTCGTAATGGCTAAAGCAGAGGTCGAGCAGCCCGGCGAGGAGGGCTGGGCGGGAATCGGCTGGGTTCAACAAGACGACAGCCTCAAAGGTCTCTTCGTCGAGCAGTCCAGCTCCGCCAAGTGCCATCTCCAATCGCAGCTAACGAACAGTCTGGAGTCCATGTGCGAGCGGCGGCGCGAGCACTTCGAGCCGGCGCGTTATCACCTGAGGGGCACGATTTGTGACGGTCAGCCGGTTTGCGCAATGGTCGTCGCAATCTTCGAGCCGCAGGCGTGGGTGTCGGAGTGGGCGCCGCCGGCCGGCCTCCAGGCCCGGTCATTTGCCGGGGCCGGCGTGCGCCGAGATCAGCGCCAGTCCCAGGCGCCGCACAGCGTCGGAGGGAGCATCCGGCGAGCTCAGGCCCGTTGGCGCCACCGCCGCGCTTGAGGCGCACCTGGCTGCGATCGGCTCGGCTCAGGGCCCTCCCAGCCCCGTCGCGGCACTGGTAATCCCGCGAGTACGACGGCCGACCGCCCAGCGCCTCCGCCGACTACGCCGCAGCCGTTCGACTTGAGGGGTGTTGAGCGCGGCTGGGCCGCCGGCTCAGTAGACCCAGACCTCGGTGCCGATGGGCAGCAGGTTGTTCGACCAGAGCCAGTCGATCGCCGCGTTGCTGACGCGCACACAGCCGTGGGATGCCGGGTACGGAGGTACGTCGGAGTCGCCGTGGACGGCGAAGCCGCCGTCGAAGAACTTGGGCCGCCACAACTGGCCAAGGCTGTCGGTCACCATGCCGTCGACCTGGCGGAAGACGTGGAATTGGCCGACGGGTGTGTCGGCGACCGAGGTCGTCCCCTGGTCGGTGTACCGGTAGCCGCCCCCCGTGGAGGTGTTGAGCACGTACCCCAGCTTGCCGTTCGACACCAGCATCACGAGATCGCGCTGGAGGTCCACCTCGATCACCTGACCCGAGGTGCTGCGGGGATGCGGGACCACACCCTGGGAGAGCGCGGCGTTGGTGGCCGGCCCGACGAACCCGTCACGACCGAGACCGGCAACCTTCTGGAGGGCGTAGACGGCCTGCACCGTCGTCTCGCCGAAGTGCCCGTCGGGACTTCCCAGCCAGTAGCCGAGGGATGTCAGTCGCTGCTGCAGGGCGAGGACCGCGGGGCCGCTGGCACCGGGCCCCAGAGGTGCGGGTGGGACGGGTGCCGGCGGCGGTGCGGCGGCCGGTGCGCTCGAGAGCCGGCCGGTTGGTGCCGGATTGGTCGGCGGCGGTGTACTGGGCCCAGGCGGCGGCGTCGTGGTGGTGGGCGCGGTGGCAGGCGGCCTGCTCCCCGTGCGCCGAGCCGCCGGCACCACCTCGTTGCCTGACGTGGCACAACTGGCGGCGAGCAGGGGTACGAGGCCGATCACGGCGAGGCCGGGCACGATTCTCCACCAGGTGGAGCGGGACCGGCCCTGAGACCGTTGTCGCCCCGCTGGCATCCCCCATCGACACCCAGCCATCATCGCCGGCCCCCTGCAGCGTCCTTCCCGGACAGCACATGCTACAAGCGTCGGCTGACAGGTGTGCTCGGGGCCTGCGACGCGGCCCGGGCCCGGTGCAAGTTGCAACCGGCCAGCACCTCAGGAGCCGGGGCGGTCCCGGCGGTGGCGTCGCTGCCGTTCGTGTGGTGAATGACGCGGCGCGCAGATGACCGCGACGACGCGTACCGTGCCGCGCAGCGGTCGATCATCCGTAGAACCAGTGATCTTCAACGAGCTCGGGCCAACGGGGTCATGTCGACCTCGACCGGAACTCCTCGGACCGGTCCATCATCCCGGCCTGGTGGCTCGACCCCCCGCTGGGTCCGGGCGGGCGGCTGTGGGTGAAGGCGGACCGCTCGAGCTCGCGCAAGTGCTCGAATCGATCCCGCACCTCCTTGGCGCGGGAGACGTCAGCGGCCAGGTTGACGAGCTCACCCGGGTCGTCCTGTAGGTCGTACAGCTCGTGCTCCTGGTCCCATGGATCGGCATCGGGGCCCACCGTCATCTCCCGCGCCCACGGAAGGCCCTGCCCGACGCTGTCCACACCGCCTCCGACCCCGTAGTACCGAACGTACTTGTACCGCCCGTCGAAGACACCGCGGAGGGCATAGCGGTGGGCGGCACAACTTCGGTACCAGGCCTGGCCCTGGGCGAACAGGACGTGGTCGCGCACCGACCGCTCGTTCCCGGCGAGGAGCGGGACCAGGCTCGCGCCGGACAACGACGACGTGTCGGTCACGCCGCCCAGCTCGCAGATCGTCGGGACGATGTCGGCCGATGAGGTGAGCGCGTCCGTGGTGGTTCCTTCCGCGGTGATGCCCGGAATCCGCACAGAGAGCGGGACGTGCATGATCTCCTCGTAGGCGAACGGGCCTTTGTTGACCAGGCCGTGGGACCCGCACATGTCCCCGTGGTCGCTCGTCAGGACCACCACCGTGTCGTTCCAGCCACCGATGTCGTCGAGCGCGGCCAGGATGATCCCGAGCTGGGCATCGCTCAGCTCGTGCAACCTGAAGTAGTAGTCGAGTGCCCGCTGCCAGCTCCGGGTGTGGCGGTAGTCCAGATGTCCGAAGATGCCGTTCAGCTCCTCGAACCGCCACTGCTTGTGCACCGCCGGCTTGGCGTCGAGCGAGTCCTCGAAGTTGTCCGGGAGGTCGAAGAGCTCGTCGTACTCATCAGTGAAGGGGGCCACACCGGGCCGTCCGGGGATGGGCGGAGCCAGCATCTCGTTGACCGCCGCGATCTCCTCCCGGTGGGCGTCCTGGTACCACGGTTGGTCGGCTGGATACCAGTGGATGTCGTGGGGGTTGACGAGACCGACGGTGAGGAACCACGGCGTGGACGAGCGTCCGTGCTCGCGTAGCCAGGTCGCCGCCTGCCCGGCGATGAGCGGGTCGAAGTACGTGCCCGTCCCGGCCAGTCCCGTCCAGGCCCAGTCCTCACCCTGCCAGTCGCCGTAGCCGTAGCGCTCCATCCTGGGGTTGCCGTAGGAGAGGTGCCACTTGCCCACGTAGGCGGTCCGGTACCCGACCTCTCCGAGCAGATGGCCGGCGGTCGGGGTGGCGTCGTGGAGGTCGGGGTGCGCCGGCTCGACGAACACGTTGTCGGTGACCCCGTGCTCGGGCACGTACTGGCCGGTGACGAGCGTGGCCCGGGAGGGCGAACAGGGCGAGGAGTGCGTGTAGTGCCGGGTCAGCTCCGTGCCGGCGCCGAGCAGCCGTCGCCGGTGCGGGAGGCGGCCACGGAGCTCGTCCGGGATCCATTCCCTGTGGCGCTCCTGGTCCGTGATGACGAAGAGGACATTCGGCGGCGCGGTCATCGTCACCCGTGTTATAGCCCACCCTCGGTCTCTACGGGCGGCCCGGCAAGGCCGCAGCGGCGACCTTCCAGAGATGACCGTCGGCGTCGCTGATGTACCCGAGGCAGCCACCCCGCCGTCAGGCCGCCGCCTCCTCCACGACGCTGCCACCCGCTGACCGGCCCTCCCCCGCCCGGGGGAGGACACCGGCGATGCTCGGGAAGGTGGGGCGCGCCACGGACGCTAAGATCCTCGCCGCCCGAGATTGCTCGGTCGACGTCGCTGGGACGAGGTGCAGAAAGCTGCTGCATGAGCTGGTCAATCGCCAGGCCGTCGGGGAAGGAGCCCAGCGAATGGTCTCGCGCCCCGATCGAGTTGGGACCCCTGCTGGGAGCCACCGCGGTGTCCCTGGTCGTTCTCGGCGTCCTTTCCCTGCTGGAAGCCAAGGACCTGGAGCCGTTCGGGGGGTCGATCTCGGTGCTGGCTGGACTGCTGGCCGGGTCGGCCCTGGTCGTGGCCGGCCTGACGGGCGTCGCCCGCCGGCACATGAGCCCCCTCCGGCACCGGACCTCTGGGCGGGAGCCCGTCGAGGCACGATCGGTCGACGCCGGTTCGTGGCCAGACAACGGAGCGCGCGATGACTGGGTCGGCGCCACGCGCACGATGCCCGCCGTCGACGCACCGCCTCCGCCACCGCCGCCGCCTCCACCCACGGCCGCGACCAGCAGGTCGGCTCGCCCGGCACGAAGCACGATGTCGCCCACGAACGGTCACCAGCCCTCACGCACCCCGGGCGGTTCGTCATCCCGGACGAGCGCCTGACCGCTCAGGACTCCAGTCAGAGCTCCGATCGGATCGGCTCGCCGATTCCCAACAGATTGCCCTCGCTGTCCCTGAACCAGGCGCCCAGCTCGCCGACCCCGCCCTTGCTCGGGTAGTTGCCCGCGACCTCGGCGATACCGTCGACTGTCGTCAGGCCGGGTAGGTCGAACTCCTCGAAGACCACCCCTCGCCGTCTGAGCTCGTCGACCGTGGCGTGGATGTCGTCGACCTCCCAGCCCATCTGGGTGTGCGAGCCCGAGGCGGCGCCCGCCGACTGGTAGAGCGCGAACTCCCCTCTGGCGCACAGGTACAGCAGCCCGCCGGGCCGCTCTTCGGTTGGCTCGAGCCCGAGCTTGTCAGCGTAGAACGCTCGCGCTCGCTGGAGGTCCTGCACGGGGATCCTCGAGACCACAGCACCGCTCTGGAGCACGGCCGCCTCCCATCTCGTCGTCTGTCGCTGCCACGCCCATCTGTCGCACCATTCTGTCCGCCGCCGTGTCGGGGCGTGCGGCCCCACCTCGGCCCATGGCACCCGAACGGCCCCGCTCGAGAACCGGAAAGAATGGCTCGCATATTGGGGTCAGGACTGCCGGGTGCGGAGCAGTGGCGCTGGCATAGTCGGGCGTCGAAGCAGGTCGCCGCTCTGGGTATGTGCAGTGGCGAAAGACGCTGTCTACCCTGAGCTGATAGTCCAAGCGGGACAGGGTACATAGGCGTCCCCACGATGTATGGCGATGACGCGTGGAGGCCTTTGTCAGCTACCACCTGGGAGGCGATGGCCTTTAGTGTGGCCCGGCGGGCGCAGCCTGAGATACCGGAAGGACCTTGGGAAGGCGATCTCTTCGGCGGCGGTCCCGCGGGCGCCGGGCCGCGGCAGATGTCGTGGCAGGCGTCGTGTGGGACGGGACTCTTGGCCGCGATGGCCATACAGACCCCGGCGCGTCATCGTCGTCTGCCTCTTGCCCTTAAAGCCCGCCCCTGAAGCCGACCACCAAGGCGAGTTACAACCGTGTAAGGCAACTCCGCCGGCAACTTGACCATTATGAGAAAATGAGCGGTTAGGCATACCAAACATTGCCCCTTGGCAGAGGCTTCGCAACTGTTTACAGTTGCCGCGCGTCCGTAGTAGCTGGGCGCTACTGCTACGGCCACACAGCCCAAAAGGAGGCGAGGCACATGCGAGTTCATTCCCACCGCTGGCTTCGCATGCTCATGGCAGCACTCATGATCGTGCCCGCCGCATTGAGCTCTGCGGCCGTCATTCTCTACAACGTGCTATCGAGGCAGCGAACGCAGGCACCGACCCTCGTGCCCGTCGCAGGGTCCTCCGCGCACCGGGTGTCGGATCCCGTCCAACTGGTCAAGACTGCGAAGTCTCAGCCGGCGGCGATTCACCCGCAGCCCGCCACGGTGCACGCCCACGCCAGTACAGCCCAGGTCGTGACGACCGCGCTGCCGCACCCCGGCGCGATACCGGCAGGCAGCGTCGGAAGCTTGGTGCCCTCGGCCAAGGCGGACAATCGGACGGGCAGCCATGCCATCTCCGCCAAGGGTTCGACAGACGGCTCGACGAAGAGGGCGACGACCCCTGTCACGCGGCCCCCGGCCAAGACGACGCCGGGGACGACCCCCGGTGGTCATGCCAACGGTGGCTCCGACGCGCAGCAGGTGGCGGCGACAACGCAAGCGGCGAGCCTCGCTCTCCAGCAGCGCCAAGACCAGCAGGCGGCCGCAGCGGCACAGGCCACGAAGGAGCGCGACAAGCGTCAGCAGCAGCAGGACGCACTCGAGGCGGCTGCCGCGGCGCGGGCCGCCAAGGAACGCCAGGAGCAGCAGGAGGCGCTGCAGGCAGCCGCCGCAGCTCGGGCGGCGCAGCAGCGGCAGCAGCAACAAGAAGCGCAGGACGCCGCGGCCGCAGCCGCGGCGCAGGCAGCAAACAAGCATGATCAGTCGCTGACGGCGCTGGCCGCGGCACAGGCGGCCAAGCAGCTCCAGCAGGAGCGGGCCTTCTTCGAGGGTCTGGCAGCAGCCCAGGCGGCCAAGCAGCTCGCGCAGGAGCGGGCCTTCTTCGAGGGTCTGGCAGCAGCCCAAGCGGCCAAGCAGCTCGCGCAGGAGCGGGCCTTCTTCGAGGGTCTGGCAGCAGCCCAGGCGGCCAAGCAGCTCGGGCAGGAGCGGGCCTTCTTCGAGGGTCTGGCCGCGGCCCAGGCAGCCAGGCAGACGCCCCACTCGTCCTCGGTGCACCCCGTGTCCACATCCGCGGGCCCAGTGGGGCTGCCGCTACCGTGGCAGTACCTCCACAACGGCACCGTGGACCAAGGCGTCGACTACGTGGCCCCCGGCGGCACGCCCCTGTACGCCATGGGGACAGGGACGATCATCGCCGCCGGCATCAGCGGGTTCGGCCCCAACACTCCGGTGCTGCAGATCACCTCGGGGCCGCTGGCGGGTCGGATCGTCTTCTACGGTCATGCCGGTCCGAACCTCGTGCCGGTCGGCGCCCATGTCGAGCAAGGCCAGCAGATCTCCAGCGTCGGCTCCGGGATCGTCGGCGTCTCGAACGGGCCCCACCTGACCATCGGCTTCTACCCACCGGGGCCGATGGGGTCCGGCCAGGCGATGCTCCAGTACATCAATTCCCTCGTCGGCTTCGACACCGGTCAGACGGTGCAGGCCCCGACGGCCGCGACGCCGCACGGAGCGCAGGCCCAGCCGGTCTCGACGTCCTCGGCTTCGTCGAGCTTCGTCAGCACGAGCCGGACCTCAGGCGCCGTGAACACCCCGCGTGATTTCGCCGTGGCGCTGTTGAACGCCGTCGGCGCACCGCTCACGGCGCAGAACCTCGAGGCCATCGTGTCCTGGGAGACGGCCGAAGGTGGCGGCTTCGGCAACCGGGCGCAGTTCAACCCGCTCAACACCACTCTGCCGCTGCCGGGCTCTCATCCCATCACCGCCATCGGAGTCCAGGCGTACACGAGCTGGAGCCAAGGGCTGACGGCGACGGTCGACACCCTGAGGAGTGGCGCCTACCGCGGGATCATCGCTGCCCTCAAGGCCGGCAACAGCGCCCAGGCGGTCGAGCGGGCGGTGGCCGCGTCTCCGTGGGGAACCGGCAGCTTCCTGCTGCTGTCATAGCTCCCCGGGACTATCCCTGCTCAGCGGACACGGCGGCTCACTTTCGCCGCCGCCCAGCAGTCCCGTCGACTGTCAACAGGTCTCAGCCGGCGCGAGCCGAGAGCGCGAAACCCTCGTAGCCCTTGGCGGCGACGTCCTCGCAGTGGCGGCGGTAGGGCGCGAAGCCGCCGACGTAGGGCATGAACACCCTGCTCTTGCCGGGGATGTTGGCGCCTACATACCAAGAGTTCGCCAGTGGGAAGAGCGTGGCCTCGGCAACCTGGCGGACCTGCTCCACCCATGCGGCCTCGGCCTCCTCGGTGGCCTCGACCCGGGTGAGGCCACGCTCACGAATGTAGGAGATGCACTCCCCGATCCACTCGACGTGCTGCTCGATGGCCAGCGGCATGTTCGTCAGCACCGATGGGCTGCCGGGCCCGGTGATGACGAACATGTTCGGAAAGCCCGCCACCTGCATGCCCAGGTAGGTCCGAGGACCGGAATCCCATTTCGTCTTCAAGTCATGCCCGTCCCGACCCCGAACGTCGATCTTGAGCAGGGAGCCCGTCATGGCGTCGAAGCCGGTGGCGAAGATCAGGATGTCGAGGTCGTGCTCAGTGTCCGTGGTGCGAAGGCCGTTCCCCGTGACCTCGGTGATCGGCGTCTTCCTCAGATCCACCAGCGTCACGTTGTCCCGGTTGAAGGCGCGGAAGTAATCGGTGTCGATCGGCGGGCGCTTGGTGCCGTACGGATAATCGGTGGGCACGAGCCTCTCGGCCACGACGGGATCCTTCACGACTTGCCGGATCTTGCTCCGGATGAACTCCGACGCCGTGTCGTTCGAAGCCTTGTTGAAGAGCAGGTCCATATATGACCCGTAGATGAACTTGAACCCGCCTTCTTCGGCCCAGAGGCGCTCGTAGGTCTCCTGGCGCTCCTCCGGCGGGACCTCCATGGCCCCCTTGTCGCTCGGGTCGTAGGGAAAGCCGGCGAAGGAGTTCCTGGCCTTGTGGCGGATCGCCCGATAGTTGGCTTTGATCTCACTCATCTGCTCGGGCGTCAACGCCAGGTTGCGGGCCGGCACGCTGTAGTTCGGTGTGCGCTGGAACACGGTCAGATGGCCCGCCTCGGCGGCGACGACCGGCACGGCCTGGATCCCGGTCGACCCGGTGCCGACCAGGCCAACCCGCTTGCCGGAGAAGTCGACGGGATCCTGTGGCCAGGCGCCCGTGTGGTACCACTCCCCGCCGAAACGCTCGAGACCGGGCAGCTCAGGAACGTTGGCCGCCGACAGACACCCCACAGCGCTGATGAAGAAGTGAGCAGTCACGACGTCGCCCCGGTCGGTGTGCACCTCCCAGTCGTCGCTGTCCTCCCTGAACACCGCTCTCGTCACCCGGGTGCCGAGCCGCATGTCACGTCGGAGGTCGAACCGGTCGGCGACGTGCTCGAGGTAGCGCAGGATCTCGGGCTGCTCCGGATACTTGCTGCTCCAGACCCACTCCTGCTGGAGCTCCTCGGAGAACGAGTACGAGTAGTAGTAGCTCTCGGAGTCGCACCGCGCGCCCGGGTAGCGGTTCCAGTACCAGGTCCCGCCCACCCCATCACCCTGCTCGAAGACCCGGGCAGAGAGCCCGAGCACATCCCGCAGGTGGTGGAGCATGTAGATCCCGGAGAAGCCGGCGCCTACGATGACGGCGTCAAGATCGCGTACCGGAGCCCTCGATGCCGTGGTGGCCATTCCCGTGATCATAATCATGGGCGCCCCGGCGTACCCGGCCAGGCTCGAATCTCGCCGAGCTCGCCAGCGGTGCTAGGCCGCCATCGCGTACGGCTTCAGCGGAGGGTCGGCGGGTCGAGGTCATCCGGAACGCAGCGGTGCCACGCCACCGTCAGCTTCTCTGACCCTCGGGCAGACGGTCGGCGCCCGTCCTGCGGATGCCCATCGCGGAGAGTGCGCACAGCACGGCAAGCACGATCGAGCACACGAGCACGGCGCGGAAGTCTCCGACATGCTCGGATGCGATGCCAACGCCAATCACCGGGATGGTCAGACCCACGTAGGCGAACACGAAGTACGTGGACACGGCCCGCCCCCGGATCTCGGCTGGCGCCAGGCGGTTGGCCGTCGACAGACTCCCGATGAACACGGCGCCGACAGCCACCCCGCCGACGACCGTGCCGATGAGGAACAGAGTCATCGAGGCCTGTGAGAGCGCGCCCACGATCAAGGCCAGTCCCGCGAGGAACAAGGCGAGCCCCGACAGGACGACGGGGCGGCTCGGGAAGCCGGCGACCAGCAGCTGGGTGACCGTGGCGGCGGCGAAGATGAGGAACACGACGGCGCCGCTCACCGCCCGGCTGTGCTCGTGCAGTATGCCGCCGAGAAACGTCGGGGCCAGGGAGGTGAACAAGCCGAGGAGTGAGAAGGCGGCGAAGCCCGCCACCCCGGCGGCCATGAACTCGCTTCGACCGACAGCCGGGATCCCGAGGCCCGTGAACCGAAGCGTCAGCGGCTGCCGTTGGCGCACCGTCTCGGGGACGGCAACCAGCGCGACCGCGGCGACCGCCAGCGCAGCCAGATAGACCTCGAACACCAGCACCGTCGGGTTGGGGCCGAACTGGGCGAAGAGCCCGGCGACGAGTGGACCGAGTCCGAGTCCCCCCATGTTGGCAGCCGTCGCCACTCGCGATGCCCGTCGTGAGGACGAGGCCACGATCAGCTCGGTGAGGGCGGCGGTCGCCGTCCCTGTCACGAGCCCGGCAGACAGCCCCGAGAGGACGCGCCCGACGAAGAGCCACGCCAGGCTGGGGGCGAGGATGAACACGACCGTGCTCACGGCGCTCAGGGCCAGCGCAGCGAACAGCACCCGCCGCCGCCCAACCTGGTCCGAGGATCGTCCGGCCAGAAGGAGCGCGGCGAGCACCCCCGCCGTGTAGGTCGCGAAGATAACCGTGACGATCCCCGACGAGAAATGCCACTGACTCTGGTAGATGACGTAGAGGGGGGTCGGCAGCGTGGTGCCGAGCATGGTCGTCGCGAACACGTAAGCGACGAGCCAGAACGCCACCTGACGGGGTGCGACGACCCCTCGGCGGCTCGCTCCTACCGAGTCGTCGAGGCCGGCGGATGGCCGGCGCTCAGCTGTGGGCACGGGTCGGGGATCGGTCATGGAAGACTCACCAACGGTAACCCCGTCAGCCGTCGGAAAGCAGCCTGGCGCAGTCGCCACGAAAGGGTCCCTCACTGGGATTGTCACAATTGCGTCCGTCGCGGCGTCGACACAGTATGACAACTGATCTGGATGTGATTGTGGTCGGTGGTGGGTTGTCGGGGCTGGCGACGGGTGCGACCGCAGCAGCCGGCGGCGCGGACACCGTCGTGTTGGAGGCTCATCAGCCCGGCGGTCGAGCCCGGACGACCGAGCGGCGACCCTTCCTGTTCAACCAGGGAGGCCATGCTCTCTACGTGGGCGGACCTGCGATGTCGGTCCTTCGCTCCCTTGGCGTGCGCCCGAGAGGGTCGAAGCCGCCCCTTGCCCGGTACCGGCTCCTCATGAACGGCCAGCAGCACCTCATGCCGAGCGGTCCCGCGACGCTCATGCGCACGACCGCCCTCGGCGGTCGCAGCAAGGCTCAGTACGCCCGGCTTCTCGGACTCCTGCCGCGTATCGACACCGCCAGGCTCGAGGGCACGTCGGTGTCGGCCTGGCTCGCCGGCCAGAACCTCCGGCCGGATACCGAAGCCCTGGTCAGGGCCCAGCTCCGTATCTCGACCTACGTGGCCGACCAGGACCACTTCGGTGCCGACGCCGCTGTCGCCCAGTTACAGTCCGCCGCGAAAGGAGGCGTCATCTATCTCGATGGTGGCTGGGGCCAGCTGGTCGACGGCCTCAAACACCTCGTCGAGGTCCGAAGCGCCACGACCGTCCGCGGGCTCGACGCTGCATCAGGCAAGGTCGTAGTCCGGACCGATGACGGTGTCCTGACCGCCCGCAGCGTGGTGCTGGCAGCCGGCACGCCGGACGCGGCCAGGTCGATACTGCCCTCCGACCCTGACTGGGGGGAGCTCGGCGAGCCGGTGACCGCGGCCTGCCTCGATGTCGGAGTGGCCCGGGTTCCCAGTCCGGGCTATGTCCTCGGCGTCGACCAGCCTCTGTACGGCACGACGCAGTCGCCGCCGGCCCGCCAGGCCCCCTACGGCCAAGGCGTGGTGGCGATCATTCGCTACCAGGCCCGAAGCGCGGCCGAGGACCGGCCGCAGCTCGAAGGCCATCTCGCTCAGATCGGCGTCCGCGATGCGGACGTCCGGGCGCCGAGGTTCCTCGCCCGCATGGTCGTGACCGGCGTTCTTCCGCGAGCCGACCGGGGAGGGTTGCGGGGCCGGCCCGCAGTCAGCGCGACAGGCGTGCCGGGGGTCTTCTTGGCCGGTGACTGGGTCGGCCCGGTGGGACTGCTCGCCGACGCCTCCCTCGCCAGTGCCCGAGCAGCCGCCACGGCGGCGCTCCGTCGCCTGTCGACCTCGGCCACCATGGTGGCGTGACCGCCCCACGCCGCCACGATGGCGGCGCGCTCGACGTCTTCGAACGCCAACGCCCCCAGCTCCTCGGCCTTGCCTACCGGATGCTGGGGATCGTGGCCGACGCCGAGGACGTGGTCCAGGACGCATGGCTGCGCTGGCAAGCGACCGACGCGACGAGGTTGAAGAAGCCCGCAGCGTGGCTCACCACGGTGACCACCCGCCTGGCGCTCGATCGGCTGCGGACCTCCCGGCGGCGGCGGGAAGACTACCCGGGTCCTTGGCTCCCCGAGCCGGTCGTCATCGCACCGGGACCCGAAGAGGTCGCGGAGATGTCGGAGTCGCTGACCCTCGGGTTCCTGACCCTTCTCGACCGGCTGCGGCCCGTCGAACGAGCCGTCTTCCTCCTGGTCGAGGTGTTCGAGGTGCCGTTCACCGAGGTCGCAGCCACCGTCGACAAGTCCGAGGTGGCGTGCCGGCAGATCGCCAGCCGGGCCCGCCTCCGCCTTCGTGAAGGCGGCGGCCGTCCGGCCCCTCGTACCGAGCGGAGGGTCGTCGACGAGCTCGTCTTGGCCGTCGCCCGAGGCGACGTGGCTGCCGCGCTGGCGCGGGTCGCCCCGGATGCGGTCCTGGTCTCCGACGGCGGCCCGAAGCGACGGGCCGCCCGCCGCCCTGTCGTCGGTGCCGAACGGGTCGTACGGCTCCTCACCAACCTGGCCCGGCGATCCTACGGAGGGGCCCAGATCGTCCCGTCGTCGATCAACGGCGACCCAGGCTTCGTCGTCAGTCTCGACGGCGCCGTCGACTTCGCCGCCGCCTTCGAGGTCGAAGGTGAACGGGTCGCGGCCATTTGGCTCGTCCGCAACCCCGACAAGCTGGAGCATCTCGTCGAGCCCGTCGCCCTCACCTGAGAGTCGGTCCAGCGGCTTGTGCCCGAGCGGTTCTGGCGCCTGGCCCCACCTCCGCGAGGGTGGGAAGCCCTCGTCGACCTCATCTGAGACAACCGGTTCACGCCGCTCGGAAGTCGAAGCCGACCTTCACCGCCGCCGTGCGATCCTGGGTCGCGAGGGTCGCGAAGGCGTCCCGCCAGCGCTCGAGCGGGAAGGTGTGGGTCAGCATGCCGGTGAGGTCGACCCGGCCGTCGCTGGACAGGTCGAGGTAGTGCTGGATCCCGTGCTGGCGCGTGCCCTCGACCTCCTCGATGCCGAAGGCGTTGGAGCCGACCCAGGAGATCTCCTTGAAGTAGAGCGGTGTCCACTCCCATCGGGCCGGGCCGTGCACCCCCGACTTGACCAGCGTGCCTCTGGCCCTGAGCAGACGGACGCCGACCTCGAACGTCTCCGGCTTGCCGACCGTGTCGTACACGACGTCGACGCCCCCGGGATAGGCCATCGGAAGGCCGTCGGACTCACACAGGACACCTCCCGACCAGGCCGCCGCCTGTTCGACCACCGCTTCTCGGGGCTCGTGCTCGACGACGAGAGCGCCCAGCCGGCGAATGCCCTCGGCCTGTCCCTCGAAGCGGGCGACCACCATGACCTCGACATCGGGGTGGAGGGCACGCAGGATGGCCGTCGCCGTCGTCCCGAGCGCGCCGGCGCCGTACACGAGCGCCTTGCCTCCCGGCGGCGGCGGATGGCGAGTGACCGAGTGCAACGACACCGCAAAGGGATCGGCCAGCACGGCGAGCTCGTCCGGCAAGATCGCTGGGACACGGTGCAGCTGCGAGTCGTGGGCGGGCATGAGATCGGCGTAGCCCCCCGTGGCGTCCCTCGACGTGCCGATGTGGATGCCGGGAGCGAGGGGCCCCGTGCCGAAGCTCCAGCACAGGCTGTAGTCGCCGGCCCGGCAGGCCGGACAGATCGGGTCGATCCCCCGGGGCGCGCAGGACAACCACGGGTTGAGCACGACACGATCGCCGACCTCGAGTCCCTGGGCGTCGGGCCCGAGCGCGACGACGTCGGCGACGACCTCGTGCCCGAGGACCTGCGGTAGCGAGAAGAACCCCTTCATCGGGTTGTCCCCGACCATGTCCTCGCCCCAGTCCATGAACACCTGCTTGGCGTCCGATCCACAGATCCCCGTCAACCGGGGCCGGGTCACGACCCAGTCCGGACCGAGGAACGCCGGGTCGTCCATGTCGACCAGCCGCATCGGGGTGCCGGCCAGTCCCTCGAGGAGGCGGTTGTCCGCCTCGGGCGGCGGCTGCGGCTCGGGACGAACGCCGTAGAGAAGGGCCCTCACCATCCCGAGGATAGACAGCCGACCGCACGGCCGCCCGTGAGGCTAGACAGTCGGTGTGACTGACGAGCGCGCGGTCGCGCGCATCCGCGACGAGGCGTTGCAGGTCGCCCGCGGATGGTCCGGTCCCGACGCTGCGCCGACCTGGCGGTTGACGGCATCGCTCTTCGAGTGCCTCGCCAACGACACCCAGTTGTTGGAGCTGGCCTCCGCCATCCCGCCCGAGCGTCTGCCGCCCCTGCTATTCGTGGCGTCCGTCCAACTTGTCGCGGCACGACATCGTGGCGAGCGTTTCGTCGGTTACTTCCCAACCGCCGGTGGCGACCAACCGCCGCTCGACGGCCAGTTCGCAAGCCGCTACCGCGCCTTCTGCCTCGAGCACCGTGACGAGCTCGCCACGGTCCAGGGCCAGCGCGTCTACCAGATGAACGAGGTGGCCCGTTGTACCCAGGTGGCGCTGGCATTGGGGGTTCTTCAACGGCTACAGCCCGGCCGCGACATCGCCCTTGTCGACATCGGCACGGGATCGGGGCTCGGGCTCTACCTCGACCGGTACCACCACCGCCTGAGCGATGGGCGGCAGTGGGGGGCGACGGATTCCCAAGTCCACATCGATTGCGAGCTCCGGGGGCCCTTGCGCCCCCTGCTGCCTCCGCCGGCAACGGTCGATCACCGTGTGGGCATCGACCTCAATCCGCTCGATCTGGACGACCAGGAGGAACGAGCCTGGCTCGTGGCGTGCATCCCGCCGGAGGCAGAGGCGCAGCGACGGGCCGCCAGCGCCATCGAGGTAGCCCGCGCTGGTGTTGCGCCGATCGCCGGGGGCGACGCACGCCAACTCCTTCCCGAAGTGCTCGGGGCCGTGCCTCCCGGGCTCCTCGTCGTCGTCGTCGACTCGTACACGGCCGTCTTCTTCGATGACGACCTGCAGCGGGACACGGGCGAGGTCATATCGAGACTCGGTCGTGAGCGTGACGTGGCGTGGATCGCGCTCGACCCGCTGGTGCCTCTCGGTACACGAGCCCGCCGAACCGTGCAGGGTGTCGACGCCCCGATCCATCTCGTGGAGCAGAACCGCCGAGGCGGAGCCTTCGCCGCCCTGTCACTCGCCGCCCACCTCGATGGGAGGGCATCCTCCAGGCTGCTTGCTACTGCCCACCCGTCGGGCACCCGAATGGAGTGGCTCGACGGCACCAGCGCGGTCTGAAGCCTGCCGGAGGCCTTGACCTCGAGAGCACTCGAGGTCTTAGGCTTGGCGTCCATGGCACCAGAGGGCGCAGGATGAGCGACGCATCGCCAGCTTTGGACGATGCGTTCGAGCGCATGGCCCGATCCGGCTTCGAGCTGCCGAACGGCTTCGTCAACCACGGACCGATGGCCTGTGAGGCCCTGGCCGCTCTCGACTGTGACGAGGAGATCGACGGCTGGGCTCGGCGCTTCGCCCGTGCGAGCGGGGCGGCCGTCGAGTCGGAGACGCCCGTCGATTTCGAGTGGCGCGACGCGCTCGGTGAGTACCGACGGCTCCCCCAGTGGATCGGGCACTTCGAGCGGGCGATCGATGACGATGGCTGGTCCGCCGTGGTCGAGGTGTGGGTACCGAGGCTGATGCCGGCCCTGTCCGTCGCCCTGTTCCACGGCGCCATCAGGACGGCTCACGCCGTTCGGGCCATCGACGCGGCCGACACCCCCGCCCGGCGGACCGAGCTGGCGCGGGCGCTCGCCTACTGGGCCGCCCGCTTTCGCGCCGGGGAGGAAGCGACCGAGGTGGTGCAGGTCGACGAGCTGCGCCCGGCCCTCGTCGCCGCTGCGGCCGACGGCGCCCACCACTACCTCGCCCGGCCCAACATCTTCAACCTGCACGGCGTCACCGGAGCGATGGCCGTGGAGCTCATGGCGGACCACATCTCACCTAAGGATGGTGGCGCTGCGTTGACGCAGGTGCAGGCCGAGCACGCCGCGATGTACCGGGGTACGGCACCAGCTGAGCGCAGCGACGTCGCCGGCGTGTCAGACGATCAGCTGGCCCGGGCGGCAGCCGACAGCCGCGACCCGCACCAGGTCAAGCTCGTCGAGGCCTGCCGCCGCGGCTTCGCAGCCACCGGTGATCCCACCTTCGCCGCCGCCGCGGAGACGGTCACCGGCTTCGACCGCTGAGCCGGCGCCACCGCCTGGCTGCGCTGCTCGCGCAGGGTGAGGCAGCCCCAGATGCCCCAGCCGACGGGCACGACGGACCAGAAGCTGACAATCCGGTACAGGAACACCCCGGCCAACGCGCTCTCCGCTGACATTCCATAGGCGACCAGGAAGAAGGAGAGGCTGCCCTCCACCACCCCGAGCCCGCCGGGAACGAGCGGAAAGCTGGCAGCCACCTGGGCGAGTCCGTAGGCCACCAGCACCCCGCGCCAGGGGACCGTGCCGCTGATCGCCCACACGCAGGTCACCAGGCAGGCGCAGTCGACGAGCCAGTTGAGCATGGCGAGCAGACCGATCGCCGTCCAGCCCCGAACGTCGAGCCCGACCGCACCGACCCGTGTCGCCAGCTTGGCCCCGGCGTCGGCGAGCTGGCGAAGGCGGGGCGCGCCGGCGGTGGCTCGGGCCAGACCGCGCCCCGCGGCCCGGGCTCCGGCGGAACGGCGTCCGAGCAGGACCAGCCCACCGCCCACAACCGGTACCGCCGCCAGGCCGGCTGCCACGGGACGCAAGTGGGCGACCGGGCCCCGGCCGCCGGCGATCTCGATCCCGGCTGCCACCACGAGGAACAGGGCGAAGCTGCCCAGGGCGCCGGCGACGAGCACGACCCATCCGGCGAGCGGGCGGTCGGCCCCGTGCCGCCGCAGCCGCCGGAACACCCAGGTTGCCCCCCACGCCACCCCGCCGGGAAGCGTGAGGGCCAAGGCGTTGCCGGCGAGGGCGATCGCCGTCATCGGCCGCAGACCGACATGGACGTTGCCCGCCCGCAGCAGCCGCTGCTGGATCAGCGCGAAGACGACCATGGAAGAGGCCTCGAGGTCGAGAGCGACCAGCAGCAGGCCCCAGCGGACGTGGGCGAGGGAGTGACCGGCGGCGGCGAGGTCGTGACTGCGGCCGACACCGGCGACAACAGCCACGACGAGCACGAGCAGCACCCCTCCGCGCCGGACCAACTTGGACGCGACGGCGGCGGCGTTGCGGCCCGCGGCCGACCAGCCGGGGGTCGAGCGGAGCTCAGCGGCCGTGCACGTCATGTGCCTTCAGACGCCGCGGCGGGGCGAACCTCATCGGTTGCGCCACAGATTGGCCGTGGCGCTGTCGTGGCTACCCGGTGGCGGCCGCTGCGTGCCTCGTCAGTGGGCGCTGCGCAGTCGCCCGTGCCCCGGAGGGTGAGGCCGCGACAGGAGACGTTCCGGCGAAGGCGAGCGGCGCAGGAGCGGATGCCACGGCAGCGCCGGCCGACAGGGCGACGACACCCGCGGCGAGCGCGGCGGCGGCCAGCACCCGGGCGGCTCGGCGCACGGCCAGGAGTTCGGCGCCGCTCGGCCCGATCCCTCGGGTCGGGCCGGACGAGGCGCGCCCGCCCGCCCTTGGCGCCAGAATGGGAGGTGAGACGCCCGGAGGTGTCGGCAGGGGGGAACCTGATGCAGACCATGTGGCTGAGCGAGGACGGGGCCTGGGAGACGACCCTGCGGGGACGCCAGGTGTTCGAGAACCCCCGTCTCAACAAGGGGACAGCCTTCACCCCCGAGGAGCGTCGAACGCTCCGCCTGGTCGGGCAGCTGCCGCCTACGGTCCTGACGCTGGACGAGCAGGCCGTCCTGTCGTACGCGCAGTACGAGGCACAGCCGACCGACCTCGCCAAGAACATTCACCTCGCAGATCTTCGTGACCGCAACGAGGTGCTCTTCTACCGTGTGCTGTCCGATCATCTCCGGGAGATGCTCCCGATCGTCTACACCCCGACCATCGGAGAGGCCATCACCCTGTACAGCCATGAGTACCGCCGACCCCGCGGCGTCTATCTCTCGGTCGACTCTCCCGAGCTCATCGGGCCGTCCCTCGGTGAGATGGGGCTGGGGCCCGACGACGTCGATCTCATCGTGGCGACCGATGCGGAGGCGATCCTCGGCATCGGAGACTGGGGCGTCGGCGGTATCGAGATCGCCGTGGGCAAGCTCGTCGTGTACACCGCGGCTGCGGGGATCTACCCCGACCGCACCCTGGCTGTCATGCTCGACGTGGGAACCAACCGTCAGAGCCTGCTGGACGACCCGCTCTATCTCGGAAACCGGCACTCTCGCGTGTCTCGCACGACCTACGACGAGTTCATCGCGACCTACGTCAACACGGCAAGAAGGCTGTTCCCGAACGCTCTGCTCCACTGGGAGGACGTCGGCACCAGCAACGCCCGCAGGATCCTCGAACGGTACCGGCGGCGGGTGCTGACGTTCAACGACGACATGCAGGGCACCGGGGCTGTCAACCTGGCGGCGGTGCTCTCAGCCGCCCGCGTCTCGGGCGTTGCCCTTGCCGAGCACCGGGTGGTGGTGTTCGGCTCCGGCACCGCCGGCATCGGTATCGCCGACCAGATGCGGGACGCAATGACTGCGGACGGGCTCAGTCGCGACGAGGCCACGGCGAGGTTCTGGTGCCTCGATCGACAGGGGTTGCTCACCGAGGACATCTCCGAGCTCCAGGACTTCCAGAGAGCCTACGCCCGGCCGATGAGTGAGGTCGCGGGATGGACTCGGGACAAGGAGCTCGGTGGCATCGATCTCGCCGAGGTCGTTCGCCGCGTCCACCCGACCATCCTGATCGGCACCTCCACACGCACCAACGCCTTCACCGAGGGGATCGTCACGGAGATGGCGGCCCATGTCGACCGCCCCATCATCCTGCCCATGTCGAACCCGACCCACCTGTGCGAGGGCGCTCCTGCGGATCTGATCCGCTGGACTGGCGGACGAGCTCTCGTGGCGACGGGCAGTCCGTTCGACCCGGTCACCTACGACAATGTGACCTACGTGATCGGCCAGGCCAACAACGCTCTGGTGTTCCCGGGCCTGGGTCTCGGAGCGATCGTCGCCCGGGCCACGGTCATCACCGATGGGATGATCTTCGCCGCCGCCCGCGCCGTCGCCGATCTCGTCGACCCGACCACTCCCGGTGCGTCGCTCCTTCCGCAGATCCAGGACCTGCGCGAGACGTCGATTGCGGTCGCCGTCGCGGTGGCCGAGGCCGCAAGGCGCGACGGCGTCGCCCCGGCGGCACTGGACAGCGACCTCGACTCGCAGGTGCGCGCCACCGTGTGGACGCCGACGTACCGGCCGGTGCGAGCAGCGGAGATGGCCTCGGGTGTGCTGCGGGTCCCACCGAGCCGCCCCCGACGCGACCCCACTCCAGCCAGCTTCGGGCGAGACTTCTGGCCGCGAGGACCCCGGTAGAGGTCAGACGACCCGCTTGCTCACACAGCGCGGGCTGCCGTCGGCTCCGCCGCCACGAGCACTCCATTGCGGCCCTGATAGCGGACCGGCTGGTCGCCGTTCATGGCGACGGCCCATCCCGATCGGGCCAGCAGCTGCTCGGGCTCGTCCGGGCCGAACCGGGTGAGCCACGGCTCGCCCAAAGCCGCCACGAGCAGACCTCGCACTCGACGGCGAAGCCGCTCGGGCGGCGGCGCGCGGGGCGCGCGTCGGAAAGGCCACCGCCAGCCGGCTCCCGCGCCCAGCCAGCTCGTGGAGGCTCCCGAGCAGCGCGCTCGTCACCGGCCGGGGTAGGTAGCCGAGGAGCCCTTCCACCACGAAGAGCGACGGAGTGCTGGAGTCGTGGCCAGCGGAACGCAGCGCGCCCACCAGGTCGTCGTGGACGAGGTCGACAGCGACGAAGGCTGTCTGGCTGGGGAACGATCCGACGGCGGCCAGGCGCGCCCGCTTGTCCCCCTGTGTCGCCGGATGGTCCACCTCGAACCAGCGAACCTCGGGGCTGGCGAAGCGCAGCGCCCGACCGTCGTAGCCGGCGCCGACGAGGACGACCTGCCGGATACCGGCACGCAGAGCATCCAAGGTCTCCCGGTCGAAGAACGCCGTGCGTACCGCCAGATGACGTCGCAGCCGTCCGTCCCCCAGGCTCACCCGAGATCCTCCCAGGGACCGGTAGAGGCGAGCCTCGGCGTCGGCGTCACCGGTCGGCACCTCGGGCCGGACGAGGCTGGCTCGGCTGACAGCCACCCGGCGGGCGGTGAACGACGGCTTGGTCTCCCTCACCTGGGCCTCATCGTCGCGGTGCGCGCTGCCACCAGGTCGAGAACGTAGTCGAGCCAAGAGCGGGGCTGGTCGAGCCGCTACGCCGTCACGGCGACCGGTTCAAGACCCAGGTACCTCGAAGCTCGAGCACGTGGTGGTGGTCGCCCAGCAGGCCGACGCGCGCCCCCACGTCGCCGCAGTGCGGACAGCGCAGCACGACGCCCGCTCCCTGATAGGCGCGATGCGCGCCGATCGCAGCGCGCGTCCCGCACGACTGACAGATCCGCTCGGCGACGGTGATCTCCGTCGTGAAGATCTCCTCCAGTGTGCCGGCGACGCCGTTCCCATCGGTGTGAAGCCCAGACGATTCCATTGTCATCCTCCTGTCGGTCCGAATCGCTCGGTGCGGACCTTCCGCGCCTCGTGCCCGAGGTCCACGAACAGGTCCGCCACGTGCTCCACGAAGGGCGTCGGTCCACAGACGAAGATCAGCGGTCGCTCCTCCGGACCTGGTCCGACGGCGCCCAGCATCTCGGCATCGACCCGCCGCGTCCACCCGGCCCACCGCGCGTCCCAGTGGCGCGTAAGGGTGTAATTGCACACGACGCCCTGGCGCGGAGCCTCGGCGAGCTCCCCCTTGTACAGCGCGTCCTCCCACGAGCCGACCGAGAGCAACAGCCGGGTGTCGACCTCGCTGGCTTCCCGACGGCGATGACGGACCATGGCCATGAGCGGAACGAGGCCCGAGCCCCCCGCGACGAGGAGGAGTGGTCCGCCGTCGTGTAAACCCCAGGTGAAGTAGCCGCCGATCGGACCTCGCAGCTCGAAGCTATCCCCGACTCGGAGCTCGTCGGCGAGGTAGGGCGAGACCTCGCCGTCGTCGATCCGCTCGACCGTCAGCGCCAGCCCGGCCTCTCCGGGAGGCGAGGCGATGGAGTACGAGCGCTGAGCCTGGTAGCCGTCCTCGGCGGTGAGGCGGACGTCGACGTGCTGGCCGGCGAGGTGCTCGGGCCACCCGGGGACGTCGAGGACGATCGTCCGGGCCCGCGGGGTCTCCTCGCGCGCCTCGACGACGGTGCCCAGCCGCCAGATCAGCGGCGCGCGGCGGGCGCCTAGTCGCTCCAGTACCGCTGCTCTCTCCACGGATCGCCGTAGTTGTGGTAACCGAGTGACTCCCAGAACCCGGGCTCGTCCTCGTCCATGAGGCTCAGGCCTCGGATCCATTTGGCGCTCTTCCAGAAATACAGATGCGGGACGAGCAGGCGCGCCGGTCCCCCGTGCTCGGGCTCCAGGGCCTCTCCGTCGAACCGGTACGCGATCCACGCCTGGCCGTCGGTGACGTCCGCCAACGGCAGGTTGGACGTGTAGCCACCCTCGGATCGAGCGGTGACGTACTCGGCGCTCGTCTCGACGTCCTCGAGCAGGACGTCGAGAGACACACCGGTCCACGACGTGGCGAGCTTCGACCACTTGGTCACACAGTGGATGTCGACCGTCACCGTCTCGCTCGGAAGCGCGAGGAGCTCCTCCCACCCCCACGAGCGCCGCTCGTCGACCGCCCCGTCGATGGTGAAGGTCCAGCCCTCCAGCGCCACATTCGGGGTCGGACCGGCTGACAGCACCGGGAAGTCGTTCACCACGTACTGCCCAGGAGGGACGCGCGAGGGATCGACGTCGGTGCGTCGCCGGCCACGAAAGCCACGGGATATCGGCGCCATCGTCCCCTCCTGGTCCTCAAGCCTACGTCCTCGGTCGAGCCCGTGCCGGCTCGAGCCGGGGACGTGCAGCTACACTTCGCCCGATGCTGGGCCTTCCGAACAGCGTGGCGGCGTGCCTGTTCGACCTCGACGGCGTCCTCACCAAGACGGCCAAGGTCCACGCCGCGGCATCGAGCTCCCCGAGAGAAAGCCCGACGACCCGTTCGAGGATGCCCAGGCCGGGGTGGCCGCAGGACGCGCCGGCAACTTCGGCTTCGTCGTCGGCGTGGACCGGGTCGGGCAGGCCGATGCCCTCCGCCAGCACGGAGCCGGCATCGTGGTGACCGACCTGGCTGAGCTGCTCGATCGACAGTGATCTCCCGCCCTGAGTTCGCGGTCGAGCCCTGGGTGCTCCGGGAGACCGAGCTCGACCTGGACGTGCTCGCCCAGACCGAGTCGGTGTTCGCGCTGTCCAACGGACACCTCGGCCTCCGCGGGAACCTGGACGAGGGCGAGCCGGCCGACATTCCCGGCACCTATCTCAACGCCTTCTACGAGCAGCGGCCCCTCCGCTACGCCGAGACCTCCTACGGCAACCCCGAGGCGGGACAGACCGTGGTCAACGTCACCAACGGGAAGATCCTCCGCCTCCTGGTCGGCGACGAGCCCTTCGACGTCCGCTATGGCCAGCTCCGCTCCCACGAGCGGGTGCTGGACCTACGGAGCGGAGTGCTCCATCGACAGGCACAGTGGGTCTCGCCCGTAGGTCGCGAGGTTCGGCTCTCCACGACCCGGTTGGTGTCGTTCGTCCAGCGAGCGGTCGCCGCCGTGCTCTACGAGGTCGAGCCCGTGGACAGCGCGACCCGCGTCGTCGTCCAGTCAGAGCTGGTCGCCAACGAGCCACCCGCCACCGTCGACCCCGACCCTCGCGCCGCGGCAGCGTTGAGCTCGCCGCTCCTCTCAGAAGACCACTTCTGCAAGGGGAACCGGGTCGTGCTGTGCCACATCACGCGGGCGAGCGGCCTACGGATGGCAGCGGGCATGGACCACGTCGTCGACGGCCCGCCGGGCACCACCGTCAGCGTGGAGAGCGAGGAAGACGTCGGACGAGCGACGGTTACCGCTGACCTGGCACCGGGAAAGCCCCTGCGAATCGTCAAGTTCCTCTCCTACGGATGGTCGGGGCAACGCTCGCAGCCCGCCGTGCGGGCCCAGGTGGAGGGTGCGCTCGCCGAGGCCCAGCACACCGGTTGGGACGGTCTGGTCAACGCGCAACGCGTCTACCTCGACGACTTCTGGGAGCGCGCCGAGATCGAGATCGAGGGCGACGCCGAGCTTCAGCAGGCCGTCCACTTCGCAATGTTCCACGTCCTCCAGGCCGGGGCCCGAGGCGAGCAACGAGCCATTCCGGGCAAGGGTCTGACTGGCCCGGGCTACGACGGCCACACCTTCTGGGACACCGAGATGTTCGTGCTGCCGATTCTCAGCTACACCTACCCGGCAGCGGCCGGCGACGTCCTCCGCTGGCGGCATGCGACTATCGACCTGGCCCGCAAACGGGCGAGACAGCTCGGGCTGCAAGGCGCCGCCTTCCCCTGGCGGACCATTAGCGGGGAGGAGTGCTCGGGCTACTGGCCAGCAGGGACGGCGCAGTTCCACATCAACGCCGGCATCGCCGACGCCGTGATCCGATACCAGAAGGTCTCGGAGGACGAAGCGTTCGAACGCGAGATCGGGATCGAGCTGCTGGTGGAGACGGCCCGACTGTGGCGCTCGCTCGGACACCACGGTGCCGACAGCCGCTTTCGCATCGACGGGGTGACGGGTCCCGACGAGTACAGCGCGATCGCCGACAACAACGTCTACACCAACCTGATGGCCGAGCAGAACCTCCGGGCCGCCGCCGACGTCGCGGAGCGTCATCGCGGCCGCGCCGGAGAGCTCGGTGTGGATCCCGAGGAGGTCGCCTCCTGGCGCGACGCCGCCCGGGCGATCGTGATCCCCTATGACGAGACGCTCGGCATCCACCCCCAATCCGAGCGGTTCACCGCCCACGAGCCGTGGAACTTCCCGGCCACGGGGCCCGAGGACTACCCACTGCTCCTCCATTTCCCGTATCTGCAGCTCTACCGCAAGCAGGTGGTCAAGCAGCCAGATCTAGTGCTCGCCATCCAGACTCGCGGTGATGCTTTCAGCGAGGATGAGAAGGTCCGTGACTTCGACTACTACGAGGCGTTGACGGTACGGGACTCCTCGCTCTCAGCGTGCACGCAGGCGGTCGTGGCCGCCGAGGTCGGTCACGTCGAGCTGGCCTACGACTACTTCGGTGAGGCGGCGCTCATGGATCTCGACGATCTCGAGCACAACACCCGAGACGGCCTTCACATCGCCTCGCTCGCCGGCGCGTGCATGGCGCCGATCGGTGCCTTCGGCGGCATTCGCGACCGTGACGGCACGCTGCGCTTCTCGCCGCGTCTGCCCCAGGCCCTGTCCCGTATGAGCTTTCGTCTCACCTTCCGGGGACGGCTCCTGAAAGTCGAGATCAACCACCGAGAAGCCAGCTACCAACTGATGAAGGGCCCCCCGATGGACATCTTCCACCACGGCGAGACCGTCTCCCTCGAGACCACGAGCGCGGTGCGGCGTCGCCTTCCCCGGCTTCGCGCGCGCCAAGCGCCCCGCCAGCCCGCCGGTCGGGCTCCGGCCCGGCGTGTCCCGCAGCGCTGATAGGCAGGACCACGACACCGAGCGCCCTTGACATGGTGCACCGGGCTGCTGATGATGACTCATCGGGTCGACAATCGGCCTGGGCCGATCACGGCCCGGCCAGAGGAGGCCAGCACGACGTGACGACGACCACCGGCGCCTCCGTGAAGCTCACCGTCGAGCCCCTGGCCGGCAGGATCGGCGCCGAGATCCGAGGCGTCGACGCCGCTACCGACCTCAGCGGCGACACGGTCGCCCAGATCCGGCAGGCCCTGGTCGAGCACCGGGTAGGATTCCTCCGCGACCAGCGCCTCGACTACGAGAGCCAGGTCGCATTTGCCCGCCACTTCGGCGACCTCACCCTCGGGCACCCCACCCTGGCCTCTCCTCCGGACCGCCCCCACCTCGAGGAGATCGACTCGGACATCGGCGTCCGCACGAACTTCTGGCACACCGACGTCACCTTCGTGGACCAACCCCCAGCGTTCACGATGCTGCGTGCCGTCGTCATCCCCGAGCTGGGGGGCGACACCATCTGGGCCAACACCGTCAGCGCCTACGAGGACCTCTCCACCGAGCTACGGGAGCTGGCGGACAAGCTGCGCATCGTCCACACCAACGCCCAGGGGTACTCGAGCGTCGCCGACAGCACCGACGGCACGAGCGACGCGGTACGGTCGCACAAACGCCAGTTCGTCTCGACCCTGTACCAGACCGAGCACCCGGCGGTACGGGTCCATCCCGAGACCGGTGAGCGCTCGCTGGTGCTGGGTGGTTTCGCTCAGACCGTCGTCGGCCTCAGCCCCCAGGCGTCGCGCGATCTCATCCGCCTCCTCCAGGACTACGTCATCCGGCCCGAGAACACCGTCCGGTGGAAGTGGCGGGTCGGCGACCTGGCCATCTGGGACAACCGGGCCACCCAGCACTACGCCATCCACGACTACGGGCCCGCCCACCGGCGGGGCGAGCGGGTCACCGTCGCCGGCCCCGTCCCGATCGGCGTGGACGGACGACCCAGCGTCGCCCTTCGGGGCGACGCCAGCGCCTACTACGCCGGCGAGCCGCAGCCGTAGGCGCCGAGCTATACCACTCCGACGCGGACGCGATAGGTCCACCACCAGGGCCGCGCCTCCTGCCCCAAGACCTTCGTCGCTACGCGACGGAGGTCGTCGAGACCGATGTCGTCGTCGGCCACGCCAGCCTGGCGAAGCGCGACCACACCGCCCTGGGTCTCGGCGAGCGCGATGAGGCGGTCGGCTCCTCCAGATTCGACGTGACCAAGAGCCAGCTCGGTCGACCATCGGAACACTCCCGACGCTCGCATCCGGGCGAGGTGACCCGACTTCTCCCATCGCCGCGGAACCACGCCGAGCTCAGCTTCGAGCCGCCGCGTGGACCGGTCCATGCCGTCGTAGGCGGCGTCGACCTCCCAGTCGATCGCCGGAGGCCAGTCGCAATCGATGGCCGCGAAGACCCCGCCCGGGCGAAGTACCCGCGCCACCTCCGGAAACGTGGTCTCGGGATCGAGCCAGTGCAGCGACTGCGAACATGTCACCACGTCGGCGCATGCGCTCGGGAGGCCGGTGTCGGCGGCTCGTGCGTCGCGCAGCTCGAACTCCGTTCCCCGCTCCGATCTGAGCCGTGACGTGGCCACAGCCCGCATGTCTCCGTTGGGCTCGACGGCAACGACACGCTCGGCTCGCCCCGTCCAGATGAGCGCGGACACGCCTGTGCCGCTGCCCACATCGACCACCACGGTGGGGCGAGAGATCCGGGCCAGCTGGCTCAGCAGCTCGGTGAACGACATAGGAGGCACCGGGCGGACCTCGTCGTACAGGTCGGCGAACCCCGAGAAGCGCCCGACGCTATCGGTCATCGGCCGATCCGGCACCCTGCTGCTCGTCGAGTAGGCGCTCGAGCCCACCGCGGCGGGCCAGGACCGCCGATCGGGGTACGGCACGGGCGCAGCCCGCCCGTCGAGCCACCTCCAACAGCTCTCGATCGACGTGGCTGGCGAAGCCGACGACGGGCGTCGGCGCCAAGGTGGGGACGACCTCGAGCGCGCCCGGCCGGGAGAGGTCGACCAGGACGAGCTGCGCCCCGACGGCTGCCTCCGCCAGGTCCTGCAGACGGTCGATCACCTCGAGCTCGGGCGTCCCGCTCAGGCGGGAGCGATCCATGAGGTCGGGGACGAAGGCGACAATTCGCGTCACGCTGCGGACCCTACCGGGCTCAGGGGTGCCACGGGGCCTGGCGCCGGTTACCGACCGTTGGGGAGCACCCGCCCCCGGCGGTGACCTCGGTCCTGGGCTTATCCTTGCTCCCAGGAGGGGAAGGGATGGGCGCACGAGAGATGGAGCTGTCCTCGAGCGAGGAGGCCGCGGCGGCGGCGCGACGAGAGGTCGCCACCTCGTTGTCCGGGACCGACCTGGCACATCTGACCAACGACGCCCAGCTGGTTGTCAGCGAGCTGGTCAGCAACGCGCTCCTCCACGGCAGTCCGCCCATCCGGCTCGGCATCGACATCGGAAGCGATCGCGTGCGACTCGCGGTCTTCGACGCATCCGCGACGCCGCCGGGGCGCAACTCCACCGGCGAGGCGGCCATGACCGGTCGGGGCCTGATGGTCGTCGAGGCCCTGACCGTCCGTCGGGGCGTGGAGCGGCACGGTCCCGGCAAGCAGGTGTGGGCGGAGCTGTCGGGGGACGCCTCCGAGAACGCTGGTGAACTGTTGGGCGCCTTCCTGTCGCCCGACGAGCCCGTGGATGCCTGGGCCGACACCGACGGGCCCGAGGACCTGGTGGAGGTCGACCTGGGCGATGTCCCGACCAAGCTGCTCCTGGCGGCGAAGATCCACACCGAGAACCTCGTCCGCGAGTTCGCGCTGGCCGCCGTCGGCGCCGAGGTCGGCACCACTGCGAGAGTGCCCGAGGAGCTGGCCCGCCTCATCGCCACGGTCACCACGCAGTTCAGCGAGCTCCGCCGCAAGATCAAAGAGCAGGCGCTCGCCGCCCAGGCCCGGGGCGAAGCCCGCACGCACCTCCGCCTCCGGCTGACGCCGCAGGCCATCGAGACGGGCGAACGCTACCTCGAGGCGCTCGACGAGGCGGACGCCTACTGCCGCGCCGGACGACTTCTCTCGCTCGAGACCCCGCCCCAGCACAGGGTGTTCCGTCGCTGGTACGTGGGTGAGCTCAGCCGACAGGTGGAGCGCGCGGTCCAGGGTCTCCCGCCGCAGTCACCCCGGACCTTCGAAGATCGTCTCCTGGACGAGCTGAGCCTGCTCGCCGCCGCCGAGCGGGCAGCTGACCGCGCTGCCCGCCTGCATAGCGTCAGCGCGTCATTGGCCGCCGCGACCTCCTCCAGTCAGGTCGCGAACGTCGTCCTGGAAGAAGCTGTTCCCGCCCTCGGGGCCACCGGCGGCGGCCTGCTGGTGCCGGCGGGCGCCAAGCTGGCCCTACCCGGGGCGATCGGCTACGGCGAGGAGCTGGTCTCCGCCCTCAGTGACGAGCCGGCGGAGTCGGACCTACCGGCCGCCGTGGCGCTACGAACCCGCCAGCCCGTGTGGCTGGAGTCGCGCGAAGACCTGGACAGCAGGTTTCCGGACGTGCGGAGACTGGAGCCGGAAACGGCGGCGCTGTGCGCCATACCACTCGCCATCGACTCGTCGGTTGGCGCGATCAGGTTCTCGTTCGTGGAACCGCGTCTGTTCGACGCGGACGAGCGGGCGTTCATCCTCGCCCTCGCCGGGCAGGGGGCCCAGGCGCTCGACCGCGTCCGTCTCCTCGAGGAGGAACGGGTGGCGGCCGACCAGCTGGCCTTCCTGGCCGGCGCCAGCACGGCGCTGGCCGAGTCCCTCGACTACGAGCAGACGCTGCTGACCGTGGCCGACCAGGCCGTATCGACCGTCGCCGACCTGTGCGCCGTGTACCTGTCGGAGCGGAGCAACATCCGCACGGTCGCGGTCGCCCAGGTGGACAAGAACGCGCCGGACCGAGCGTGGGACCTCGACGCCCACTTCCCCGTCGACCACGCCCCGCCCGGCATCGCGCGGGTCATCGCAACCGGGAAGGCTGAGCTCTATGCCGAGGTGACCGACGAGCTGCTGGCCGAGTCTGGTTTCGACGAGCACCAGGTCGATATCGTTCGCGGGATCGACGTCGGCTCGGCGATCGCCGTGCCGATGACGGCGAGGGGTCGCACGTTGGGTGCCATCGTTTTGAGCCGGGCGGGATCCCGCCCCAGGTTCGACGAGGGCGACCTGGCAGTCGCCCTGGGGCTGGCACAACGAGCGGCCGTGGCCTTCGACAACGCGGTGCTGTACCAACACGAGAACGAGGTGGCGCAGGCCCTGCAGCGCGGCCTGCTGCCTCCAGCCCTACCCTCGGTCCCAGGCATCGAGGTGGCCGCCGCGTACCGTCCGGCCGCCGAGGACGTCGGCGGCGACTTCTACGACCTGTGGCCATTGGCGGAGGCGGTCTGGGGCTTCGCTGTCGGCGACGTGTGTGGCAACGGCGCTGATGCGGCCGCCTTCAACGCGGTGGCCCGGGCCACCTTGCGCGCCCTCAGCATCACCGGAACGGGTCCCGCCGAGTGGCTCCGGGGCCTCAACGCCGCCCTCCTGCTGGGTGCGACCGACGAGTCGCAGGGGGAACGGTTCTGCACGGTCGTCGCTGGCACGTTGCGTCTGGACGGAAACGGAGCCGTGCTACGCCTTGCCACCGGTGGCCACCCGCCGCCGATCCTGGGCCGGCCAGGTTCGCCACTCGTCCTCGTCCCGGTCACCGGCACCCTGATCGGCGCCTTCGACGACGTGCGGATCGGTGAGCTCGACGTCCGCCTCGACTCCGGAGACAAGCTCGTCCTCTACACCGACGGCGTGACGGACATCCGCCAGCCCGACGGGACGATGCTGGGCGAGCGTGGCCTGCTCAGCCTGTTGGGCGCCCCTGACCAGTCCCCCGAGGCGCTGGTCCGCGACCTCGTGGCTCGCCTCTGGGCGGATCGACCCCCGGACGACGACGTCGCCCTTCTCGTGCTGGGCGCGGAGCCGGCCCCGGAGGCCGGCTAGACGACAGTGCCCGCCCGGGAGGCCGGCCAGACGATCGTGCCTCGCTGCGGCGGACCGGTTCGAGCGCCGTGGCGTACTCGCCGACACGAGAAGCGACCTCGAAGGCGAGATCGGTGCTGTCGAGGTCGGGGTCCGCCCAGATCTCGGAGACCCGGCGCCATGCGTCGGCCCGACCGAGGAACGGTCCCACCACCGCGTCGGTGCCGAGCGTCGGGCGCCACTCGTCCTCGCAGTCGAGCAGGTGGGCAATGACCCGATCGTTGTCCGCCACATCCCGGTGCTCGGCGTGGAAGCCCACCTCCAGGGCGAGGACGTTGGCGCTCTCGATGTGGTCGGGCCCGATGACCTGCGCCTCGTAGTGCTCGCGCGGAGGCCGCTCAGGGCCGAACCAGACCTTGATGCCGTATCTGTGCCACCGAAGGCGGACGTGACCCAGATCGCTCGAGATCAGCCCCCGAAGCGCCTCGGCGACCTCTTCGAACAGCGACAGCTCCATCGGTTACGACGGCAAGCAGGCGCGGATGGCAGCGTCGGCGGCGGCCTCGGTGGCGAGCTTGGCGCCCCTGGCCAGTCGGGCCATCTGCGGTATCCGCCCGGGGTGGAGCAGGAAGTAACGGGCGACCGCCACCCCGTTCGCCGTCCCGTCCTGGTTGCTGAGCTCGAACACCTCGTGGTCGATGCTCCCGTCCGTCGCCCGGTCACTGATGACGCGGAACACCGACCACGGGATGCCGCGCCGCTCGCACTCCTCGGCGATCGCCGCCGTCTCCATGTCCAACGAGACCACGCCCTGGGCCCGCAGACCCGCGATGACGTCGATGTCGGTGATGAGCGCATCGGTCGTCCACATCTTCCCCTGCGCTGTACCGTCCCCCAGAGGTGCGGGCCGGTGCTCGGCGCCCGTCGCGCCATCCACCACGGCCTCGGGAAGGACGAGCGTGCCGATCGGGGTGTCGTTCTCGACCGCGCCCGTGATGCCCACCACGATGACGCGATCGACCCTGACTGCGTCGAGCAACCGGTTGGTGGCGTCGGTCGCCAGCTTGGGGCCCATCCCGGTCACGATGGCGACGACCTCACGGTCGCCGAGGGTTCCCGAGGAAACCGTCATGCCGCCGATCTGGGTCCGGTGCAACGACAGCTTGCGGGCCAGGGGCCGCAGCTCCATCGGCATAGCGCAGACGAACGCGGTGCGGCCCGGCTCCGAAGACATGTCCACGGGACCAGTCTGCCTTCCAGTGCGGTTCGCTCGCCGCCCGTTCACCTGGATGAGCGCGGCGGGCTCGAGCGGCTGACGTCCTCGAGCGTGTAGACCCGGCCCCCGAGACGGATGCTCCAGCCCAGAGGTAGCTCCGTCCCCTCCTGGCCGACGCGGGTCCAATCCTTTGCCCCCGGAGCGGCGATGAACGTCCCGTTGGCGGAGGAGGCATCGCTCACGAAGACGACACCGCGATCGGCCCACAAACGGGCGTGCACCCGTGACACGAGCTGGTCGGGGTCGTCGACCTGGAGCGGTGAGGCCTTCCTGCTCCTCACCGCCTCGTCCGCGGCCGGCTCACGGCCGAGCACGTAGTCGCGGTCGAGTGATGTCCTCGATCCGTCCTCGCCGACGAGCTCTGCGAGCGCGCCCGTCGTCGCCATGGTGGGGGCGGCGTGGCGCGGTGCGCCCTGCGGCCCGTCCTCTGGCTCCAGCCGCGATTCGGGACCGATCGTCACGTTGCCGGCCGGCACGGGCTCGGCCTGCGCCGGGGTCTGCTCGGCCGCCTGGTCGAACAGGGGTCTGCTGTCCCGCTTCCCCACGTCGCCCACGATGTCGTCCTCGTCGTCGGCGAGTGCCGCGGCGGCAGGCACCGCCTCCGTTGCCGGCAATCCATCGTCATCCGACCCGGCGACCGGGGCCGCCGTCGACGCCGGCTGGCGCCCGCCAGGGCCGCCTGCCGGTGTCAGCACGAACCCCGCTCCCGGCACGACTCCGACCCGGAGGTCGGAACGGGGATGGACCGACGCTGACCCCGCCGCGCCCTGGGTGAGCGCCACGCGGTCGAATGGCGCCTGCACCACCTGGTCCACCCACGTGACGGCCTGGCGTCCCGACAACCGGCGGGCACCCGACCGCTGCACGATCTCGGCATCGACCTCGCCGTGGAGCAGGACGAGGGCGCCGCCCTCGACCGGAGCTACCACGCCGAACGACGCCACGTCACCAGCCACGGTACGAAACAGCAGCTCACCGATGCGATGGGCCAGGGCCGCGCCCGGTAGCGCCCCCTCGCCGGCGCCGGCCTCGACCGTGGCCACGAGCTCTTCGACGAAGGGGTCGACCTCCGAGGTCGGCCCCGCTACGAGAAGGACGGAGTCTCCGAAGCGGCCCACGAGACCGTCACCCGGTTGTACCCCGACATGTGAGCTGGATGCCTGCACCGTGGCCCTCCTTCCTGCGACAAGGGACAAGGATTTCAGAAACCGACGACGATCGTCGCCCGACTCGGGTGGCAGGCCTCGCTCGGACCGCCTACTGCCGAGATCAGAGAGGCGGTTCGCAGCTGGGGTGATCGCGGAGACATGCCCGTCCCCGGGCCACGAGCTGCTCGGGGCTCACGGGGCGCGCCATCGGGGCCATCAGCACAGACTCGAGCGGCAGCAGGCGGTCGAGCTGGATCCTGCGTATCGAGCCGGGATCGTTCCCTGCGAGGTGGAGGATCTCGCCCGCGAGGACGGCGACTGCTCCCCGCCAGCTGAGACTCCCGAACCGGCCGCAGGACGGCCTCGTGGCGCCCGCCTTCCAGGCCGGCTCGCTGGCGGCGAGCTGCCACAGGAGGTCCGGGTCAGCGTGGGCGACCTGGTTCACGTACGCCCATGCCGGGACCTCGCGTCCCCGTGCGAGGAACAACTCCGCCGACGAGCCGCTCAGGAAGGCCTCCACCTCACGTGCCAGCCGCGAGCCGCTCCGTGTCTCCCGGGCCAAGGAGTGGTCTCGGATCCCCTGCACCTCTCGCCGCCTGCGCCACTTCCACATCATGCGCACCCCCCTGCGGCCCCAGGGTAACGCTCCCAACGGTGCCGGGAAACTGGCAACCCGGGGCCGGCCCCCGTATAGCCGAGGGTCACCATTCGACGAGCTTCCTGAGCCCGGGACGTTGCTCGGGCGGCACCAGCACACAATGGGTTCCTCGGTAGATCGTCGGCATGCACTTGTTGCAGTGGATGCACAGGCTCTCGGTGGTCACGCCCCGCTGAAGCCGGTTCACGAGGTCCGGCTCACGGAGCAGCGCCCTCGCCATGGCCACGAGCTCGAAGCCCTCGTCGAGGGCCCGCTGCACCGTGTCGAGCCGATTGATCCCGCCCAGAAGGATCAACGGCAGGTCGACCGCCTGGCGGAACTGGCGGGCGTACGGCAGGAAGAACGCCTCCTCGAACGGGTACGTCGGCATGAACTTCGGTGACAGCAGCTTGAACCCCGGACGCAGCCAGCGGGGCAGCGTCCTCGCCATCTCCGAGACCGGGGCGTCGCCCCGGAAGAGGTACATGGGGTTGAGCAGGGACCCGCCCCCCGTGAGCTGCAGCGCGTCGAGCGCGCCGTCCGCCTCCAGCAGGCGGGCGATGTCGATGCTCTCGTCGAGCCACAGCCCCCCCTCGACGCCATCCACCATCTGCAGCTTCGCCGTCAGGGCGACGGCATCACCCACTGCGTCGCGCACCCGCCGCACGACCTGGCGAGGGAACCGCGACCGTCGTTCGACGTCTCCACCCCAGCGGTCGGTCCGCTTGTTCAGCTTGGGGCTGAGAAAGGCGCTGAGCAGGTAGTGGTGGCCGAGGTGCAACTCGATGGCATCGAAGCCGGCCGCCACGATGCGACGGGCGGCCGCGGCGAAGTCGTCGGTCACCCGCTCGATGTCGTCGTCCTCGGCCGCCCTCGTCCACCGCATCGACAGCGGGCTGAAGACCCGCGACGGCGCCAGGCCCCGGTAACCGGTCGCGGCGGCGACAGGGCCCGCATGACCGAGCTGGGCGGAGACCTTGGCGCCGGCGCCGTGGACGACGTCGGCCAGCTCGACAAGACCCGGAACCGCCTCGTCGCTTACGACGAGCTCGCCCGGTGCACCCCGCCCATCCCTCGACACTGCACAGAAGGCGACCGTCGTCATGGCAACGCCGCCCGCCGCCACCGCCTTGTGATAGTCGACGAGCCGCCGTGTCGGCACGTTCTTCGGCGTCATCCCCTCGAACGTCGCCGCCTTGATGACGTGGTTGCGGAGGGTGACCGGCCCGAGCCGAGCCGGGCCGAATGGATCTGCGCTCGCAGCGGTCGAGGTCACCGCGTCCCGGCGGCCTCAGGACTTCCGGCTGTCCTCGAGCGCCGCCTCGACGTGCTTTCGGTCGGCCTTGATCTGCTTCTCCATGCTCTTGGTGGCCCGCTTGAGCTCTCGGTCGAGGACCTCCTGAAGCTTCGACTTCCCGATGACGAGAAGGGCAGCCTGGCCCTCGTCGAGGAAGTCGCCAAGGGCTTTCACGTCGCTGCGCGACAGGCCGCCCCAGAAATGGCCCATGAGCCCACCAGCGACACCAGCCACCGCCGCGCTGCCGAGGATCGAGGGAGGGAAGATGATGCCTATCACCGCGCCGACGGCGACACCGGTCCACGCCGCGTGCTGGGTCGGCTTCTCGTGCTTGTGCACGTGGACCTTGTCACCGTCCTTCGTCACCACGGCGGCGTCGTAGGTACCGACCACGCCCGCGGCGTGCAGCTCCAGGAGCAGCTCGTAGTCCGATCGAGCGTCGGCCTCGTCGTTGTAGCGGGCGACGTACAGAAACACCGGTTCATCGGCCATTGGTCCTCCCTTTCGGGCCGGCCTTTCGGGCCGGCCGTGCTTGTCGGGCCGGCCTCCCGGGCCGGCCTTGCTTCGAGTCGGGTGTCATGCACCCTAGAGACCTGTGCCTCTCCGAGCATCACCCCGTCCGGGTGATGCTGGCCCAGCCCGGCCCGTGTCGCACTTGTCCATCTGTGGATGGTTTGGACGGGTCGTCGAAGCGGGGACCTGGCCGTTTGGCCCTGGTTGCTTCGCCGGACGTGTGGTACCGCTGGATTCATGGCAGTAGAGCCCGCTTCCGAGTCCAGGCCAAAGGGAGACAGCCGGGCGCTCGTCAGGAAGCTCGACTGGCGAGCGAGCCCGGAGCCGTCGGCCCAGTTGGAGCACGATCGCTTCGAGGCGGCTGTCCAGCGGGTCATCGACGCCCCGGCGGGGACGAGCGACAAGGCCCAGCGAGAGGAGCTGTTCCATCTCTTCCTGCGCCTGGTGGCCGAGATCGAGGCCAGCATCGCCAAGTCGGCCCAGAAGCGGAGGCAGTCGAGGACCTGGAGCCGGGGGCTGGTCGCCATATCGAGCCTGGCCGCCGCGCTCGCCGGCCTCGCCCTCGCTCTCAACTACCACAGCTTCGGGTCGAAGGCGTTCGGCATCGCGGTGGCCATCGTCGGCACGTGGTCGACAATCAGCACCGCCCTCAGGCTCGACGAGGAGTACGAGGCGAACAGCAGGAAGAACCACATCTACAAGCGGATGCTCCGGGAGGCCCAGCTCTATCTGCTGGCAACCTTCCCCAACGTGACGGTGGAGCAGGCAGCAGCTCGATTCGGCAAGTTCAGCCGGGAGTACGACAACGCCGACCCCGTCGAGAAGCCCAAGGCGGGCGGACGCGGCAGATCGTCCTCCTCGAGCTGAGTCGGCGCACCGGTCACGCCAGCTGGATGATGCCCTTGATGAGGATGCCCACGCCGGCCACCGCCGTCAGGGCTGCAAGCAGCGCCACCCCATGCTGCTTGAGCCACGCGTTCGTCGTCCCGAGGTGGCGGCGGGCGGGCTCCCGGAACAGCAGGAAAAGAATGACTGGGATCTCGAGGATCCACAGCACGAGGACCACGGCGACGGCCGCGTAGAGCGTCGTCAGAGCCCAGCCGGAGTGGGTGTCCTGGATCTGCTTGAGCGCCGCCAGATAGGTGGGCGACGGCAGCCACATCACCAGCCCGAGCCCGAAGGCGACGGCGACGCGCCCTTCGTGGATGCGCGTGTCCTGCCTGTCCTCGGGCTCGTCCTTCCTCGGGCGCCGGCGCGACCGGAGGTACACCACGGCGGCAAAGGCCAGGACGAGCACGCCGAGGGCAACGTAGAGCCAGCCACTCCGGGTCGGTCGCTGGCGGGTGAACCCTGCCGCCCCGAGGCCGATGAGCACCACCGCGCTCGCCGCGCTCTCGGCCAGGGCGGCGCCAGCCACGTACGCGAAGGCATAGCGGAGGAGGGGCCGGTCGAGATACGCGGCGATCGCCGCCAGCCCCACCGGCCACAGCCCTGAGAGCAGTGCCAGCGCGAATGCCTCTGCGAGGATGACGACCTCCCCTACGCCTGTGGCCCGGAACCGGTTTGACCGCAATCCGGCTCGCCCGTAAGCCCGGGTTGGACAAGCCGAATCGATTCTCCGGCAGGAGACGGTGCGTGTCCTCACCCGGAGCGGGTGATTCACTCCGGTCCCCACGTCGGACAACATGGCCTGATGGATACGCGCATCATCGGCCTGGACGTGGGCACGACGGGCGTGAAGGCCGCCGTGTTCGCTCCGGGGTCGTCGTGGCGGCGGGTGGCGATCCGCGAGTACCCCCTGGTCGAGCCCCTGCCCGGTCAAGAGGTGCAAGATCCCGACACGATCGTGGCGGCGACCGCTAGCGCCATCTCCGAATGCGTCGCCGCTGCCGACGGCACCGACATCGGAGCCCTATCGCTCAGCGCAGCCATGCACGGGGTGGTGGCCTTGGACGGAGACGGGCGACCGCTCACCCCCTTGATCACGTGGGCCGACAGTCGCGCCAGCGAGGAAGCTCGACGCCTGCAGCAGTCCCAGGAGGCAGCCGAGCTGCGGACGCGGACCGGCACTCCCATACACCCGATGACGCCGCTGACCAAGATCATGTGGTTCGCCCGTCACGAACCGGGGATCTGGGCAGCTACCCGCTGGTGGGTCGGCTTGAAGGACTACCTGCTCGCCTGGCTCACCGGCACGCTGGCGACCGAGCTGTCGTCGGCGTCGGGTACGGGGCTGTTGGACCCGTCGACGCGAACGTGGAGCCCCCTTGCTCTCGAGACGTGCGGCCTGTCCGCGGACCGGCTCCCGCCGATCCTGCCCACGACGGCCTCCCTGTCGGTTGCCCCAGCAGCAGCAGCTCAGGTCGGCCTGCCCGCCGGAACGCCCGTGGTTGTCGGCGCCGCCGACGGTCCTCTGGCCAACCTCGGTACCGGCGCGATGCAACCCGGCACAGCCGGCTTGTCACTGGGCACGAGCGGCGCCCTCCGCATGACGACCAACGGGCCACAGCTCGACGATCTCGGCCTGCTGTTCTGCTACGCGCTGACGGACCAGGTGTGGGTGGTGGGCCGTGCCATCAGCAACGGGGCGAGCGTGCTCCGGTGGGCCGGGCACTCGTTGGCGCCCGACGTCGTCGCGGGGGCTGGCGCATCCGGGCCGGACGAAGCGTTGCTGGAGCTGGCCGCAACCGTTGAGCCCGGCAGCGATGGACTCGTGATGTTGCCCTTTCTCGTTGCCGAGCGGGCGCCACTGTGGGGTCCAGACCTCCATGGGGCGTACCTCGGCCTCCGTCGTGAGCACACCCGGGCCCACTTCGTACGCGCGGCGGTCGAGGGCGTCTGCATCCAGATGCGGCTCATGCTCGACCGGCTGGACAGCGTCGAGCCGGTGACCTCGGTGCGGGCGACCGGTGGCGCATTTCGGTCGGCGCTCTGGCGCGAGGTCATGGCGGCGGCGCTCGACCGGCCGTTGCACGTCGTCGAGGGTGCCGAAGGCACGGCGCTCGGCGCCGCTGCCCTGGGTCTGTTCGCCCTCGGCCGTGCCTCGAGCCTGAGCGACGCCGTGAGCGAGCTCGCCCCACCCGACGGTCCGCCGCCAGCGGCGGTGACCGTGTCGAAGGACCTGGTAGCGACCTACGCGCGCCTTCGCTCCACGGTGCCGGAGCTGGTCGATGCCATCGCGCGCGACCTGCCCTAGGCCCTTAGGCCTCTCTGGCGACGAGAACGCCGTCGCTCAAGCGGTCGAGATCCACCGTGTCGAGTGAGGTCACCACCAGGTCCGCCTTGGCGTCTCTCAGCATCTCTGCGTCTCCAGCGCGGGCGATGCCCAGTCCGGCCATCCCCCCCGCCTTGGCCGCCTGGATGCCGGACACGGCGTCCTCGACGACGAAGCATCGGTGCGGCGGGCGTCCCAGCTCCGCTGCCGCCGTCAAGAAGATCTCGGGGTCCGGCTTGCCGTGGGCGAAGTCGCGGCCTGACACGTCGGCGTCGAAGACCGCCTGCAGGGTCAGTCCCGGCGTAACCAAGTCGTCGCGGAGGCCCTGCTCCTGGGCGAACTTGTCCAGACGGATCTGGCGCAGCATCGGCTCGGCGTTCTTCGACGAGGAAGCGGCGGCGACGAGGATCCCTCTTTCCCGCACGCCCAGCACGAGCCGGAGGGCGTCGGCGTACGCCTTGAACTCTCCCGCCTCGATGAGACCGACCACCATCGACTGCTTGCGATCAGCGTATGTGTTCACCCGGCTTTCGATGTCGGGCACCTTGAAGTACTCCAGCACGGCGCGAGCGCCGCTCATGCGGGGCTTGCCGGACATGAGCTGCTCGTAGACCTGCGGGGTGAACCGCTCGGGCGACCAGGTGGTCTGTTCCCGGATGCCGCGCCACTCTCCTTCCATGAGCTCCTGGAAGGACTCGCGCCAGGCCCGTTCGTGCGGGGAGTCGACGAGCACCCCATCGACGTCGAAGATCGCTCCCTCAAATCCCTCGGACATCCCGTTCCTCCTGTCGAGAGTGGTCTCCGGATGATGCTCCGCTTACCTTGAACGCGCAGCGCTGCCCTGGCCGAAGCTCCCTCACCTCAGCGCCTATCGCGACCTTGACGGGCCCGCCGACACCCTCGGGAAGCGCCGCTACCGTCAGCTCTGCCCCGCTGAGGCTCACGCGGAGCGGCACCCCGCGAAACTGCATCGAGAACGACAATCCGTCGAGGGGTTCCACCAGCCGCGGTGCGAACGACAACACGTCATCGCGGATACTCGTCCCGAGGAAGGCCCGCTGTACCAGGTCCAGCGTGCCGGCCATGACCCCCATGTGGATGCCCTCTTTCGTCGTCCCCCCCTGGATATCGGCGATGTCGCTCTCGAGGGCCACCAGGAACCGTTCCCAGGAGCTCTCGGGGTCCACCTCGGCGAGGGCGCCCGCGTACGTGACGAAGCTGAGGGTCGACCCGTGGGAGGTCCTGCGGTCGTAGTAGTCGATGTTCTTGCGGGCGGTGTCCGGAGCAAACTCGTAGCCGAGCCTCTCGAACAGCCCGGCGAGCTCCTCGTCCGGGAACAGATAGAAGAGCATGACGGTATCGGCCTGCTTGGACAGCTTGTAGCGGCCAGGATCATCATCTTCTGCCCGGAGGATGCGGTCGAGCCGCTGGATCTCGCCGTCGTAGCGCTCGCGGTAGGCATCCCAGTCGAGCTCGGCCAGCTGGCCGTATCCCTCGAACTGGCTGATGATGCCGTCGGCGTGGAAGGGCACGAACATCCTGCGGCTCACCCGCGCCCATTGGTCGATCTCGTCATCGGTCAGGTCGATCCGAGCTCGAAGAGATTGAGCCCGCCCCTCTGGGAGCAATTCGAGCACCTTCGGGGCGATCTGGCAGATCCATGCCACCATGACGTTGGTATATGCATTGTTGCGCAAGCCCCCAGCATCTGCGCCGGGGTAGCTCTCGTGGAACTCGTCCGGGCCCATCACTCCATGGATCTCGTAGCGGTCGCGCTCGGGGTTGTACGAGGTCAGCGAACCCCAGAATCGAGCGATCTCGAGCATCATCTCGGCTCCGTGGTCGACCATGAACTCGCCGTCGCCGGTAACCTGGTAGTAGTGCCAGATGTTGTAGAAGATCGCCGCGTTGACATGGCGCTGGTTGTGGCTGAGGTCGGGCTCCCAGCGGCCTGACAGCGGATTGAGGTGCACAACCTGGGTCTCCTCTTTTCCGTCGCTGCCGCTCTGCCATGGGAACATGGCGCCCCGGAAGCCAGCAGCCTGCGCCGCTCGGCGAGCCTCTCCGAGCCGGCGCGCCCGGTACAAGAGTAAGTGACGGGTAACCCGCGGCATGCGAAAGCTCAGGTACAGCAGCACGAACAGCTCGTCCCAGAAGACGTGGCCGCGGTAGGCCTCACCGTTCAACCCGCGGGCGACCACTCCGGAGTCCACCTCCGCAGTGTGGCCCGAGCAGACCTGGAGAACATGGGACGAGTGCAACCGCAGCCGCAACTGCACGGCGGGATCGCATGCGACCTCCAGGCCACACATCTCCCACAGCTCGTTCCAGACCTGACGGTGGTCAACCAGCGAGTCGGAGAAGGAGGGGAAGCTGCGCACTGCGTTGCCGGCACTTCCCAGCGGCTCGCTCGTCGCGTAGTCGCGTGAGGTGTAGAAGCCGATCATCTTCTCGACCCGTACCGGCGCGCCCTCGTGCACGTCGAAGCTGAGGACCTGCTGGATGTAGTCCTCCATCTGGTACAGGTCTCGCTCGACCTCGGGCGCCACCCCGTTGGAGTAGACCTTGGTGCGCGCCGCCTCGGCCGCGTAGATGCGGGACTGGCGTGTGCGCGCCATCAGGGCGATTACATCGGGTCCGAACGTCCGCGGCAGAACCGGTTCGAGGTGTCGTCCCTCAAGCTCCTGATAGCGGGCAACCCCGGCGTTGGTCACGCGGCCGTCGAGCGCCGAGACGATCTCGATCCGGCCCGACCAGTTCTCGGGCATGAGCACCCACTCGATACCCGCCTGGTGCCGTTCGGCCATGCTCACGAAGCGTCGGCTGTGCAAGGTCGTCTCACGGCCAGACCGGTCGCGGAAGCGCAAGACTCGGGCCAGGACCGCGGCCCCGACGTCGTACTCGTGGCGGTAGGACAGCAGTTCGACATTCTCGAGCCGCACGACCTCCCCGCCCCCGATGCGCAGCTTGAGCACGCCCCAGTTCGGCAGGTTGACCAGATCCTCGTTGAGCACCGGGGTTCCACCCATGATGGTGGTCTCGCGGTTGTAGCCACCGTGGGTGTAGGTGCCCGGGTAGTGCACGCCGTCGGCGTCCTCCCACTCGGCGAACCCGCGCGTGCAGAAATAGCCGTTGCCGGTCGAGGTCAGCGCTTCTCGCAAGCCCTCCTCGGCCTGCTCATAGGAGTCGTAGACGAGGGCGGCATCGCAACGGCCCAGAGGAGCAGCCACCGTGCTGGTGATCTAGCTGGGCACCGTCCGCAAGCCCAACCCACCCGGCAGCTGGAACGGCTGCCCGGCGCCCACGTTGAGAGCGGCGTCGAGGTCGATGGCAGCGGCGACCAGGGCCAGGTGGGTGAAGGCCTGGGGGAAGTTGCCGATCTGGCGGCCGCTCGGGTCGATCTCCTCGGAGTACAGCCCGACGTGGTTGGAGTATGTCAGCATCTTCTCGAAGGCGTACTGGGCCTCCTCCAGCTGCCCGGCGCGGGTCAGGGCGGAGACCCAGAAGAACGAGCACAGCGAGAAGGTCCCCTCCGATCCCTGCAGGCCATCGGGCGACGCGGCCGGGTTGTAGCGGTAGACCAGGCTGTCGGTGACCAGCTCGTCGTTCATGGCCTTCATGGTCGACAGCCACAGCGGGTCCTTGGGGGGGATGAAACCGACGAGGGGCATCAGCAGGCTGATGGCGTCGACCACGTCGGTCCCCGGGTACTGGGTGAAGGCGCCCCGCTTGGGGTTCCAGCCCTTGTCCATGATCTGCTGGTAGACGGCGTCACGAGCGGCGGTCCAGCGCTGGACGTCGCCCGGCCGGCCCCGGTCACGGGCCATGCGGATGAGGCGGTCGAAGGCCACCCAGCACATCACCCGCCCGTAGGTGAAGTCCTTGCGCCCGCCTCGGGTCTCCCACACCCCCTCGTCGGGCTGGTCCCAGTTCTCGGCCAGCCAGTCGCCGATCTTGATGAGCTCGAGCCAGCCCAGGTAGCCGATGGGCTCGGACGGGTCGGCCAGGGCGATCGAGTTCATGGCCTCGCCGTAGATGTCGAGCTGGAGCTGGTCGGCGGCCCCGTTGCCGATGCGCACCGGCTGGGAGCCCATGTAGCCCTCGAAGTGGTCCAGGGTCTCCTCCACCAGGTCCGACGAGCCGTCCACCCGGTACATGATCTTGAGCGGGCCCGAGTCCTTGCCGACGTGCTCGGAGACCCGGTGGCCCACCCACTCGAGGAAGGCCCGGGCCTCGTCTTGGTAGCCGAGTCCCAGCAGGGCGTAGACGGAGAACGAGGCGTCCCGGATCCAGGTGAAGCGATAGTCCCAGTTGCGCTCGCCGCCGACCTGCTCGGGGAGGCCAGTGGTGGTCGCCGCCACCAGGGCACCGGTCGGGGCGTAGGTCATGAGCTTGAGCGACATTGCCGAGCGGTGCACCATCTCCCGCCACCGCCCCTGGTAGGTGCAGCGGGCCAGCCAGGCCCGCCAGTAGTTGACCGTCTCCTCGAACAACGCGATGGCCTCGCCCCGGTCCATGGGCTGGGGCCCGCGAGTGGCCCCCGTCTCCAGCATGAACCCCCGCGCCTCGCCGGCCCTGAGCGTGAAGTCGAGGCGGACGTCGCCGTCTCCCGATCGTTCGAGGCCCGCGGCGCCGTGGAGGACAGTTTGCTTCCCGTTCGTCTCGAACACGGCCCCTTCGCCGGTCAAGGACACCTTGTGGGCCTGGCGGGCGAAGTCGAAGCGGGGCTCGCACTCCAGCCGGAATGGCAGCTCGCCTCGCAGGCAGCGCACGCCCCGGCAGATCCTGTGGTTCTCGGTGGCCACGGTGGGGTTGTCGATGGGCATGAAGTCGACCAGCTCGGCCACCCCGGCATCGGTCATGAACCGGGTGATCAGGCAGGCCGACTGGGGGAAGTAGATCTGGGTGGTCTGGCAGCCGTCGAGCACCGGCGCGATGCGGAACCGTCCGCCCTTGCGGGCGTCGAGGAGCGAAGCGAAGATGCTGGGGGAGTCGAAGCGCGGGGCACAGAAGAAGTCGATCGTGCCGTCCTTGGTGACGAGAGCCGAGGTCTGCAGGTCTCCGATGAGGCCGTGGTCGCTGATGAGGGGATAGTCGCTCACGATGGGCTCCTCCTGGCTCGGCAGGGTCGCCGGCAGCCCTGCTCACCACCCGATTCTGTGAGCGTGGAGGTGCGCTGTCGTCACCCGGAGCGGGTGATTGCGCCGGCAGGCCGGGAACACTGGGCGTCGGCGCGGTTCCACCTGATGTCGAAAGTGGGCATCGCGCCTGGCGTGCATTGCCACTTTCGACCAAATGTGGAACCGGACAAACCCGCGGGCCCCGACCCCGCCGGTGGTCAGCAGCCGCTCTGGCTGGCTGGGATCCGCTCGAGGTCGAGGTGGTACACCCCGGCCTGGTTGGCCACGAGCGTCGTCCACCCGCTTGGAGCTCCGTAGATGCAGCCGTTTCCCTGCGCCACCGTCCAGCGCGAGTTGTAGCGGACACGCACGAGCGCAACACCGGGGCCGCTGGTGTCGACCGTGATGTTCCCGCCGTCCATTCGGACCAGCTGGGCGGGTCCGTCCACGATGCCCGTCGACCCGGCCACCTCGTACACTCGCCAATGGCGGTCGTGCCAGACGGGAACGAGGCCGGGAACCCCGGCCTGCACGAGCCGCCCCTCCTGGACGGCGGCGTAGTCGAGCTTCACGTCAGGCAGCGCCACATAGCGGACGCCGTTGTCGAGCAGCCAGGCCCGGTAGGCGTTGGCATCCAGCTCGCCCTGGGCGTAGAAGAGCGGGTTGTCGGCAGTATCGAGCTGACGTTCCCACCCCCGCGCCAACGGGTAGTAGGGAGCGACGTCGGCAGCTTCCCAGTGTCGGGCGGTCGGGACGATCTCCACCCGCCCCGCTGGCTGAGAATGCTGGTCGAGGTAGCCCATCAGGGGTCGGAAGTACGTGGCCTGGGTCGATGGATCGCTGCGCCCCGTGAACGACGTCGTCGAGGGTCCCCACTGGAGCAGGGCCAGGGGTACCACGGCGGCCGGGACTAGCAGGCGCCGGTGCTGCCACAGCAGGCAGGCGGCCAGCGGGGCCCCGACACACTCGCCCAGGCGGCTGATGTTGCCACCCATGGAGCTGGGCACGACGAAGCTCAGGACGATCGCGGCCACGTACAGGACGGCCCCGGTGCGCAGGGTACGTTCCCCGCGTGGGATGAGCGCGATGCCCACCATGAACAGGCCCAGCAACCAGCCGAAGTCGTAGGCGGGAAACGGCATCGATCCCTGACCCGGAAAGCCCAGGGTCAGGGCGAGAACCGGGGCCGCAGCCACCGCCACGAGGCCTGCCAGGGCCACACGCCGGTGGGGCCACGAGGCGAGCAGCCAGGCCACGGCGGCGAGGACCAGGAAGGCCCCAGCCAGAGGGCTGGCCAGGGGCGTCGCCACGGCCAGACCTGCCGTGAGTCGCCAGCGTCGTCGGGTCGCGGCCCAGATGGCGGCCAGGGCCAGGGCCTCGCCGAGCAGGAACGGAAGCTGGCCGATGGCCACCTGCACCAGGGTCCCGACCGCGAAGATGATCGAGCCGACACGTGCCGAGGTGCCGAAGTGGCCGACCACCAGGCGGTCGAACGCCCAGGCAGCGACCACGGCGCTCAGGACCTCGGTGGCCTGGACACCGATGACACCGGCGAAGGGCGGGAAGATGACGCTGTAGTTGAGCGTCCAGTGCCCCCCGTACCACTGGCTGTCCCAGAGCGTCAGCCCCTGCTGGTGGAACAGCCCGATCCGGTACAGCTGGGCCGAGAAGTCCACACCCCGCCAGCCCTCGAGGCTGGCAACCAGGGCCAGCGTCCCGGCGATCAGCGGCGCCATCACCGAATGCAGGACCCCCCGATCGGGCGCCAGCCAGGACCTGTCGCGCCCGACGGCGCGGCCCAGCCACCGCGCGCCGAGAACGGGGAAATCGAAGGTGGCGGCCACGCGGGAGGCTCTGGCTATCGGCGGTTGCCGTAGGGGGCGGTCCGCATCCGAACAACGCTACAGCGACAACCTTGGAACGGGCTGTGACCGCTACCGCTCGGGCGCCTCACCCCGCCTGAGCTGGGCGTCCATGACCGGGAAGGGGCTCGGCATGATCTTGGCCCGGACCTCCTCGGGAAGGCTGACGTCGCCGCCCGTGCGGCCCACGCTGAAGACCCGCTCCGGCCGGCTGCGGCCGATCATCGAACGGGCCCAACGGAACATCGTCGTCAGCCTGTTGCCGAAGCCGTTCAGAAAGCCGATGTGGACGAACAGCCACACGACCCAGCCAGGGAAGCCGCTGAGCCGCAGGCGCCACACACTGACCACCGCCTTGAACCGACCGATGGCCGCGGCGCTGCCGAGATCCCGGTACTTGAAGGCCACGCTCCTCGTGTCGCCCTTCAGGCGCCGACGGATGGTGTTGGCGGCATGCAGACCCCCCTGCATGGCGACCTCGACCACACCCGGCAGGTCGTTGAGGGTCGTCATGTCACCGAGGGCGAAGACCTCGAGGTGCCCGGGGAGCGTGAGGTCGGGGAGCACCGCGATCCGCCCGGCGTGATCGGTCTGCGCGCCGCTCGCCTCGGCCAGCTGCGCCGCCAATGGCGAAGCTTGGACGCCGGCGGCCCAGATCGTGGTGCCGGCCGTGATCCGATCCTTTCCGTCCGGGCCCTCGACATCGACGCCGAGGCCGTCCACCCCCACGACCCGCTCCCCCATCCGCAGCTCGACACCCATGTGCTCGAGGTCCCTGGCTGCTTGCCCGGAGAGCCGGTCCCCGAAGTTCGACAGCGGCTCCTTTCCCCCGTCGAGCAGCACTACCCGGACCGACGAAGGGTCGATGCTGCGGAAGTCGCGACGAAGACTCCGTGCCGCGAGCTCCCGGATCTGCCCGGCGAGCTCCACCCCCGTCGGACCGGCGCCCACGACCACGACCGTCAGCCAGAACCGCTGTTTGCTCGCATCCGTCGAGTTCTCGGCCAGCTCGAAGGCGCCGTAGATCCTTCGACGCAGCTCGAGGGCATCGTCGATCGTCTTCATCCCAGGAGCGATGAGCGCGAACTCGTCGTGGCCGAAGTACGACTGGTTGACCCCGGCAGCCACGATCAGGCTGTCGTAGGGAAACTCCCGCTGCTGCCCGGGGATCATCGTCGTCCTCACCAACCGCCTGTCGAGGTCGAAGCCCGTCACGCGGGCCAGCTCGACGCGTACGTTCTGGTGCTTGCGGAGCAAGTGGCGGAGCACGGGCGAGATCTGGCCGGGCGAGAGAATGCCGGTCGCTACTTGGTAGAGGAGGGGCTGGAACAGATGGTGATTCCGCCGGTCGAGGAGTGTCACCTCGACGTCCCTCGACCGGGCCAAGAGGCGTGTCGCTGGGAGGCCGCCGAAGCCACCCCCGACGACCACGACCCGGTGTCGACGTTGGTCAGCCAAGGTGTGTCGACGACGTCCGCTCAGAGGCCCGGGCTGCTCTGCATGAGGCCGCCGTCGGCCATGATCGTCGTCGCCGTGACGTAGCTCGATCCAGCGCCGGCAAGGAAGGCCACGACCCTGGCTATCTCGTCCGGCTCGGCCATGCGGGCCATCGGGATGGTGTCGTTGATGCGCTTGAGCTTCTCCGGATCGTCGAGCGTGGGCCTGTTGATGGGCGTGATCACCGCGCCCGGACCGACGCCGACCACCGTGATCCCGTGGGGCGCCAGCTCCACCCCCGCCGTCCGGGTCAGCATGCGCATTCCCCCCTTGGACAGGCAGTAGGGCGTGTTGCCCGGCATCGGCCAGTCTTCGTGGACCGACGTCATGTTGATGATTCGCCCCCCGCCACCTTGGGCGATCATTTGCCTGGCCGCCAGCTGGGTGCCGAAGAAGGCGCTCTTCAGGTTGATGTCGAGCACCTCGTCGTAGTGCTCCTCCGTTGAATCCAGCACCCCGGTCCGACTCTCGACGCCGGCGTTGTTGACCATGACGTCTAGCCGGCCGAAGGCCTTCACGGCGCTGTCGATCAGCCTCTGTAGGTCGGCGACCTTGCTGACGTCGGCTTCGACCCCGATGGCATCGTCTCCCATGGCCGCGAGCTTGCGCTCGAGCTCCTCGGTGGCCTCGGGATGGCACACGTAGTCGATGACGACCTTGGCGCTCCGGTCGGCCAGAGCGATGGTCACCGCTTGTCCGATCCCGCTGTTCCCACCGGTGACGATGGCCACCTTCCCAGCGAGGCTCAGCTCTGCTTCTATCTGGTCCATATCCATTGATCGACTCCTGGTTGTCCGCGGTTCCCGCCCTACTGCTACTGCATGCGATCGATCAAGTGCTCACCGACCCGGATGGCGTTCGCCATGGCCGTCAGGGCCGGGTTCACGGCGCCGATGCCCGGGAAGAAGCTCGTGTCGACGACGTAGAGGTTGTCGAGCTCGTGAGCCTTGCAGTTCTCGTCGAGCACCGACGCCGCCGGATCCGTCCCGAACCTGCACGTGCCCGCCTGGTGGGCGCACCCGGCGACCGGGATGTTCATGTCCATGTAGAAGTTCTTGCCCAGCACGTGGTGGTTCGCCATGCCGACTGAGTTCAAGAGCTTCTTGAACTCGTGGTAGAGCCGCTCGGCCTCCTGGTCGTTGGACGACGTGTAGGCAAGGCGGATGCTGCCATGACGATCGACCGTAACCCGGTTGTCAGGCAGGGGTAGGTCCTCGGTCGTGAGCCAGAAGTCCACGGCATGCTTGGCCACCCTCTCCAGGCTCCACCGTGGAGCGAGCTTGGTGAGCTTGGGCTCCTCCCCCTTCATGGCCGAGGCGTTCGACTTGCCCACCATCTGCAGGTTGCCCACCGGGTACTCGTAGCCGTCGACTCCGAAGTAGAAGTCGTTCACGCCCAGGGTCTTCTGGAAGGTGGTGTCGTTGGGCTCCTTGGCCAGCGCGACCGCAGCCTTGCAGTTGTGGAACATGTAGTTCCGGCCGACCTGGTCGGAGCCGTTTGCCAGGCCGTTCGGGTGCTTGTCGTTGGCCGAGCCGAGGAGGACCTTGGCGCTGTTCGCCGCGCCCGCCGAGAGGGCCACGATGTCGGCCTCGTAGACCTCGTCCTCGCCACCGCGCGTGACGACGACGCCCGTGACGGTGCGGCCCGTGGGATCGGTCTCGAGTCTGGTGACCTGGGCGTCGACCAGCATGGTCACGTTCGGGTTGTCGAGGACGGGACGGACGGCGATGATATCGGCGTCGGACTTGGCGTGCACCATGCACGGATAGCCGTCACACCACGCGCACCGGACGCAGGTGCTCTTCGCCCGGTCAGCCTCGTCGAGCAGGATGCCGCAGGGGGCGTGGAACGGGTGATAGCCGGCAGATCTCAGGTCGTCCGAGAGCTGCTCCATCCGGGGCTCGTGCGAGACCGCCGGCCAGGGATACTCCTTGCTCCAGGCGCCCTCGGTCGGGTCCTCGCCGTGGTTGCCGTGCACCTGGTAGAGCCATTCCGCCTTGGTGTACCAGGGCTCGAAGTCGTCGTAGGAGAGGGGCCATGCCGGCGATATCCCGTCGACGTGCTTCAGCTCGCCAAAGTCACGGGGGCGCAACCGGTAGAGGGCCGCTCCGTACATCTTGGTGGCCCCGCCGACGAAGTAGTGGACCTGGGGCTGGAACGGCTTGCCGTCCGCGTCGTACCAGGTGTCAGGGGAGATGTACCGACCCTCGACGAAGACCTCGTCCGGGTTCCAGTTCTCTGTCTCCCGGTACAGGTAGTTGCCACGCTCGAGAAGGAGGACCTTCTTCCCGGCGGGGGCGAGCGTGTGGGCGAGGCTCCCTCCACCCGCGCCGCTGCCGATGATGATGACGTCGTAGCGCTCGGGCACCCGCTCTCCTCCCCTGTCTGCAGGAAAGTGTACGGAGGGTCGGCGCGACGGTCATCACCCGTCGTGGGTGATTTCCCCAGCCCAGCAGCCCACAATCATCCTCTTCGGGTGAGGACGCGCTACCGCTGGCCTGGAAGGATGGCGCACCGGGGAGGTACGCGCGGGCGCTGGTCGAGAGGGAGCCAGAAATCGGACGTGCTCTGAGAGACAGCAGCGTGGGCTTCGACCCGAGACTCCTGAAGTACGCCCGCACGACCCGCGTCTACCTGCTGTCGTCGGTCCTGCTCGGCGGCGTCACCGCGCTGCTCGTCGTCGCCCAGGCCTGGCTGCTGGCCGACACGGTGGCCGGTGCGTTTGCCCGCCGAGAGGACCTGGCCCAGCTCCGCGTGCCACTCGTGCTCCTCCTCGCCGCCGTCGTGGCCCGTGCGGGGGTCGGCTGGTGCGCGGAGCGGGCCGCTCACCGCGCAGCAGCCCGGGCGAAGTCGGAGCTGCGGACCGCGCTCGTGGAACGGATCGCCACGCTGGGGCCGGCTCGCTTACAGAACGAGCGCACGGGCGCCCTGGCTGTCCTCGCCACGCACGGCATCGACGTCCTCGACGGGTACTTCGCCCGCTATCTGCCACAGCTCTTCCTGGCCGTGATCGTCCCCGTCACGGTCGTCGCCGTCGTGGCTGGGCTCGACTGGATCTCGGCTGCGATCATCGCTGTCACCATCCCGCTCATCCCGCTGTTCATGGCGCTCGTCGGCGCCTCGACGGGAGAACGGACCGAGCGCCAGATCCACACCCTCCAGCGGCTCGCCGGCCACTTCCTCGACGCGGTCGCTGGTCTCCCGACGCTGAAGGTCTTCGGGCGGGCCAAGGCCCAGGCCCAGGCCATCGGCGAGGTGACCGACCGGTACCGGCACAACACGATGCTCACGCTGCGCCTCGCGTTCCTCTCCTCGCTGGTCCTGGAGCTCGTGGCCACGATCTCGGTGGCGCTCGTCGCGGTCGCCGTCGGCCTCCGCCTCCTGGGTGGGCACCTCGATCTGCGTACGGCGCTGTTCGTGCTTGTCCTGGCCCCCGAGGCGTACCTGCCATTGCGCCTGCTCGGCACCAACTTCCACGCCAGCGCCGAGGGCATGAAGGCCGCCGAGCAGGTCTTCTCCGTGCTCGAACGACCGCTCCCGCCCAACGGCGTCGTCACGCCCACGCCCGATCCATCCGTCCCTGGCATCTCCGTGCACGACATCGAGGTCTGGTATCCCGGCCGTGGCCAGCCGGCACTGCGGCGGGTGTCGTTCAGCGTCGACCCGGGCGAGGTCGTCGCCGTCGTCGGCCCGAGCGGTTGCGGCAAGTCGACGCTGCTCGGCGTCGTGCTCGGCCTGGTCGCGCCGGACGACGGATCGATCCGAGTGGGTGGCCTGGATCTGCGCGAGCTGGACATCGGCGCCTGGCGGTCCCGGCTGGCGTGGGTGCCCCAGCACCCCCACCTGTTCGCCGCGTCCATGGGCGACAACGTGCGCCTGGGCCGGCCAGACGCGTCCCCCGTCGACGTGGCGGCCGCAATCGCCGACGCCGGGCTCGAGGAGGTGGTCGACCGCCTGCCCCGAGGGCTCGACACCCGCCTGGGCGAGCGGGGGGCCGGGCTGTCGGCGGGCGAGCGGCAACGTGTCGCCCTGGCTCGGGCGTTCCTGATGAACGCGCCGCTGCTGGTGCTGGACGAGCCCACCGCGAGCCTCGACGGCGCCACGGAGGAGACGGTCCTCGGTGGCATCCGGCGCCTGATGGAGGGGCGAACCGTCCTGCTCGCGGCGCACCGGTCCGAGCTGGTGGCCCTGGCCGACCGGGTCGTGAGCCTCGTACCCGAAGTGGCGGCCAGGTGAACCACGCTCGCTCCTCCGGCGTTGCCGAGCTCGGGCGGACTCTCGGGGTCGCCCGGCCGGCGGCCGGACGGCTCGTCCTGGCCACCGTCCTCGGAGCCGGAGCGATCGGGGCCGCCATCGGTCTGCTGGCCACCTCCGCCTGGCTGATCTCGAGAGCGTCCCAGCGGCCATCGGAATCGGCCCTGGGCCTCGCCATCGTCGGCGTGCAGTTCTTCGCCCTCTCGAGAGGCCTCCTGCGCTATGGAGAGCGGCTGGTCGGCCACGACGCCGCCTTCCGGGTCCTCGCCGATCTACGGACACGTGTGTACCGACGGCTCGAGACGCTTGCGCCGACGGGTCTTCCGGCGTTCCGCAGCGGCGACCTGCTGGCCCGCCTGGTCCAGGACGTCGACTCCCTCCAGGACATCGTGCTGCGCGTGATCCCGCCGTTCGCCATCGCCGTCGTCGTGGGAGGAGCCACGGTGGGATTGGTCTGGTGGCTGCTGCCGGCGTCCGGCCTGATCCTCCTGGCCTCGCTGGTGCTGGCGGCCACCGTCGTGCCGTGGCTGACCGGGACCCTGGCCCAGCGGTCGGAGTCCGGCCAGGCCGCGGCGCGGGGGGAGCTGGCGGTATCGGTCATCGACCTGATCGACGGCGCGCCCGACCTGGCCGTCTTCGGGGCCACCGAAGCCCAGCTCGGACGCGTCGCCGAGGCTGACGCCGACCTCACCCGGGCCGCCTCCGCCTCGGCCGGCACGACGGGGATCGGGCTGGCCCTCACCACCCTCTTGGCGGGGCTCGCCACCTGGGGGAGCCTTCTCGTCGGGGTCCCCGCGGTCCACTCGGGACGCCTCGACGGCACGCTGCTGGCCGTCATCGTGCTCGTCCCGTTGGCGGCGTTCGAGCTGGTGGTCGGGCTCCCGGTGGCGACGCAGTGCCTGCAGCGGAGCCGGCGATCCGCCGAGCGGGTCTTCGCCGTGATGGACGCACCGGCGCCCGTGGCCGAGCCGACCGTGCCGGTGGCACTCCCCCGCCGCCGGGTCATCGGTCCCGTTCCACCTTCTGTCGAAAGTGGGCGAGGAGCGGGCGTCGCCGACGACCCTTTTCGACCAGAGGTGGAACCGGAGCAAAGTGCAAAGACCCACCAGGCCGGTTGGACGGACTCGCCGCACGAGCTGTGGGCGGAGTCGGTCAGCACCCGCTACCCAGGTCAGTCGGCGCGGGCCGTCGACGGCGCGGACATGGCCCTGCCGGCCGGTCGGCGGGTCGCCATCATCGGCCCCAGCGGCGCGGGCAAGTCGGCGCTCGCCGCCGTGCTGCTCCGGTTCCTGCCCTACGAGGAGGGGTCCGTCGTCCTGGACGGCGTCGAGCTCGACACCCTGGCCGGCGACGAGCTGCGGACGGTGGTCGGGCTCGTGGCCCAGGACGCCCACATCTTCGACACGACGCTGGCGCAGAACCTACGGGTCGGCCGTCACGACGCGACCGACGCCCAGTTGCGTGCCGCCCTCGACCGGGTGGGGCTGGGCGGTTGGCTCGAGGAGCTGCCGTCGGGGCTGTCCACCGAGGTGGGCGGGCGGGGCGCTCGTCTCTCGGGCGGCCAGCGACAGCGGGTGGCGGTGGCGCGCGCCGTGCTGGCCGAGTTCCCCGTGCTCGTGCTCGACGAGCCCGCCGAGCACCTCGACCAGCCGGCGGCGGACGCCATGACGGCAGACCTTCTGGCGCTGACCTCGGGCCGGTCGACAGTGCTCATCACCCACCGCCTGGCCGGGCTGGAGGGCGTCGACGAGATCATCGTGCTCGACGGGGGTCGGGTGGTCGAACGCGGGACCCACGACGCGCTGCTCGCAGCGGGCCGGCGCTATTCCGAGCTGTGGTGGCGGGAGCTGAGAACCGAGACCCGGGCGACGTCGCTCGACGAGAGGAGTGTCCGGCCATGACGGAGCTTTCGAGGTGGCAGTTCGCGACGACGAGCATCTACCACTTCCTGTTCGTCCCTGTCACCATCGGGCTCGCGTTCCTGGTCGCGCTCCTGCAGACGGCCTGGCACCGCTCGCTGCGGTGGGGCGGTGACCCGACCTACCGACGGCTCACCAAGTTCTTCGGGACCCTGCTCCTCATCAACGTGGCCGTCGGCGTCGTCACCGGCCTGATCCAGGAGTTCGAGTTCGGGATGAACTGGTCGGCCTACTCCCGCTTCGTCGGAGACGTGTTCGGGGGTCCGCTGGCCATGGAAGGCCTCGCCGCCTTCTTCCTCGAGTCCACCTTCCTCGGGCTGTGGATCTTCGGCTGGAACCGGCTGCCGAGACGGATCCACCTCGCCTGCATCTGGATGGTCGCGCTCGGAACGGTCCTGTCGGCCATGTTCATCATGGCCGCCAACTCGTGGATGCAGCACCCCGTCGGCTACACGATCAACCCGCAGACGCATCAGGCCCAGCTGACCGACATCTGGGCGCTCTTCACGAACCCCGTCTTCTACTGGGGCTACCTCCACGTGATCATGGCGTCCCTGGTGACCGGCGCCCTGGTCATGCTGGCGGTCTCGGCCTGGCACCTGCGCAAAAGGGAGCAGGCGGACGCCTTCCGCAAGACGGCGACCCTGTCGCTGGTGGTGCTGCTCCCGGCCGCCGCGCTCGTGATGTTCTTCGGCGGCCGGCTCGGGGTCAACGAGACCAAGTACCAGCCGATGAAGATCGCGGCCGCCGAGGCGCAATGGAACACCTGTCAGCCATGCTCCTTCTCCGCCTTCCAGATCGGAGGCGGCAACAACGACCAGACCCCCGACCTGATCATCCCCATCCCTCACCTGCTGTCGATACTGGCGACGGGTCATTGGAACGGCCAGGTGGAGGGGATGAACCAGCTCCAGGCCCAGTACGTGCAGCAGTACGGCCCCGGCAGCTACGTGCCCGTCGTGTTCATCCAGTACTGGGGGATGCGCGTCATGGCGTACCTGGGCACGCTCGTCTTTCTCATAGCCGCCTGGGGCGTGTACCTCGTCGTGCGGCGCCGCCTCGACAGGGCCAAATGGTTCCAGCGCGTCGCCATCTGGGCGGTCGCCACCCCGTTCCTCATGACCACCGCTGGCTGGCTGCTGACCGAGAACGGCCGTCAGCCGTGGATCGTCCAGGGGTTGATGAAGACCTCCCAGGGTGTCTCACCCTCGGTGAGCTCCACCGACGTCTGGATCAGCCTCATCGCCTTCGCATCGATCTACGTCGTGCTGGGTGCCGCCGACGGCTACCTCATGATCCGGTACGGCCGCAAAGCGCTGGACGAAGAGCCCGACGCCGAGGGCGCTCGTGAAGAGAAGCAGCCCGACGGGGCCGACGTGCCCGCGATCGTGTACTAGGAGGCGGCGTGAAGAGCTTGTGGTTCGTGATCGTGGCCTTCTTCTGGGTGGGGTTCCTCGTGCTCGAGGGCTTTGACTTCGGTGTCGGCATGCTCCATTCGTTCGTGGCCAGAGACGACGTCGAACGCCGGGTGGCGATCAACACGATCGGTCCGACCTGGGACGGGAACGAGGTCTGGCTCATCGTCGCCGGTGCGGCGACGTTCGCCGCCTTCCCGCTGTGGTACAGCTCCATGTTCTCCGCCTTCTATCTCGCCCTGCTCATCGTGCTGCTCGCCCTCATGGGGCGGGGCGTGTCGTTCGAGTACCGAGGCAAGCTCGACGACGCCAGGTGGCGAACGGCGTGGAAATGGTCCATGACCCTCGGCAGCGCGCTCATCCCGTTGCTGATCGGCGTGGCGCTCGGTGACCTCCTCCACGGCCTGCCGATCAACCGGGACCACGTCTACACAGGGTCGTTCTGGAACCTGCTCGTCCCTTACGGTCTGTGGACCGGGGTCACGCTGGTCGCCCTCTCGCTCGTGTCGGGTGCGACGTTCCTCGCCCTCAAGACGACCGGAGACCTCCACGATCGGGTCGCAGGGGTCGCTCGTCTGATGAGCATGCTGGCGGCCCTCCTCGTGGCGGGCTTCGTCATCTGGACGGGGCTCATCGCCGGCCGAGGTTTCGCCCCCAACATCTTCGCCGCCATCGCCGTGTTGGCCGTTCTGGCGGCGGCGTGGCTCGCCGGCACCAAGCGGGAAGGGTGGGCGTTCGCCGCTGCCTCGGTGGCCATGGGAGCGACCGTCACGACGATCTTCGCCGAGCTCTACTCGAACGTGATGGTGTCCAGCACCAGCTCGGCGTTCAACATCACGGTCGGCAACGCCGCCGCCAGCTCGTACGCCCTGACGGTCATGACCGTCGTCGCCGGCATCTTCGTTCCCCTCGTCGTCGGGTACCAGGCGTGGAGCTACCACGTCTTCCGGCGCCGACTGGCCGCGCCCCGGGCGACGGTGTCTGGACAGCCATGACGGCGCGCCAAGACGGCCCACCTGCTCTCAGCGCGTCCGAGTTCCGGTCGCTGTACGCGCGAGTCAGGCACCAGCACGGCTGGGGGCCCGACGACCGGCGCGGTGCGCTCAACAACATCACGCCGGCGTCGGTGCTGGCGGCGGCGACCAATGAGGTGCGTCTCGGTCGCTCCGTGTCCCTCGCCGCCCCGGTGGAGACCTCGCCGGCGCTCGACAACCCGGAGCCGGCCGACCATGAGATGACCGGTCCAGCCGGCGGTCACCCCGCGGCGGCCGGTCTGGACTTCGCCATGGACCGGCTGACGATGAACATCCACGGCAACGCCGACAGCCATCTCGACGCCCTGTGCCACGTGATCTACGACGACGAGCTGTACAACGGGGTCGCCGCCGACACGATCACACCGGACGGGGCGACCGCCCTTTCGGTCGATGCGGTCCACGAGGGGATCGTCAGCCGGGGCGTCCTGCTCGACGTCCCTCGACTGCGCGGCGTGCCCTGGCTGGAGCCCGGTGATCACGTGACCGCCGACGAGCTCCTCGCGGCCGAGCGGGAAGCGCATCTCAGCGTCGGCCAGGGCGACATCCTCCTCGTGCGGGTCGGCCATCGGCGTCGTCGAGCGGAGCTCGGGCCGTGGAACGCCGCCGAGGCGCGAGCCGGACTGGATCCTGCGGCGCTAGAGGTGCTCGCCGACCGGGGTGTCGCGGTGCTCGGAAGTGACGGCAACAACGACACTGCTCCCAGCGTCGTCGCCGATGTCGCGTTCCCAGTGCACGTGCTGGCCATCCAGGCCCTCGGGGTGTACCTCCTCGACTACCTCCAGCTCGAGGACCTTTTGACGGTCTGCCGGGACCGGAGCCGGTGGACGTTCCTCTGCGTGATCGCCCCGCTTCGGTTGCCGACCGGCACCGGTTCCCCAGTCAACCCGATCGCCATCATCTGACTGTGATCCACGTCAGGGCGGTCAGCCCCCCGGATGTGACGCCGAGTCTCGTCCAGGCCCTGCTCGCCAATCCCGGCGTGATCGACGTCGTCATCCTCGAGGGTGCGGCGCGGGGGCCCGACGGTGACGCCGTGCAGTTCGACGTCATATCGGCGGAAGCCAACTCGGTCCTCAGAGAGCTACGGCGCCTCGAGGTGGACCGCCGGGGCTCGATCATGATCGACACTGTCGAGACGCCGATCTCGCACGCGGGCGCCCGGGCCGAGGGCCGAGAGCCAGTCGGCAAGAACTTCTCTCCCATCTGGGAACAGGTCGACTCCAGGATGCGAGCTCTAGGAACCTACGCTCCCAGCTGGTTCGTCCTGCTGACGATCGCCGGCGTGCTCGCGGCTGTCGGGATACTCACCAACTCGCAGATCCTCATCGTGGGCGCCATGATCGTGGGGCCGGAGTACTACGCCATCCTCAGCGTGGCCTTCGGCATCAACAACGGCGACCGTTCCCGCTCCCGCCGTGGTCTGCGCGCCCTGGTCGTCGGGTTCCTTCTGGCCATCGTGGCCAGCTTCCTCTTCAGCCTGGTCGTGCACGCCTTCGGCCTCCAGCCGACGGCCTTCGACCGCGGTATCCGGCCGGTGTCCGATCTGATCAACAGCCCGAACTTCTTCTCTGTGGTGATCGCCGTGCTCGCCGGCGTCGTCGGGGTCCTCTCGCTCGCCGAGGCGAGAACCAGCGCCCTCATCGGCGTCTTCGTCTCGGTGACGACGATTCCCGCCGCTGCCGACATAGGCGTCTCGACCGCATTCACCAGCTGGAGTGAGCTGCGGGGATCGGTCCTGCAGCTGCTCCTCAACATCGTCGTGCTGATCGTCGTCGGCTCGATCGTGCTCCACTTCCAGCGACGCGTGTGGCACCGCATCAGTCAACGGACGCCGGCACGGTGAGCAGTTCACCCCAGGATCGGACAACAGGAGGAATCCGATGGCACTGAAGGAGTACAACCCGGGCTCGGTCTTCCCGGGCAGGATCGGGCGGACGACGGATCAATCGAGCCCGGCCTGGCCACGGCCGGTTCGAGCTGTGGCCGGAGCTCCGAACGTGTTGTTCATCGTGCTGGACGACACGGGTTTCGGCCAGCTCGGCTGCTACGGCAGCCCCATCGCCACCCCGAACATCGACGCACTCGCCGCCGGTGGCCTCCTCTACAACAACATGCACACCACCGCCCTGTGCTCGCCCTCGCGTTCGTGCATCATCACGGGGCGCAACCACCACGCCAACGCAACGGCGGGTGTGAACGAGATCGCCACCGGCTTCCCCGGCTACAACGGCCAGATCCCGTTCGAGAACGGGTTTCTCTCGGAGATACTCCTCCAACACGGCTACAGCACGTACATGGTGGGCAAGTACCACCTGCTCCCCTCCGAGTACGAATCGGCGGCGGGCCCGTACGACCGCTGGCCGCTGGGGCGCGGCTTCGAGCGCTTCTACGGCTTCCTGGGCGGCGACACCAGCCAGTGGTATCCGGACCTCGTCTACGACAACCACCAGGTCGACCCGCCACGGTCCCCCGAGGAGGGCTACCACCTGACGGAGGACCTGGCCGACAGGGCGATCGAGTTCATCGCCGACGTCAAGCAGCTGGCGCCCGACAAGCCCTTCTTCCTGGACTTCTGCACCGGGGCGACCCACGCCCCCCACCACGTGGCCAGGGAGTGGTCCGACCGCTACCAGGGTCAGTTCGACGACGGGTGGGGCGCCTATCGGGAGCGGGCGTTTGCCCGCCAGAAGCAACTGGGCGTCGTGCCGCCCGGTGCCGATCTGTCCCGCCATGATCCCGATGTCCCCTCCTGGGAGTCCCTCTCGCCCGCCGCGCGACGACTCGCAGCCAGGCTGATGGAGGTCTTCGCCGGCTTCCTCTCCCACACCGACCATCACATCGGTCGGGTGCTCGACTTCCTGAAGGAGACCGGAGAGCTCGACAACACCCTCGTCATGTTGGTGTCGGACAACGGCGCCAGCGCCGAGGGCGGTGTCAACGGGACGACCAACGAGCTGCAGTTCTTCAACAATGCTCAGGAATCGCTGGAGGACAGCCTCGAGGTGATCGACGACCTGGGCAGCCCGAAGCTGTTCAACCACTACCCTTGGGGCTGGACGTGGGCCGGCGACACGCCATTCCGCCGCTGGAAGCGAGAGACCTACCGCGGTGGAGCCTGCGACCCCTTCGTGGTCCACTGGCCGACGGGCATCAAGGCACGCGGCGAGGTGCGGACCCAATACGCCCACATCATCGACATGGTGCCTACGGTGCTCGACGTCCTGGACGTCGAGCCGCCGGCCACCATCAGGGGCGTCACGCAATCACCGATCCATGGCGTGAGCTTCGCCCACACCTTCGACGACTCGAGGGCACCCACTCGCCACCACACCCAGTACTTCGAGATGCTCGGCCATCGCGCCATCGACCATCAGGGCTGGCGGGCGGTGTGCCCGTGGCCTGGGCCGTCCTTCGCCGAGGCCGGCAAGCCGTTCGGCCAGCCCATCTCGGCCGAGGCGCTGAACGATCTTGACGCCCACCACTGGGAGCTCTATCACGTCGCCGAGGACTTCGCCGAGAACCACGACCTTGCCGCCGCGCACCCGGACAGGCTGATCGAGATGATCGCGATGTGGTACGTGGAAGCCGGCAGGAACGGCGTGCTTCCCATCGACGGAAGCGGTGCAGCGCGGCTGATTGTCCAACGGCCACAGATCGCACAGCCGCGGGACACCTACATCTTCCGTCCCGGCACCCAGACCGTACCGGCCGCCGTGAGCCCGAGGCTGCTGAACCGTCCGCACAGCCTTACCGCCGACGTTGAGATCCCGGGCCACGACGCGGAAGGCGTCCTTCTCTGCCAGGGGACCAACGTGGGAGGGTGGTCCTTCTACGTCAAGGACGCACGGCTTCACTACGCCCACAACTACGTACGGCGCGCCGTCCACCAGGTGTCGTCGACCGAGTCGATACCGATGGGCCGCCGCCAGCTCCGCTTCGAGTTCGAGCCCACCGGCCGGCCGGACTTCGCCACGGGCAAGGGCTCCCCAGGGCGAGCACAGCTCTACGTCGACCGCAAGCTGGTGGGGCAGGCGGAGATGCCAGTCACCACGCCGATCGCCTTCAACCCCGGCGGGATGACATGTGGTGCCAACCCCGGGTCCGCCGTCGTGACCGACTACGAGCCACCTTTCCGGTTCTCCGGCATCCTGCACAGCGTCACTGTCGACCTCAGCGGTGACCTCATCAGGGACAGCGATAGCGAGGTGCGCGTGGCCATGTCGCGCCAATAGCCGCGAGCTAGGTCCTCGACGCGGACACTGCCTCCTCGGCTGGCGCCGTCGTCGGGGACGCAGTCCTCCCTGACGGCAGTGGCGTCGCCATGAACCTGGACGAGGCGACGTAGGCGACGGCAACGGCCACGATCACCAGCGGCGTGACCGCCAGCCCGTCGGACAGCAGCAACAACGTGGCTATCAGCACCGACGTCAGCGGAAGCCTGAGCATCACGACCATCATGGCTCCCATTCCCATCGCAGCTCCTGCCACCAGGGGCAGGCCCGGCGCGTGGGACAGGGCCACGCCGCCCGCGGCTCCGACGAAGAGGGCCGGGAAGATGGGCCCGCCGCGAAAGCTGCTCAGCGAGGCGCCGTAGGCGAGCGCCTTGCAGGCGACGAGGAGTACCAGCGCCCCCAGCGAGTAGGTCGCGCTGTTGGCCAGCAGCGGACCAATCGCCGACTGGCCCGAGAACAGCACCTCCGAGCTGGCCTTGCCCGTGCCCTCGGCGTAGGCGATCGCCAGCCCGGCGATCGCCAGCCCGACCAGCGGGGTGAGGAGCATCATCCGCGGCGTGACCCGGGCTTGGAGGAACAAGGCGAGCCAGCGGACGCCCGACCCCAGAAGCGCGGCGGCCAGGCCGATGCCGATCGCCCACCCGAACTCGGCGGCGTCGGGTCTGGCGAAATGAGGAAGGTTCGGGATCGCCAGCGAGAACGTCCCAAGCCCGCTCCACGCGCCCAACCCGATGAAGACGAGCGAGCCGATACCCGAGGCCACCAGGCCCGGCAGCAGCACCAGATCCATCGTGGCGCCGGCGAGCCCCGAGGCTTCCATGAGGAGAAAGGCGCCGATGATGGGCGAGCCCAGCAGGGTGCTCACGGCGGCGAAGCTGCCGGCCGCGGCGACCACCGTCGTGGTCCTGTCCGGGACGTCGCGCTTGGCCAGCCGCACGGCGCACACGCCGAGACCGCCCCCGAGGGCGATCAGGGGTGCCTCCGGGCCGATCACCACGCCCAGAGCCAGGCTGGCGAGCGCGGCGAAGAACACGCCCGGCAGCTCGATGGGTGAAGGTGCCCCTCCCGCCTTGAACCCCTCCGCCGGCAGGTGCCCACCCGTTCCCGGCAGGTACCGGAGGGTCAGGGCGACGAGCACGCCGGACAGGGCCAGCAGGGGCAGCGGCCACCAGATCGGCTCCGTGCTCCACCCCAGGGCGTGCGGGAGGTGGGTGAAGATCTCGCTCTGGAGCACCGTGACGAGCTCGAGGAACCCCCACGCCGCAACCGAGACCGGCGCGCCGATCATCGCTGCCAGCACCAGCAGTCCCGCATAGCTTCGCGACCGGAGCAGCTCCAAGGGGTTGTCGCCCGCCATCACGATCCTCTTGTCCCTTTTGTCACGAGCCGCGGCGCCTCGTGGTCGATGACGATCGTCCCCCGTCACAGAGATGCCTGTCGTCACCCCGCTTGGGTGATTCTGCCGGGCGGAGCTCGATCAGGCTGGACCGGGAGCGCCAGAGCGCGTCCGCCGTTTCACCCTCCCGGGGTGATGATCCGTGGTGCCGCGCTCTCTACCGTTCGTGTTACTGCCGTACCGAAGGCCGGTGAGCGCGCATGCTGTTCCACCCCCAGCTCCCACACAATCCGGTGCCCCTAGATGCCGGAGGCGATTCGCCGTGACCGACGCAGAGAGGCGAGATCCGTCGCCCTCGGCCGACGCTGACACAGACCGATCGGCATCGGCCGCCGGACAAGAGGTCGAGCTCGAGCGCCTGCGGCTCGAGGTGGACCAGCTTCGCTCCCAGCGCGAGAGCGAGACCAAGGGCCGCCGGCACCGATCCATACCCTGGCGCGGGATCAGCAGATGGACGCTGCTGGTGGCTGGCGGCCTCCTGGCCATCGTCTCGGTCCTGACGATCTGGGTGCGAGACGAGCTGTTGGACACCAACACCTTCGTGAACACCATGGCCCCAGTGGCCTCCAGTCCCGCCGTCCAGAGCGCGATCGCCAACGATGTCACCACGCAGCTGTTCGAGAAGGCTGACCTCCAGACGAAGGTGAAGAACGCCCTGCCACCGAACGCCGCCTTCCTTGCCACACCCCTGACCAACCAGCTGCAAGGCTTCAGCAACACGGCGGCCAAGAAGCTCGTGGCGTCCGACCAGTTCCAGAACCTCTGGGTCACCATCAACCGCAAGGCACACAACGCGGTGGTGGCGGTGCTGACCGGCGAGCAGAAGGGCAGGATCTCCACCTCCGGCGGCAAGGTCACGCTGGATCTGTCGTCGGTCACGAGCAATGTGCAGAGCCGCCTCCAGAGCTCGGGGATCTCGGCCCTGCAGGGAGTGTCCCTGGGCAACGGACAGATCACCCTCTTCAGCTCGCCCACCCTGCAGAAGGTGCAGGGAGTGACGAAGGTCCTGAAGGGCCTGGCCTTCCTGTTCCCCGTGCTGGCTCTGGGGTGCCTCGCCGGCGCCGCCGCCCTGGCTCGGGACCGGCGGCGGGGTCTGCTCGCCGCCGCCCTCGGGCTCTCGATCGCAATGGTGCTGTTGTTGGCCATCATGGCGGTGCTGCGCAACGTCTACCTGGGCGAGGTTGTCAGCCCGCGTCTGCCGAGCGACGCCGCCAGCGACATCTACAACGCCGTGATCCATTTCGTGCGCCAGAGCGCCATGGTGGTGTTCGCGGTGGGCGTGATCGTCGCCCTTGGCGCCGCCATCGCGGGGCCATCGCGGGCGGCGGTGGCGACCAGGCGGACGGTGCGGGGCGGGCTCGACGGCCTGACCACGGCGAGAGAGGCCCGGGGTTGGGACCTCGGCCCGGCCGGGACCTGGATCGGACGGCATCGCGGCGGCCTGCGCATCGGCATCCTGGTCGGCGCCTTCCTGGTCCTGATCATCTGGAGCCAGCCGACGGCCTGGGTGGTCGTGGGCCTGGCCTTGGTCGTGGCCCTGCTCCTCGGGCTCGTCGAGCTCCTCGGTCGCGCCCCTCCGCCCGGCGAGGAGAGCGCAGGCGAGCAGCCAGCCTCACGACCGACAGGCGGCGAAGACGGGGATCGCTCGAAGGATGTCGCGCCCGCAGCTCGGGCGCCCGGCGAGTAGCGCGGCGACGGTGCGGGACTAACGGTGCGGGACTACGAGATCCGGATCAGAGGCGAGTTCGGTCGTCGACAGTCCGTAGCCTTCGATGATCTGGACGTCTCGGTGTCCGGTGGTCACACCCTCCTGTCGGGCAGGCTCCCGGACCAGGCCGCCCTCTACGGGGTGATTCGCCGTCTCGAGGACCTCGGCCTCGAGATCATCGACATCCGCTCCGCCGTGCCCGGTCCCAAGCCAGGCCAGTCGCGATGACGAAAGTCTTCCGGCATACAGGCTGAAATCACCTGAATCTGACGGCCCAACGACCATTTCACCCGCGCTTCACCCGGGCACTTGGGTAGCGTGTACCCGTAAGGGGGAGCCAACTCCCCGGGCCCGATGGGGGGAGAACCGAGGTGGGCGCCGTCCGGCGAGAGACCGAGGTACGCCCCGAGAGCGGCACTGACAGTGGACCCACTCGGCGCCCACGGTTGCAGGCCGCCAAGCTCAGGGCTCCCGACCTCCCCCCCGCCCACGTGCCACGGCCAGCGCTCTGCGCAGTCCTCTCTCAGCAAGAGGCCCGCCTGACCGTGTTGTCGGGCCCGCCTGGAGTCGGCAAGACGACACTGCTGAGCGAGTGGCTCGCCACCCGACGCGATCGACGAGTCGCGTGGCTGTCTGTCGACTCGCTGGACGACGACGCCATCCACTTCTGGACCCACCTCGTCGCCTCCTTGCAGCCCCACGAGCCCAGCGTCGGCGTCGAAGCGCTCGACTTGGTGATGGACGGTGAGGACGACGAGTCGCTCACCCCCGCGGAGTCACTGGCCGCAGACCTGGCCGATCTCGAGCAGCCTGTCACGCTGATCCTCGATGATGTGCATCGCGTACAAGCCCGGCACGTGTTCCGAGCCCTCGACTACCTCGTCGAGAACTTGCCGCGCGGCCTGCGGGTGATCCTCAGCACCCGGGTCGACCCGCCGCTCGCACTCCATCGCCTTCGCGCTCGCGGTGAGCTCCTCGAGCTTCGCCAATCCGACCTGCGGTTCGCAGAGCGGGACGCTGACGCCTTCTTCGAGCGCTTCGGAGGTATGCGGCTGGCACCGGCCGACGTCCAAGTCCTGACGGAGCGAACCGAGGGCTGGATCGTAGGCCTGCAACTTGCGGCGCTGTCCTTGCGCGGCGACCCGGATCCCGGAGCGTTCGTCCGCCGCTTTGCCGGCCCTCACCCGATGGTCTCGGACTACCTGCTCGGCGAGGTCCTCGAGCGCCAGACGACGGATGTACAGGATTTCCTCCTCGAGACCTCCATCCTTCCCGAGCTCAACGCCCCGTTGTGCGACGCGGTCACCGGCAGGGCTGACAGTCGCCGGCTCCTTCGAGCTCTCGAGGCCCAGAATCTCTTCGTCGTCCCCCTCGATCCGACTAGACAGTCGTTCCGATACCACCACCTGTTCGCGGAGCTGCTGCAGAGCGAGTTGCGGGCCAGGGACCGAAGCGCTTGGCGCGCCGCTCACCGGCGGGCCTCGGACTGGTTCGCCGGTGAGGGTCGACCACCAGAGGCCTTGGAACACCTCTTCGCAGGGGGTTTCCATGATGAGGCCCTGGATCTTCTCATCGACAACGCCCCCGGCTTCTACGACCGCACACAGGCGGCAGAGATGCTCCAATGGCTCGACCGCTTTCCCGAGGGATACTTCGACACGCGCCCCCAGCGGATGCTCGACCTGGCAATGGTCCTCGGACTTGGCGGCCGATATGCCGAAGCCGCCCGGTGCCTGGAGCAGGTCGAGAGGTCGCTGGAGGCGGCGAAACAACCTGACGTCGTGCAACAGGCGCGACTGACCGGCCACTGGGCCATGTGGTCCCACCTCGTCGGAGACGCGCCACTTTCCATCAGCTGGGGGGAGAGGGCGATCAGCTCCTACCGTCCGGAGGCCGACGACGGCTACTTCGACCGTTTCCCTGACGGCCTCGTGCGGTCGTGGGGCTGGCAGGACGATACCGAGCAGGCCTGGAAGGCGCGCCAACGCGTCTACCCGTGCCCCCCGGTCGCCGAGTCCGTCGCCCGCTTCCTCACGCCGGCCACGCTGTCGCAGATCCACCTCATCGAAGGACACCTGCACGAAGCCGAGCGGTTGGCGGACGAGGCCCTGATGTACGTGAACCTCACCGGGCCGGACCACCCCGCACTCACCGAGGCCCGACTCACCCGAGCGGGCGTGCTGTGGGAGCGGGACGAGCTCGACGAGTCCGAGCGGGAGTTCGAGACCGGACTGCGGGATGCGGAGAGTCACAGGCGGACCGGTTTTGCGATCATCGCGTCGCTCGGTCTCGTGCGCATCTGGGCGGCGTCCGGCCGGCGTGACCAGGCCTTCGACCTTCTCTCCACGTGCCGCGACACCAATCGCCCCTTGGGATTGCCGGAGCCGTTCGCGACTCGTGTGGACGCCGCCGAGGCGCGACTGCTCATCGAGAGCTCCAGGGCAGAGGCGAAGCGCCTGATCGGCCACATGCAGGACTCGCTGGAAACGGTCTTCCTCCGGACCCAACTGGCGCTCGCGACCGGTGATCGCAAGGAGGCATCAGAGCTGCTTTCCTCTACAGAAGAGGACCTGCAAACTCCGAGACGACGCCTCCAGTGGCAGTTGCTCGATGCCCGGTCCGGGTCGGCCTCGAGCGGACCCTCGCTGCGCGCTGCTCTCGAGCTCGCGGCACACGAGGGTTTCATCCGCTGCTTCGTCGACCAGGGTGATCAGCTGCTTCCCCTTGTCCACCAGCAGAGTGGCGCGGGCCCGGCCTGGTTCGTCCAGGACGTCCTCGCCGCCTTCGAGGCGTCTGCGAACCGGTCTTCCTCCGGGGCCAAGGGCCTCGTCGATCCCCTCAGCGAGCGGGAACAGGTCGTGCTCAGCTACCTTCCGAGCTGGGTGTCGAGCGGCGAGATCGCGGCGGAGCTCTACATCTCGCTCAACACGCTCAAGTCGCACCTCAGGAGCATCTATCGCAAGCTCGGGGCGAGCTCCCGCCGAGAAGCCGTCACACAGGCAAGGTCGCGTGGCTTGCTCTGACTAGTTCGCCGAGGCCATCGCTCAGCCCGAAAAATCATCCCGGCAGGGTGATGCCGCAGGCGCCGCGCAGTCCTAGCGTCTGACGGGCAGGACCCGACCATGCCCCGGTCCAGCTCGGTGGTCACAGGAGGTTTGCCAGATGATGATGAGGAGACGACGTCCCCTGATGCGGGCGGCGGTGGTGGGCGGCGTCGCCTACCACGCAGGTAAGAAGCGGGGCACCGCAGGGCAGGCCGAAGAGGAGGCCCCACCGCAGTCCCAGCAGCCCCCCGCTCCGGCCGCCGAGCCTGCTGCAGGCGAAGACACCGTGACCCAGCTCACCAAGCTCAAGGAGCTGCTGGACAGCGGGGTGCTCACCCAGGCCGAGTTCGACGCCCAGAAGCAGAAGATCCTCGCCGGCAGCTGACCGGCCCGCTCGTCACGACACGGAGGACACCATGGAATTCGGTCCGGTACAGATGCTGGTGCTCGAGTTCGACCAGGATCGGCTGCGAGGTGAGATCCTCCCGGAGCTCGAACGCCTCCGCGAGAAGGACATCATCCGTCTCGTCGACCTCGTCGTCGTGCAGAAGGACGACAGCGGGGCGGTTACCGCGCTCGAGACCAGCGATCTGACGGCCGACGAGGCGACGGAGTACGGAGCGCTCGTCGGCGCCCTCATCGGATTCGGCGCCGCTGGCGAGCCCGGTGCCGAGATTGGCGCCGTAGCCGGCGCAGACGCGGCGCTGGACACCTCCCTCGGTGACACCGGCGAAGTCTGGTACGTGTCCGATGTGATCCCTGACGGGTCGATCGCGGCGATCGCGCTCATCGAGCACCGCTGGGCCATCCCGCTGCGGGACGCGGTGGTGCAGGCGGGTGGTGTGGCGCTGGCCGACGAGTGGATCCACCCCGAGGACCTCGTCGCCCTCGGCGCGGCGGCGACGACCGGGGGCTGAGCCATGGCGACGAGCACCCAGCGACAACGGAGTGAGCGGCCGAAGGAAGGGTCGAGCCGGCGTCGGGGAAAGACCCGGCTGAGTCCGGACGATCGGATCGCCATCGGCAAGGACGCCCGAGTGCGGGTCCCGCGCGAGAGCCATGCCGAGCTTCACCCAACACAGCGAGATCCGGTCGAGCTGCTCGAGCAACAGGCAGCGAGCCGAGTGCCGGACCTCGTGCCGATCCGCTACGGGCGCATGCTGGCGTCGCCCTTCGCCTTCTATCGGGGAGCGGCCCTCGTCATGGCGTCGGACCTGTCCTCAACCCCGACATCGGGAGTCCAGGTGCAGGCCTGCGGCGACGCCCACCTGGCCAACTTCGGGGGTTTCGCCTCACCCGAGCGGGATCTCGTCTTCGACGTGAACGACTTCGACGAGACGCTCCCTGGTCCGTGGGAGTGGGACGTCAAGAGGCTCGCGGCCAGCTTCGCCGTCGCCGGCCGGGACCGTGGCTTCGACGACAGACAGCGCCGGACAGCGTTGCTCGCGTTGAACCGGTCCTATCGCGAGGCGATGCGGAGCTTCGCTCAGATGGGCAACATGGCGGTCTGGTACTCCCACATCGATCTCGCCCTCCTCGATCGCTGGCGGGCGGAGGCCAGCCGCAAGGCGGTCAAGCGATTCCAGGCGGGCGTCGAGAAGGCCAGAACCAAGGACAGCATGCGGGCCTTCGACAAGCTGACGACCCGGGTCGACGGCAAGGTCCAGCTCGTCAGCGACCCACCGCTCGTCGTGCCCTTGGCAGAGATGCTCCCGGGGCCGGAGGGAGATGCGGTGCGCGACGCCCTCCGAGCCATCGTGCACACCTACAGCCAGAGCCTTCCGTACGACCGTCAGAAGTTGCTCGAGAGCTTCAATCTCGTCGATATCGGGCGCAAGGTGGTCGGCGTCGGCAGCGTCGGCACCCGGGCCTGGATCCTGCTGCTCACCGGGCGTGACGGACAGGACCCGCTGTTTCTCCAGGCCAAGGAGGCCGAGGCGTCGGTGCTCGAGGCCTTCGTCGGGAAGAGCAAGTTCGACAACCACGGTCGGAGGGTCGTCGAGGGCCAGCGACTGATGCAGTCGGCCAGCGACATATTCCTCGGGTGGGTGCGGGCAGAGGGGATCGACGGTAGGACGCGGGACTTCTATGTCCGGCAGTTGTGGGACGCTAAGGGCTCGGCCAACATCGAGGCGATGAGCCCCTCGACGCTCGCGATCTACGCGGAGATCTGTGGCTGGACGCTGGCCCGGGCGCACGCCCGCTCAGGTGACCGCATCGCCATCTCCGCCTACCTGGGAAAGGGGTCGGCCTTCGACCAGGCGATCGGAGAGTTCGCCGAGCTCTACGCCAACCAGAGCGAGCGGGACTACGAGGCCCTCGCCGACGCGGTCAAGACGGGTCGCGTGAGCGCCACGACCGGGATCTAGCGCGCTACTGCGAGCCCTTCCCAGCGCCTCCCGGCCTGGCCATGAGAGAGACGAGCCTGGCCACCAGGGTCACCAGGAAGACCTGACCCATCAGGGCCTCGATCACCACGACGGAACGGGCGAAGTTGGTGGCCGCCGTGAGATCTCCGTACCCGACCGTCGTCAGGGTGGCGAAGCTGAAGTAGAGGAACTGGTTGGCGCTGGCGTGGTCGGTCTGGGCGAAGAAGGGTGTGCCGGCGAGGGCGGCGATCGACCGGTACAACGAGGAGAAGATCAGGCCCAGGATCACGTAGACGTCGATCGCGCCGGCGACTGTCTCGATGTTGACGGTCGAATGACGCAGGATCCGGTTCAGGATGACGACCGGCGTCACCATCAGCAGCAGCAGGAACACGAGGTGGACAAGGGCCAGCGTGCCCCCGACGACGGAGCCGATCAGCGTCAATACCAGGCCGGCGACCACACCAGCCCGGGCCACTCGCTGAAGCCGGGGCCGGGCGTGCGACGTGCGCAGGGTGACCAGCAGCACGAACCCGACCGCCAGCTCCTGGATTATTTGGCTCCACGTGGCGTCAGGGAGCAGCGAGACCAGGAAGTAGGTCACGACCAGCAGCACGAGCACGGCGACGTAGGTGTCCCCGCGCTCGAGCCGCCTGGCCATCTCGCGCCAGGCCCGGCCCGCCCGCCGGTCCCCGCCCTGCCCCTGGGGTTCCGGAGTGTCACTGTCAGCGATTGGAGCAGCTTACGGCCGGAGGGTGGACAGGGGCACGGATGCGAGCCGGCATCGGATCACCCGCTCAGGGTGATGTCCAAGCCGTCCCTGGCCGGCCTAATGGGACACGGGCGTCTACGGACCGGGCCCCAGCTCGCGAACGAGAGGAGCTTCGATGGCCCTACATCAGAAGTCGAGCGCGGCCGAGAAGGAGCTGCTTGCGGGCGACGCTCTGTTTCTCCTGGACACCGACTGCGACCAGGTCCCGCGCCTGCGCCTGCCTGACCAGGCGATGCCGGCAGAGGCCGCCTACCGCCTCATCCACGAGGAGCTCTTGCTGGACGGCAACTCGAGACTGAACCTGGCCACGTTCGTGACCACCTGGATGGAGCCCCAGGCAGATCAGCTCATGGCGGAGTGCGCCGACAAGAACATGATCGACAAGGACGAGTACCCGCAGACCGCGGAGCTCGAGCGACGCTGCGTCAACATCCTCGCCGACCTCTGGCACGCGTCCGACGAGTCGGGTGGCACCGGATGCTCGACGACGGGCTCCAGCGAAGCGTGCATGCTCGCAGGCATGGCTTTGAAGCGACGGTGGCGCGCCCGGCGCCGGGCAGAGGGCAAGGACGCGACCAGCCCCAACATCGTCATGGGCGCCAACGTCCAGGTGTGCTGGGAGAAGTTCGCCAACTACTTCGAGGTCGAGCCCCGACTCGTCCCGATCGACGGCACCCGGTACCACCTCGGCGCGGCCGAGGCGGTCGCCGCCTGCGACGAGAACACCATCGGGGTCGTGGCCATCCTCGGGTCCACCTTCGACGGCAGCTACGAGCCCGTCGCGGACATCGCCCGCGGCCTCGACGATCTCCAGGCCCGCACCGGCATGGACATCCCGGTGCACGTGGACGGGGCCTCTGGTGCGATGATCGCCCCGTTCGTGGACCCGGAGCTCGCGTGGGACTTCCGGCTACCGCGGGTGGCGTCGATCAACACCTCGGGTCACAAGTACGGGCGGGTGTACCCGGGAGTGGGCTGGATCATCTGGCGCGACGCCGACGCCCTGCCCGAGGAGCTGGTGTTCCACGTGAACTACCTCGGTGGCGACATGCCAACCTTCGCGCTGAACTTCTCCCGCCCCGGGGCCCAGGTGGCCGTCCAGTACTACAACTTCCTGCGCCTGGGCCGGGATGGCTACCGGGCCGTGCAGCAAGGATGCCGGGACGTGGCCATGTACGCGGCCGCCCAGATCGAATCCACTGGCCGCTTCGACCTCCTCACCAACGGCTCGGAGCTGCCGGTGTTCGCCTTCACGACCAAGCCCGACTCGAAGTTCGACGTGTTCGACCTCTCCGCCCACTTGCGCGGACGCGGATGGCAGGTGCCGGCGTACACGTTTCCGGCCAACCGCACCGACCTCGCCGCCTGCCGGGTCGTCGTGCGACAGGGCAGCAAGGACGCCGCCGACCTGTTCCTGGACGACCTCCGCCGATCCGTTGCGGCCCTCGACCGCACCGGCGGCGGGGTCGGCGAGCACCGGAGCTCGTTCCATCACTGAGCCGGCTCGCCGCATCGGCGGTCCGCCACCGCCCGTCGCGCCGCCCTCGTGCAGCGGGTGAGTCAGACGGCCTCGTCGACTCCCGCGGCGAGCTCCCGCACGATCCGTCGGTGCGCATGGGTGGCGAGGATCTGGCCTCCGATCATCACCGCTGTCAACGGCCACTCGATGACCTCGAGCGCCGTGAGGACGCCGAGGGCGGCGAAGTAGGCCACGTGCTCCGGAGCCAGCCGGACATGGATGATCGGAAGCGTGACATCACCGCTCTGCGGTCCGCCGTCGCTCATTGCACGTCGTATTCCTCCACCCGGGCGATCAGGCCGTAGATGATCAGGATGTCGATGATGATCATGGTGAACGACCAGAACGGGAAGTGAGCCAGGTAGGCGAGGTGGAAGAGCAGGTTCAGCCCGGCGGCGAGCACGCCGATGGTGCGGGACAGGATGGCCGGCCCCATTGACAGGACGGTGAACCCCGCGATCAGCAGGATGATGCTGAGCACCAGCTCGACCCAGCCCCAGGTATGGATCGTGTTGGTGACGGGCAGGCTGATGCCGTTGTTGCCCGCCACGTGCTGGTAGTACGTCGCGTTGGTGATGGCGACGATCGCGTCGATGAGGTTCAAGAAGCCGACGATCACCAACATGAAGCCGGCGAAAGCTCTCCACCCGGTCCCCCGGCCCGACTGGGTCCCTTGGGTCTGCATAGCCTCGTGCCTCCTCTGTCGTCAGGCGCGTTTCCGCGCCCTCCCTGTCGAGAACGGTACGGTTATCCGAGGCGGCGGGCATCACCCTTCCCGGATGATTCGCAGCTGGCGGACGGGGTGAACCTGCCGCCGGGCCTGCTTCTGGCTAGTCGGACCCGCCCTGCCAGGCCTTCGTGCCGGCGAGCGTCGCCGCCCGGGCCTTGTTCCACTGCTGCCGCGCCATCTCGCTCGGCGGCTGATCGAGCTGTCGCACCCATTGGCGCATCGCCGAAGCGACCGCGGTGCTGCCCAGCAGGACTCCCATCGCCGCCAAGCCACCTCCGATCCCAACCAGCGCCGCCCCGCCGATCAGCAGCTTCTTGTTCACCCGAATAGCGACGTCCGCCGCGGGTCCGTTGCCCATCGTCCCCCCTTTCCCCCCGTTCGGGGGTTCAGAGCTTCCCAGGGTAACCCAAGGTCACATTGTTGTCCCCGTCGTGGGGGTGACTCGTTCTGCGCCAGCCTTTCGAGCTACGGCAGCTGGCTCCGCACCAAGTCGTCCATGTGCTCGGTGCTCTCGAGGCTGGCGATCAGCGCGTACCGTCGGTCAGGCCCCTTGTGGCAGCCCGAGTGGAAGACGGCTTCGGAGTCGATCAGGATCTGGGCGCCCTTGCTGAGCGGGACGCGCACCTCGTTGGCTCGGTCGAACTGATCGCGTCTGAGCACCAGGGCACTGTCGGGATCGTCGGTCAGCTGCAACCACAGCCTGACGACCCACCCGTTGACCATCGGATTGAGGCGGTTGTTGTCGTCGAGGTGCAGACCCCAGCGGGCCTCCCTGACGGAGGTCGGCTCCTGACGGATGATCTGGATGCGCCCGAAGCGGTTGCCGAGCGAGTCCACGTATCGGACGAGACCGGGTGCCCGATCGGCGTTGGAGGTCCAGATGCCGTCGAGGTCCGGCTTTCCGTAATCCCAGAATCCTCGCAGGATGTTCTCACCCGTGGCTGTGGCGAGCGGTGCGAACCAGGTCGTCGGATCGGTCGGCGGGGTCGAGTACTCGAGGCTGGACCACTCGCTCGAGGGAATCTCCGGACCGGAGTAGGGCCGCATCACGGCGTGGCCACCGTTCTCCTGGAGCACGGGCATGCGGTAGTGACGCGTCAGCTGCTGGGTCGCAAACGGCTTGCGAAGGCCCAGGCGCGCGTAGACACGCTTGGAGTACTCGTTCTTGAGCAGCGGATCCACCGCTTTCATCAGCCTGGCCCCCCGGGGCTCGCCACGCCGCCTGTCGTCACCGAGCCGTCCCGCCACCGGAGGCCGGGCGAAGGTCACTCCGGACTGCTCAGCGGAGACATGTACCCGCCTCCATGCCCATCGTCAAGGTACCGGGTGCCCGCGTCGAATGCAACGTTGCGCAGGCTACGTACGGTCTGCGCCGCTCACCATCCACCGGGCGCAGCCACCCGTGAGGCGCCCGTCAGCCACTCGCCTGCGGGATGGTCCGCCCCACGAGCCAGCCCAGGGCGGCCAGCGCCTGCGGCTCGGTCCAGGACGGCGACTGCTGGTGCTCGAGGTTGCGAACTCCCCCGTCGTTCAGCAGTCCTTTGAGCGAGGACCCGAGCTGGCCGTGCAGGTCGGGCGGGCTGACGGTGATGAAGCGCTCGTTGCCCTTGGCGTCGAGCAGGATGAAGCCGTCCGTGTGCGTGACGTCGTAGGTGAGTGGCTGGTGTGTCCACCAGTCGAGCTTGGGGGGCTGATCCTCAGGGACCTGCTGGTAGGAGACGCCGAAGAAGCTCCACAGCTTGCTCAGGTCCGTCGGCGTACCAGTCAGGAGAGGCCACGTGGCCCCGAACTGCTGGGAGTACGCCGCCAGCCGGGCGGGCGTGTCCCGGCCGGGGTCGACGCTCACCTCCACGAAAGCCACGCTGTTCCCGAGCCCGGCCGCCTGCACGTCGCGCTGCATGGCGATGAACGCGCCCGTGATCATCGGGCACTCGTCCTGGCACAGCGAAAGGAAGTTGGCCAGCACCACGTCCTTGCCCCGAAAAGCGGCCAGGCTGGTCGGTCGTCCGCTCTGGTCGACCAGTGGCACGTCGGGCACCGGTCGGTCCTGGACGATGCCGAACGACTGGGGCGGCGCCGACGGGGACGCCGATGACGGCCCGCCGCACGCGGAAGCGGTGAGCGCCCCCGCCAGCGCCAGCGCCAGCATGCCGAAGGGCCCAGCCTTGCGGAGTCGCCGGCGAGCGCGGAGCGTCCCGACCGTGGTCCCGCCGTCGGTCATCGGCTCGTGTCTTCGTTCAGCGTCGCCGCTGGCGACGCCTGACCCGGCTGCGGCCGACGTGCGCCCATCTTGGCCGCCCAGGCCGCCTCCCAGATCTCCTGGCGACGCGTCTCCCCGGCGCTGACGGCGCGATCGTGTCGAGCGGCGCGCCGCTCCTCCTGGCTCATCCACTGGGCCAACATCACCATCGCGGCGGCGAATGTGATCAACATGCTGGCCCCCCAGAACAGGGCGCCACCGGCCTGGGTGTCCGACAGCGTGTGCTGGGGGGCGATGGGGTGGCCGAAGTTCATCACGACCACGCCGAGGAACACCTCGATGGGCATGCCGACGAACATGGCGACGATCCTGACCCCGAACGACGGCCGGTTCGGCAGCTGGTCGACGGCGATCATGGGCCACCAGAACAGGCACCCGAGCGAGAACATCACCACATGGCTGAGGTCGTGGATCAGCGGGTGCCGGAGGGAGAAGGGATAGAAGGAGGTCAGGAAGACCACGTACATCGAGCCGTAGTACAGCGCCGCGGCCACGAGCGGCAGGGTCAGGACGCGCACGACCCGGTAGTGGAGGAAACGGACGATCCGTCCTTGGAGCGGGCGCCTGGCCGCCTGGATGGCCAGCGTGATGGGCGCGCCGAGGGCGAGCAGGGGCGGGGCCACCATCATCAGCAGAAGGTGCTGGACGACGTGCACCACGAAGACCTGATCGTCGTAGGACGCCAGTCCCGACACGACAGCGATGTCCAGCACGACCACGCCGGCCAGGAAGGCCATGGTCCGCCACGCCGACCAGCTGCGCCCCCGGCGGCGGAGTCGCACCACGGCGGCCACGTACCACGCGGCGGCGGCGACCTGGAGGAGAAAGGCGACGAGACCGAAGCCGCGTCCGAGCTGCCAGGACCCGAGCAGCTGGTGCAGCTGGACCGACGGCGAGACCTGTTCGACGTCAGCGAGGAGCACGCTCGGCTTCCCCCGATCGTCTCCACAACGGCACGACGAACGAGGTTAGATCCAGCCCGGTCCAGGTGACAGTCGGGACCCGAGGGCACCGGCCCCGGAGGCCGGCCCGAGGCCAGTGCTCAGCGACCCGTCCATCGGGGTGATCGGCCGTCTCGCGCCGCCTCGAGCCCCTCGGCGGCGTCGGCGGTGGTCGCCACCACCTTGCGCATCGTCTCCCCGAAACGGATCGCCTCGAGCGACGACAGGTGCTCCGACCGCACCGCCACCTCCTTGGTCGCTCGCGCCGCCAGCGGCGCGGCCCGTACCAGTCGGTCGGCCAGGTGCCGAGCCTCGGCCATGAGATCGTCGTGGGCCACGACCCAGCCGGCCAGGCCGATCTCCCTGGCCCGGTGGGCGTCGATCCGCTCGCCGGTGAGCAGCAGCTCCATGGCGTGCTGCCAGCTGATCCGCTGCGGAAGCCGGATCGCTCCCACGATCGTGGGCACCCCGAGGCGCACCTCGGGAAAGCCGAACTCGGCCCGCTCGCTGGCGATCACGAAATCGCACCACGTCACCAGCGTGAGTCCATAGCCCAGGCAGTGGCCGTTCACGGCGGCGATGACCGGCTTGAAGATCTCCCACCCACTCTCGAACGAGTTGAGCGTGGGCTTCTCCCAGAACGACCCGGCGAACTCCCCCGCTGCCGCGCCCCCGTCGCGCATGTCGGCCCCGGCGCAGAACGCCCGGCCCTGTCCGGTGACGATGGCCACCCACGCGCCCTCGTCGTCACGAAAGGCGGCGAACGCGTCGTTGAGCCCCCGACGCATCTCGCCGTTGATGGCGTTCAGCGCCTGGGGGCGGTTGTAGGTGATGGTCGCCACGTGCCCGTCGATCTCGTACCGCACGGTGTCGTTCACGACCGACGACGATACGTCACGTCGACTGCGCCTCCAGGACCCGCCCGCCGGCGCCCACGGGACGGCGGCCTCGACGACCGACCCGCCACGCGACCGCGCCCAGCACTGAAGCGATGGCGACGAGATCGAGGGTGAGCATCCAGAGTTGGGCCCGGTCGCTTCCGATCCCGATGCCGTGGGCGACGGCCAGGACCCAGCAGGCGTACGCCAACCAGTGCACACTGCGCCAGGCCCGGTAGCCGAGCCGGGCCCGCACCAGGCTGGTGAGGGCGACGGCGGCGAAGATGTCGAGCGCCAGTGCACCGAGGCCCAGCCAGAAGGGGCTGTAGGAGGCGCCGAAGGGCACGACGGCGTCGATCCAGTGGATCGGCACGTAGCCGTCCAGCACCGCGCTGGTGATGTGGATGCCGACGAACACCGTCGCCATGAGCGACAGGTTGCAGTGCAGTCCCTCGACGACGAAGCGTGGCCAGCGCTCCCTCACCCACCGCGAGGAGGTCAGGATGCCGAGCACGAGCGCCAGCGTCAGCAGTAGCAGGATCACGGCCCCACTGCCTCGCGTCAGGTACCACAGCGCCTTGTTGCTCACGCCGCCACCTCCGGCGCCGGCCAGCCTCCGACCCTGACCACGGAGCCATCGGGTCGGACGAGGCGGGCGGGAAGTCCCGACGAGGCCAGCCACGCCGGGCTCCGGTCGCCCCGGATGATTGCCGCGGTGGCGCCCACGTTGGCGTCGACGCAGGTGGCGGCGGCCACCGATACCGTTCGCCAGACGACCTCCGCCGAGCGGCCCGTGGTCGGATCGACGACGTGGTGCAGCTCTTCGGTGCCACGCGACCACCGGCGGACCGTCGTCGACGATGTAGCCACACCACCCGAGCACACCTGGACGATCTCGCTGTGGGCCTCGGGTTCGGCCGCGTGCCAGTCGGCGATGCGCACCGACCAGCCGCCGTCCGGTGGTTCTCCGGCGGTGGCGATGTCCCCGCCGAGGCTGACGAGCACCCCGCACCCCGCAGCGGAGGCTGCCCGACTGGCCGCCCGGTCGGCCGCGAGCGCCTTGGCCGTGGCGCCCAGGTCGAGGCTCACACCTCTGGGCACGGCCACCAGCTGGCGACGCCGATCCACCCTGACCTCGTGCCACCCCGGCACGGCGGCAACCCGGACCACCGGTCGCCCGGTCGGGGCCAGGGCGCCGAAGTCCCGGTCGTAGCCAAGGACGCGGATGGCCTCGCCCACCGTGGGATCCACGTCACCGTCGGTGAGCCGAGCCGCCCGCAGCGCCGTCTCCACGGCCTCGATCAGCAAGGGACCGACGTGGACGGGACGGCCGCCGCCGCGGTTGACCGCGGCCAGCTCGGAGTCGTCGCGAAATCGGCTGCACGCGATGTCAACGGCCGCGACCTCCTCCACGACGGCGGTGAGAGCCGGCTCCAGCTGGCGTGCATCGGTGGTGAGGACCACCGCCCCGGTACCGAGGGCGCGGAGCTCACACCGCCCGACGGCGGCCGGCCCGGGAGGGCGGCCCATGGACGCGGCCGGCCCGGGAGGGCGGCCCATGGACGCGGCCGGCCCGGGAGGGCGGCCCATGGACGCGGCCGGCCCGGGAGGGCGGCCCATGGACGCGGCCGGCCCGGGAGGGCGGCCCATGGACGCGGCCGGCCCGGGAGGGCGGCCCATGGACGCCGCCATCACGAGCCCCCAGAGGTGGCGTGGCTCGATCCGCTGGACGAGCTCGACGAGCTCGGGGTGCTCGAGGGCGACTGGAGCTGGCCGGTGCTCGACGACTGGCCGCTGCCGCTGCTCGTCCCGCTGCTCGACGAGCTCGAGCTGTCGCCCGAGCCCGGGGTGGTGACGCCCGCCGACGAGTGGCCCGAGTAGACCGCGGCGGCCGTCGCCGACAGGGCCCCGGTCAGCGCCAGCCCACCCGCCAGCGCCCAGCGGGTCAGGCGTGAGACCCGTCGCAGCCCGAGTGCTCGAGCCCTGATCGCTTCCTCTCGCATCGTCGACCTCGCCTCCCGGGCCGGCCTCCCGGGCCGGCCTCGGTCTTCGGGCCGGCCTCCCGGGCCGGCCTCCGGACTTGCCTGGTGGCGAGTGTCAGCCGGCCAGGTTGGGCCGCCCCGGGCGCCCGCTGGGTGCACGGTGAGAAGTTGGCCGATGCTGGCCTCTCGAACCGGATTCCCAGCTGGGACACAGCATGACCACAGCGGGCTCCCTGATCGCCCGACGAACCTTGTGGTACAAGTCGGCCCAGGAGGCCGGCCCCGGGAAGCTGGTCGGCCCAGGAGGCCGGCGCGAGGGTGAGGTGACCCCGATGGGCAACGGAGCGGCGCAGCGGATCTTGGTCGTGGACGATGAGGAGTCGATCGTCGACGCGGTGGCGACGTCGCTGCGCTACGAGGGCTTCGACGTAGCCCGCGCGTCCACAGGGCGGGCCGCGCTTTCCTCGGCCCAGGAGCACCCGCCGGATCTCATCGTGCTGGACGTGATGCTGCCCGACCTCGACGGCCTCGAGGTGACCCGTCGCCTCCGACAGGACGGGCTGCGGGTGCCGGTGCTGTTCCTGACGGCCCGTGACGCCCTGGAGCACAAGGTCGCCGGCCTGACCATCGGCGGCGACGACTACGTGACCAAGCCGTTCTCGCTGGCCGAGGTGGTCGCCCGCACCCGGGCGATCCTCCGTCGGACCCAGGGTGAGCAGGAGACCGATGGCCGGCTGCGGTTCGCCGACCTGGAGATGGACGACGACACGCACGAGGTCTGGCGGGACGGTACCCCCCTGCGGCTGACCGCCACGGAGTTCTCCCTCCTCCGCTTCTTCCTGCTGAACCCGCGCCGGGTGCTCTCGAAGTCACAGATCCTGGACCACGTGTGGCACTACGACTTCGGAGGTGATCCGAGCGTGGTCGAGACCTACGTGAGCTACCTGCGCAAGAAGCTGGACAAGCTCGGTCCTCCGCTCATCCAGACCATCCGCCTGGTCGGCTACTCCCTGCGAGAGCCAGGGTCGTAGTGTCGCTCCGGGCGCGCCTTCTCATCGCCGTCGGCGCGGTCGCCCTTGCAGCGCTGATCGCCGCGGACGTGGCCACGTACTCTTCGTTCAAGTCGTTCCTGTTCAACCAGGTCGACGCTTCCCTCGAGACGGCCCATCCGCCGCTCGAGCAGGCGCTGAACAGCGGACAGAGCCTCGATGTCGGCACCGTGGCCCGTCTGGCGCCGGGGATGTTCGTCGAGGTTCGGGGCCCGGGAGCCCAGAACCTGGGCGACGTGCCCGCCTTCGTGCGCGGCGGCCAGCAGTTGTCCCCCGCCCTGCCGGCCCACATCAACCTGGGCCAACCGTCGGGACCGGGCGAGCCGACGACCTACCTCACCGTGGGGACGGCGAACCAGGGAGGTCCGCAGTTCCGGGTTCGGGCCTCGGCCCTCGTGGGCGGCGACCAGCTGATCCTCGCCGCCCCGCTCACCGACACGGCGGGCAGCCTCCACCGCCTCTTGCTCATCGAGCTGGCCGTCACCGGCGGCGCCCTGGCGGCTGCCGCCGCCCTCGGATGGTGGGTGGTGCGAGTCGGGCTACGTCCGCTGGAACAGGTCGAGCAGACGGCGGATGCGATCGCCGAGGGGGACCTCACCCGTCGCGTGCCCGAGGCCCGCCCGACGACCGAAGTGGGCAGGCTGGCCCGCGCCCTCAACGCCATGCTGGAACGGATCCAGGACGCCTTCAAGCAGCGGGACCGAACGGAGGCGGAGCTGCGACGCTCCGAAGAGCGCCTCCGCCGTTTCGTCGCCGACGCCTCCCACGAGCTCCGCACGCCGCTGGCCGCGGTGTCCGCCTACGCCGAGCTGTTCGACCGCGGAGCGAGCGCCCAGCCCGACGACCTGGCGCGGGTGATGGCGGGCGTCCGTTCCGAGACCGCGCGGATGGGACTGCTCGTCGAGGACCTGCTGCTCCTGGCTCGGCTCGACGAGGGTCGACCGCTCGAGCGTCGACCGGTGGAGCTGGTGCGCGTCGCCGCCGAGGCCGTCGACGCGGCGCGGACGGTTGACCCGTCGTGGCCGGCACAGGTCGTCGCCAGCGAGCCCATCGAGGTCGTCGGGGACGCGCCCCGGCTCCGCCAGGTGATCGACAACCTGCTGGCCAACGTCCGCGCCCACACCCCTGCCGGCACCAGGAGCACGGTGCGCGTGGCCAGAGAAGCGTCGGACGCCATCGTCGAGGTGTCCGACGATGGGCCGGGACTCAGCACTGAGCAGGCCGAGAAGGCGTTCGAACGCTTCTACCGGGCCGAGGTGTCACGGTCGCGCCAGCACGGCGGCGCCGGGCTCGGCCTCTCCATCGTCGCCGCCATCGTCGCCGCCCACGGCGGCAGCGTCGGCGTCTCCGAGACCGACGGAGGGGGCGCGACCTTCACCATCCGCCTGCCCACCGACCCGCCGGGGACCGCCCCCGAGGCAGGAATGGAACCCTCTGGCCTCTCGGCGCCGTCGTAGCCGCGGCCGCACTGGCCGGAGCTACGACGGCGGCATCGAGGAAGACGAAGACCCGGTGGTCGCGAACGACTTGCCGCTCCGCTGGGCGGTGGTCCGCTGCAGCCCGACCACGTGCTCGTCGCTGGCGACGATGTCGTCGCTCGCCACCTGAAGCGTACCGCGCTGCTCCGCCAACAGCCCTGCTGCTGAGGTCGTCAAACAGACCAGCTCCGTCCCGCAGGCGTCGGTGCGGGTTACTGAGCGGCGCTACTAGTACAGAGAACCGCGGGAGCCTCGGCCTCCGCCGAGGGCGCGCCGGTTGTCGACGCCTGACACGGTCGCCACCAGCACGGCGGCGACCCCGATCTCGAGCAGCACTGTCACGAAGCCCCCGGTGTGGATGACGTGATTGCCCAGGAAGCCACCGACGATCGACCCGACCAGACCCAGCAGAAACGTGGTGAGCAGGCCGATCGGTTGGTGGCCCGGCACCAGGAGACGACCGAGGCCGCCGATGATCAGGCCGACGACGACCGTGCTGATCAAGGCCCAGGCCGCGAGCCCGGCCAACGGCAACGCAATGAACAGGACCACGAACAGCAGGATCAGGGTCAAGACCACGCGTCCAGGCTACAGCCAGCCGGCTCCCCCGGCAGTAGCGCGTCTGGCGGGCCGGTCCTATGGTTTCCCCATGCCAACCATCGTCAAGGGACTGGACGAGCTCAGGGCCAAGGCCGGCGAGCACCTGGGCTTCAGCGAGTGGCAGGAGCTGACCCAGGAGCAGGTCAACCTGTTCGCCGACGCGACCGGCGACCACCAGTGGATCCACGTCGACGTCGAGAAGGCCAAGTCGGGACCGTTCGGCGGCCCCATCGCCCACGGCTACCTCACCCTGTCCCTGGGCCCTGCCCTCCTCAGCCAGATCCTCGCGGTCGAGGGCATGTCCATGGGCCTGAACTACGGATGCAACAAGGTGCGCTTCCCGAGCCCCCTCCCAGTCGGCGCCAACCTCCGTCTCGGCGCCACGCTGCAGAGCGTGGACGACGTGGCAGGTGGCGGCGTGCAGGCGATCATCGGCCTCACGATCGAGGTGCAGGGCCAGGACAAGCCGGCGTGTGTGGCCGAGGTCGTCTATCGGTACTACGACTGACCGGTCTCGTGCACACCGGCGGCCACCCTGCCGGCGCGCACAGGGTCCAGGCCGGACCGCCCCACCAGGAAGCAGGCGATGGGGGCCGCCGTGCGCTCGGACTGGTGAGCGGCGACCGCCGCCAGGGCGAGTAGCTGCTCGACGGTCGCCTCGTCCGGCGGTGGGACGCCCAGCTCGTCGGCGAAGGCCCGGATCCATTCATTGGCGGTCATACGAGGTCTCCTGACGCAGTAGTTGTCAGCACGATGAGGAGAAGCGAATTGGCAAGCAATGTGAGACTCGACGGCAAGGTTGCCCTGGTCACCGGGGCGTCGAAAGGAATCGGGGCCGCCATCGCCCGGGCGTTCGCCGAGAACGGGGCGCGCGTGATGCTCTCATCTCGCAAGCAGGAGGCCCTCGAGAAGACGGCGGCGGGCATCGAGGGTGAGACCGCCGTCTTCGCCGCCAACGCCGGCGACCCGGACCAGGCCCGCGCCTGTGTGGCGGCGACCATCGAGCGCTTCGACGGCCTGCACATCCTGGTGAACAATGCGGCCACGAACCCCTACCTGGGCCGAGCCATCGACATCGACCTCCCGCGCTACGACAAGACGATGGAGGTGAACCTGCGGGGACCGCTCGCATGGACCCAGGAAGCGTGGCGACAGGCTCTCCAGGCCGGCGGCGGCACGGTCGTGAACATCTCGTCCGTCGGCGGGATGACCCACGGGGGCCCCATCGGCATCTACGACGTCACCAAGGCGGGCCTCATCCATCTCACCAAGCACCTCGCCACCGAGATGGGCCCGCAGGTACGGGTGAACGCCATCGCGCCCGGGCTGGTCAAGACCGATTTCGCTCGCGCCCTGTGGCAGTCGGGCGGCGACCAGGACTCCTGGCCGTGGCCGCTCCGGCGCCTCGGCCAGCCCGACGACATCGCCGACGCCGCCGTGTTCCTCGCCAGCGACCTCGCCTCGTGGATCACCGGCCACGTCCTCGTCGTCGACGGCGGGGGTCACCTCGGTGGCCTCGGAGCGAGCGGCTGATCGACGCCCGGGGCGACGCGCCGGCTCCCCTCGCACATCACCTCGGTTCCACGCGGACAGTCTCCATGCCGGCGGGATCGTTCCCGTCAGACGATCCTCGATCGGTGCTCCGACCAGTACCGGTCGCGCAGGACGCGTTTGTAGAGCTTGCCCGTCGGGAGCCGGGGCAGGCTGGGATCGAAGTCGACCGAGCGCGGGCACTTGTACCTCGCCAGGTGTGCCCGGCAGAACTCGACGAGCTCGCGCTCGAGCTCGGGCCCCGGAGCGACCCCCTCGGCCGGCTCGATGACGGCCTTCACCTCTTCGCCGAGGTCGTCGTTGGGGACCCCGATGACGGCGGCGTCGAGCACCTTGGGGTGCGTCACGAGAAGGTTCTCGGCTTCCTGTGGGTAGATGTTCACTCCGCCCGAGATGATCATGTACGTCCGTCGATCGGTCAGGTACAGGTACCCGTCCTCGTCGAGGTAGCCGACGTCGCCAACGGTGCTCATGGTCCCGGTCGGGTCTCGTGACTCGGCCGTCTTCGCCGGGTCGTTCCAGTACTCGAAGTTCGTCGCCCCGCGAAACCACACGGTGCCCGCCGTCCCCACCGCGCACTCCTCGCCGTCGTCGTCGAGGATCGCCGGTTTCCCCAGCACGGGGCGCCCCACCGTTCCCCGGTGGGCCATCCACTCGGCGGAGTCACAGAAGGTGCACCCGTTACCTTCGGTCGCCGCGTAGTACTCGACGATGATGGGCCCCCACCACTCGATCATCTGCTCCTTGACCGGCACCGGGCACGGCGCCGCCGCGTGGATGATCGTCTCGAGGGACGACATGTCGTACGCCGCTCGGACCTCCTCGGGCAGCTTGAGGATGCGGCTGAACATGGTCGGCACGACTTGGGAGTGCGTGACCCGGTGACGTTCGACCAGGCGGAGGAACTGCTCGGCGTCGAAGCGCTCCATGATGATCGCGGTTGCACCGAGGCGCAGCGACAACGCCACGCTCGCCTGCGGTGCCGAGTGATAGAGGGGGGCCGGCGAGAGGTACGTCATGCCTTCCCGCATCCGCCACAGCCGCTGCAGGAAGGTCAGGAGCGCGAGCGGATCGCCGGGGTGCGCGTCGGGCATGGGACGGAGGATGCCCTTGGGCCGACCGGTGGTTCCCGACGAGTACAGCAGGGCCAGCCCGAGCTGCTCGTCGGCGACAGGATCGGCGGGGTAGGGGGCCACCGTCTCCTCGTAGGGCTGGAACGGCCCGTCGTCGCCCCCGCCCACCATCAGGAATAGCTCCACGTCGGGGCACATGGGCGCCGCCGCCAGAGCGACCTCGCGCTTGGCGGCAGAGACGATCAGGATCCGAGCCCGAGAGTCGTTGACGATGTAGGCGAGCTCGTCGGCCGTGAGGTAGGAGTTGATGCAGGTGTAGTACAGCCCCGTGCGCTCCGCGGCCGCCTCGGTCTCCAGATACCGGGCGTTGTTCTCCATGAAGATGGCCACGTGGTCCCTGCGCCGAAGACCACGGTCCCGGAACAAGTGCGCCAGCCGGTTGGTCCGGGCTTCCAGCTCACCGAAGCCGACCGTCTCGCCCGTGGCCGCCATGACGAACGCCGCCTTGTCGGGATGGCGCCTGGCATGCTCGCCGGGGTACATCGTGGGATCCGCTAGGCGGCGGGCGTTTCGGCCCTGAGGCCACCGGCGGCGTGCCGCTCCGCCTGCCGGAGCAGGATGCGGCCGTTGAGCCACCCGGGCGTCGTGCGCATCGGGCGAGGCGCAAGCCCGAACGCGCGCGCCGCCGCCGAGCGAACCTGGGCGAGACGCTGTTCGTCCCGCCGGTCCCACGGGAACCCGAACTGCTCGCGGAGGGCCGCGGGCGTGGTGCCCACTGCCACCAGACGATTGAGGGCGAGGGCCGGTCCCAGCGCGACGCGCAGGCCCGTGGGAAGCGCGGGGTACAGCACGTCGTTGCCCAATCGACGGCCCTCGTCGGAGACCCTCAGCGTCCCCACCATCTCGTCGACATAGGCGCGGAACTCGCCGACGTTCGCCGGCTGGTCTGCCGCCGGCAGGCCGAACACCTCGGCGACGAGCATCATCTCCCGGTAGTAGGTGGCGGTGTCGCCGGGTGACAACACCTCGACCAGGTCCGTGTAGGCGCCAAGGGCCGAGTCGGTGAGCGTGGCGTGCACCCACAGGAGGTTGGCCGGGTCGTTGGCCCGATAGCTCGCCCCGGCCACGAAGCCGTGCATCCGCTGGATGCGTCGGCCGACGGCGGTGGCGAGCTCCTCCGAGCCGAAGACCACCGCGTACGTCGCCTCCAGGGTCCCCTGCAGCCGCCGGAACGGGTTGGACTGGAAGTCGCTGTGATCGGCCACCCCCTGCGCCACCGCCGGGTGAGCCAGCTGCAGCAGCAACGCCCGGCCGGCGGCGAAGAACAGCGCCGGCTCGGCGTTCACCCTCCTGATCACCGAGCCTCGCGGGAAGAGGTCGGCCACGGGCGTCACTCCTCGTCTCCTCGGGACCGGCCAGCGTCCGTATCATCGCAGAACGCCGCTCCAGACGCCGACGCGGGGGCAGCGAGGGGTCAGGTCGTCGAGCCCGGACCGATGTTGCCGCCCCCCGGACCACCCTGACCCCCGCGGCCGGTGAAGCAACCGTTCGGCCCCGGCGGGCGGATGGCGATCGAGTTGGCGGTGACGGCTCCCGTCTGGTCAGAGGGACCGGTGGCGGCGATGCACTGGCCGACGGCCAGGTTCGACTGGCTTGCGCTCACGACCTTGGTGAATGTGGTGGAGGCGTCGGTGGTGACGGTGGTCGTCGTGGCGACGCCGCTGCGGTTGTTGCCCTGCACGCCGAATGTCGGCGCGGAGACCGATGCGACCTTGCCGAAGGCGCCGGCGAAGCGCCGCGCCCCGTTGCGGTTGCCGTTGCGGCCGTTGGCAGGAGGGGTCGTGCTCGAGCCTCCCGCGCCGCCACCGGCACCGCCGTTGCCGGCTCGCGCGCCCCGAACCCGCCGAACCCACCGGCGCCCGGTGTGCACCCGTTGGCGCCGGGCTGGCTGATGGCGACGGTCCGGGCGGTGAAGGGCTGCCCCGGTGTCGTCGTGGCGCCCGGGCCCGCGTTGGCCGCCACACAGACACCGGTCACGAGGTCGGCGACGGTGGCGGGCACGGTCTGGGTGATCGTCGTGCTCGGACTGATGTTCACGGTCACCTGGCCCGTCGTCGGATTCTGCACTTCGAGCGACGAGCCGGACACGGCGGCCGCCGTGCCGAAAGCCCCGGGTGGTGGCGTGTTGCCGGGCGCGGTGGTCGTCGCGCTCTGGTTCGAAGCTGGCTTGGTCGATGCCGTGCTGGCGCCACCGCAGGCGGCGGCGGCCAGCGCCAGCACTCCCAGCCCGACGACGACTGGTCGCTTCCTGGCGGTGATGGTCGGTGCTGACATGTCGTAGCAGCTCCCTATCGTTCCGCCGCCACACGGCGGAGTGGTTGGTTCGAGGGCATCATTCGCTGCGCAGGGCGTCGATTGGCGAGAGGCGGGCGGCCCTCGACGCGGGGTAGACGCCGAAGACGACTCCGATGCCCCCTGCCACGATGACGGCCCCCACGGTCGCCAGCACCGAGATGGACACGGCGTTGGTCGTGACCTGCGGCACCACCTCGGCGCCGATCAGGCCGAGCACCACCCCGCCGACGCCACCGGCCAGCCCGAGGATCGAGGCCTCGACGAGGAACTGGGCGCGGATGACTCCAGGTGTCGCTCCCAACGCCTTGCGCAAGCCGATCTCCCGCACGCGCTCGGTGACCGACACGAGCATGATGTTCATCACACCGATCCCGCCCACCAGGAGGGAGATGGCGGCGATCCCGGCCAGCAGCACCGTGAGCGTCTTGTCCACCGACGTCGCCGTCGACAGGATCGAGGACTGCGTGGTGATGGTGAAGTCGGCCTGAGTGGGATTGGTGATCTGGTGGGCGCCCAGGAGCAGCGAGTTGGCCTCCTGGTACGCGGCCGACAAAGTGTCCTTGCTCGAGGCCTCCAGGAAGATGGAGCTGACGCTGGTGCGGGTGGTCCCCCCGAACAGCTGGTTCTGGGCAGTGGTGACGGGGACCACCGCCATGTCGTCCTGGTTGGTGCTCGACGAGCTGCCGGCTGAGGTCAGGACACCGCTCACCCGGAACGGTATGCCGTTGATGTTCACCGTCTGGCCGACGGGGTTGGCGAATCCGAACAGATTGGCCGCCGTGGTTGGCCCCAGGACAGCCACCTGGTTCTGGCTGGCCACGTCGCTGCTGGTGAAGAAGCTGCCCTCGGCGAGCTGGCGGTTGCGGACTCCCATGTACGACGTGGTCGTCCCGACGACCGGAGCCGTCCAGTTCGCCGATCCTGCCGTCATCGAGATGGTCCGCTGGGCCGAGGGGGCCACGGCGGCGATGTCGGGCGCGTCCAGGTGTGATTGGAGCGCGTTCGCATCGGCGAGCGTCAAGGTGTTCGACGATCCCAAGCCGCCTCGGACGGCGCCGGACGTCGTGCTGCCGGGCGACACGACGAGCAGGTTGGTCCCGAGCGCCTGGATGGCCGAGTTGACGTTCGCCTGCGCTCCCTCGCCCAGCCCGACGGTGAGAATGACTGCGGCGATGCCGATGAGGATGCCGAGCACGGTGAGGATCGAGCGGAGACGGTGGGAGACGATCGCTCCTGCCCCGGTGCGAAGAGTCTCCACCCAGTTCACGCCGGACCTCCGCCGTGGTCCTGGACGACACCGTCCCTGAACCGCACGATCCGGCTGGCCCAGCTGGCGACATCGGGCTCGTGGGTGATCAGCACGACGGTTCGACCCGCCCGGTTGAGCTCCTGGAAGAGCTGGAGAATGTCCTCGCTCGCCACCGAGTCGAGGTTGCCGGTGGGCTCGTCGGCCAGGATCAGGGACGGGTCCGTGACCAGGGCCCGGGCGACAGCCACCCGCTGCTGCTCGCCCCCCGAGAGCTCCCCCGGCCGATGCTGGACCCGCTCCGCCAACCCGACCCGCGCCAGGGCGGCCAGGGCCTTGTTCCCGCGATCATTGTCGCCGGCGTAGAGAAGGGGAAGCTCGACGTTACGACCGGCGCTGAGGCTGGGGAGCAGGTTGAACTGCTGGAAGACGAAGCCGATGCGACGGTTGCGCACGATCGCCAGCTCCGCCTCGGTCATCGACCCCACGTCGTCACCGGCCAGGCGGTAGGTGCCCTCGGTGGGCACGTCCAGGCAGCCGATGATGTGCATCATCGTGGACTTGCCGGATCCCGAGGGGCCCATGATGGCCACGAACTCGCCCTGCGAGATCGTCAACGAGACGCCGCGCAGGGCCTCGACCGACAGGGTGCCGGTTCGGTAGACCTTGCGCACGTCGCGGAGCTCGATCAGCGACCGGTCCAGCGTGGCAGTCTGTTCGGACCCGGACGGAACCCCGCTTGTAATGGCGCCAGCTGTTCCCCCGGGCTGGCCTCCCGGGCCAGCTGTTCCCCCGGGCTGGCCTCCCGGGCCAGCTGTTCCCCGGGCTGGCCTCCCGGGCCAGCTGTTCCCCGGGCTGGCCTCCCGGGCCAGCTGTTCCCCCGGGCTGGCCTCCCGGGCCAGCCCCACTACCGAAGACCGACGCCGTCATCGGCCGCCGGCAGCGCCACCTGCTCCGCCACCGGCACCTCCTCCACCGAAGCCGCCGCCGCCACCGCCGCGACCGCCTCCGCCGAAGCCCCCGCCGCCACCGAAGCCGCCTCCACCAAAGCCGCCTCCACCGAAGCCGCCGGCCCGCGTCGAGTTGCTGCTCGGCAGGGAGGCATTCAGGTTGGCCAGCACCACCTGGTCACCGGAGGACAGCCCCGAGGTGATCTCCGTGCGAGCGGCGTCCGTCGCTCCGGTGGTGACCGTGCGGGTGACTTCCTTGCCGCCCTGCAGCACGTTCACGAAGCTCCGGGACCCGACGGTATGGACCGCGCTCGTGGGCACGGTCAGGACGTTGCTCGTCTGCTGCACCACGATCGACGCCTGGGCGCTCGCGCCGGCGAAGAGCCCTGGCGGCGTGCCGGTGACGGCGATGGTGACCGGGAAGCTGGCGACTCCCGAGGTCTGCGTCGCCAGCGGAGTGATCGCCGAGACCGTGCCGTACACGGGCTGGGTGGCGCCATTGGGGGTGATGACGGCCTGGTCGCCCATCTTGATCCTCCCGATCTGGGCGTCGGTGACCGACGCCTGCACGTTGAACGTGCCAGGAGAGATGAGAACGATCGCCGGGCTCGTGGAACTGGCGGAGCCGGAAGACCCGGAGGAGCCGGCGGAGCCCGTCGATCCCGAGGAGCCGCTCGCACCGGAGGCGCCCGTCGAGCCGGAGGAGGAGCCCGAGGAGCCGGCGCCCGAGGACGACCCTCCGGTGCCGCCCGAGGAGCTCGAGCTGCTGCTGGCACCGCTGGACCCACCGCCGGAGACCGACTGGCCGGGGGTGATGTTGACGGCGCCAACTGTGCCGGCGAAGGGGGCGACGATCGTGGCGCTGCCCATGTTGGACTGGGCCTGGGTCAGCTGGGCGTACGCCGAGGCCTGCTGGGACTGGGCCTGGGCGATCGACGCCTGGTCGGAGGCGATGGCCTGCGAGGTGGCGTTTGCCGGCTCAGCGGCCAGCTTGGCCTGCGCCGCGTTCAGCGCCGATGTGGCCGAGTTCAGCGCCGCCTGGGCTGAGCTCTGCTGTGCCGACAGGTTCGTGGTGTCAAGGGTCGCGATGGTCACGCCGGCGGCCACCTGTTGGCCCGGTTGCACGGTGACCGAGGCCACCCGCCCACTCGTGGCGAAGTCGAGGTTGGCCGTATTGGTGGGCTGGATCGTCCCGGTCGCCCCGATGGTCTGCCGCACCGTGCCCAGCTGGGCCGCCACCGTGCGGTACTGGGTGCCGGCGGACCTCGTGAGCAGCCACGCCGTGACCCCCCCGGCCACGATCGCCACCACGACGACGGCGGCGACGACACTGCGGCGGCTTAGCCTCACCGGTACCCGGCGCCGCAGGTTGAGGCGGGCGAGGGACCTCGACCGGACGAACGACACCTCAGCGACCCCTATTCTCCCAAGTCCAACGTCTCCGACGGGCGAGGCCATATCCAGGTCGGAAGCCTCGTGGGCGCCTATGCCAGCATGCCAAGCTGGGATGATCCTGAGAAGACTGTGGAAATTGGCTGAGGATGGGTACCGAGGCTGAGAACCCCAGCCGGGTGGGGAGGCCGGCCCGACGACAATGACGGCCCCGGAGGCGGGCCCGAGCACAGGAGAGCCAAGCGCCGACATGGCCAGCCAGCTGACAGGCGTCCATCACTTTGCCCTGACCGTCACCGACGTCGCTCGCAGCACGCCGTGGTATCAGCGGGTCCTCGGACTGGTCGTCCTGCGCCAGGTCGAAGTGGCAGGGGTCTCGTTCGTCACCCTACGCTCGGACGGCGGCGCGCTCGTCCTGACCCTGTACCAGCATCCCGCCAACCGCCGGGAGCCCTTCAACGAGACGCGCACGGGGTTGGACCACATCAGCTTCGGGGTTGCCAGCAGGGCCGAGTTGAAGGAGTGGAGCGAGCGCCTGAGCGATAATGGAGTCGATCACTCTCCCGTTGCCGAGGATCCATTCGGCGCCGTTCTCGTCTTTCGTGACCCCGACAACATCCAACTCGAGCTGGTGGCGCCAGTTTGAGCAGCCGACCCGGAACACCGCCGACCCGCGGCCGGCGGCCGGGTGTCTCGGCGCCCCGATCGCAGGAGCGACGAGTGGCGGAGGTTGATGTTCGCGAGCGGACTCCCGTCCGCGCACAACCCGACCTCCCCGGATTGTCCGCCACGCTGACGCGCCTGAGCGAGCGGACCCGCGAGCGCGCCTGGCCGGCGGCCAAGGCGCTGGCGCGCCCCCTCGGGCTCTACCTCGTCTCTAGGGTCGCCATCACGCTCGCCATCGGCCTGGTGATCGACCTCAACCTCGGGCTGGCCCACAACCAGTTCAACGGTCCGTGGCCCACGAACCCCCCCGGACGGCCGCTCTTCGAGGCCCTCGGGATGTGGGACGGCGGCTGGTACATGCGGATCGCCCATGACGGCTACACCACCTCGCTCCACCCGCTGAGCCCGTACACGCCCACCGTCGCCTTCCTGCCCCTCCTGCCGGTGCTCCTGCGGATCACCATGTTCATCACCGGCCTCAACGTCTTGTACGCGGGGGTGCTGACCTCGTTCGTGATCGGGGCGGCGGCCTCGGTCGCGATCTGGTCCTTCGTGCGCTGGCTCATCGACGCGGCCACGGCCGACCGGGCCACCGCGCTCTGGTGCTTCTTTCCAGGCGCCATGGCACTCTCGATGGTCTACACCGAGGGCCTCCTCGCGGTCCTGGCCGTGGTCTGCCTCGTCGCGCTCATGCGCGGGCGCTGGCTGATCGCGGGTCTCGCCGCCGCCGCGGCCAGCGCCACCTCTCCGGAAGGACTGGCCCTGTTCGCCTGCTGCGCCTGGGCGGCAGGAGTGGCGATCCTCCGGCGTCCCGAGGGCGGAGGCGGGCGCGACCCGGTCGCGGCGCAGACGGACCCAACCAGCCTCGACCGTGCTGCCTTCGACCAGCAGGCCGCGGCCAGGCCTGCCCGTTCCGGCCGCCGGTGGCTGGCCCTGGCCGCGCCTCTGCTGGCTCCGCTTGGCTGGCTCACGTATCAGGGCTACCTCTGGAGACGAACGGGCGACCTGACCATCTGGTACCAGGTCGAGAAGCACTTCTGGGAGGGTGGCTTCGACCCTTATGGAGCCACCATCGGCAAGTTCAGCAAGGCCCTGCAGCACCCCGGCGTCTTCGACTATCTCGTGCCGTCCATCATGCTGATCGTGCTCGTCGTGGCGGCGGTGCTTCTCTGGCGCTGGAAGCCCCCGGCGGTGGTGACGATCTTCGCGGCGACGGCGATGGCCTTCGTCATCGCCTCGGGCGCGCTCGGGCCCCGACCCCGGTTCTTCATCGCCGCCTTTCCGTTCATCGTCGCCCTGGCCCGCCCGTTCCGCGGCGCGGCCTTCCACGGTCTGCTCGGCATCTCCGCCCTGAGCCTCGGGCTGCTCACGTTCGTCATCGTCGCCGGGGTCTCGCCGTCCCTGGCGTTCACCCCCTGACCGGACTCCCCGTCCGCGACATTGGCCGTTTACGGCGCCGCTTCCAGGGTAACCCGATCGGTTACCACTTTGTTGGCATCAGGGCGAGGTGGCAGCCCAGGAGGTGGCTCAGGGTGTCCCGCGAACCGGAGCAGGGTCAGCGAGTGGTCGTCCCGTGGGGGGTCGACGGGCTGATGGGTGTGGTCAAGCGGGTCTACGGCTCGCCCGGGCAGCGGCGGGCGCTGGTCGCGGTTCCCCTCCACAGCGCGTCGGGCGAGACCCTGGAGGAGACCACAGTCAGCGTCTCACTGCGGGCGCTCGACCACGCCCGCTTCCTGGTCACCAACTGACGACTCCCCCTCGAGGCGCGCCCGATTACCTAAATTGTGGTAGGGCTCAACAGCCGTATTCGATCATCTCGGACAAAAGATTGCTGCTCAGGCCCTTTCTCAGCGCCGGCGCACGATGAGGAAAGGGTAAGAACCAGGATCCGGTGAATCTTTTTCACCGATGTCGGGTTCATGCGTGCGGTACATCGAGCTCCCGGGAAGAGGCCGGTGCCGCGTGCGCCAGGTCGCGGGGCCCCTCGGCTCGCCGACCGTGCTGCTGCTCCACGGCTGGACGGCGACGGCTGATCTCAACTGGGGCTCCTGCTACGCCGGGCTCTCCGAGCACGTCAACGTGGTGGCCCTCGACCAGCGCGGCCACGGCGGGGGTGTACGGGGGCCGTTCTCGCTCGAGGCGTGCGCCGACGACGCCGCTGCCCTGATCGAGGTCCTCGGGACCGGGCCGGTCATCGCCGTCGGCTACTCGATGGGTGGACCGGTGGCCACGCTGCTGTGGCGCCGTCACCCCGAGCTCGTGGTCGGGATGGTTCTGTGCGCCACCGCTGGTCAGTTCGCGGTGACGTCGCTCGAGCAGGTGGCGCTGTCCGCGCTCGCCGCCTGCGCCCGACCCGCCGGCAGCGTGCCGCGATCGGCGCTGCGGACCGTGCGCCTCCTGGCGGGCGGTGCTCGGAGGTTGATGCGACCCGGCTTGCATCGGGCCGCTCTCGACGTGATCGGTCGCCACGATCCCGCCGCCATCCTGCAGGCCGCCCGGGCGCTCATGGGCTATCGAGCCGACTCCTGGCTCGGCGCCATCCAGGAGCCCGCGGCCGTGGTGATGACGACGGCCGACCACCTCGTGCCTCCGGGACGTCAGCTCCGCCTCGCCCAGAGCATCCCGGGTTGCTCGCTGTTCGCCGTCCACGGCGATCACGGCGTCTGCAGCATCCGGCCCGAGCGCTTCCTTCTCGCGCTCGTTGCCGCCCTGGGCGACGTCCGGGCGCGAGCGAAGATCCGGCCGCTGGCAGACGCCGTCGGCTCCGTCGAGGCGTTGACCCGGAGCGGCTGAGACACCAGCAGTAACGTGGCCGCTCGGCGCCGGTCACCGGACAGCTCGTCCGGGGCGGGCGGGAGGCGAGCGTGCACGATCCGAACCTGCAGTCGCTGCGCAAGGCCACTCGGGTGACCGTGGTGGCCACCATCTGCTTCATGGTGGGCAACTACGTCGTGCAGGATCTGCAGCTCACGGTCATGGCCACCTTCACCGCGGTGGCCCTCACGGGCATCGCCGACTTCGGCGGATCGCCCTGGGGCCGAACTCGAGCCAACCTCGCCGCAACGGCGGCGGGGCTGGCCCTCGTTCCCCTCGGGACCTGGGTCTCGGAGGTCACCTGGACAGCGTCGGTGGCGATGTTCCTGGTGGTGCTCGTGGTCTCCTTCAGCGGCATCTACAGCGGGTACTTCGCCGCCGGATCCACAGCGTTGATCCTGTTCTACGTGGTGGCATCGGGCATCCCCGCTCCGACGAGCGCCATCCCGGCCCGGCTGGAAGGCGTCGCTCTGGCGGGAGGACTGGCCACCCTCGCTGCCGTGGCGCTGTGGCCGCTCTACCTGAGCGACAGCCTGCGGGAGCGGCTCAGCTCCGGCATCGCCGCCGTCAGCAAGCTGTTGTCCGCCCTGTCGTTCGATGCCGACGTTGATCCCGAGGAGCTGGAGCGGCGCCGGGCAGCCGTGCGTGCACGCGCCCTCGACATCCGCACCTACCAGGCCACGATGGCCGCCCAACGTCCGGCCGGCCCCACTGACGTCCAGCGGGCGGAGATGGCTCTCCTCCATGGGATCGAGCGGATGGGCGACGTCATCAACCGTCTGATCGACGATCCCGACCCGGGCCTCGCCGCGTCCTCGCCGGTGCGCGCGTCGCGCCAGGCGCTGGTGGCAACGATGGTGCGGAGCCTCGACGCCTGCGCCCAGAGCCTGCCGGATCGGGGCGAGCCTCCCGAGATCGAGCCTGTCCTGCAGGCCAAGCGCGAGTTCATCGCCGTGTCGGAGCAGGCGCTGAGCGACCTGCTCGACCGGGACACGGACCATGCGCTCTTCGCCGTCAGGGTCGACCGCGCCCTCGAGACGAGGGAGCTGGCCACCGCGGTGGTCATGACGACCGTCCACACTCGTGTCGCGGACGGCGTCGAGGCGATCATCAGCACCGAGATGCCCGGACCGGCGACCCTTCGGCCGATTGTCGACGGGGATCGACGAGTGTGGGACAAATGGCTGCGTCGAGCGCGAACCAACCTGAGCCTGAGCTCGGTCCATCTCCGCAACAGCCTGCGGCTGGCGGCCGGGCTCACCCTGGCCCGGGTGGCCGTCGGGGCGCTGGACCTGCAGCACGGGTTCTGGGTCGTCTTCGCCACTCTGACAATTCTCAAGACGACGGCGAGCACCACCCGGGTCACCGCCGTGCAGGCATTGGCAGGAACGCTCATCGGCTTCGGGGCCGCCGCCGGCCTCGCAGTCAGCTTCGGCGGTCACCTGCTGGCCTACGCGGTCGTTCTTCCCGTGGTCATCTTTCTCTCCTTCTACACCGCGACCATCGTGAACTTCGTGGTCGGTCAGGCCTGCTTCACGGTGTTGATCGTCGTGCTGTTCAACATCCTCCAGCCGCTCGGGTGGAAGATCGGCCTCCTCCGACTCGAGGACGTGGCCGCGGGGGCAGCCATCGGTGTGGCCATCGGGCTCCTGGCCTGGCCGAGAGGGGCCTCCGGTCAGCTTCGCCGAACGATGGCCGACCTCCTCGACTACGGCCGGGCCTACACGACGACGACAGCGCGGGCGCTGTTGCCGGGCGTGGCCACGCCGCGGGACATCGGCGAACTGCGCAGACGCGTGCTCGCAGCAGCGGTGCGCACCGAGGATGTCTTTGCCCAGTATCTGGCCGAGCGCAAGGATGCGACCGCCTCTCCAGAGATCTGGTCCGGCGTCATCCTCGCCGGGCATCGGCTGTGGTACAGCGCCGACGTCATCGGCCGCATGGAGACTCCAGAGGGTACGCCCTGCCCGTGCTCTGGCTTCGTCAGTGCCCTGGAGGACTGCGCCACGGCAACGTCGGATGGGTACGGCAACCTGGCGAACGCGCTCCGCTCTGGGGCGCCGGTGCGCGAGGTCGACTCGCTGCACGCCGTCACGCACCAGCTCGGGCCTCAGGCCACTGGTTGCGCCCAGGCGATGGAAGGCTCGTCCCAGCCGGTGGAGCTCATGTCCGGAGTCCACCTGTTCGAGCTGCGGTCCTGGCTGCTCGAGCTCAGCGACGACCTGCGCCAGCTCGGCCAGCTCGTGTCGACGCTGGACCCGGCGCCGGCACACGCAGAGGCACCCGCCATGGCCGTCCGGGACGACGGGAACCAGTTGCCGGCGACCGAGGAGGCGACGAGGATCTGAGGTGCACCCGACCTGAAGGGAGCTCCCATGCCAGAGACGACAACCGCAACCGCGTCCGGCACGATCGACGTTGGAGGAGACCTCACCGTCCAGCGCATGGGCTACGGCGCCATGCGGATCACCGGCCAGGGGATATGGGGCGAGCCCGCCGACCCAGACGCGTGCCGGGCGGTCCTGCGCCGGGCGGTCGAGCTCGGTGTGGACTTCATCGACACCGCCGACTCGTACGGTCCGGAGGTGAGCGAGCGCCTCATCGCCGAGGCGCTCCATCCCTACCCCGAGAACCTCGTCATCGCCACCAAGGGCGGCCTCGTGCGGCCCGGTCCCGGCCAGTGGGATCCGGACGGGCGTCCCGAGCATCTCCGGGCCGCCTGCGAGGGGAGCCTCAAGCGTCTCCGTCTGGACGAGATTCCGTTGTACCAGCTGCACCGACCGGATCCACGGGTGCCCTTCGAGGACTCGGTGGGGACCCTGGTCCAGCTCAAGGAGGAGGGGAAGATCCGCCACATCGGCCTCTCCAACGTCGACGAGGCGGAGATCCACCGGGCCATGGCGATCACCCCCGTCGTGTCCGTGCAGAACATGTTCAACCTGGGTAACCGCCGCTCGGCCGCCGTGCTCGACCTGTGCGAGACCGAGCAACTGGCGTTCATTCCGTGGGCGCCGATCGGCCAGGGAGCACCGAGCGGCAAGGCCCTGGCCCGGGTCGCAGCCGCCCACGGGGCGACCCGACAGCAGACGGCGCTGGCGTGGCTGTTGGCCCGCTCACCCGCCATGCTGCCGATCCCCGGCACCGCGTCCGTCGCCCACCTGGAGGAGAACATCGCCGCCGCCTCGCTCCGGCTCAGCCAGGCCGAGGTGGACGAGCTCGGCCTGTGACGGCCGGCGGCGGGGCTGGGGTCCCCGCCGCTCGGAGGAGGGCGGGGATGGGGCCCGCCCGGGGCGGCGAAGCCGCCGGCAACAGAGCCGAGGTGGACGAGCTCGGCCTGTGACGGCCGGCGGCGGGGCTGGGGTCCCCGCCGCTCGGAGGAGGGCGGGGATGGGGCCCGCCCGGGGCGGCGAAGCCGCCGGAATGCCGGCCATCGCCTGTGTGTTTGGTTGAACGTACAACCAAGGGAGGCCGCGATGCCGGCGACGACAGTCGATGATGTGTTGGCCCTGCCGCGACTGGTGGAGCCCGACCCCGCGACCGTGGTCGACCGCCCGGTCGTGTCGGTGACCAGCGCGCCGTCGGGCCTGGAAGGTGAGGGATTCCCGGTGCGGCGGGCGTTCGCTGGCGTCGACCACCATGACCTGGACCCCTTCGTCCACATGGACCAGATGGGCGAGGTGGAGTATGCCCCGGGCGAGCCCAGGGGAACGCCGTGGCACCCCCATCGGGGATTCGAGACGGTCACCTACATGATCGACGGCACCTTCCAGCATCAGGACTCGACGGGCGGGGGCGGCCTCATCACGGACGGGGCGACGCAGTGGATGACCGCCGGCGCCGGCATCCTCCACATCGAGACACCGCCCGAGCGCCTGGTCGCCTCGGGCGGGCTCTTCCACGGCATCCAGCTCTGGGTGAACCTCCCCAGCACCGACAAGTGGGTGCCCCCGCGCTATCAGGACCTCGCGTCCGACCGGGTGGTGCTGTTGTCGTCCCCGGACGGTGGTGCCCTCGTCCGGGTGATCGCGGGTGACGCAGGCGGGCACCGCGGCCCGGGCGTGACCCACACGCCGATCACGCTGGTGCACGCGACCCTCAGCCCTGGAGCGCGGCTCAGGATGCCCTGGCCGGCGGACTTCAACGCGCTGGTCTACGTGCTCGCCGGGAAGGGGACGGTGGGTCCGCAGGGCCGACCGTTCGAGGCCGGCCAGCTTGCCCTGCTGGGCGCCGGTGGCGCGCTCACGGTCGCAGCCGCCACGGACCAGGAGGGCCGGGCCCCCAACCTCGAGGTGCTCCTGCTCGGCGGTCGGCCCATCCGGGAGCCGGTCGCCTGGGCCGGACCGTTCGTGATGAACACCCGGGCCGAGATCGTCCGGGCCTTCGAGGACTTCCAGAGCGGACGCATGGGCACCATCCCGGCGACCGCGCTGAACCGGTGAGCGACCTCGCCCGGGTCAGGCGCAGGCGTGCGTCACGCTCCACCACGCCCCTTCCTCTTTTCCGAGGGGAGTTGACGGCGGGCCGTCGGTTGGCCACAGCTCCTCGGCGATCCGGCGCCAGTTCGCCGTCGCCTCGAGCCGGCCGAGGATGGCGAGCAGACCGAAGTTGATGCGCTGGAGGATGAGGAACGCCGGCGGCATCCCCGCCCACTTGATGACGTCACCGTCCGTGGCGCGGCCTGTGAGGTAGCGCCGGGACACCTCGCTGGCGTAGTCAGCGCTGATAGTCGTGACCTCGTCGTGGCGGATCGGGCCCCAGAAGACCTCGAAGAACTCGGCCACGCGCTCGTCAGGCACCGGCGCTCCCGGCGCGATGAAGCCGGCCCGCTCGACGGCCGTCCTCAGGGTGGCGGCGTCCGGCTCGAGGACGGCGGTGCGGATGATGTCGAACAAGGTGGCGGTGTCGGTCGGGGTGAACCGCTTGACCAGACCGAAGTCGAGGAACGTCACCCGTCCACCGGGCCGGAAGAGGTAGTTGCCAGGATGTGGGTCCCCGTTGAACGCCCGCATGCGGTACAGGCCCCGGAACACGAAGCGGAACATCGTCTCCGCGGCCAGATCCCGTTCTCGCTGCTCCCACCCCTCCATCTCCGAGAACCGGGCCCCCTCGGCCAGCTCGGTGGTCAGGACCCGCTTGCCGCACAGCTCGGTGACTACCTCAGGGATGTGGATGAACGGGTGCCCCCGGTACCAGTCGGCGAAGGAGCGCTGGCTGGACGCTTCCAGCTCGTAGTCGAGCTCTTCGGTCAGCCTCGCCCGCAGCTCGTCGGCCACGGCCCGGACGTCCAGCCCGGCGAAGAGCATCGGGAGTCCCAGCGAGGCCAGATCGAGGTTGTCGAGGTCGGCCCGGATGGCGTCCTCGATGCCGGGGTACTGGACCTTCACCGCTACTGCCCGCTGATCGGTGGTGATGGCCCGGTGGACCTGGCCGATGGAGGCGGCGGCGATCGGCACCGGGTCCCACTCGCTGAACAGTCGGGTGAGGGGCACCCCCAGATCCACCTCGACGACACCGGTGGCGAGCTCAGCGCTCATCGGCGGGGCGTCCTGCTGGAGCTGGGCGAGGGCGTCGCGCGCCGGCTCCGGCATGGCCGTGTCGAGGAAGCTCGCCAGCTGGCCCAGCTTCATCAACGCGCCCTTCATGTTCCCGAGGGTCGTCGCCACCTGCTCGGCAGTTCGGAGCTCGAGCTCGGCGTCGAGCGCTTCCCGCCGCTCGGCCGAGGCGAACACCCGGCGGGCCCTGTTGGCCGCCGCGCCCGCGCCCACCTGGGATGCCAGCCTGGCCAGCTCGCCGGTGCGGGCCACCTGAGTGGTGGAGCCCACCGGCGCCGGGCTCCGGCGCCGGTGGGCCCGGCGACGGCCCACGGCGACTCCCGCCACCGCGGCGACGACCGCGGCGCCGAGCGCAGCTCCCACGGCCCGTGGCCGGGCGCCCGCGCCCGACCACGGGCTGTAGGTGCTCATGATCACTATCTTCTCGCTCCCGCGACGCGGCCCCTTCATCGCTTCCGAACCGGTGCGCCCACTTTCGCGTCCTGAGATGCGGGCGCCCGGCGCGGGCGCCATGATGGGGGACGTGGGCCTGATCGCGGCGACAGGGTCACCCTGGTCCTGGCACCTCCACCCGGTGGGGTGGGTCGTCGTCCTGGGCCTCGCCGCGGCCTACGTCTATCTCCTTCGCTCCTGGGGCCGCGCCGAGCGATCGACGGCCCGCCCCGGCCGTCCGCACGAGGGAGGGGCCGCCTCCCGTCGCCAGCGCGCCAGCTTCGGCGCCGGTCTCATCGTGTTGCTGATCGCCCTGTGCTGGCCGCTCGCCGATCTCGCCGACTCCTCCCTGCTCGCCAGGATGGCTCAGCGGAGCCTCCTGCTCCTCGTGGCGCCGCCCCTGCTGCTGCTGGGACTGCCCCGCTGGCTCGTGGACAGGCTGACGAGGCCGCCGCTCGTGGACAGCGTCCTCGGGTTCCTCACCCGACCGCTCGTCGCCACGTTGCTGTTCAACGCGGCCGTGACGGCCTCGTTCCTCGCTCCCGCCATCAACGGAGAGGCCCGGTCAAGCGCCATCGCCGTGGGGATCAGCCTCGGCCTGCTGGCCGTGGCGACGATCATGTGGATGCCCGCGCTGCGCACCATCCCGGGCGAGCGCTACCTGTCCACGGGCGGCCGCGCCGGCTACCTCATGGTCCAGGCCATCCTGCCCAGCTTCCCGGCCCTGGTGTTCATCTTCGCCCACCATCCCCTCTACTCCGCGTACGCCCAGGCTCCGACGACCATCGGCCTGTCGCCACTTCTCGACCAGCAGGTGGCGGGGGCGCTGGCCAAGGTGGCGGGGCTGGGCATACTCCTCGGCGCAGCCGGCTTCTTCGTGCTGCGCTGGCACCAGGCCGAGGAGACGGGATCCGATCCCGATCCCCTCCTCTGGGACGATGTCGAGCGGGAGCTGCGCCGCCTCGAGCGTCGATCCCGCCGGACCGACTCTCCGAACTGACCGGGCTCCGTCAACGCCCCCGGTACGCCGGAACGTCGGCGCCGTGGCGGAAGGCGATGCTGAGCCGGGCCCCGGCGGCGGCCACCTTGGGAACGCTGTGCTCCCAACGGCGCTGGAAGCCCCCGCCCGTGACCAGCAGGTCACCGCGACCGAGCGCGAACAGGCGCGATCGCCCGCCGCCGCGTGGTCGGGCGAGGAACCGTCGAGGGTCGCCCAACGAGACCAGGGCGACGACGGGCTCGGCGATCTCTCGGGCGATCCGGTCGCCGTGCCAGGCGACGCTGTCACGCCCGTCCCGGTACAGGTTGAGCCCCATCGAGTCGAGGGGCACGCCGTAGCGCTCCGACAGCGCCTGCCGCATGTCCTCGAGGACGGGCGGCGCGAGGGCCTGGCCCGACGAGAGGCTCCACCCGGCCGTGAGCCGAGGCTCGGCCACCCGACGTTCGTACATCCAGCGAGATCTCTGTCCCCAGTCGGTCTCTACCACCAGCTGGCTGAGCAGCTCGTCGGAGCCCGCCACCCACCCGGGGGCGTGGTCGACCCACGACGTCTCGTCGAGCTCCACCCGTACGAGACCCGAGAACGACGCGTCCACGTCCGGCCCCGACGCCGAGTCGAGCAGCGTCGGTTGCCAGACGAGGTTCATCGAGCCGGCAGGGCGATGGTCTTGGTCTCGAGGTACTGCTCGAGACCCTCCAGCCCGTTCTGGCGCCCGATGCCGCTCATCTTGTAGCCGCCGAACGGCGAATCGGCGCCGTACCACACTCCCCCGTTGACACCGAGCGTCCCCGTGCGGATGCGACGGGCAACCGACAGCGCTCGCTCCTCCGAGCCCGATGCAACCATGCCCGACAGACCGTACCGGGAGTCGTTGGCGATCCGGACCGCGTCGTCGTCGTCCTCGTAGGGGATCACGACCAGGACCGGACCGAAGATCTCCTCCCGGGCGATGGTCATCGAGTTGTCGACGTCGGCGAACACCGTCGGCTCGACGAAGAACCCGCGGGACAGCTGCGTCGGGCGTCCGCCGCCGGTCAGGAGGCTGGCGCCTTCGCGCTTTCCTGCCTCGACGTACCCCAGGACGCGATCGCGTTGCTTGGCGCTGACGAGGGGGCCCATGACGTTCTGCGGATCGGTCGGATCGCCGTAGGCGACCGACTCGAACGCCCCCTTGACGATGTCGGCGGCCTCGGCGTGACGCGCCCGGGGGACCAGCAGCCGGGTGGCGATGGCGCATCCCTGCCCGGCGTGCATGCAGGTGAACGCCGACGCTCCCAGCTGGGTCTCGAAGTCGGCGTCGTCGAGGAGCAGGTTGACCGACTTCCCGCCCAGCTCGAGAAAGACCCGCTTCAGGGTGGGGGCACCCTTCTCCATGATCCGCTGGCCCGTGGCGGTCGACCCCGTGAAGGAGATCAGGTCCACCCGCTCGTCGGTGACCATACGCTCGCCGACGAGATGGTCGGAGGACGTAACCACGTTGACGACACCGGGCGGGATGTCGGTCCGCTCGACGATCAGGCGCCCGAGCCGGGTGGCGTTCCACGGTGTGTCCGGGGCCGGCTTGATGATCGTGGTGTTCCCGGTCGCCAGCGTCTGACCAAGCTTGTTGAGGGTGATCTCGACCGGGAAGTTCCACGGGATGATCGAGCCGACGACTCCGACCGGCTCCTTCCACACCCGCCGCCGACTTGATATGCCGAAAGCCTCCCGCTCGCCCAAGTCCCGTTCCCACGCGAACTCGTCGATCATGTTGGCCGGCCAACGGAGGGCGTCCTCGAGGGGCGCGTCCAGCTGGGGGCCGTAGGTGATCAGCACCGGGCAGCCGGTCTCGGACACGAGCTCGGCGCGCAGCTCCTCCCGGTCGGCCTCGAGGGCGTCCTGCAGCTGCTCCAGACAGCGCTTACGAAGCCCCCGGTTGGTGGTCCAGTCGGTCTCGTCGAAGGCCCGGCGGGCCGCGGCGATCGCCTGGCCCATGTCGTCGACCGACCCGTCGGCAACGGGCCCGAGCACCTCCTCGGTCGCCGGGTTGACGTTGTCGAACGTCTTGCCCGACGCCGCGTCCACCAGCTCGCCGTCGACGAGCATCCGCACCTCGGCCTGAATGGTGTCCATGGCCGACATTCTGCCCGCCCCGGTCCCCAGAGCGCCTGCGGGGCACGCCAGCGCGCCTCAGGTCGGCGGCGGCTGGATGGTGATGCTCTCGACCCGCGCCGACGACCAAGATCCGTCTGCCCCGAGCCCTTCCATGGTGCCCGAACGCTAGCTGCCGCTGCGGACCCGGATCCGGGGCCCGTGCAGGAGTCGCCGCGGGGAGCGAGATGCCATGATCGGGCCCGTCGACCCGGGAGTGTGCCCCCAACGGCACTGCGACAGGAGGGTGAACAATGAGCGAGGTGCTCGAGGGAGTTCGGGTGCTCGAGGTGGCGTCGTGGACGTTCGTACCGGCTGCCGGCGCCGTCCTCAGCGACTGGGGGGCCGACGTCATCAAGGTCGAGCATCCGGCGACCGGTGATCCGCAGCGGGGCCTGGTGACCTCGGGCCTGGTGCCCCGGGCCGCCGGTGGCGCCAACTTCATGATCGAGCAGCCCAATCGCGGCAAGCGCAGCGTCGGACTCGACATCGCGACAGCTGAGGGTCGAGAGCTCCTCTATCGGCTGGCCGAGCGGTCCGACGTGTTCCTCACCAACTTCCTCCCGGCCACCCGTCGACGACTGCAGATCGAGGTCGAGGACATCCAGGCGCGCAATCCCAGCATCGTCTACGTGCGTGGCCACGGCCAGGGGGTGCGGGGTCCGGACGCCGAGAAGGGCGGCTACGACGGAGCCTCCTACTGGGCCCGCGGCGGTATCGCCAGCGCGCTGACACCCGCGGACGCCGACTACCCGGTCACCCAGCGACCCGGTTTCGGCGACCTGGCCGGAGGCATGACGATCGCCGGGGCCATCTCGGCGGCGCTGTTTCGAAAGGAGCGGGACGGCGTGGGATCGGTCGTCGACATCTCCCTCCTCGGCGTCGCCATGTGGATGCTCTCCCCCGACATCGTCGCCAGCAAGCTCTTCGAGGGCTTCTCCATCCCGAAGTTCAACCGGGGAAGCTCCCCCAACCCGCTGGTCAACGTGTACAAGACCAAGGACGGCCGTTTCCTCACGATCATCATGTTGGAGGCGGACAAGTACTGGCCCGACCTGTGTCGGCACATCGAGCGACCCGAGCTGATCGACGACCCCCGGTTCGCCGACGCGGCGACGAGGTTCGAGAACCGGGCCGAGTGTGTGCGGTTGCTCGACGAGGCCTTCACCTCCCGAACCTTGGACGAGTGGCGGGAACGCCTGGCCACCCTCGCGGGGGTGTGGGCACCGGTCCAGACGGCGAGAGAGCTCCACGACGACCCCCAGGTGGTAGCCAACGGGTACCTCCCGCAGGTCGACACCGGCGACGGTCACTCTCTGGGACTGGTTGCCAATCCGGTCCAGTTCGACGAGTCGCCACCAAGCCTGCGGCGCGCACCCGAGCACGGCGAGCACACGGAGGAGGTCCTCCTCGAGTTGGGCGTCAGCTGGGAGGAGATCGCCGCCTACAAGGAGTCGGCCGCCATCCTCTGACCGAGTCAGCGGATCCGCCACGACGCCGGGGCAACCCCCGTCCCCCGCTGGGGGGATCGTCCAATTTCGCCCTGTCTGGCGGCCCCCAGGCCGGGACGCGGTGGTTTTCACGAGCATCCATTCGGCGCTACCGTTTCGGTGTACCAGCCGGGTGGAGGGGCAGCGCGACGAGCTCCGCACGGATCGTCGCAGAGGAGGGCAATGAAGCTTCCCGCAGCGTTCGGGTTCAGCATTTCCGACGCCACCGACCCACCGATGCTGACCGTGCGCGGCGAGGTCGACCTGGCTTCGGCGCCCAAGCTGGCGGCGGCGATGACGGAGCTGATCGACCGCGGGTACACACGCGTCGCCATCGACCTCGGGTCGGTCGAGTTCATCGACTCGAGCGGCCTGGGTGTGCTGGTCGGCTCCCTCAGGCGTTTGCGCGAAGACGGTGGAGACCTGATGCTGCGAGCCGCGAGCCCCCCGGTCGCCAGGATTCTCGAGCTGACCGGGCTCGACGGCCTCCTCCCTGTGACCAGCTGAGCCGGCGACACCTTCGCCGGGGCCGGGCGCCCGAACGACGGTTCAAGGCCAGGTTCCCGGGGTACGTCCGGTGAGGCCACCGTTACAGCACGCATTCCACCAGGTCAAGGGGGGCAAGCGATGACCAGCTCCGTGGTCGAGGTCCTGGCTGGGGACGATCCCCAGACGGCGGTCGTCGTCCTTCACGATGCACTCGACTTGCACAGCGCGCCGCTCGTACGGGAACGCCTGCAGGAGGTGCTCACCCAAGGTTGGCAATCGGTCATCATCGACCTGCACGACGTCGAGTTCATGGACTCGACGGGGCTGGGCGTCCTCATCGGCGCCCGGCATCGCTCGCAGGAGGCCGGCATCAAGCTCTTGCTGGCTCGCCCCAGCCGGGCCACTCACCGCCTCCTGGTGATCACCGGGATGCGCCGGCACTTCACGGTCACCAAGTCGTTCCGGCCGCGTACCGGCACCGCCGCCTGATCCCGGCGGCCTGCTGGCGCGCTACTCGTCCAGGTCGGGCATGCGGGGAACGTAGGCGCCCCGGCCCATGGCCATGCTCTCCTCGAAATCGGTCGCCTCGTCGACCCCGCCGCGCACCTCGGTGACCCAGGGGAGCCGGTCCCGAAGGATCCGCTCGACCCCGGCCTGAAGCGTGGTGGCGCTGATGGCGCAGGAGCTGCAGGAACCCTGCAGCGTCACCTCGACGACTCCTGACTCTGCGTCAGCGCTCGTGAGCACCAGATCGCCGCCATCGGCCTGCACGGCAGGTCGCATCAAGTCGATTATCGAGTCGAGCTCGGCGAGCCGCTCGCCACGTTCCTCGTCGCTCAACACCATTCGAACCTCCTGCACGAGTCAACACCATTGTGCCCCTCATTCATCCGACACCCCCCCTCACGGTCTCCTCACAGTCGGCTGAGTGAATCGGGCACGATCTCACCGCGCTCCTGGGAGCCATCTTCCTGCACCCCCAGTTCACCTCGAAGGTGGTCGGCGTCGACCCCAAGGTGGCCCTGGGCCGGGCCTTCCCGACGCTCGATTTCGTCTGAGCTGGCCATGCGGCCCATTGCCGGGTTGGCACACGTGGGGTGTGGGCACCATTTACAGTTGACAGCAGCCGAGCTGGCCCCTGCCGGGGCCGTGCCCCACGCAGCACGGAGCGACCACGAGCCCGGACTGGAGACGAGCGTTGGTGAGACAGCGGAGCCCACTCCCCTCCGGGGAGGGAGATCAGGACGCGGCGACGCCCGCGACCCCTTCGGCTCCCGTCGGCCCCTCCACCGCGGGCCCGGCACCGGGAGCTCCACCCGAGACCAGACAGGACGTCCAGGGCGGACGGGGCCGCCACCGCAAGGACTCCCTCTTCGCCGGCCTCCTTCGCACGGCACGCCCCCGTCAGTGGGTCAAGAACGTGCTGGTGTTCGCGGCGCCGGGGGCGGCCGGCGTGCTCGGGCACCCCGGCCCCTTCCTTCGCACACTTGCGGCGTTCGGGATCTTCTGTGTGACCGCCAGCGGGATCTACTTCGTCAACGACAGCATCGACCAGGCCGCTGACCGACTGCATCCCACCAAGCAGTACCGACCGGTCGCGTCGGGGATCGTCCCCGTCAACCTGGCCTACGTCGTGGGTGTCGGCCTCATGGTCGCCGGCATCCTGCTCGCCCTCCTGGTGAAGGGGCAGCTGGCGCTAGTGATGACCATCTACGTCGGCATCACCTTCGCCTACAACCTGTGGCTCAAGGACGAAGCAGTGGTCGATCTGGCCGCCGTGGCCTCGGGGTTCGTGCTGCGGGCCATCGCCGGTGGCGTGGCCGCCGGGGTCGTGCTGTCGAACTGGTTCCTGATCGTGGCATCGTTCGGATCGCTGTTCATGGTCGCGGGGAAGCGGCACGCCGAGCACCTCGACCTGGGGGACAGCCGGGAGGACCACCGGGCCACCCTCGGACAGTACTCGTTGTCCTTCCTCCGCTACGTGCGCTCGGTGGCGTCGGCGGTGGCTATCGCCGGCTACTGCGTGTGGGCGTTCGAGAAGGCGGCGGCCGCGGGCCACGGAGCGATCTGGTTCCAGCTGTCGATCGCGCCGTTCGTGCTCGCCGTGCTCCGTTACGCCCTGCTGCTCGACGCCGGGCAGGGCGGCGCTCCCGAGGACATCGTCCTCGGGGACCGCCCCCTCGAGGTGATGGGAGCGGCGTGGATCTTCCTCTTCGCCCTTGGCGTCTATGCCGTCTGAGGCTCCCCTTGCCGCTCTCCCAGAGCGGCCTCGACCCGTCGAGCTGCTGACCGGCTGGGGTCGCACCGCTGCGACCGCGGCCGAGGTAGCCCGTCCCTCGCTCGCAGGCGACGTCGCGAAGGTCCTGAGCTCCACCCCGGACAGGGGGCTGATCGCCCGGGGCCTGGGACGAAGCTACGGCGACGCCGCCCAGTGCGCGGGGGGGCTGGTGATCGACGCCACCGGCCTGGACCGGATCCGGGACGCCGACCTCACGACCGGCGAGATCACCGTCGACGCCGGAGTCAGCCTCGACACCCTGATGAAGGCGTTCCTCCCTCGCGGCTGGTTCGTGCCGGTGACCCCGGGGACCCGCTTCGTCACCGTCGGCGGCGCGATCGCCGCCGACATCCACGGCAAGAACCATCACCGCGACGGGAGCTTCGCGTCGCATGTCAGCGCGTTCACCCTCGCCACCCCGACCGGTCATCGCCGGGTGACACCCGGCGATGACCCCGAGCTGTTCTGGGCGACCGCCGGCGGGCTCGGGCTCACCGGTGTCGTGCTCGAGGCAACCCTCCGCCTGCTGCCCGTCGAGACCACCCGCATCCGCGTCGACACCGAGCGGGCCAACGACCTCGATGACGTCCTCGAGCGCATGCACAGTCGCGACCACCTCTACCAGTACTCGGTCGCGTGGATCGACTGCCTGGCGCGCGGTCGTTCGCTCGGACGCTCGGTCCTGACCCGAGGCGACCACGCCCGCCTCGACGAGCTCCCCCCAGACGAGCGACCCACAGCCCGGGACTTCGCTCCCTCCATCCTTCTCGAAGCTCCCCCCGTCGTTCCCGACGGCCTCCTCAACCGGCTGACCGTGGCCGCGTTCAACGAGCTGTGGTTCCGCAAGGCGCCCAAGCGGGCGGTCGGCCGCCTCGAGTCGCTCGCCGGGTTCTTCCACCCCCTCGACGGAGTCGGCTCCTGGAACCGCCTCTACGGCTCGCGGGGCTTCCTCCAGTACCAGATGGTCGTGCCCTTCGGCGCCGAGCACACGCTCCGGGTGGCGCTCGAGCGCCTGAGCAGCGCCGGCTCGGCCTCGTTCCTCGCCGTGCTCAAGCGCTTCGGCCCCGCCGACCAGGGGCCGATGTCCTTTCCGTTGCCGGGTTGGACGCTCGCTCTCGACCTGCCGGTGGGCCCAGCGCAGCTGGGCCCACTTCTCGACGGCCTCGACGACCTCGTCGTCGAGGCCGGGGGCGCGTCTATCTGGCCAAGGACTCGCGGCTGCGGCCGGAGCTGCTGCCCGCCATGTACCCGCGGCTGGACGAGTGGCGCGCCGCATGCCGTCGGGTGGATCCCGACGGCGTGCTCTCGTCGGATCTGGCCCGCCGGCTGCGGCTGCTTGGGGTCGGCCCTTCGGGCCGACCCCAAGACATGGCTTCTGCCACCCTGACGAGAGGAGACCAGCAGTGAACGACGCCCTCGGCTCGCCCCAGTCCGTGCTCGTGCTCGGCGGCACGTCGGAGATCGCCAGGGCAACGCTCCGGACGCTGATCGCCCGCCGCTGCCGGACCGTCGTGCTTGCGGGACGGGACCAGGCGAGCCTCGACGAGGCCGGCGCCGAGGCGCGCGCCTTGGGAGCCACCACGGTGGAGACGGTGACCTTCGACGCCCGGGATGTCGCCGGGGCCTGCCGTGGGGTCGACGAGGTCTTCGACCGCCACGGCGACATCGACCTGGTGCTCGTGGCTACCGGCGTCCTCGGCGACCAGGAGGCGGCCGAGAAGGATCCGACGGCCGTGGGCGAGATCGTCACCACCAACTTCACCGGCCCGGCCTCGGCGATGATGGCCTGCGGAGCCCGCCTGTCCCGCCAGGGACACGGGGTCCTGGTCGTGCTGTCGTCGGTAGCCGGCGAGCGGGCCCGGCGGGCCAACTTCGTGTACGGCTCGTCCAAGGCCGGGCTCGACGCCTTCGCCCAGGGCCTGGGCGACTCGCTCGTTGGCTCCGGCGCGCGCGTGCTCGTCGTCCGACCGGGCTTCGTGCACACCCGGATGACCGCGGGAATGAGTCCCGCCCCGATGGCCACGACGGCCGACGAGGTCGCCGCCGTCATCGTGCGGGGCCTCGAGAAGGGCGCCGACGTGGTCTGGGCCCCGCCGCCGCTGCGGTGGGTGATGGTCGTGCTGCGCCACCTGCCCCGGGCGCTCTTCCGCCGGATCCCGGGCTGATGGACACTCGGGCTGGCGCTGGAGCCAGCCCAGAAGGCCGGCCCGAGAGGCCGGCCCGGGAGGCCGGCCCGGGAGGACGGCCGGCCCGGGAGCTGGGCCAGCCGGTCGCCGCCTTCGACTTCGACGGCACGCTCAGCCGCCGTGACAGCCTGCTCCCCTTCCTCGCCTTCGTGCGAGGCCCGGCGACGACCGCACGGGCGGTCGTCGCCGAGAGCCCCCGGTTCGGGCGCGTCCTCCTGGGCCGGGCTTCCCGCGACGAAGCCAAGGAGGCGCTCCTCGGGCGCCTCCTCTCCGGGGCCGACCGGCAGCAGCTCTCGGAGTCCGGCCGGGCCTTCGGCGAACGACTGGCCGCCCGGGGACTGCGACGGTCGATTCGCCGACGCCTGGATTGGCACCGCCGGGCCGGCCACCGGGTCGTCATCGTCTCGGCCTCCCCCGCTCTCTACCTGGAGACCCTCGGTCGCCGGCTCGGCGTGGACGCCGTGCTTGCGACCGACCTCGAGGTCGGCGCCGACGGGCGGCTCACCGGAAGGCTGGCGGGGCGCAACTGCCGCGGCGCCGAGAAGGCCAAGCGCCTGCGGACGTGGCTCGACGGGTCGGGCCACGAGCCGTCGAACCAGGTGTGGGCCTACGGGGACAGCCGGGGCGACGCCGAGATGCTCGCTCTGGCCGACGTCGCCGTGTGGGTGGGCTGGCGTCGCCGGCTCCCCCGCCACCCAGCGCGGGGCCGCTAGCGCTGCCCGGCCCCCTTATCCCGCCAGGCGACTGTCCATGACCAGCTGGAGCTGGCGCTCGTAGCGGTCGAGCACGTCGTCCCACTGGTAGCGCTCCTCGACGTAGCGCCGTCCCGCCTCGCCCAGCGCCCGGGCAAGGGCCCGGTCGGAGGCGATGGCGTCGACCGCGATCTCGAACTCGGCGAAGCCCTCGTAGGGGATGGCGCCCCCGCTGCGCCGGGCCTGGCCGGCGAGCACGGCGCAGCGACCCTGGACCAAGGCGGCCTTGCGCTCGGCCCACGCCTCGGTGAGAACCATGGAGAAGCTCTCGAAGTACGACGGCACCACCGCAGCGAGTGCGCCCGTGAGCGCGCCTCGTCGCGTCGGCTCGTCGACGAACCCGGTGAGAACCACGTCGGGGTGGGCGGGCAGCTCACTCACCTGCTCGCCCAGGACGACCAGGGCGAGGTCGCTCCGGTTGCGGCGCTTGTAGGCGAGGAAGTACTCGTACAGCTCCTGGGAACCCTTGTGGGGATCGACCCGGCCCACGAACAGCAGGTACGGGCGCTCGCCCACCCCGAAGGCGGCCCGAAAGGCCTTGTCGTCTCCGGGGCGGTCGACCTCGACGCCCACCCCGGTGACACAAGAGGGACGGCTCAAGTGGAAGCGACGCTGGACCAGCTCCTGCTCCTCTTCGGTGAGAAAGCCCAGCGCATCCGGGACGCGGAACACGATGTCGAACAGGTTCAGGTACAGCGGCGGCTCGTCGTGGGCGGTGGGATGGAGCAGCGTGGGGCGCAGGTGGGCCGCGACCGGGAGGCCCACGAAGGTTGTTTCGTAGAGATAGGTGAAGAAGACCACCACGTCGTAGTCGCAGGCGTGCTCCTCCAGCCACGGCGCCAACCCCGGCACGTCGGGTCCCTGCATCCGCATCCACTCCCGCTGCAGGTGGAAGGGCACGGGCTTGCGACCGCTCACGACACGCTGGTGGATGGGTGCGAAGAGCCGGGTGTCGCGCGGGCGGCGGACCGACAGGCGGTGGACCACCACTCCCTCGACCAGATCCGTGCCGGGTGGATAGGAGTTGGCCCAGTCCACGTAGCTGACCGCGCAGCTGGTGAGCACCTCCACCTCGTGGCCGCGACGGGCAAGGCGACTGGCGAACTCGCGACAGCACTGCTCGGCGCCGCCCGCCACCTCGGCGCCGTAGCGCTGCACCACGAAGAGAGGGCGCATCAGGCCCCGACCGATCGGAGGTGACCGAGGAGGGTCCTGCGGCCTACGCCCGGATCCAGCTCGCTGATGCGACGCCGCCCCTTGCGCACCAGCTCGGCCCGCACGCTCTCCTCACCGGCAAGCACCGCCATGGCTTCCGCGGCGACCAGCGGGCTGTCCTCGGGGTCCAGGAGCAGCCCGGCACCGGCCATCGTCTCGGGAATGGCGCCGTAGGCGCGTGCGAGCACGGGAACGTCGAATGCCATGGCTTCGATCAGCGGCGCGCAGAAGCCTTCGTGCTCGCTGGCTGTCACGAACACGTCGGCGGCGCGATAGCACGCGGCGAGGGACTCATCGCTGATCCGGCCGATCATGTGGGCCCCGCGCAGGTTGAGCTCGGCGATGTAGTCATCGAGCGCCTGACGGTACGACCTCAACCGGTCCATCCCGACCAGCACGAGGTGGGCCCCAGGCTCGAGGTAGGTCACCAGGGCGTGGTAAGCGGACAGGAGCCACTCGGGACGCTTGTGGGGCAGCATCTGGCCGACGAAGAGAAACACCGGCCCGTCGAGGCACGACAGGTAGTCGGCCATGGTCGTATCGGGACGAACGGAACGCAGGGCATCCGTGTCGACGACGAGCGGGCTGACGACCACGTTGCGGAACCCCATGGATCGAAGCTCGCCGGCGTTGAACTCAGAGACCGCGACGGCCAGCTCCGCCTGAGAGGAGAACCTCGCCAGCTCGTGCCGCCCGGTCTCGAGCAGGCCGGCAAAGGACAGGTCGTACGGCATCCAGTGCTTTGACGGCGAGATGTTGTGGTAGATGAGGGCCAGGGGCTCCGGGCGCTGGTCGAGGAAGGCGAAGACCGATGGTTCCCCGATCGACGCGTGGTAGACGAGGAGATCTGCGCCTTTGCTGCTCGTGTGGTGCGAGTAGCGACCGAGGGGGTGGACCCGCCCGGCCAGGAGCGGGTCAACGTGCTTGGCGAAGATCTCCGACGGGCCAAGGCTGCGCAGCTCGTCCTGGAGGTCGAGAGCGGCGTTCGTGATGGCATCGGCCGCCGATGCCGCGACGAGGACCTGGTGGACCTCCATCAACGAGTTGCGATGAGGGCGTAGTCCTGGGGTGCGAACAGCAGCTGGTTGAGCCGGCGGACGTTGGCAGCCCGAACGCCCTCATCGTCGGCCGGAGTCTCCAGCACGTCGTCGTGGGGTGGTGGCGAGCGCCACAGGAGCTCGATGCTCTCGAACCCAGCCTCGCGGAAGAGGAACTCCAGATAGGCGGGATGAACCGGGCGCACGTGGGTCGGATCGACGTAGAACGGGTGGGCGAAGACGTACAGCGATTGCGGGTTCACCGTCTCGATCAGCAGCTTCCCCCCGGGGCGGAGCTTGTCGCGGGCCAGCAGCGCCATGTCTGCTGCCTCCTGGGCCGTGAGGTGCTCGATCACCTGGATGAGGACGATTGCCCCGAGGCCGCCGTCGACCACCGTGGCCAGGTGCGCCAGCCCGTCGCCCGTTTCGACGGCGAGCCCTCGGGCCCGACCCTCCTCGGCCAGCTCGGGATCGATCTCGACGCCGGACGCCTCGACACCGAGCTCCTTCAACAGGGTGAGGAACTCCCCCCGGCCACACCCGAGGTCGAACACCGGCGCTGACTGCCCCAGTCGCTCGGCCAGGTCGCGGTACCGTTCGGCCAGCTCGTCCCAGCTCCCACGGAACTCCTCGGCGAACCGGGACTCCTTGAACCAGGGCCGGAACTGGCGGCGGGCCTCGCGGGCCTCGAGGGCCTCGACCCGGCGGTGGAGGTCGGCCAGGCCGGCGGCGGACTCGACCGGCGCCCGCTCGTAGCTGGCCCACCGCTCGACCAGGACGTCGACCATGCCCACCAGGTCGGCGTGGGAATGGTCGTGGGCGTCAGTGGCCGTGCCGGCGAGCTCGTCGAGGACGTCTCGAAGGGCGTCGGCGAACTGCTGGACCTGGTCGAGGACGCCCTGGGTCTGGCGGCCCGTGACCTTGCCCACCCCGCGGTGGATGGCGCTGCCACCCGGCATCTTGGACCACATCTGGATGCGCTCGGGGCTGAACGACGAGAAGGCGGCGAGGCGGTCCAGCTTGGCCTGGAACTGGGTGCGGTCGGAGCTGGCCCTGGTCCCCACGATCCGCTGGAAGTGCGCCTCCAGGTTGACCTCCAGCCCGGGCGGATAGTCCCCCGCTTGTCGGCGGTCTCGGACCCGGCTCCGCAGGGTCTCGAGCAGCTCGTCGAGATCGGTGGGCAGGGGTGGGCGCTGCTGCTCGTCCACGGCGGCGACATCGTATCCGAGCCCGGTCGTCACGACCGAACGGCGCCGCCTTCGACGGACTTCCCGTCGCCCACCGTCTCCTCGACGATGGCAGCGAAGCGAGCCCGGCTGCGCTCCAGGCTGAGCTCCGCCAGCCGGGCCCGGCCAGCGTCGAGCAGCGCGGCGCGCAGAGCCGTGTCGTCGACGACTCGGTGCACGGCCGCGGCCACGAGGGCGGGGCCCTTCGCCGGCAGCACGACGCCGGCGGCGCCCACCGTCTCGGGGACCGCGGCGGTGCCGAAGGCGACGATAGGCAGTTGGTGGTGCATCGCTTCCAACAGCGGCACACAGAACCCCTCGTGGTCGGAACAGCACACGAAGACGTCGGCGGAGCGGTAGTAGGCAGCGAGCTGGTCGTGGGTCACCGATCCGGGCATGTCGACGGCCTCGGCCATCCCCAGGTAGGCGACGAACCGGTCGAGCGCCCGCTGGTAGGCGGGTGACGAGACGCCGCCGACCAGGTGCAGCCGGGCCTTCGGGTCGTAGGCCTGGCGGTAGGCAGCAAGGGCCTTGATGAGGTCGTGCTGGGCCTTGTGGGGCGCGATCCGGCCCACGAACAGCAGGTCGGCGCCACCGGCCCGGCGGGCCGCCATCAGGCGGTCGACGGTCGCGGCGTCGGCGTCGGCGTCGCCGTCGCCCCACCCAGAGCCCAGATCGACAAGGAGCGGCGCTACCGCCGTCGATCGAAAGCCGGCCTCGGTCAGCTCGCGGCCGTTGAAGCGCGACACGGCGATGGCCAGCACGACGTCCGGAGCCAGCTCGACGAGCTGCTGATGGCCGAGGGCCGTGGCCTGGGCCACCTCGGGGTCCCACGCCTCGAGATAGGCCGACGGGGTGACGTTGTGGAAGTTGACCAGCTTGGGCTCGGGCCGCCCGGCCACGAAGTCGCCCACCGGGCTGCCGATCGAGGACTGGTAGAGCAGCCACGACCCTCCCCGACGGCGGCCGCGGTGCCGCTCCCGACCGAACCGGCGGTACGGATGCGCCTCAGCGGCCATCTCCGACCGGGCCTCGCCGGCAAAGATCTCGGAGACGAACCCCATGTCACGCAGCAGGCCCCGGACCTGGAGGGTGTGGGCTCCGATGGCGTCGCGCGGCGCGAGCGTCGGGATGAACTGATGGATTGCGTCGGGCCTCAACTGGCGCGCACGCCCACGACGGCGAAGGTGGCGGGACCGTCCGGCCCCTGGCCGAGATGGATCTCGGCCTTCTCGAAGCCACCCTCGACGAGCAGATGCTGCCAGGTCTCGGCGTGGAGGGGCCGACCCAGGCTCAGGTCGGCCACGGGCACTGGGACCGCCCGGGTCCATGCCTCGGGGCTCGTGCCCAGCACCACGAGGGTCCCCCCGGGACGCAGCTTGGCCCTGGCCTGCTCGACCACGGCGGCGTGGGCGGCCGGAGCCATGAGGTCGACGAACCCGCTCAGCACGGCGCCGCCCAGGGCGCCGTCGGCCAGGCCTCGGAGGTGGCGCAGGGGATGCTCGAGGCGGACGTCGAGGCCCGTGCTGGCGGCCCGGTCGAGCAGATCGTCCCTGGTGCCGACGCCGTAGGCGGCGACGTCCCTCGCCGCCAAGGCCCGCAACAGGCCACCGTCGGCGCAGTCGGCGTGGAGGACGGGCCCCGGCGCGCCCGCGGTCGCGGCGCCGACGGTGTCGAGCCAGGGTGCAGGATCGAAGGACGGGGCCAGGCGGCCTGCGGCATCGGCTGCGGCGGCGACGCCCTCGAGCTGGCTGACCCGGTCGTCCAGAAGTTGCAGCAGCCGGGTCGTCGCAGAGCCGAACCGGGTCAGCTGGTCGGCGACGTAGTCCAGGTACCACCACATCAGCTTGCGGAGGGCGCCCTTGGCCAGCTGACCACCAGGGATGTTGGACAGCACCGGCACCTCGACGTCGACGTGCGACGACCGCTCGGCCACCTCGAGGACGGCGCGGAAGGCGCCCTTGTCACCATCGGACGCCTGGGCGGCGAAGGCGTCGTCGAGCCGGCGCTCGAAGCTCGGCAGCAGGTCGCCGGACATGTGCCGGCGTCGCAGGTCCTCACCGATCTCGGTCAGGATGTCCTCACGGGACGGGCCCCTCCCGGTGTCGCCGCTGCTCACGTCGCGGCCCGCTCCTCCAATGACGAGTTGCGCCCATCGATCCGCAACGAGAGGGACAATGCGCCGAACTGCTTGGTCGGGTTCATGACCTGGAAGCCGGCCTTCTGCTCCCACCAGTCGTACGCCGTGCTGTCGTCGGGGCTGTGGATCCAGATGCCGAGGTCGTAGCTGCCGTCGAGGAGCGGCACCGAGTCGAAGGAGAACACGATCTCGCCGGGGCCGTGGAGGCGACCCACCGGTTGGTCCTCGATCGCGGTACTGGAGCCGTAGAGCAGCTCGCCCCTGATGTCGTAGATGGCGATGCCGATGACCGGGTCCGTGACCGGGTTCACGGCATCGAAAGAGGCGCGAACGCGGAGGGGCTCGCCGGGCAGCAGGTAGGGCCGATCGTCGGCTCCGCCGTGCTCGACCGCGACGCCGGTGATGCGGACCTGCAGGTTCCTCTTGCGCTCCTGGGCGGACTGGGACCCGTCACCCTCAACTTCCTCCAGCTCGACCGCCTCGCCGGCGGCCAGCAACCGATCGCGGAAGGTCCGGATCGCCTCACCGGGACTGCCCGATCCGGCCACCCGCCCGTGGTCGAGCACATACCCGGTGTCGCAGACCTGACGGATGAGGTCGGGGGCGTGCGAGACGACGACGATCGTGCGGCCCTCGCTCTGGAAGCGCTTGATGCGCTCGAGGCACTTGCGCTGGAAGTTCTCGTCGCCGACGGCCAGCACCTCGTCGATGAGGAGCACGTCGGGCTCGACGTTGACCGCCACCGCGAACCCCAGCCGCGTGTACATGCCCGACGAGTAGTACTTCACCTGGTTGTCGATGAACTGTTCCAGCTCGGCGAAGGCCACGATGTCGTCGAAACGACGCTCGATCTCCTTCTTGGGCATGCCCAGGAGCGAGGCGTTGAGGAAGATGTTGTCCCGGCCCGAGAGCTCCGGTTGGAAGCCGGTCCCGAGCTCGAGCATCGCCGCCAGCTGACCGTGGACGATGATCTGTCCGCTGGTCGGCTGGAGGATGCCGGCGATGCACTTCAAGAGGGTGGACTTGCCCGACCCGTTGGCTCCGAGGAGGCCGACCGTCTGCCCCTCGGGTATCTCGATCTCGACCTCGTGGAGGGCCCAGAACTCCTCGTACGGGATCCGGTTGAGGTGGATCATCCGCTCCTTGAGCGAAGTGTACTTCTCGTGGTACAGCCGGAACTGCTTCGAGATGTTCTGGACCTGGATCGCCGCCGCCACCCGCTCAGAGCTCCTCGGCGAAGTTGCCCTCGAGCCGCCCGAAGACGGTGAGGGCGCCGATGAACGCCGCCACGGACACGCCGAGCACGATCAGCAGTAGCCACAGGTACTCGCCCGGCCCCCACAAGGGGAGGAGCTGGATCGGGTGGCCGTCGGTGCCTATCGGAAAGGGCTTGGCGTAGAGGGCGCGCTGAAAGGTGATGACGATAGGTGTGACCGGGTTGAGCAGGTAGATCCAGCTGATCCCGTGCGGGGCCAGGCGGCTGGCGATCGTCTCGTAGGCGTAGACGATCGGAGTGCCCCAGAACCACGCCACCAGCACGAGCTCGAGCAGGTGCTGGGTGTCGCGGAGATAGACGTTGATGGCCGAGAGGAACACGGCCAGGGCGGCCGCCAGCACGAGGAGGGCCAGCAGCGCGGGCAGGAGCAAGGGCAGGTAGTGCAGCGCCGGTTTGAACTGGAACGCGGCCAGCGCGATGAGGAGCACGATGCCCTGGAGGAAGAAGAAGACCAATGCCGCCCCGACGGAGGCCAGGGCGAGCATCTCGCGTGGGAAGGCGACCTTCTTGATGAGGGCGGCGCCGCCAACCACGGCCGTGGTCGCGCCCATGACGGCGGCCGAGAAGAAATTCCAGACCACGAGCCCACAGAGGAGAAAGATGGCGAAGTACGGGATGGTGTTGCGAAGGGCGATCTGGAAGACGAAGAAGAACACGGCCAGGTACAGCGCCGGGTTGAGCATCGACCAGGCGAACCCCAGCACGCTGTCCTTGTACTTGACCTTGAGCTCCTTGCCGATCAGGCCGAGCAACAGCTCCCGGTGACGCCACAGATCGGGAAGCCGGCGCCACACGGTGACGTTCGAGGACACGACGCGGGTGGGCGTGTTGCGGCGACGGCGGTCGGCCCCGTCGGGTGCGGTCGTGGGGGCGGGCTCGCCGGAGGTGGGGGGGCGCTGGGCTTCGATCGACATACTGTCCTAACGAGCGATCCGTGGCGCCAGGTCGGGCAAAAAGGTGGAGAGGATGAGCGCCAGGCTACCCCCCCGCTCACGCCGTGAGGTGCAGGTCCAAGGCACCCGGGCGCCAGGGTCCGGCAGGCGCCCGATTACCGTAGCCGGACCGGGCGGGGCAAAGACATTCTCACCGAAGGGCCTCGGAGGGCGAAGGCACGCGGCCTCATCGGCCTGAGGCCGTCCTCAGGTGGTGATAGCGGTGGCCACCGAGCGCTCGATCACCTGGTCGATGAACCCGTAGTCCCGAGCCTCCTCGGCGGTGAACCAGCGGTCCCGGTCGGAGTCGGTCTCGATGCGCTCGACCGGCTGGCCGGTGTGGAAGGCGATGCGCTCGGCCATCATGCGCTTGAGGTAGACGATCTGCTCGGCCTGGATGGCGATGTCCGCTGCCTGACCCTGCATCTGGCCCGACGGCTGGTGCATCAGGATGCGGGAGTGCGGCAGGGCGTAGCGCTTGCCGGGAGCGCCGGAGCAGAGGAGGAACTGCCCCATGGAGGCCGCGAGCCCGACGCAGATCGTGGCGACGTCACACCGCACGTACTGCATGGTGTCGTAGATCGCCAGCCCGTCGGTCACCGAGCCGCCCGGCGAGTTGATGTAGAGCGCGATGTCCCGGTCGGTGTCCTCGGCCTCGAGGAGCAGCAGCTGGGCGCAGATGAGGTTGGCCGACCCCTGGTCGACCTGGCTGCCGAGGAAGACGATGCGCTCCTTCAGCAGCCGCTGGTAGATGTCGCCGGCGCGATCGGCGGAGCCGAGCTGACCCGTCGGGGTAAGCGCCGGCCCGGCCTGCAGTGGATCCGTGGTGCCCATGGCAGCAAAGGCTACCGTCCCGGCCCTGCTATGTCGGCGCCCGGCTCCGAGCCACCGGTAGCGTTGGCCAGGCACGAAGCACGCCAGCGGGCGTGGCGGAACTGGCAGACGCGCCGGGTTTAGGTCCCGGTCCCGAAAGGGATGGGAGTTCGAGTCTCCCCGCCCGCACAGGTGCTCTGGGCTGGGCTTTTGCTGCTTAGCTAGTGTGTTCCGGCAGCTCGGCTAGACCCGTAAGGGCTGCCGTACCCAGCACGACAGCCAGGGCCAACTGCCCCCAATGCCCGCCAAACGTCGTGGCTGTCACCACCGGAACAAGGGTGTCACGTCCCGGTCTGGGGGGGTGGAACCTGCGCTTACCGTCGTGGAGCCGGTGGCGCTCGGCAGAGAGCAAGGTCGCTGAAGCTCGCGTCAGGGCACCAGACAGCGATTCGGTTCGATCGATGGATGCACACAGTGACTATGGCCAAAGCCATAGTCACTGTGCGCACGCTCACCGCCGAGAACAGCGGTCGATGCACTCACCGAACGACGGTGCGATGACTTGCGCCGGTCGGTAGCGTCAAATCCTCATGGAAGCGACGAACCTCGACGACCTGTACGGAGCTCCGTTCCTGGACTGGGACCGCATCGAAGCCCGGCTGGATGAGGGCCTGACCCAGGCGCCCGGCACCGGCGGCCCGAACCGTCACACGTGTTGGTTGGCGACGATCAATCCGGACGGAACCCCCCACGTCACCGGTGTTGGCGGTCTCTGGGTCGACGGCGCATTCTGGTTCGAGACCGGCGACCGCACTCGCAAGGCGAAAACCTCGCTCGCGACGCCCGCCCCAGCGTGAGCGTCGCCACCCACGAGTTGACCTCGTCGTGGACTGCGAGGCGCACAACGTCACCGATCCGCCGACCGTCGCTGCCATGGCGGAGCGTTGGGCGGCGGAGGGATGGCCAGCCCGCGTCGACGACACCGGCCAGGCGCTCACGGCTGAATTCAGCGCACAGTCGGCTGGCCCGCCGCCGTGGTTCGTGTACCGCCTCGCGCCCCACAGAGCGACGGCGTTGGCAACCGTCGAGCCGTTCGGAGCAACACTCTGGCGCTTCTGACATAGCCGAGAACGGCCTACAGTCCCCTGCCGAGCCGTTCCGCGGCACCTTGGCCGATGCCCTCGGGACCCAGGGCGTGCCCGAGGAGATCCTCACCGACAACGCCAAGGTCTTCACCGGTCGGATCGGCCCCTACCCCGCCGAGGTCCTCTTCGACCGCATCTGCAGAGAGAACGGCATCGCCCACCGTCTCACTGCCATTCGCTCGCCCACCACCACCGGCAAGATCGAGCGCTTCCACTGGACTCTGCGCCGGGAGTTCCTCGCCGGACGCACCTTCGAGAGCCTCGAGGAGGCCCAGAAGGCTCTCGATGCCTGGGTCGTCGGCTACAACAACGAGCGCCCCCACCAGTCGATCGGCATGGCCACCCCAGCCGAGCGCTTCGCCGTGCGCTCAGGGCCCGAGCCCGATATCCCCCCTCCCAGTCCGGGCCCACCCTCTGGCCAGCGAATCACCCGCCGGGTGTCTGGCAACGGCTTCATCTGGGTGCAGAACCAGCACGTGCATGTGGGTCGTCGGCTGGCCTACCGCCGGGTGACCGTCCACGTCGACTCCCACATGCTGCACGTCTACGTCGGCAAGGAGCACACAAAGACCGTGCTTCGAAAGTTCAGAGAGGAGGTCCGCTTCGCTCGCGCCCATCAGACCTGATGAGGATCGGGTGACTTGAGGCGTCAACCATCAACCGAACACGATCCGACAAGGGTCAGCCGAACTTGCACAAGTCGTAATCCGAACCACCCCTCACCGCTCGCGACGAATCGTTAGCATGGGGGCTGACGCGACCCTGTGGAGATTCTGGAGGTACCGGTGGCTGTTGGCATCTACTTCAACCCGGCCTCGATGAGCGCCAAGCAGTACGACGACGTCATCAAGCGCCTCGACGCAGCCGGTGCGGGCAAACCGGCCGGTCGCCTGTATCACGCCTGCTTTGGCTCAGGCGACAAGCTTCAAGTCTTCGACGTCTGGGAGTCCCAGCAGGCCTTCGACAAGTTCGGCGAGACGCTGATGCCTATCCTCCAGCAAGTCGGCCTGGACACGGGTCAGCCGATGGTCGAGCAGGTGCACAACCTCATCCCTGGCTAGAGCGCCCGACCAAAGCCCTTGGTCAGCCATGCCCGCAGCCCCGCGTCCCGCGCCGTCCTGGGCGGAGAGTCCAACCGGACCGCAAGATGGCGTCGGCTCGTCCGCGTCGTTCGATCAGGCCATCGGGCGGATACCCACCATCCAGCGGGTCGAGCCACCCCCATATGAGCTGGGCAACGGGCGCCTCGATTGCTAGCGGATTGCTAACGCAACTCCACGGCACGCCAGCGCGCTCCACGTCACCGACGAACGCGGCGGAAGAAACTCCCTGTTCAGACGGACGCAACCGCACGCCATGGAACCCCTGGACGACCCGGGCCGCATTTAGGTCCCGGTCCCGAAAGGGATGGGAGTTCGAGTCTCCCCGCCCGCACAGGTACCTCGAGCTGGGGATTCGGCGCCTCGTCGGTCCGGCGGCAGCCCCGATCGAGAGGGGTGGCCAGCACGCGTCGACGACACCGGCCAGGCGCTCACCGCTGAATTCAGCGCACAATCAGCTGGCCCGCCACCGTGGTTCGTGTACCGCCTCGCGCCTCACAGAGCGACCGCCTTGGCAACCGTCGAGCCGTTCGGAGCAACACGCTGGCGCTTCTGACACAGCCGAGCACAGCCAGTAGTCCCCTCCCCCGAGAGCCTCGAGGAGCCGGTAGAGGGCAGTGGGGCCCTCCTGGCCGAGCTGGGCGCGCAGCTCGCGCTTGCCTCTCATGGCGCTTTCGGCATCTTCACCCTTCGGGCCTCGTCGGTGCGGCGGCAGCCCCCATCGTGACACTTGGCAACCTCGGTTGACATTCTACTCCTGAGCCGCCCATACTCTTGTGACTTGTGACTGGTCGAGGACCGCAGGGCTGGTCGGCTTGCCGTCCGCGCTGTGCTGAGGGTGAGGCAAGGCGCTGTGGAACATAGGCGCGGGATCCAAATCCTCCATGGAGGTCGCTGATCGTGAGATCGGCTTGGCTCTGCGTTGCCGTCGTCGTGGCCACCGCACTCCTGGTCAGCTCTTGTAGCGGCAGCCGGACCTCCAGCCCTGGCAAGTCGGTTGTACCCGGCACGTCGGGAGCGGTGGCCGTACCAGCGACACGTCAGCCGCTGACAACTGACAGCGGAAGTCCCGTCACCCACGACACCGAGACCGACGCCATCGTCGCCCACTCCAGACGCCTCTTCGCCTCGACCGACCAATGGGAGTACCCAGGATCCTCTCCGGCCGGTCAGATCTTGGAGAAGAGCTCGTCAGCGAGTCCTTGGACCGTGTTCGAGCAGACGCAGTCCCTCCGAGTGGAAGAGGCCTTGGCTTCCTTCCCCATCCCTGGGGATCAGGGGCTGGGATCGGGCCATTCCCTGCTGATCACCCACGCCGTCATCGATGGCCGATCAGAGCTCCAGTGGCTGACCGACGGGGCGAGCGCCTTTGCCCCCGGCGACTCGTTTGACCTCGCACCAGATGCTGGCACCGTCCGATCCTTCGGAGCTCACGAGTCCGACGGCGGCTGGGCGGTGTACGCCGGAGTCGAGCCGACCGGGATCCTCCGGGGTACCTGGTCAGCAAGGACACACACCTTGATATTCGACCTGACGCCCGAGCTGAGCGTCACCCCCCCACGATCGGCCGGCTTGCGGACGCAGAAGGTGACTGGTTTTGCCGATTGCGGCGGGTCGCTGTACACCTCGATCGGCACGAGTCTGTTCCGCCGCAACGACGGAAACCTGCCATCTGGAAGGGCTCGCTGGGCTCTCGTCTACCAAGGCCCACCCGTTGGTCCCTACAACAGCGGATTCCGGGGGCTCACGTGTGTCACCCACGACGGGCCGCAGGCCCTCCTCCTGTCGACTGAAGGCAATGGGAATGTGTATCGCTTGGACCACCTTCCACGGGGTCAACTGCAAGGCGGCTCGGCGGCTTCTTCCGATCACGTGCTCGGCGGAGTGGTGTCGACCCTGGAGTTCTCGCCCATCTCCTCCATCAGCCAAATGCTCGCCAAGCAAGGGACGGCGGTACCGACAGCGGGCAAGGGGTCGATCGGCTACGTGATCGCCGCCTACAACAACTTCGCCACGGTCAGTGTGGGCGGAGCTGATCGCCAGGCCTTTGGCTTCGAATGGGCCTACCAAGGCGATTGCCCTTCGACCAGGACATGTGGTCCGACTGCCTTTGCTGCGGTGACCTTCGACGCTGCTGCATGCTTCGCCGTGCGTACCGACAACGGAGGGCCGGCGACCTTCGATCTGCACTGTCTCAGCGGCCCCGATTTCATGCCATCCGGTCGCACCAGCGCCCCAATTCGGTCGGGTCAGGCTTTGGTATCCATTCGAAAAATCGAGTCGTCCCCGTTCGGCGACTCCCGCCTCTACTACGGGGGGTATGACTGCAACTTCTACCCGGCTGACGGGACGGCGTGGATCGCGACGTCCGCGCTGAGCTCCACCCATACTGACGACCCTACGAAGGCGGAGGACACGTGACGCTCCTGCGAGCCCGAGTATTCGGTGCGGCGAGATCCAGGCTACTCATCATGATCTGTGTTGTCGGCGCCATGGCCCTTGTGGCAGCGTCCTGTAGTGGGGGGTCGTCGACAAATGGAACGCGGGTGCCGGGCGGGCCCACTGGTAGCTATGGCGTGCCCGATGGAGTCCACAAGATCAAGCACGTCATCGTGGTCCAGCAGGAGAACCGGTCATTTGACTCCTACTTCGGCACTTACCCAGGTGCGGATGGCATTCCCATGCAGAACGGCAGGCCCACCGCCTGCGTGACGAATCCTGTGACTGGGACATGTGGCGCTCCCTATGTGGACCACGCCGACGTGAACGGTGGCGGTCCGCACTCGGCCCCCAACGCCAGCGCCGACATCAACGCCGGGAAGATGGACGGGTTCATCGGGCAAGCGGAGTCTGGTCGGCGAGGCTGCACGGACCCAACTGACCCAGCCTGTACCAACTCCTCGGTCCCGGACGTGATGGGCTACCACACCCAGAGTGACATCCCGAACTACTGGACCTACGCCAACGACTTCGTGCTCCAGGACCACATGTTCGAGCCGAATGCCTCCTGGAGCTTGCCTGCCCATCTGTTCTTGGTATCCGAGTGGTCGGCGTACTGCAGCCAGCAGGGCAACCCGTCCAGCTGTACAAATGCCCTCCAGACAGTGCCGGCCGAACGGCCCCAGAACACCCCGCCGGTCTACGGCGGCCAGGCGGGTCCGCAGACTGGTGGTGGCAATCCGAAGCGTGCCAACAGGAAGACGGCGGCTGGCCAACCTATCTACGCCTGGACCGACCTCACCTACCTGCTCGACAAATCCCATGTGAGCTGGGGCTACTACGTGGTGAGCGGGTCCGAGCCCGATTGCGAGAACGACGCCGCCGAGACGTGTGCGCCCGTCGCTCAGAATTCCAGCACGCCGGGGATCTGGAATCCACTGCCGTGGTTCGACACGGTGAAGGCCGATCACCAGCTCGGCAACATCCAGTCCGTGGACAAGTTCTACGACGCAGCCAAGAGCGGAAACCTGCCGGCCGTCTCCTGGGTGGTGCCGTCGGCTGAGATGAGCGAGCACCCTCCTGCCCCGGTGAGCTTCGGGCAGAGCTACGTCACCAGTCTGATCAACGCCGTGATGAAGAGCCCGGACTGGGACTCGACCGCGATCTTCCTGGCGTGGGACGACTGGGGTGGCTTCTACGATCACGTGGTGCCCCCAACCGTCGATCAGAACGGCTATGGGCTCCGCGTGCCCAGCCTCGTCGTCAGCCCCTACGCCAAGAAGGGCTACGTCGACCACCAGGCGCTGAGCTTCGACGCCTATGACAAGTTCATCGAGGACGACTTCCTCGGCGGCCAGCGCATCGACCCGGCCTCCGACGGACGGCCCGACCCCAGGCCAGATGTCCGAGAGAACGAGAAGATCCTCGGCAACCTGGTCAACGACTTCGACTTCAACCAGAGTCCCCGGTCGCCGGTCGTGCTGCCCGTCCACCCGCAGACCACGCTCACGGGCACACCGGCTCCGCGGCAGGTCCCAGCGGCGGCCACCGCGCCCGACAGCGACGGCTAGAGGTGAGCTCGCCGCACGTCGCGAGTGGATGTGGCGGACGAGCTCGGCTGCGCACCTGATCTGACCTCTCGGCGGGGCTGGCCCCGCGGCGCGCTCGGCCTCTACTCCGGTCCGCCCACATCGGCCGCGCCACCGGGCGTCGGCCGGTCCAGGGCCTGACACTCGATAGGATTGAGTTTTCTCCGGCGATGGATCCCCGCCGGGGGCCAGTCCGCTGGCCGCCCGCTTGAGCCCGTGGCTCGAGATGGCGGTCGCTGGTCCGTTGAGAACGCGTCATTCCGGGGTGGGAGGCATGGAGTCTGACAAGGCGTCCGGCCGCGATGATCTCGACGCCGCAGTCGAGAAGTTTCTGAGCGAGGCCTACGAGGTCGCCCAATCGCCGATCGCGGCGTTCAACGACGCCGCCGTGGCGTTGGCAGCCAAGGCCGATCGAGACCGACGGGTGATCGAGCGGGCCCGCCGGGTGGTCCAGAGCCGGCTGCAGACCCAGCCCGACCACCTGACGAAGCAGGTGTCGGCGCTCCTGCGGCGGGCCCTCGAGCTTGGCCAGTGGAATTGGGAGTGATCTCGACAAGAGGCGGCAGCGCCTAGCATCCGGGACCGGGCGAGGGCGCTGCACGAGTCGATCAGACCACGTGCACGGCGATGTAGGCGAGACCGAGACCGGAGAGCACGGCAGCGACCACCCAACCCGAGACCAGCAGCCATCGGCTCACCGGCCGCCCGGCCATGATCTGCTCGTCGCCGGCGACTCGCAGGAGGAACACCAGGCTGAAGGGCGTCCCCAGGCCGCCGGCGATGCTGGCCACGAAGAGGATCTGGATCGGTGAGATCCCGACCAGCGAGATCGCCGCTCCGAGCGCGATCGAGGTCCCGAGCACGGCGTAGAACCGCCCGGCCTTGGTGATCCGCTCGGACAGTCCGGTCCGCCAGTCGAATGAGTCGCCGACGACATGGGCCGTGGTCGCCATGAGCACGGGCAGCGCCACGACGGCGGACGCCAGCAGGCCGACACCGAACACATAGCGTGCCGCCGACCCCGCCAGGGGTTGCAGGGCCTGGGCCGCCTGGTCGGCGGTCTGGATGTGCACGTGGTGCTGGCCGAGGGTGGCCCCCGTGCCGACCAGGATGAACCAGAAGACGGCCACGGTCAGCCCGATCCCGACGGCCGCTCCCACCCGCGCCGCCCCCAGCTGCTGGGAGTGCCGACCCTCCTCGGACTCCTCGATCGTCTGCCAGATGAAGACGTAGCTCGTGAGCGTCGTACCGAGCAGGGCGAGCGAGCCGTCGACGTAGTCGTGGCTGAGGTTGAACGTGGGCACCACCGAGGCCCGCAGGACCGTCCCCCAGCGAGGGTGGGCCAGAAAAGCCGAGACGACATAGGCCACGAAGGCGAGCAGGACCCAGCGCAGGCCGGCGACGACCTCGTCGTAGGAGCCGACGACGAGCAGCGCCAGCAACACCACGCCGAGGGGTGCCACCAACCAGCTCCACCCGATGTGGAAGATCAGCCCGAGGGCGGCCGCTCCTGCCTCGAGGTCGGCCGCGATGGTCAGGACGCTGACGACCACGACCGACGCCAGGAAGACGACGACGAGGGGTCGCCGCCAGCGTCGGGCCACGACCTCCTGCAGCCCCACTCCGGTCATCACCCCTACCTGGGCGCTGATGACCTGGATCACCACGAGCATGGGCAGGAGCAGGACGACGAGCCACGACAGGGCGTAGGCCGTGGTCGCCCCCACCACCGCCAGTGTGCCGACCGTGGTGGGATCGTTGTCCGAGGCTCCGGCGACCAGCCCGGGGCTGATCGAACGAACGAGGGCGCGGGGGCGGCCGATCACCGCGCCCGCAGGCTACACGGCTGCCTCAGGCACTCGCCGGCTCAGGCGGCGTCGCTGGTCCTCCGATACGACACGAGCCGGGCCTCGACCTCGGCCGGCCCGACGCGTCCTCTGACCACGGACGCCAGCGAGCCCATGGAGGCGCCCGTCGCATAGAGGTCGGCGCCCGCACACCGCATCCGGGAGACCGGTCCGGCCAGGTCGGCGGCTGCCAAGCCCGCTGGTGAGTCCACCACCACGACCCGTGCAGCCGGGAACGTGCGCTTCAGAGACCTGATCGCCCCCGGGCTGCACGGACGGCACAACACGAGGTCGCTCTCGACGGGAGCAACCCGAATGTCCATCACGTCGAAGTCAGATCCGAGCGCGGCCGTCAGCGCCTCGAGCGCCGACGGCGTCAGAGGGAAGGCCACGACAACCCGGGGGCACCCACTGCGGCCGGGAGACACGTTCGTGCCGGGGACCAACGTGGCCGACTTCATAGATCCATTGTGAAGGTCACGCCTGTGGCCGCCCCGCGTCCCCGCTGAGCGCCAGCTCGGAGAACGGCTCGCCCGGGCCGATGAGAGCGGGTCAGCAGAGCTGGTGCATCGCCTGCTCGATGGCGCGCTGGCGGGAGGCGAAGGCTTTGTCGGCAGCCTGACGACCATCACGCGACTTCTCCGCCTTGTCGATCTGCGCCTGCTCTTGGGCCAGTGTCTGGCGCTGGGCGCGCAGCACCGAGCAGCTGATCGAGCTCGGTGGTGGCGTCACAATGGTCGCCGGGACCTGGGTCGTCGCCGTCGTGGGCGTTGACGTCGTCGGGGGCGCGGAAGGAAGCGTCGTGGGAGGGACGGACGGTGGCGGCACGGTGCTCGAGGGAGGAGGGGCCGCGGCGGCCGTGGGTTGACGTCCTCCCCTGAGCAGGACCAGAGCGGCCCCGGCGACAAGGAGGAGGGCGAGCACCAGCCCCCCTCCCACCAGCAGCGCCCGAAGAGCCGGCCGGCGAGGCTGCTCGGCCGCGCCACCGAGGTCGGGATAGGGCGCGGTCGGCGGCTCGAAGACGGCGGTCGGGGCCGGATCGGTGAGGGCCCCGGAGAGGACGGTGGCCATCTCCGACGCGGACGTGAAGCGATCGAGCGGTCTCGGGGCGAGCGCTCGAGCGACGACGGCGCCGAGGGCCGGTGAGAGATCGGGCCGGTACACCTCCGGGGCCACGAGATCGCCGCGCTCGGCAGCGATCGCGAGCCCCAGCCCGGTCTCGGCCTCGAACGGCGGTCGCCCCGTGAGCATCTCGTAGAGGACGACCCCCACGGCCCAGAGGTCGGAGGCCACGGTCGCCTGGTCACCCGCAGCCCGCTCCGGTGCCAGATATCGAGGTGTCCCCATCACGTCACCAGTGGCGGTGAGATCGACGTCGGCCGGGGCCGGCTCGAGAGCCTTGGCGATCCCGAAGTCGGTGACCTTCACGTTGCCGTCCTCGGTCAGCAGGATGTTCGCGGGCTTGACGTCGCGATGCAGGATGCCGGCGCGGTGGGCGGCGTCCAGCGCGCCCAGGACCTGGGTGATCAGCCGCACCGCCTCCTCCTGACCCATCGGCGGATCCTGGAGCCGCCCGGCCAGAGTCCCGCCGTTGACGAGCTCCATGACGATGCAGGGACGACCCTCGTCGTCACCGACGTCGTACACGGTGGCCACGTTGGGATGCGAGAGACGGGCCGCCGCCCGTGCCTCTGCCGACAGCTGCCGACGGCGGGCCACGTCGCCCGCGTGCTGTTCCCGGAGGATCTTGACTGCCACCGAGCGACCCAGCCGGGTGTCACGACCCTCGTAGACCTCGGCCATCCCTCCCCTCCCGATGCACGAACCCACGAGGTATCGGTCGGCGACCGACCAGACCGCGGCATCGGGAGAGGCGGCGTGGTCCCCGGTCATCGCCCCAGTCTGGTCCCGCCGACACGGGCGCTGTCCAGCGGGGCGCACCCCGAGCGTCTTTGGTCCGAGCCGACGCTCGGTCATAGACCTACCCTGCCGGTGCGCGCCTCTGCCGGGGCCAGGCTCGTCGTCGCCATCTGGCTGTCGATCGCGGGTCTGAGGCCCTCAGCGGGCGAGCACGGAAGGGCCGGCGACCTGGTTGGCCGCGTCGATATCGTGGGTGTTGTCGTCGTTGGTGTAGGCGACATGCATCAGCCCCGTCGTCGGGTCGACCGCCACCGAGATGAAGTCGAGGAGGTCGCGGTTGGAGCTGGGAGTGATGCAGAAGATCCCGAGGCTGCAGATGTCGCCCACGTGCACCGGCGCCGGGATCACCCGGGTCACCGACCAGGTGGGATGCGGCGCGCACAGGTTGAGCGACTGCGCCGCCTCCAGGTACCGCGGTCATCCGACCATGCCACCCAGAGGGAGTGGAACGTGTCGAGCATGGTGAAGTTGCAACCGGTCGCCGCGCTGCTCGGCGCGTCGGGGGCGATCCACGCCACGTAGATCCGACCGGGGTGCGGTCCCGACTTCTCGATCCTCGTCCCCGCGGGGACCGAGTTGCAGAATGTGTAGGCCTGGGCCTCCGGCGATCCGGCGATGACGTCGGTGGGCGCGGCGAACGTCTTGCCTCCGTCGGTCGAGATGTTGACCCAGATCTGGCTGGGCACGAAGTCGTGGTACATGAGCGCGGCGAGGGCTCGACTGGTGGTCGCGCCCTTGGGGACGTAGGCGTCCACCCACGGCCTGTCGGTGGCGAACGGCTGGCTGCTCGCACCGACGCCGGGCAGGACGCCCGACGCCTGGGCCCCCATTCCCGCGCCCAGGGTGGGCCGAAACAAGGGCGTCCTATGCTCGACCCGTGCCGGAGGTCGCCCCTGTCGCCACGCTTCGGGCGCGACGGGGCATGGTCTGCGCCATCGACCACCTGGCGGCCGGTGCTGGCGGAGCCATGCTCCGGGCCGGGGGGACGGCGGCGGATGCGGCCGTCGCCGCCAGCGCCGTCCTCGCCGTCACCTCACAGCACCTGTGCGGCATGGGCGGCGACCTCCTCGCTGTGATCCACCCGGGGAGCGGCCCGCCGCTGGCGCTCAACGCCTCGGGCCGTGCCGGATCGGGAGCCGACCCGGCACGGCTGCGGGCCGAGGGCCATACGCGGATGCCTCCGCTCGGCGACATCCGCGCCGTACCCGTCCCCGGCTGCGTCGACGGCTGGCTGGCGCTGCACGAGCGGTTCGGCCGCCTGGACCTCGCCGCCGTGCTCGAGCCCGCCCGCACCTACGCCGACGCGGGCTTCCCGGCCTCGCCGACGCTGGCCGCCATGGCGCCAACGGTGGCGCACCTTCCCGACGCCAGCGACTACTCCCGTCACGGCCGCCTCCGAGCCGGGACGATCGTGCAGCGGCCGGGGGTGGCCAGGGCGCTCGCCGCCATCGCCAGAGACGGCCGGCAGGGCTTCTACGAGGGCGAGTTCGGCGCCGGCCTGCTGGCCCTCGGCGCCGGCGAGCACGTCGAGGCCGACCTCGCTCGGCCCCAGGCCGACTGGGCCCCCGCCCTCGAGCTTCCCGCCTGGGGCCACCGCCTCTGGACGGTTCCACCGAGCTCGCAGGGTTACCTCACGCTGGCCGGGGCTTGGATCGCCGAGGGCCTTCCGCTACCCGAGGACCCGGAGGACCCGCTCTGGGCGCACCTGCTCGTCGAGGCTGCCCGCCAGGCGGCGTTCGACCGCCCGGCCGTGCTGCACGAGGGCGCCGACGGCGCCGCCCTCCTGGCCCCGGAGAGGCTTGCCCCCCGCCGGGCCGCCATCGACCCGGATCGCGCCGCGGTGATCGACCATCCTGCTCACACCGGCGACACGATCGCGCTCTGCGCCGTTGACGAGGAGCACCGGGGCGTGTCGCTGCTGCAGTCGAACGCGGCCGGCTTCGGATCCCTCCTGATCGTTCCGGGGGTTCGCATCTTCCTGCACGACCGAGGGATGGGCTTCTCACTGCAGCCGGGACACCCGGCCGAGTACGGACCGGGCCGGCGACCGCCCCACACCCTGTCGCCCGCGGTGGTGACCGCTCCGACAGGCGAGCTGCGCGCCGTGACCGGGACCATGGGAGGCGACAGCCAGCCCCAGATCCTCCTCCAGGTGCTGGCCCGCACGCTCGCCACCGGCCAGTCTCCGGGCGACACCATCGCCGCCGGCCGTTGGTCCCTCGCGCCTCCCGCCCGGGGCACCGGCTCGTCGATCGGCTTCGAGACCTGGGACTGGGGAGGGCGCGTCGACGTGAGGGTCGAGGGCCACGCTCCCTCGGGATGGGACGCGGGCCTTCGCCTTCGGGGACACTCGGTGGTCCGAGACCAGCCCTTTGACGGCAGCTTCGGCCATGCCCATCTGATCGCGGTCCGCGACGGTCACCTCGCGGGCGCGACCGACCCCCGGCCCCGCTTCGGAAGCGTGTCGGCCTGGTAAGCGAGACGGGGTGGTCAGGGGGGTGAACCCTGGGTGAACGAGCAGGACCGGACCGAGGCCGCGGTGAAGAAGAGCCCATGCGCGGGGACGGCGCGGACGGCAGAAGGTGAGGATTCGCACGGCCTGGCGTCGGATCGCGCTCTCGGCCGCCCTCCTGGCGTCGGGCACGATCGGCCTCGCCCTGGGCACGGCAGGGACCGCGCAGGCCGCTCCGCCGCCGAAGGAGGGCGTCCACGGGCTCGTCCACGCCTTCGTGATCGTGCTGGAGAACGAGGACTTCACCAGCACCTGGGGACCGAATAGCCCGGCCAAGTACCTCAACAGCCTGGTTCCCCACGGCGCGCTGGCCACCAACTACTACGCCGTGAGCCACGCCAGCGCCGACAACTACATCGCCATGACCAGCGGTCAGGCCCCGGAGCCCCAATTCCAGGCCGACTGTCCCAACTGGGAGCTCTGCGAGGCCTCGGAGAAGGTCCAGCCGGGCGGAGGCCGCAGCATCGCCGATCAGCTCACCGACGACCACGTCACGTGGGGCGCCTACATGGAGTCGATGGCAACACCCTGCCAGCACCCCTCCGCCACCCAGCTCTCCGATCCCTACCAGACCGGCTACGCCACCCGTCACGACCCGTTCGTCTACTACCCGCCGATCGTCGAGAACACCGCCCGTTGCGACGCCCACGTGCGCCCGTACTCCGAGCTGGCTTCCGCCCTTCCGACGGGGAAGGTGCCCAACTACGTGTTCATCACTCCCGACACCTGTGACGACGGCCACGACTCGCCCTGCGCCAACGGGCAGACCGGGGGGCTGCCGGCCGCCGACCGTTGGCTGCGGGCCAACGTCCCGCTCATCCTCAACTCGCCGGCCTACCGCGACAACGGCGCCTTGTTCATCACCTCCGACGAGGCAAGCACGTCGGATACCAGCGGCTGCTGCGCCACCGGGATCGGCAGCAACGGCGCCAACGGCGGCGGGCGGGTCGGCCTGCTGATGCTGTCACCCCTGGCCCGTGCCGGTCACGCCACCGACACCTTCTATGACCACAATGCACTGCTGCGCACGATCGAGGACGCCTTCGGGATCAGCGAGCACCTCAACAACGCCGGGTCGTCGAAGGTGCACCCCATGACCGACCTCTTTCGTCGCTGACAAGGAGACGGTCGGTCGTGGCTGGATCGCCGGTCTCGCGGCGTGAGTTCCTCAAGGGTGCCGGCGCGGCCGGCGCCGTGGCCGCGGCCGCGGCCAGCACGGCCCGGCTGCCTCGGGCCCTGGCCCAGACAGCATCCAGCCTCCCCGCTCCCGCCCAGAGCGGCATCGACCACATCGTCGTGATGGTCATGGAGAACCGCTCCTTCGACCACTTCCTCGGTTGGGTGCCGGGCGCCGACGGTCGCCAGGCGGGCCTCTCGTACCGCGACAGCCGCGGCCTCTGGCACGACACTCACCATCTCCTGGACTGGTCGGGCTGCGGGTTCAACGATCCCGACCATTCAGTCGAGGGGGGTCGCACCCAGCTCGACGGCGGACGCTGCGACGGCTTCCGGCGGGGAGCCAACGACGACTACGCCCTCGGCTACTACCTGCCCGACGACGTGCCCATGAACAAGTTCCTCGTCGACCGCTTCACCGTGTGCGACCGGTGGTTCTGCTCCATCCTCGGCCCGACCTACCCGAACCGGTTCTACACGCATACGGCCACGACCGACCGGCTCGACGACACGATGACCGTGTCCAGCCTGCCCACCATCTGGGACCGGCTCGCCGCCGCGGGGGTGCCCGCCAACTACTACTTCAGCGATCTGCCATTCCTCGCCCTGTGGGGCCAGAAGTACCTCCCCCTCGCTCGGCCTGTCGAGGCGTTCTTCGCTCAGGCCGCCTCCGGGACCCTGCCCCCGTTCAGCTACATCGACCCGTACTTCGTCGGCGAGGATCAGGGCGGGTCGAACGACGACCATCCGCACGCCGACATCCGCCGGGGCCAGGCCTTTCTCGCCCAGGTCGTCAAGGCGCTGATGGCGAGCCCCACTTGGGACCGTACGGTCCTGGTCATCACCTACGACGAGTGGGGCGGCTTCTTCGAGCACGTCGTGCCGCCCCGGCTGCCCGACCGGCGCTCGGCGCCGGCGCTGGAGCTCGGGCAGGCGGGCTTTCGCGTCCCCGGCTACCTCGTGTCTCCTTTCGCTCTCCGCCAACACATCACCTCGACCGTCTTCGACCACACGTCGATCCTCAAGATGGTCGAGTGGCGCTTCGGTCTCCGCCCCCTCCAGCCCCGGGACTCGAGCGCCCGCAACCTGGCCACCGCGCTGGACCTCGGGTCCCGCAACCCGACCCGAGCCTCTGAGGTCCCGACGCCGGCTGATCCCGGACCGCACCTCTGCCAGGGCGACAACTCCCTCGGGCTCGGGTCCGGCGCCGGAGTCCCGGGAACCGGGATGGGGAACAGCGAAGCCTTCTGGGAGGAGCTCGCCCACTCGTCGCTCGTGCGGGGGTGGGACGCCGTGCTGGGCTAGCCGAGCAGCCCCCAGCGTCTGCCGTGTTCCACATCCGTCGAAAGTGGGCGCCGCGCCGGTGAGCGTCGCGCCCGCTTTCGACAGAAGGTGGAACCGGACTACACCCCAAACCCTCAGCGGGGCCCGTGGCGGGGGAACTCGACGGCCTGCTGGAAGGTGGGGCGGTTCTGCCAGTCGATCGCGGGCTGGCCCACCAGGCCGAGGGTCTGCGCCTCGATGTCGTCGTAGACGGGCATGGTCACCCCGGCCGACCTGGTCGCCGTGTCCGCCGTCCAGCTGGACACCGTGTTTCCGCCGTTGGCGGCCACCAGCGCGTCGTAGGTGGCCTGGAGGGCGTTGCCGACACGGGTGGCACAGTCCGCGAGCCCACCGGGCCCGCACACGTGGCCGATGACGGCGGACGAGAAGGGCTGGGCGACGGGCTGGCCGTCGAGCTGGCGCAGCAGCTTCTGCGTGTAGCCCTCCCACCCGCTGCCGTAGGCGTCGCCCTGGTGCGAGCCACCACCGTGGGGAGCGCTTACCAGCTGCTCCATGGGCATGGCCGTGTACCCGCTCGAGACGCCATCCTGGGTCTGCACCCCGCCGGCGGCGAAGATCGGGTCGAACAGGGCGCGCACGAGCCTCGGCTCCAGCTCGTCCATGATGGCGACGGCGGCGGCATCGCGGTACTGGGTGTCGGAGGGCGCGGCCTTGTGACGTTGGGCGCCGGCAGCCAACCACCCCCGCAGCTGGCCCAGCATTGCCGTCACGCCCGCGCTCGCAGGGCGCCCGGCCTCGAAGTCGAGCAGTTCGGGGAGCACCTGGCGGCCGTCGAGATCGACGGCAGCCGCCGTCTCCATGGCGGTCGCCAGGTTCGCCCTGGTGATCTTCTGGTTGTGGAGCGCGAGCTGGTGGTGGATCTCCTGCACGAGCGACTGCACCCGCTGGACCAGGCCCATCGAGTAGTCGTCGTCGGCCGCCGAGAACCCCGGCGCCGGCTTGTTGTTCCAGCTGGCCAGAAAGCCTTGCGGCGGATCGATCTCGTGCGGATGCCGGTTGGCCGGCAGGAACCCCTGCCACTCGCTCGCACCGGTGCCCCAGGCGGGCAGGTTGGGATCGACGTTCGCGGGCCGGACGGGGTCCCACCCGCTCACGTAGTAGCCGATGTCCTTGTTGTCGACGTAGAACCAGTTGAACGTGTAGTTGATCTGCTCCGCCCCTGTCATCCACGAGCTGACGTCGTGGGTGAGGCTCGGGTCGGCCCAGCGAATGAACCCCACCCCCGAGTCGGCCTCGTGGTTGTAGGTGCTGCGCTGGTCGACCACCGCCACCGGCTTGCCGTGGTCCGCCGTGGTCCAGCCCTGCACGATGCCGTGGACCGTCAAGTACACGTCGTGGCGTGACGACGGCGGGCGCGCCGTGCCCGCCGGGCTTGGGCACCGCCACCTCGGTGAAGGTGTGATGCTCCATCGGCAGGCACTTGCCGTCGAACAGGTAGTCGTGGCCCTGGGCCGCCGGAGCGCCGCCAGCGGGATCGCAGATCTGCTCGAGCCGCTGATCGGTGTTGTCACTGCCGGCGGAGGTGGCCGACCATGCGTAGTCCTCGCCCCGGCCCAGCTCGACCAGGCCGGTGCCGGGGAAGCTGGCCCCCTCGGCCTGGTACCCGGGAGCGTGGACGTCCTCGTCCATCAGGATCTGGGGTGCGTAGTAGCCGACCTGGGGGCCCATCACGGCGACCGGCCGCCCACTGGCCGAGTGGTGCGCGTCGACGAGCAGGGCGTTGCTCATCTGGCGGGGCAGGGCGAGGAGCCCGATGGCCTCCTGCAGGGCCGTCGGGTTCGGCTTGGTCAGGTCACAGTTGGCCGTCGTGCTCGTGGGGCCGCCCTGGAGCGGGGCGCTGGGCTGGTCGGGGAGGGCGGTCGTCGCCGGGTCGACCCTTGCGGGCATGTCGTAGGGGAAGCGCTGGTCCGTGATGGTCGTCGGCGCCCCCGGGTCGTTCTGCTCCTTCAGGTCACCGAAGGCCGCCGCACCGGGCGACGCCCCCAGCTGTCCCTGCAGATAGCCGAGCAGGGCGGCGTTGCGCACCTCGGCGCCGCCGCCCCTTCCGAAGATCCCGCCGATGAGCGCGGCGACGTAGATCACGTCGCTCGGCTGCCACAGCTGAGGCGGTGCCACGGCCGCGGCGTAGTCGGCTGGCAGCAACGACGGGTCGGTCCGGGTCCGGGCGATGTAGGTGTTGACCCCGGCCACGTAGGAGCTCAGCATCCCCTCCAGCCGGACACCGGCGGCGCCGTACTCGCGGGGCATGGCGTCGAGCTGGGCCTGGGCCTGCTGTGGGGTGTAGGGCGCGAGGAGGAGCTCGTCGTGGTCCATCTGCTCGAAGGCGCAGGATGGACCGAGGAACCCCGACAGGGTGCCCTGGCCGTAGTGCCGAAGGACGTCCATCAGAAAGAGCCGGTCCTCGGCCTGGGCGTACCCGATCCCGAAGGCGGCCGCCCCGTCGCTGCTGCCGTAGACGTGTGGCGTGTCGTGGCCGTCGCGGTAGATGGCCACGGGCTGGCTGGCCGACGGGTGCTCGACCCTGGTCACGTCCTCGGGTCGGACCCCGAACGAGGCGTCGTCGTAGTAGGCGGTGAGGCCGGAATCGGTGAGACCAGGCGAGGCGTAGAGCAGGCCCGCGTACTTTCCGAGCTGGTCCTGGCTCGCCGGTGGCCGCTGCCCTGCGGCCTCGAAGGCGAGCGCCTGGGCCGGGTTGACGAGCCCGTTCTCCCCCGGAGGCAGGATCGACAGGGCGTTGCCGTCGGCGAAGTCGTTGGCCCGGTACGTGGGGGCCAGGTCCGACCCGGAGGCGGTGGGGGCGGTGGCGCCGATCGCGGCCGCGCCCGTCGCCGCGCCGGCGCCCGTCGCCGCCATGCTGGCGGTCAGCGCCGCCGCCAGGATGATGCCGGCCGCCACCTTCAGCGGTCCCCGTACAGCCACGCCCCAGCCCCAACCTTCCTGTCTGCTCAGCTCGGCGACAGGGTAGTCGGCGCCGGGGGCCCGGTCCCTGTCGTAGGCGGGTCAGCCCTCGGCCGCCGGCTCACCGGGCGAGCCCGACCGGACAGCTCCCCGCCCTGTCGGCCCGCCCTGTGGTCCGTCGGCCTGGGTCGGCGCCGGGCTGACGCCGCGCAGCTTGTCGGCGAGCTCGCCAGCCTTGTCGGGATCGGCGTAGGCGGCTGCGGTGGCGGCGTCGACACCGGCCGCGGCGGTGGCGTGGATGCCGAAGTAGGCCGTGACGATGGTGCCCACCACGCCGGTCACCGAGCCGACGATCGCCACGATCTCGTTGGCGTTGCGGAACTTCCACACCGTGCCGGCGAAGACGCCGGCGACCACGACGAGGCCGACAATGACGACGACGGCCCCCATGAGGTTCCGCCACTTGTCAGCCGCGCTCGGCATCTCGATACCTCCGTGAGGGCCCCCCGACGAGTGGGCAGGAGGTTACCGCCTTCCGGGTGACCGGCGTCGTGGTGTCCAGTTGGGGTCGGCGAGTCCATGCCACTCGTCGGCCTCGTCTCTGTCACCCCGCCGGTCGAGGGCGGCGGCCAGGTTGGCCATGCCGTTGACGTCGCCAGCCTCGGCGGCGCGGCGGTACCACCTCTCGGCCTCGTCGACCTGACCCCGGCGTTCCAGCATGGCCCCCAGGTTGTTCATGGCATCGCTGTGGCCCCCCTGGGCCGCCCGCCGGTACCACAGCTCGGCCTCCCGGAGGTCCCGCCGTCGCTGGAGTCTGGCGCCGAGGTTGTTCATGGCATGGATGTGACCGGTCGAGGCCGCCTCGCGGTACCACTTCTCGGCCTCCTCGGGCTCGTTGTGGGCCTCGAGGTGCACACCGAGGTTGTACATGGCGTCGGCGAAGCCGGCCCCGGCCGCCCGCCGGTACCACTCCTCGGTGCGCTCGGAGCTCACTCCTTCAGCGAGGACACCGAGGTTGTACATGGCCCGGGCGTGGCCGGAACGGGCTGCCCGTGCGAACAAGCCCTTGGCCTCCACCAGATCGCCGCGAACGGCGCTCATGACCCCGAGGTCGGCGGTGGCGTCGATGTCGCCCGTGCGGGCCGCCCACCGAAAGCACTCCTCCGCCTTGGCGGCGTCGCTCTCCTCGAGCTTCTTCCCGAGGGTGTGCAGTGCCCGGGCGTGGCCTCGCTCGGCCGGCCGGTACCACCGCCGGAGGACGTCGGTCAGCGCACGGACGCCGGCATGCAGGTGCTCCTGGCCCCAGCCTGCGGGGATGAGGTCGTCGTCTCCGTCGCCGGGTGCGGCGGCCGCTTCGCCGGCGGGTAGCGGCGACTCCAGGCCGGGGGCCTCGAGGTCGGCGCGGCCCTCCTGGACGCCGGGGGCGACGCTGATGGGAAAAACGGGGGCATCGGGGCTCTGGCCGGGGCTGAGCTGAGGATCGTCCTGCACGGCCACGCATCTGTGTTCTCTGCGGAGCCGTTTTGCACCTCTCTCGGCGTGCCCTTTCCCGGACCCGCCTGGGCGGAGGGGGCTCGGCGGGATCGCTCAGCCCCGGCGAGGGCCGGCCGCGTTCCTCGGGACGTCGCGGAATGCAACGTCCGCGTCCAGGCGGGCCTCTCTCGGAAGGCCGAGCACCCGCTCGCCGATGATGTCGCGCTGGATCTCGTCGGTGCCGCCGGCGATGGACACGGCCGGGACCGAGACGAGGACCTCGGCGATGATCCCGTCGAGTGGCCCGTCGGCACCAGACAGCATGCCCCGCCCACCGGCGATCAGGGCGTGGGTCCGGGCCGCCGCCCGGGCGATCGCGCTGGCGCTCAGCTTGCCGATCGAGCCCTCCGGCCCGGGAGGCCGGCCCAGGGCGCGGACCGCCCTGGCCCGCTGGGCAGTCCACTGCGCGGTGCGCGCCATGGCAAGCACCCGGGTGACCTCCTGGCGCACCACGGGATCGTCGTTCCGACCGGCAGCCGTGGCCCGATCGACGACGAGGTCGGCCCGCCCCGCCCGCTGCGGGTACCACTTGTAGGGCTCGAGGCTGGCCGCGATCTCGAGCTCGGCCTCGCGCACCGCCCGGCCCCTCCCCCACGAGGCCGGCCGTCCGCGCAGCCCGGAGAACAACCGCCGCTCGTGGGCCAGCGTGGTGTGGGCCACGGTCCAGCCGTCGCCGACACCGCCGATGACGTTGGCCGCCGCGACCCGCGCGTCGGTCAGGAAGACCTCGTTGAAGGACGTGTGCCCGTTCATCTGGCGCAGGGGGCGGGCCTCGACGCCGGGCTGGTCCATCGGCAAGGCGAAGTAGGTGATGCCGCGGTGCTTGGGGGCATCCCAGTCGGTGCGGGCCAGGAGCATGCCGAAGCGCGCGTGATGGGCGCTCGTGGTCCAGACCTTCTGCCCGTTCACCACCCACTCGTCGCCGTCCCGCTCGGCGCGTGTGGTGAGCCCGGCGAGATCCGAGCCACTGCCCGGTTCGCTGAACAGCTGGCACCACGTGTGCTCCCCGGTGACGATGGACCGCAGGAGCCTCGCCTTCAGGTCGTCCGAGCCGTGCTGGAGGATCGTCGGCGCGGCCAGCAACATTCCCGAGCCCTGGGGAGGCCCGACGGCACCCACCCGGTCGAGCTCACGCTCGACGACGTCGGCCATCGCCGCCGGGAGGCCCCGTCCGCACCACTCGGGGGGCCAGGTCGGAGCGCCCCATCCGGAGTCGGCGAGAAGGTCGCGCCAGGCGACGAGGCTCAGATCCGGGTCCCACCGCGCCGCCAACCACGCAGCGACCTCGGCCGCCACGGCAGGCTCGGAGGTCGCCGTCTCGGGGGTCACCTCGTATGCGCTCCAAACCTCAGGGATCGAGTCGAGCGTCCGCCGTGCCGGAGAAGACCTCGACCCCATCCTGGTTCACGGTGCGCACCGTCAGCTCGGCGACGTGCGGGCCGGCCTCCTCTCGGCCCCGCTCCTCTCGGATGGCGGCGACAGTGGCGCTGGCGACGAGGGTGTCGCCCGGCCACACCTGGGACGTGAACCGGCCACCGAAGCGGAGCAGCCGGCCATCGCCCACGAAGTCGGTCAGCATCCGTCCGGTCATCGCCATCGTCAACATCCCGTGGGCGAACACCGACGGGTACCCGGCCACCTTGGTGGCGAACACCTCGTCGGTATGCAGCGGGTTGTAGTCGCCCGACGCACCTGCGTACTGGACGATCTGGGTGCGCGTCAGGTCCTCGACGACCGGCTCCTCGAAGACGGCGCCGACCTCGAGCTCACTCGCATGGAGCGCCACCTCAGCCCGCCGCCCGCTCGGTGCGAGCGCCGACGCTGCGCGCCGTCACCACGAGGTGACCGTCCTGGTTGCGGTACTCGGTGATCGTCTCGGCGAACATGAGCTTGCCGGCACGGCGCCCCTCCTTCTCCCACGTCGCACCAGGGCGCGTCGTCGCCGACAAGACGTCACCCGCGCCGAGCAGGCGGTGGTACTCGAAATGCTGCTCGGCGTGGAGCCCGCGGCCGGCCCCGCCGCCCGGGGGAGCGGACGCGCTGTCGCGTTGCTCGCCGCCACTCTTGGCCGTCCCCGAAGCCTCCTTGCCCGACCCGAACCAGGGCTGGCCGATCTTCGGCCGCAGAGGGTAGTCCGGATCGAACTGGGCGCTGGCCTGCACGAACGTCGGCGGCGCGATGATGCGCCCTACCTCTGTCGACCCGGCGCGATCCTCGTCGTGGTAGACGGGGTTGGGATCGCCGACGCTGCGGGCGAACATCATGATGTGGCCGGCCTCGATCGGGAATCGCTCCGCTGCCACCGCTGACCTCCTCGCCCCTGTTGTGGGGTGAACCCTACCGACTGACGCCTCCAGCCGGCCTCCCGGAGCCCGCTCTGCCCGGTCAGGGAAGCAGGTTCGACAGCGTGATCTTGGGTAGCGGTGACGACGGCAGGGTCACCGGTGGCAGCGTCACCGGCGGCAGCGTGACAGGGGGCAGGGGTGGGGGTGGCGGCGGGACCGTGGGCAGGATCGAGGTCGTGGATGGCGCGCTGGGCGTCCCCGGCAGCAGCCCGGCGGTGGAAGCTCCCCCGCCCTTGGCCGCAGCCTGCCCACCGCCGCCGGCTGCGGTGGTCGCGGTGGCGCCGCCTCCGGCGCCGGTGGCGCCCGCCGTGGACGTCGAGGTCGTCGGCGCGCCAGTCGGCGCCGGCGTCTGGCTGCCCGAGAGGAGGTAGGGGTTCGCTCCTCCCGTCGCCCCCGACTGGTTGACCTCCGTCGGCGCGGCCGCCGCAGGAGCCAGTCCCCCCGAGCCCGGGCCGCGACTGAGCAGGGGCCCGCTCACCACGGCGGCGCCGATGATGCCCAGGCCCATGACGGCCAGCGCCGCACCGGCAACCGGCTTGCGGCCGGAGCTGGGGAAGGCCAGCAGACCGAACCGGGCCCTCGGGACGACCGTGGCCGCGTTGGCTGCGTCTTTCCACCTGGTGGTGGCCATGGCCACCAGCGTGGGCGGGGCCGGAACGGCGATCGGGGCGAGCATGGCGCCGAGGTCGTCCAGCTCGGCCTCCCGGTCCTGGCAGTCGTGGCAGCTTCGCAGGTGCTTCTCGACCGTGGCCAGCTCCGGCGGCGACAAGGTGCTGGCGGTGAGGGCGGCGAGGTGCTCGACGGCCGGGCGGCAGCCGGTCGCCACGGCACCGCGCAGCTGGGCCTGCAGGTACCGCTCCCTCAGCCCCGAACGGGCCCGGTGGCTGAGCTGGGCCAGGCCGTTCCCGGACACCCCGAGGATCGCTGCCGTCTCGCCGACGCCGGTGCGGAGCACCTCGGTGAGCCACAGCACCGAGCGCCATCGCTCGGGCAGGCTGCGGTACGCCGCCGCGACGACGGGAAGTCGGGCGCCCTGCGGATCCTCGACCCCGGTCGCGCCGCCAACGTCGTCGCCACCCGCTCTCGCTGCCGGCTCGCCGGCCCCTTCTTGGTGAGGGCGCCTGGCCGATTCGATGGCGGCGGCACGGGTCGCAGACAGCAACGCCGTCTCGAGCTGATCGGGGCTGTCGAACCGCGCCGGCCGGCCCGGCTTGAGCACCCTGACGAAGGCCTCCGCCACCGCCGCGGCGGAGTCCCTGCGCTCCCCGGTGATCGCGTAGGCCAGGTCCCACGCCGGGCCGATGTGGCGCTGGCACAGGTACTCGAACGCGGCGACACCTTCCTCCTGCGTCTGCCGGGCAACTTTCGCGTCGCTTGGCGACGAGCTGGCGGCGCCAGCGAGCCGTGCCGGCTCGTCGCCTCGCATGACCTGCACTGACGGCCTCCTTGCTGCCGGAGTCCCCCCACCCAGATTTCTTTCCCGAGCTACGGAGCGTAGTCCTTCGTGGTCCGAAGCCTCCTCGGCGTCATGATCACCTCGATCGAAGACGACCGCAATGGTCAGAGTTGTCCATTTTCGGAGGCCCGATGGACTAGTTCGTCGTACAGCTCGCCGATCGTCCAGCTCGTCGGGCAACTAGTCGTGGGGCCGGCTACACGCCCTCCCCCACATGGGGGACCAACGCGGGCGGTCAGTCGGGCACCAGGCCCGGAGAGGGCCCACGGTGTGCGAGAGTCGTGACGGTGAACAAGAGCGACTACATCGCCGCCATCGCCTCCGACGGTGCCGCCCTGGCCGACGCCGCGGCGTCGGGGCTGGAACGCCCCGTTCCAGCGTGCCCGAACTGGGACATGGCCAAGCTCGCCCTGCACGTCGGTCTGGTCCACGGGTGGGCCGGCGAGAGCGTCCGCCGAGCACCCGAAGAGGTGGACCGCTCCGAGCTGCCGCGGGCTCCCGACGGGCCGCCGCGCATCGCCTGGCTGCGAGCCTCGACCACGTCCCTGGTCGAGGCGCTCGACGCCGCCGATGACGACGATCCCGCGGGTTCGTGGCGCGGCGGACCAGTCACCGCCTCCTTCTGGAGACGACGGATGACACATGAGACCGCGGTGCATCGCTCGGACGGCCAAGCGGCGCTGGGTCGACCGGAGCCGATCGACGCCCAGCTGGCGGCGGACGGCATAGCCGAGGTCGTCGAGGTCTTCCTCCCCATCTCGGTGCCGGAGCCGTCGAACGGACCGGCCATCGGCACCCTCCACCTTCACTGCACCGACACCACGGGAGAGTGGCTGCTGTCCATGAAGGACGGACGACTAGAGGTGACCAAGGGGCACGCCAAGGCCGACGCCGCGCTCCGGGGCAGCGCCTCCGAGCTCTTCCTGACCTGCTGGGGACGGCGAACCGAATCGGGTCCCGAGATCCTCGGCGATCCGGGTGTGGCCCAGGGGTGGCAGGCGATCATGGGCTGGTGAGCGGTCCTCACCAGGTGACCGGGACACATCCGTGAGCGACAGCTGGGATCCCGACCAGTACTCGAGGTTCAGGGACGAGCGGGCAGCGCCCTTCTTCGACCTGCTCGCCCTGGTCCGTCCGGTCCCAAACGGGTTGGTGGCCGACCTTGGATGCGGCACCGGGGAGCTGACGGTCGCCGCCCACGACCGTCTCGGTGCCCGCCGAACCCTCGGGGTCGACTCCTCGCCGGCGATGCTGGCCAGGGCCGCGCAGCTCGGGAGCGAGGGGGTCGCCTTTGCCGAAGGCGACATCGCCGACTTCTCGAGCGCCGAGGGGCTCGACGTGCTGATCTCCAACGCCGCGCTGCACTGGGTCTCCGATCACCCCGCCGTGCTGGCCCGGTGGACGGCCGCGCTCGGAGCGGCGGGCCAACTTGCGGTCCAGGTGCCGGCCAACGCCGATCACCCTGCGCACCTTCTGGCGTCCGAGCTCGCCGAGGAGGAGCCGTTCTGTTCCGCCCTCGGAGGCGCACCGCCGCCCGACCCGGTCCGACGGGTGCTCAAGCCCGAGGAGTACGCCTCGATCCTGGACGAGCTGGGCTTCACCGAGCAGCACGTGCGCCTCCAGGTCTACGGCCATCGGCTGGCGTCGACGGTGGAGGTGGCGGAGTGGGTGCGGGGGACGAGCCTGACCCGGTACTCCTCACGCCTTCCCGACGAGCTGTTCGACGAGTACCTCGACCGGTACCGCAGTCGGCTCATCCAGACCCTCGGAAGGCGCGAGCCGTACTTCTATCCGTTCAAGCGCGTCCTCTTCTGGGCCGGTCGGCCCTAGCAGCTGGCCGTGGCCAACCGACGGTACCCGCTCCCTTGGCACACGTCAGGGCCGCGCCCCGGTCGCCGGGGGAGGGTGACACCAGGGTGCTGTGCGATGCTGGGAGACCCCGTGAGCAGACATCGGTGTGTCGGAGCGGACCTCGACCGAAGGGAGCGGGTATGACCGTCGTCGACGAGGTGACCGACCTCCTCCAGCACCTGATCCGCAACGCCTGCGTGAACGACGGGACGCCCGAGTCCGGCCAGGAGGTGCGGAGCACCGACCTCCTGTCGTCCTACCTGGAGGGGACAGGTCTCGACCTCGAGCGCTACGAGGCGCTGCCGGGGCGCGGCAACCTCGTGGCTCGCATCGAGGGCAGCGACCCGACGGCCCCCTCGTTGCTTCTCATGGGCCACACCGACGTGGTGCCGGTCAGCCCCGCCCGCTGGAGGCGGGACCCGTTCGGCGGCGAGCTCGTCGACGGCGAGGTCTGGGGGCGGGGTGCCATCGACATGCTGAACGAGACCACGGCAATGGCCGTGGCGTTCAAGGCCCTCGCCACGGAGGGCTGGCGGCCGCGCGGCACGCTCATCTATCTCGCAGTGGCCGACGAGGAGGCCCTCGGGACCTTCGGAGCCGACTGGATGCTGCGCCACGACCCTGATGCGGTGCGCGCCGACTACGTGCTCACCGAGTCGGGTGGCTTCGAGATTCCCATGCCGTCGAGGTCCGGCCCGAAACGCTCGATGATGGTGGGCGAGAAGGGCACCCACTGGGTGAAGCTGCGGGTGCGGGGCACGGCGGGTCACGGATCGATGCCGTTTCGGAGCGACAACGCCTTGGTCAAGGCGGCCGAGGTGGTGCGTCGGATCGCCGAGTACCAGCCGGGCACCGACATCAACGAGGTGTGGCGCGCCTTCGTGCGCAGGGCCGACCTGCCCGACGAGATCGCTCGCATGCTGATCGATCCGGGTGCGCTGCGCTCCTTCGTCCAGGAGAGCGAGGACATCGGGGTGGCGCGCATGGCGCATGCGGCGACGCACACGACCTTCGCCCCGACCATTGCCCACGGAGGAACGAAGACGAACGTCATCCCCGACAGCGTCGACCTCACCCTCGACATCCGCACCCTTCCGGGTCAGAAGGCCGAGGACATCGACCAGATGCTCGAGCAGGCCCTCGGCGCTCTGGCCGGCGAGGTCGACATCGAGGCGCAGAGCACCGACGAGGCGACGAGCTCACCGGTCGACACGCCGCTGTGGGACTCGATGCAACGGGTCACCAGTCGACTGAGCCCCGGCTCCACCAACGTGCCGTTCATGATCGTGGGCGCCACGGACGCTCGCTTCTTCCGGCGGGCAGGGTCGGTCGCCTACGGCGCCGGTCTGTTCAGTGACCGCATCTCGTTCGCCGACTACGCGTCGATGTTCCACGGCGACGACGAGCGCATCGACCAGGAGTCGCTCCGGCTGTGCACGGAGTTCTTCGAGCAGGTCGCCCGGGATCTGCTTGGAGGTGCCCTGTGACCGTCGGCTCGCTGCTCGATCGATACCTCTCGGGGCTCGGCGTCGAGCCCCGGGCGCTCGGCGCCTCGCCCGAGGCGATCGCCTTCGCTGCGTCGCTCGACGTCGTGGCCAGCGTCGCGCCCGAGGTGGCCAGCTCCATCGTGGCCGAGCTGGCCGACCAGCGCGCCCACCTCAAGCTGATCGCCAGCGAGAACTTCGCGTCTCCTGCCGTGCTGCTCGCCATGGGCAACTGGCTGTCCGACAAGTACGCCGAGGGCGTGCCCGGCCACCGCCACTACGCCGGCTGCGGCAACGTGGACGCCATCGAGACTCGGGCGGCGGACCTCGCCCGGTCGCTGTTCGGCGCCGACCACGCCTACGTCCAGCCCCACTCGGGCATCGACGCCAACCTGGTCGCCTACTGGGCCATCCTCACCCACCGGGTCGAGGCCCCCGCCCTCGAGCGCCTCGGGGCCCCCGACCTCAACCGGTTGTCGGCCGAGCAGTGGGAGGGACTGCGCCGCGAGCTCGGCGACCAGACCCTGCTGGGGATGGCCCTCGATGCCGGCGGCCATCTCACCCACGGCTTTCGCCCCAACATCTCGGGCAAGCTGTTCCGCCAGGCCTGCTACGGAGTAGACCCCGCGACCGGACTGCTCGACTACGACGACGTCCGCCGCATCGCCCGGGAGGTCCGCCCGATCGTCCTCGTGGCGGGCTACAGCTCCTATCCCCGGCTCATCGATTTCGCCCGCCTGCGAGAGATCGCCGATGAGGTGGGCGCGACGCTCATGGTGGACATGGCCCATTTCGCCGGGCTGGTGGCAGGTGGCGTGTTCCGCGACGACCACGACCCGGTTCGCCACGCCCAGGTGGTCACCACCACCACCCACAAGACGCTGCGCGGCCCGCGAGGCGGGCTGGTCTTGTGCACCGGCGAGTTTGCGGCGGCCGTCGACCGCGGCTGCCCCCTCGTCCTGGGCGGCCCGCTCCCCCACGTGATGGCGGCCAAGGCGGTGGCGCTGCAGGAGGCGTCGCGGCCCGACTTCTCAACCTACGCCCGGGCCGTGGTGGACAACGCCCGCGCGCTCGCGGACCGGCTGCAGGCCGCCGGTGTCGGCGTCCTCACCGGCGGCACCGACAACCACCTGGTCATGGCCGACTTGCGCAGCTTCGGCCTGACGGGCCGAATCGCCGAGGCCGCGCTGCGAGACGCCGGCGTGACGTGCAACCGCAACCCCATACCGGCCGACCCCGAGGGCGCCTGGTACACCAGCGGGCTGCGCCTCGGCACCCCGGCCACCACCACCCTCGGCATGGGCGCCGACGAGATGGGCCAGATCGCCGAGGTCATCCGCGACGTGCTCGGCGCGACCAGCCCCGCGGCCATCGCCTCGGGCCCGAACGCGGGGAAGCCGTCGCGGGTCAAGTACACGCTCGACGACTCGGCGCTCCAAAAGGCCCGAGCCCGCGTCCAGGAGCTGCTCGGCCGGTATCCGCTGTACCCGGGGGTCGTTCTCTGACCCGCTGACCCGCGGACGACCGTGCGCGCTCAGCGGCGCACCGCCCCCCAGAGCAGCACCGCGCTGCCGCCCGCCAGCACGACGGCCCCGGCGACCTCGACCGCCAGGGAGACACCAGCCCAGGGTGCGGCCAGCGTGTCGCTGAAGCCGAACAGGCCGACGTAGACGCTGAGCAGGAAGCCGCCGATGGTCGCGAGCATGAACCCCGCCGTCGCCAGCGCGGCCAGCAGTCGGCGAGAGGCGACCAGGACGACGGCCAGGACGACGCCTGCGATCCCCTGGAGGAGGAACAGAGGTCCGATGGTCGGGATGGTCCGGTACCCGTCGTCCCAGAGGTGAAGGTGAATGGCACCGGAGATCGCCGCCAGCACAGCCCCCGCGAGCAGCATGAGGGTCGTGGCGAGCCGCACGGCCGTGGACCCGCTCGGTCCGGCGGCGGCGTAGGCCGGCATCCGAATGACGCTGGTTTGCACGTGTGACTCCCACTCGTAGCGACGACAGAGCGAGCAACGGCCCGCTGCCATGTCATACGGCCGGGGGCGGCGAGAAGATTGCCGAGGCCGACGACGTGCCGCTCGAGATCGACGGGGTGTGCTGCTAACGTCAGGTCCGGTCGACGTCGCCGCCGCCCGACGAGGCCGTCGCCGCTCCGTCCAGCCGCTCGGTCAGATCGGCGACGAGCTGGACGAGGTCTTCACGGGTCGCCTTGGCCTCGAGTGCGATCCGCATGGCGGCCATCTCCCGAGCCAGGAAGTCGGTGTTCGCCAGCTGGCGAGCGTCGGCGTCACGATCCCGCTCGACCTCCGCCCGATCCCGCTCGGCCTGGCGGTTCTGGGCCAGGAGAATCAGCGGTGCGGCGTAGGCCGCCTGGGTCGAGAAGGCCAGGTTGAGCAGGATGAACGGGTAGGGATCGAAGCTGAGGCTCGCCGCGATCGCGTTGAACGCGATCCACAGAGCAACGACGATGCTCTGGATGGCCAGGAAGCGAGCTGTGCCGAAGGTACGAGCAAGCGTCTCGGAGAACCGTCCGAACGCCTCGGGGTCGTAGTGGATCCCGCCGCTGACGCCGCGGGGCATCGCCAGGGTGTCTTCAGGGGCCATCGGCAGTCGTCCTCCTGGGGTCTCGCCAGTTGGGGGGCAGCACTCGGTCGAGGACGTCGTCGACGGTGACGGCACCGACGAGGCGTCCGGCCGCATCCGTGACCGCAATAGCCAGCGCGTCATAGGCGGCGACGCGAGCGGCGACGGCAGCGGAGTCGGCATCGACGGGGACCGGCTCGGGCCGGTCGTCCAGGCAGCGACCGATCGGTCTCGGAGGCGGCTCGCGGAGCAGGCGCTGGTACCCCACGACGCCGAGGTACCGGCCGGTCGGGGTATCCGTCGGCGGTTGGGCGACGAAGACCTGGGCAGCGAGCGTCGCAGGTAGGTCGGGGTCCCGCACGCGAGCCAGCGCCTCGGCCACCGTGACCGTCGGCCGCAGGATGACCGGCTCCGGGTTCATCAAGCCGCCGGCGGTGTCGGGGTCGTAGTCGAGAAGGCGGCGCACGGGAGCCGCCTCGTCTGGGGCCATCGCCTCTAGCAACGCGCCCTGGCGATCCGGTGAGAACTCCCCGAGGAGATCGGCTGCGTCGTCGGCCTCCATCTCGTCGAGCACGCCAGCCAGCCGTTCGCCGTCGAGTCCTTCGACGATGCGCAGCTGCTCGTCCTCGGAGAGCTCCTCGAGCAGGTCGGCGAGGCGGTCGTCGTCGAGCGCCGCCGCCAGCACGCGCCGGCGAGCGAGGGGCAGATCGCGGATCGCCGCCGCCATCTCCACCGGATGGAGCGCTTCGAGAGCGGCAGCCTCGCGGCCGACGGGGCTGCGAACGGTGAAGAGCTCGGTCGCCTCCGGCCAGTCGACGATATCCGGGGTTCGCCGGCGGCCGAGCCGACGACTGGAGCCGAGGGCGACGGTCGCCACCTCCCAGGCGAACGACACGTGGGGGTCGGGGCGGATGGAAACGTCGAGGACCTGCTGGCCCCGCAGCGACCGTCCCAGCAGCTGGCCCGTCACCAGGAGCTCGCCCGGTCGCAGCTCGAACTGGCGAAGGCTGATCGGTCCGCGCAGGCGGGCACCCTCGTGACCGAGCTCGGCGATGCGGCCGGCGGCGACGAAGACCCGCCGGCGCTCGAGCGCCACGAGGAACCCGCGGACGTCTGGAGGTTCTCGGCCGCTCGACGCGCTGAGCACCACGTCGGCGATCCGACCCACCGCCACCCCGTCGACGCCGAGTAGCGACAACCGGACGAGCCGCGAGACGTAGACCAGACGCTCCGCCACGCCGCCAACCTACCTTCGCCGCCGGGCCGCGCCCGGCGGCGACCGTCGAACGTGCCCTCTCGTCTAGGTGTCAGACTGGCGACTGCGAGGGTTCAGCAGAAGTTCATCCGGCCTTAACGGGCCTTCCGCCAGACCGTTCGATCACCGACATGGGCCCTCAATAGCATCGGACGGGTGCCGTGGGGAAGACTCGGGCACGGGCTCGGTCGGTGACACCCAGCGCGTGAGCCACGGACCGATGCAGACGAAATCGCTCAGCTTGGCGACTGAAGGGTGGAGACCATGGCGGCTTCCGCAAATGGCCGTGAGAGGTCGGAGCAGACGGCTCCGTTCGGAGACCACACCCTGCCCAAGACCATCCGCATCCTGAGCGACCGGGCAGAATTGGAGGAGGCCCTGCGCAAGGCGGCCGCCCACGATCAGGCCCTGGCCGACCACATCTCGAGGCGGGCGGCCCGCTACCTCCGCTGAGCGCCGGCAGACAGGCCGCGCCCGGTCGTGCCGGTCGCGTCTGCCTCACCTTCGCTGGCAACCAGACCGCCGGAGCCGTCACGTCCCAAGGGCATCCGCACGGTGAAGGCGCAACCGGCTCCGCGGTTGTGCACCGCGATCTCCCCACGCTGGGCCTCGACCAGGCCGCGGGCGATGGCCAGACCGAGGCCCGCTCCCCCGCCGCCGTCGCGGCCTCGTGCCGCGTCGCCCCGGTAGGCGACCTCGAAGACCCGCTCGAGCTCCTCAGCCGGGATCCCCCCGCAGGAGTCGAGCACGGTCACAGTGGCCCAGCTGCCCTCGTAGCCGGCGTCGATCGTCACCTGGCCGCCCGCCGGTGTGTGGCGAATGGCGTTGTCGAGCAGGTTGCGAAGGGCGCGGCCGAACTCCGGGGTCGAGAGCTCGACGCTGGGGCCCGAACCGACGGCCCGGCCGCCGAGGCGGATCGCCTTGGCCTCGGCGGCGGGCCTGGCCCCCGCGAGCGTGTCGGAGACGAGATCGGTGAGGGAGGCGGGCGCCGGCGACAGCCGCAGGGCGTGGGCGCCGATCCGGCTGAGCTCGAAGAGCTCGTCCACCAGCTTGGCCAGGCGCTCGGTCTCGAGGCCCATGGTCCGGTAGTAGCGGGCGACCGTCTCGGCGTCGTCAGCAACACCATCCTCGAGAGCCTCGACCATGGCCCGGATACCAGACAGCGGCGTGCGCAGGTCGTGGGAAACCCAGGCCACGAGCTCACGGCGGGACGTCTCGACGGCCTGGGCCCGGGCCCGGGACTCGGCCAGGCGGGCCTGGTCATGGCCGAGGACACGCGCAGCGAGGAGGCCGACCGTGCCGGCCGCCGGCAGGACCACGAGGAGCACGGCGAGATCGTGGCCGTTTATGAACATCTGGGACGCGGCGACGAGCACGCCAGCTCCCACCGCGGCGACCACCGCCAACGCCACCACCGCGGCCTGGAACCCGACCGAGCGCCGGCGGGCACAGCGAAGCGCGGCCCACCCGATGACTGCCACGGCACCGGCCGCACCGATGCTCACACCCGACAGCGTCATCGCATCGCCCCCGGGCATCCCTGTGGCCAGCGCGGCCAGCGTGGTCGCAAGGGCGCCGGCCGCGACGACCAGAGACATCCGCCGTGCGGTCACGGCTCGAACCGGTAGCCGACGCTCCACACGGTGACGACGTGGCGAGGATCAGCCGGATCGGCCTCGACCTTCTCGCGAAGTCGCCGGATGTGGACCGTGACGGTGGACGTGTCGCCGTAGGTGTAGCCCCATACGTGCTCGAGAAGCTCCTCCCGGCTGAACGCCTGCCGCGGATGGCGCATGAGAAAGACCAGGAGGTCGAACTCCTTGGAGGTGAGGGCGACGAGCCTCTCGGCGAGCCGGACCTCGTGAGCCGAGTTGTCGACACTGAGCCGGCCCGCCTTCAGGACGACGCCGGTCGGCGACGACCCCCCGGACGCCGCTCCGGCGCTCGGCCCTGCCGCCGGCTGGGGCCACGGCTCGCCCCGAGCCCGACGCAGCACCGACCGGATCCGGGCCATGAGCTCCCTCGGCGAGAAGGGTTTCGACACGTAGTCGTCGGCGCCGAGCTCGAGGCCGGCGATGCGATCGGCCTCGTCGCTCTTGGCGGTCAGCATGATGACGGGGATTGGGGCTGCCAGCCGCAGGCGCCGGCAGACCTCGAGCCCGTCCAGGCCCGGGATCATGAGGTCGACCACGACGAGGTCCGGCAACGACCGAAGGGCCCGCTCGAGGGCCAGGGCGCCGTCCGCCACCTCTTCGACGGCGTAGCCCTCCCGGGCCAGGTAGCGGGCGACCACCTCCGAGACGGTGCGATCGTCCTCCACCACCAGCACCCGGGTGACGGCGCCGCAGCCCGTGGGGCCGTCGGGCACTGGCGCAGCGAGGCCCTCCACGTCGGCGATGCTACGCCCGGGGTCGTCGGGGCGCGAGGCGCGGCCGCCAGGGTCTCGCGGTCCGTCATGCCTGCTCACGACGATCGTGCCGATCGCAGCTCGGCGCCGGCGAGCTCCCGCATCCCTGCCGTGAACCCGACCTCGCAGCGAAAGCCAAGCCGATGCCTGGCCCTTAGCGGCGACGCCGTCACGTGGCGGACGTCGCCGAGGCGAAAGCGGCCGGTGACTACCGGCGCCGCTGCATCCGATCCCACCGCACCGTGCAGCGCGGCGGCCATCTCCCCCACCGTGTGGACCTCTCCCGACGCCACGTTGAGTGGCCCGTCCGCGGGTTCGGGAGCGACCAGGGCAAGCCGATTGGCGCGGGCGACGTCGCGCACATGGACGAAGTCGCGCCGCTGAGCACCGTCCTCGTACACGAGCGGGGCCAGCCCTGCCATCAGGCGACTGCGGAAGATGCTGGCCACCCCGGCGTACGGCGTGTCCCGCGGCATCCTCGGTCCGTAGACATTGTGGTAGCGCAGGGCCGTCACCGGCACCCCCCGCTCCTGCCCGAAGATCGCGCACAGGTGCTCCTGGTGCACCTTGGTGGCGGCGTAGATGCTCCGGGGATCCAGGGGGGCGGTCTCGGTCACGGCCGACGGCTCCAGCGGCGCTCGACATGCCGGGCACCTGGGCTCGTACTGTCCCGCGGCGAGGTCGTCCGGCCGCCGGGGCGAGGGCCGCACCGGGCCGTGATCGGGGCAGCGGTAGGCGCCCTCCCCGTAGACCACCATGCTGCTGGCGAGGACGAGCCGCCCCGAGAAGCCGTTGGCGTGCAGCGACCGGAGCAGGACGGCGGTGGCCCGATCGTTGTCGTCCACGTAGCCGGTGACGTCGGCGAAGTCCACACCGAGACCGACCCGGGAGGCCTGGTGGCACACGGCGTCCACGCCCTCGGTCGCGGTCATCGCCAGGTCCGGGTCGGCGAGATCGCCGAAGCGGTACTCGGCCTCTTCGTTCAGATACGGCGGGAGGCCGACGTGGGCGTCCGGGTGCAGCGAGTCGACGACGCGCACCTCGGCGCCAGCTTGCACGAGGTCGTCGACAACGTGCGAGCCGATGAAGCCGGCGCCGCCGGTGACGAGGATCCTCATGCCCCCTCCGCCAGCGCGACCGCCCAGGCGTCGGTCCCGGGCTCACCCCGACCGCGCACCGAGTGCACCGTGCACACCGTGCACACCTGGTCATGCGAGTACCGGTGGCGGGCGTGGTCCGCACCGTCCGGGCGACGATCGAGCCGAGCGAACCACCGACCCCCCGACTCCCAGACGGCCGACACCTCGAGGCCGGCTGACCCGGCGAGGTGAGGAACCCGGGACGCCGCCACCCGGGCCCAGGCGAACCAGGGTCCATGGGTCGAGCCGTGCTCGACCCGGACCCGCATCCGCCTGGTGGCCGTGCCGGGCGGATCGACTTCCACCAGCGCACGGCCTCTCGGGGCCAGGAGGTGAGCGATGCGACGGAGCAGCGCCGTCGGCGACCCGCCGATCCCGATGTTGCCGTCGAGCAGCAGCACCGTCCGCCAGGCCTCGGCCAGCGGAAGCGGTCGGAAGACGCAGCGCTGCAGCACAGCCGCGCCCCGGTCGCGCGCGACCATGACGGCCAGGGGCGAGATGTCGATGCCCAGCGTGGGCACACCCATGCGGGCCAGCGCCAAGACGTGGCGACCGGGCCCGCATCCGACGTCGAGCGCCGGTCCCACGACCTCGGCCATGACCCGCTGCTCGTCGGTCGTCGGCTGACCGTGCCAGCGGCCCGGCTCCAGGGAGATGGACGACCCGTCGACACCGCGTAGCACTGGGCGGGCGCTCATGCGGGGCGAACCGCCAGCTCTCCGCTGACGAGACGCAGCGCGGCCGCGAAGCGGGACACGGGAGCGACCCGGGACACGGCCACGGCATCGTCGATGCGGTCGACATCGCGCATCGGGGGCAGCTCGGCGACCCGATGCCCCAGGGCGCGGAGGCGCCGGCGCTGGGCCGAGCCAGTGTGGGGCACGCTCATCGGCACCCCGACGAACACCCGGGGGTCGGCGCGGTCGAGGCCGATCGCCCACCACCCACCATCGAGTGCGCGACCGAGCAAGGCGGTCGTCGACGGCACCTGCAACAGATCGAGGGCCTCGTCCAGCGCCGCCGAGGTGACCTGGGGCGTGTCCATGCCGATCTGGACCCCGGGACCGCCGGTGTCGACCCATGCGTTGGCCAGCCGCTCGTCGAGGCCCCGCCCGCGCTGGGCGATGACCTCGAAGCCCGGCGGCAGCCAGTCGCCGGGCCGGCCGTCGAGGGCGACGACGCGACGCCCGGCGCCCGAGCGGGCAACCGCCTCGCAGGTGTCGGCGAGAGCCGCCTCGGCCAGCATCGCGGCTTCGACGGGATCACAGGGCGGGCACAGCCGGGTCTTGACCCGGCCCGGCTCCGGCGCCTTGGCCATCACGAGCACGTGCACCGACGCCTCCTCTTCTGCCTGTTCTGCCTGTTCTGCCTCACCTGCCGGGCCGTCACCGGAGGGCCGCCCCCATGTCCCGCGCGGCGCGAACGGTCCCCTTGAGGGTGCCCGTCACCTTCGAGCGGCCGACGCGGCGCCGGTAGCTGACGGGGACCTCCGTCACCCGCCAACCCGCCGTCCCTGCCCGCAGCACCATCTCGAGCGGCCAGCCGAACCGGCGGTCCACGATGCCGAGGTCGAGCAGGGCGCGACGCCGGGCCGCCCGCATGGGGCCGAGATCCGAGAGCTTCACGCCGGTCCGGCGACGGAGCTCGACGCACAAGGCGCGGTTGGCGGCGCGCAGGTGCGGGGGCCAGTCGATCCGGTTGGCGCGCCGGGCGCCGAGCACCAGGTCGGCTCCATCGGCCCGCACGGGGCCGGCGACCCGGTCGAGCTCGACCGGGTCGAGCGAACCGTCGCAGTCCATGATGCAGACCAGCTCCGACGACGCGGCGACCAAACCGGCGAAGCAGGCCCAGCCGAAACCGGGCCGCGCCTCGGCCACGACCGCGGCGCCCGCCCGGCGGGCGACGTCTGCCGAGCCGTCAGTGGAGCCGTTGTCCACCACCAGCGGCTCGTAGCCGGGCGGCATGCGACCGAGTACCCACGGCAGCGCCTCGGCCTCGTTCAGCACGGGAAGGACGACCTGGATCGTCATCGCGGTGCAGCCCGCCGGACGAAGAGCACCGTAGGTCGTTGCTTCTGATCCGTGACCGGATAGAAGGCGCCGCCCGCCACGAGCGGCGCCGGCACCTCGACGAAGTCGCGCCGCAGCACGTCTGCGAAGCCACGCTCGTCGTCGGTGTCGTCGAGCACGACCGCACCGACCGTCGATGAGGCCACGGCGGTGGGCAGATCACGGAGGAGAACACGGCGGCCGCGACCGTCGCCACTCCGCAGCACCTCGTAGATCGCCTCTTCGTGGGCCGAGGTGCCCTTGCCGGCCAACGTCGCGTACCAAGGGTGGTCGAGCACGATGACCTGTCCGGGCAGTTGGCGGAGTGCGGCGACCAGCTGGTCGCCGGCCCGGCGGTCGGCTGCGGTGGGGATCTGGGCCGCCAGCGGGTACCGGAGGTGGCCCAGCTGCACGATGAGGGGCGCCGCGACCACTGCCGTCGCCAGCCAACCCCACCGGTGGGGCGGCGCCCGGCGGAACGCGGCGACGGCCTGGCCGACCAGCAGCGCGACCCCGGCTGCCGCGGGGATGAGCACGTCGTCCCATCCACCGCTGTGCAGCCGGCCGACCCAGCTGGCGGCTACCAGGCCGAGCACGACAGCCAGATCGAACGCGAGCAGTCCGCGGCCGAAAGGCAGCGCGCCTCTGCTCGCCGCTCGCCCGAGCACGCCGGCAGCGCCGAGCAGCAGCGCCACCGCCAGGGGGTGCCAGAGGTCGTTGGTCCAGAAGCCGGTCAGTGCCCCGGAGACGAACGGCTGGTGGGTCAGCTCACCGAAGACGTAGTAGCCGTACCAGCCGTTGGTCAGCGCGTTCATGACCAGGGTCGATCCGATCACGAGGACGCCCGACGTCCCTAGTGCGCTCGCTCCCACACGCGGGCGCCACACCAGGAGCCAACCGAGCATGGGCAGCGCGGCGATGAGGGCGGTCTGCTTGGTGAAGAAGGCGAGAAAGACGAGTGCACCGACCGCAAGCCCGCCCCGCCAAGACCGGGCCCGCCGGGCCACGAGCACGGCGAGGAGGAAGAGGAGCAGGAACAGCGAGTCGACCCGACCGATGTCGAGCCAGGCGCCGGTGAGGCGAAAGGTTGCAGCGTAGAGGCCGACGGCACACACGCCGGCCACGCGATCGCGGGTCTCCGAGCGGACGAGAACGTAGATCACGAGGAACGTCGCCAGCGAGGCCGTGAACGACACGACCCGGAGAGCGAGAAAACCGGTTCCGGTCACGTGCGCCACCGCCGCCGACACCCAGAAGTACATCGGTGGGTACGGCCACGGCACGTAATGGAGCGTTGGTTGGACGTACAAGCTGTGGCCGGCGGCCGCCCGCTGCACGATGCCGACCGCTCCGCCTTCCAGCCACTCGAGCTCGAAGGGGTAACCGACTCGGTGGAGCGCGACCCAGAGATAGGCGGCGACGGGAAGCAGTGCGACGGCCCCGAGGACCACTCCGGGCGCCCGCTCGAGACGGCGCCGCCACTGGTGCCGGGTGCTGCGTCCGTGATCGGGCGCCGGAGCTGAGGACGCCCCGGCAGCCGGCGCGACCGACCCGAACGTGTCGGTGGCAGCGCTCATCCCGGTCCCGCCTTCGTGCCGGCGGACCCACGGCGGTAAGCCGCCCATAGCCGGCACGCGTACACCAGCATCGACGCGGCGAAGAAGCCGGCGGTCAACAGCAGCCAACGACCCAGGTACGGACCGGTATCGAGCCCGGTTGCCGATTGGTAGGTTCGCTCGCCCAGGCCCAGCACGAGCGGGAAGAACATCAGGAACAGCAACCCCGACAGCAGCGCAGGGACCCTGACGTGGTTGATCAAGGGCGGGCCGGCGCCGTGGCCGGGGCGCACGCGCAGGCGGCGAAGGAGACGGTCGGCGAGGGCGTCCACCGGAAACAGGACGAAGTCGTGAAGGACGGCAGCCCCAACGAAGTAGACACCGATCATCCACGCGTACGGCACCTTGAGCACGCGGTCGACCACGTAGCCGGCAAAGGCGAAGGCCCCGGCGAGCAGCACGAGGTGGGCAAGTCGAGCGCCGTAGACGCGACGAAAGCGCTCCACTCAACTCACCGCGAAGCTCATCTGGCGAACCCACTTCGTGTTGTGCACACCGGGAGCGGCGGGGACGATCACCCGGGCCGGGTAGCCGTGATCAGGCGAGAGGTCCACGCCATTGACCCGGAGCGCGAGCAGGGAACGAGAATCGGCCACCTGGTGCCCGCTCAGTGTTGCTTGCCCGAACGCACCGTTCTGTTCGAGGGATTGCACGTAGACCGACGTCGGCGAGCGGACACCCGCCATGCCGGCGAGGTCGGCCAGACGGACACCGGACCACGTCTGCTCGGTCGACCACCCCTCCACGCACGCGATGGGCAACCGGAAGGTGTGCTGTGGGAGGGAGAGCAACTCGGGACGCGAGAGCTGGAGGATCACCGGGCCGCGAAGCACCAGCCGCCAGGAGTCGCCCGTGAGCTCGGGACGGACCCCGGCGGCACCCGCGGTCCTGTTGACCTGGAAGTCGGTCGGACCGCTTCCGTACGAGCGGCCGCGGGGCGCCAGCAGCGCGGTGCTGCGCAGGCCATCGACCGACTCACCGAGGGTGAGGGCAAGCACGACGAAGGAGGCGCCGCCGACGACGCCGAGCAGCCCCCGTCGAGACATCGTGGGCGCCGACGGCGCCACCGGTGCGAGGCCATCGGGCTCCGGAGGTTCGGGGACGGTCTCAGCGACACCCGTGTGCAGCTCCGCCCGCAAGCTCCGGCTCCGGAGGGCGGTCACCAGACGAGGCGTCTTCAGCACGACGTGCACGGTGAAGCCGGCGAGGAAGGCCCAGGCCCCGAAGAAGTGGGCGTCGTAGAAGGAGAACTTCCACGGATAGAAGTACTCGACGTTGAAGATGCCGGTGAAGAACTCGAACACGGCGCCGCCGACCAGCAGGACCAGGCTGGCCCGTTCCAGCGCATAGGCGATCGAGCGGATCGGCGGCCACGCAAACAGCCTCGGGATGACCGACCACAGCTTGGCGAGGAGCACCGGCGTGAGAGCCAGGCCCAGGATGACGTGCGTTCCCTGGCTGACCCGGTAGATCCAGGACGGATTGGTGATCCAGCTGAAGAGGTAGAAGCCGAGGACCCCCCGCGAAGGCGTGGTGTCGTTGTGCCCGAGGCGCGGGTTGTAGGAGGCGTAGGAGACGAGCCCGGTCACGATCAGCACGGGGATCCCGATCAGCAGGAACGCGCCCAGCACGCTCGTCAGCCAGGGTCCCCGAAGCGGGCTTCGCCAGACTCTCGACCGGAACGGCCAGGGCGGGCGCCGGGTCACGGCGCAATCCTGCCCGCTCGAGCCCGCCGGACACCTGCATTGGCGGACAGTTCAGACTTCTTTAATTCTCGACGCCGCGTACCGGCAGCCCTGCTGCCACCCCTACGGTGGGGTTCCGTGTTCCGGGCATGGCGGTGGATCGTGGTGACCAGTGGAGTCGCCGTCCTGATCGCCATCCCGCCAGTCGTGGGCGCCCTCCCGGTCTCGGTCACCGCCCCTCCACCTGCCGTCCTTCTCCAGCGGGTGGTCCACTCCACGGGCGTCCCCTATCAGGGGTACGCGCTGAGCGAAGCCAACCTGGGCCTACCGAACATCGCCCAGGCCGGCGACGCGAGCGATCTGCTGAACAACACGTCCCGCATGCGGGCGTGGGTGGACGGCACCGACCATTGGCGGGTCGACCAGGTCTCCACCGTCGGGGAGAAGGACACCTACGCGGACCCTGGCGGCGTGTGGATGTGGGACTCCGGACATCACAAGACGACGCGCGTCGAGGGCCAAACCGGCGCCCGGCTCGTCCGACCGACCGACCTCCTGCCTCCCGAGCTCGGACGGCTCCTGGCCGCGGCGGCCACGTCGGACGAGGTCCGGAGCCTCGCATCGAGGCGAGTGGCCAACGTCGCCGCCGCCGGGCTCCGGATCACGCCCCGCACCGACGCCACCACCATCGCCGCCGTAGATCTGTGGGTCGATCCCAGGAGCGGGCTCCCGCTGGAGGTGGCCGTCTACGCCAAGGGGAGCTCGCGGGCCGTGCTGCGGTCGCGGTTCCTGGACGTCTCACAGTCGCGCCCCTCGTCGTCGCTGGTGACGTTCCAACCGCCGTCGGGCCCGATCGAGTACAACGACTGGGACGACGTCGACATCGCGGCCCGCATCGACCAGCGGTCTCCGATCCTGCTTCCGAACGTCCTCGGGTCGCTCGGCCGGCGGACTCCCCGCCCGGCGGCCGTCGCCACCTACGGCTCGGGCTTCTCGGTCGTGGCCGTGGTCGGCATCCCCGGGCGGGTGAGCGGCGACTTCGACCGGCAGCTGGCCCGCCTTCCGACGATCGGCACCCCGGTGGGCCAGGGGCGGTTGGTGCCGACCCCCTTGCTCAACGGTCTCGTGGTGTCGAACGGGGGCGCGCTGTACGCCATCATCGGCGCTGTTCCTCCCGCGCAGCTCACAAGCCTCGCCGGCAGCCTTCCGTACGTCGGAGTCGCACCGTTGTGAGCACAGTGATCGAGACCAGCGGGCTTATCAAGCACTACGGCTCGGTCACCGCCGTGGAGCGCCTGGACCTCGAGGTCGAGGAGGGCGATCTCTTCGGCTTCCTCGGACCGAACGGGTCGGGCAAGTCGACAACGGTGCGCATGCTGCTCGGGCTTGTGTTCCCCAGCGCCGGGCGGATCCGCGTGCTCGGCCGTGACATGCCCGCCGAGGGCGGATCGGTCCTACCCGGTGTCGGCGCCATCGTGGAGGAGCCCGGCTTCTACGGCCATCTGTCGGGTGCCAGGAACCTCGCCCTGATCGAGTCGGCGCGGCGGGACGACACGCGCGCCGGCCGTCGGCGCCGGATCGGTGACGCCATCGACAAGGTCGGGCTCGAGGGCGCCGCCCGGCGTCCGGTGAAGGCCTACTCCACGGGCATGAAGCAGCGCCTGGCCATCGCCGCCGTCCTGCTCCGCCGCCCCCGCCTCGTCATCCTCGACGAGCCGACCAACGGTCTGGACCCCCAGGGGATCCACGAGATCCGCGACCTGCTCCGCGAGCTCGTGACCCAGGGGACGACGGTCTTCCTCTCGAGCCACCTGCTGGGCGAGGTCGAGCTGATCTGCAACCGGGCGGCGATCATGTCGGACGGCCGCCTGCTCGCCCAAGGCGCCGTCGGCCAGCTGCTGGCGCCGACGGGTCGGATCCGGGTCGAGACCCCGGACGTGAGCGCCGCCGTCGACCTGGCCCCGCGCATCAGCGGGGTGACCGTCCACCACCAGACGCCGAGCTCAGTGGTGCTGGCCCTCGACGGGAAGGCTCCGGAGGAGCTCAATCGGGCGCTGGTCGAGAAGGGCGTGCGGGTGCGGGAGCTGGTGATCGAGCGGCGCCGGCTGGAGGACCTGTTCCTGGACCTCACTGGCCACCAGACCACCGACCGGAGCACACCGAGCGAAGGCCAGCGGGACAGTGCTACGGGTTGAGCTCTACAAGCTGATCGTGCGCCCCCGCACCTGGCTGATCATCGCGGTGCTCACCGGCTTGCCCGCCGTGGTGGGGATCCTGCTCAAGGTGACCGGCGTCGCTCCCCGGCCGGGAACGGGCCCGCCCCTGCTGGCCGAGGTGCTCAGCAACGGCAGCCTGTTCCCCGTCGCCGCCCTGGGCCTCGTGCTGCCGTTGTTCCTCCCCGTCGCCGTGGCCATGGTCGGCGGTGAGGCCGTCGCCGGCGAGGCGGCGGGCGGCACGCTCCGGTACCTGCTGATCCGGCCGGTGTCGCGCGGCTATCTCCTGCTGGCCAAGCTGGCGACAGTCAGCATCTTCGTCGTGCTCGCGGTCCTCGTGATCGCCGGGGTTGGCTTCGTCGTCGGTGCATCGCTGTTCGGTGTCCATCCACTCGCCACCGTCTCGGGCCAGACCGTTCCGGCCCAGGACGCCACCCTGCGCATCTTCGTCGCCGTGGTGTTCGCCATGGTCTCCATGCTGGGCGTCGCCGCCATCGCCCTCTTCGCCTCGGTGCTCACCGACTCGCCCGTCGGAGCGGGACTGGGAGCCATCGCCGTGCTCGTGTGCTCAGAGGTCCTCGACCTGCTCGACGCCGCCGCCGTCCTGAAGCCGTACCTGCCCACGCACTACTGGCTGTCGTTCGTCGACATCTTCCGCTTCCCCATCCTCTGGCACAACGTGACCCGAGGCTTCCTCATCCAGGGCGTCTACATCCTCATCTTCCTCGGGGCCGCCTGGGCGAAGTTCTCGACCAAGGACATCACGAGCTGAGGGAAGCGTCGCCTGCGTCTAGGCCGGCCCGGGAGGCCGGCCTGATGACACGGCCGCTGATGCGAACATCTAGGCTCTCGCCCATGCGCCGGCGTTCGGATGCTCGCGCCGGACACGACGGTTCGGGCGTTCATCGCACCGTCGAGATCGATCTCGACATCTACACCTTCGACATCGACTTCGCCGGCCACGTCAGCAACATCACCTACATCCGCTGGCTGGAGATCGGGCGCATTCAGCTCCTCGCCGACGTGGGCTTCAGGACCCACGAGCTCCTCGAGGCGGGCCTCGCGCCCCTTGTCATCCGCACCGAGATCGACTACCGGCTGCCGCTGAAGCTCGGCGACCCGGTGCACCTCTCCCTCGATCTCGTCGAGCTGCGGGCCGCGTCGGCGACCATCGACTTCCGAATCACCTCGGATGGGCAGCTCGCCGCCACTGCCCGGCAGCTGGGGCTCTTCGTCAACCGGGACACGGGCAAACCGGCCCGAGTCTCCTCTGAGCTCCGTGCTGGCTTTCGGCCCTATCTCCAGCAGGAGTCGTCCGATCGCGAAAGACTGGGATCGTGAGAACGCTCGGTGTCCATCACGTCTCGATCAAGGTTGCCGACGCCCCGGAGGCGGCGCGGTTCTACTGTGACGTGCTCGGCCTCTCAGTGCGGGGGGACCGACCGGACCTCGGCTTCGGCGGCGCCTGGCTCGACGCCGGCGGCCAGCAGGTCCACCTGGTGGAGGGCGAGCTGCCGAAGGACGAAGGCCAGCACTTCGCCCTCCAGGTCGACGACCTGAGCGCGGCGATCGACGACCTGCGGTCCCGCGGCGTCGCCGTGAGCGATGCCATTCCCATCGGCAGCGCTCGACAGGCCTTCGTCAACGACCCCGACGGGAACCTCGTCGAGCTGCATCAGCCCGGCTGAGCTGCCGCCGCCGACGCGGCGACGGGGACAGAAGCCGGATCGTCGATCCGACTCCTGTCCCCGTCACCCCGCGGGTGAGGGCTGCTACAAGGCCTCGCTGCCCCGCTCTCCGGTCCGCACCCGGACGACCTCCGACAGCGGGGTGACCCAGATCTTGCCGTCACCGATCTTGCCGGTGCGTGCTGCGTTGATCATGGCCTCGACCACCTCGTCGGTGTGGGCGTCATCGACCAGGACCTCGAAGCGCACCTTGGGTACGAACTCCACCTGGTACTCGGCGCCCCGGTAGACCTCGGTGTGCCCGCGTTGGCGCCCGAATCCCTGGACCTCCCCGATGGTCATGCCTTGCACGCCGACCTTCTTGAGGGCCTCGCGTACGTCGTCGAGCTTGAACGGCTTGACGATCCCGGTTACGAGCTTCATCTGCCGCCTCCTTCCCAGGTCCTCTCGTCAGTCGACGCTGTCATACCGGTTGGTGGGAGGGCGACGCCGGGTCCCCCTCCTCCGCCGGCTCCGCCGACAGAGCGGATGTCCGTCCGCTCATCGACGCTGGCCAGCGCCCCCGATCGGGACCCGATCCGTTCGAGCACCCTCTCGTCGGGATAGATCTCCTCGTCATGGACGGCGACATCGCCGAGCTCGAGCTCCTCGTCGGTGTACCGCAAGGGCACGAACACTCCGACGATCTTGAGGAGGATGAAGGTCATGATGGCGTCCCACCCGATGATCGTGAGGGCGGTCATGAACTGGAGCATCACGAGCCATGGGTGCCCGTAGATGAGGCCGCGGAAGGACACGCTGGATGTGCCACCAGACCCGATGTACTCGATGACGTCGGGGTTGGCGAAGAAGCCGACGAGCAGACCACCGGTGAGGCCGGCGATCCCGTGGGTGTACACGACCCCCATGGCGTCGTCGACCTTGCTGAACGGCCGGACCTTGGAGAGCTTGTTCCATGCCAGCCACACGATGCTCGACGCGATGACGCCCATGAGCAGGGCGCCCGTGCCGTCGACGAACCCTGCAGCCGGGGTGATAGCCACCAGCCCGACGATCATGCCGTTGACGCCGCCCAGGAAGGTCGGCTTCTTCTGCGGACCGGCGAACATGTCCCAGAGGACCCAGACGAGCAACGCCGCAGCCGCGCACAGGTTGGTATTGATGACAGCGGTGGAGGCCGCAGCCCCGGCAAAGTACGGGTCACCCCCGTTGAAGCCGTTCCAGCCCAGCCAGAGGAGGCCGGCTCCGACGGCTACGAACATCAGGTTGTTGGGCGCGGCGATCTCTCGGTCGCGCTTCAATCTGGGTCCGATCACCGCCGCCGCCACGAACCCGGAGGTCCCGGCGGCCAGGTGGATGACGTAACCACCGGACCAGTCGATCGCTCCCTTCGCCGCCCAGTAGCCGCCTCCCCAGATCAGGAAGGCGTTGACGGAGTACACGAAGGTGCTCCACAGCAGGACGAAGGGGACCCACGCCTTGAGGTTCATCCTGCCCAGGACGCTCCCCATGAACAGCAGGGGCGTGATGGCGGCGAAGACGAACTGGAAGTAGACGAGGGTGGACTGCGGGAAGCGGAACTGGGGCATCAGTCCGGCCCCGCTGAGCAACGGGATGTTGGCCTGACTTTGCTCCGTCCCGTGGCCCACCACCTGCCCCGGGATGCCGACCATGCTGTTGAGGATCCCTGGGCCAACGTGCCAAGGCGTCCCGAAGCCCATGTCGTAGGTCCAGAGGACCCAGGCGACGAGCACCACCGAGAACCCCGTGAAGGTCATCATCAAGGTGTTGACGGCCCAGCGTTTCTGGACCAGGCCGCCGTACAGGACGGCCAGTCCGGGGATGCTCATCAGACCCACGAGGGTCGCCGCTATCAGCTGAAAGCTGTTGTCCCCGGCGTTCAAATAGGTTGGATACGGGTGCAGCAAACCAGCCACCTCCTAGGCGGTCGTTCTGAACGCTTGCTCAGGACGATCGCCCCGAGCACCGATTGCCCGCCGGTCGCGCCGGCGTGTCGACTTAGGTGAAGTTCCAGACCAGGTCGTGACACTGCGCCAGAGCTCCTCACCTCCTCCGGCGCTGCGGCGCGGTGTAGCGCGCCGAGCTCGCCGGTCGTGGGCGCGCGGCCCCAGCTGCCGGTCCGGGCGCAGGAGCGAACCTGAGGCGCAGCCCCGAGAGCAAGGAGGAGACGCGGCTGTCGCCGCTGCTGGTGGCCCGTGTCTGGCGGGCGACCATCACCATGAGGAAGACCGCATAGATGAAGAACAAGATCTGGATGTAGAACTCGGGTCCCCACGGCCCGACGGCCACGAGCAATGCCCCTCCCGCCATGAGCACGCCTCGGCGCGTCACGGTCGAGGCGGCGAGGAGACTGGAGAGCACCAGCCCGATGAGCAGGTAGCTGGTCCCGGTGGCGCCGGTCGCGACCCGGCTGCCGAGGTTCGGCACCCACAGAGCGGCGAACCCTCCGGCAGCGGTGACCGCCGCGAACACGCCGACCCACCGGTGCCGCTCGGCCAGGCGGATGGTGAGGGGTCCAGGGCGTTCGCTGCGTTCGCTTCCCCCGGACCGAGATCGGTCGAGAACTGCATGCGATGTCTTCGTTGCCACGTCAGCCAACCCTTCCGTTAGGCATGGCGGAGAAGGTAAGGCCCCTACGTCACAGGCGTTCGACAAGCTGATTAACAGCGCGTTAACAGCCCCACGCTCGAAACTGAAACAGAGGGCCGCACCGATTAACGCGCCGTTTACATGTACTGAAGAGGCACGAAACAGCCGGGTCGTACGATCCGCTCACGACGGAGGAGGTGTCCACGTGCGGGAACCGGATCGAGCGACGCCCTCGTACGGGCCCTCGCAGGCGCAGTCGTACGAGGTCCCGATGGCCCACGCCGACTCGGAGCCGGTGATCGTGGCCGTTGTGCACTGGCCGGAGGATGAGGAGCTTCTCCGCTGGTTCGCGGAGTCGGGGACGGCGCGGCTCGTGCTCGCCAGCGGCGACGACCCCGTACCGTGGGTCGACGATCCTCTACAGGATTGGGTTCGCATGCCCGTGCACCTCGGCGAGGCCCGGGCTCGCCTCGAGGCCCTGGTTCGGAAGGTCGCTGACCGTCGGCGGGTGGCGACCGTCCCGCAGCTCGACGAGAACGGCCGGTTGTTCCACGGTGGACGCTGGGTTCCGTTGTCGGGTGTGACGGCGCGACTGGCGACTGCGTTGGTCGAGGCGTTCGGACAGGTCGTCGAAGACGCCGCGCTGCTGACCCGCGGCTGGCCGGAGGGCGGTGGGCAACGGGACACCTTGCGCGTCCAGCTGACCCGGTTGCGACGGCGCATCAAGCCCCTCGGGTTGGGGATCCTGTACGTCAACGGCGGTCACGTGCTCAGCGACCTGCGTCAGATGCCCCCGAGCCGCCGACCGGACGGCAACGATCGGTCGTCGTACGCCCGATAGCTGCTCGCCGATCACCGGACGGACGGATGGGCCCCCGGTGCCGGGGGTCGTCATGCTCCGGGCTGACCGGTCGGCCCCGCCCCGCCGGCAGTGGTGGTCGTGAATCCCGCTGCCAGACATGACGGGGGCCCGCCTCGGGCGGGTGCCCGGCCGTGGCCTGCTCAGGCCGCCCCGGTGCGGGGGACTCCCCTGCCCCGTCGCTCGGCCCGCACCTCGTGGGCCGAGAAGGTGATCGGGAGGACGTGACCGTCCGAGAGCCGTCTCAGGCAGTAGCCCTGGTGCTCGACTCCGGCGACGACGAAGCCGCTGCTCCAGCTCCCGGTGAAGCGGGTCGCCACCTCGACCAGCTCCCCGACCTCGGGCCCCGGGGGGAGAGATCCGCTTGCCTCCGACGCCACCAGCTGATCCATCACGCCTCACCTTCTGAGCGTTACGAGCACCTGGACGTCATTGAACTCCTCCCCGGTCACGCGCCGATTGCCCCGTTGTAAACGCTCGATGAACCAGCCGCCCCTCGCCGTGCCGAGTCACCGCCCGGCGTAGACGAGACTCCCCGGCTTCGTGCTCAGGTCGCTGTCCGGCCCGATTCGGGGCACGCAGCAGGTGTGGTGAGCTGCACACCCGTCCCGATGCCGCTGGACCACCCGGTGAGCAATCCGGCCGCCGGCCTCTCCCTCGCTGAGGATCCAGCTAGTACAGCAACGGCACCCGGAGCGAAAAAAGGCCGCAACAGCTACCCTTGAAGGACCGGGATAGGGGACGGGCGTGAGACCTATCTGGGGAGGACTCTCGGTCGCTCTTTGTGTTCTAGGCGAAGGGGGGCGCCGTGGGCATTCAGATCATGTCCGGCGCTCGGTGTGCCGGAGGGAGAGTGTGGGCGTCAGGTCGACGCTGCTGGAACCTCGACGCCCCCTCTCGGCGTGACTGGAGGGCTTCGTGAGCGTTCCGATCGGCCGCAACCCGTGGCCCTTCCTCAAGCGAAACATCTGCCAGCACTGCCGCGAGCAACTGCGATTCGTAGACACACGCGACGGACAGGAGGTCGTCATCTGTCCCAATTGCGACTCGCCCTTGGGCGTGTTCAGGTGATGACGATGCTCAGCTCGCGCCAGATGGGCACGCCGGCCCGGGGTCCTGAGTGATCGCGCTCATCACGCCTCGTCAGCAGGGTCGTGCTCGCGATATGCCCCCGACGGATGGCTCGTACCGCCGCGTCCGCCTCTGCTGGCCCGACCACTCCGAACGCGCCGGCTGCGAGGTGGCCCGAACAGTCGCTTGAGCTCGAGTCTCTGGCTGTCGTCGGCCTCGACCGACTCCTCGTCCCACGCCCGCAGCAGCTCCGGAGCGTTGGTCCACCACCACGGCGACGGCTGGTCGCCCCGATCGTGCCGTCCACAGAGCTGACTGCCCGGTGCCGCTTGATTTCGACACGGCCGCCCATTGCCAGTCCGGGCCTTGCACGTGCCCCCGCTGCCATTGCCTTGCGCCACAACTCCCCCCTCCGGGCCCCTGGAATTCCAGGACCCGCCGCGAAACCCTCGAACCCTGACGCTCCCCCACATCGGCAACGTTCTCCGGCTAACCAGACACTAGGGCTTTCTGCCGCCGTTTGCGAGGTGAACTTACGCCACCCCAACGGGGTAATCCTGCCCCCCCTTTTTGACCACACGGTGGGGCGAGATTCCTGCAGAAATAGGTCGTGATGCAGCCCGTCCTGCCCCCGCGCATCGACTGGAAGGACGACGCCGGCTGGAAGCTGGTCCCAACGAACCAGACAGTTGGGAGCGGGGGGAACGACTCAGGTCGAGCGCTTGCGGTTGGCGCTCAAGGCGGCGATGACCGCTTCTCTAGCTGCCAGGAGGGCTTCTCTCACGGCGCGAAGTTGATCGGTATCGATCGGTCGCCGTCGAGCGGCTGTCATCACGTCAGTCACGAACGCGTCGAGATCTGCCCCGAGCGATCGGGTCTCGTCCTCCCGGCCCTCGACCTTCCGGCGATCACCAGCGACGTCCCGGAGGTGATCGTGTCGCTGCTTCGTCGCTTCACGAGCCGTACGCCGTTCCTCCCGGCGAACGTCGCGCATGGCCACGCCGAGCTCCTGGCGGAGCTCACGCACCGAGGCCTTCACCTCGTGGCGGATCTCGCGCGCCAGATGGCGGGCCGACTCGGCAGCGCGGGCCTCGAGGTCGCGGAGCTCGTGCCGGTGGGTCTCGAGCTCGGCCCGCCCGGCGTCGGTGAGGCGATAGACCTTGCGGCCCTCGATCTCGTCGTGCTCGACCAGGCCCTCCTCCTCGAGGGCAGCGAGGCGCGGATAGATCGTGCCCGCCGACGGCGTGTACAGGCCGAGGAAACGGTCCTCAAGCAGCCTGATCAGCTCGTAGCCGTGGTTGGGCCGCTCGGCCAGCAGCAGAAGCAGGAACAGCCGCAACCGGCCATGGGAGAACACCCGGCTCATGCCACGGCCTCGACGGGTGCCCCGCACACCATCGAGATGTCGCCGAGCAGGCTGGCCATGCTCAAGGTCACATCACCTTGGCCCAGCCGACCGCGAACGACGCGTCCGAGACCGCCGAGGTGCATGCAGCCACGAGCCCACGCCCCCGGCGGGTCGCCCAGGAGCCTTGCCCCTGCTCCTGCAACCGCGTCGGCCCACGCGCCGGCCCGGTCAGCCGGCGAGCCGGCCCGGTCAGCCAGCGCGCCGCTCCGGTCAGCCAGCGAGCCAGCCCGGCCGGCCCACTCGCCCGCCCAGCCGGCCCAGGCCTGGGCCGTCCCCGACCAGGCGCGCGCCGTACCTGGCCATCTCTGGGTCCAGGGCGGTGCCTCCTCCTCGGTCGTCTCGGCCCAATCGGGTACCTCGATGTGTCCCATCAGCGACTCCGCCTCGAAGGCGACGCTGGCGTCGGCCGGCAGACGCACCGTCATCGGACCCGATGCCGAGCGACACGAGCAGCGGGCGCCGGGACGGGGATCCAGGTCCGCGACGGCCTCGCCGGTCACCGTGCTGATCGCCGCCTCCTGGAGTCGGCCTCCGACAACGGTGACGGGGCCCGAGACGGACTCCACCCGGAGCCGCCCGGCCACCCCGTCGAGCGCCACCTCGCCGGAGACGGTGCGGACCCTGACGTCACCCGACAGACACGTGCCGGTCAGCTCACCCGATGCTGTCGTGAACGAAGTGTGCCCTGCCAACCCGGCAGCGACGAGGGTCGCCGACTCGGCGTGCACCGTCGCCGCCGCCGCAGGCGGCAGGGTGAGCGTGATCGTCGCTCGGGGGCGGGCGAGCCTTCCTGGCCACGTCGAGGGGTGCTCGACGGTGAGCACGCCGTCGCGCAGCCGGATAGAGACTGGCCACTCGGTCACGCCGTCGACCTCGAGCCGGGGCGGCGCGGACGTACCGGCCAGGGAGACCTCGCCGCCGCCAACTCGGAGGTGCGCCGCATCCAGGTGCTCGAGATCCAGCCGCAGTCCCTCGCTGCCGGGCTCGACCGCGTAGTCCATGCTCACGCCTCCCGCTCTCCGTGCCCGTCCCCATGCCGGGCGCAGACACGATATGTCGCGACTGGTGGCCAGTCAAGATATATCGCGTTAGCGCCCGACGGCCACGGACGCGGGTGGTGGCCCGAGAGGCTGGCCGCCGGAACCGCCCTGGTAGGTGAGCCACGGGACCGTCGGAGCCTGGCTCACGCCCGGCTCGCTCCAGTCGCACACGCCTGTCGGGAACGCCCGCTGGAGCAGCGCCCACTGGCCATCGGTGAAGTGCACACCGCGGTAGTCGGATCGGGTCAACGGCTCGAGCTGGCACTTGTTCACGTCCGTGGCGATCGACTCACCGGCGACCATACGGGGCGTCGAGTAGGCCTGCACGACCGCCTGGCACACCTGGCCCGGCACGACCTGCCCGGCACCGTCGCTGCATTGGTCGTGCACGTCCCCCGGCTTGTCATCGATGATCTTGCGCGCTTGCGACTGGTCGCGGTGGTCTCTCTCGACCGCGCTCAGCCAGCGGTCCATAGCAAGCAGAGCGGTTGTCGTGTAGTTGATGTCGCCGATGAGCGGTGCCGCACCCTCCCAGATGACCTGATTGGCGTGGGTGCCGTTCTCGCGGTCGAGGCGGGCCCGGACCGCGAATGCACGGTAGACGTCGTGGAACGCGCCAGGATCCGGACCGCGCAGGTCGATGATCGCCACATCTCTCGAGTTGTTCGCCTCGTTGATGCCACCGCTGCGATAGGCGTTGGCCAGCGCGGGCTGATCGGCCGCCACGCGCGCCGGTTGCCAGTTTGCGTCGATGTCGAAGCCACCGATCTTGGCGTTCAGGTCGACGAACTGGGCCGGTGAGATCTGCCGGGAGAAGAGCGCGTCGAGCCCGTACTGCACGCCGACATTGTCGAGCGGACGTCCCGCGAACCCGTCGACAGGCCGGCGGCCGAGCACGTTGACCATGTAGTCCTGGAGGTCACAGCGGACCCCGTGGGGGTTGGTCCTGGCGTTGTAGCGCTCGGCCGCGGACACCCCGTTACATGCGTACGAGGGGTCGCCGAGCGCGTCAAAGTAGAGGGTGGAGAGCTCCACCGCGTTGGCGTGGTTGGGGTGGCCCTCCACCGCGGCGATCTGCAGGGGCGTCCACGCCACGCCCGTCCCCCAGAGCCCGGGGTCCTCGAGGTAGCGGCGATCCAACTCGTAGTCGGCCAGCTGCTGGCCGGTCGACCAGGCGTCGGGAAAGCTGCACTGCGGCAGGATCCCCTGGTACACGCCCGGGTACGCGTTGGCGACCTGTTGCTGGACGAGGGACCCGCCCGAACAACCTGTGCCGATCGTGTAACGGATGGTCCCGTACGAATCGATCAGGTGCTCCTTGGCCATGATGAGCGACTCGGCCTCGGTGACGACGTTGCAGTCGTGGCCGGCGTTGTCCAAGGCGGTCGACATCACGGCGAAGCCGCGCCCGAGGGCCACGCCATCGGTCACACTCGGCGCCGTCCCTGTCGTGTGATCGGCGCCGCAGCTGGCGCCGTGAGTGATGACGACCTTGTGGTTCCACTGCTTCTGGGGCGACCACGGCGCCCACGCGGCGTTGGGGTCGAACAGCACGGCGATCTCGTACTGGTCGCGATCCTGGTAGCCGGTCTCGACACGGATGACGTACGGCACCGTCACACCCTGGTCGGTCGTGGTGCTGGCGATCAGCGCCGACGGTGGCGGGCGCGTCGGGTCGTAGGGTTGGAACGGGCTGGCGCTGACGGGCAGCCCGCTGGGAGCGCTGGGGGTGCCGTTGCCTCCAACGGGCATGTACATGAACACATAGGACTGGGGCATGTCGCACCGTGCGTCGGTGGCACCCGCCTCGCACACCCACGGCTCGACCTGGGGACCCGAGAGCAACGGCCCGCCGATCGGGTGACTGGTCACCGTCAGCCGCGCTCCCGATCCATCTGCGAGCCGGGCCACGAGAACGCTCGGTCCGTCCGGCAGACCCGTGACCAGACCCTCGTAGCGCCCGTTCGGCCGGACGGCGAACTCGCTGGTCACGTCCCGACCGCTGACCGACATGTGTACCCCGGCGGGATTGGCGCCGGCGGGAAGATCGACGGCCACCAGGGCGACGCCGCCCGAGACCAGGTCCGGCCGTCCCGACAGCACCTCGATCCGGGTCGTCCCCTGCCCGGCACCCGCCGCGCTGGGGCTGAGGCTCACGGCCAGGAGGCAGGCGGTGACCAGGCTCGCCCAGGCGCGCCGGCGCCGAGCGATCACACTCGGACGGCATCGCATCCCGAGCACCCCAGACTCCTTTCCCGCCCGTTAGCGGGCGGAACGCTACTCGGGGCTGGGGCGGTCCTCAAGCGTCCGCACGGGGTCGCCCACCCGTATCCGGCCACCGGACGCGACCTCTCCCCGCAGGCCGCCCCGGTGCACGAAGGCCCGCCGCACTCCCTTCGCGGTCAGAGATTCCAGATGCGTGCACGGCTCTGCCAACCGGACTCCGACGACCTCGACCTCACCGACGCGGAACCTACGACCCACCAGGTGGTTGAGGGCGACACCGCGGGTGACGATGTTGCGCCTCGTCGCCCCCGGTGCCAGATCGATGCCGTAGTCCCGGCGGACGGCCTCGATGGCCTCGTCCTCGACGAGGGTGAGTGCCCGCCCCGAGGCGGCCATCGACGACCAGCTCCCGCTCCCGGACGCGTAGCGGTCGCCAACCACGCCCGAGGGGTGCACCTCCAGCTCCTCCTGACGCTGCATGTCCTCACCCGCCGTGGCGCTCAGGTAGAGGCCTGCGACCACGCCATCCATGCCTCGAGCTTCGAGGCCCCTGCCAGCTTCGTCAAACGTCTTTGCCGCCCCGCCCTGATCGCGCGACAAGCGGCGTGCTGGGCACGACACGAGCGTTCTCGTCGCGATCGGGGCCGATGGACGACGGCGGACGACCCAAATCACTACACGTTCGGTGGCGAGGGGCCGCCGGCGAGATTCTCGTCGCGATAAGGGCCGATAAACGACCCAAATCACTACACGTTCGGTGGCGAGGGGCCGCCGGCGAGATTCTCGTCGCGATCAGGGACGTCGCGATCAGGGCCGTCGCGCTGGTCGCCGCCCGGGAGTCGACCTGTGAGCGCGCTACCCGCCGGTCGACTGGGTGCCGGGAGCGGCACCCGTCGACGAGGCACCGGCCGCAGAGGCGCCAGATGACGACGAGCCCGACGACGTTGCACCTGACGAGGAGCCCGAGGTGCCCGAGCTCCCAGGCGTCGAGCCGCTTGAGCCCGGCGGCGTCGACGGTGTCGACGGCAAGGACGGCGTGGTCGTCGACGGCGTGGTGGAGCTCGACGACGACGGTGACGTGGTGGTCGTCGACGAGCCGTTCGGGTTGGTCGTCTGCGGGTTGGTCGTCTGCGGGTTGGTCGTGGTCGAGCTCGGTGGGGTGGACGGCGTCGTCGGTGAAGGCTTGGATGGCTGGCTGCCGCTCACCAGTCCGCCGAGTGAGGTGGTGGCACCGGCGGGCGTCGAGCCGCCGACGATCCCCGACAGCGGCTTCTTCGCCAAGGCCTCGACGGTGGTCACGACGGCCATCGACAAGCCGAACGCCGCCACCGTGGCGAGGGCGACGTTCCGCCAGCGGAGAGAACGGACGACGCGGAGCACCCCCGACCACAGCGCTTCGATGCGGGCTCCGAGGTCGCGACCCTTCGGTCCTGGCGCGCCCGGAGGTGGGGATGGCGCGCCGGGAGCCCGTTCCGAGGGGATGGGCGGAGGACCGATGGGTCCAGGAGGCGGGACGTTCCAGGACCCGTCCAGGGTGGGCACCTCGTTGGTGTTCTCAGGATCGGGACCTGCGCCGTTGACGCGGGTCCAGCCCTGAGGGCCATAGGAACTGCGGGCTCCGCTGCCTACGAGGGAGCGGACGGTCGTGGCTGGCTGCTTGAGAGCGGACGGGACGGTCTCTTTCAACGCCGACGGGAGAGATTGTCTCAGGGCCTTGCGGGTCGACCGGATCGAGTAGGAGTACACAGCGCTGCCGATGCTGGCGGCGGCGCTGACCAAGCCGGCGCCGATGACCGTCCCCGCCACACCGAAGAATGAAGCCAGCACCGCCGCGGTGATCGACGCCAACGCGCTGGCGGTGACCTGGATGGGGCTCAGATGGAAGGAGCGTTCGCGATCGTTCATGGTCACGGCAGAGGGACGTTCGTTCATGGTCACGACAGAAGAATGTTCACCCCTCGCAAAGCATATACAGCATTAGCTAACTAAAATAGAGCGCTGGCCACCAATCCGCAGCACCGCCTGACCGGTCATCGGTCACTTCTCCCCGCCCCGGCACCGCTCCCGCCGGCGGCCCCAACCTCACACCGCCGGCGCAGGTGGCTCATCAACAGATTGACCCACGCCAGTTTATGGGTCAGCCTGCCGGAATCGTGTCGCGGCCGTCTACGCGCAGCGCTCCCCGCCGCGCCCTCCGACTCCTACCCGGTTCCGACAGCCGCGGGCAGGTGTCGACAGCATCACCTCCGGCGCCGGCCCCTCCCCCGCTTCTCCCCGCCGACGTGCCGCTCTCAGGCTCATGCGGCGCGGTCTCCCGGACCGGCGCTGTCCGGTGGCGACGCACCCTGCTACTTAGGCTCGCCTAACGATGGTGTAGAGAAGACCCGCTAGTCCTCCGGTCGGGTCTCGGAGTCCCGCTGAAACTCGACACCGGCCAGGAGCTCGGCGGTCTCACGGAACCGCCGGCGTCTGGCCCGCATGATCAGCAGGGCGATACCGGGATGACCGGCTGGGACGGGCGGAATCGACTCCTCGGAAGGGCGCTCCGAGGTCGGCTGGTCCGACGTCGACGTCGGTGCCCTGTGGGCATCCCGCACGTGGTGAATATTCTCCTTTGCTCGGTATTTCTCCTACCCACGTGCGAAGGGCGAGAATCAGCGCTGCGGCTGGCGCCGATCTTGCAGACCATCCTCGCCTTCTCCGCCGAGATATCGCAGAATGATCGGACGCTGAGTGTGTACGAAGGAGGCGAGGATGAACCGCAGAGACCTCGTGCGAGCGGTAGCGGCCGAGACCGGGCAGGAGACGAAGAGCATCGACTCCGCCCTGCGGGGCTTTACCGACGTCGTGACGGCCGCGGTGGCCAAGGGAGAGCCGGTATCGATCTCCGGGTTCGCCAAGTTCGCCAAGGTGGAGCGGGCGGCCCGCATGGGCCGCAATCCTGCGACCGGCGAGCAGATCCGGATCAAGGCGTCCAAGCGGGCCCGCATCACGGCGCTCAAGGGCTTCAAGGAGGCCGTGCTCAATCCCTCCCAGGCGCCCAGGCTGGGTCGTGGAGTGCTGGACGGCTCGGCCGTCCCGGCGAAGAAGACGACCGCCAAGAAGTCGACGGCCAAGAAGGCCACCGCCAAGAAGTCGACGGCCAAGAAGGCCACCGCCAAGAAGTCGGCGGCGAAGCGACCCGCGGCGAAGAAGACGGTGAAGAAGAAGGCTGCGAGGAAGACCGCCAGGCGTTGACCACCCCAAGCCTCAGCGCGATCCACCACTCGTAGTCGTCGGGCACTGAGCCCGTCAGCTCGCTGACGGGCTCCCCGACCGGCGTCTTGGCCTACGATCTCCCAGTCGATCAAGCGGCACCAGCGCAGGCCCGTCCGCCCGCGCTGGGTCGAGGACCAGCAAGGGGACCGCGATCGTGCTGAGCTATCTTCAGGCCGTCATCCTGGGGCTGCTGCAGGGGATCACCGAGCTCTTCCCGATCTCCAGCCTGGGCCACACGGTGATCTTCCCGGCGCTGTTCGGCTGGCACAGCGTGGTCCAGGCCCAGTCGGCCAAGGAGTCGTTCTTCCTGGCCTTCCTGGTCGGCATGCACGTGGCCACGGCCCTGGCCCTGCTCGTGTACTTCCGCGACCAGTGGTACCGGATCATCAAGGGGTTCTTCGTGACCCTTCGCACCCGGCGCATCGAGACGGCCGACGAGCGCCTGGCCTGGCTCCTGATCGTGGCCACCATCCCCGCGGGGATCGCAGGGCTCGTGTTCGAGAAGCTGTTCCGGACCGTGTTCGCCAAGCCGCTCGCCGCCGCTGTGTTCCTCGTGATCAACGGACTGATCCTGTTCGTCGGCGACGCAGCCCGGCGACGGGCCGAAGCACGCCAGCCCGCCGGCGCTCCGGGTGCAGCGAGGGCGCCGGCCCGCAGGCTCGACACGCTCGACTTCCGCGAGTCCGGCGTCATCGGAGTCGCCCAGGTCCTCGCCCTGTTCGCCGGGATCAGCCGGTCCGGCATCACCATGGTCGCCGGCCTGATCCGCGGGCTCGACTACGAGGACGCAGCGCGCTTCTCCTTCCTGCTGGCCACGCCGATAATCCTGGCCGCCGGACTCTACAAGCTCCCGACGGACTTCCTCGGTCACAACGGCGACGGCGTACGCGGCCAGATCCTGGCCGGCAGCCTCGTCGCGGGCGTGGCCGCCTACATGGCGGTGCGGTTCCTCATGCGCTATTTCGAGACTCGCACGCTGTGGCCCTTCGGCGTCTACTGCCTGCTGTTCGGCGGTGCGATGATCATCCGCTTCGCCTGAGGAGGGCGGCGGCCGGAGGCGAGCGGCCGGCGAGTCAGTGGAAGCGCAGGACCGGCCAACCCGACGCCCGGGCCGCAGCTCGCAGCACCCGGTCCAGGTTGACGGCGACGGGGCGACGGCAGGACCGGAGCAGCACGAGATCGGAGGCGGAGTCGGAGTAGGCCGCGGCCTCGGTCAGCTGCACGGGGCCGACCTCCTGGGCGAGACGGTCGAGCTTTCCTCGGCCCTGGCAGAACGGTCCCGCCAGCCGACCGGTGTAGCAGCCGTCGACGACCTCGGCCACGGTACCGACGCCCCTGTGCGCACCGAGGAGGGAGCTCACAGCCGTCACCAGCTCGTGCGGACTGGCGGACAGGACCACGCAAAAGTCACCGCGCTCGAGGTGCTGCTCGAGCAGCCAGCGGGCGCCGGAGTAGGCATCGGCGGCGACATCGCTCGCGACCTCCATGACGGCCGAGAGCAGTGGGGCCTGCGGGGCACCCGAGAAGGCCCCCAGCATGCTGTCCCGCAGGCGCTCCATCGTGGACTCGCTGGCCCCGCAGCGCTGGAACACGAGGTTGCGGGCCACGTGGGTGGGCAGGGCCCAGGGGCTCACGAGGCCACGTCGGGCCAGGGCCCGGCCGAGGTGGACGAGGCTGGAACCGGGGATGAGCGTCCGGTCGAGGTCGAAGATGGCGGGGGTGCTGGAGGGGGCTGTGGTGAGACCGGGCCCGCTTCGCTCGGGGGCCGCCAGTGCCGCCATGTCCCCAGTGTGCGGTAGGCCCCTTGCGCCGCGATGAACGCGACCGATAGGGCAGATGAATCCTCGGCGAACATCCCGGACCCCGTGTCACGAAGCATCACGAAGCAAATCGCACCGCAGCACCCGCCCGACCTCCAGACCACTCTTTGCCTCGCGTTCACCCAAACGCTCCGATATCCCCATAAATAGGTCACTGTCGGGCCGTAGGGTGCCGCGCCATGCGCAGACTGACGCACTCTGGGAAGCTCAGGATCTCGGCCGTCACCCTCGCTGCGACGGCTCTCGTCGCAGCCCTCGGCTCGGCCGCCCCGGGGTCGGCAGCGCCGGGCGACCCATCACCGGACGGCGCGGCGACGACCACACCTATCAAGCACCTGGTCGTGATCTTCCAGGAGAACATGTCCTTCGATCACTACTTCGGCACCTATCCCAACGCCACCAACCCTCCTGGCGAGCCGTCGTTCTCGGCCCAGCCCGGGACACCAGGCGTCAACGGGTTCACCCCGGCCCTGCTGACCGCCAACCCGAACGGCGCAAACCCGTCGCGGCTTGACCGATCCGTTCCCCTTACCTGCGATCAGGACCACGACTACACGCCGGAGCAGAAGGCGTTCGACCACGGCCTGATGGACCGATTCATCCAGAACACCCAGGTCGAATCGTGCTCACCACCGGATCAGGCACCGCCCAATCTGGTCATGGACTACTACGACGGCAACACCGTCACCGCGCTCTGGAACTACGCCCAGCACTTCGCCATGAGCGACAACTCATACGGCACCACCTTCGGACCGTCCACCCCCGGTGCCCTCAACCTCGTGTCCGGCCAGACCCACGGGGTGACGCCCGCTGCCCTCCCGGGCGTCGTGAACAACGGCACCGACATCGGTGACGCCGACCCCGCCCACGACGACTGCTCCGCCGGGTCGACGATCGGCGCGAGTGGCACGAACATCGGCGCTCTCCTCAATGCCCACAACCTGACTTGGGGCTGGTTCGAAGGGGGATTCCGGCCCTCGGGCCAGAGCAACGGCAAGGCCGTCTGTGGCGCCGCCCACACGAACGTCGGCGGCGCCAGCGTGACGGACTACAGCGCCCACCACGAGCCGTTCCAGTACTACGCCAGCACGGCGAACCCCCACCACCTGCCCCCGTCCTCGGTCGCCGCCATCGGCACCACGGACCAGGCCAACCACCAGTACGACGTGTCGGACTTCTGGGCCGCGGCCAACAGCGGCCACCTGCCGGCGGTCAGCTTCCTCAAGGCCCCGCGGTACCAGGATGGCCACGCCGGCTACTCGGATCCTCTCGACGAGCAGCACTTCCTGGTCGACACCATCAACAGCCTCCAGAAGCTCGACAGCTGGAGGTCGACCGCCGTGGTGCTCTCGTACGACGATTCGGACGGCTGGTACGACCACGTCATGGGTCCTATCGCCAACCCGTCCAATGATCCCTCGGCCGACGCCCTCACCGGCCCGGGCATGTGCGGAACGGCCCCGGCGGGCGCCTACCAGGACCGGTGTGGCTACGGCCCCCGCCTCCCCCTCCTGGCCGTATCGCCCTGGGCCAGGACGAACTTCGTCGACAGCTCGGTGACCGACCAGTCGTCGATCCTGCGGTTCGCCGAGGACAACTGGGGACTTGGGCGGATCGGTGACCAGTCGTTCGACGCCAAGGCGGGAAGCCTCGCCAACCTCTTCGACTTCACTGGGCGCGCGGACGAGCGCCGGCTGATCCTCGACCCGACCACTGGGCAACCACGTTCCGACGGGTCGCACTAGAACCAGGCCGTGACCGGGCGGGTGCCGTCCACACCCAAGGCGCGCAGGGCTCCGAAGGTGCCGCAGAACCGCAGCCCACGGCGGCCCTGATGGGCACCCCGATAGCCTCGGGAGATGGCGGAGGAGACCCTGGCCGCGGACGAGACCCCGGCCGCGGCGGAAACCGAACCGTCGGCCGGTGCTGCGCGCCTCGACCAGATCTACCGGGAGTCGGAGCGCCTGCTCGCCACGTGGCGCACCCGATACCGCGGTCGACCAGAGCGGGAGCGGCGCCGCCTCTGGCTCCTCGCCCTCGAGCGGGAGCAGCTCGTCGGCGTCGCCTACCGGGAGCGTGCGATCGCCCAGCGCGTCGCCCGAATGCCACTCGATGCCGAGGTGCGCCATCTCGTACGCCGGGCGCTCATCTGGGTCTGGCAGGACGAGGAGATGCACGCCGCCTACGTGCGGGGAGTCCTCCTCCACCACGCCTCGGGCTGGATGCGAGGATTGACCTACGGCGAGCAGCTCCTGGGCGCCATGTCCGGATGGGCGAGCGCCACGGACCAGCATCTCCATCTACGGGAGCGTCCGTTCGCGGTCGCCTTGGCCCGGTCCCTGACCCTGGGCGGCCTGCTCACGGGTCAGCTGAGCGGCGCCCTCCGACAGGAGCTCGACTACGGGCCCTTCCGAAAGTTCTGCCGCCTCAACGTGGAGCTCGAGCGCAGCGCGGCGCTGTGCTGGGCCCGTATCGTCGAGCTGGCCGAGACCGACACGGAGCGCGAGGCGGCCGAGCAGATCGCGGCTGACGAGCGCCGGCACGGTCAGGTCTTCGCGATGCTGGCAACAGCACTCGGAGACGACGATCGCATCCGTCCGGGATGGACGAGGGAGGTCATCGTCGACGAGCTGCGGTCTGTCGGAGAGTGGTTCCTGCCGGCACGCGATCGAGCGGCGGCCGTCCGGCCGGGTCGCTTCGCTACCGGCGCGCCGGTGTTCGTCGAGCGGGGCAGCTCCCCGAGTGACAAGCGCGCCAGCCTCCGCCGAGTCCTCGACCGAGCGGGCCTCGCCGAGCTCGTCGCATCCAAGGCCGCGTCCGGCCGGCCCCTCCGGGCCGCAGTGAAGACGGCCTTCATGCTCGGCTACGACCGCCGTGACCACTCGACGGTCATCGACCCGATCCTGGTCGAGGAGCTGGCCTCCTACCTGGCCGACCACGGCGTCGCGGACGTGGCGGTGCTGGAGGCACCCACGCTCTACGATCGCTACTACGGGCATCGCTCGGTCGCCGAGGTGGCGAGCTATTTCGGCTTCGAGTCGCCCGCCTACCGCGTCGTCGACTGCTCGCGGGACCAAGCGCCGTTCGACTACCTGCGGGGAACGGCCCAGTCGTGCATCAGCAGCACGTGGCGCACCGCCGAGGTGCGTCTTGTCCTCGCCAAGCTGCGCACCAACCCGTCGGAGCTCGGTCACCTCTGCCTCTCGTCGCTCGAGGGACTCGGCGAGCGCCAGGATCGCTACGTCTTCTCCGAACGCCAGCTTCATTACCGGATGGCCACCATGATGGTGGTCGATGCCTTCGCTCCGGATCTGGGCGTGGTCGACGCCTACGAGGATGCCGCCCAGGGGCCCTTCGGGGTGATGGGCTGCCGGCACCCGGTGTCTCCCCATCGTGTCTACGCCGGCGCCGACGCGTTGGCGGTCGACACCGTCGTGCTCCGAGACATGGGCGTACCCGATCCCCTTCTGTCACCCATGATCCGCATGGCCACCTACTGGTTCGACGAGTCCGAGGACGCGGCGACCGTGGTCGGCGACGGCGGACCGATCCCCGGCTTCCGCCACCCCCACCACAGCGGCATCTCGACCGCCCTGTCGACGGCCGCGTACCCCGTGTACGTGTACGGCAGCGGTGCCGGGAGGCTCTTCGTGCCGGCCATGGACGAGCGCGCCTTTCCCCCGTTGACCAAGGCCAGCCCGGTCGTCGCTGCCGTCCGCCGAGCCGCCCAGCTGGCCTTCGGCCTACGCCCGCCGCCCCGCTAGTCGGCGCTGGCAGCTACGGCGATCACCCCGAGCAGACCCGTCAGCTCCAGCACGCGCCGCACAGGGTCGCTCATCGACTCGAGGACGAGATCGCCTCCGAGGTCGCGGAGGGATTGGCGTGAAGTGACGAGGACACCAACGCCGGCGCAATCCATGAACTTCGTGGCACTGAGGTCGATCCACACGACCCGGCCCACCGTGTGCAGGCTCTCCAGCGCCGCCCGAAGCCTCGGTGCCGTGGCGCAGTCGAGATCCCCCCGAACCGCGACCACGACGAGACCGTTGTCGACCCGCGTCGTGAGATCGAATGGGGCCACGTCCTCACCGCCAATCCGGATGCGTCCGCCGACCACAGTCGCTCCACACTGACCGAGCTCGTGGTTCGTACATCCGATATCCCTTCGTATCAGCCGCGAGCGTCCCTCCCGCAAGAGGGGAGCATCACCCGCCCAGGGGAATGGTCGCCTCCCTCAGGCAACGCAGCGGCGAGCGGACCATGCCGGGGCCAACTGCTAGACAGGTGCCCGATGCTCACGGTCGGGTCACCGCTCCATGGGACGGTCGTCAGCATCGACGTCGGCGAGGGTGACGTCGTGCGCACCGGGCAACAGGTGCTCGTCATCGAGTCGATGAAGATGCAGCACCCCGTCGAGGCGACGACCGGCGGCTTCGTCCGCAAGATCGATGTCTCGGTGGCCGACACGGTGGTGCCCGGTCAGGCGCTGTTGGTCGTCGAGGAGGCCGCCGTCGGCGACGATGACGAGCGTCAGGAGCAGACCGGGACGCCGCGGCAGATCCGGCCCGATCTGGCCGAGGTCCTCGAGCGCCACGCCATCGGGCTCGACGAGGCGAGACCGGACGCCGTAGAGCGACGTCGGCACGCCGGTCAGCGCACGGCACGGGAGAACATCGACGACCTGTGCGACGTCGGCAGCTTCGTCGAGTACGGATCGCTCGCCATCGCCGCGCAACGGCGGCGCCGTGAGGTGGACGAGCTGATCAAGCGGACGCCGGCAGACGGCCTGGTGGCAGGGATCGGGACGGTCGACGGTCACCGGACGATCGCCATGTCCTACGACTACACGGTGCTGGCGGGCACCCAGGGCCTGCAGAACCACCGCAAGAAGGACCGGCTCTTCGAGCTGGCCGAGACGCTCCGCCTCCCGATCGTGTTCTTCACCGAGGGAGGCGGCGGACGGCCCGGCGACACCGATGGCGTCGGCGTGAGCGGGCTCGACTGCATGGCATTCAACCTGTTCGCCGGGTTGAGCGGCCTCGTGCCACTGGTCGGTGTCAACTCCGGCTATTGCTTCGCTGGCAACGCCGCCATACTCGGCTGTTGCGACGTGGTCATCGCCACGGCCAACTCCAACATCGGGATGGGCGGTCCGGCGATGATCGAGGGCGGTGGGTTGGGCGCTTATCCGCCTGGTGCCATCGGACCCATGGAGGTGCAGGTACCCAACGGTGTGGTGGACGTCGCCGTGGCGGACGAGGCGGCCGCGGTCGCGGCGGCGCGGCGGTACCTGTCGTATTTCCGGGGGGCGGTGCCCGAGTGGGACGAGATGGACCAGGCACGCCTTCGACACGTCGTGCCCGAGGATCGCCTGCGCACCTACGACGTCAGGCAGGTGGTCTCCATGCTGGCCGATCGGGACTCGGTGCTCGAGCTGCGCGAGGGCTTCGGGAAGGGCATGGTCACGGCCCTCGCCCGTGTCGGCGGTCGGCCCGTGGGCGTGATCGCCAACAACCCCGCTCATCTCGGCGGCGCCATCGATGCGGCCGGCGCCGACAAGGCGGCCCGGTTCATGCAGCTGTGCGACGCCTTCGACGTGCCGCTCATCTCGCTGTGCGACACCCCGGGCATCATGGTGGGTCCGGACTCGGAGAAGGATGCGAGCGTCCGCCATTGCGCCCGCATGTTCGTGATCGGGTCCACGCTCACGGTCCCGTTGCTCACCATCGTGCTGCGAAAGGGCTATGGGCTCGGCGCCCAGGCAATGGCCGGAGGCAGCTTCAAGGCGCCGATCTTCACCGTGGCCTGGCCGACCGGAGAGTTCGGTGGCATGGGCCTCGAGGGAGCGGTACGGCTCGGTTACCGCCGCGAGCTGGACGCGATCGACGATCCCGAGCGTCGTGAGCAGGCGTTCCAGGAGATGGTCGCAGCCATGTACCGGCACGGAAGGGCGCTCAACACGGCGACCTACTTCGAGATCGACGACGTGATCGACCCGGCCGACTCGCGCCGGTGGATCACGGCCGCCCTCGAGTCGGCTCCGCCCCCTCCAGCGCGGACGGGAAAGAAGCGTCCGTGCATCGACACCTGGTGAGTTCGAGAACCGCGACGGGCCGCCTCCCGCCAACGTAGGCAGAAGCCGAGCCCGCGCGGTCCTCGCCGGCTCCCCCCGGATGTGCTCAGCCGGCCGTGTTGTGCCCTGCGACCGAGTTGATGAACTTGAGCATCGCCAGGCCCGCGCCGTTCGGCCCCGGCGGGTAGAAACCGATCTCCAGGTGCGGGCCGGTGGAGATTCCCACCCTCCCGTTCCCCACGATCGAGATCTGTTGGCCCTGGGCCACGCGCGCGCCGACAGGAACGAGGTTCTGACCGGCGTGGCCGTAGTAGACGGCTTGGCCGGCGAGCGGTCCTGAGGTGACGTGGAGAACCGGGGCGTTGGGGCCGAAGCCAGCGATGCCCGTCCGGATGATCGTGCCCGGACCCATGGCGAGCAGCGGCGTCCCCCCGGAGGCCGCGTAGTCGACGCCCTGGTCGACGGTGCCGTGCTGGAGGTACTGGATCGGCAGCGGAAGCCCGCCCTGCCCAGGGACGGACACCGGGGCCGACGCCGCGGCGGCCGGAGCCGGGGTCGCTTCCTCGGCGGCGACGGCGTGCACGGCAGAAGACCGAAGCGACGGCGAGTGGCTCACCGTCGGGGTCTTGGCCGTCAGTGTGGCTCGATGGGCGGCGGCCGCCGCGATGAGGAACCGTTGCACCTGCTGTCGATGCTTCGCCGCAGCCAGCGACTGCAGCGCGTCCCGATACTTCTCGGTCTGGGCCGCCCGCGCCACCTCCGCGGCTGTGAACGCAGCTGACTCGGTGGCGGGGTGACTGACGACGAACGCCTGGCCCGAGACCCGGTGCTGGGTGGTCGCTGCCGGTAGAAGGCTGCCGTGATGGCCGACCGGCAGAGCCGCGAGGTTGTGCAAGGGGCTCGTCACGACGTGCGCGGTGCTGGCCTGGGCGTGGAAGGTCGCTTCACGCCCGTGGACAACTGCGGGCTGGGCGTGGACGATGCTGACGAGCTGCGCCTGGTCCTCGGAGCGCTGACCGGCCGGAGGTCCGGGCAGGGGCAGATCGGCCTGGGTCTGGGCCCGGTACTGCTTGGCCAGTGCGCTGTAGAGAACGACCACGGCGACGCTCACCACGGTGGGAATGAACATGACGACCGCCAGCAGCAGCCCTGTCCAGCGCCGGGTTGAGAATCGCAACTACCTCACCGCCTTGACCAATTGCCTGCCCCGTTCATCGGTGTGACGACAGCCACCACAGTCCAATCGACTGTAGACACACGCCGCCAACCTGCCAAGGGGGATATCGTCATTTGGCCCACCACGCGATACGGCCTTTCGAGCGCGACGAGACAGACCATATGCTCCACCTGTCGTCACACGTATACCGGGTGACAAGGGCCGTCGCAACCTGCATGAGCAGGAAGGGCGCCGCTATCGGCGTAATGGTAAAGCTGGAGCGGCCGCCTATCTTGCCGCCTCCGCGCTGCTACCAGTGATGCTCCGGGCAGACGAACGGGCTGTGTGCCGTCTGCATGAGGTCCCGTCTGATCATGGTTATGCGGAGGGCACCTCCCGGACGACCTCACCCGGGTTCTTGTCTCGGCGTAGGCCGAGAAACCGCGGATGACGGAGCTTGCCATCCTCGGTCCACTCGGTAAACGCCACCTGGGCAACCAGTTCCGGGCGTACCCAATGGACGCCCCGCTGGCGAGCTCGAACCCCGACGAAAGGCGCGTCGTCCTGTCGAAGCGCATCGAGCCGTCGGCGGAGGTCCAGCAGCGCCTTGATGTCGTATCCGGTACCCACTTTCCCGGCGAAGACGAGGTCCTTCCCGGCGTAGTAGCCGATCAGGAGGGCGCCGAAGCCGATGCGGCTCCCGGCCGGTTCCGTGAAGCCCCCGACCACCGCCTCCTGCTGGTTGATGCACTTGAACTTCAGCCAGTCCGGGCTGCGGCGCCCGACGTAGGGGCTGTCAGCCCGCTTGGCGATCACCCCTTCCCATCCGCGGTGGCACGCTTCGTCATGGAAAGCCTCGCCGTCGGTGTTGCGGTGCACGCTGTACCGCAGCGGCTCACGGTAGGTGACGGCGCGCCGCAGCAGCGTCTTGCGGAGCCGAAGCGGCAGGTCGGTGGTGTCGTGGCCGGCCATATGCAGCACGTCGAACACGTAGTAGAAGACGGCGACCCCGCTCCGCCGTGCGACCTCTCGGTCTCGAACCTGCATGCGCCGCTGGAGGCGGGCGAAGCTGGTACGACCGTCCTCGAAGGCGACGATCTCGCCGTCGACGACGAGGTCGGTCTCCGCCTCTCGGCCGAGCGCCTCCGCCACTTCGGGGTAGGCGTCGTCAACTCGCTTGCGATTGCGCGACAGCAGCCGGACGTCGCCGCCCCGGCGGTACCCGAGACAGCGCTCGCCGTCCAGCTTGCGCTCGAACAACCACGCCGGATCCGAGAAGCGGCAGGTGGTCAACGTCGCCAGCATGGGCGGCACCCAGTCGGGCGGCGGGGACGGCCGCAGCCGGCGGCGCGCATCGGCGGGAAGGACAGCGAAAGGGTCGCTCATGGGTGGTACGTCGTCGGGTCCAGCGCGCCGTAGTTCCTACCCTCGGCGGCAGGCAGGCATGCCGCGACCACCATTGACCGACCGGTCAAGCGGCACTAGAACGGCGGGCCATGGACTGGCCCCTCCGTTTCGGCGTGTTCCTGGCCCCGTTTCACCCGGCTGGTCAGAACCCCACCCTGGCCCTCGAGCGTGACCTCGAGCTCGTGACCCGCCTGGACGAGCTCGGCTTCGACGAGGCCTGGATCGGCGAGCACCACTCGGCCGGGTTCGAGATCATCGCCTCGCCGGAGGTGTTCATCGCCGCCGCCGCCCAGCGCACGCGGCACATCCGGCTGGGCACCGGTGTCAGCTCCCTTCCGTACCACCATCCGCTCATGCTGGCCGATCGGATGGTGCTGCTCGACCATCTCACGCACGGCCGGGTGATGCTCGGCGTCGGTCCGGGGGCGCTGCCGTCCGACGCCTTCATGATGGGCATCGATCCGATGCGGCAGCGGGAGATGATGGAGGAGTCTCTCGAAGCCATCCTCGCCCTGCTCGCCGGGGACGAGCTCGTCACCCGCACCACCGACTGGTTCACACTCAGCGACGCCCGCCTCCAGCTCCGCCCGTACACCCATCCGCGCTTCGAGGTGGCCGTGGCGGCGCAAGTCTCTCCGTCGGGTCCCCGCGCTGCGGGCCGCTTCGGACTCGCCCTGCTCTCTCTCGGCGCCACGTCGCTCGGCGGGTTCGACGTGCTGGGCGCGCACTGGGGCGTCATGGAGGAGCGGGCCGCCGAGTTCGGCACGGGCGTCGACCGACGCCGCTGGCGACTCGTCGGGCCCATGCACCTGGCTCCCACCGAGGAGCAGGCCCGAGCCGAGGTGGCCTACGGCGTCGGTGAGTGGGTCGACTACTTCCGACGGGTGGCTGCCCTGTCGCTGGCGCCCGAGACGGACGACTCGACCGAGCTGGTCGATTCGCTCAACGCGTCGGGCATCGCCGTGATCGGCACCCCCGACATGGCGATCACCCAGATCCAAAGGCTCATCGACCAGTCGGGTGGCTTCGGCACCTACCTGTTCATGGCCCACGACTGGGCCGATCGTCTGGCGACGCTGCGATCGTACGAGCTGTTCGCCAAGGAGGTCATGCCCCTCTTCCAGGGGTCGGTCACCCAGACGGTGGCGTCCCGCGACTGGGCCGCCTCGAACCGGCCGCAGTTCATCGGTGCCGCGGGGGCCGCGGTGATGAAGGCCGTCCAGGACCACCACGCCGAGAAGTCAGACACCACCCCCAGCTGACCGCGAACACCCCGGCGGTCCGTCGCCAACCGCAACAGCGAGTGCAGCTGGTAGAGCCGCTCAGGCGGCACTGGGCCGGCAACCCGGCCAGGGACGCCGCCCGCCCGGGCTGAGACCGCCTAGCCGATCAGCTGGCCGACCGAGAAGATCACCAGGCCGGCCAGACCGCCCACCACGGTCCCGTTGATGCGGATGAACTGGAGGTCGCGTCCGAGGAGGATCTCGAGCTTGCTGGACGTCTCGGCTGCGTCCCAACGCGAGATCGTGCCACTCACGAGATCGATGATCTCGTCGTTGAAGTGCTCGGCGACGTACCGGATCCCCGACTCGACGAGCTGCTCCACCTTGTCCGCCAGCGCTGGGTCGCCGCGGAGCCGTCGTGCGACGCCAATCAGCGCGTCGGTCAGGCGTCGACGCAGCTCCGAGTCCGGGTCGGCCGCCTGCGACCGAAGGGTCGCCTTCACCTCCTCCCACAGGGAGGAGGTCCACTTCCGCAGCTCCGGGTTCTTCAGCAGGTCACGCTTGAGCTGCTCGCCGCGCTCGCGGTACTCGGGCGCGTTCTCGAGGTTGTCGGCGAGCGCGGCAACCCACTTGTCGAGCTGGGACCGGATCTCATGGCTGGGGTCGGTGTTGATCTCCCGCAGCAGGTCGTGCACCCCGTCGAGGATGCGGTCGAAGATGCGCTCGTCGACGACGCGCGGCAGCCACCACGGCGACTCTCTGGCGTACCGGTTCCGCAGGCCGTCGCGGTTCTCGTTGAGAAACCGCTCGAAGCCACGGAGAACCGAGTCGAGCAGCTCCTGGTGCCGCTGGTTGGCCGTCATGGTCCGCAGCGCCCGCGCCGCCAGCGGTGCGAGCGGGATTCGCTCGAACCCGCCCGAGATCTCCTCCTCGATGAGACGGTGGACGTCCTCGTCGCGGACGGCATCGGCGAGACCGACTACGAGCGTGGCCGCGTGGCCGGCAACGGTCTCGGCGTTGGGGCGCACGGCGAGCCAGTCCGCGGCCTTGGTCAACTGTTGGGAGGACCGGATGCGATCGGTGATCGTGTCGGAGCTGAGGAAGTTCTCCTGCACGAAGCCACCGAGGGCCGCGCCGAACTGGTCCTTGCGGTCGACGATCACCGCGGTGTGGGGGATCGGCAGCCCGAGGGGGTGGCGGAAGATGGCCACCACCGCGAACCAGTCGGCCAACCCGCCGACCAGGGATCCCTCCACCGCCGCCCGCACGTAGGCCAGCGCACCATGGTTGCTCCCGGCGACGGTCACGACGACGAACAGGGCGAACATCGCCACGAGAAGCCCGGTGGCCTGGCGCTTCTTGGCTCGGAGCTGGCGAAGCCGCTCCCCGTCCTCCCGCCCCGGCGGCTGGGCGGACCGCGAGCGCGCCTCGCTGCGTCCCGGCTCTGGCGACGACGGCGAGGCGCCACGACCCGTGCGTGTGTCGAGCGCGCTCATAGAGCTTGGTTCTCATGGTAGGCGCTCCTGCTGACCCCCGGCGACGCGGGCGGGGCGCGGGCGGCCGACCGCGCCTCGTTCCATCTTTGGTCGAAATGGCTGGTTCCCGCCGGGCCGTCTCGCCCACGTTCGAGCAGTTTTCGACAAGAGGTGAAACCCGCACCACCATCGGCGGCCGCCGATGGTCGCCCGCCGACAACCGTCCCGAGCGGCGGTCAGTCGCCGGTCTCGATGAGACCCCACCGCCGGCGGATGGACCGGTCGGCGAAGGAGAAGATGGAGTCGGCCAGGATGCCGATCACCAGGACCACGATCATGAGCGCCAGCAGCGTGTCCGCCTGGGAGAACTGGCGGGCGAACTCCAACCGGGCGCCGATCGAGGGCCGGTTGGCCACGATGACGAGCAGCTCACCGGCCATGAGGCTGCGCCAGGCGAACGCCCACCCCTGCTTGAGCCCGCCGACGAAGGCCGGCATCGCCGCCGGCAGGATGACGAAACGGAAGAGCCTGAGCCCGCGAGCTCCCAGCACCCGACCAGAGCGCATCATGAGGGGCGGGATGTGGTCGATACCGGAGATGAGGCCGTTGGCGACCGAGGGCGCGGCACCGAGGACCACGACGAACAGGATCGCCCCCTCTCCGAGCTTGAACAGCAGGATGGCGAGCGGGAACCACACGATCGAGGGCATGGTCTGCAGCCCGGTGATGAGCGAGCCGATGGCCCGCCGGAGGGGTCGGACCCGCGCCACGGCCGCTCCGAGCAGCGAGCCGATGAGGACGGCGAGGACGTAGCCGATCGCGGCCCGCTGCAGCGTGATGCCGATGGCGTGCCAGAAGCTGGCCTGACTGAGCTGGTTGCCGAGCTCCTCGAAGACCGGCACGGGCCCCGGCAGCACGTAGTCAGGCCGCCACTGCGACCACACGACGACCTGCCACACGAGCACGCCCACGCCGACCGCCGCCAGCTTGGGCCACAGGGCGCTGCCGACGCGGACGAGCCGGCCCCGCGCCGGGGCGGCGGACAGCTCCAGGGCGTCGAGGCCGGCCATCTCCCGGTCGAGGCTGGACGCCTCGACAGCTGTGGTCGAGGCGTCAACGGCCATGGCGCCCCACCTCCTCTCGAAGCCGCGCCGTCACCCGTCCGGCCAGCTCGGAGACCTCGGGCGACTCGATGCGGCGGGGCCTGGGAATGGCGACGTCGAAGGTGGCTGCGACCCGCCCGGGCCGGCTGGTCAACAGGACGATGCGATCGCCCAGGCGGGCTGCCTCCCGGACGTTGTGGGTCACGAACAGCACGGTGATGTCCCGGGCCTGCCAGATGCGCTCGACCTCGTCGTGGAGCAGGTCCCGGGTGATGGCGTCCACCGCCCCGAACGGCTCGTCCATGAGCAGCACCCGGGCATCCTGGGCCAGGGCCCGGGCCAGGGCGACCCGCTGGCGCATCCCGCCGGAGAGCTCGTGCGGCCTCCGCCGTTCCACGCCGCCTAGGTGCACCGCCTCGAGCAGCTCGGCAGCGCGTGTCCGACGCTCGGCTCGGGGGACGCCGTTGAGCCGCAGCGCCAGCTCCACGTTCGCCGCCACCGTGAGCCAGGGGAACAGCGCCGCTTCCTGGAACATCAGGGCCGGCCGTCCCTCGCCCGCGTCCACCTCCCCGGCGCTGGGCCGGTCGAGCCCGGCCACCAGGTTCAGCAAGGTCGTCTTGCCGCAGCCGGACGCGCCGACCAGGCAGATGAACTCGCCGGGCCGCACGTCGAGGCTGACCCGGTCGAGGGCGAGCACCGCAGCGCCGCGCTCGCCGAAGGCCCGGGAGACGTCTCGCAGCGAGACCGCCGGCGGGGCCAGGCGGCCGACGGGCGCCTCGGGAGCACCGACCCTGGGCGCCAGCTGGCGGGCGACGGTCGTCACGCCGGCTCGCTCACCTGGGCCAGCGCCTGGTTGAGGGGGGTCAGGTCGTAGATGCCCTTGAGGTCGACCGATGGCAGGAGGCCGATCTTCTGGGCGTGGGCGGCCGACGTGGCGAGGGACGAGGCCACCGGGTCGTTCGTGAAGGTGAGGTCGGGCCACGCCGCCTTGATGACCGCCGGCGACAACCCCTTGCCCGTGAGCTGGGTCAGGCCCTGGTTGACGATCTGCTGGGCCTCGACGGGATGCTGGTTCACGAAGTCGTTGGCCCTGACCTGGCCCTGCAGCAGGCGGGCCACGGCGTCCGGGTGCTGCTTGAGGAAGTCGGTCCGCACGGCGAGCTCGGTGGTGACGAAGCGCCCGCCCGGCCACAGGCTCGCCTCGTTCACGAGCACCTTGCCGCCGGCGGCGACCATCTGGCTGACCCAAGGCTCGGGCTCCCAGGCGCCGTCGATCTGTCCCGTCTGGAACGCGCGCAGGGCCGTGGCGTTGTCCTGGGGCAGGATCGAGACGTCACCGCCTCCCTGGGGGTCGGTCTTGAGGCCCTTGCCCAGCAGCCAGTACCTGAGGGCCACGTCCTGGGTGTTCCCGAGCTGGGGCGTGGCCAGCTTCTTCCCCCGCAGGTCGGAGGCCGAGTTGATGGTGGGCTTGACGACGAGAGCGGCCCCCCCCGAGGTCGCCCCCGAGATGATCCGCATGGCCTGGCCGTGGGACTGGGTGTAGGCGTTGATCGCAGGGTTGGGACCGATGTAGGTGGCGTCGACGGCCCCCGAGAACAGGGCTTCGACCGCCGCCGGACCAGCGTTGAAGGTGGCCGTCTGGAGCTTGTCCTGACCCAGGGCCTGGGCGAAGATCCCCTGCTGCACACCGACGATGGCGGTGGCGTGGGTGAGGTTGGGGTAGTAGCCCAGCTTGAGCGTCAGGGGCGTCCCCCCCGACGACGACGGCGAGGACGGGGCCGTCGTCCCGGCGCTGGCGGAGCTGCTACTCCCCCCTCCCGAGCACGCCGAGGTCAGGAGGGCCGCCAGCGCGACGGGGGCGAGCACGAGGAGCGGGCGGGTACGGCGGAGCGGCACGGCGGGTTCCTTCTTCGCCCCGGCGACCGGGGCAGGTCGGCATTGTTGACCAATTCGATCGAGATAGTAAACAAGACGGGGCTGCCGGCGTCAACAGGGGCCCAGGGGGGGCGAGCGGGGTGCCTCAGGAGGCCGGCAAGGGCCGCAGCCAGAGCTGCATGTCCTCGACGGTCCCGAGGTGGGTGGCACCGGCCGTGGAGACCGCCGGAGAGGGGTCGTGAGGTCCGCTGACGACCAACAGGGCCTGGTCGGGGCCCCGGACCTGCTCCTGGGGGCCGTAGCTGGAGCTGGCGGGCGGCTCGAGGTGGACGGCCACACCCGCCTTCTGGAGCTCCACGACGACCGAGGCGGCCAGGCCGAACTGGTCCGGGTCCGCCTCCTGGACCCTGAGATCGCGCACGTCCATCGCCCGCACCGGCTGTTCGACCAGCCGGGCGGCGATCTGGCGCCCTGGGTCGTCGCCGTAGCCGATCGGCGGGTCGCGGAACAGCGACCAGGCCAGGGCCAGGCACGGCACGGCGCAGCCCACCGCCAGGACCCCTGAGATGATCCGGCGGCCGGCGGGGCGCGAGAGCGGCCCGCCTTGCCGCTTCCCGACGAAGTCGAGCACCAACAGGCCGGCGCCGATCCAGGCCGGAACGAGCACGACGGTCGTCCACCACAGCAGGTGCTCGTACAGCGGCCCCACGACCTGGGTAGCCGACACGACGGCCGCTCCCGACGCGACCACTGAAATGGCGCCGAGCGCCATGGCCAGCTGCTGGCGACGCCGCCAACCGATCACGGCCACGCCCGCCCCGACCAGCACCCCGCCCCCGAAGATGACGAGTCGAACCGTGTAGGCCGAGTTGGGTCCCGCAAACTGGTTGGGCTCGCAGCACGGGAAGGGGTCCGCCTTCAGCGGCAGGGTGGCGGCGTACTCGGCGACGCCTCGCACCGCCTGGCCCCTCGTGTGTTGCCCCCCGGCTTGCGGCGCCGTGGGCGGGTGCTCGAAGAAGGCGACGATCCTGCCGACGTTGCCCGGCGTCCGCGTCGTCTGCTGGACGAGAGGTGGCACCCACACGAGCACCACGAGGAGCGCGCTGCCGGCCAGGGCGACGAGGTGACGCGGGGGCCCGGCCCACCGTGGACGCTGGGGCGCCGTGAGGGGCGCCGCCGCCAGTCTCCTCCACAGTGCCCATCCCCACAGGGCGGCCCCGACGACGAGCACGGCAAGGACGGCTGGCGCGGTCCCCAGCTCGCTTTCGATGAGGAACGAGCCGACCAGCCCGGCCCAGACCAGCGACAGGGTCGACCCCGTCGCCGCCGCGGCAGCGAGGACCATCGTCAGTAGGAACGGCAGCGCCAGCACCGCGGGGTTCCAGGGGTTGTACAGCACGAGAAGCGAGGTCTGGGTGAAGAAGAGGAGCCCGGCGACCACCAGGGCGCCCCATCGTGCCGCCCATTCTCCGGCCCGCCAGCGGATGACGGCGACGACGGCGAGCGCGCAGGCGGCGTTGATGAGAAAGGCACCGAGGAACATCGCCCGCGCGCTCTCCCCGAAGACCCAGTACATCGGGGCCATCACGTAGAAGTAGGCCGGCCCGGGGTGGAACCACCCGAAGTGCGAGTACGGCCCCAGGAGCTGATGGCCGCCGAGGGCGTCCCTGATAGTGGACTCGAGGACGGCGACGTCGCCGAAGCTGATGAACGGTCGACTGATGGTGGACAAGGCCCGTCCGATGCCCACGGCGATCGGCACCAGGACCATGACGATCGAGATCGGAGCGAACCGGCCGGCCGTGGCGGCGATCCTTCCCGCCCGCTCGCTCAATGGCCCGCGGCGACGCCCGCCGGCGGCCTCACCGCCAGGTCGGGCCGGCCGCCCGGGGTGCTCCCGGTCCCGCCCGGTCGTGACCGACATGGCCCCCGATAGTAGAGGCCGGACGTCTGGCTCCACGGCAGCCTGCCGGGCCTGATCCGGCTCGGCGCGACACTACGATCGAGGTGAGCGCGAGCCCGGGCCGTCTGTGATGAACGACGAGGGGGAGCATGGCAAGCGAAGTCGACAAGACCGACGAGCAGTGGCGCGAGGAGCTGACGCCCGAGCAGTACGGGGTGCTGCGGCAGAAGGACACCGAGCGTCCCTTCACCGGGAAGTACCTCGACGCCAAGGAGGACGGCACCTATCGCTGCGCCGGATGCGGCGCCGTGCTGTTCGACTCCTCCACCAAGTTCGAGTCGGGCACGGGCTGGCCCAGCTTCACCGAGCCGGCGGTGGCTGCCAACGTGGAGCTCCACCGCGACGCCAGCCACGGGATGGTGCGCACCGAGGTCACCTGTCGGCGCTGCGGCGGCCATCTCGGCCACGTCTTCGACGACGGTCCCCGCCCCACCGGTCAGCGCTACTGCATCAACTCCCTGGCTCTCGACCTGGATCCCCGCGCCGGCGGCGACTCGCCGCCCGAGCCGAGCTGACCGGAGGGACGACGGCGCCGTCCTGGGCGCGGTGGCATCCGGGACAGGGCATTGGTGACTACCCTGGCGGGCCGTGACGAGCCGCTCCGTCGAGGCACCCCCGGAGCGTCCCGAGCCCGTCGTTCCGAGCGAGCGCGCGCCGGGCCGCCTGCTGTCCCGCCCGACCACGTGGGTCGGGCTCGCTGGCGCCGCCGTGCTGATCGCCGCCATCGTGCTGCGCTTCTGGGCCCGATCCCCGCTGTGGTTGGACGAGGCCAACACCGTCAGCATCGCCGGGCTCCCGCTCTCGCGCATCCCTGACGCCCTCCGCCACGACGGGGCTCCCCCCCTTTACTACCTGCTGCTTCACGGGTGGATCCGGCTGTTCGGCACCAGCGATCTGGCCGTGCGCTCGCTGGGGGGCGTGTTCGCAGTGGCCACGTTCCCCTTCATGTGGCTCGCCGGGCGTAGGGTCGGAGGACGGCCGGGGGCGTGGGTCGCCCTGTTGCTGCTGGCCAGCTCGCCGTTCGCTGTTCGGTACTCGACCGAGGCCCGGATGTACTCGCTGGTCATCCTCCTCGTGGTGTGTGGCTTCCTCGCCCTGTCCCGGGTGCTGGAGCGCGCCCGGCCGCGACGACTCGACCTCGCTGCGCTGACCGCCGTCACCGCGCTGCTCCTGTACACCCACTACTGGTCGATCTACCTGCTCGCCGTCGTGATCGCCATCCTCGCCTGGCGCATACGGACCCGGCCGGCGGAACGGACCGCCCCCATGTGGGCGCTGGGCGCCGTCGTGGTGGGGTGCGTCCTGTTCCTGCCGTGGGTGCCGATCTTCCTCTCCCAGCTAATGCACACGGGGACACCGTGGGCCGAGCCGGCGAGCTTCAGCGCCATGGTCAACGCCATCGCCGAGTTCGCAGGCGGCAAGTCGAGCGCCGGTCGGGGTCTCGGGTTGACCTTCTTTGCCCTCACCTTCCTCGCCCTGTTCGGGATGGCTCTGGACGGTCGCCGGATCGAGCTCGACCTCCGCACCCGGCGGCCGGCCCGGGCCCTCGGCATCGCCACGGCGGGGACGCTCGCCCTGGCCATCGTCGTCGGCCTGGTCACCCGGAGCGCGTTCCAGGGTCGCTACGCGGCGATCGTGCTCCCGATCTTCCTCCTCCTGGCCGTGCTCGGGATGGCGACCCTGGCCGACCGCCGCGTCGGGACAGGGGTGCTCGCCGTGGCCGTGGCTCTGGGGCTCGCCGCCTCGGCCAGCAACGTGACGACCAACCGCACCCAGGCGGGGCAGGTGGCCGCGGCGATCAACGCGGCAGCCAAGCCCGGCGACGTGGTCGCCTACTGCCCCGATCAGCTGGGCCCGTCCGTCAGCCGCCTGCTCCCGAACAATCTGGTCCAGCTCACCTTCCCCGCGGGCGCACCGCCGCAGCGGGTGGACTGGTACAACTACTCGGCGAGGAACGCCGCGGGCCAGCCGGCCGCCTTCGCCCGCACCCTTGCCTCCCGGGCTGGTCCCGGCCACACCATCTGGCTCGTGTGGATCAGCGGCTACCTGACCCTCGACTTCAAGTGCGAAGCGGTGACCAGCCAGCTCGCTGCCCTGCGTCCCGGAGCGACCCAGGTCGTGAGGCCGGACACCATGGCCCACGACGACCTCACCGGCGTCTTCGAACAGCAGGCCCTGTTCCGCTTCCCGGCCGCCCCCTGAGCCTTCGGCCATGCTGCGCCGGGACGGCATCGGACAGGCCAGCCTGACGACCTCGAGCCGGCCGTCGGCCCGAGCTCGGGCCAGCGTGTCGGACACGCTGCGGGCGGCTTGGACCGGGCCTGCGGGCCGCCCGGGCGGGATCAGGGCCGACGTGATGGCGGCGCTTCCGGGCTGGATCACGGCCCGCCTCATCGTGCTGGCGGCGCTGGCCCTCGCCCACTTCCTGGTGAGCCACCTGCATCCGACGGCGGCGGGCGTGTCGTTCCGGGTCGACCAGGGCCTCCTTGGTTGGGACGCCGGCTTCTACCGGGCCATCGCCTCCCACGGCTACGCACCCCTCGGCCACAGCGCCACACGGTTCTGGCCGTTGGTGCCCCTCGTGGCGCGGTACCTCGCCCTCGGCATCGCCAGCGCCACCGGCGTGACCCTGCTGGTCGTCGCCAATGTCTCGGCGCTGGCCCTCGGCGCCCTGCTGCACCGTCTGGTACTCGTCGAGACGGGCGATCGAGCCCTGGCCCGGCGGTCCGCCTGGCTGATGGCCCTGGTGCCGCCGGCCTTCGTCCTGGTGATGGGGTACGCAGAGGCGACGGCGATCGCCCTGGCGGTCGCCGCCTTCCTCGCCCTCCGCACCCGTCGCTGGGCATGGGCGGCGGCGGCGGGCCTGGCCGCCGGGCTGGCCCGACCCCTCGGCGTCCTCCTCCTCGTGCCCGCGGCCGTGGAGGCGGCACGGGGCTGGTCCGCCATCTCCCGCCGGGAGGCGGCGACCCGAGTGGGGGCGGTAGCGGCGCCGGTCGTGGGCGGCGCCATCTTCCTCGGTTGGTCCTGGCTGGCCTACGGCGATCCCCTGGTCCCGGTGCACGCTCAGCAGGCGGCCGGCCAACGGGGTGGCTTCGTCGACCCTGTCACCTCTCTCGCTCACGAGGCTCGCCTGGCCGTCCATGGGCACATCGGCAGCGGGCTCCACGACCCCTGGGCCGTCGGCCTGGTGCTGCTGCTGGTGGTGTGCTTTTTCAGGTGGCCTGCGTCCTACGGGGCGTTCGCTGCCGCCACGCTGGTCCTCGCCCTCAGCTCGCGCAACCTCGACTCTCTCGAGCGGTACGCCCTGAGCGCGTTCCCGCTCGTCCTTGTGGGCGCGGGGCTCACGGCCAGCGGCCGGGTGGAGCGAGGCGTGCTCGCCCTCAGCGCCGCAGGGATGGCCGGCTACGCCACGCTCGCCTTTCTCAACGCCTACGTGCCGTGATGCCGCACCGCGGGCGACACCGCCCCCATCTCCGTCACGGGGGACTGGAACGGTATCGTGGATCGACCCGTCCCGGCGGTGCCCAACATGGGCACGCGGCCCCGTAAGGAGAACATGGAGCCCTCCTCAGAGGCGACTGGAGACCATCGCGGGACGGCACCCTCTGGGCGCCCGCAGGACGGATCCGGTCGACCGGTACCGGCACAGGACATGGAAGCCGTCATCATCGGCGCCGGCCCGGCAGGGCTCACGGCCGCGTACCAGCTGGCCAAGTCGGGGAGGACGTCGACCGTGCTGGAGGCCGACTCGGTCGTCGGTGGCATCAGCAGGACCACCGAGCGCGACGGCTGGCGCTTCGACATGGGCGGTCACCGCTTCTTCACCAAGGTGCCGGACGTCGAGCGGCTCTGGCACGAGATCCTCCCCGAGGGAGACTTCCTCCTCCGTCCCCGCAAGAGCCGCATCTTCTACGACGGCAAGTACTTCGACTACCCGATACGGGGGGGCAACGCCCTGCGCAACCTCGGTCCCGTCGAGGCGGTCCGCTGCGTCGGGTCCTACGCCCGAGCCCGGGTGCGCCCGCCCAAGGACCAGGACAACTACGAGGGTTGGTTGGTCGCCCGTTTCGGGTGGCGGCTCTACCGGACCTTCTTCAAGACCTACACCGAGAAGGTCTGGGGCATCCCGGTGAGCCAGATGCCGGCGGACTGGGCTGCGCAGCGTGTCAAGGGTCTGTCGCTGGGCAAGGCGATCGTGAACTCCCTCACACCCAAGCGCAACCAGAAGGACATCACGTCGCTCATCGAGGAGTTCCAGTACCCGAAGTTCGGGCCGGGAATGATGTGGGAGGTCTGTCGCGAGAAGGTCGAAGCCCAGGGCTCGAAGATCGTCTTCGAGACCAAGGTGACGCGCATCCGCCGTCGAGGCAACCGCGCCGTGGAGGTGGAGGCGACGACGACCGGGGGTGGGACCACCACCTATCCCGTCAGCGAGCTCATTTCGTCCATGCCGTTCGGGGCTCTCGTAGAGGCGATGGACCCACCTGCTCCCGACGAGGTCCGTCGGGCCGCTGCCGGCCTCATCTACCGCGACTTCCTCACCGTCGCCTTGGTCGTGCCGGCCGACCGGGTGGCCTGGGACGACAACTGGATCTACATCCACGCTCCTGACGTGCGAACGATGCGGATCCAGAACTTCGGCTCCTGGTCGCCCTACCTCGTCAAGGACGGCCGCAACGTCCTCGGTCTCGAGTACACCGTGTTCGAGGGCGACCGGTCCTGGACCGCCAGCGATGAGGAGCTGATCGAACGGGGCAAGCAGGAGCTCGAGCAGCTGGGCCTCATGACGGCCGCGGATGTGGAGGGGGGCTACGTGGTGCGGATGCCCAAGGCCTATCCGATCTACGACGAGCACTACCGCGACAACGTGGAGGTGTTGCGGCGCTGGCTGGGGGACAACGTCGTCAACGTCCATCCCGTCGGTCGCAACGGCATGCACCGGTACAACAACCAGGACCACTCCATGTACACGGCCATGCTCACCGTCGAGAACATCCTCGGGGCCAGCCACGACATCTGGAGCGTCAACGTCGAGGCCGACTACCACGAGGAGAAGGCAGCCGACGGGCCCGGTCAGGGTCGATCGGGAACGGGACGAGACGCCCCGGTGCTCCCCCGCGAGGCGATCCAGAGCGCTCGCCGCTAGCAGCTGCTAGCTGGCCGGTGTCGAGGCGGTAGCCCCGGAGCCGACGGGCAGCTTCGACCGCCCGTCCGCCGTGTCCTGGTCGGCGACCGGCGTTCGATCGTCTGGGGGCCACCTGCCGAAGGCGGCGTCAGCCAACGCGACGAGATAGCAGACGAGGGCGAGGAGGGCCGCGGCGGCGAAGCCCCAGACGATGGCGACGAAGACGCCGAGCGCGGATCCCAGCACCGAGGTGATCCCGTTGATACCCCAGGCCCACGCCACGCCGGCGGGATGGAGCGCACTCAACCGGCGGAGACCGATGGGCATCGCCGTGCCCAGGAGCACGCCAAGGGGAGCGAGGAGTGCGATGGTCACCAGGACTCGTACCGAGAACGGCAGGCTGATGAGGTCGCGGAGCAGCGGCTGCAACAAGTAGGCGCTCAGGGCGATGAGCACACTGATCGCAGTCAGCGCGACAGGAAGAGCCCGCCGAGGTCGTCGCCAACGGCTCGAGAGCAGTGCGCCGACGCCGGTGAAGATCAACAGCGAGAAGAGCACAACGGACAGGGCGTAGGTCGGAAAGCCGAGGAAGAGCACGAAGCGCTGGATCAGGGTGATCTCGAGCGTGAGGAAGCCGAGGCCGATGGCAGCGAAGTAGAGCAGCGATGACTGAGCAGGTCGATCCTTGCCGCGGGTCAGCCCGAGTGGGAGGCCGAAGGCGAGCACAGTGAGCAGGAAGAGGATCCCGACCGTGACACCGAGGAGCAGGAAGGGATCGATCGTGTAGCTGTAGCCCTTGGGCATGGGCTGTGCGATGTCCGTCAGGCGCTTCATGTTGAAGAAGAAGGGTTTGTCATCGGTCGGTGCGCAGACGTCCAGCCGATAGCTGCTGCAGAAGGCCTGAGGGCTGGCCGCCTGGTGGAGGCCGACCCATTCCTTCAGATACGGCCCACCGGGCGCGAAGGCGATGCTGTCTCCGCGCTGGGCCGCGAGCGTGCTGATCTCGGTCAGCTGAGCCGGGCTGAACGGTCGCAGCTGTGAGAGGACCGTGCCTGGAACGCCGCCGAACTGGTCGTGTCCAAGGATGACGACCACGTTGTTGGCGGGGTGCGCGATCCCTCGGTGCTCGAGCGCTTGGAGCGTCAACACCGTGACCCTCAGGGCCTCGTCACCGACGAGGTGGTAGGCCCGGGTCACGTCCAGCATGCCGCCCGGCGCGAGGTGGTCGTAGTACTCCTCGAACGCCTCGATGGTGTAGAGGTTGTTCTCGGAGAGGGCGAAGGCGTCGGCCGAGCTCCCGCTGAGGGTGTCCGTGAACCCGACGTGGATCTTGTCGTACTTCGTGCTCTGGGCGGAGAGAATGGCGCGACCGTCTCCGATCACGGTATGGACCCCGGGCAGTGAATAGGGCGAGCCGGAGGACGCACCAAGCCCACGATCAACGACGTCGCGGATGGCACTGTTCAGCTCGATGACGTCGACTCGCCGAACGCCAGACGAGAGGGCATCGAATATGTCCCTGCCCCCGCCGCCGCCGATGACCAGGGCCCGGCTGTTGGGGGGCATCGTCAGGCCGATGCTCTGCGAGCTGGTGAGCAGCTGCTGGTAGCTCGGATAGGGCTGCCCGCGGTGATACTGGGGAACCGGTGCGTACACCCGGTCGTAGAAGAGGTACCCGAAGGCATCCGCGGTGGCTGGAGCGTAGCCGAGCACCCGGTTGAGCGGGCTCCACTGGACGGCGGCCGGCCGCACGTTGGGAAAGTAGGGAGACGGCAGGCTGTTCAGCCCCGTCGTCGCCGAGATTCCCAGCACGGCGCAGCCACCTGCGGTAACGCCGACCGCGATCTTCCTCGACAGGACCGCCGAGCCGGCGAAGAGGAGGGCCGCCACCCCAGCGAGGGCGCCCAGGGCGACCATCCCGGTGGCGGCGGCGACGATCCACATCACCGGCACGATGGCCAGCGCACCGATCCCGGCGCCCGCCAAGTCGAAGGCATAGAGGCGCCCGATGGAGGCGGTGTAGGCGCGGATCGCCAGCGTGATCACGACGCCCGCGCTGAGGAATGGAAGCAGCGCCAGCACACAGGCCAGCCCGAAGTTCAGCACGAAGTGCAGGGTGATCGAGTTGTTGTAGTTGTAGTTCAAACGGACCAGCAGCGTCGGGGTCACGATCAGCAGGGCAGCGAAGAGGGCGGACCACCCGGCCAACGACCGCTCGAGAGGCCATCGATCGAAGAACCTCGGCCACAGGTAGATGGCGATCCCTCCGGCTCCGGTTCCGAGCAAGGCGAGGGAGATCGCCAGGAAGGTGAAGTGATAGAAGAGGACCGCCGAGAACATCCTGGTGAGGAGCACCTGCTGGGCCAGGGCACACCCGGCCACCAGGCCAACCCCGATGAGGACGCGGACGGGCGGCCGGTGGTCCATCGGGGGCCGATGGTAGCCGATGGCCCTACCGGAGCGACCGACGATGTCGACTCGAGCGCGCCGCTAGCGAGCGAACTGCGAGGGCTGCCGGTCGAGCTCTCCTCGGTACCAGGCGATCGTCTCCTCGAGGCCCTCCCGCAGCGACCGCTGCGGTCGATAGCCGAGCTCCTCTCGGGCCCTGGTGCTGTCGCTCCGCATGTGCCAGATCTCCGTCGGGCGATCGGGAAGGGCGCCGATCTCGGCCGTGATGGGATTGCCCATGAGCCCGAGGATCGTCCCGGCCAGATCGCGCATGGCCAGTTCTTCGCCACCCCCGACGTTGAACACCTTGCCTTCGACACCAGGCACCACGGCTGCCCGGATGAACCCCTCGACGAGATCGCCCACGAAGTTGAACTCACGGGTCTGACGACCCTGGGTCATGGCCAGGCGCTCCTTGCGCAGGGCCTGGACGATGATCTCGGGGATCACCCGGTCGGGGCTCTGTGCTGGTCCATAGGCATTGAACGGTCGCACGACGACGACCGGCCACCCTCGTCCTCGCTGCAACATGAGGCAGAACCGCTCGCCTGCGTACTTGCTCACCGAGTACGGCGAGAGCGGATTGACCGAGGCGTCCTCCCGGAACGGGACCGCCACGTCGCCATAGACCTCACTCGTGCTCGTGTAGACGAAGCGTCTGTACTCAGTGCGGGCGAGCGCCTGGAGAAGGTTCACCGTCCCCTGGACGTTGGTCTGGATGCACTCGTCCAGCCGGTCCCAGGACTTCCCCACGTGGGTGTAGGCGCCCAGGTGGAAGACGACGGCCGGCTGGACCCGTTCCACCAGAGCGGCCATGGCGCCGGCGTCCGTAAGGTTGCCGCCGTGCAGGGTGAGCTGATCCCTGATCCCGAGCAGCCGCACCGGATAGACGGAGGAGACCGTGCTCGTCAGCGCGTGGACCTCGGCGCCGTCGCCGACCAGGCGCCGGGCTAGATGTGAGCCGATGAAGCCCGTCGCACCTGTGACGAGGACGCGGGCGCCGGCGAGATCGTCCACGGACCGTCTCCTTCCCGGCAGAGGGCGCTGAGCTCGAGCGCGTCCTTGTAGGTGTCCATCGAGCGCCAGAAGCCCGAGTGGCGGTAAGCGTACAGCTCGCCCGCGGCCGCCAGGGCGGGGAGCACTTCCCGCTCGAGGTCGTCGCCGCGCCAATGCTCGAACGCCCGCTCGTCGATGACGAAGAACCCGGCGTTGATCCAGTGGTCTTCGAGTCGCGGCTTTTCCTTGAAGTGCTTCACCCGTCCCTCGTCGTCCCACTCGAGCGTGCCTTAGGGCGACGGTAGCGGGACCGTGGTGACCGTCGCCGCCCCCCGGTGGGAAGCGTGATAGTCGAGCAGCGCTCTGAGGTCGACGGCGCCCAGACCGTCACCGTAGGTGGCGAGGAACGTCTGGCCCAGGCGCCCTCGGCACCACCTGATCCGCTCACCCGTCCCGGTCTCCTCCCCGGTGTTCACCACTTCCACGCTCCAGTGCCGAGGAAGGTCGGCGGCAAACCTCTCGATGAGATCGCGGCGGAAGCCAGCCGAGAGCACGAAGTCGTCGAAGCCCTGTGCCGCGTAGGTCTCCATCAGGTGAAGCAGGATGGGGACGTCACCGACGTCGAGGAGCGGCTTGGGCAGATCGATGGTGTGGGGGTAGGCCCTCGTTCCCCTGCCGCCACAGAGGATGACCGTCTTCATTGGAGCTCCCGCGAGGGCGAGAGCGTCTCCGTATCAGCCACGCGTGGAGCTGCGCCTCGGCGCACATTCTGGCGCGCCGCGGACAGCTCGCGGATCGCGGGGACCAGCACGCTGCGGATGGACAGCCGCGAGTTCGGCCGGTTGATCCAGTCGATGCCGACCTCGGTCACGCGGTAGCCCAAACTGTTTGCCATCGCCAGCGCCTCGGCGTCGAAAACCCAGCCGTCGACGACAACACGCTCGAACACGGCACGAGCGGCGTCTGCCCGCCAGAGCTTGAATCCACAGTACACATCGCGTGTGAGCCGACCGATGATCAACCGGGTCAGGACGAGGAAGCCCAAGCCCACGAACCGCCGGCGCAGCGGCTGTTGGTGCGCGACATGGGCGCCCGTTGCGATGCGAGACCCGACCACGACGTCGGCCTGCTCGGCCGCACCGAGCAGACGCGGGAGCGACCCGAGCGAAGGGACGCAGTCGGCGTCGCACATGAGGCGAAGATCGCCACTCGCCGCCAGCATGCCGCGACGAACCGAGAACCCCTTGCCACGGTTCACGTCGTTCCGTAGAAGGCGCACGCGTCTCCCGTCGAGGAACGGCTCGACACGCTCGCAGGTCCTGTCCGTGCTGGCGTTGTCGACGACGATGATCTCCCACTCCCCACCCCGCTCCTCCAGCAGGGCGCGGGCGGCAGTGAGAATGCTCTGAACCTCATCCTCCTCGTTGAGAACGGGGATGATGATCGACAACGACGTCGGCGGCATCCGGGGCAGTCTAGGTGAGCCCGATCCGGTCACGCTGACATACCATGCCGACCGAGACACCCGCGGGTAGACGAGCCCCGCGGGCGATCATGGCCGCTTCCAGCCGCATGGGCGCCTCGAGCGCCGAGTTGAGCGCCGGCGGGGTGCGGCCGATGTCCGTGCGCCCGCTGAGTGGCAACAGACGGGTCGCGAGACGGGCCGCAGCCACGACGGGCAACAGGATCGAGTTGAAGTACGTGGCGTGGACGGGGCGCCAGCCCGCACCGAGGACGCGGTGGCGCAGGCGTCCGAGGGTGTAGCGCCGGAGGTGGTGCAGCTGGTCGTCGTGCTCGCTCCACATCCACTCGTAGGCGGGAACGGTGATGACGAGGGACGCGCCATCGGCCGCGACCCGCCGGAGCTCGAGCAGCGCGTGGTGGTCGTCCTGGACGTGCTCGAGCACGTCGCTAGCCAGAAGAAGATCGAACTCGGCGGCCTCGAACGGCAGCCCCTCCAGCCCACCGAGCCGAACGCTGTCCAGCCCCCGCCGATGACAGAAGGCGACGGCTTCCGCGGAGGGATCCACGCCGGCCGCGGGGCCGAGAGCGCCGAGATCGACAAGGGTCCGTCCCGTACCGCAGCCGGCGTCGAGCACGCGTGCCTTGTCGGGCAGGTCGACCCGATGCACGAGGGCCCAGATGACCGCCCGCTTTCCCCGGAACCACCAGTGGCGATCCTCCTGCTCATAGTGCTCCGCGTAGACCCCCTCTTCCACCGGCCGGTGACTCTAGTCGACAGGGGCGCGCCGATAGGCTGGCCGGGCTTATGCGCCGGAGTGCCCGAGCAGGCCCCCTGAACTGGCTGCGAGCACGCCCGCCGCTCGTCGCCCTCCTTCTCTACGGGCTGCTCTCGGTGGCGTTCTTCTCTCCGGGACTGCTCCCGGGACACACGACCTCGGGGGCCGACTACCTGTGGTCGGCGGCGCCGTGGAACACGGCGGCTCCGAGCGGCGTGCCCAGCAAGTACAGCCGGAGCTGCCAATGCACCCTCTCGGGGTCGAACCCAGAGCTCGTCGACCCCACCACGGTCTTCGAGCCCTTCCTCCAGTACACCGGGAGCCATCTCCCTCAGGTCCCGCTCTGGGACCCGCAGATCATGGGTGGACGACCGTACCTGGCGAACATGCAGTCGGCCGTCTTCTCGCCCTTCAGCGTTCCCGCCTACGTGTTGCCCTTCTGGCGGTCGTTGACCGTGATCGACATCCTAAAAGTCCTGGTCGCGGCCATGGGCGCCTTCCTACTCGGCCGCGCCCTCAGGATGGGCTTCGCCGGGGCCTTCCTGACGGGTGCCGTTTACGGCTTCGGTCTGTTCCTCATCGTCTGGCTTCCCTGGCCGCTCGCCAACGTGTTCCCGTTGATCCCCTGGCTGTTGCTGGCGACCGAGCGGCTCATCCGGCGCCCCGATGGGCTATCGGCCGCCGCACTGGCCGCCGTCGTGGCCCTCCAGTTCTTCGGCGGTCATCCCGAGAGCAGCTTCCACGCCCTGTTCGCGGCCGCAGCCTTCTTCGTGTTGCGCGTCCTCCAGGGACCGACCGGAGGCGCCGCGTCGATGGCCGCCGCCGTGCGCCAAGGAGGCTCCCGGCTCGCTGCCCTGGGCCGGACTACCGGTCGGCCGGCCACTGCCTTCGCTCTCGCGCTCCTCGCCGGCACCGCGCTGGCGGCCGTCGTGCTCGTACCCTTCCTCGAGCTCCTGAGGCACTCCTCCGACCTCAGCGCCCGCCCGCGCGGCGCGGTCTACGTGCAGCCGAAGTACTTCTTGTCCGTGCTGCTACCGGACTACTGGGGCCGGGCGACCCAGACCACCCTGGGCAACGGCTTCGAGGTCGAACGCGCGTTCTACGCCGGCGCCCTTCCGCTGATGCTGGCCCCCATCGCCCTCATACTGCGGCCCCGTGTGGAGCGGGTGGCCATCGCCGTCTTTGCTGCGGTGAGCATCGCCGTGGTACTCGGTCTGCAACCGTTCTTCGGCGTCGTACGGCGCCTTCCGGGGTTCACGTCGACCTACAACACGAGGCTGACGATCCTCTTCCTGCTGTGCGTGGCGCTCCTGGCCGGGTGGGGGCTCGACGACCTCATCCGTCGCCGGCCGTGGGGTCGTCGAGCGTGGGCGGCGACCGCGGTTGCCGGCGGGCTGCTCGTCCTGCCGGTGCTCGTGGTCGTCGCCACGGGTGGCTCCTCGTTGCGCTTCTTCAGCCGGGCCCTCCATGTGGCCTGGGGGTTCGCCCAGCCGCCCGGCCCCACGTCGGCCGACGCTGGGCCGGTCATCCACCTGGCCTCCTTGATCGTGTGGCTCACCCTCGCCGGGGCCGCCGTCGCCCTGCTGCTCGCCCGGATGTGGCGGGGGCTGGCAGCGGGGGCCTTCGCTGGGCTGGTCGTCCTGCTCGTCGTCGGCGATCTCTTCCGCGCCGGCGTCGGTCAGAACCCGGCAATCACCGTGGCCCATGCCACCCAGCCCGTCACGCCTGCGATCCACTACCTGCAGGCCCAGCAGCCGGCGCGGTACGTCGCCTTCCCGCCGCGTGTGGGCGCCATTCCCTTCCCGACCGACGTCAACCTCCGCTACGGCATCGACGACATCCGAGGTTACGACTTCCCGGTGGAGGAACGCTTCGGCCGCCTGTGGGTCCGGGACATGCACGCCCCGACGCCGCTGCTGCCCCTGGACACCACCACGGTCGACCCGAGCCCGCAGTCACTGCGAATCCTGTCGCTCTTCGGCGTCCGCGACATCCTCCTGCAGAAGGGGGAGCCGCCGCCAGCACTGCCCGGGCTGAATCCCGCCTATGACGGCCCCGATGCGACGATCCTCGTCAACGAGGGGGCCCTCCCCCGGACATGGCTGGTCGCTGGTCAGCAGGTGGTGGGAGGCGAGACGCAGGCGCTCGACGCGATCTCGTCACCGGCGTTCGATCCACGGCGGGTCCTCGTCACCGAGAAGCCCCTGCCACAGCTTCCCCGGGGCGACTCCGGCGGTCCTGTGCCCGGCGCGGCGCAGCTGACCCAGTACGGTGCGTCCCAGGTGACGATCCAGGCGCGTGCCGGGCGGCAGGCTGAGCTGGTGCTCTCGGACCTCTCCTATCCCGGATGGCAGGCGACCGTCGACGGCCAGCCGGTCCGCCTGGACCGAGTCGACTACCTGCTCCGGGGCGTGCCGCTCCAGCCCGGGGACCATCGCGTCCAGCTCTCGTACCATCCGACCAGTTGGCGAGTTGGCTGGATCGTCAGCGTCATGGCCCTGGCCGCCGTCGCCGTGGCGGCGAGCATCGGCCTTCGAGGCCGGCGGAGGGGGCGATCCGTCCCTTCCCGGACTACCACGACTCACTAGTCTTGAGTCCGTGAGTGAGCAGCGCGCCGCCCCCCGGGGCCCAGCGGCAGCCATGACCACTGACGGGTACACCGGCGTGGACAACCTGGAGGTCATGGAGGTGGCGACGAACTATCGCCACTTCCTGACGGGTCTCGTCGCATCAGCCTCAGGCCCGGCCGACGGGCGGCGGTTGCTCGACTTCGGCGTGGGCGTCGGGACCCATGCACAGGAATTGCGGGCCCTCGGCTACGACGTGACTGCGTCGAGCCCGACGATGAGCTTCGAGTGCGCCTCCACTCGCTCGGCTTTCGAGCGGTCGAGACGGTCGGCGAACTGGCGGACGAGCATTTCGACGTCGTCTACAGCTTCAACGTCCTCGAGCACATCGCCGACGATGCCGCCGCCCTCAGCCAGCTTCGCACGGTGACTGCTCCCGGGGGCACGCTCGTACTGTACGTCCCCGCCTTTCAGCTGCTGTACACAGCCATGGATCGTAAGATCGGTCATGTTCGACGGTACCGGCGTCGACAACTGGTGACTGCCGTGCACCGCGCTGGCTACCGCGTCCACCAATGCCGGTACGCCGACAGCCTCGATTTCTTCGCCACGTTGGTCTATCGGGTAGCGGGGAGCCGCAAAGGCGATCTCAATGAAGCAGCGGTGGCCGCGTACGACCGATTCGCCTTCCCCGTCAGCCGGGCTCTCGATCGAGCCGTATGACGCTGGGTCGGCAAGAACCTCGTTCAGACCGGGCGTGCCGAGGAGAGAGGTCAGTGACCACCCTTGGGGGGCGCGACACGCAGACCGAGACGCACCCGCAGATCGACTCGCCGGGGAGGTTCCGCCGGCATCCCTGAGTCGCACTCGAGCGCCCACATGTCCGGAGAGGCCCCGCCGGTAGCCGAGCAGGCTCCCCGGGTGGAGTCGACGGAATCTGGTACGACACTCCGTGAGAGATCGCCGCCCCTCGTGCGGGAGTCGTGGCGGTCCCTCGTGGTACTCGCGGCCGTGTTCGCTCTGTCGCGGCTCGCCTTCTTCCTGGCCGGTGTTCGGTTCGACATCTCCGGCCTCCAAGGCGGGACCAGCGGCTCACAGTTTCAGCTCCTGGACGTCCGGCTGCTTAAGGGACAGCTCTTGCAGAGCGTCTGGCACCTTCACAGCCAGCCGCCGCTGTACAACCTCTTCGTCGGGTTGCTGGCGAAGCTGCCCCACGGGATGCAGCGACCGGTGGCGGTCGCCTGCTTTCTGGCCATGGGTCTCGTGTTGGTGCTGGCCAGCTATCTGCTCCTCGTCGATCTCCGCGTCCCCCGCTGGGCAGCCATGGCCGTCGCCCTCGTGGTCGTCGCCGATCCCAGGTTCGTCCTCTACGAGAACTTCCTCTTCTACGCCTACCCGACGGCGGCGCTGCTCACCGTCTCGGCGCTGTGCTGCGTCCGATACCTTTGTACGAGGGCTTGGGGATGGGGCCTGGCGTTGTTTGCAGGTGGCGCCGGGCTGGTCCTGCTCAACAGCTCCTGGCAGTGGGTCTGGCTCGCAGCCGTACTGGCCATCGTGTTCTGGACGCTCCGGCGGCGATGGCGGCCAGTGGTCGCGGTTGCTGCGGTGCCGGTCCTGCTGGTGGCCGGATGGTACGCCAAGAACGCGGTGATGTTCGGGACGTACACGACCAGCAGCTGGCTGGGAATGAACATGCACAGCGTGACGACCGGTGTGGTGGGTTCGGGCCGAGTCGCTGACCTGGTACGGCGGGGGGTCGTATCGCAGATCGCCGAGCTCAACGCCTTCGGCCCCGTCGGCCAGTACAAGCCCAGGTTCGCGCGGGTGCCCCACACCGGTGTTCCCGCTCTCGACGAGCCGGTCAAGGCAACCGGGCGGCCCAACTACAATAACCTGGTCTACGTGGCGGTGTCGAAGCAGTACCTGAGTGACGACCTCGCCTACGTCGTAGCCGCACCAGGTGCCTATGTGAGTCACGTCACCGAAAGTGCGGCGGCCTGGTTCGTGCCCGCCGACAATAGCCCCTTGATCAACTTCAACGAGGCCCACATCGGATCCTACGCGCTGGTCTTCGACCGAGCGGTGCTCTGGCAGCCGGCGAGCCCCACGTGGACCGCTGTTCTCGGCTGGGTGAAAGGAAAAGGTCCCTCGGTGGCCCAGCTCTCTTACCTCACGATTCTCGTCTTCGCCGTCGCGATCATCGGGGCGCCGCTCGTGGTGTGGCGAAGGCGACACGACCCCGCATTGGCCGGAACGTTGGCGATCCTGTGGCTGATTGTCGTGTACGGCTTCGTCGTCACCTCGCTAATCGACCTCGGCGAGAACCCGCGCTTCTGCTTCGAGCTCGGTCCTCTGCCGACGATCACGGCGGTGGCGGTGGTTGCGTCCTTGGCAATGAGGAGGCGGGCTGGCCACGACACTCATGTCGGCCCGCCCGCCGCCATGATGCAGTCCGGTATCGCTTGACGGTCGGCGGCTGGGGCCAGCCCGCCCGCCGTGCATCGGGCAAACGCAAGCGGCGACACCGAGAGCGGCCGGGATGGGGACTGGACACCAGCCCAAACCCATGCGCCGGCCTGGAACCGGGGCCCTCGACCGATTGCGGCGGTCAAGAGACCGAGCGCCGCTTCGGGACTGGTTCCCCGATCGTAGCGACGTAACCCCGAAGGATCGGGGACGACCACCATCGTCACCCCCCAGCCAGCGAGGGCCCGGCGCACCGCGTCGACGTCGGCATCCGTCCCCGAGGGTGGTCCCGTCAGGGAGAACGATGCGGCGCTGAGCACCTCCTGGCCGGCCCTCTCCTTGCCGGCCCGGGCGGGTATGCCTGCGGGTCCGCCTCCACCGACCATGGCGAAGCTCAACGAGTCGACCGCCTGCCATGCCATCGGCGACTGGATGCCCGAGAATGCAGCCGGGTACGTCAGAACCACCTGGCCAGGAGGAAGTCGCGGGGCGACCTCCGCGAACCAACGCGGAAGCCTGACGGCCTGGACAGTGAGAGGAACCTTGCCGACGACCGCCGTCGCCAAGGGCACGGTGCCCACGGCGGCCACGCCCAGAGCGGCGAGTGCGGTTAGCGCGCCGGTCAGAACTGGGCTGCGACGCGCCCATCGGGCACCGCTCGTCCGTCGCACCACCGCGCCGATTGAGCCACGTGCTCGGTCCACGACGATCGCCAGCATCACCGCGATGCACAGCGTGCTCACCACCATGAATCGCCCGGGAAGGATGTTCTGGATGAGCGGAACGTGAGCCAGGATGCGCCAGGGCACCCAGAAGGAGCTCTCCACCCCCAGCGACAGCAGGACGCTGACCGCCCCCAGCCCGCCGAACAGCCACAACCGCCGATCGCGCCGCCAGACAACGAGACCGACGGCGAGGACCACCAGCAGGCCCAGGCCGAGATACTGGTACGACGGTAGCGGCGGCCCCAGGTAGCCGCCGAAGAGGCGGGCGACGCTGGCGTCCGCGGTCGAGAAGCGCAGGTGCCAGAGGCCGCTGGGTGTGATACCGCCGGCGCCGGCGGTGAGGGTCGGCCACACCCGCCCCGACAGGTGGGCCGGACCGGCGAGGGTGAACCACAGCGGGTAGGCGAGGAGCACGAGAGCGACGACGACCCCGACGCCGAGGCCGCGCACAGCGTCAGGAAGGCGACCGATGAGGTCCTGCCGGTCCCGGATGGCTGCGTAGGCGACGAGCATCACCAGGGCGACGACAGCGCAAACGGCGGCGATGGCCAACAGCTCGGTGCTCAGGAAGAACTCCACCATCACGAGGAGCCCCAGTACAAGACCGACGAGGGTGGGCCGGCGCCGCTGGCGAACCAACAGCTCGTCGAGGCAGGCGACGATGAGTGGTAGCACAGCGAGGAAGCCGAGCATCAGGTGGGCCGTGGCCACGGCGACGAGCAGGAACGGGGAGAAGCCGTAGACGAGCCCACCGATGAAAGCGGCCGGCGTCCAGGACACCCAGCGGCGCAACAGCCAGAACATGGCGAGGGCCGACAGGGCCGGCGCCAGCGTCAAGCCGACGTTCAGCGTGGCCACCGGCCCGAACAACCACGTCACCGGGGCGAGAGGGATGCCGATGGCGAGCACGCTCGTGTTTGACAGGAGATTGATTCCTCCCGGATGGAAAAGCGCTGTCGAGTAGAGAACGCTGTGCCCATGCGCAATAGCTTGCGCTGGCCAGGCCAGGAACGAGATGAAGAGCGCTGGGTCACCGCACCCGCAGCTCGCCGCACTGGTCGGGTGCGTCGACCACACGTGCCACCACAGTCCGATCGACACGAGCAGATAGATCGCGAATGCGAGCCCGAGCACCACCACGAGGTGAAGGCGGCAAGGCCGACGGGACCGAGCACGAGCGCGGGTCGTGGATTGTCGACGTGCTGTCGGTCCCCCGGTGAAGGTGCCCTTCTCGGTCGCCTCGTCGTCTGCCACAGGCAAGTCGGCCATGGTCCCTGCAGGCGGCCCTATCCGGGTTCGCCCGCTACCCATTGCTGTCGCATTGTAAGCGGGGATGGCGACGTCGGGGACGAAGGAGCGCCGCTGACCTCGGTCGTCACCGGTTCGATCGGGGGTCGTCGGTGTCGCTGGCGCCACCACGCGAAGATTGCGCCTAAGGCGACCGCTGCCAGCACGACGAGGACCGGCTCCGCTTCCACCCGAAAGCGGACCTGCCCATAGGACACCACGGTGCTCACGGTCACGATCGTGACCGGTATGAGCAGCGGCCACACCGGAGCGCGACGCCGCCACAGCACGACGGCGCCACCGATGGCCAGAGCGAGCAGCGGATAATAGAAGGCGAGCCCCACCTCGGTGACCCAGCAGGGACGGCCCTCGGTCTCGGAGAGGGCGTCCTGGGGACGGAACAGGCTCCAGTCCCGCCCCACGCGGGCGGCGAGGACCAGGGGCAGGCGTTGTAGATGGCCCCGCATGTACGTGAACGCCTTGTCGCGATACGCCCTCGCGACGACGGAATCATCGCCGGGAGGAGGGTTGAGCGGAAGACAGTACCCCGGCGTGAGGGTGGTGCCACCGATCAGGCTGCCGTGATACGGGAAGTCGCAGTTCGACCCGAGCAACGCGACCCCGTCGTTCGTCGAGACGAACGTCGTGTCCTGAAATCGGGCCAGGTCGTAGGCGAACCACGGTGCGATCACCAGGCCCGACGCCACCAGCACGGTAGCAGCTGATGTCAGCCGGGCACGCCAGGAGCCGAGATGTCGCGACACGAGGAGCCACGCGGCCAACAGAGGGGCGAGGAGCACCACCTCAGCTCGGGCGAGAGTCGCCAGCCCGCACACAGCCCCGAGGCCGGCCGCGGTCAGCAGACGCGGCCGCTTCACGAGCTTGTAGGAGAGCAGGAGGGCAGCCACAACGGTCAAGGCTGTCAACGTCTCGGACATGATGAGTCCGTCGTTGACCCACAAGAACGGGTACACCGCAGCGATACCGGCCGCGAGCAATCCGACGCCCTCGCCTGCGATCTCCCGGGCGAGCAGGCCCACGAGCACCACCGTGACGGCCCCGAGCACGACCATGGTGAAGCGCATAGCGAGCTGGCTGCCGTTGGTCGCCCACGCCACCGGGGTGAGCACGAGCACCGTCAGCGGCGGATGCTGGGCCGACGGCACGGGCGGAGCGTGCGGGTGCGTTAAGGGCAGGAAGGGATCGGTGAAGCCGCCCCCGAAAGCCACACGGTCGGCCTCAAGCTGGTAGTAGGCAGCGTCGTAGAAGTGCCGATCGTAACGAGCGATCCCCAGCACGAACGTCGTGCGGATTGCCAGGGCCCCGGCAACGAGGAGCAACAGCGTTACGAAGAAGCGCCGGCGGCCGGAGACGAGCGCCACAAGCTGGCAGCCTAGGGGCTCGGGCCCCTCCGTGGCGTTTCATGGCATGTCGCCGGGCTGCCTGCCTCCTTGCGCTGCCCCGCTCGCTCTGAGGGGTTACCCTGATGGGTCATTGCGTCATCCAGGCCGACTGATCACGTGACGTTGTTTGGGGGGTTCGGCAAACCACGAAGCCCATGCGTGCCATTCCAGCCACTTGTGCACCGCGGGCCTGAATGGCACCGCCGCCCGGCATGACGATTACGAGCGAGCGCCCCCCGGCCCTCCCGCGGCCCCGGCAGACCCCCCGCCGAGCGCAGCCCGGCGGCTCTCATCGGTACATGCCCGCCCTCGACGGCTTGCGGGCCTTCGCCGTGATGGCAGTCATCGCCTACCACCTCAACATCACGCACGCGGGAGGCGGCTACCTCGGTGTCGACATCTTCTTCGTCCTCTCGGGCTTCCTCATCACCGGCCTACTGGTGGAAGAACGAGCCCGCGCCGGCCGGATCGCCCTGAGGGCCTTCTGGGCCAGGCGAGCCCGGCGGCTGCTCCCGGCCCTGCTGCTGGTGCTGGCCGCTCTAGCCCTGTATGCCGGGTTAGGGGGCCCGGGGCTGGACCGGTCTACCTTGCGGCCGGATGCCCTGGCCACCCTCTTCTACGGCGCCAACTGGCACCTCATCTTCACCCAGAGCTCGTACTTCGCCCAGTTCTCCGCTCCTTCGCCGCTGCGCCACACCTGGTCCCTCGCCATCGAGGAGCAGTTCTACCTCCTGTGGCCCCTGATCCTGCTCGTCGTGCTGCGGGCCACTCGGGGGTCCCGCCGCCTACTCACGGGCGCCATCCTGGCGCTCGCCGCAGCTTCGGCCGCCCTGATGGCGCTGCTGTACCACCCTGGGACCGACCCGAGCCGGATCTACTACGGAACCGACACCCGGGCCTTCGAGCTGCTCATCGGGGCGGCCCTGGCGGTGCTCGTCGCGGGCCGGTCACGTCTGTCGCGAGCCTGGAGACGGTCGCTGCACGCCGGCGGGTTGATCGCCCTCGGTGCGATCGTCTGGGCCTGTACGACCGCCTCCCCTCAGGGCTGGATATGGCAGGGCGGCCTGGTCGCCATCAGCGTCCTCACCGCCGTGGTCATCGCCAGCGTCAGCCGCGCCCGCTCCGGGCCGCCCGGTGCCCTGCTGTCGCTCCCCCCGCTGCGGTGGATCGGGATCATCTCCTACGGGCTGTACCTGTGGCACTGGCCCGTGATCGTCCTCATGACCCGCACCAACACCGGGCTGTCTGGTTGGGTCCTCAAGAGCGCTCAGGTGGGAACCATGCTGGCGCTGGCCACGGCCAGCTACTTCCTCGTGGAGCGCCCCATTCGCCGGGCCCGGTTCAGGGGGTGGAGAGCCTTGGTGGCGGCCCCCGCGGCGGTGATGGCAACCGGCGCGGGGCTGGTCGCCGCCACCGTGGCCCCGAGCACCGTGGCGGCGGCTGTCGCGCCTCCGGCCACCGGCACCCGGCCAACTGTTGCGGCTGTCGCCCCGGCCCCCTCGACCAGCGTGATGGTGGTGGGCGACAGCACGGCGCTCACTCTGGTCTCTGGCATGAACGACAAGGCAGCCGCACACGGGCTGGCCATCCACAGCTCCGCCGATCCTGGCTGCAGCATCGCCGAGGGGTATACGGCCGACGACCTCTATGGCTCGACACGCTCGGCGACCGAGTCGCCCGGCTGCCGGTGGCGCTCGGCGTGGCCGCGCCAGCTGCAGCAGTGGAGACCCACGGTTGCCTACGTCGCCTACGGATCGGAGGACACCGCGGACCACCTCGTGGACGGCCGCTGGATGAGCGTCGGAACACCCGAATGGCAGGCCTACTACCAGAACGAGCTGGCGCAGGTGACCTCGCTCCTCGCCTCGGCTGGAGCTCGCGTGGTGATCGCCACCGTGCCTCAGTACGCTCCGCAGCCCGCCGCCGAGAAGCGTCCTCCCACGTTCGCCGACCCGGCCCGGGTGGCAAGCTTGAACGCCGCCTACCGCTCCTTCGCCGCCACCCACCTCGAGGTCACCCTCTACGACATGGCATCCCAGCTGGCGCCGGGGGACTTGGGTGCCGGTCCGTACTTCAGCCGGCCGGGGGCCGACCGGGTGGCCGACAACGTCGACGCGACGCTGTCGGTGATCGCCAAGCCGACCATCCTCCTGCCCCCGGGAAGGGCCCTCTCCCCCGCTGACCCGCTGCGGGTGATGCTCATCGGCGACAGTGTCATGCAGGACGCCGCCCCCGGTGTCGGGGCGGCGCTCGAGTCGACGGGGGTGGTGAAGGTGGTCGCCGACGAGTCCCACAAGTGGTGGGGCCTGACCAACAACTCCTCCTGGAAGTTCGACTGGCCCCAGTTGATACGTGAGGACCGCCCCGAGCTCGTGCTCGGCACGTGGAGCTGGGACAACGGCGCGGCCCAGGCTGACCCCGCCGCGTACAGCCGGCTGGTCGCTCAGGCGATGGGCATCCTCCTCGCTCCGGGCAACGGCGTGGACGGGGTGGCGATCATGGAGTTCCCTCCCTACGGGCCGCCGCCGTCGGTCCTCGACCCGGCCAAGGCCGAGCAGACGCTCGTCGCCGAGGAGACTGCCAGGAAGGCGTGGAACTCGCTCATGGCTTCGCTCGCGCCTCGCTGGCCCGGCCACTACATGTTCCTCCCGGTCGCCAGTGCCCTGGAGGTCGACGGTCGGTTCTCCCCCTGGCTTCCTCAGGCTGACGGTACCTGGAGCCGGGCCCGCAAGACCGACAACTTCCATCTCTGCCCGACGGGAGCAGCGGCGCTCGGCCAGGCGGTCGTGGCCCAGCTGACCCCCGTCGTCAGTCTGCCCCCGCCGGCGCCCGGTTGGTGGTCTGGCTCGTGGGCCAAGGACCACACCTACCGCGACCCGTCCGGGTCCTGTCCCAACGACCACCCCTGATCGGGCCTGGCTCCGGTCGGAGCCGTCACGCCGCGGCAGGCGCCAGGAACACGACGTACGGGGTGCCCTGAGCCTGCAGCTGGGCCAGACGCTCGACGTCGCGACGGGAAGCTCCGCCGGCGACGAGCTGGTCCTGACCGTGCCGCGTCCGGGGCACGACAAGAGGACCCAGAGGGGCCCGCGATCCCATCGCGCTACGAATCCGGTGGGCCAGTCGCATCGACTCGGCCCGCTCGGAGGCCGTAAGGGGGTCGTAGCTCGCCACGAGGCGAGCGCCCGAAGGCTGCTCGAGGGGAGACCCACGGTCGGGCATAGCCACCACCGTGACCACGTCGTGGACGCTGGCACGCGCCGCCGTGCGCTCCGAGCCGAAGCCGAACGCCAGCTTGGCCGACACGACGACGTCGAAGCCTTCTCGCCGGAGCTCGGTGTACACTCCGAAGCCGGTGGCGGACAGCGTCACGGGGTCGATCCACTGGACGAGGTCGGTCGTCTTGTGGTCGAGGGCACGGGCAGTCGTCGGTGCCAGGTGCGCGACTGCCTCCGATGAGTCGGCGCCTGGGAGAGGCGCAGACAAAGCGGCGACGAGAGTGGCCACGACCAACGTGACGGTGCCGGCTACAGCTGCGACACCCGCTGGACGCGCGAGGACAGCAGAGCGCTGGCGACCGGGCGCCGGGACCGTGGGACCACGCTCTGGCGGGACCAGGCCGAGCGCCTGGCCCAGGCACCAGCCGATGGCCAGCCACAGCATCAGCGCCACCACCCACCACCAGCGAACCAGGTAGGTGGCGAGGATCCCGGTGATCCTGGCCGTGGCCACGATGCCCAGAGCGGAAAGGGCTACCGCCACAAGAGCGAGGCGAGCGGCGTCGAAGGCTCGGCGCCACCAGGCCAGCGATCCAGCGCCGGCCGCGGCCAGGATCAGGAGTGTTCCCGGCCAGAGGGCCGCCGTCGCAGCGAAGCCGAACTGATTGGTGTCCCGCCCGGTGAGCCAGGGCCCAGGTGGAGCGAGCTGCTTGCCCATGACTCCTAGCCCGGTGGTCCATCCCGCCGGCGGTCCGGGGGCGACGGCACCGGAACCCGCCGACGCGGAAGCAGGCCGGTTCGTGAAGTACCGGACGATCTCACCGAGGTTCCCCGGGTGCCCGGCAAGCTGCTGGATGAGGGGGGGCAACCAGAGGACCACCATGACCACGCCGGCCACGACGAACCAGCGGCGCATCCCAGCTTGTTTCGACGCCGAGCCGCTTGTCGAGATGCCGAGGTCCACAGGCGCGCCACCAGCCTGACGGGCGACGAGACGCTCCAGCCCAGCGACGCCCAGCACCACAACGAGCAGGCCCGCGACCAATAGCGCGTAGCTCACGTGAGTCTGCACCACGAACGTCCCGACGCCGACTGCCCATGGGAGACATGCAAAGTCACCGCACGTGACCGACCAAGCCAGGAAGACAAAGAGCAGGAACGGCAGCAGCGCCAGCCAGGGGTTCCACGGATCGAGCAGGAAGCCGGGACCCAAGGTGTGCAGCAGTGCGGCGATGAGGAGCCCAGTCCACAGAACGAGGGGCGTGCCGCCCCGGCGGCGAGCGACAACTGCCACCCCGACCAGTGCCGCCACGTTCAACACGGCGCTTCCAGTCAAGACGCCCGTCTCGCCGAACAGCCGGACGAACGGGGCCAACAGCCAGTACAGGAGCGGGCCCGGGTGGTACCAGCCGAAGCGCGACGGTATCCCGACCAGGGGCGTGTGCACGCCGCCCACGTCACCGATATGGAGGACCTCGAGCGCCTGGTCGCTCGTGGCGTACCACTGACGACCGAGCAGAGAAGCGGCGCCGGCTGCGGCCGGGAACACCAGCAGAGCGGCAACCACCATCGGGCCCAACGGACCCCTGCGACGTCGGACCGCCGCGGATCGCCAAACGGACTCAGCCGCCGTGGTCACCGGGCGGGCGTGACCAGACGGCGGCGCTGGGTGCTGCGCGCCGGCGCGAACCTCATCTCGCTCCACGCCCCTTTGTTACAGGAACGATGACGATACCGCAGTGTCCCGACGTGGATGACAGGAGAAACCCGGACGCGCACGAGCCTGCACCATCCATTGCGGTTCGCGCGGGTCTGGGCCGAACGGGGTGTCCCGAATGCCTGGAGGCTCTGGTGGGCATGCGATCATGGGCTGATGAAGTCCTTGCTCGACTCTTCCCATCCGCCGAGCCTCGCCCAGCTCCCGACCGGGACCCCAGCTCGACCAAGACCGCACGCCCTCCCCGAGAGCCCCTATCCTCCGAAGCCACCGATAGGGATCCGGCCAGGCCGGGCCGAGGCCCGCTTCTAACCGGTCTGCTCGCGCTGTCCGAGCGACTGGCACGGTGACGGTCAGGCGGATGTCCACGCTTGGGAGAGCAGGAGGGGCCGAGCAGGACGGAGCGCATTTGCTTCACGAAGACAGGGCAAGGGGGGCAACGGCGAGCGGACCGCCTCCCGACCGTCCCTCCGGGCGAGGGGCACTCTCACGGGCTCCCACACGTCTCGTCTGTCACGCTGTGGCCGAGGTCCCGTTCCTGGTGGTCGCGGTCGTGCTGATGATGCAGGGCTGGCGAGCCAGCCAGGACGATGCAGTCATCGCCATCCGGTCATGGGGGGTGCTCACAGCCCATTCCCCGCTGCTCGGCCAGATCACCCAGGCAACCGGGTGCAGCGGTCACAGCGCCTTCTCTCCCGGCCCTCTCCAATACTGGACCCTCGCGATCCCAGTCCGAATCGACCACGCCCACGGCGTGCTCTGGGGCGCTGCCCTTGTCGCCGCGACCGGGATGGCGGTCTGCGTGGAGGCGGCTTGGGCCGTGCGGGGCGCGAGCGGAGCGCTCGCCGTGGCCGCAGCCAGTGTCGTCTTCGCCGCGACGCAGCCGCTCGCGCTCGTGAACCCCATATGGAATCCCTATCTCGGCGTTGTGTGGTTCGCGGCATCGTGCATGGCAGCGTGGGCGGTCGGCAGTGGTCGGCTGCGGTGGTGGCCTGTTCTCGTCGTCGCCGCTTCGATTGCCGCGCAAACCCACCTCGAGTACGCGGTGCCCGCCGTGCTGCTCGCAGTGCTGGCACCGTTGGCGGGGCTCGTGCGAGGCCGTCCCGGTCCAAGGAGGTGGCTCTGGTTGCCCGTCGGGCTGACCGTCGGTGCCGCCTGCTGGGCCGCTCCCATCGCCCAGCAGGTCACAAGCCACCCGGGCAACCTCACGGTGCTACTGCGTTGTGTCGGCCGCCAGCCGACGTTGGGTGGGCGCGTCGGGCTCCAGGCCCTGACATCGGCCGTAGCGCCACCACCTTTGTGGTTCCACCGACAGGCCGCGATTCTTCCCGACCCAATCCATCACATCGGCCAGCACTCCGCCACCGTCGGCATGGCCATCCTGGTGGCGTTGGCGGCGATCTGTGTGCTGGCTGGGCTGGCCCGGCGGCGTGATGTTGCCGTGCTGGCCGGGGTCGCGCTCGCGGCCGCAGCCTCGACGGTATGGGCGATCGCCGCACTCCCGGTCGACAACCGATTCCAGCTTGGCTATCTGGACGTCGTGCTCTGGCCGGTGGGCATGCTGGTCTGGGGTGTCGCCGCATTGGTGGCGGCGGCGCTCGTCGGCGAGGTGCTCAGTCGGCTTAGGCGGCACTCCACGCGGCGCGAACTGCGGATCGACCGACGCGGAGCCGCGAGATGGGTCCTGACCGCGGCGGCGGCTGTGCTCGCCGGAGGAGTTGTCAACACTGTGATCCTGGGCAGTGGTGCCGGCGGGCAAGCGGCCCTGTTCGCCGGAGGACGCGGGACATTTCGCGGGGTATCGGCGGCAGCAGCGGCGGCTGAACGAGTCGTGCCCGACGGGCCGCTCGTGGCGATCGCAACCGGACCCAACTCGTTCAGCACCTACAGCTTGTTGTACGGCACGGTATGGGTGCTCATCGGCAACGGACGCCAGGCGTCGATGCCCGGTCTGTTCGGGGGTCCGATCACACCTCCCGTCCGCTTTATTCCGGGCGAGCCGATCGTCGGGGTGGCGGTCCGGGCCGACGGCTCGGTAGCCGGTGTCGTGCGGCAGATCCCGAGTGCCGCGCATCCATCGCCGCGCTAGGCCCTCCTGACGGCCCGCCCGGCGATGCTGAGTCGACCCCTCCGGCCCCGTCCGGGCCGAGATCGACGCCGAAGCCCCCGGAGTCGTCACCATGGGGCTCGTGCCCTCCCGGGGCTACGAGCCGGCCTGGAGTCGCCTCGCCGTGCGACCCGCCGAAGGAGGCCCAGAGGGGCGAGTAGCGCACGATGCAGTACAGGGCTTTGAACCCGTCTCTCCAACCGATCTTCTTGCCCTGCGCGTAGGTGCGGCCCGAGTACGAGACCCCCACCTCGTAGATGCGCCAGCCCCCTCGGGCCACCTTGGCGGTCACCTCGGCCTCGAACCCGAACCGGTCCTCCCGCAACTCGATGCTGTCGAGGACCTCGCGCCGAAAAGCCTTGTAGCAGGTCTCCATATCAGTGAGGTTCAGGTTGGTCGACATGTTGGAAAGCGTGGTGAGGAACCGGTTCCCGACGCTGTGCCAGAAATACAGGACCCGATGGGGCTTCGCCGTGTGGAATCGGGAGCCGTAGACGACGTCCGCCTTGTCTGTCGAGAAGTGGCTCCAGCACGGCTCCGTACTCGGCCGGGTCGTACTCGAGATCGGCGTCCTGGACGATGACCAGCGGGCCTCGCGCCCGGGCGAAGCCACGGCGAAGCGCCGCCCCTTTGCCCCGGTTGGTCGATTGCTCGACGACGACCAGCCTCGGGTCGGCGATGGCTCGCAGGGCCTCGAGCGTGCCGTCGGTCGAACCGTCGTCCACCGCGATCAGCTCATGCGTGTAGTCAGAGGTGAGCACCCGCTCCACGACCCGACCCACGGTCGACGCCTCGTTGAAGCACGCCATGACCACCGACAGGCACCCCTGCTCGTGCCTTACCTCGCCGCTCATGCTGAGACCTCCGTCGGGTCCGATCCGCGGACGGACAGCAGAGCCGCCTGGCCGTCGTAGAAGAATGCGTCGCCGCCGAGCTGGTAGTGCGGCTTCACAACGAAGACGAAGACGTAGATGAGACGGATTGTGAGGCCGCCCGCGGACGCGACGCTCAACCAAATCCAGAAGGCCCTGGATCGGGTCTGCACGCCGGGCACGCTAGCAGTCGACCCCGTTACGGCCGTCGACCGTTTCTCCCGGTCGGCTCGTTAGCATGACCTGGATGGCGTCCCAAACCGGCGAGTCTGGCGGATCCGCCGCAGCCGGCTGGCAAGGCGATGTCGGCCCCCCAGGCGCCCCCGCTCCGACGGACCCGCTCACCGGCGCCGTAGGCCGGTCGAGTCGAGAGCGGGTCACCCAGTCGAAGGCCGCGCTGCGCCGGGCCGGGCCGCTCGCCTTCGCCGGCGTGGCCGCCAATGCCGCCAATGTCATCGTCACCGTCACCATCGCGCACCTGCTCACCTCCCGCGACTATGGATCGCTCGGCCAGCTCCTGGTGCTGTTCCTCGTGCTGTCGATGCCGGGATCGGCCCTGCTCGTGGCCGTCGTCCGCCGAGTCACGGCCTGGTCGATGGCGGGTCAGGCCTATCGGATCAAGCCCTGGGCGTCGAAGGTGCGGCGGTGGGGGCTGGTCGGCCTAGCGGTCCTCGCCGTGATGGCCTGGCTGAGTCGATCGTCGATCGCCGGAGTGCTCTCCCTGCCCGGCCCGGAGGGGGTGGCCGAGTTCCTGATCGCCGGGGGGGCCTGGGGCCTGCTGTCCTTCGAACGGGGGCTGATCCAGGCCAATCGCAACTACCCGGGTCTGGCGTGGAACCTGTGCGTCGAAGCTGCAGTGCGCACCACGTTGACGGTCGCCCTGATCGGCATCGGTCTCGCCGTCGAGGGCGCCGGGCTCGCGCTCGTGGCATCCATGGGCGCCGCCATCGGGCACGCCCGCTGGGTCGAGGCGCGCGCCGGTCCCGCTCCCGCACCACCTGCGGACGAGGAGGTTGAGCTCGAGGACGAGGCGGGCCCCGGTGTGGCGCCCTCCCCGGTGCTCCCCATGGAATCACAGCAGGAAGTGGGTTCGCCGACCGCCTCCGTCGTGACGACCCATGACTCGGGGCTCGGGGGCCGCCACATGGCCCTCGACCTCGTCGCGGCGCTGGTTGCGTTGTTCTTCCTCGCCACCCTCCAAGGCCTCGACGTAGAGATCGTCGGGCGGGACGCGCCCCACGCGGTGGGGTCGTACAACGCTATCTCCGTCGCCTGCAAGGCCGTGGTCTTCCTCGCCATCGTGCTCAGCGGCTACTTGCTGCCGGAGGCAGTCGTGCGGTGGCGCCGCGGTGGTCACGCCCTCAGTCAGCTCGGAGTCGCGCTCGGCCTGGTCGTGGTGCCCGTGGTCGTCCTCACCATCCTCGCTGCCGCTGTCCCCCAGGAGATGCTGCGCCTGCTCTTCGGCCCCGACAAGGTACGGGCCGCACCCGCCTTCGCCACACTCGCCCTGGCCATGGGCTGCCTGGCGGCCAGCACGCTCTTCACGTACTACCTGCTGGGCACCGGACGCCGGTGGGTTCTCGGCATCCTGGCCCTGGCGACGATCGTCACGGTGCTCCTCGTGAACGCTGCTCACGGGCACGCCCTGTCGACCGCCCGGGCCGAGCTGGCCTGTCAGGGCGTTCTGGCCCTCATCCTGGCCGCAGTGGTGGTGTCGGCTCCCCGGCGCATCCGATCCGGTAGCCTGACTCGTCCGTGACCCGGCGGCCTGGCAGCGGGCAGAGCCCGGTCGCGAGACGTCGACGAGGAGCATGAGGCAGATGGATTTCAAGGCGGGCTCGGCCACGCCTGGACCCGGCTCCCGACGAGACGCTGATGCGGCGTCCCGGGACGTCGCTCCGCTGCACACGGGAGCGAACGCGAACATCCCGGACGACGACATCGCCGCGATCGCCCGCGAGGCCGGTCTGCACCGCATTCACATCCTCGCCTGGCGCGACCTCGACGATCCCGAAGCTGGGGGCTCCGAGCTTCACGCGTCGACCATTGCCCGTCTATGGGCACGCGCCGGGCTCGACGTCACCATGCGCAGCTCTGCGGCGGAGGGGCACCCCAGCTACACCCGCCGTGACGGGTACCGGGTGGTCCGCAAGTCTGGCCGGTACGCGGTGTTCCCCCGTACGGCGCTGAGCGGCCTCGTGGGCCGCACCGGCCAGCGGGACGCGCTGGTCGAGGTCTGGAACGGCATGCCCTTCTTCTCGCCGGCCTGGGCGCGGTGCCCTCGCGTGGTGTTCCTCCATCACGTGCACGCCGAGATGTGGCGAATGGTGCTCAAGCCCGAGATCCTCGCCCGCCTCGGGGAGATGGTCGAGCTCACGGTGGCTCCACCCGTGTACCGACGCAGCCGCATCGTCACCCTGTCGTCCTCCTCGAAGCAGGAGATCGTCGAGATGCTCCGGCTTCCCGAGGACAACATCTCGGTCGTCAACCCGGGTGTCGACCCTCGCTTCTCTCCCGGCGGGGCCCGTTCCCCCCACCCGCTCGTCGTGGCCGCCGGGCGCCTGGTGCCGGTCAAGCGCTTCGAGATGCTCGTCGACACGCTCGTGCAGCTTCGGGGCCGCCACCCCGACCTCGAAGCCGTGATCGTCGGCGAGGGCTACGAACGCCAGGCCCTGGACGACCGCATCCGGGCCGCCGGTGCCGGCAGCTGGCTGACCCTGCCCGGACACCTCAGCGACAGCGACCTGCTTGCGCTGTACCGGCGGGCCTGGGTGCTGGCGAGCACCTCGCTGCGGGAGGGGTGGGGCATGACCGTCACGGAGGCCGCGGCCTGCGGGACGCCCGCCGTTGTCAGCCGCATCGCGGGTCATCTCGATGCCGTTGACCATGGCGCCAGCGGCTTCCTGGCCGAGGGGCCGGAGCTGGCCCACTATCTGGACCTCGTGCTCCGTGACGAGGCCCTCCGGCGCCGGCTCAGCAAGGGCGCGCTCGAGCTCGCATCCCGGTTCACATGGGAGGCGACCGCTCGGGGCACGCTCGAGGTCCTGGCCTCGGCCGCCGAAGCGCGTCGCCGACCATGAGCGTGCTGCGCACGGCGCCCGCCTCCCGGGCCCCCACCTCCCGGGACGACTCGACGCCCGCTCGGAGGCCGGGCCTCCAGCGCTGGGGCGTGCCCCTGCTGCTCGCGGCGGTGGCCTACATCCCCCTGCTGGCGTCCAAGCCAGGCATGGTCGAGGCCGACACCAAGCAGTACCTCTTCCTGAACCCGGGAAAGCTGCTGGCCGGGGCCTCGACCCTGTGGGACCCGAACGTGGGAATGGGGACCGTCACCCATCAGAACATCGGCTACCTGTTCCCGATGGGTCCGTTCTTCTGGGTGTTCAACGCCATCGGCGTGCCGGTCTGGGTCGCCCAGCGGCTCTGGATCGGGTCGCTCCTCTTCGCCGCGGGGATGGGGATGCTGTTCCTGGTACGCACGTTGGCGGCGGCCGGGTCTGGGCCCAGCTCACGTGCCGTGCGCGGTGACGGGACATGGCGATCCGCCGTCACCGTGGGCACCAACTGGGGAACACCGGCGGTCACTGTCGCCGCGCTGGCCTTCATGCTCAGCCCCTACGTGCTCCAGTACGAGGCGCGCATCTCGGCCCTCCTCATGCCGTGGGCCGCGCTCCCCTGGCTGGTCGCCTTCGTGGTCCGCGCCCTCAGGGTCGGGGGGTGGCGCTACCCGGCGCTGTTCGCCCTCGTCACCGCCACCACCGGGGCCGTCAACGCCACCAGCATCGTCTACGTCCTCATCGCCCCTGTCCTGTGGTTCCCCTACGCCGTCTGGATCCTCCGCGAGGTGTCGCTCCGGCGAGCCGTCGTCACCTTGGTCCGCATGGGCGTTCTCACCGCCCTGCTGTCGCTGTGGTGGCTGGCCGGGCTCATCACCCAGGGCGGCTACGGCCTCGACGTCCTCCGCTACAGCGAGACCGTGCAGGCGGTGGCGTCGGCCTCGCTCAGCTACGACATCCTCCGCGGACTCGGGTTCTGGTTCTTCTACGGCCAGGACGGCATTGGCCCGTGGATCCAGGCCTCGGTCGACTTCACCCGGTGGCCGTGGCTGCTGCTCGTCAGCTACGCCGTGCCGGCCGTCGCGTTCCTCGCCGCCGCCGTGGTCCGCTGGCGACACCGGCTCTACTTCATCGCCTTGATCGGCATCGCCGTCGCCATCGCCGTCGGAGTCCACCCCTACGACCACCCGGCCGCGCCCCTCGGATCGCTGCTGAAGTCCTTCGCCACCGGCTCGACGGCGGGGCTCGCCCTGCGCAACGTGGCCCGAGCCATCCCGCTTCTCGCCCTCGGCGCAGCCATGCTCTTGGCGGCGGGCGTCGAGGCCCTGTCGGCGTGGTGGAGCCGGCTCGGTATCCTCGCCGCCGTCGCCATCGGCGGGCTCGTCGCCGCCGACATGGCGCCGCTGTGGGCCGGCCAGTTCGTCGACGCCAACCTCTCCCGTCCCAGTCAGATACCGAGCTACTACCAGGCCGCGGCCAACTACATGGACGCGCAGGGAAACGCCACGCGGGTCATGGCGCTTCCTGGCATCGACTTCGCCACCTACCGCTGGGGCAACAACCTCGTCGACCCCGTGGAACCGGGCATCATGAACCGCCCCTTCGTCGCGCGGGAACAGGTCCCGTGGGGATCACCGCCATCCGCCGATCTACTGATGGCCCTCGACGACCGGCTGCAGCAGGGGACCTTCGACCCCACGTCGCTCGCTCCGCTCGCCCGTCTCATGGGCGTCGGCGACGTCGAGCTCCGTTCGGATCTGCAGTACGAGCGGTACCTGACGGCCAGAACCCTGCCCACCGCCGCCCAGTTCGACCCGCCACCGCCCGGCCTGAGCCAGCCCGTCACCTTCGGTCCCCCGGCGAGCCTGCGCACCTCGGTCCCGCTCATCGACGAGCAGACCCTCGGACCGTCGGCCACCACGCCGGACCCTGCGGACCTCCAGGTGTACGGGGTCACGGATCCCCGATCAATCCTCCGGGCCGAGCCTGCCCAGCAGCCGCTGGTCGTCGCCGGCAACGGTGACGCGCTCGTCAACGGCGCGTCGGCCGGTCTGCTCAACGGTCAGCAGACCGTGCTCTACCAAGGTGATCTCGACACCAACGCCGCGGCTGAGCGGCAGGCCCTCGGCGCCGGCGCCGACCTCGTGCTCACCGACACCAACCGTCGTCGGGCCGAGCGTTGGGACACGATCACCCAGAACACCGGATACACCGAGCAGGCCGGTGAGACTCCGCCGGAGCCCGACCCCAACAACAATCCCCTACCGCTGTTCCCGGGGACGACCGACAACTCTCGCACCGTCACCCAGCAGGGGGGGATCGCCTCCGTCCAGGCCTCCGGTTACGGCAACCCGGTCTCCTACACACCCGCCAACCGGCCCGTCCTGGCCATGGACGGCGACCCCTCCACGGCGTGGGAGGTGGCCGCCTTCAGCAAGGTGGACCAGCAGGGCCAGTACCTCCGGATCAACACGACCCACCCGGTCACGACCGACCACATCAACGTCGTGCAGCCGCAGGAGGGGCCCCGCGACCGCTTCATCACCGGCGCCACCCTGCGCTTCGACAAGGGACCGGACGTCCACGTGCAGCTCGGCCCCAGCTCGCTCACACCGAGCGGGCAGACCGTCACGTTCCCGACCCGCACCTTCGGCCGGGTCGACCTGGTCATCGACACCACGAACTTCGGATTGCGCTCCACGTACAAGACGGCGAGCGGCGTCGGGTTCGCCGAGGTCCGCCTGGGCGGCGGCCCCAATGGCGGTCCGGTCCCACCGGTCGACGAGGTGACGCGCCTGCCGACCGATCTCCTCTCCCAGGCGGGCACCGCGTCGATCGACCACCGCCTCGTCATCCTGATGACCCGGCTTCGCGCCGACCCCTCCCAGCCGATCAAGTCTCCGCCTGTGAACGCGGACGAGGAACGGGCGATGGCCCGAACGTTCTCGTTGCCGACGGCTCGGACCTTCTCGGTGTCGGGTACGGCGCGGATCTCCGCCGATGCACCCGACGACACCATCGACCATCTGCTGGGCCGGCCCACGTCGGGACCGGGATCGGACATCGTCGTCACCTCGTCGAGCCGCCTGCCCGGTGACCTGTCGAACCGGGGCGAGAGCGCCGTCGACGGCGACCCCACGACGTTCTGGAGCCCCCAGCTCGGCAACCAGGTCGGCCAGTGGCTCCAGATCCAGCAGCCCCGGCCGGTCACCTTCGATCACCTCAACCTCGCGGTGGTCGCCGACGGGCGTCACTCGGTCCCGACCCAGCTCAGCATCCAGGCCGACGGGCAGCCTCCGGTCATCGCCGATGTGCCTCCGGTCGCCGACCTGGCCCGTACCAACGGCACCGTCCAGGTCCCGGTCAGCTTCCCGGCGATGCATGGGAGCACCATTCGGGTGACGGTCGCAGGCGTCCGCCAGGAAAGCACGGTGGACTTCCTGAGCGGGCTCCCGACCATCCTGCCCGTTGGTATCGCCGAGCTCGGCATCCCCGGCGTGACGCTGCCACCGGCCGGCTCGACCGTGCCGAACACCTGCCGAACCGATCTCATGACCGTCGACGGGAACCCGGTGGGCCTACAGGTCGTCGGCTCGACGGCCGCCGGGACCGCTCTCCAGGGCCTCGAAGTGCAGCCCTGCGGACCCGGATCGGCCGGGCTGTCACTCGGCGCCGGCAACCACATCCTCCGCACGAACCCGGGCGGCGCCACGGGCATCGACCTCGACCAGGTGGGCCTCGGGTCCGAGCGGGGTGGAGCCGCCCTGGCGACGGGGCCGTCGGGCCAGGTCGTCCCGGCCACCACCACCGCCGCCACCCCGGTGCCGTCGGTGCGGGTGCTCAGCCAGGATCGCACCACGTCGAAGGTGGCCGTCGACGTCCCGACCGCCAAGAGCCCGTTCTGGCTGGTCCTCGGGCAGAGCTTCAACAACGGGTGGACTGCGCAGGTAGACGGCGGGCCGTCGCTGGGAAGCCCGAGGTCGGTCGATGGCTACGCCAACGGCTGGCTGGTGCAGCCGCGGACCTCCGGCCAGATGCTCGTGACCCTGCACTGGAAGCCCCAGGATCGGGTGAACCTGGCGCTGTATCTCTCGGCCGTGGCGGGGATCCTGTGCCTGCTACTCGTGTTCTGGCGTCCCCGCCGGCATCGCCACGCCGACCGTCACCCCCTCGACACCGCGGCGGCGGCGACCGAGCCGACCGGCGGAGATGCACCGGCGCGGCCCCAACTGGTGTCACCACTCCGGTCCACCGGGCGGCCGCTCTCGCTGCAGGCCGCCCTGGTGCTGACACTGGCCTCGGCTGCGGTGTCGGCCTTCGTCATCGGTCCCTGGGCGGCGCCTGTTGTCGGGCTGGCCGCGGCGCTCGTCCTGCTACGCCCGTCGTGGCGCGCCCTGCTCACTATCGGCGCCGTGCTGTGCGTGGCGATCAGCGGGCTCTACATCACCCAGCTGGAAGTGCGCTATCACTTCCCAGCCGGCGCCGACTGGCCCTCGAACTTCAGCGCCGTCACCTGGGTCGCCTGGCTCGCTGTCGCCCTGCTCGTCGTCGACGCCGTGATCGAGTACCTGCGGTCGGTGGGCCGGCAGACCTGATCGCGATTTCGGCCGGGCCCCTCTACCGCTCGATCGGTGCGCGCACGAGGTTCCCCCACTCGGTCCACGACCCGTCGTAGTTGCGGATCGTGGGATAGCCAAGGAGATGGTGCAGAACGAACCAGGTGTGACTGGAGCGCTCGCCGATTCGGCAGTACACGATCACGTCGTCGCTCTTGGCAAGCTTCTGCTCGTCGGCATAGATCGCACGCAGGTCGTCAGCCGACTTGAAGGTGCCGTCGTCGTTGGCCGCGCGCTTCCAGGGCACGCTGGCGGCGCCAGGGATGTGGCCACCCCGCAGCGCACCCTCCTGAGGGTAGTCCGGCATGTGGAGCAGCTCACCGCTGTACTCGCCCGGCGAGCGCACGTCCACGAGGCGCCCGTGATTGGCGACGTGGCGGGTCACGTCGTCCCGAAAGGCCCGGATCGGCGGGTCCTCGCGCTGGACCGAAGGGTACCGGGCGACGGGGCGAGACGGCACCTCGGTGACGACCGGACGGCCCTCCTCGATCCACTTCATGCGCCCGCCGTTGAGCAGCCGCACGTCCTGATGGCCGAAGAGCGTGAACACCCACAGTGCGTATGCCGCCCACCAGTTGAAGTTGTCGCCGTAGAAGACCACGGTGTCCTCACGCCCGATCCCCTTGGACGACATCAGCTCGGCGAACCGCTCGCCGTCGACGTAGTCGCGGGTCACCGGATCGTTGAGGTCGAGGTGCCAGTCGACCTTGATCGCTCCGGGGATGTGCCCGGTCTCGTAGAGCAGCACGTCCTCGTCCGACTCCACCACGACCAGCCCGGGATCCTGGAGGTGGTCGGCCAACCACGACGTCGTCACGAGCATGTCGGGGGTGGCGTACTGGCTCAGCTCGGTCGCCGGATCGCGCTCGACAGTGGACATGGTGACCTCCTTCGTCGCCCTCCTGAAGGGCAGGTCAACCTCGACCCTACTGGTCACCGGTGTCCTGACCTCCCCAAGTCCGTGAAAGTATGGATGGATGGCTCCCACGGCCGTCTCGCCCCGTCTCCAGCACATCGTCGATCTCTTCGCCGGGGCCCCGAAGGAACTCAGGCTCCAGGCGCTGCTCGAGTACTCCCGCAAGGTGCAGCCTCTTCCCGCCGAGCTGGCCGCCAACCCGGAGGGCCTCGAGCAGGTCCCGGAGTGTCAGACGCCGTTCTTCCTCGCCGTCGAGGTCGGCGACGACAGCCACGTCACCCTGCACTTCGACGTGCCAGACGAGGCGCCGACGACGCGGGGGTTCGCCGGCATCCTCCACAGTGGCCTCGACGGCGCCACCGCCGACGAGGTGCTGGCCACGCCCAACGACTTCTACACTCGCATGGGGTTGTCCGAGGCCATCTCGTCGCTGCGGCTCCGAGGCATGGGCGCCATCCTCGCCCGTCTCAAGCGACAGGTCGCCGAGCAGCTCGACAAGAACGGACATGGCGCGGGTCCTAGCGCCAGCTCGCCCGCCTCGTAACGGTCGAGGCCACGGCCGGGTGACGACGGCGCTCCGCCGCCAGTTCCGCGCCCCCCGGCTGCCGGTGTGGCGTCCGACGCACTCATCGCTACTCACCGCCGTGGCCGTGCTCACGCTGGCCGTTCCGTTCGCAATCATCATCCTTCGGCTTCTTGCCGAGACGCACCACGTCTACCTTGCCGACGACCTGGCTCTGATCGACCTACACGTCCGTGACGCGGTCCATTGGCACCAGCAGCTGGGACCGTTCGATCGCTTCGGATGGAGCCACCCGGGTCCCGTGTACTTCTACCTGCTGTCCATCCCGGCGCGGCTCCTCGGTACCGGCGCCCGCGCCGATTTTGTCGGGGCGACCCTCATCAACGCTGTCTCCGCGCTTGGAACTATCTGGGTCGTCCGCCGCCGAAGCGGCCCCGCGGCGGCGTTGTGGGGCGCCCTATGCCTCGGGCTTATGGCCTTCGTGCTCGCCTCGACCAGCCCTGGAGCGACGACCTTCTCGGAGGGCCCCCTTGGCGCCCTCGTCACGCCGTGGAACCCTGATGTGGTCATCTTTCCTCTGGTGCTCTTTGGTGCCCTGTGCGCCGCCGGAGCCAAGGGGTCGCCCTTGTCGCTCCTCGGAGCAGCCCTGGCAGGATCGTTCGCCGTACAGACGAACATCGCCACCCTGCCGCTCGTCGGCGTGCTACTGATCCTCGCTCTCGCGGCGGCTCTGGTCAGAACCATGCTGGCTCGGCGGTCGACCCCCGGCACACGGCCGCCCCGGCAGTCACCCGCTCGAGCCCGGACGCTCGTCGCCGGTCTGATACTGCTTCCCTTGATCTGGGTCCCGCCCGTGGTGGAACAGTTCACCAATCACCCAGGAAACCTGACCCTCATATGGCAGTTCTTCACCGCGCACCATCCGGCGCTTACCCTTGGGACCGGGCTGTGGTCAGTGGTTACCGTCGCCGGGATCATCCCCCTTGGTGTTCCGTCGGAAATGTCCGTGTTCTTGGGGAATCCGACCCGCGACGCTGGGGTCATCCTCGCCGTTGTCCTGCTCGTCGGCGCGGTAACGATCGCTATGGGGCTCGTGAGGCGCCGGCGCTTCGCCGCGAACCTGGGAATCGCAAGCTTGATTGGATTCGTCGTCGTCTTGCTGTCGGTGACAAGGATTGTCGGCGGAGTGTATGGCTATCTCATCGTCTGGGAGATCGCCGTTCCCACGCTGGCTCTGATGGGTCTGGGCATCGCCCTCTTCGGCACCGGCGACGAAGAGGTCCAACTGGAGGCCACAGCGCTGCCCCGCTGGGCTCGCCGGCTGCCAGCTCTGGCGCTGGTCGCTCTGGCCGGCGTCGTCACGGTCGCATTGTCGATAGAGATGCTGCACGTCCCGTCTCTTCAGCGGGCCTCCGATCCGGATGTGGCAGCCGTCTGGCGAACCGTCGGACCACGTCTCGGCGCCGGGGACAAGCCCATCCTCGTGACGAATGTCGGGACGGATGCCGGAGGGTCGACGCCGGGGGCGCTCCAATGGCAGAACCTGCCCGCCGAGTTCACCCGGTTCGGCCTGGTAAACGAGCTCGACGCACGGGGCTTCCAACCGCGTGTAGATCCGTTCTGGAGCGCTCAGGTCGGAGCTAGGCGTGTGTCGAACGGCCGCGAACCCGTCCGTATCGTACTGTACCCGTCCTCTTCGAGCGTGGAGCACATGTCCGGCTACGTCGGCCGGGCGGGTCGCCTTGACATCGTGATCCTTCGGACGGCGCCCTCCAGGTAGCCGTCCGACCGATCGCACCGCGGCGCGCGTGGACGTCGTGCTCACCCGTCCCGCGCTGTCGAGCTGACTGGCGTGGTCAGCCCTGACCGGGCGTGAAGTACACGAGATAGGGGCTGCCTCGAGCCTGGAGGTCGGCGAGCCGCTCGACGTCGCCACGAGCGGCGCCACCCGCCTCCAGCTGCTCCTGCGCGAAGCGAATCTGCGACACCACGAGCGCGTCGCGTGGCGCGCGAGGGCCCATCGCCGCTCGGATGCGTCGCTCCAGCGTGACCGCTTCCTGTCGCTGTTGGGGCGAAAGGGGGTCGTAGCTCGCCACAAGTCGGCTGCCCGGAGGCGGCGGCACCGGCTGGGACAGCATCGTCGGATCGGGCACACCCACGCCGGTGATCACCCCCCGGTAGTGGGCCGGCGAAGCCGTCCGAAACGAACCCACCCCGGTGGCCAGTGCCGGGGGCGCCACGACGTCGACGCCCGCCAGGTGGAGGGCAGTGAACATGCCAGGACCGATGCCAGACAGCGGTTCCGGATCCATCCAGCTCAGGAGGTCGGGCCCGCTCCGACCGACGGCGTCAGCGGTGCCCGGGGCGAGGTGCGCGATCGTCGTCGACGCCTGTGCGAGCGGCAGCGGCGTCGGCACCGCAGCGGTCACGGTCACCGCCGTCAAGGCGAGCGTGCCCGTCGCCGCCGCCAGGCCCGCCGCGGGTGCCAGCCGACCGAGGCCGCGATAGCCCGGACTGGGGGCGTACCCACTCGGCCCGACCGGTGCCACACACAGCACCCGGGCCACACACCAGCCGATGGCCAACCACAGTACAAGGGCGGCAACCCACCACCACCTGACCAGGTAGGGGGCGAGGATCCCGGTGATCTTGGCTGTGGCCACGAGGCCGAGGACGGCGATGACCACGGCCGTGCCGGCGAGGCGCGCCGCGTCGCGGGCGCCGCGTCGCCAGGCCATCACCCCGGCGGCAACGGCGCCCAGGATCACGAGCACCGCCGGCCACGCCGCCGCCTGTGCGGCGACGCCGAGCTTGTCGACGTCGCCGCCGGTCAACCAGGGGCCGGGCAGCGTAAGTTGCTTGCCCATGACCCCGAACGCGGCCTTCCAGCCGACAGCCGGCCCGGCGGCGATGACGGCCGCCTGCTGCGATGAGTACTGCGGGGGGTGCACGAAGTAGCCGGCCACCTCCCCCAGGTTCCCGGGGTGGCCGGCAGCCTGCTGGATCAACGGGGGCAACCACAGCACCAGCATCACCACCCCGGCAAGGGCGAGCCATCGCCCGAGGCCCACCCGAGCCCGCCCGAGCGCGGCGACGGTGAGAGCGATGGCGAGCAGTCCCACCACCAGCAGGGCGTAACCCACGTGTGTCTGCACCACGAAGGACCCGACGCCGACGGCCCAGGGTATGGCCGGGTGGTCGCCGCACACCACCGACCACGCCAGCATGACGAAGCACAGGAACGGCAGCAGAGCCAGCCAGGGATTCCACGGATCGAGCAGCAGGCCGGGGCCCATCGCGTGTACCAGCGCGGCAACCAGGAGACCTGTCCAGAGCACGAGCGCGGTGCCGCCGCGGCGGCGAGCCACGATGGCCACGCCGACCAATGCCGCCGCGTTCAGCAGGGCGGTGCCCGCGAGGACCCCGGTCTCACCGAGCAGGCGCTGGGCCGGCGCCAGCAGGAGGAAGAGCAGGGGGCCGGGGTGGTACCAACCGAACCTGGACGGCACTCCCACGAGCGGCGTGTGGCGGCCGCCGACGTCGCCGATGCGCAGCACCTCGAACGCCTGGTCACTGGACGCGTACCAGTGGCGGCCGAGCAGGGACAGGGCAGCCACCAGCGCCGGTAGCACCAGAAGGGCGATCACCGTCAGCGACGTCAGCCGCGAGCTGCGTGGGCGGCGCCGTGCGTCGCTCGAGGTGGGCTCGACCGTGGCGGTCACCGCACCTGTGTAGCAAGACCAGGACGGGGGCGAGAACATCGTGGTTGGCGTAACCTGCCGCGGGTGGGCGACGAGGACCGTCGGCGGTGGGCCGTCCCCGCTGGTCGGGGGCGGATGGGCGACATCGACCTCTCATTGCTCGATCCCGGCGAGGAGGACGACCGTCACTTCCTGATCCTGGCTGAGCACCCGGAGCTCCAACAGGCCGTCGACGAGGATCAGGACGAGATCATCCTGCGCGGCAACCTGATGAGCCCGCGGCTCCACATCTCGATGCACGAGATCGTGGCCAACCAGCTGTGGACGGACGACCCGCCGGAGGCCTGGCCGACGGCAGAGCGACTGATGGCCCTGGGCTACGAGCGTCACGAGATCCTGCACATGCTGGGTTCGGTTGTCTCCGGCGAGGCCTGGCGGACCATGCAGTACGAGGAGCCGTTCGACCCCAGCCGTTTCCGCGCCGGTCTCGACGCCCTGCCCGACTCCTGGGAAGCGGAGCGGGCCGAGCCCTGAGCCGCCGGACCCGGCCTCCAGGGGGATGTCGCCCGGGTCGTGTCCGGGCACAGTGCTCCGGTTCCACCTTTGGTCGAAATCAATGGCTTCGCAGCCCCGGGCGGCGCCTCATCCCCCGGCTACGCTCCGGGTCCGGTGAATGTCAACGAGCTCGTCACCCCCGCCCTGATCGTCGAGGCCGACGCCCTGGAGCACAACCTGGCGATCATGGCCGCCGCCCTCCCCGGCGCCCGCATGCGCCCCCACGTCAAGGCCCACAAGTCGACCGCCCTGGCCGCCCGCCAGGCGGAGGTCGGCCATCCCGGCTTCACGTGCGCCACCGTCGCCGAGGTCGAGGGTATGGCCGCGGCCGGGCTGGGCCGGGACCTGCTCCTCGCCAACGAGCTCGTCGACGCCCGCCGGCTCGGCGCCGTGGTCGGCTCCGGGGCCGGGGTGACCCTCGCCGTCGACTCGCCGGAGACGGTGGCCGCCGCGGCCGACGGGGGTGTGGGCGAGGTCGTGATCGACGTCAACGTCGGGCTGCCGCGCTGTGGTTGCGCGCCGGAGGACGCGGGGCGACTGGCCGAGCTGGCCCGAGCCCGCGGCCTGGAGGTCCGAGGGGTCATGGGCTACGAGGGTCACGTGGTGGGTCTGGAGGACCGCGCCCAGCGCATCGCCATGGTCGGTGACTGCATGGCGCTGCTCGTCAAGGCCCACGGCGATGTCGGCGGCGACATGATCTCGGCCGGCGGCACCGGCACTTACGACATCAACCAGTGGGCCACGGAGATCCAAGCCGGTTCCTACGCCCTCATGGACACCGCCTACGGCCGGCTGGACCTGCCCTTCCGTCAGGCGCTCTTCGTGCTCTCCGCGGTCATCTCGGTGTCACCCGGGTGGGCGGTCGCCAACTGTGGTCTCAAGTCGCTGGCCATGGACCACGGCAACCCGACCGTCGAGGGGGGCACGGTCTGGTTCTGCTCCGACGAGCACGTCACCTTCGGGCCGACCGATCCGGTCCGGGTCGGCGACCGCGTTCGGGTCATCCCTGCCCACGTCGACCCGACGGTCGCCTACCACCGCGTCATGCACCTGGTGCGGGGAGACGAGGTGATCGGTGCCATGCCGGTGGACCTGCGAGGTTGGTGATCGTCGCCGGTCAGCCGGCGAGCAGCTCGGCCAGGCGGGCGAAGGCGCGGGAGCGGTGCGAGAGGGAGTTCTTCTGCTCCCGGGTCATCTCGGCAAAGGTGCGCCCGTCGCCGCCCTCGGGCAGGAAGACGGGGTCGTAGCCGAACCCGCCATCCCCGCGCGGCTCGTCGGCGATGACCCCCTCGACCGCGCCCTCGGCGAGCACCTCGCGCCCGTCGGGAAAGCGGGCCAGGGCCACGGTGCGAAACCGGGCCCGCCGGTCACCCACTCCCTCCATGGCGCCGATGAGCTTGGTCACGTTGTCGGCGTAGCTGGCGTCCTCCCCTGCGTACCGCGACGATCGCACGCCCGGCGCCCCTCCCAGCGCCGCCACCTCGAGGCCCGTGTCGTCGGCCACTGCAGCCTCGCCGGTCGCCTCGGCCACGGCCCGGGCCTTCAGGCGGGCGTTCTCCTCCAGCGTCTCCCCGCTCTCCTCGACATCGGCCAGCGCAGGCGGGCGGGGTGCCAGCTCGACCCGGGTGAGAAGGGCGGCGATCTCCGCCACCTTGTCGGGGTTGGCGCTGGCCAGCACCAGCCGCATCGGCTCGGTCCCTAGCGGGGTGGCGGGGGCTCGGACAACGCCGCAGTCTGCAGCTCCAGCAGGCCGGCGATGCCGTGCTCGGCCAGGCTGAGCAGCTCCTCGAGCTCGGTCTTGGAGAACGGCAGCCCTTCGGCCGTGCCCTGGATCTCGACGAAACGACCTGACGACGTCATCACCACGTTCATGTCCACCTCGGCGGCCAGGTCCTCGCGGTAGTCGAGATCCAGCACGCACGACGCCTCGACCACGCCCACCGACACGGCCGCGCACGCCTCGCTGAGTGGGTGAGCCGACAGGCGGCCCTGCTGGATGAGCCGGGTCAGCGCGTCGTGTAGCGACACATAGGCGCCGCAGATAGCCGCCGTGCGCGTCCCACCGTCGGCCTGGAGCACGTCACAGTCGACCACCACCTGCATCTCCCCCAGCGTCGCCATGTCGCAGACGGCCCGCAGGGACCGGCCGATTAGGCGCTGGATCTCCTGGGTCCGACCCGACTGCCGACCCCGCGCCGCTTCTCTCGGTGTCCGCTCGATCGTCGAGCCGGGGAGCATCGAGTACTCGGCGGTCACCCACCCCTTGCCGCCACCACGCATCCAGGAGGGCACGCGGTCCTCGACCGACGCGGTGCACAGGACCCTCGTGCGGCCGGCGGTCACCAGCGTCGAGCCGAGCGGCGCCTCGGTGTAGTCGCGCACGAACGACGTCGTCCGCAGCTCGTCGATCGCTCGCCCGTCGGCCCTCACGCCATCTCTCCGGGCCGGCCTCCCGGGCCGGCCACGAACTCGGCGCCGGGCCGGGCCAGCTCCACCTCGGAGCCGAACGCCGTGCTGCCCTCGTCACGACTGGCCTCGGCGGGCACCGTGGGCCAGCGATGGGTCAACACCAGGCGGCCGACGCCAGCCTCCCGCCCGGATGTCCCGGCCTGACGAGCGCTCATGTGCTGGGCTCTCCCCTCGTTGTCTCGCAGGTACGTGGCCTCGCAAAGCGCGAGATCGAGGCCGGGGCCGAGGGCCTCGAGCGACCACGCCGGCCCGGAGTCGGCAGAGTATCCGACGGAGGAGCCGTCGCCGTCGACCCGCACGGAGAGCGTCTCCGGGCCGTGGTCGGTGCGCCGAAAGCTGAGGGTGAGGGCGCCGACCCCGATCTGGTCGCCGTCGGCGATCTCGCGCCAGTCGTAGACGGCGGGTGGATCGAAGTACAGGTGGGCGCGCAGACCGGCCGGCGCATAGACCGGCACCACGCCCCCACCGATCACATAGGTCCGGGCGACGGCGAAGCCCTCGAGGTCTATCCAGTGATCGGGGTGCTCGTGGCTGAGCACCACCGCATCCACCTGACGGAGATCGAGGTGGCGCTGGAGGTTGGCGAGGGTGCCGGTCCCGGCGTCGAGCCACACGCTGACGCCGCCGCCTCGCACCAGGTAGCCGCTGCAGGCGCCCCCCGGGCCCGGGTAGCTGCCGTCGCAGCCCAGGACGGTCAGGCTCAGGCTCACCGGTGCCTTAGGCCGGCCCGGGAGGCCGGCCCGAGGACTGAGCCGCAGGTGCGCAGCACCTTAGGCCGGCCCGGGAGGCCGGCTCGAGGACTGAGCCGCCGGTGCGCAGCACCTCAGGCGGGATCCCAGGAGATGCGCTCGACGTCGTCGAGCTCGGGCCCGAGCAGCCGGCTACCCAGCTCTCGGAACCAGCCCACGTCGCCCGACGACAGGAATCGGTGTGACCCCTTGGCCGCGGTGCGATGGCCCACGCCGGTCTCCGAGATGATGGACAGCACCTCGAACGCCGTCTCCTCCGCCGAGGACACGAGCACGACGTCGCGACCCATGACGTCGCCGATGGTGCGAGCAAGGAACGGGTAATGGGTGCAGCCCAGTAGCAGGGTGTCGACCCGGTCCGACCGCATCGGGGACAGGAGGCGCTCGGCGAGCACATGGCACTGGTCGCTGTCGGTCTCGCCCCGTTCCACGAACTCCACGAAGCCGGGGCAGGCGGAACACACCAGCCTGACAGGCGCCCGCTGGGCCCGCACCGAGCGCTGGTAGGCACCAGACGAGATCGTGCCAACCGTGCCGATCACCCCAAGCCGGCCGTTCCGGGTCGCCTGCACGGCGGCTCGCACTCCCGGATCGATCACGCCGACCACGGGAACGTCGAGCTCGAAGCGGAGCAGGTGGAGGGCGGTAGCTGAGGCCGTGTTGCACGCCACCACCAGCATCTTGACGCCGTGCTCGTCGACCAGGAGGCGGGCGATCTGGCGGGCGTAGCTGCGGACCTCGTCCAGCGGACGCGGCCCGTAGGGGTAGCGGCCGGTGTCGCCGATATAGACCAGGTCCTCGTCGGGAACCAGGTCCAGCAGGGCCCGGACCACGGTGAGGCCGCCGAAACCGCTGTCGAAGACCCCGATCGGCCGGTCGTCCACAGGCGAAGACTACCGGTGGGTCGCCGTCGAGCTTGGGACGACGAGATCCGGCGTCAGGTCGTCCACGCCGCAGGTGCCGGCCAGGGCCATCGCCTGCGCGAGCTCGGACCCGAGCTGGTCCAGCACGCCCTGAGCGCCCGCAGCCCCGGCCGTGGCGAGTCCCCACAGCAGCGGGCGACCCACGAGCACCGCCCTGGCCCCGAGGGCCAGGGCCTTCAGGACGTCGGTGCCCCGGCGGATCCCACCGTCGACGTAGAGCTCGACCCGGTCCGCCACCGCGCTCACCACTTCGGGGAGAGCGTCGGCTCCCGCCACAGCCCCGTCGAGCTGGCGGCCTCCATGGTTCGAGACGATGAGCGCGGACGCGCCGGCGTCGACGCAGCGCAGGGCGTCATCGCCCCGCAACACCCCCTTCACCACGACGGGCAGGTGGGTGATCGACGCCAGCCATCCGATGTCGTCGAATGTGACTGCCGGGCTCTGGTGCGCACCGGGGTAGTTGTCGGGGTCGGCGACGGCGACCCCCGCTCCGGCAGGGAGGTTGGCCATGCCAACGCCGGGAGGGAGGACGAAGCCGTTGTCGGCATCGCGCTGACGATGCCCGACGAAGGGTGTGTCGCCGGTCAGGACCAGGGCCCGATAGCCCGCCGCCGCCGCCCGGGCGACCAGCTCCGCCGTCCACTCCCGATCCCGGAGCACGTAGACCTGGAACCACCGGGGTAGCTCGGGAGCGGCGGCGGCGATGTCCTCGAGGGTCGTCGACGCCCGGGTCGAGACGACCATGACGCTGCCGGCGGCGGCCGCGGCTCGCGCCGTGCCCACTTCGCCCTCGGGATGCGCCACGCGGTGGAAGGCGACCGGGGCCACCAGCACCGGCGACCGGACGGGAGTGCCGAGCACCGTGGTGGCGACCGACACCTCGGTCACGTCGCGGAGGATCCTCGGCCGTAGCCGCAACCGAGCCCACGCAGCGACGTTGTCCGCCAGGGTGCGCTCTTCGTCGGCCCCGCCGGCCAGGTAGTCGTACACGACCCCGGGCAGGATGCCGCGGGCCTGGGCCTCCAGGGCCTCCAGCGGGGCGCCCACTGCCCGACCGCTCAGAAGTAGATCGTGTGCCTGGCCCGCTCGGTGACGGCGTCCAGATCGTCGGTCCACGCCCCGGTCGACAGGTACTTCCAGCCGCCGTCGGCGACCACGATCACGATGACGCCGGCACTGATGGACGAGGCACACCGGGCGGCGCCGGCCATGACGGCACCCGAGGAGATCCCCGCGAACAGCCCGACGTCGGTCAGCCGCCGGGTCCACTCGATCGACTCCCGGGTCCCCACCATGGTCTTGCGGTCCAGGAGATCGGGCCCGTCGTTCTCGAGGAAGATCGGCGGGATGTACCCGTCGTCGAGGTTGCGCAGGCCGTCGACCATCTCGCCCGTCGGTGGCTCGATGGCCCAGATCTGGAGGGCCGGATTGCGCTCCTTGAGGAACCGGCCGACGCCGAGCAGGGTGCCGCTCGTGCCCAGCCCGGCCACGAGGTGGGTGACCTCGGGGCAGTCCCGCCAGATCTCGGGCCCGGTCCCCTCGTAGTGCGCCTTGGGGTTGGCCTGATTGGCGTACTGGTACAGAAATGCGTACTCGGGGTGCCGCTGAGCCAGGTCGCGCGCCAGGCGCACGGCGCCGTTCGATCCCTCTTCACCCGGCGACTCGATGATCTCCGCGCCCCAGACCTCGAGGAGCTGGCGGCGCTCGATCGACACGTTGGCGGGGAGCACGATCTTGAGGCCGTAGCCCTTGAGCCTGCACACCATGGCCAGACCGATGCCCGTGTTGCCGGAGGAGGGCTCGATCAGGGTCTGGCCGGCCTTCAGGGTGCCGTCCTTCTCGGCCTCCTCGACCATGGAGAGGGCGATTCGGTCCTTGATGGATCCGCCAGGATTCTGCCCCTCCAGCTTGGCGAGGATGCGGACATCCGGGTTGGGGCTGAGAGCGCTGACCTCGACGAGCGGCGTGTTCCCGATCAGGTCCAGGACGCTGGCGTAGTAGGCCACGACACTCCTACGACGGTGCGGGCCCGGCGCCCCCGGCCACGGCGGGGAGAATGGAGATCACGTCGGTGTCCGAGACCTTGGTGTCGAGGCGGTCCAGATAGCGGACGTCGTCGTCGTTCCGGTAGACGTTCACGAACTTGTGCAACGTCCCGTCGGGCGTGACCACCTGGCCGGCCATGCCGGGGAAGGTCTTGACCAGGTCCTCGAGCACCTCGCCGACGGTGGCGCCAGAAGCCGAGACCGACGACTGGCCGCTGGCGTGCTGGCGGAGGACCGTGGGCAGTCGCACTTCTACAGGCACCGACCCCTCCAGTGGAATGTTGACCCCTTCACTACAGATTCTAACGGCCTTCGAGCACAACCGGCTCTTCGGCGATCTTCCCGTCCACGATCCGGTACGAGCGCAAGGTGGGGCTTTCGTCCCGGAGGGAGACCAGCACGTAGTGCCAGCTGGGGTCGGGGGCCTGGGCGACGTCGGTGGCCGAGGGATAGGGGTCGGTGTGGGTGTGCGAATGGAAGACCCCGACGATCTCCAGGCCACGGGACTCGGCGTCGCGGCCAGCGTGGAGGACGTCCCGCGAGTCGACCTCGTAGGTCCGGGCCGAGGCGGCTGCGTTCCTGGTCGGGTAGCAGATGGCGACGTGGGTGCTCGCCGGGTCGCCCCCGAGCAGCCCGCAGGCCTCGAGGGGCAGGCCAGTGGCCTCGTCGGGCGGTGCCCCGAGGCAGTGGCCGACAACCTCGGTGTAGACGCCCACGGGAAGCCGAAGCATCGGGCCGAGAGGCTACCGTCGAGCTGGCATGTCACCCAAAGCACGCGCTCGCACGGGGACGGGGGCGAGCCGGAGAGGGACCAACGGGGCGGGCTCCAAGGCGGGAAAGCGACCCCCGGAGCGGTACCGTCGGATCGCCCAGAACCGGCGCGCCCGGCACGACTACGACCTGCTCGAGACCTTCGAGTGCGGGATCGTCCTCCAGGGAGGCGAGGTGAAGTCACTGCGGGAAGGCAGGGCGGCCCTTCGGGACGCCTACGCCCGAGTCGAGGGAGGCGAGGTCTGGCTCGTCGGCGCCTACGTGGCGCCCTACGAGTACGCCAAGGGCTTTGGCAGCCACGACCCCGACCGTCCCCGCAAGCTGCTCCTTCACCGGCGTCAGATCGACGAGCTGGTCGGCAGGACGAAGCAGCAGTCGCTGACGCTGGTGCCGCTGTCCATCTACTTTCGGGACGGCCGGGCCAAGGTGGAGCTCGCCTTGGCCCGCGGCCGGCGCACCTACGACAAGCGCCGCGCCATCGCCGCCCGGGATGCCGAACGGGAGGTGGCCAGGGCCACTGCCCGCCAGCGGCGCGGTGAGTGACGCCGCTCCCCCGGGTGCCCACCGGGGCGCCCTGACCGCGAGGCGCCCGTGGAGCGCCCCCGATCGCGAGGCGGCCGCCGCCCCTGATCGCGACGAGAACGCCGGTCGGGCCGGCGCGATCCCGTTCTCGTCGTGATCAGGGCTGTCGATCGGCCCCCGACGCGAGAAGTTCGCCTGCTCGACCACGCCGGACCTGAACGTGTAGCGATCACTGGCGGCGCCGGAGGACCGGATCGGGCGGGGGGCCCGACCGGTAAACTGTGGGTTCGCACATTGACAAGGGGGTGATTGGCTTCGACTTCGGTCGTCGAGACGGGAGAAGCGAGCCGTGGTCTCCGGAGTCCACGTAAATAAGCCGGAAAACAAACAAATGCCGAGCCTCAGCTCGAGCTCGCTGCTTAAGAAGTAGCGACGTCCGACCGGTCTCAGCCCTGCGGGCCGGATCCGGGCGACATCTAGCGGGGCTTACCCAACTGGTAGTGCCGACAAGCCAGCGGGGACACTTTCGTCGGCTGGGACCTCGCACTGATGCCGGTGGTGGTGCGAGGGCCGAGACTCTTCCACCGACTGCGCTCGGAGAAGGCCCGTTGAGAAGCCGAAGGACGCGGGTTCGATTCCCGCCACCTCCACAAAGGGGTGTTCATGAAAGAACGCCCTGAGTGTTCACGAAACCCCGCCGGCGGAACGCCGGCGGGGTTTTTCGTCTCGCAAATGCGCCTTAAGATGGGGCGCTTCCTAGGCTGGCAGCAATCGTGCTAAATCAAGCCGTCATTGCGTGCTCGTAAATATCTTCTTGCTGCGCATTGTGCAGCCGGACCAGCGCCTCGATGACGCGCTGTAATGCGCCGTTTGGCATGCTTCAATGCCGACCAAGGCTGGCTCGAACTGGGAAAACAGCTGTAGAACCTCGCTCCGGCGCAGCCTTCGCCGCAGTGCAGACCTTCCCCTCGCATCAATTCCGTGCACCCTGCGTACGCAGCCGCGAGCTCGTGATCAGCCGCCTCGATCCTCCGGCGGAGGTTGAGGTAGGTATGCCAGCGCTGCCACTTGGGTTTCGGCGGAATCGGACAAGGTAGCCGCGTTCTGTCGGAGCTTGCGAAGCTTTTCGCTTTTGCACCAGAGCGGCGTCTGATTCTCGATCCAATAAGCAAGGCGATGGCAATGCCGACAGGCGAGATGAGCATACAATATCTCAACGCGTCTTGAGCAATCCGGACACAAGAAATAAGCCGGCTTGCCGCCGAGTGGGCCTGCTATCCACGCGACCTACCCGGGACGGCTTCAACCCCTTGGGTCAGGATTCTTCGCCTTCCACGTCTTCGACGTGTAAAGGCGTCCCGCCTTGGCGATCTGCTCCAGCAGAGGGATAAGCATCACTGAGCGCCATGAATTTTCAGAAATTCCAGGATCGCAGGCTGCACAACTCTCCGGCACGTGCTTCCGTGGAACAGGGAAAAGTGACCGGAACCCGAGACGGTAAGGGAATGATGACGGTGTGCGGGAAGTGAACTGCATAGAGCGTGGGCTGCGCTGGTTTGACCGGGTGGCGCGATATCATCCCGCTCGCCTTCTATGGTGAGGAGGGCGGTGTGTTCGATGGCGCGGAGATCAACGCGTTCGCCTTGAAATAGCAGTGACCCCTTCGGAAGCAGGCGTTCCTGAAAAACGGCTTTCGTGTTCTCAAGAAGGTACTTGGCATCCAGATCCATGATGGATGTGACGAGATCGAGGAAAGGGAACCTGCCCGGATCGCTCCCGTCGTCGGAAAGCAGCTTTGCTGCGATCTCGCTACCTTGAAAAAGGCGTCTTGTGAGGTAGGTCAAGAGCGGAACCAAGTGCAAGTGGGCCGGGTAGACGCGGCGGCCGGCCCCGGCATAGACCTCCGGCACGGTTGTGATCAGGTTGTTCTCGAACCAGGACAGAGGCCGCGAGCGAAGAAGCCGTGCGACACCGGACGGCTTCGCCAGCGGATCAATCGGCATGCTATGAGAATGAGGGCCGCAGGCGTGTGGGAGCGCCAATTACGGGCGAGGAGAGCCGTCGCCGCAAGCGCGGGCACGCCGCCTTGGCAAAGCGCAACGACAGTCAATCCTGGAGGCAGGCTTATGATCATGTCCAAGACGCAAGAAATATTGTCTTCAAGGCCAAAAGAGCCGTGCTCGGCCGGGACATGGCGGACATTGAGCCAGTCTGTCACGTAAACCTTGAATGAAGGGAGCAGGCCGAGAACAAGGTCGCGCAGAATGACCGGGAAATGACCCGATAAGGGCGCCACGATCAGCAAGCTGGGTGGAGCGGGAATGTCCGTCCTGGAAAATTTTATCAGCGAGCAAAAAGGCGTTGCGGCGAAGTCCACGGCGCAAATAGGGATGACGGTATCTTCAAGGACAATCGCCGAGATGCCGAAGTCCCGCCGGGCCGGTTGATTTCCACCTGCAAAGAGCAAGTTTTCGGGGCTTCGGAGGCGCAGATGCATTGCTCAGCTGCATTTTCATACTTTGAATCATGCCAGCCATATTGACGGAGATCAAAGGTGATTTTCTGAGAGCCATCGATCGCGGAACCGATCCCTTTTGCGCCAGCCAACGACTGCGCGTGCGCCATAAACGAGGAGCCGGCGGAGGTAGCCATCGCCCCGCTTTGAGCCCTGCTTCACCCCAGCAGAATGCCCAACTACTTCGCCGCCGCAGGATATGATGCAACCTGATCTGGATTTGCTCGAGAATGACTTTGCATGTTGATTTGAGAAGATTGATGGATCAGCAAACGTTCGGGAGTCGGTCATCCATGACGGCAGCGCAGCCGGAACTCGCGGCATACCGGGCTGAACAAACTTCGGGACATCGGGCACACGGAGAACCAGACGTTCCGATAGTCCGTGCTCTCGACGTCCCCGAAGCGCTGGAATTCCCGGCGGGCCTTCCGAAAACTCTCGCTGTCATTGACGGTTATGACGACGTTCCAGTCTTTCATGGTAATTCCCGAAGCGTCTTTCGCCTTCGGCGCTTCGGTGAAAGGCCATATGCTTGAATTGCATTGGCGGTTCCGCCTTGATTGAGCGTTGTCATCGCAGACGAGATAGGCCAGACATATATGAAGTTGACCTTTCTCGGGACCCGAGGAGGCATCAAGCTTCGCTCCCGGCGACATCGATATCATAGCGCGCTCCTCGTCGAGCACGGTGGTACGCGTATCATGATCGATTGCGGGGCAGACTGGCTTGGAAAGTTCCGAGGCATTGCGCCGACGGCGATTTGCTCACCCATGCCCATCCCGATCACGCAGCCGGGCTTGCCAAGGGGGCACCTTGTTGTGTTTATGCGACTCTGGAGGCATCAATCTCCTCAGCCGGTATCCTATTGCCGAGCTGCGCAAGGTGGAGCCTTGAAGTGTCACGACCATCGGTGAGCTGAAATTTCAAGCAATTCCGGTGCAACATTCCATCAGGGCTCCCGCTGTCGGTTATCGCATATCGGCCAAAGGCGCCTGTTTCTTTTATGTCCCTGACGTTGCCGCGCTTCCCCACGCGACTGCCGCTTTGCAAGGGATGCACCTCTATATCGGCGATGGGGCAACGATCAGGCGATCGATGGTTCGCAAAAAGAGCGGGAGATTGATTGGCCACGCGCCAATTATCGAGCAGCTTCGCTGGTGCGAAGCAGCGGGCGTTCCCAACGCCATCTTCACCCATTGTGGCTCCGAGATCGTGGGCGGACAAACGCGGCAGCTTAATGCTACGGTAGAGCAACTTGGTCGCGAGCACGGTATTAAGGCACGGATCGCAGCGGACAAGGATAAGCTAGCCTTTCGCACTGGAAAATTTTTTAAACCTGCCCTCGGCGGCCGCAGAAAATAGCTTCCGCCACTCCATCGGCTTCCTGATTTGTCAACGATGATGGTGGTGCAACGCGAAATCTCGTGGCTCGGCGCACTTAGCGTCATCCCTTGCCCAGCGCGGCAACGCTTTCTCTCACCGCAAGGGCGATCCGGACCTCAGCATCTTTCCCTGTTGGCAACCCCGCCCATTGCTTTGGATCGAGGGGGTGTCCGAAGCGCACGCTGATGGGATGAGGATATGGAAAGCGGCTGGCGTGGCCAAGCCTCGAAAGTCCCCTGAATATGGACAGGAACGATCGGCACTGGCGTTTTCTCGCAAGCAGCCCTATGCCAGGAAGAAACGGCATCAGGCTCCCGTCCATGCTGCGCCATCCTTCCGGGAACCAGACCAGAATGTTGCCACGGCGCAGCGCTGCGACGCCGAGGGCAAGGCCGCTGCGAATTCCCAGCATCGGATCGATGGCCAGCACCTGGCCGCGCCTGCTCAGAGCTCGGCGCCAACCGCTTGAAAACAGGATGTCCGCGGAACCCGCCCAATAAGTATGTCGCAGCACCGGCCAGGGTAGGGCGGCAGCCAGCGCCAAAGGATCGAGGTAGCTGAGGTGGTTCGGGCAAATCAGGTAGGGGGCATGGTCTGGCAAATGTTCAATTCCGCGAACTCGCAGCCTGAACAGCGAACGCATGATCAGGCGGTTTATCGCGTTGGCCGCGTACCAGCCTGCACGTGAAAAGATCCCGGGCTCTGGTGGCAGTACCGCTTCTGCCGGAGTGAGTTGCTGCTGGGCCCTCGAAGCGATGACAACGAGATCGCGGAGCGACGCAGCTGGTTCGTCGAGGACGATCCCGAACGCTTGCTCGAGTTCCAGGGTGATCGTCATCCAGTCCAAGGAGTCGATGCCAAGGTCGAGGGTTGGGTTCATCTCCAGTGAGAGATGCTGCCCAGGAAAGCGGGCCTCAAGCCACTTCCAGACGCGGCAAGCCGCCGGATCAGGAGAAGCATGTGGTCCGCTTCAAGCATGGTGTGACTTGCGGCGCGGCTTTCCGCGCTGATTT
>CAVQWQ010000033.1:0-108571 GCA_963717645.1 uncultured Actinomycetes bacterium | reverse complement strand
GCAATGGGCATCTGCAGTTCGGTGACACTGCGCTCAGGGTGACTCTCGTTCCATTCGTGGTACAGCTCACGGCTCCTGCCGGCGAGCGTGTTGCCACTGTCCTCGATCCATCTGACCAGGGCCTCGTAGACGGACGCGATGTCCTCCATCGATCCCCGATGGACGACCGAGGCGACCCTAATGCTCGGAAGGTCGACCACGTGGACACCACCGCCGTCGGGCACGAACTGATCGGCGATGGTGAAGCCGGCGTGGAGAACCACACTTCCGTCCTCGGCGGGCTCCCCGTACCAGGCGACCATGATTCCCGGTCGTGCACCGGCGCGACCGAGATGGCCGAGCACCACGGGCACCAAACGCTGAAAGACGGGGTTGAGGTTCTCGTGCCCGAACCCTGGTGCTGCTCCGGACGCCTCGGCGATTCGGATGGGCTCGGTCATCTTGATCGCGACGTCGATGCTGGACATGGCGATGCTCCCTTCGAGTGCTCGGAGATGGGCTTCGACACGGCGGAGGCGGGCCTGTTCTTCGGCGACCTCGCGCTCGATCTGGGCCTGGCGCAGCCAGAGCATCCCGCGCAGCTGCTCAAGCGAGGGGTCATCGTCGAGCATTGGTCGGATCTGCTCCAACGTGAGGCCGAGGTCTCGCAGGGCGAGCAGACGGTGGAGCCGGCCGAGCTGGGCAACCTCGTAGAACCGGTACGCGGTCTGCTGGTCGACCCGGCTGGGCTTGAGCAGGCCGGTCTCGTCATAGTGCCGGAGCATCCGGGGCGAGACCTGTCCCAGCCGTGCGAAGTCTCCGATGTTCAACATGCCGTTCCCATCGATACGCCTTCACACAGTGTGAGGGTCAAGGCCCCGGGCGTGCGATTCCGAGCTGGGCCGTATGGGCATCTCCAGAGTCGCTTAGCGGTAGGACCAGAGCAGGTGAATATGTTCCGGGTTCGAGTCCCCTAGCGCCCACCACCACGAGCGACACAGTACGCCTCACCACACTATGCCTATCGCCCTGCCATCCAACGAACCAGGCATTGGGGGCTAGTGGTCGGCCGACTCGACGACGCGACGGTAGAAGGAGCGAGCGTCTTCGAGTACAGCGACGAGGTCGCCGAGGTGCTCGTGGCGGGTTGTGGGATCGAAGTGTCCGTGCTCGCTCACGAACTCCTCGAGCGTGTCGAGGAACCCGAGGCACCATTGCGCGTCGGCGGCGCGGCCGACGCGCTTGCCGGCGACGTCGACATACACCGGCGAGGTATGCGCCAGTACGGAGCCGTCGAGCGTGTTCGGATGACCAGCGCCGCGAGCCACGCCCGCGATCCACGTGGGCCCGCCCTCCAACCCCGTCTCGAACCGGAGTTCGGACCCGGTGTCGCCCTCCGCAATCAGGCCGTCGGGGCCGACAAGGGACAGGTGCTGAGCGCCGAGACCGCGCACGCGTGCGGCAGCCTCAAGCCGGTCGCGGGGAGCTAGATCGAGTACTGCGCCCGGCCCTTGTCCATTCACTTCGAGGCTGAGCCACGGCCCGTTGGTGACCACGGTGCGGCCAGCGCGGATGGCCTCCTTGAAGGCTGCCACCGACAAGCCCCTGTCGCCGAGATGGGCGTACACCCGACCCCAGCCGGGCGGGTTGGAGAACGTCCCGCTGTGCGAGAACGACAAGAATGTGTCGGTCCCGGCGGTGGCCGCGAGCCGTAGCCCACAGGAGAGCAGCCGGTGGTAGAGGAACACCGCCCCCTCGTCGTTGGAGGGCGAGATGAGGTCGATGGAGTCGACGACGCCGAGCGCGGCGTCGGCCACGAGCTCGCGAGCCTCCACCGAGCGAGGAGTGCGGAAGAAGCGACGGGTGGAACCGTCGTCCGGGAACTTGGCGCGTGCCGGATGGCAGTAGCCCACGGTGGCACCCAGGGTGTGGAGTTCGTCGCAACCGACCTTGTTCGGCGGCCAGTCCTCGGGGTGATCAGAGCGGTCGTGACCGGTAAAGTAGCGGCTCGGAGGGCCACTCGGGCCGAGGGCGTGAACGTGGCCCAGCAGGTCGTTGCGGTACTCCACGCCCATGCGGGCCACCGAATCGTCCGTCGGCCACGGGAGATCGGTGTCGGGGAACTGTTCGAGCATGTCGCGGTCGTAGACCAGCGAGGTGAGGCAGTTGGCAGCAACGAGGTTGACCAGATGGAGCCCTTCTCCGAGCTGCATGCGGGCCGCGTCGCCGGGCGTGCAGATCAGGTCGCCGCTGTAGTTCATGTGGACATGCAGGTCGCCCCCATACCATCCGTCCGCGGCGGGATCGATCAGCCGGACCGGTTCGCACTCGACCGTTATCCGTTCCCCGGCCGCGGGAACTACCTCGACCGCTGTCCGATCGAACTCCAGGCCTCGGCTGCACACCACCTGGAGAGCTTCGGCGGGCACGGTGAGGGTCACGTCGTGGCCGTGGAAGAACGGTCGGTGGTGGACGTCCCACTTCGCCAGGACGCCGTCCGGGAACCAGGCCCCGCCGCTCGCGTCGGTGACCGACCAGCGAGCGCAGCGTGAGGATGCGAGGATGAGCTCGGCCGATGCGGAGGTTCGTCCCGCACCGTCGACGGCCACAACCTCGCCGTCCAACGCGACGGTGAGCGCCGGCTGCGCACCGTCGAGGTCGATCGTCTCGACCGCAGCTCCTCGTGGTGGGACATGCACTTCCCGGCCGGCGATTGAGAGAGACAGGTCGGCGTCGGCAGCGGAGTCGATGACCACATCGATCGCCACCGTTCGACCCGCGATCGCCGTGCGAGCTGGCCCGACCTCCGGCCGCAGGGCGCCATCCTCGTCGATCCGGACCACGACGACTCCGGCCGGAACGTCGCGTCCGATCACCGAACGGATTGCCTGTGCCCAGTCGCCGGTCACCGCGTACTCGGCGAAGACCGGTCCGAGCTGAGAGAAGCGAGCCCATCGGAAGAAGTCGATCTGCTCGTCGCCCCAGTCCCACCCACGGTCATCGAGGAGCCGGCGGTAACGAGCTAGCGTCTCGATCACTTGGGCCGGCAGAGCGAGCGTGATGGTGTCCTGGCAGCACATCGCCCGATTCTGTCAGTCGCTCGGTCGTCGGGTGCTGGGGCGCGGGAAGGCCGGATGCCCGAACGGTCTGTGCTCGCCCTCGGACCATCACCATCCAGGGAAGGCACCCCCAGGGATCCGGTGGTCTACGGCGGCCGATACAAGGGCACACCCCGCCAACCCGCCGGCACCCGCCCTAATCGCCGGGTCCCGGGCGGCGGGCTACGAGGGGGAGAGCGGACCGACCATGAAAACGACAGACCTGGTCGGATCGGATCGCAGCGGCTCCGTCTCGCCGTTCGCTGCAACGCCAGCCTCACGGTAGGGTCGAGATGCCGTCGAGTTGCCGTCGACCACGCCAAGTCGGACGCATTCGGACCCCATCTCACGAGCCCATTCGATCCCAGCCATGAGCAGCTGGCGCCCCCAGCCGCCGCACGCGGTAGTCGGGTTCCACCCACATCGACACCAGATGACACACCGACGCGCCTTGCCGGTCGTGGAACGCAGCGATGAGCCCATGCCACCCGAGATCGTCTTCTGCGACGAGTGTCTTGCCGCTGGCCACACACGCGAGCCGGCTGGACGGCTCTCCGGCTAGCGTCAGGTGGGGCCCGACCGACGTGTCACGGTCGAGGTGGACGCCCGGCGAGACCAGGCCGGCTCTAGGCAGGTCACAGAGCAGATGCGCGAAGTCGACATCGACACCTTCCCCTTGACCCGGTTCGTTGAGCTGCTGGACGAGGACCGGAGAGGCCGGTTTCTCGCCGCCGCCGAGTCGGCCCACAGGATGCTGGCCGGCCGGACGGTGTGGAACGTCAACTCGGCGGCGACGGGCGGCGGTGTGGCCGAGATGATGCAGGTGCTCGTCGGCCAGGCTCGGGGCGCGGGGGTGGACACCCGCTGGCTCGTGATCGACGGGACGCCCCAGTTCTTCCTCGTGACCAAGCGCCTCCACAACTGGTTCCACGGCGCTCCCGGCGACGGGGGCGACCTGGGCGGGGCCGAGCACGCCATCTACGAGCAGACCCTGGCCGCCAACGAGGCCGAGATGGCTGCGCGGGTGCGACCGGGGGACGCGGTGCTGCTCCATGACCCCCAGACGGCGGGGCTCGTGGCCGCCGCCAAGCGGGCCGGGGCCATCGTGGTGTGGCGATCCCACATCGGGCGGGACGAGGAGGACGAGCTGTCCCGGCTGGCCTGGGAGTTCCTGTGGGACTACCTCGAGGAGGCCGACGCCCTCGTCTTCTCCCGGGCCCAGTATGCCCCGTATTTCCTCGATCGAGACCGGTTGCACGTGATCGCCCCGTCGATCGATCCTCTGTCGGCGAAGAACCAGGACCTGTCTCCACAGGCGGTGCAAGCAATCCTCGCCCGTATCGGGCTCCTCGCCGCCGGGAAGGTGACGACCCCACCGGCGTTCGAGCGGGCCGACGGGACGCCGGGCCTCGTGGCCGACCTGGCCGACGTGGTGGCCGAGGGCCCGCCCCTCGACCCGGCGGCTCCTCTGGTCGTCCAGGTCTCACGCTGGGACCGCCTCAAGGACATGTTCGGGGTGATGATGGGCTTCGCCGAGCACGTCGAGGACCCCGATGCCAACCTGGCCCTGGTCGGGCCGGAGGTGAGCGGAGTCGCCGACGACCCCGAGGCCAAGGACGTGCTCGAAGAGTGCATCGCGGCGTGGCGACGGTTGCCGGCGCGGCGCCGGCGACGCATCCGGCTGGTCTCCTTGCCAATGAGGGCCGTGGACGCCAACGCGGCCATGGTCAACGCCATCCAGAGCCATGCCACGGTGGTGGTCCAGAAGAGTCTGATCGAGGGCTTCGGGCTCACTGTGGCCGAGGCCATGTGGAAGACGCGGCCGGTCATCGCCACCTCCGTGGGCGGCATCATCGATCAGATCGTCGACGGTGAGCACGGTTTGCTGTTGAACGACCCGACCGATCTGCTGGTCTTCGGCAGCGCGGGGACCATGTTGCTCCGCGACCCTCGGGAGCAGCACCGTCTCGGGCGGAACGCCCAGCAGCGGGTGAAGGACCGCTTCCTCGGCGACCGCCACCTCATCGAGTGGGCCCAGCTTCTCGGCCGGCTGGTGGTGTCGTAGGGTCCCCGCCCAGGGTGCGGTGACGAGTTTTCCAGCGGCGCGGGGAAAGATGGCCGGTCAGCACCGGGCGTGTGGAGCCTGTCGCACAAAACCTATGGAGGCCTCGCGTACGGCAATAACGGGGGTCCTAATTGACCTGTGGAGCCTGTCGCACAAAACCCGACCATCCCACCCGCGTTTCGCGTCGGCAGCGATGCTGAAGACATGGCGTACAACTTCTTGCCCGCCGAGCGTGACCAGCTCTATCTCATGCCACCGAGTCTGAAAGACTGGCTGCCGGAGGACCATCTGGCTCTCTTCGTGCTCGACGTGGTCGACGAGCTCGATCTGTCGAGCCTGTATGAGCGCTACCGCCCCGATGGCCTGGGACGAGCGGCCTATGAGCCCTCGGTCATGGTGGCGATCCTCCTCTACGCCTACTGCATGGGCGAGCGATCCTCTCGACGAATCGAGCGTCGCTGTGTCGAAGACATCGCCTTCCGGGTCCTGTCGGCCAACCAGGTCCCCGACCGCGCCACCATCGCCCGGTTCGTAAAGAACAACGAGCGGGCCCTGTCCGCCCTGTTCTGCCAGGTGCTGGTCCTCTGTCAGGAGGCCGGTCTGGTGAAGCTGGGGGTCGTGGCCCTCGACGGCACCAAGATCGCCGCCAGCGCCTCTGGACAGGCGAACCGAACCCGTGGCGAGCTCGAGGCGGAGGCGGACCGGATCCTGGCCGAGGCCATAGCCACTGACAACGAAGAAGACGCCCGCCACGGGGACCGCAGGGGCGACGAGCTGCCTGGCGATCTCTGCGATCCGAGAAGTCGGCGGGCTCGCATTGCTCAAGCCAAGGCTCGCCTCGACGCAGAAAAGGCCCGCCGCCAGGCGGAGTACCAAGAGAGACTGGCGGCCAAGGCCATCGCCGATCGGGCCCGCACGACCAGAGGTGGCGGTCGACCGCTCAAGCCCAAGCGAGCCAAGTCCGAGCCCAGGGCCAACATCACCGACCCCGCCAGCTCCGTCATGCATGACTCTGGGGGCTACCTCCAGGGCTACAACGCCCAAGCCGCTGTCACCGAAGACCAGATCATCGTGGCTGCCGAGGCCACCCAGGATGCCTCTGACAACCACCAGCTCGTGCCCATGCTCGCCTCCGTTCAGCAGAGCCTGAGCACGGTCGGGCTGGACGAAGCGATCGGCGCGGCGGTGGCCGATGCTGGCTACTGGAGCCAAGGCAGCGCTGCGCTTGACGGCGGAGCTGAGTTGTTCATCGCCACCAAGACAGATCGCAAGCCTGCTCGGTCACCCCTGGCGAGAACCGGCCGCATCCCGGCATCGGCAACACCACTGCAGCTGATGAAGCGCAAGCTCGGGACCAAGAGGGGCCGAGCCATCTACGCCAGGCGGGCGATCACCGTCGAGCCGGTCTTCGGACAGATCAAGGAACTCCGAGGGGCGAGACGCTTCCAGCGGCGCGGTCTCAGCGCTGTCGACTGCGAATGGAAGCTGCTGGCCATGACCCACAACCTGATGAAGATGTGGCGCATGGCAGCAGTCATCGGCTGACCGACCTGGTCAGCCAACTCTGCCGCACAGATAACGATCACCTCGGCGACGATTGCCCCCTCGCCACCGATAGTGCGACAGGCTCTGTGGAGCCTGTCGCACAAAGCCTACGGAAGCTCGCGTACGGCAATAGCGGGGGTCCGAATTGACCACCCTGCGCCTTCCAAGGCCTCTACGGCGATCCTGGCGGGAGCGTCTTTCCGTTGCGTGGTCCCGAATCACTTTGTGCGACAGGCTCTGTGGGGTGCACTTATTCGATAGCGCCGCTGAACAGGAGGAACGCGGCCGACTTCCGCTTCTTCTTGCCACGGTGGCATTCACAGCATCCGTGACCATTGCCCGCCCGCAGAGCTCGCCCCGCCGCCATGGCCAGCGCTTCATCTAGGACTTCGACCCAACAGCCCTAGGCCCAGCTGGGCCAAGCGGGCCTGGTGTGAGCAGCGCCAGGCCTGGATCAGCACCGGGGCCGGGATCACGGGGACGACGTCCCTCAGTACGGGTTCCTTGAACACGGCCGAGAAGCCGCGATAACGCGCGCTCCTTGCTAAGCGGCTCGCTGACGGCCTCGGGCGCAACCGGCAGCCGGTGCCTGCGCCGACGGAGGGGCATCCGTTCCACCCATAGGCCGGCACGCCATGGTCTAGGTCGGCTACGGCTTGGTTACCCGCCTTCTGCCGTCCGCCCCTCCGGAGCGGGGGAGGTTGTCCTGGGACGCGGCTGCCGGGGATCCGCCTCGAGGGTGTTGGCCTGGAGGGCGTCCGCGTCGTACCGGAGGTCGCTCACGGGCCCATTGGGCAATCTCCGGTCGGAGCCAGAGCAGAGGGCGCTTCGGTCCCAAATCCACCACCGGCCGTGGCATGTCGGGGTAACGACGCTGGTAGGCGCTGACCGCGTTCCGATGAGCGAGCCCGAGGATCTCGGCAACTTCTTGCGCGTCGATGAGATCTTCGGTCCGTACAGTCGGCACAGAAAGATCGTACAGCTGTATTGCGATAGTGGCCGTGATGCGCTAGAGTACAGCTGTACGAATTAAGTGGCCCGGGCGGTGCGCCAACACCCCCGGGCCTGGCCAAGACCTGATGTGGAGGTCTCGACGTGGATAAGAGTACGAGCCCGGAGCGACAGCGGGGCGCCGAGATGGTGGCCGGGTGGCTGACCTCCTATTGCCCTCAAAGCATCGACCCGGTGACGTGGGCGGCGGTGCGGCCGTTCGTCCTTGGGTGCGCTGAGCGGCTGCAGCTAGATCGCCCGGCGAGCGCTACTCGTCTAGTGCGGGTGCTGGTTCGGTTGGCTGCCTGGGCACTGGGGGAGGGGTTGCCGCTCGACGCCGAGATCGTCCTCGACCCCGAAACGGTCGAACGGTTTATCGCCATTGGTCTGGCGGTCGGTCGGTCTCGGGCGACGTACCGGGCAGAGCTGCGGCGGGTCGGACCGCTCCTGACGAGGACGGCACCATGGGAGCCTCGGCCGGCTCCGGTGGCTCGCCGACTCGTCGCTGTGCCATACACGGCCGCTCAGATCGAGGGGCTGTGCGTCGACGCTGAGCACCAGCCGACGCCGGCACGCCGCAGGGCCGCCCATGCGCTGCTCGCCCTGGGTGCCGGAGCTGGCCTCGATGGTCGTTGGGTCGCTCGGGTAGGCCGCCGCTGACGTGACGACCCAGGAGGACGTGGTGGTGATCCGAGTCGGTGAGCCGGCTGCTCGGATCATCCCGGTGCTGGCTCGCTGGGAGGATGAAGTACTCCGGTTGGCGGCCACCGCGGGCGAGGAGTTCCTGGTCGGTGGTCGGTCGACGGCCCGCAACCGAGCCGGCTCGTTGGCGGCCTCGCTGGTCGTTCCCCACGGGCATCCGAAGTTCTCGGCTTCTCGGCTGCGCGCGACCTGGCTGGCGACGCATCTGGCCATGGGGACCCGGCTGCCGGAGTTGGCTCGAGCAGCCGGGTTGGCCGGCGTCACCGTCCTCTCGGACCTGCTCGCCTTCGTGCCGACCCTCGATGAGGTCGAGGCACGGCAGCTGCTGCGGGGGCGGTCATGAAGCGCCGCCCTCCTCTGGATGCCGCCGGTCGGCCGACGACCGCCCACGAGCTGCAGCTGGCCTGCGGCATCGTGGACCGCTCCGGCGTGGTCCCCGTCCTGCGCCCGCACATGGACGCCGAGGTGGGACGGCACCGCACCATCAGCCTGCGGGGCCTGCTGGTGGCCTGCCAGCTCAACGCCCTGGCCCGCCATCACAAGGCGCACCTCATCGGGGTCGCCCGGGTCATCAACGCGCTCAGCGACGACCAGCGTCAGCAGCTCGGGATCGTCGATCACGACCCGGAGCGCACCTACGACCGTCTCGAGCGCTGTCTTCGTCAAGCTGGCGGGAATCCTCGACGCCGGAATTCCTGGGATCACCGCCAGGTGGTTCGCCAACCAACTCGCCCTCGCCGGTATCCCGGAGGAGTTCCGCACCTCCAGCTCGGTGGCCGTCGACGGCACCGATGTCGAGACCTGGGGCGCGCTGCACGGCGAGGCCACGACGGTGACCCTGGATGGTGAGGCGGCCGAGACCCAGCTGGCTGAGGAGGAAGCGGTGCCCAAGCCGAGGAGGCCGCAACGCAAGGCCAGGGTCCTCGGTAGGGGAGCGGACGGGCGCAACATCTACACCGCCGATCCGGACGCCCGAGCCGGGCACCGCTCGGCCACCAACAGCCGACCTGCGGGGCCCTATGTCGGCTACGAGCTGCACCTGGCGCGTCCAGGCCCGAGACGTCAGCTGGACCAACTACGTCGACAGGGTCAACCTCTCTGAGGAGGTACCCGGCGTCGTCACCAGCATCGGCCTGGCCCCGGCGGGCACGCATCGGGGGCGGGCGGTCGTCGATCACCTGATCGCCGCCAAGCAGGCGGGGGCCCCGATCGAGGACGTGGTCTGGGACCCGGGTTACTCGCTGTGTGCCCCAGGCACCACCCACCACAAGCTGGCTCAGGCCGGCATCCATCAGACCTTCCAGGCCGTGACCCACCAGCGTGGTGTGCGGCCGTTCTCCGGCCAGGCGGTCCTTGTGGACGGACAGCTGTACTGGAGCCAGCTGCCCCGTGAGCTCAGGGACCTGCCGGTCCCGCCTCGGGGTGCGCCCGAGGCCGAGAAGCTGGCCTACGAGGCGAAGTTCAACCTGCGGGCCCGGTGGCGCATGGTCCGCCACAGCGGGCCGGACGCTGCCGGCGCCACGCGCTGGCGCTGCCCATTCTGCTCTGGGCTGCTGCGGGCCCGCAGCTTCGCCGAGCGATTCGTGGGCACGATTCGCAGGGAGTGCCTCGACCGCGTTCTCATCTTCCATCGGCGCCAGCTGCACCGGGTCATGGTCGAGTTCGTCGGCCACTACGGATGAAAGTCAAGTGGTAATCGCTGACTTTGGACCCCCATGAGGCCTGCGATCGGCGACAAGACGGCGGTAAGCGGCTTCCGCCTGGGTGAGAACGGTGAGCTCGCGTCGGTATTGGTCAGGCGAGGCATAGAACCGCCCGCCGCTTCGCTTGCCGCGGGTGGTGGGAGCGCCAGCCGACAACTCGAGCCGGCGCAGCTTCTCTGTGGTCAGGGAGGGGCGGGCGAAGGCGTAGTCCTCGCCCTTGGTCAGCATGTGCCAGAACAGGACGGCCAGCTTGCGGGCAACGGCGACAGTGGCGACATTGGTCCCGCGACGAGCCCGAACTCGCTGGGCAAATGCGTGGAGGGGTCCAGGAGAACGGGCGACGACCCAGGCGGATTCGACCAGGGCGTGGCGAGCGCCGGCGGAGCCCTGCTTGGAGATGCCGCCGTGGCGGGCAGCAGCGAGGCCGGACTGTCGGACGCTTGGGTCCAGACCGAGGTAGCTGACCAGGCACCGGGGTGTGCGGAAGCGGCGGATATCACCGACCGCGGCCATGAAGGCAGCGGCGGTGGCGAGGTTCACGCCTGGCACCGTGAGCAGGCGACGGATGGCCTCGGAGGTGAGGGCTTCCTTGGCGATCACCTCGTCCAGGCGGCGGAGCTCCTCGCCCAGGAAGTCGAGCTGGCGCAGGCAGGCGAGGACGGTTTCTTCCTCGTCGGTGGGAAGTGCGAGGCCGGCGAGCCAGCGCCGACCCCTCACGCCGAAGAGGTCAGAGGCTGGTGCGCGTTCGGCCAGATTGCGGTGCAGCACGGCATGGACCTGGTTCTTCAGGCGGGTACGTTCCCTCACCAGTTGGGCTCGACGGGACATCCGACGCCGAGCCAGCCGGGTGGGTTCGTCGCCGGCCCAGATGCCTGGGAGGAACCCGGCGGAGAGCAGCTGGGCCAGGGTTCGGGCATCCAGGCGATCGGTCTTGGCCCGAGCCGAGCCGATGCCCTTGATGGCAGCGCTGTTGGCGATGACCACTCTGGCCACGTGAGGCTCCAGCAGCCGGGCGATGGCCAAGGCGTTCCCTGTTGCCTCCAGGGCGACGTGGTCAGTTGGCTGCAGGGTAGCGGCGAAGGCCATGAGGGCTGGTCTCCGAGCAGGCACTCGGGGGTGGCGTTGGACCTGCCCGTTGGCGCAGACGGCTACCTCGCAGAAATCACGATGGACGTCGAGTCCGATGAATCGCATCCTGCCTCCTTGATCGTGGGTGTGGGAGACAGGTGGGCGAACGACAACTACGGATCCGTGCTCTTGGCACAACCGGGCCAGTCGCAGGGGCGGCCAGCTACAACAGCGGGCTCGGAGCCCATAGTGAGCGATCGCGGCCTGCCCGACCTGCGTTCTCCCTGGAGCCCCAGACCCGGTGCGCTGATCCTACTCAGCCGAGCCCGCGGCGCCAGTGGCCATTTTCATGGCCCTACAACAGCCATCGTCCGCACCGCGCCTTGGATCAGCAGTCGCCGCTCGAGTCCGGAGCGAAGCTGCCCCGGCCAATCAAGCATCCCGATCCGACGCGACTACGGCGGACGACCGTCCTCGGCGGCCTCATCCACGAGTACCGGCTGGTGGCGTGAGCTGCTCGGATGGAGTTCTCGGCACCCACAACTTCCTGACAGAGCCGGGATCCGGCCTCCGCTTCGTCCCAGGCCAGTCATGACCTCACGCGACCGGAGACGCCCGGGATGCGCCCGGCGTCAACCTGTGGCGGCCTCAAGGCAGCGACAGCCGATCCTCGGCGACGAGTAACACCTTCAGCCGCTCGAGGCTCTGGCGCCGACGCATCTCGATGAACCCATTGCCGAGCGACACCAGGACAACCCGGGCACCCTGGGTGCACCACTCGGACAACACCCTCATCGTGTGATGGGATCGTTCGTCGAGGGCCAAGAGCAACGACGCCCTCATCCAGGGGCGGGCCGGCCAGGCGACCGAGATAATCGCGTAATCGCTGGCATCCGGTTGAGGGATCGCCGCAATCACGTTGACCTCGGGCCAGTCCAGAGCTGATCTCGGGACCGATACCGCGACTTTCTCCGCCAACGCCTGGCGTCAAGAGCCCCGACATGGAAGCGGTAGGCAGTCCACAGCGCCCCGGCCGCGAACAAGAGCAGCGTGATGCCGAGGCCGAGGCTGACTGCCAACATACTGGCGCAATTATCCCACGCTGATCAGGGGAGCCGGTATGCAGCGACGCTCCAGGGAGGGCCTTGGGCTGGCACTAGGGAGCGCCCCAACCAACCGGGCGCCCAGGAGCGCGCCGTTGGGTGTCCTGTCCTCGGGAGGGCCATAGTGATGAAATGATGGCGCCAATGAGTGTCGTCGAGGCCGAGGGGGCGATCCCATAGATGCTGCCCCAGCTTGCTGGTCTTCATCACGTACGACTTCCCGTGAGCAATGTCTGGGCAAGCCGCGACTGGTATGTCGAGGTTCTCGGATTCGAGACCCTCCTCGATGAGGAGCTGGAAGAAGAGGTCCTCGGGGTGGTGCTCGTTCATGCTTCTGGTCTTGCACTGGGACTGCACCTCGATCCACCCCGTGCTGCGTCGCTTGCTGGGTTCACCCCAATTGCCGCAACAGTCGCCAGCGAGGAGGCCCTCGAGCAGTGGATCGCATGGTGTGATCGCATAGGGGCAGCCCATGGAGAGGTCACCCACAGTGACCTTGGCGCGTTCGTCGACTTGCCTGATCCGGACGGCATCCTTTTCCGACTGCACACGGCAGAGCAGCCGACTGTCGACGAAGCGTAAGCCATAGTTCCATTGCGGTCGACACGTTGGGTGCCCGTGATTCGGGCGTCCCGAGGAAGGGGAATGCTTGCTTGAGAACTGGTCCGTGTGGCCGTTGAGCCGGTTGATCCGGTTGATCCGACGGGTTCCCGGCTGAGCAGTGGTTATCAGGGCTGAGAGTCTGGGCGCCCCGTCAGCCCGCCACAGGGTGTTGCTCATCCCCAATCGCCTCGAGCTCGGCTCGCTCTCTAGCGAGTCTTATCTGGTCGAGGAACACGCGCAGCAATGTCGCGTCCCGGTCGGTGAGCCGGGTACCACTGAGAGCGAGCACCCGGCCAGGGGCGACCTCGACGCTGAACTGTGCCTCATCGGGATGCTCCAGGTAAGCGCGCCCGGCAGCGGCTTCGACTTGCCAACCCGTACCCCGTGGGGTGCCTAAAGGCGATTCATGTCAGGCTGCGGTCTGGTATTCGCGGATCAACCCGCCGAGCACGTCGTGACGGGCGATCCGTTCGATCGGTGGCGCTCCGCCTTCAGCGTGGTTCGGGCGCGGTTGTGGTGGTGACAGGCCGAGGCCGCGGTGTGGCCGGTGCGCGTTGTAGTGCTGGACGAACTCGCTAAGAACCCGCTGCAAATGGCGTCGTCCGACGATCAACAAATGGTCGAGACACTCTCGGCGTGCGGTGCCTACCCAACGCTCGGCGAACGCGTTGGCGTTCGGCGCCTGGACCGGGGTCCGGATGACACTGGCGCCGATCGAGCGGAATACCTCGTCGAAGGGCCCGGTGAACTTGGCGTCCCGGTCGCGGATCAGATGGGCTACCCGCCAGCCGCGGTCCTCCAGCTTCATGGCGAGATCATGGGCCTGCTGGGTCACCCACGGTCCGATCGGGTTGGCCGTTATGCCATCCAGGTGCACCAAGCGGGTGTCTGCCTCGATGAAAAACAGGACATACAGCCGTTGCAGCCAGACGGTGTCCACGGTGAAGAAATCGCAGGCCAGTATGCCGTGGGCCTGGGCCCGCAGGAACGCCCGCCAGCTGATGGACGCCGCCGCACGGGCAGGCGCCGGGCCGAGCCCGTGCGCCCGCAGTACCCGGCGGATAGAAGAAGCTGAGACCCGGTAGCCGAGGCCGGTCAGCTCACCTTGGATCCGCTTATACCCCCAGCGGGGATTCTCCCCGGCCAGTCGGACGATGAGCTCCTGTACGTGGCCCGGAACCGGTGGTCGTCCTTTCGGCGCGTTCGGGTAGGTCCAGTGGCGGGCGACCATCCGTCGGTGCCAGCGAAGCAGCGTGGCCGGTGTGACTAGGAACACCGACCAACGCTCTCGGGGCAGCAGGCGGCTCAACGTGGCGAGCAGCGCCCGGTCCTTCGATGCCAGTGCCGGCCTGGGGCGCTGCCGGCGCAGGATCTCCAGCTCGTGGCGCAGGATCAGGATCTCGATCTCTTTCGCGTCCCGGGACCGGCAGCACAGCACCGCGAGTTCCGCCAGGCGGCGCACCGCGACGTACACGAACGACCAGACCACAAGGCTCCTCCACAACCGACCTGCACGCGGACGCGGCACCCTATCCCGACAGGACTGAGGCCCGGGCTATCAAGCGAGGCCGACTTCTGACACCCCACGCGTGTTCCTGTCCATGATCTACCGCTTGGTGCGACGCGTCGTCGATCTCGTGCGCATCTACCACATGACCGATGCCGAGAAGGACATCGAGATGATGGTGCTGCGTCACCAGCTTGAGGTCTTGCGCAGGCAGGTGGGGCGCCTATGGTACGAGCTAGCCGATTCGAGCCGTGCTCGCCGGCATCGCCCAGCTCGTGCATCGACGGCGCCGGTCGGCCTTCCTCGTCACCCCGGCGACCTTGTTGCGCTGGCACCGGGACTCGTCCGCCGCCGCTGGACCTATACACACCCCACAGAGCCTGTCGCACAAAGTCCCCAGGTCGGCATATCCATGCAATCCGCTGACGGTGACCCAGGTGGAATATGCAACTTGGTCCCGCAGCTGCATGGACATGCAGTCACGAGGTTTTGTGCGACAGGCTCCACACACGCTCGGAACTCTCTCCGGGACCGATACTCCTGAAATGCTCAGAAATGAGCCCAACGCCAGGCCAGTTACCGGGGAGCTCGGCGCATGAACCAGAACTTGGCGGCCAGCATCGGCGCTTCCTGAACGAGTTCAAATCCCAAGCCTTCATAGAAGTTGACGTTCTCGGGCTTGTCGGTCTCAAGCCAGCCGGCGACGGATCGCCGATCGAGTTCGTCGCATAGGACGCGCATTACCCGCTTGCCGATTCCCATGCTTTGGAGGCCAGGCTCGACGCCAACTGGCCCGACGTGCCAGTGGGGCTCGGGAGAATCATTCGAGGCCATAACGCACGCGCTGTACATGAAGCGGTCTTCATCAGGTGATTCTTCAGCCGGCACAGACATAAATCGCATTTCCTCGGTAATCATACTGCCGACACACTTTCCGGGAGGTGCAGCTCCTGCCGCCGCAAGGATGTAGTGGCCCAACCGTGCGGCGGCCGTAACGGACGATACATCCGCCATCTGCGAACGAAAGAAGGAGTACGGCATTTCGAGCCGGAATAACGGATCGGCGGATATGGCTGTGGCCACCGGGTTGTCGCGCAGCGCCCGCGCGGTCACACCAGCAGCCTGGACCCGCTCATCTGCAGAGTCAAGCAAGACACATTCGTAGGCACGCATCGGTGTTGGTCTACACGCTTCGGGGTGACCGGCGCCCCGTGGGTGTCGAGAACCTCATCCACGCCCTCTACCTGGACTTCGCGTTGGACCCGAGGATGGGTTGTGGCGCTCTCGTTCCTCTACATGGCCTTCGTTCGCCTGCTCCAGTTCGCCCGGCTCCGTCGCAAGTGAGCGACAGGACTTGGCACCGTTACCGTGCTTGGGCGGGGGCCGGGCCTCGCAAATGTCGATCTGGTACAGCTACCCTGTGGGTGCCGGGAACCCCGTCCAAGCCCTTCACGTGGACCTTCGCCACAGTGAGGCTGTGGGCCAAGATGGATCGTGGCGCTCTCCTTCTTCTACGAGGCCTTCCTTCGCCTGCTCCAGCTGTTCCGGCTGTGCCGAAACGACCGAGAGGAGCTGGCCGTCGAAGTCGTCATGCTCCGGCACGAGGTCTCGGTCCTGCGCCGCCAGGTCGCACGCCCGACCCTCCGGCCAGCTGACAGAGCGCTCCTCGCCGGGCTGAGCCGGTTACTCAGGCGGGAGCGTCGAGGACGCTTCTTCGTCCGGCCCGAGACCTCGCTCCGGTGGCATCGAGATCTGGTGCGTCTTCGATGGACCTATCCGCGCACCAGGTCGGGCCGGCCAGCGGTACCCCCTGGTACGGTCCGGCTGGTGCTTCGGTTGGCCAAGGAGAACCCGACCTGGGGGTATCGGCGGATCCAGGGCGAGCTGGCCACGATGGGTGTGCGTCTCGCACCGTCGAGCGTCTGGGCCGTCCTCCGCCGGCACGGCATCGAGCCCTCGCCCCGGCGCTCGGGGCCGACCTGGGCCGAGTTCCTGAGGGCCCAGGCAACGACGATGCTGGCCTGCGACTTCTTCACTGTCGACACGGTGCTGCTTCGCCGCCTCTACGTGCTGTTCTTCATCGAGATCGACACCCGGCGGGTGCACCTGAGCGGCATCACGGCCAGGCCAGTGGGGGAGTGGGTGGTCCAGCAGGCCCGCAACCTGAGCTTCGTCCTCGCCGAGCGAGCCTGCCCGGCCAAGTTCCTCATCCGGGATCGAGATACCAAGTTCACCGCCGGCTTCGACGAGGTGTTCTGCTCCGAAGGCATCCGGGTTCTTCGCACTCCCATCGAGTCACCCCGTGCGAATGCGTTCGCCGAGCGCTTCGTCGGAACCGTCCGCCGAGAGTGCCTCGACCGTCTGCTGATCTTCCACCGGCACCAACTGCAGAGCGTGTTGGTCGAGTTCGTCGGGCATTACAACGGACATCGTCCGCACCGCTCCCTGGGTCAACACGCGCCGTTTGAGTCGGGAGTGGAGCCACCCTTCCCGATCAGGCATCCCGATCCTATGCGGCTGCGACGGAGCGACAAGCTCGGCGGCCTCATTCACGAGTACCGGCTCGTGGCGTGAGCTGGTTGGATGGGGTTCTCGGCACCAACACCCTGCGTATCGAGACCGGTGAAGGCGACTCGTCCACGGCCGGCAGCACCGACGTCGGGGGTACCCTCAACGGGGGGTCAGGAGGAGTGGAGCGGTCTATCCGTTGACAAGCGTCAGCGAGGAGCAAGATGTCAGAGTCGGACCCGAACATCATGGACATGGCCGGCCGCACCGCGGTTATCACGGGCGGGAACGCGGGCATTGGGAAGGCCACTGCTGGGGCACTGGTCCGGCTGGGCGCCAAGGTGGTAATCACCTCTAGGGATCCAGTCAGAGGTACGCAGGCCGTCGACGATATCCGCAAGGAAGGCGGGAGCGACTCCATCGAGTGCGTATCCCTCGATCTGGCGAGCTTGGCTTCGGTGCGGTCCTGCGCCCGGGAGTTGACCCAACGACTTGAGGCTATACATGTGCTCGACCTCAACGCCGGCGGGGTGCTGTCCGAGCGACAGCTAACCGAGGACGGTCTGGAGACACAGTTCCAGGCCAACCATCTCGGCCACTTCCTGCTAACCCATCTGCTCCTCGACCGTCTGAGGGAGAGTGCACCGGCCAGAGTGGTCGTAGTCTCCTCTTGGGGCCACACCCAGGCGACAAAGGGCCTCGACTTCGATGACCTGCAGTGGGAGCGACGCTCCTATCGGGGCATCGAGGTTTACTGCGCCACCAAGCTGATGAACCTGTACTTCACCTTCGAGCTGGCCGCGCGGCTGAAGGGCAGCGGCGTAACCGTCAACGCCTTTGATCCTGGCTTCGTGGCCAGCGAGTTTGCCCACGGCGGTGACACCCGTTGGCTCACACTAGCCTTTCGTATCGCCCGACCCTTCGCCCGCAGCCCCGCAAGAGGCGCCAGGACGGCTGTATGGCTGGCTGCCTCACCCGAGATCGAGGCGACCAGCGGGAAGTACCTCGTCGGCTGTCGGCAAAAGGAACCGTCGAAGGCGGCCAGGGATGAGAAGGCTGCCCGGCGGCTGTGGGAAGTCAGCGAAAGGCTGATCGGGACTGGCTGAGCAGGTCTGATGACGTCCTCTTGACTATTGGGCGACCTACGCGGACGCCTTCCTCGCGACCGCCTCGGCCCAGCGGTAGTCCGGCTTGCCGTTGGGACCGCGCACGACCTCCTCGACGGGGACGAGTTCGCGCGGAAGCTTGTACCCTGCGAGGTGGTGACGGGCCTGGTCCTGCAAGGCCTCGAGTCTCACGGTGGAGCCGGGCCGTGGCTGTATGACGGCGATGACGCGGGCACCCCAGCGCTCGTCCGGAACACCGACGACGAGCACGTCCTCGACGTCCGGGTACCCCTTGAGCACTGCCTCGACCTCTTCCGGGAAGACCTTCTCGCCGCCAGTGTTGATGCAACCCGACCCGCGCCCGAGCAGCTCGATCGTGCCGTCGGCAGCAACGATCGCCATGTCCCCGGGCAGCACCCATCTCTCGCCGTCGATCTCGACGAACGTGGCCGCCGTCTTCTCCGGGTCCTTGTGGTAGCGGAGCGGCAGGTGGCCTCGGCGCGCGAGCCGGCCCCACTGTCCCGATCCCGGCACCACCGGACGCAGCTCGTCGTCGAGCACAGTGGTCCGGGCGTCGACGGTGAACGTCTTCGCCTCTGCGCCCGTACGCGCCGCGGCGATACCGGTCTCGGTGGCGCCGAACGTATCGACATATGATGACGTTTGGCAGGAGCTCGGTGATCCGCGCCTTCGTCGCCGGCGACAGGATGGCACCGCCAGATGCGAGCGCGAAGAGCGACAACACGTCGAGATCGTGGCCCGGACCTTCCAGATAATCGAGCAGGGGGCGCGCCATCGCGTCGCCGACCACCGTCACCATGTTCACGCGCTGCTCGGCGACGAGCGACCAGATCTCGCCCGGGTCGAACCGCCCGGGCGACGCGAGCACCACGGTTGCGCCGCCGAAGAGCCCGTTGAAGGCGCCCCAGTGGGCGCTGATGTGGACGAGCGGTGGCGCGTACAGCTGCACCATCGGGATCTCGGGCAACCGCGACGGCAGCTCGCTGGGATCGGTGATCGGCCCTTTGTCGAGGAGCGGGTCACCGCCGCCCAGCGCCGCGAAGAAAAGGTCCTCGTGCCGCCAGACGACGCCCTTGGGCAGCCCGGTTGTGCCCCCGGTGTAGGCGATGTAGAGGTCGTCGCCGGAGCGGCCCGACCAGTCCCGGGAGTGATCGGCGACGGCGAGGCCGTCTTCGTAATCGACGCCGTCCGAGCACGGCGCCGCATCGGAGCCATCGTCCACGACGAGCACGTGGCGCAGCGTCGGCGTGCGCGCCGCATCGACCGCGGGACAGAACTGTCGGTGGACGACGAGGGCGACGAGGTCGGCGTCATCGTACAGGTACCGGAGCTCGTGAGTGACGTAGCGGTAGTTCACATTGACCGGCACCGCGGACAGCTTGAATGCAGCCAGCATCCCCTCGATGTACTCGGTCCCGTTGAGCAGTTGGAGGCCGACCCGGTCGCCGCGGCCGACGCCGTTCGCCCGCAGATGGTGGGCGAGTCGGTTGGCGCGCGCCTCGAGCTCGGCGTAGCTGAGCCGGCGTCTGGGGGTGTGGAGGGCGGTCCGGTCGCCCACGGCGTCGACCACGCGCTCGAACAGCTCCGAGATGTTGAAGCTCACGGCGCCAGCGCTCGCGAGGAAGGCCACGGAACGTCGTTACGTTTCACGGCTTCTCTTTCTGGACGACGAGACACATTTCTAACTTGGACCGCAAAGAGCATAGTCTCGACGTCGAATTCGATTTAGTTCCTCGCTCAGAGGTCGCGTGCATGCCTCCGCTAAAGGTTGACATCCAGCTGTCGGCGTCCGTGGTCGGCGCCGCGAATCGCGTGCAGCAGCTCGATCGGATGGGGGTTGACGGCGCCTTCACGTTCGAAAACGGGCACGACTTGTTTTTCCCGCTCGTCGCTGCAGCCCCGGCCTGCAGGCTCGACCTCTACACGAACGTCGCCATCGCCTTTCCCCGCTCGCCGATCCACCTCGCCCACGCCGCGTACGACCTGCAACTGCTCAGCGAGGGGCGTTTCTCGCTCGGCCTCGGCAGCCAGGTCAAGGCTCACGTGGAGAGGCGTTACGGCGGGTCGTGGGGCAGGCCCGTCGCCCACATGCGCGAGTGGGTGTTGGCCACGAAGGCGATCCTCGAGCACTGGCAGCACGGCACGAAGCTCGACTTCCGCGGCGATTACACGACTCACACTCTCATGACTCCGGCGTTCAATCCCGGCCCCAACCCGCACAGCGTCCCCAAGATCCTCGTGGGCGCCCTCGGCCCGAGGATGAACGAGATGGCCGCCGAGGTCGCCGACGGAATCCTCGTCATGCCGTTCAACACCAGGCGGCACATGGCAGAGCGGACGGTTCCGGCGATCGAGCGGGGTCTTGCTGCTGCCGGTCGGAGGCGGGACGACATCCAGGTGACCGTCGAGGTCATCGTCGCCTGCGGTCGCACCGATGAGGAGCTCGAGACGGCCAAGGGCGTCCGGAGCGTGATCGCGTTCTATGGCTCCACGCCCGCGTACAGGCCCGTCCTCGACGTCGAAGGGTGGGGCCATCTCCAGCCCGAGTTCAACGCCCTCTCCAAGCGAGGCGATTGGGCCAGAATGGGAACACTGGTCACCGATGAGATGATCGACACCATCGGCGTCCATGGCACACCCTCAGAGTGTGCCAGGGAGATTGTGACGCGTTACGGCGGGTGGGCCGATCGCGTGTGTGCGTATTTCCCGGGGTACCCAGCGGACGACGATCTCATCGCCGAGTTCACCGACGAGCTGCACGAGGCGAGCGCAGGAAGGGGTCAGCCATGAACGACTCTCCGGGGCGTATGCCGTGATTCTCTAGCTGCAGACGATTCGTGCCAGGGCTCGCAGCCTCGCTCTGGCAGTCACCCTCTAGTGGTTGGCCTATTTGGCGCCTCGCTGAGCGGATCTTCGGCGATACGAAACCCCAACATCGAGATGGGTCCAGCACCCACCGACGCGGCTTTCGGCCAGCGCCGCGAGTCCTCGCCTACGACAGGTCCTCCGTCCACCATCTACCGGAGTACTGGTCGTCAGCAGAGTGCCGGTCGCAGTCGCTGGTGACCCGGCGAGGTGAGGATAGACCAACGACCCGCGCCCACGATTCCGAAGCCCCTTCCACTCCGTATGGCAAGGCGCCTAGCATTGACGAGAACCGTGATCCTGGCGATAAGCGGCGTCGCTGCCGGAGGGGGAGGCTGGCCATGGACCCTGGCGGGCCCACAAAGGAACCGGAGCGGGTGAGGCAACTCGGCGCGACGGAGTACATCTTGTACCTACTGGAGCAGGAGTCGATGGGGCATCTCGTCGGGATGATCGACTTCGACGGTCCCGTCGAACCGGCGGTGATGGAACGGGCCTTCCGGGCTATGGTGGCCCGCCGGCCGATCCTGCGTGCCCGCATCACCACACGAGGCGATGAGAGACCATTCTTCGTGCTGGACGACCGCGAGCCTCCTGAGTTCTCCGTCATTGATCGGACCGGACCCGACGACTGGATGCGGGTGTTCGACGACGAGCTCAACCGGCAGATCGGCTTTGACGGCCAGCCGCCCATTCGTGTCCACCTCCTGGCCTCTGAGAGACCCGGTGGGGAGCTGATCGTATCGTGCGCCCACTCGTTCTGCGACGGGCGATCGCTCTTTGTGCTCGGCCGGGACCTGTTGAGTCAATACGAGGCGTTTCGTCGTGGCGAGAATGGCGACATCGCTCCCGCCCAGGGCATTTCGCCCCCGCTGGAGGCTTTGCTGCCCGAGTGGCTGAGCGGCAGCCGGCTGCAGGAGCAGATAGATGGGTTCGTCTCGCGGCAGGCCGCGGTGGCCGGAGAGACGCTGGTCATGTTCCCCTCGCAGACCTATGAGGACAAAGTGTCCCGTGTGTTGCCGTTGGAGGTGCCCGCAAAACAGACTGCCGGCCTGCGACAACTCGCCCACGACAACAGGACCTCGATGCAGGGCGTCGTCGGTGGGGCGCTGATGATGGCCCTGGACGAGCTGGCTTGTCCCCACGACGACGACGTGATCGTCCTGGCGCACACGATCGATCTTCGGCCACACCTTCGGGAGCCGGTGCCGGTGGCCAACTTAGGTGCCTATCCCGGCAACATCTTCTCGAGACACCAGGCGGTGGGCAAGCGCCCACCTTGGGAGCTGGCTCGGGATGTCACGACCCAGATAGTGACCAGCATGAATCGAGGCGATCAGCTTGTGATGGTGCTCCTCGCCGACCAGTTCATCCAGCAGTTCGTGACATCTGAACGGCCGGTGACACCGCTGACGCTCGCCAACCTGGGAGCACTGGAGTTGACGACGCCGGACAGCACGTTGCGTCCGAAGACGATCCGCGGTGGTGCGTCGGTGCATGGCGCCAGCTTCCCCCTCCTGTTCTGCCAGGCGCTGACGGCTGGCGGTACGCTCCGGCTGACCATGGTCTATGTGGCCCCTCACCTGTCGGAAGATGCCGCTCGTGATCTGGGTGTCTCCGTTCTGGACCACTTGGCGGCCTTCGCCCGTACGCCTCAGTGAAGTAGTAGCTACGCCTTCGATCACCGGAGCCCATGGAAGCGACTGCCAGGAGCGGTGACCACCCTACTTCCTGCACGCCACGGGTGAGCTCGAGCCGACAATCCGTGGCGGTGACGTACGTCGTTGGCAGGGCGGCGCTCGACAAGCTCGTCGAGCTGTGGCGGGTCGAGGACCTGAATGTCGGATTCACCCGGGTGATCGTCGGCGACTGCGCGGGCGGAGACGGTCGGCGACGATACAGTTCGCGGACAGCTGGGACGCCGAGCTGGCGGGAGAGCTGGTACCGCTCTGGTCGGCTCGGGGCTACATGGCCGGATCCCTGGGAGGCGAACCTGCCTCAACTTCTGCAGTTTCTGGCAACGCCAGACGTCGACTCCGCCGTGGCGTGGGTGGCCGAGCATGGCGAGGCCGACTACATGTTCAGCAAGAGAGACCTCTTCAACCTCGATCCGGGGGCCTTCGAACGTTGTCCGGCACAGCGGGCTGGCTTCGGCAGCTCTCCAAGGCGCCACCCAGGATGCTCCGGAGTGACGATCATGGCGTCGACGGACGTCAAGGAGGTGGAGGGCGAGTAGGGAGGTGCTGGTTCTTCATCGGCGTCGGGGGGATGGGTCCGGCGATCGCGCCGCGCCAGAGCTCCGGCAGGACCGTGCTGGTGGCCGACTCTGACCAGGACACGCCGCAGGCGGCTGCCGAATCGCTGTCTGGCGAGGGCCACAGCGTGACCGCTCACCAGCTCGATGTCTCGTCGCACGAAGCGCTTGCCAGCGTCGCCCGAGCCAACCAACTCCGGGTCCGGGCCGCCAGCGTGGCCTGGGGCGAGCGCGGCGCCAGGGTCAACTCGATCAGCCCCGGCATCATCTCGACCGCGATGGGTCAGTAGGAACTTGGGGCGGCAACTGGTCCGATCATGCGACCGATGATCGACGCATCAGCCGCGGAGCGGCTCGGTACTCCCGATGACATTGCCTCGGCCGCCGCCTTCCTCCTCGGCCCGGACTGGTCGTTCATCACTGGCGTCGACGTCTTGGTCGACGGCAGTGTCGCCGCCGCTGTCCGATCCGGCCGGCTGACACTGCCATAGACGCAGGCGCCAGATCGGGGAGGGAGGATCACGTGAGCCTCACGACGGTGGACCCGTCGAATGGCCGACTACTGGCCACGTTCGAGGAGACGACAGCCGAGGAGATGGATCTGGCGGCAGTGACCCGGACGGGGTCGACCCGCGCTGGGCGATCGGTGGCTGAATCCGCCGGGCGGGCCCTGAAAAGACGGCCGGTCTAGCATTGGAGGCGAGATCGGGACGTGCACGCCACGGCCAGAACGATCACAAGGGGGACAGGTCATGAAGCCACCGACCGAGGCCGACGCTCTGTTCCCCTCCGTGGAGACGCTGTCGTGGCACCAGCACGTCAGTGACGGCCACAAGGAAGCGTCCGGGCTGGGCTCGCCCACAATGATCGCCGACCCGTTCGACGAGGTCGCCACGACGGTGGAGACAGTGTGATGGACCGCATGACGGGTACCGACGCCCTCCTCTGGCACTGGGAGTGGCCTGGCAACCCCGGGCACACGCTCAAGACCGTGGTCTTCGACCCGTCTGGCCTGGGGCGCCAGCTGACGCTGGCCGATCTGCGAGCGGCGCTGGGGCCTCGTCTTGGCCTCTTGCCGCGCCTCACTCAGCGGGTGCGGGCCGCCCGCTGGTTCCCGGCCCGGCCGTTCTGGGAGCCCGACCCCGACTTCGACCTCGACCGTCACCTCGACGAGGTCCAGGTGCCGGCCCCCGGTGGCCGGGCCGAGCTGGACCAGGTGCACAGCCGGCTGGCGGAGACGAACCTCGATCGGACGAGGCCGCTGTGGGCAGCCACGCTGGTCCACGGCCTCGAGGGCGGCCGTCAGGCGGTCGTCGTGCGCATCCACCATGCCGTGACCGACGGGCAGGGCGCGCTCAACTCGCTGCTAGCGCTGACCAGCGACGCGCCGGGCGCGCCCGTGCCGACTGCCCCGCGGTCGACGCGTGCGCCGGTGCCCGATCGTGAGCTGCAGCGTGAGGTGCTCTGCCAGGCGCCCCAGCTCGTTGCTCAACTGGGGCGGCTGCTCCTTGATGGCGCCGCCAGTACCCGCCGGGCTCAGAGGTTTCGGCGTGGGCACCCTGACCTCCCCGCCTTCATAGGCTCGCCCCGGGCGTTCACCGCGAGGCCTCGGGAGCATGCGGCTCTGTGCCTCGCACGCCTTGGACTTCGGCGACCTCCGGGCGGTGTCAAAGGCAGCCGGAGTAACAGTGAATGGTGTGTACCACACGCTCATCGCCGCCGCCCTGCGCGACGAGCTGCTGCGTCGCGGTGAGGACACGTCACAGCCGATGGTTGCGGCCTTCGGCATCGGCGCAGGCGACCCCAGCTCCGACCGGCACGTCGACGGCAACTTCGTCACGCCCACCAACGTGAACCTCTTCACCAACCTCGAGGACCCGCTCGAGCGAATGCGGCATACCGGACAGAGCTGCCGCCACGGCGTCGAGCTTCGGACGGTAACGGGGGTGAAGATGGCGGGGCGGTGGGCCGACTACACCTGCCGGCTGGCTCCGGTCTTCGTGAAGCTGGCCATGGATCGCTCCCCGAAGGTCTTCAACCATGTGACGACGGCGAACGTGCCGGGGCCGACGACGACGCGCTGGGCCGGCCCGGTCGAGGTGGTCGACTGGATCTCCTTCGCCCTCGCCACCCACCCGGCAAACTTGAACCTCACCGCCTACAGTTACGCCGACCGGCTGTCGATTGGCCTCATCACCACGCCCGAGGTGCTTCCGGAACCGCACCGCATCCTCGCCAATATGGAGCAGGGCCTGCGGGTACTGAAGAAGGTCCTGCTCGAGGCGCCGCCTCCGGTGGCGACCGGCTCCGCCTAGTCGGCGCCAGCGGGTCAGAGCACTTCGATCGATCCGAGCTGGCGAGCGGCTGTCGACGACCGGCGACCCATGCGAGGAACATCGCCTCGGCGCCTTCGTTTCGCTCGTGAACCGGAGCTGTCACTGCACCAGGGCGGACAAGCCGGTCGACCTGGCCCGGGCTGCTCGACGAGCTCGCTAAGAGGGCGCAGCGCAGACGCCGGCTAGGCTGCAGAGAGCGGTGCCCCGCCGGCCCAGCCGGATCATGTGCCGGTCCAGCCCGTTGGTGAGGTAGGCGAATGACAGTCCGGTCGCCGGATCGGCCCAGGCGATCTGACCGCCGGCACCGTTGTGGCCGAACGCCTTTGGGGACTCGGTGCGGCCCATGCCGCGTACCGAGGAGAAGCCGTCATCACCGGCGAGGATCAGGCCCAGGCTGCGGTTGGCCGGTGCCCGGTAGAGGATGTCGGCGAGGCGGTTGCGGACCCGGCCGGTGACGTCGGCCAGCACGTCGGGTTTCCAGAGGTCGCCGGTGTTGTGGAGGAGGGCTTGGTAATAGAGGGCCAGATCGTGCGCGGTCCCGACAGCAGCGGCGCCGGGGATGCCGACGGCTCGCACGGCGGGGTCGTTGAAGCTCATGAGCGCCTCGTCGGTCACTTCGGTGACGGGCAGCTCCGAGATCCCGAGCAGGGCCATGAGCTCTTCTGGCGTCGGCTCTGACCCGCACAGCTGGAGGGGGGCGATGTCGTCCGAGACGCCGAGGCGGAGCGTCCGCAGCCCGAGCGCGCCGGTGACCCGCTCGTTGATCACCTGGCGGTAGTCCGTTCCGGTCAGCCGCTCGGCCAGCTCAGCCAGCACCCAGTGCGCCGATGTCGGGTGGTACTCAGAACGGGTCCCGGGCTCCCAGTTGAGCCGCCACTGCGAGAACTGCAAGATGCGCGCCTCCCGGCTGGCCCACTCCGGGGGGCCGAGCGGCGCGCGAGGGAAACCACTGGTATGCAGCATGACTTGCTCGACGGTGACGACGTCCTTTCCGTTGGTACCGAACTCAGGGATGTAGTGGGCAACCCGCCGGGTGACATCCAGCTCCCCGGATCCGATGAGCTGCCACACGGCGCCAGCGACCACCGCCTTGGTGGCCGAGAAGATCACGTACCGGCTGTCGAGCGTGGTATTCCCGAACGCCTCGTTGACGACGATCTCATTCTCCAGGCCCAGGGCCAGCTGGCACGATGGCAGTAGCCCCTCGTCGACCTCGCGCCGCGCCCGAGTGAGGAGTTTCCCAACTGCGTTGTCATCGATCATGAAGACCGACCGTAGCTGTTCTCGGTAGGGCCCGGCGACGTAGCGTCCCTGCACTGGTGACCCGCCTCGTAGCGGAGTGTCTCCTCATCGCCTCCGGGTTACGAGCGGCTTGCGGCGCAGCCGATCGGGCGGCCGCCGTCGCCTGTTCCAGGCCGGCGTCGCGCTGGTGCCGGTGAACACCCGTTCGGGCGTCGAAGCAGCCAACGTCCTGCAGCGCTGCCACTATAGAGAAGAGGTCGTTTCGTGGTAACCCGTTGGGTTTCTTAGTCAGGGGAGGTTCCTGCGATGTCCCCGTCGGTTCCGCTGGTCGCCCAGAGCGTCGGCCTGGTGGCCAGGGAAGCGCTGCGCGCCGGCTTTGATCGGGGCCTCCCCACGGGTGGTGCGGTGCCCCTACGAAGCAGCGGGATCACGTCGCGCTGGCTCGAAGGCGCCATGAAGCTGCGGCCGGGAGCAATCCGGTCGGCGCGCGTCGTCGACGAGCACCACGGCACCGCGTTGCGCGCTCGCATCGCCGTCGACGCCGATCCCGGCGTCGACGTGCCCAACCACCTCTTCGCCAAGCTCACGCCGAAGAACCTCCAGCAGCACCTCTTGATGAACGTCATGGACCTCGGCAAGCGGGAGGTGCTCTTCTACCGCGCCATCGCGCCCGAGGCGCCGATCCGGGTGCCGCGCTGCTACGCCGCTGAGGTCGACGCCCGCCGCGGGCGCAATGTGATGGTTCTCGAAGACCTGTCCGGCCGAGCTCGGTTTCGTGACATCCGTGAGCCCTGTGATACCGCGGAGGCTGAGGCGATGGTCGACGCGCTCGCTGACCTCCACGGCGCGTTCTGGCAGACCGACCGCTTTACCACCGACCTCGGGCTCCTGGTCGGCCGGTCTCCGGCAGCGACGTTCCTCGGTAATCTGTTCGTGCGCCGCATCCTCGGCGACCTAAAGGGGCAGGCGGCAGACATCGTCCCGGGCGACATCCAGCGCAAGAGCCGCGTGCTCTTCGAGTGCAAGGAGGGGGTGGACGCCTTCTGGGCCGCCGAACCCCAGACCGTGATCCACGGCGACCCACATCTCGGGAACCTCTTCTTCGAAGGTGCCGCACCGGGACTCCTCGACTGGCAGGCCGTGATGGCCGGTCCGGGGATCCGCGACGTGGCCTACTTCGTAGTGGCATCGGTCGAGACTCAAGTGGCGAGAAAGATCGAGCGGGGCCTCGTCGACCGCTACGCTGCCCGGCTTGGGACTACCGGCGTCACCGTCGACGCCGACCAACTGTGGACCCGGTACCGAGCGGCGGTGTCGGAGTTCTACATCTCGGCCGTGGTGACGGCGGGGACTGGGGAGCGGATGCAGCCCCAGGAGATCTCCCGCGTCGGGGTCGAGCGGGTGGTGGCTGCGGTCAAGGCGCTCGAGACGTTCGACGTCCTGGCGGCGCTGATGGCCGGTGAGCGCGTGTGACACTGCGCTGGAGCCGCTGCCAGTCAGCGCACTGAAGACCGCCGTTCATGTCTCGCTCGATGAGACCGAGCCCGCCGTGCGGGCATCTTCACGAAGCCTATAACTTTGCGGCTACGGAAGGCCAGAGGGAGGAAACGGGATGGGCATTCCGACAGGTATCCGGGTCATCGACACGATGATCGGCTTTCCGGCGCCGGACATGAAGGAGCAATACCGGTTCATCACCTCGCGTACGAAAGACGCCGAGTCCCGCGAGAGCTTTCAATTCCCGGTCGAGTACATGTTCAAAGATGTTCCGGACGAACAGTTCAGCCAGTCATCGGATCCTGTCGCTATGACGCTGCGCGAGATGGACAACTGGGGGATCGAGAGGGCCTTGATCGGGGTGGCGAGCGAGGTGGGTCAGCGGGCGCTTCGCCAGCAGCCCGACCGGTTCATCCCATCCACGGGTATCGACCCCAACCGGGGTATGGACGGTATCCGCAAGCTGGTGGCCCACCACGAGCGCTACGGCATCAGGGCGGTCGGCATGTTCCCGGCCGGCTACAGCCCGCAGGTCGCGATCAACGACAAGAAGATGTATCCAATCTATGCCAAGTGCGTCGAACTTGGGGTCCCGGTCTTTGTGTGCGCTGGCGTCCCCGGGCCTCGGCTGCCGATGGCATGCCAAAAAGTCGAGCTCATAGACGAGGTCATGTACGACTTCCCCGACCTCGTCTTCGTCACCCGCCACGGCTGTGAGCCGTGGACCGACCTGATCGTCAAGCTCATGCTCAAGTGGCGCAACCTTCACTATTCGACCAGCGCCTTTGCACCGAAGTACTATCCGAAGGCGGTGATCGACTACGCCAACACAAGGGGCGCCGACAAGATCATCTACGGCGGGTACTTCCCGATGGGCCTCTCGCTCGAGCGGATAATGACGGAGATGCAAACGGTGCCGCTCAAGGACGAGGTGTGGCCCAGGTTCCTGCGCACGAACGCACTGCGCGTGCTCGGCCTCGACTCGTGACGTGTCAACTGCTGAGCAGCAGCTCAGCGGCGCTATTGATGTTCTCGTGGACCCGCTCGATCGACCGCCGCCCTACAGCCCAGATCCGGAGATTCGTATCGAGCACCGCACTCATGACCGAGACGATCTGTTCACGCCGGGGCGACGAGATCCGCGGCAGGTATCGTGCGAACGCCGCCTCCTGCCGAGTCGCGAATTCGTCAAAGAGCCGCTTGGTGTACGGGTCACTGGATGCCTGCAGCACGACGATCGTGCCGTAGACGGTGGGATGGGGCTCGAACGCGCGCACCGCGGTGTGGTACGCCACCTTGAGCTGATCGACGCTGCGCCTGCCCGGCGCCGGCGGCTGCGTCGGAAAGCGGTCGGCCCAGGTGAGCAGAGCCTCGCTGAAGAGGTGGTCCTTCGAGGAGAAGTACCGATAGGTCGTGCCGAGCGCCACCCCGGCCAGCGCAGTCACGTCCTTCATCTGGATCCGGTCGTACTCCGTCGTCGTCATCATCCTGATGGCGGCCTGGACGATCCTCGACCGGCGGGCCAGCTTGACCTCGTCGAGGGACTCCACTGCGGGTGGAGACGCAGCTCGTCTCGAGTCCTGCGGCTCCATACTCCTCATACGTGCTCCGTGTGGGACTGACTAGAACCCGATTCTAGACGGGTTCTGCAACGCGGTCTAGTCTGTGGGCATGATCGATTACCCGGTCTTCGACGCTGACAACCACTACTACGAGGCAACCGACGCGTTCACCCGCTGCATAGACCCCGCCATGCGAAAGCGGGCGATGCAGTGGGCGGAGGTCGAAGGCAAGCAGCGCCTCGTGGTCGGTGGGAAGATCAACCGCTTCATTCCGAACCCCAGATTCGATCGGGTCTCGCTACCCGGCGCGCTGACGTCGTACTTCCGTGCCAAGGAAGGCGTCTCGGACATGCGAGCCGCCTTCGGCGAGCTACAACCCATCGCTGAGCGGCCGGAATACCGTGACCGCGACGCTCGGCTGAAGGTGATGGACGAGCAAGGCATCGAGTCGTGCTTCCTGCTGCCGACTCTCGGCGTCGGTATGGAGGCCGCTCTCGAGCACGACGTCCCTGCGTTCAAGGCTGCCTTCACGGCGTTCAACCGGTGGCTTGACGAGGACTGGGGATTCAACTACCTAGAGCGGATCTACGCGCCGCCGTACATCAGCCTCATTGATGTCGACTGGGCGGTGGCGGAACTGGAATACGCGCTCGACCACGGCGCGCCCGTAGTGCTCATGCGCCCCGCGCCCGTGAACGGCCCAGGCGGGCGCCGCTCGCCCGGGCACCGCGACCACGACCCCTTCTGGACTCGGCTGAATGAGGCCGGGATCACGCTCCTGATACATAGCGGCGATTCGAGCTACGCCGCCTACGAGCAGCTCTGGGGGCTCAGCGGCGAGCTGGAGTCGTTCCGCATCCCGCTCCTCAAGCGGCTGCTGTCGGCCAGCCCGATCCACGACACGATGGCGTCACTCATCGCGGACAAGGTGTTCGATCGGTTTCCGAAGGTGCGCGTCGCGACGATCGAGACCGGCTCGGGGTGGGTCCGTCCGCTCCTGACTAGGCTCAAGTCGCTCAAGGTGCAGGTGAGCCACGAGTTCGACTCCGATCCCGTGGAGCAGTTCCTCGGACACGTGTGGGTCTCGCCCTTCTTCGAGGACAACGTGCTCGCCCTCATCGAGCGCGTCGGCGCTGACCGGGTCCTGTTCGGGAGCGACTGGCCGCACGCCGAGGGCCTGGCCGAGCCGAGGGACTTCGTCGAGGACCTGAAGGGCCTGCCGGAGGCAGATGTGCGGAAGATCATGCGGGACAACGCCCGCCAGCTCGTGACAGCGCGGCCGGGATGAGCAACAGCTCGAGCTACTAGCAGCAGGCTCGTGACGTAGCACTCACGAGCTGTACCCGTCGAGAAAGCCGGTGAGGCCCGTCGGCTCGTGCGGGCCGAGGTGGATCTGCTCGACCACACCGACGCCAGCGCGCCCGCCCATCTTGGCCGTCACCAGGTTCTGCAAATGGATCGACGAGAAGTCGAGCGGGTCGAAGTCGTCGAGCTTGATCGACTCCCGGCCGGTCTCGAGCTGGCCGTGGACACTGCCATGAGACCAGTACGGGTGCCAGTAGCCGATGCCACGCATCCGGAATGTCAGCACCTTCTCCAGCTCGATGTGGACCTCGCCCTCGCCCGGGTGCTCGAACCAGAGCTTGGCGCGTTTGATCTCGCGGCGTCCTCGCTCCCACTCGAGCTCGTATCGAATGTTCCGGCACTCCCGCACGCCGGCGGTGCTCCAGGGCGCCGCGCTGTCGGGGATCGGTTCGAGCAGGAGAGCGGTCTCCAGCCACCGCGACCCGTCGGGATGCTCATGGAGGGCGAGGTGGGCGAAGCGGTCGTCGAAGTGCAGCGGCGCCCACAGCCAGAAGATCCCCCACGTCGGGGGTTGGCGGAGGTTCTTGACCTGCTCTCCCACCGGGCGGACGCCCCAGGAGCGGTCACGCGTCCCGGGCACTTGCTCAGGGTGGATCCGTAGCTCGTCGCCGTCGACGGCGACCCTGCCCTCCCAGGTGCCCCACTGGGTCAGCCGCGTGTGGTCGGTAAGGACGATGCCGTCCGGGGTGACGAGACGCTGTCGGGGCTCCTCCACCGCCACCGTCGTGGCCCGGAAGGTTAGGTCGCACTCGATGCCGTGCTCGTTGGGCTCGACGACGTACCGGATGACGCGCATCGGTTCGGTCACCTCGATGCGGATCGGCCCGACGGTCGTGGACCGGTCGGTGGGCATGGCGCCGGACGCGAAGATCGAGTGCTCCACACCTTTGCGCACGACGCTGAACGCCGCATCGATGACACCGCGGACGGGGTAGTGGCCCATGGCGGCGCCGAAGTACAACTCCCCGGTTTTGTTGTGACCGTTGAACCAGTACCTGTCGTAGTGGTTCGGGTCGCCGCTCGCCGGGTGAGCGATCGGGTCGGCTGAGGGGTGGATCGGAAAGTCGTCGAATGGGGTGAGCACGCGCCCTCTCCCTTCCTAGAACTAATTGAGGCTGGGATAGATCCAGCCTGTCCGCGATGTCGAAGATGTGATCGTCGGTCAGGACGGCAGCACGCACCTTCGATCCTCTGATCGGTGCGTTAGAGGAGCGAGAAGGCGTCGAGATCCACGATCGCGGTCGCGGCGCGCTCGGCCATGACCGTGAACATCCGATCGCCTCGCTCCGTCGCCTGGGCCACGAACGCCCCCAGGACTGTGATCATCGGTGGATGGAACAGAGCGTACCGGTAGTCCTCCCAGCAGCGTTCGGCGTCATAGTCCTCGACGCCGTAGCCGAGTAGCGCCCGGTGATACTCATCGACGATCTCGCGCTCCACGGCCCGGCGACTGTCCGTTGGTAACCCTGTCGCCACCAGGAACGCGACGTCACGCAACGGCAGGCCGACGGTTACAAGCTGCCAGTCGACCGCGATCACCGGGTCGGCCGAGCCCGGTGGGGCGAACAGCAGGTTGTCGAGCCGGTAGTCGCTGTGCACGAGCGAGAACGGCTCCGGCCTTCCGTTGGCCCACGTCACGAACCGCTCGGAAAACTGCTGCAGCACTTCGATGGTGGCGTGCTGCAGTCGGTACCGCTCGACGAACGCCTTGGTCGCGTCGCCCAGGATCGCGGCGGCCAACTCGGTCGATTCCGGACCACCCGGGATTACCCAGTCGAGATCGCGGAGTGACGGGTCGCACCAGGTCGGGCCGTGCAGCCCGGCCACGTTCGCCGCTGCCTCGCGCGCCTGCGCAACCGTGCAGCCGGCGATCTGGTCGCCCTGCTCGGCTGGCGCCAAGTCCTCTAATAGGAGAGTGAAGGCGCTGGCGTCGTCCGAGACCATGGCGAAGTGGCAGTGAGGGACGCGGACCTTCACAGTGGCGGCGATCTCGCGGTAGAAGCTCGTCTCACACCGATAGCTAACGCCGGCGGCGGCCCGCCTCGACGGGTTCGTCGCCGGCAGCTTCACGACGAGGCGACCGGGACCGTCCCCGCGCTCGTAGTCGACACGTAGCCGGTAACACGACCCCAGCTGGCCGGTGCCCACGGGTTCCGCGGTGACGGCGCGCACGCTCGCCTCGACGCCGGCGCTCTCGAGCACCGAGGTGAGCCACCCCGGCGTGATGTCGGCGACGTCGTCGACGATTCCGGGAATCACAGTCGGACCGCCGCGACACGTACCCGCGAAGACGCCAGCGTCACCCCGATACGGACCGACATGCCGTCAGCATAGCAACCGCTTCTCGATTCCAAATTCGAGTTCGACTTCGCAGTTGCCCCCGCGGAAGACCCGGCAGGTTGCACATGCACGTGAGGAGCAGAGCATCTCCGCCCCAGGGGGAGTAGCCTACCTAACCCGAAGTCGAATTCGAGTACAATGGCGCGCGTGTCGAAGGGGCCCTCTCCTTCGCCCCGTGGGTCGAGTCGCGTTCAGCGGCTCCCCCTGGGGTTGGCGGACGGACCTCGGCGGCTGTCTCGTCCCGCAGGTGTCACGATCAGAGAGTCGGGGGAGAGGACATGCTCAACAAGACTATGAAACTGGTCGCCGCAACGGCTGTCATCCTTATGGTGGCAGCGGGTTGCAGCTCCTCGACCCCGTCAGGATCCAGTTCAGGCTCGTCAGGATCCAGCTCCGGCGGCCACACCTACACGGTCGGCGTGCTCACGGATATCACTGGTCCCGCCGCCTCCGGCAACAAGACTTCGGTCCAGGGAGTCAACGCAGGAACCTTCTACGCCAAGAAGCAGGGCTACACGATCAAGTATGTCGTGGCTGACACCCAGACCTCTCCGGCCGGTGCGCTGTCCGCGGCACAGAAGCTGGTCCAGCAGGACCATGTCCTCGCAGTGGTCGGAGTTTCCGCCCTGACCTTCTCCGCCGCCCCCTTCTTGACGGCCCAGGGGGTCCCGGTTGTCGGTGTGCCCGAGGACGGGCCCGAATGGATCACGAGCAAGAACATGTTCTCCGTGTATGGCCCCCTTGACACGACGAAGGTCGCGACAACGGCGGGGCAGTTCTTCAAGATGCAAGGCGTGACGAACGTGGGAACCCTCGGCTACAGCGTCTCACCCACTTCGGCGGAGGAGGCCAAGGCGACCGCCGTCTCGGCCCAAGTCGCGGGTCTCCAGGCCGGCTACGTCAACGCCAACTTCCCCTTCGGAAGCACCAATGTGCAGCCCGTGGCACTGGGGATGAAATCGGCCGGGGTGGACGGGGTCGGGGCGACGGTCGACCCGAACACCTTCCTGGCCCTGGTCACGGCGCTCCGACAGTCGGGGGCGAACTTAAAGGTCGCACTGTCCCCCACCGGCTTCGGCGGTGACCTGCTCCAAGGCGGGCCAGGGGCGGTGCAGGCCGCGCAGAACGTCTACTTCGACCAGCAGTTCGAACCGGTCGAGTTGAACACGCCCGCCACTCAGCAGTTCCAAAGTGCCTTGAGGAGCGTCGGTGTCACAACGGACCCGACCTACGCCGAGTACGCCGGGTATACCTCTATCGCGCTGCTCGTTCAAGGCCTCCAGGGGGCCGGATCCAACCCCAGCCAGGCCTCGCTGATCAAGGCCCTGTCGGGCATCACGAACTTCAACGGCGCGGGACTGTTCGGCAGCCACACGGTCAACCTCGCGCAGCGCAAGAGCGTAGCCGTGGGAGTCGACGAGTGCCTGTGGTTCACCAAGCTCTCTGGCTCGACCTTCCAGTTGGTACCCGGCGCCAATCCGCTCTGCGGCACCATCGTCCCGGGCAAGACGGTCTCCGCCTCTTCCTGAGCCCTTGGTCGTACGTGTCGAATCCCGAAGCTCCTCGGGTATCCGACTAGGCCCTCAGTGTGCGTCAGCGGAAAGGAAGACATGACCACCGCAAACAGGACCACGGCCGGCGAAAGCGCCGGAGCCCTGTTTGCCATGCCGCATCGGTGGGCCAATATGGATGCCTGGCACGAGGAAGTGGCTCAGATCCGTAGGGCCCACCGGGTACTGCCGGTCGAGCTGGACGGCTTCCAGCCGTTTTGGGTGCTCACCCGTCACGAAGACGCTCTCGCCGTTTCGAGGGACAACCAACGATGGCTCAACACGAGGCGCTCCGTGCTCGGACCCGACGAGGACTGGGAGAAGATGCTGGCGGCCGGCATACCGACTCCTCGGACGCTGGTTCACCTCGACGGGAAAGAGCATCGAGACCACCGGATGGTCACCAGCGACTGGTTCAAGCCCGCCTCGGTCAGGCACCGCCAGCCACGGATCGACGCTCTCGCTGATCTGTTCATCGACCGGATGCGCGATCTTGGTGACGAGTGCGACTTCGCCCGTGACGTCGCGCAGCCGTACACCCTCCGGGTGATCATGGACATCTACGGGGTGCCCGAGCGAGACGAGCCGCTGATGCTGGAGTTGACCCAGGGAGTCTTCGGGGCGGCCGACCCTGAGTATCTGGGGGATGCTGCCGACCCCGAGGCGCGCGTGATCGAGTCCGTTATGAGGTTCATTCAGTACTTCAATGAGGTCACCGAGGATCGTCGCGCCCACCCGGCCGACGACCTGGCCACCCCCATAGCCATGGGCCAACCGGGTGGCTGCCCTATGGGCGACGCCGAGCGACTCTGGTACTACATCATTGTGGCGACGGCTGGCCACGACACGACGTCCTTCGCCCTCTCAGGTGGTATGGAAGCCTTGCTGCGCGATACGGAGCAGCTCTCGGCAATACAGGATGACCCCGAGCTCGCTGTCAACGCGGCGGACGAATGCATCCGCTGGACGTCGCCGGTTCGGCACTTCCTGCGCTACGCAACCGAGGACATCGAGGTTGGGCCCGTGACAATACCCAAGGACGGTAGGGTCCTGCTTTCGTATCCGAGCGCCAACCGGGATGAGGAAGTGTTCAGCCAGTCGATGACCTTCGATGTGCTTCGCCGTGACGCAGATAAGCTGTTGTCCTTTGGCGGAGGTGCTCACTTCTGTCTCGGGTCGCAGTTCGCCCGCCGCGAGGTCCGCACCATGCTGGCGAAGCTCGCTCAGCAGCTCGCCGACATCGAGCCCGCCGGACCGCCCCAGTGGTCGGAGTCCGCCTTCGTCTCAGGGGTCAAGCACCTGCCCGTGCGGTACTCGTTCCGCTGACCGGATACCCACCTGAGGAGGTCCTGGATGTGGAGAGCGAGCTCGCTTCCTGGTTCGCAGCCCAGCTGCCCGAGGCCGAGGTCGTCCGCATCGACGGTCTCGACCGCGTGAACGCTGGCCATTCGGCCGAGACCGTCCTGCTCAAGCTGCGTTGGCGCTCCCATGGCGCCGAGGAAGCTGCAGACCTCGTGCTCCGCTTCCGGCCGCCGCCACCCGGGCTGCTCGAGCCCTACGACCTGAAGCGCCAGTTCGACGTCCTGCGTCGGCTGGAGGGCACGCCGGTGCGCGCCCCTCGGGCGCTGTGGCACGAGCCGACGGGCGAGGTGCTGGGGCGCGAGTTCTATGTCATGGAACGTCTAGCTGGCACGGTCTACGAGCAGGCCAGCCCCGACAAGCTGAACATGGCGCCGGAGCGGGTAAGGAGGATGTCCGAGAGCCTGATCGAGCAGATCGCCGCGATCCACACCGTCGACCTGCACGCGACCGGTCTTGACGCGATCGGCGACGGGCGGAACTACCTCGACCGCGAGCTCGAGCACTGGGCCGGGGAGATGCAGCGGGTGCAGCGCGGTCCGCTCCCGGCGCTCGAGCGTCTGCTCGCCGTGCTTCTTGAGACGAAGCCCGAGCCGTGCCCGATGGTGACCCTGGTGCACGGCGACGCAAAGCCCGGAAACTTCGCCTTCGTCGGCGACGAGGTGGCTGCGGTGTACGACTGGGAGATGGCGACGGTTGGCGACCCGCTGGCCGACATCGGCTGGGCCGAACTGATGTGGAACATGCCCGGGGAGTTCACGACTCTGCCCGGCGCCTTCAGTGTCGATGAGTTCGTCGCCCGCTACGAGGAGCTCACAGGGATCGCCGTCGAGCACCGGGGTTGGTATCGGGCGTTCCAGTGCTTCAAGATGACCGTGATCATGCTCGTCGGCGCCATGCTGTTCAACAGCGGGCAAAGCGACGATCTGCGCCTCGTGGATATGGGCATCGGCGTGCCATTCATCACCCAGCACGGACTGGCAGAGCTCGGCATCCGGGAGCGGCTGGACCACGGGCCTGTGGCGCCGCGGGAGGAGCGCGTTGAGGCAGTTCGAGCCAAACTTGCACGCATGTCAGAGTCCAATCCGGCGAGCTGACTCTTGAGCGACGGCGACCATGACAGTCCCGGGAACGCTGTGCGGGCGTGCGCGACTTATCAGCGAGGAGGAGATCTCATGGGATACAGCGCTTGGGACGAGTACTTCATCCACCAGCTTCCGCGGCCGTTCGACCATGTTCACGACAGCGAGCGCAGCTGGTCCGATCGGTGTTACTTCAACGTGCACGCGCCGGACGGAACGATGCTACTGGCGACTGGCTACGGCAACAACCCCAACACCCAGAGCGCAATGGGCTACGCCAAGGTGGCACTGGCTGACGGCAGGCACTGGGACCTCGACGCCAGCCGCAGGTGCACGAGCGATCGCGGCGACCTATACGCGGGGCCGATGCGCTGGTCCTGCGTCGAGCCGCTCCGACGGTGGAAACTCGAGCTCGACCCGAACTCGTCAGGGATCGAATGGGAACTCGAGTACCAGTCACGGGCGCCGCTTTGGGAGCTGCTTCCCATCCACGTCCGCAAGAACGGGCGGGTCGTCGCCGACATGCACCACATCAAGCAGCCCGCCACCTACACCGGCTGGGTGCAGATCGACGGCCAACGCATCTCCGTCGACGGCTTCGACGGCGGGCGGGATCGCACCTTTGGAGTGCGCGTCGCGGATCAGGTCGACTTCTGGCTCTGGTTCGAGGCCAACTTCGAGGATCGGTCGATCGAGGCGTGGGTGTGGGAGTCGGCCGAGGGCACCGTGCAATATGTCGACGGCGGATTCACCTTCGTGGACGGGAGCGCCTCGAAGCGTTTCATCAAGTTCGAGCACGACGTCACTTTCGACGGCGAGAGGAAGCGCCCGTCCCATGCAGAGATCGTGTTCACCGACGAAGACGGTGAGAAGTTCCACGTGACCGCCGATGCCGAGCACCAGCAGGTCGACGTGTACTACGGGATGCCGCTCGCCACCCGTCAGCAGCACGACAGTCTTGGCTACTACGCGTGGACCAGCGCCGATCCCGCCCAGCTGCAGCAGGTGGAGTCAGGGGCGGTGTCCATGGACCAGCTGATGCGGTTCAATCTCAACGGCATGCGGGGCCACGGTATCTTCGAGCTGCTCATGATGGGTGACAGGTACCAGCGCTATCCCAACTGGGGCCCAATGGATCTGGGCTTCGCGAAGCAATAGGCCGAGCTCGGCCGACGGCTCCGCCAGGTTGACGTCCTGCTCGTCTGCCGGATGGACCGGCTCAGGGCGGCGGCAGGAGCCGCCGACGCTGGAAGACGGCGAACCACTCGTGGAACATGTCCTCGGTGTCCATGCAGTCGCCGAAGCCCGCCTGACGGATCTTCACCGTGCTGAGCAGGCCCGGCACCGGCGTCGGAGCGCCGAGCAGGCCGAACATGATGTCCGCGTACTGCCACGACGTCCCGACGAAGGTGGCCATGTCGCCTGGCGACCGCAGCCGATAGCGATCGACCACGTCGGCCCACTCAGTGGCGCGCACCGGCATGGTCTCGGCGAGACGCTGGGGGGCGGGCTCGCCGACCTCCATCCCCAGCGAGTCGGCGATAGTCGGCCAGACCTCATGCCAGTCGAAGACGTCGCCGTTGGTGACGTTGAAGACCTCGCCCCGGGCTTCGGGGGCGACGGCTGCCCACCCCAGGGCGCGAGCGAGCAACCGGGCGTCCACCGCCTCCCGAACGCTCCGTGGACCGCCCGGGAAGGCGAGCGGGCGGCCACGCTCGCGCTCGATGGCGGCGTACACCCCTATCGCCGGCAGGAGGTTCATGGGGCTCCCGATCGACTCGCCGACCACGACCTGGGGTCTCAGGATCGTCCACGACCACGACGCCGACTCGGCGAGGTCGCGCAGCGCGTCCTCCTGCAGGAAGTAGAAGTTGTCGTGGTCGTCGCGGGGGCTTCGCTCCTTGGCCGGCAGCGGCGTGCGGCCCACGTGGAGCCCGTAGGCCTTGGCGCCCTGGAGCACGCTCACGTGCTCCAAGCTGGCGCTGTGGGCGGCCACCAAGGGGTCGAGGGCATGGCGGAACATGCCCAGGTTGTGAGCCATGAGCTCGGCGTCATGCCACCCCGACACAAGATCCGGGGACTCTTGCAAAGCGGCGTAGACCACGTGCGTGGTGCCCGAGAACAGCGGACCCCGGATCGCACGGGCGGCACCGTCCTGGTCGGCCAACTCGACAGCGACGTGGGTCACTCCGGGGAGATCCACCATCCGGCGTGAGACGGCCAGGACCCCACCGTCGGCCACGCCGGCGAAGTGCTCGGCTGCGGCCCGACCGACCACCCCGGTCGCGCCGAACACGACCACCTTCATCGCAACCAGTCAGGACACGCCGTCGGGGAGCGGTGCGCGGAACACGCGGGCGGCAGTGCGATAGGTGACGTTGGCGATGTCGTCGTCCGGGAGGCGGGCTCCGGGGGCCTGGAACCGCTGGCGGAGCAGGACTTGGCAGTCGGGCCAGGTCGAGTCGGAGTGCGGGTAGTCGACCTCGACCATCACCCGCTCCGATCCGATCCGGTCGATGATCGGCAGCGTCGACGGATCGTCCAGCATGCAGAACCAGAAGTTCCTCAGCAAGACCTCGGCGGGGGACAAGTCACCCTCCCAGGTCAGGCTCCCCCCGGCGCCGGAGTGGCTGATGATGTACTCGAGGCGGTCGAGGAGCATGGGCACCCACCCGATGCCCCCCTCCGAGAGCACGACCTTGAGTGCCGGGAAGCGCTGCAACACCCCGGACCAGAGCCACTCGGTGGCGGCGATGAGCGAGACGGCGGGGAACAGCGTGATGTTCTTCTCGAAGCGCGGTCCGGTGGGCGGCAGGGGGAGCATCCCCGAGGAGCCGACGTGCAGGCAGATCACGGTATCGGTCTCGGCGCAGGCGCGGAGGACCGGGTCCCAGTAGCCGGTGTGAACCTCGGGGTACCCGAGCCAGTGGGGCAGCTCCGGCATCGTGACGGCACGGAACCCACGCCCCGCGTTCCGGCTGACCTCGGCGGCGCCGAGCTCGGGGTCGGCCAGCCACGTGAGGCCCGAGGCGATGAACCGCTCGGGATACGGCGTGTACCACTCCTCGTGGATCCAGTCGTTCCACGCCCGCATCACGGCGTAGCCGAGCTCGGGATCGTCCGAGGCGGAGAACACGCTCCCACAGAAGCCGGCGATCTGCGACGGGAAGTTGAGCGACGACCAGACGCCGGCGAGGTCCATGTCCCTCACCCGGGCGTGGGAGTCGTAGCACCCGGGGCGCATCTCGGCGAACGACGTGGGCTCGAACCGTAGGGACGAGTAGTCGGCGTGCCCCACCACGGCGTTCAACCCCACCTGGGCGAAGGTCTTGCCTTCGTACACCCAGACCTGGCGTCCGCTCCGCTGTGCGACCACACTCGGAAGGTTCTGGTGGGCTCGGCTGATCTCGGTGCCGGCGTCGAGCTCGACGAGCCTCGGCGCCCGATCGGCGAGGTGGCGGGGGAGCCGGCCATCGAAGGTGTGCGGCGGCTCGACGACGTGATCGTCGACCGACACGATCGTGTACGTCGCCTCCCGGGGCTCGGGATCACGAAGGAAGTCCGGGGTCTCGTCGGTCGTCGTCCTGGACATTGGCGACTCCTCCCTTCGGAGTCAGTTCGGGGTTCCGACCGCCATTCTAAACCGACGTCGAGTTCGAGAACGTCGGTAGGCCGGGCTCGACGACCGCCAGGTCACCGTGTGGCGGCGTGGCGTCAGCTCGGCGATGCCATTGATCGCCGGCCTGCCCGGATCACCGGGGCGAGACCGTGTCCGTGTCCCGCCCCGAGCGCAGGACAGCGCCCGGGTGCGCCCCGGTGAGCTCTCCTCGCTCGACGATCACCTCGCCGTTCACGAGGACGTACTCGATGCCACGAGCCTCTGCGTAGAGGCGCATGCCGTTGGCGGGCAGGTCCACGCGGGCCTCGACCGGCGAGCTGCCGACCTCGGTCTCGTCGAGCACGACCACGTCGGCCGCGAACCCGGCTTCGAGCCGGCCCCGTCCTCGGAGGCCGAAGGCGGCCGCGGCGTCGGCCGTGACCATGCGCACCGCCGTCTCGAGCGCGAGAAGCCGCCGATCGCGCACCGTGGGCCCGACGAAGTCGGTGAAGAAGCCGAAGGTGTCGAGCATGTCAAGGTGGGCGCCGGCGTCGGAACCGCCGACGATCGTCCTCGGGTCCTCCCACAGGGCCAGGCGCCGCTTCCACGACTCCTCATCGTCCCCCTGCGGTGGGATGAGGAAGAGGGTATGCAGGTCGTCGGCCACGGCGACGTCGAACAGGAGGTCGAAGGGCTCTAGTCCGCGGCTCGTCGCCGCCTCCGCCACGACGTGGCCCTCGACGTCGGCGTAGGGCGGCGCCTCGACGCGCTCGAAGCGGAGCTTCTCGACGTCGTACCAGATCCGGTCGGTCTCGGTCGCGGCCGCCGCCAACCGACTCCGGACCGCGGGCTGGCGCAGCAGGCGCACCTTCTCGTCGTGTGGGTGACCGAGCACCTCGGCCCATGCCGGCGAGGCGTCGAAGAGGAACCCGGACTCGAGGTTGATGTGCAGCGTCTGCGGGATCGGCAGTGTGAGGCCGTACACGGCGCCTCCCCGCTGTGCGGCCAGGTCGGACGCGGCCAGGCGGTTCTGCACGACCTCGTCGGTGATGCCGGGCCGCACGGTGAGCAGGTTCCAGTTGAGGGCACGCTGCGCGGCGGCGGACATCCTCGCCATGAGCAACGATCGATCATCGGCAAAGGGCCCCGACGCCTGCGGGATGAACTCGAGCCACGTGCCCGGGTACGACCGCAGCTCGGCGCAGAGGCGGAGGAGCTCAGCCTCGGTCGCGAACCGGGACGGTACCGGGTCGCCGCCGGCGTCGTTGTGGGTCTCCGACCACGACGACGAGAAGCCAAGGGCGCCAGCGCCCAGGCTGTTGGCGACCATCCTGCGCATGGTGTCGACCTCGTCGTCGGTCGCCGGTCGCCGCCAGTCGGCGCCAAGCACCAGGCGGCGGACCGTGGAGTGGCCCACCAGGAACCCAGCGTTCACGGCGACGTTCCCGTCGATGGCATCGAGGTACTCGCCGAAGGTCCGCCAGCGCATGTCGACGCCGGCGCGGAGGCTGTCCAGCGGCATGCCCTCGACCCGAGCCAGCATCGCCGTGAGGTAATCGGAGGCCTCGTCCTCCATGGGTGCGAGGGTGAACCCGCAGTTGCCGCCCACCACCGTCGTGACACCGTGCAGGGGGCTCGGTGTCAGGTACGGGTCCCATGTCACCTGGGCGTCGTAGTGCGTGTGGACGTCGATGAAGCCCGGGGTCACCACCTTGCCGGCGGCGTCGACGCGTCGAACCGCCGGCTCGTCGAGGGAGCCAATGGCCACGATCCGCCCGGCCTTGATCCCGATGTCCGCGTGGCGTCGCCCGGCCCCTGTGCCGTCGACGACCTCGCCGCCGACGATCGCCACGTCGAGCACCCGCTTCTCCCTCCGAAGCTCCGACGAATGGCCTACGCCGGATCCGAATTCGACCTCGATATAGATTATCAGGAAAGCGGAACCGAAAGCATCCCATGGACACGCTGGATTGGCCGGGTCTGACGGTCACAGTTGTCCACAGGTATCGCCCATGTTCATGATGCGCTTCGATATACGCGCACCGAGCAAGAGCACAGACGAAGGCGCCGCCCTCTAGCGGACCGCGATTGACATGGCGACGGGGCCGACGTCTGGCCATACCTCCGACCGGTCGTCGAGGTCGTGGCGCCCGCCATCGAGCAGCCGACGACATGAGGTGCGCCCCGGCAGATACAGAGCCCATCGTCGAGGACGACGAGAGCATCGCCGCAGCCCTCGATGAGACGAGTGTGCTGGCCCTGGTGGCCGCGGTCGTGCACATGACCGGCGACCGGTCCATTCTGCAGGGGTGGGATTCGGCGGCGCGGCGTCCTGGCGAACGAGTTCGACGGCAGGCTCGAAGAGCGAGAGCAAGCCGCCCTGCGGCGACAAGCCCTGTCAGCGGTGCTGGCGTTCCGCGACCGCGGGTCGGTCCCGCCGCCGCCATTGCCTGACCACGTGGTCCGAGAGCTCATGGACTGGCTCGGCGGTCGGCACGTCACCGACGACTACGCCGAACCGGCTTTCGTGCCAACGACCTCCTGTTCCCGATGGAGGTCGTGGGTCGGGACGGCGTATCCCTTCACGAGTGGTGGGCGGGCCGCCCTGCCGCATACCTGGGCATCAGCGTCCCCCGGTTCCCGAACCTGTACATCCTCTTCGGCCCGGGAACGAACCTCGCCCACGCCGGGAGCGTGATCTTCCAAACGGAGTGCCAGATGCGCTATATCGGCGGATGCCTCGCCGTCCTCGCCCGCCAGGGCGGCGGCAGCATCGAGCCGATGGAAGAGGCCTTCGAGGACTACCTGGAGCGCTGGCAGGCCGAGCTGGAGGCCATGGTCTGGTCGCATCCGGCGGTCAAGCACTCCTGGTACAAGGCGGCCGACGGACACGTCTACGTGCTGAGCCCGTGGCGGCTCGTCGACTACTGGAAAATGACGGCTGCACCTCTGCCCGAATGTCATCACGTCCGCGGCTCAAGCCGCAGCTAGCGAGCTCGACCGTAAGGTCGGGTCTTTGAAGGCTCAGCCGCTCATTCACTCAGACGTAGGGGCGAACGCCGCCAAGTGATCCAGGACAGAGCCACCGAGGTGTCGAGCGGCTTCTTCCGACAGGTGAGGGGCCACGTAGACCAGTGTGAGCTCAAGCGCGCCGCACGCGGTCAACGTCTGGCAGAACACGCCGGGGAAGCTGCCGGCGTGCACCGATACGCCGCCGCGGATTGTTCTCAGTTTCAACGTGCTGTCCGCCGTCCTGAAGTCCAGGGCTCCCAGGTGGACGCCAGCTTCCCCGGCGACAACGTCTTGGACACGATTCACGGGTTCAGCCAGGCCGTCTGGGACGTTCGTCGGCTGCTCACCTGGATCAGGTCGCAGGGCGACGGCCAGGTAGGGATCAAGCGGCTTTCGCTCGGCACTTATCCCACGGCCCTGTTGGCCGTGCTCGAACCCGACCTGCCTTGTGTGATCGCCGGGCTTCCGGTAGCTGATTTCCACGAACTACTCATCCGCAACTCGTCTCCACGCCGCCAGTCGACTGACCGACCGACACAACTCGAGGAGATGGCGTGGCTGGCCCACCGCGTCGTGAGTCCCCTGTCGATGCCACCCAGGGTGGAGCATCAGAGGCGGTTCATCTACGCCGGCCTCGCCGACCGGATGGTCCATCCCCGCTGGCACGCCCTTCGTCTGTGGGTCCACTGGGACCGCCCCCGCATCCACTGGTACCAGGGATCCCACGTCGGCTTCTACACGGCCCGCTCTGTCCGGGGGTTCGTCCACGAGGCCCTTGTCCAGTCGGGGCTCGTCCCCGCCGCCACCGCGCCAGGGGCGGCGGAGGAGGGCCGGCTGTGACGGTCATCGAACGGCATCTACGTGTGAGCATGCCCCGAAGGAACAAGCGAAGGCGACCGATCCCCGCCCGGCACGGACTACCTGATGGGCCGAGCTGCACCTGGGCCAATACGGCACGGCGCCGCACCTGACCGGCCCCGTCCCCTCACGGTCGCCGAAGAGCCTCGGGACCTCCTCTGCGGCCAGCCTGTGCTGTGCGGCGCCGACTCCGGGTTCGTGTCTTGCCCAATTCCTTCAGGGATTCGCTGATCCCTGCCGGAAGTTCCCACAGGTCGGGCACGAGCTCGGCGCAGGTCACGAAGCCGAAACCGACCGTGTCAAGGTAGCTGAGGACGGTGATGTTGAGGCCCATGTCGTCGTAGATGGGCCCAAGCGGGTAGAGGGCCTCCAGCTTTGCCCCGGCGAAGTAGAGCGGGAAACTAGGCCCAGGAACGTTCGAAACGACGACGTTGATCGGGCTGGGCACTCGATTGGCCAGGCGCATGTGGGAGAAAAGCCTCGCTCCCACGCCGAAAAGCTGCGAAGAGGCGACCTCGCCCAGTTCGAGGACCTTCTCTCCCCCCATGGCGACGTGCTCCCGTTTGGCCGATCTGGCCAGCTCGCTGACCCGGAGTAGGCGCTCGACGTCGTCGGCGATATCGGTGGCCAGAGACACGAACATCGTCGATACCTGGTTCACCCCTTCCCCGGGGTGCTCAGCTCCGTGCACCGAGACTGGGACTGCCGCCAGAAGGGGCCGCTCCGGTAGCACTCCGCGGCGGTCCAGGTAACGACGGAGAGCGCTACCACAGAGAGCCAGCACCACGTCATTGACCGTGGTGTTGAACTTGTTCTTGACCGCCTTCACCTCCTCCAGCGGTACCGTGGTCATGGCCAGCCGACGGTGGGGCGTAATGGCCCGGTTGAACGGAGTCGGGGGGGAGGTAAACGGGGTTGCCATAGCTCCGTCACGCTTGAGGACCCGGCGGCCGAGGATGCCGACCATGGACTGGGTCATGTCGATCGCGACGCGAGTAAGCCGCAACCGGCGAGCAGCACGGCCGGCGAGTGCCCGCCCCAACAGCTCCAGTTCGGAGGGGACCTGCTCAGGATGCCAGTCGTCGGCGTGCCCGTCGTCGTCCACCGGCTTGGGTTCGAGGTCGAGCAGGTGACCCATGATGTTGGCCCCCGACACGCCGTCGACGGTGGCGTGATGCATCTTGCTGACCGCCGCCACCTTGTCGCCCTCCACGCCCTCGGCGATCCACGTCTCCCAGAGCGGCTTGGAGCGGTCGAGGGGCCTGCTGGCGATGTCGGCGGCGAAGGCCGCGAGCTCCTCGGGACCTCCTGGCGCCGGCAGGGCGGCACGGCGAATGTGATAATCCAGGTCGAAGTCGGCATCGTCCACCCAAACGGGGCGGCCTAGCCCGAAGGGGACCGTGACCAACCGGCGACGGAAGGCGGGCACCCTGTCGAGACGGCCGGCGATGAACCGGCGGATCTTGTCGAAGGAGTAGCCGCCGGGCATCGTGGCGGGGTCGCACACCAGCACGCCGACGGAATGCATGTGCGAGGTGGGTGTCTCCACCGTGAGGAAGGCCGCATCGAGGCCGCTGAGCGTCTCCATTTGCCCGTCCTAGTCCACGTCCTGCGTGTCTTCGGCGTCCGTCGACTCCACCGTCGCCCGCCTGGCCAGGCTCGTCACGCCAGCCACAACAGCCACCTCTCCGAACCACCACTGGTCGCGTCACTCAAAGGCATGCCCAAAATTGTGTCGAAGCTGCGTCCGCGGGGCCAGGGTCGAAAGTCCTGCGCCTCATGTTTCTTCTCCTCTCCCGACCCTGGGGCTTCTTTGTTGGCAACATCACTGTTCTCGTGCGCTGGTGGCACGGCGACGCCGACAACTTCGTGCCGCTGGCGCACGGTCAGCGCAGTGTCGCTCATCCCGGACGCGGAGCTGTACGTCCGACCGGGTGAGAGCCCTCTCGGCGCGTTCGCTCCGGCCGAGGAGATCATCGCGACACTCCTTGCCGTCTGGGACAAGCGCGACTCGGCCGCAAGCGGCGATCGAGAGCGTGGGCCACGATGAAGGGCATGTCGCTGGTCCCAAGCTCCGAAGCTCGCATCCGCCCCTTGGCAGCCGGTTCATCTCTGCGTATGATCGCGCAGTGCTTGCTCGCATCACTGTGATGATGTCGTTACTGCAGCGCAGGCGATGCTTGGTGGGGCTTCCGGCACGGGTGTTTGCTGTGGGGTGGGGTCCAAGGAGAGACGACCTGGGATGATCAGGTGTCGCTGGTCGCCTGACAGGAGGGGCGCCAGGGACGCCGCTCTGACGACACGTCAGCCCGGCCGCGCCCATCGGCGCGTCGGGCGGGATGGGCCCCGCCACCTGTCTCGTCTCCTAGTCCCAAGCCCAGGATGACGAGATGCTCGATTACGTACTAGCCGGACTGGCGCTCGGATCGATCTATGCCATCGCCTCGGGGGCGTTGGTGGTCACGTACGCGTCGTCGGGCGTGCTGAACCTCGCCTTCGGGTCGATGGCTTACGTGGTCGCCCGGTTCTACTACTTCCTCAACTCTCAGCACGGGTGGTCCACCGTGACAGCTGGGTCGGTATCGCTCCTGATCGTGGCACCGCTCATGGGCGTGGTCCTCTATGCCGTCCTGTTCCGGTTCATCCGGGGCCAGTCGACCTTGATCAAGCTTGTCGCGACGATCGGGCTGTCGGTGGCGCTGCCGCCGATTGCAGACCTGACGCTCGGGACCCAATCCATCACCTCGGCGCCGGGTCTCGCCCTTCCCAGCGATCGCCCGTTCCATCTCTTTGGCGCCCCGGTCACGACCGACCAGATCATCACCTACGGGTTCCTACTGTTCGTCGTGGTCGCGGGCGTCGCAGTGCTGCGTTACACCGATCTAGGCCTGAGGGTCCGTGCCTCCGTCGACTCGGAGGCAATGGCGTCGCTGTCGGGGACAAACCCTGGTCGGGTGGGCCTCGGGGTCTGGGCGGTCAGCGCTACCCTCGCCGGCCTGGCCGGAATCCTAGTCGCTCCGACTAACGGCCTGACGACGACAGGGATGACGACCCTCATGGCGGCAGCCTTCGCCGCTGTGGTCGCCGCCCGTCTTCGCTCGCTACCGGTCGCTGTCGGCGTCTCGCTCGCCATGGGCGTGGTCACTGATGTGATCCAGAAGCAGCTCCCGCAGGGGAGCTCCCTGACGGCGGCGATCATCCCGAGTATCCCATTCGGGTTCATCCTGTTGTTTTTGCTCTTCTACGTCGTGCGATCCGGTGCCGTCTACGAGGAGGAGGGTACCGGAGGGCCCCTGGATCAGGCGGTCCGACCCGCGAACGAGGATCCGAACGCGGCCAGCGAGACTGGGAGCGGGTTCGGCAGGGGCGCCGCCCTCGGTCTTGTTCCCCTTGGGGTGGTGGCGCTCTTGCCACTCATATTCAGTGGCTCCGCCTACTGGCTCGGGTTGGTGGCGCTTGGCTTGTGCTATGCCGTTGCCTTCCTCACCTTCACGATCGTCACCGGCGAAGGGGGGATGCTGTGGCTGTCGCAGATCATCTTCGCCGGTGCCGGCGCTCTGGCCGCGGCCCAGTTCGTCACCGTGTGGCACGTGCCGGTGCTCTTGGCCATCGTGTTGGGTGGATTGATCGCGGCAGCGGCCGGGGCGATCATCGGCTTGCTCACCATCCGCCTCGGTGACCTGTACGTGGCCCTGGTCACGTTGACGTTCGGGCTGTTGGTAGAGACCCTCGTCTTCAGCCGCAGCCGGTTCCTTCAAGGCGGCGTGGGTGTCGTGATCGGCCGCCCCAGCTTCGCGACCGACGATCTGGCCTTTGCCTATCTGGCCTTAGCGGTCTTCGTCATCTTGGCGGCCCTCGTGGTCAATCTACGCCGATCAACGAGCGGGTTGGCGTTGCGGGCCGTACGAGACAGCGAACCAGCGTCGCGCACCTTGGGACTGAGCGTGGTGCAGGTGAAAGTCATCGTCGGCGCCCTGGCGGCCTTCGTGGCTGCGGTGGGAGGCGGCTTCCTCGCCATGTTTGCCCAGGTGGCCCAGCCCTCGTCGTTTGCCACCTTCGCCGGGCTGGTGTGGCTGGCGGTGGTCGTGACCATGGGGGTCCGGTCCATCACGGCGGCGGCCCTGAGCGGGCTGGTGTTCGCCTTGCTGCCCGGCGTCTTCCAGACATATCTACCCGCCCGGTGGGGCGAGGTGCCGGCGTTGCTGTTCGGGTTGGGAGCGGTCGTGGTCGCTCGCCACCCCGAGGGCGTCGTCCTCTACAACGGGACGCAGTTGCGACTGTTGCTCTCGAGGGTCGTGTCGCCGACTAGGCGAGTCGACGCAGCTCGTGCCGCGGCGGGCGGCGAGCTTCGGCCCGGCGAGGCTGACGGCGCTGTGACCCCAGCCGCGATGGCGCAGGGCCGATCCGGGCCGGATGCGGACGCGTAATCGTGAGCGACTCTCCAGCCGAAGGGCCGGCTGAGGGGACGATCGGTACGCCCGAGGGGTCACGGCAAAGCCAGGCCCGCCCGGCCTGCTCGAGTGTCACCGTGCACTTCGGCGGCTTGGCCGCGGTGAGCAACGTCGACCTGACCTTGCCGCCGGGCGCTATCGTCGGGCTCGTCGGCCCCAACGGCGCGGGCAAGACCACCCTGTTCGGAGTGCTGAGGAAGCCGACGACGGCGGCCGCCCTGCTCCTATTACACCATCGGCGCCCGCCGCGGCTCCCTCCAGGGAGTCGGGCGGTGAGCCTGCACCGGCGCTTGCCGTGGAGGACCTCTCGGTGGCCTACGGGGAAACCACCGTGGTCTCGAATGTGTCGTTCAAGGTCGGGGCGGGCAAGGCGCTCGCCGTCCTGGGCGCCAACGGCGCCGGCAAGAGCACGATTGCTCGTGCCTTATCCGGATTGGTGCCGCCCTCCGCGGGACGGATCGTCTTGGCGGGCGAAGACATCGGAAGGTGGGCGGCTCATCGCATCCGCCGTGCGGGACTGGTGTACCTGCCGGAGAGCCGAGGCGTCTTTCGCAGCCTGACCGTGATGGACAACCTGCGGATGGCCACTGGTCTCGAGGGCCGTCGGGCGCGCCGAGAGGCGGTGGAGCGAGCCCTGGAGATGTTTCCTCCCCTGGCGGCCCGACAGCAGCCCGCCCGTCTGCTGTCGGGCGGTGAGCAGCAGATGCTGTCGCTCGCGCCAGCACTGGCCGCCTTCCCGAAGCTGCTGATCGCCGACGAGATGTCCCTGGGGCTCGCTCCGAAGAGGGTCGACCTGGTCTTCGACGGTCTGTCCCGGGCCACCACCAGGAGGGCGTCACCCTGATCATGATCGAGCAGTACGTCCACCGGGCCGTGGCCTTCGCCGACGAGTGCGTGGTGCTCCAGCGTGGCGAGCTGGCCTGGAGTGGACCGGCCAGCGCCGCCCACGGTGCGGTGCTCCGCCACTACCTGGGCGAAGCCATGACTGCCGCGGGCTGAGGAGCCAGGGCGGCCGGGCGCCCGAACATTCGCGCGATCCGTGGGGGTATGCAGGCCCGAGCGGGTAGAGGGCCTCGAGCGGCTCTCCGCCACCACGCACCCGCTACCGTCCAGCCGTCTTGGACCAGGAGCGGGGCGCAACGTCGGCACCTCCGTCGATGGGTGACTTTCGCCTCTAGACCCAAACGAGAGTGCCTGGGAGGCTTTGGGAAATGACGACGACCGCTCCGCCGACCCAGCACCCGAAGCTGGCCAACTGGGTCCGGGAGGTCGCCGCCCTCACGAGCCCCGACCGGGTGGAGTGGTGTGACGGGTCGGAGCAGGAGTACGAGGCACTCTGTGAGCTGCTGGTTGCCAAGGGCACCTTTACCAGGCTCTCGGAGGCCAAGCGACCGAACAGCTTCTGGGCGACCTCACACCCGGGCGACGTGGCTCGGGTCGAGGACCGCACCTTCATCTGCTCCCGCGAGCAGATCGACGCCGGGGTCAACAACAACTGGTGCGACCCGGTGGAGATGCGGAACACATTGACCGGGCTGTTCCGGGGCTCGATGAGGGGACGGACGATGTACGTGGTGCCGTTCTCCTTGGGCCCGCTCAACTCGCCGCATGCGCAGATAGGTGTCGAGCTGACCGACTCCGCCTACGTGGCCGTCAACCTGAGGAGCATGACACGGATGGGCCGCAGCGCCCTCGAGATGCTCGGCGACAATGGGGACTTCGTTCCCTGTCTGCACTCCCTGGGCGCTCCGCTCGAGGACGGCCGGGCCGACGTGCGTTGGCCCTGTGACCCCGAGCGCAAGTACATCGTCCACTTTCCCGAAACCCGTGAGATCTGGTCCTACGGCTCCGGCTACGGCGGCAACGCCCTGCTTTCCAAGAAAAGCCTCTCACTCCGCCTCGGCTCGGTGATGGCACGGGACAACGGCTGGCTAGCCGAGCACATGATGATCCTCAAGTTGACCTCACCCGACGGAGAGACCCGCTACATCACCGGGGCGTTCCCTTCAACGTGCGGTAAGACCAACCTGGCCATGCTGGTGCCAACCCTGCCAGGGTGGAAAGCAGAGACGGTCGGCGACGACACCTGCTGGATGAGGTTCGGACCTGACGGCCGCCTCTGGGCTGTCAATCCCGAGAACGGCTTCTTCGGGATTGCGCCCGGCACCAACGAGCGGACGAATCTCAACGCCATGCTCACCCTGGCGGCCAACTGCATATTCACCAACACCGCCCTCACCGACGACGAAGACGTGTGGTGGGAAGACATGACCGACGAGCCGCCTGCCCACCTGATCGACTGGAAGCGACAGCATTGGACTCCAGCCTCGGGTACCGCCGCCGCAAACCCAAATGCCCGCTTCACGGCGTCTGTCTGTCAGGATCCTGCAGTGGCGACCGAGTTCGATGATCCTCAAGGAGTGCCGATCTCGGCCATCCTGTTCGGCGGCCGGCGTGCCAACGTGGTGCCCTTGATCACCGAGGCGTTCAACTGGCAGCACGGCGTCTTTCTGGGCTCCACCATGGCGTCGGAGACGACCGCAGCCGCTAGCGGAGAAGTCGGCAAGCTGCGGCGAGACCCCTTCGCCATGCTGCCCTTCTGCGGCTACAACATCGGCGACTACTTTGCGCACTGGCTGGACATGGGCCGGGTTTCCGACGCCACCAGCCTCCCCAAGATGTTCTACGTCAACTGGTTTCGCAAAGACGCCGAGGGCAACTTCCTGTGGCCCGGATTCGGAGAGAACAGCCGAGTGCTGGAGTGGGTCTTCGAACGCTGCAGGGGAGCGGGCCGGGCGGTGAGGACACCGATTGGCATTTTGCCAGCACCGGGTGCCGTCAACACCGCCGGCCTCGACCTGTCTGATACGGCGATGGCGAGCCTGCTCACAGTTGATCCAGACGACTGGCGCGCCGAGATTCCGCTCATAGCCGAGTACTACCGCTCCCTCGGCGAAAGAGTCCCCAGCGAGCTCATCGAGGAGCTCTCCCTTCTCGAGGACCGGTTCGCCGGGGACGGCTGACGTTCTATGAGGCGCCCTGCGTGCCAGGCCACCTCTGACCGGGGCTTTTCGTGAAGCACCAGGGTGTGGATAGGTGGCGCGCCACCCACTGGTGGAAACACCGGTTCTAGTCACGTTGGGGCTGCTGAACAGCACTAGGACTTCGCCTTAGCGTGTCCCGGCAAGGACGGGTTAGGATCAAAGTCGAAATCAGGTTCAACTCCTAACCGGCGAGCGGACTGTGGAGGAACCTTCTCATGGAAAACGACGCCATGCCGAGCCATCCCAGGATCTTCGACTTCGACAATCACTACTACGAGCCGGAGGACGCCTTCACGAGGCACCAAGACCGCGGCCTCGGCAACCGTGGCGTCCGGTGGGCCGACGTCGATGGCAGGCGTCGGCTGCTCGTGGGTGGCACGATCAACTCCTACATCGCCAACCCGACCTTCAACCCGGTCTCCAAGCCCGGCGCGCTGTACGAGTGGTATCGAGGAAATCCCCGCCAGCAGCAGATCAAGGAGGCCTTCGGCGAGCTCGAGCCGCCGCGGCCCGAGTACAGGGATCGGGACATCCGCCTCAAGGTCATGGACGACCAGGGAGTAACCGGAGTGCTGCTCTTCCCCACCCTCGGTGTCGGGCTCGAGGACGCGCTCAAGCACGATCCCCAGGCGTGCACGAAGGTGTTCCACGCCTTCAACCTGTGGCTCGACGAGGACTGGGGCTACACCTACCGGGGCCGGATGTTCGCTGCGCCGTACATCCCTCTGCTCGATCCTGCCGCCGCAGCTTACGAGCTACGGCAGGTGCTCGATGCCGGCGCCATCGTCGTCAACGTGCGGAACGGGCCGATTCCGGTCGCTGGCGGCTACCGCTCCCCGTTCGATCCGGCGTACGACCCGTTCTGGGCTCTTGCCGATGAGGCCAAGGTCATCGTCGCCACCCACGCCGGCGTCGACGGTTACGACGCCGTGGTCCAGATGTGGGAGCCGGGCGCAGGCGAGAGCTCCTTGTTCCGCTCGCCGCTCCGGGGCATCGTCAGCAAGGGCCGGGCGGTCACGGACTTCTACGCGGCTGCGCTCTGTCACAAGCTCTTCGAGCGCTTCCCCCGCCTGCGCTTTGCGAGCGTCGAGAACGGCGCCTGGTGGATTCCGGACCTCCTGCACCGGCTGGACGACGCCGCCAACCGGAACCCCGGCTATTTCGCACACCACCCCCGCCAGGTCTTCGGCGAACACGTGTGGGTAACCCCGTTCTGGGAGGACAACGTTCCCAAGCTTCTCGGTGACGCCCGTATCGACCGGCTCCTCCTCGGGTCGGACTGGCCGCACGCCGAGGGTACCCGTCAGCCTGCCGACTTCGTCACCGAGACCCTTGCCGATCTGCCCGAAGAGGAGGTTCGGCGCATCGCCCACGACAACGCCGTGGAGCTGCTCGGGCTGTGAGGCGCTGACTGCCCCTGGATGCGGTTGGCCTCCTTGAGACGAGAGCATCTAACCACGCGTCCGCCTCGGGTCGAGGGCTTCGGCGTCGTACATCCGAAGCACGTAGCTGCTGTAGTCGGGCCCGCGGCGGAGACAGTGTCCGTCGTCGACGGCGAGCGTCCGACCGGTGATCCAGCGCGACTCGTCCGAGAGCAGGAATCGTGCCGCGTTGGCAACGTCCTCGGGTTGGCCGACGTCACCGAGCGGCGTCTGGTCGAGGTAGCTGCTCCACACTGGTCCGCCCCGTTGGATGCCTTCCATCACCTCGGTCGCGACGAAGCCAGGCTGGATGGCATTGAAGCGGACCTTGACCGTGCCGTACTCGTCGGCGGCATTGCGGATCATGGACTCGATCCCGGCCTTGGCCACGGGATAGGTGCCGAAGAACGGATGCGTCACGTGCCGGCGATCGACGATATGCCGACGAACGAGCCGCCGCCGGTCCGGGCGAGGTGTGGGACGGCGTGCTTGATGCACAGCAGCGTACCGAATATGTTGTGGTGCAGGATCCGGACGAACTCACCGACGTCCTGGAGGTGGTAGGGGCCAGGCTGCCGCCACCGCCGGCATTGGCGACCACGCCATGGAGCCCGTCACCGAATTCGGCCGCGGCGGTCATCAGCCGGGCAACGTCGTCCTCTACGGTCACGTCGGCCACCACAGACTGGATGTCTCCGCCGTCGGCGCGGACGTGCTCGGCTGTGACCTCGAGGCGGCGCTCCGTGCGGCCACAGATCGTCACCCTGGCGCCTTCGCCGGCCGCCCGCCGCGCGCACGCCGCACCGATGCCAGTGCCGCCTCCGGTCACGATCACGGACCGGCCTCGAGGGATCGGTTGGCCATGCTGCGCTCCTTTCTCGGCGTACCTACTTCGGCGGGAACCACAGCGCGCCGTCGAGCCGGACAACCTCCCCGTTCAGGTAGGAGTTTGTCACGATCATTTCGACCAGCAAGGCGAATTCCTCCGGGTGACCCATCCGCTTCGGGAAGATCACGTCGGCGACGAGCCGCTGCTTGAGTTCCTCGGGGGCTCGCTCGAACATGGGCGTGGCCATCGTCCCAGGCGCGATTGCGCAGACGCAGATGCCGAGGGGCGCTAGGTCGTGCGCCATAGGCAGCGTCATCCCGGCGACGGCGGCCTTGGCTGCGGCGTAGGCAAGTTGGCCTGCTTGGCCCTCGAACCCGGCGACCGACGATGTGTTGATGATCCCGCCCCGCTGTCCGTCGCCGTCGGGCTCGTTGTGTGCCATCGTGGCGGTGGCGAGCCTGCTCACATTGAAGGTGCCGAGAGCGTTGATCGCCATCGTGTACTCGAAGGCCTGGCGGTCGTGAGCCGTGCCGTCCCGGCCCACGATGCGTCGGCTCGGTACGCCGCCGCCAGCGACGTCGCCGCCACCGCGAGGGCCCTGTCACCGAGTCCCATCGCGACGGCGTCGGCGCCAGCGGCGTTGCGATCGAAGACGACGACGCACAGGTCTCGAGCGGCGAGGCGGCGAGCGGTGGTGGCGTACCGAGGCCGCCCGCGCCACCGGAGACGAGGGCGGCGCGACCGGAGAGGTCCATCAATGGACGAGGCGGTCGGCGCCGACCCAGTATGGGGCGCGCAGTGCTTTCTTGTCGGGCTTGCCGAGCGGGCTCAGTGGCATCGAGTCGACGACGTCCACGGACTTCGGCGCGTGGTGTGAGCCCTTCCGCTCCTTCACGAGGACGATGAGCTCGTCGATGTCGAGCATCGCGCCTTCACGGAGGACGACGACGGCCTTGACTGCCTCGCCCCACGTATCGTCGGGCACGCCCACGACCCCGACGGCGGCGACGGCCGGATGGGTCGAGATGACGTCCTCGACCTCTCGGGGGTAGACGTTGAAGCCACCCGAGACGATCATGTCCTTCTTGCGGTCGACGATCGTGAGGAATCCGTGCTCGTCTTCGCGAACGATGTCGCCGGTGTGGAGCCAGCCTGCCTCGAGGGCTCGTGCCGTCTCTTCGGGCTTGTTCCAGTAGCCCTTGGAGACGAGCGGGCCGCGCACGCAGAGCTCGCCGGGCTCACCCTGAGGCACCTCCTCGCCCTCGTCGTCGAGCAGGGCGACGCGGACCGACGGCACAGGTCGCCCGCAGGACGCCAACCGGGCCAAGTCGTCGGGGTCGTGCTCCTCCTTGCGCAGTACGCACACCGTCTGTGGGCACTCGGTCTGCCCGTAGAACTGGAAGAAGATCGGGCCGAGCCTTCGAAGCGCCTCTTGCAGGCGGGTCGGCGACATCGGCGAAGCGCCGTAGAAGAGCGTCTGCAGGCTGGACAGGTCGGTCTGAGCGAACCTCGGGTGATCGAGCAGGGCGTAGATCATCGATGGGACGAGCATGACGGTCGTGATGCGGTGACGCTCGATCGCCTCAAGTACCGCGCCTGGTTCGAACGCCGGCAGGACGACCAGCGATCCGCCACGCAGCAGCACCGGGACGAAGAGCGACGAGCCGGCATGGCTGAGTGGCGTGCAGACGAGGTGCCGCACCTCTTCGGGCCACTGCCACTCCGAGACCATGATCTGGGTCATCGTGGCGCTGCTGCGGTAGGTCGCCATCACGCCCTTGGGTTTCCCCGTGGTGCCGCCCGTGTACGAAAGCGCTGGAGTGTCCTCGGCGTCGACGGCGGGCGTCATCAGTGGCTGGGCCTCGAAGGACGCCGCCAGCGCCACGAGGTCCTCGCCGATGTCGGTCGCGCCGTAGCACAACAGCCGCTTCAGGGACGGCACCCGCTCCTTGAGCTCACGGGCCCGTTCGACGTGCGTCGGGTCGAAGATCAGCGTCTCGATGCCGGCGTCCTCGACCACATAGGCATGGTCGTCGAGCGAGCCGAGCGGGTGCAGGGGCGTGCCGCGGCAGGCCGAAACCATGTTGGCGCCCATCGAGCACAGCACCTCAGGGCGGTTCTTCGAAAGCGTCGCGATCCCTTCTCCCTGGGCGATGCCCTGGGCACGGTACGCCAGGACGTAGCGGCTGATCTCGTCGCGCATCTCGTCCGCCGTCAGCACCCGGTCTCCGATGACGAGGCAGGGCCGATCGCCGTTGCGCTCGAGGGCGGCGATCAGCAGATCCGGGAGGAACTGCGGACGGTACAGCTCGTTCATATCGTGGCGAACCAGGACCTGAGGCGGTCCTCGATGTCAGCCATCAGCTTGGCGTGAAACGAATGCGGATGCGGTCGTAGGCGCGAGTGAACGTGGCGGGGATGATCTTCGGCTCGCCGGGGTCGAGCAGCTCCCAGTCAGGCATCCGACGCATCAGCTCCTCGAACATCACCCGTATCTCCAGGCGGGCCAGGTGGGCGCCAAGGCAGAAGTGCGTGCCGAAGCCGAATGCCACGTGCCGGTTGCCGTCACGCGTGACGTCGAGAACGTCGGGGTCTCCGAAGACCCGAGGGTCGCGGTTGGCCGCAGAGTACAGCAGGAGGACCTCATCGCCTTCACGGATCTGCTGGCCGTGGAGCTCGTGGTGCCTACCTATCGTCATTGCCGGAAGCCTCGAGGCGATGGCCTCGATGGCCTCGCACTCACCGAGCGGCGTGACGGCGTCGAGGATCTCCGTGACGAGCTGTCGGACGTGGTCCTCGTGGCTGCGGACGCCCTGCGGCGTGAACTGGCGGGCGACGAGGTTGCGCTGGGCCTGGTGTGCAGGGTCGTCCAAGTTGATCATGGACTGGTCGCTCGCCTGGTCAAGGTGCGGCCGCGAGCCCATGTGCGAGGAGTAACGGGCGCCGTCTCGCTCGACGGCCACGACGTCGTCGTACCGGGAGATCACCCAGAGCTTCTGGGCCGGGTCCCAAAACACTGGCGCCTCGTCGCGCAGCCATCGGTACGCGTCCCATGGGTCGACGTAGAACTCGGGATCGAGGACGTTGATCTGCGGCGGAGCGGTGACTGCCGTCATGCGTGCGCGACTCCTCGGTCGGACTCGGCGGCGAGGCCGAGCTCGGGCCACTCGCCGGTGATGATGCTCTCCATGATTCCATGCCGGGCTACCTCACCCTCGCGGACGCGGATGTTCAGGCCCGCATCAGCGCCGATCAGCGGGCCGATGTCGCGGATCGTCATCGCGCCTAGTGGTGCGTCGCGGATTTGACTCGGGTGAGTGCCGCTCGTCCGCGCCGGACCTTGGTGATGATCTCTTCGGCGGGTTTGTGCCAGACGAAAGGCTTCGGGTCGTCGTTCCAGTGCTCGGCCCAGAGCTCGATTGCCTCGACAAGAGCGCCCACCGAGGTGAATACACCGCGCCGAAGCCGGCGCTCGGTGAGTTCGTTGAACCACCGCTCGACGAGGTTCAGCCACGACGAGCTGGTCGGTGTGAAGTGCAGGTGCCATCGGGCCCGCCTCGGATGCGCCAGCCACTTGGCCACTGGCGGAGCGGTGTGAGCGGACAGGTTGTCGAGGATCACGTGGATGTCGAGATGGGCCGGCACGTGGATATCGATGAGCTTGAAGAACCGCAGTACCTCTTCGGCGCCGTGGCCCTTCTTGCAGTCGTAGAGGACCTCGCCGGTGGCCACGTTGAGGGCTGCGAACACGTCGGTGGTGCCGTGGCGGCGGTAGTCATGGGTGAGCGTCGTTCCCCGTCCGGGCTTGAGCGGCAGGCTCGGCTGGCTGCGATCCAGGGCCTGGGCCTGGGTCTTCTGTCGAAGCTGAGTACCACGGCTCGCTCCGGCGGGCTCATGTAGAGCCCGACCACGTCCACGAGCTTGTCCTCAAAGTCCGGATCGTTCGAGAGCTTGAATGCCTCGATGCGCCACGGCTTCAGGTTGTGGTTGGCCCAGATGCGGGCCACGGTGTCCTTGCCGACTCCGAACCGCTTGGCCATCAGGCGCGTCGTCCAGTGCGTCGAGCCGTCATCAGGGGTGGCGTGAAGGGTGTCGTGAACCACCGCTTTCACCGTGCCCTCTGCCAGCCACGACCGCCGGCCTCGGCCCGGCGCGATCCGCCCCACCCCTTGGATCCCCTTTTCGGCAAAACGACGCCGCCACGCTCGCACCGAGTCGTCGGTGGTGTGGCAGCGCCTTGCCACCTCATTGGTGGCCACGCCATCGGCCGCCAACAACAGCGCCTTGGCTTGGACGACGCTGCGGTGGGGCAGCGTCGAAGAGCGAGCCATCTTCTGAAGCGACGCACGCTGCTCGTCAGTCATCGACAACGGATCAGCGATCACCAGGGGCATGTTGCCACTGTATCTACCCGAGCTATATCAGCGGCGGATCACTAGGCCCTCCCGTCGCGACATCCAGCGGTGCGATGCACGCCCCATGCCTCAGGAAGAGGGGGGACACCCTCTTGCCCGGGACGACGCTGCCGCACAGTGGGTCGGCGCCAGGCACCAGCTGGAACGTCGAGCCGGAGTACTTCGTGTACCAGCCGCAGTTGTCGGGTCCCATGGAGCCGGGCCGCTGGCTCAGGTTGATCGAGTGGCTGCCGAACAGCCCGGCGGCGTTGAAGCATCGACATCCTCCCAGCCCCAGCCTTAAGATTGAATCCAATATCGATTCTGGGCTTGTCCTCGCGGTCGAGTCAAGTGGACGCGACTCTCACCGCGGCTGGGGTTCCCGCGGGAGCCCGAGACCTCGCTCCGCGATGGTGTTGCGCTGGATCTCGTCGGTGCCGCCGCCGATGCGCAGCCCCGGGGCGAAGAAGAACCGCTCCACCCACGGCTCGGCCGTCGTATCATCGGTGACGGTCGCCGCTTGCCCGAGCAGCTCGAGCGCGACATTCGCGGTCTGGCGCGCATGGTCTGAGTACAGGAGCTTGGCGACCGATCCGCCAGCGGGAACTTGGGCGCCGGCCGCCATCCTCGCCTGTAGCAGATCGAGCAGCCGCTCCCGGGCGACGGTACTCGCCACCGCCTGGCGCACCAAGGGCTCGCGGTTGCGGCCGAGCTGTCGGGCCAACGCGACGAGCTGGACCGCGCCGCGACCGCTCGTGCCGCCGCCGATGGCGGCTCGCTCGTGACTGAGCATCGTCCGTAGGACTGTCCAGCCGTCGCCGAGGTCGCCGATCAGGCCCGAGTTCGGGACGAATGCGGCGTCGAGGAACACCTCGTTGAAGTGGTACGCCCCCGACAGCTGCCGGAGCGGCCGGACGTCGACGCCCGGCTGGGATATCGGCATGGCGAAGCACGACAGCCCCCCGCGGCCGGGTACCGAGCGGTCGGTGCGGGCGATCAGCAGTGCATAGTCGCTGCTGCCGGCGCCAGACGTCCACACCTTCTGACCGGTCACCGACCACCCGCTGTCGACCGGCGTCGCCAGGGTGCTCACGCTGGCGAGGTCCGAGCCAGCGCCCGGTTCGGAGAGAAGCTGGCACCAGATCTCTTCGCCGCGGATGATCCGCGGGAGGTGCATGAGGCGCTGCTCGGGCGTGCCGTGCGCAAAAAGGACGGGCGGGACCATCTCGAGCGCGACGGCCATCATCTTGGTCGAGACGCCGTAGCGGGCCTGCTCCTCGGCCACGATGTCGTCCTGCCACGCCGGTGCGCCGGTGCCCCCGTACTCGGCGGGCCAGGAGCGCCCGGCGAGCCTGGCATCGAATAGCGTCCGCTGCCAGCGACGTGTCAGCTCGAGGGCCCCGTGCTCGCGGGCGCGGTAGTCTTCCCGGCTCGTCCCGGTGACGATGTGGATCGCCGAGAAGTCCTCGGGGCTTCCTTTGGCCGGGGCGTGCTCGTCGAACCACGTCCGCACCGCCTTGCGGAACGCCTCGGGGTCGGCGTCGGCGTCGATGCCCGCGGCGTCGAGGGCGCCGGCGCTCACGAGCCGTCTCCTAGCCCGAGAACACGCCTGGCATTGTCTCGGAGGAACTTCGGCCAAACGTCGTCCTTCAATGGCACGGCTGGGAGCTCCTCCATGATCCTCTCGAGCGACAGGCCCATCGGGAAATAGCCGCCGTAGATCAGCCGGTCTGCGCCGCGGGTGTTGGCGTAGTCGATCACGGCCCTCGGGTAGTACTTCGGCGCGAACGCCGACGTCGAGTAGTGCAGGTTCGGCCACTTGAGCATGAGTCTCACTGCGAGGTCGACCCACGGTTCCGCGCCGTGCCGCATCACGACGACCAGTTCTGGAAAGTCATAGAGCACCTGGTCCAGCAGCTCCACCTTCTGGACCATCGAGGGCACCCGCGGACCGGCGATCCCGACGGTGATGAACACGGGCAGGTCGAGTTCCACACACCTGGCGTACACCGGGTACATCCACGGCGCGTCGATCGCCACCTGGGGCGAAACCCCGTGCGGGAACACGGACACCGCCCGAATACCCCACTGCTCGTGCGCCCGCACCAGCGCCCGGATACCCTCCATCCCGTCGTTCGGGTCGATGGTGAACGACGCCACGAAGCGGTCCGGGTGCTCGGTGAGCGCCTTCCCGGCCGCCTCGGGCGCCGCCCCGAGACTGATCAGCCCGATCTCGATTCCGAACCGGTCCATCTCGGACAGGGTGAACGCGACTGGATCGTCGGTGGCCTGGTCGGGCACGTCGTGGAACATGTACTCGGCCGGCATGGCCATCGACTTCGACTGATCGTCGCGTAGGAGACGGCGATGCATCGCCGCGTAGAGCTGATCCGGATCATTCGTGAACCCGATGAGCGTGTCGACGATGCGGACGTTGAAGGGTGCGGGCGGCGTCACGTCGGCGACCTCAGCGCAGCGCGCTCGCGGACCACGTCCTTTATCACCTTCCGGTCGCGTTTAGCACCATACTATCGAGATTAACGCGGGATTTGAAATAGCACTCGCCGTCACCAAGCCGTTGGGCTCCAACCCGACTGTGGAGCTACTTGGCCGGTCGGTCGCTGAGGCCGTCGGCGACGATGAACCGGCACCGGCACCGCTCGATCCGCCATCCCTCGGGGGTGCGGACGAGGTCGTCGTCGTAGACGGCATCGCGCATTTCGCCGTTGGTGCGGTCGACGAAGAGGAGGTTTCGCAGCGTCCGTACGTGGTGGGCGTCGACCGGCTCGATGACTGGCGGGCCACCGAGGTGGAGACCGCCCGGCGCTCCGGACAGTATCTTGCGGAGACCGTCATGGCACCTGAACGTGCGCCCATAGACCTCGTACGTTGCGTCAGCCGTGAAGAGGGCGACCCACCCGTCGACGTCGTCGAGGTCGAGGGTGAGGCAGTAGCGGGCCAGGAGGTTGCGGATCTGGGCATCGTCCTCGGGGGTGATCGACATGGGCGTCATGTTCGCGGCAGGCCGAGGAGCTGTCGACCGATCAGGCCACGCATGATCTCGGAGGACCCGCCGGAGATCGTCAGGGCTCGGCTCCACAGGAAGTTGTGGTACCAGCCCTCGGCCAGCTCGATATCGGCGTCCTCGATCGATGCCGATGACCCGAGGAGCTGGAGAGCGAGCTCGCACAGCTCGACGTTCATCTCTGTGTAGCTCAGCTTCGCGATCGGGCCGTCGCTCGGGTGCTCCTGGTCGACGAGGATCCGCTCGACAGTGTCTCGTGTGATCAGCTTGACCTCCTCGACCTTCTCCAGCGCCGCCGCCAGCTGCGCCTGGACGTCTTCGTGGGCGATGGGTACCGTCCCGTCGGGGAGGCGGAGCCTGGTCGCAAGGGCCACGAGGTCGCGGAACATCATCTCGAGCTGGATGGCGTTGGCGCCCACGGATGCCCGCTCGGAGGCCAGCCCCGAGGTCACCACCGACCAGCCGCCGTTCACCTCCCCGAGGACGTGCTCGAGCCCTAGGCGGACGCCGTCGAGAAACACCTCGCAGTACTCGGCATACCCGGTCATCTCCCGGATCGGCCGGACCTCGATCCCCGGAAGATCCATGGGGATGACGAACGTGGTGAGGCCCGCGTGCCGGTCGAGCGTCGGATCGGTGCGGGCAAGCAGCAGCCCCATCTGGGCCCACTGGGCGTCGGTGCTCCAGATCTTCTGCCCGGTAACGACGAACCCGTCGTGGTCAGACTCGGCCCGCGTGCGCAGCGCCGCCAGGTCGCTGCCGGCGTCGGGCTCGCTGAAGAGCTGGCACCAGACGTGTTCGCCGCTGCGGATCTTCGGCAGCAGCTCGCGCTTCTGCGTAGCGGTACCGAATGTGATGATCGCGCGCGTGGCGAGCAGCACCTGCTCGAGCGGCCGGTAGGCGCCACCGCGGATGAGCTCCTCCATCAGGACGAGGTCGCACATCGGCTGGTGGTCCGGCCGGCCACCCCACTCGACCGGCAAGCCACCGCCCAGGTACCCCGCGTCGTACAGCGACGCAATCCACCGGCGGAATGCCCGCTCTTCCTCGGCGTCCCTCGGGGCGCGGACCCCTTCGGCGTGGATCCGAGGGGCGTGCTCGGCGATGAAGACCCGGACCTCCTCGCGGAACGCCTCGACTTCACCGCGCACCGGGCCATCCTTCGATCTCGCTGACCAGGCGAACGGCCGCCCGGGGGTTGGCGGCGAGCCGGGCGTCCTGGTGGGCGCGGCGCTCGTAGTAATGGAGCCCGTACTCCCAGGTGAACCCGATGGCACCGGTGAGCTGGAGCAGGTCGTGCAGAATGTGCACCGCCCGTGCGCCCACGCCGACCTGGGCCAGCGCGACGAACCGGCGCGCATCGGGCGAGGTGGCGCTCAGCAGGCGGGCAGCCTCGGTGACGATGAGCGCCATGCCGCGTGCCCGGAGGCTGTGATCGACCAGGCGATGCTGGACCGCCTGGAACCCACCGATTGATCGGCTGAACGCCTTCCGCTCACTGGCGTACGCGACTGTGCGGTCGATCATCTGTTCCACGCATCCGAGCGCGTCGGCGGCGAGGAGCAATCCGTAGAGGTCGCGGGCGGTTCCGGGGCCTCCAATTCGTGCGCCATGGGCTGGGTTGACGATCACCTCGGCGGACGATCGCGTCATGTCGAATGTGGGAAGCGGCGAGTGGATTTCCCACGCCGTCGGGTGGGAGAAGAGCAGCAGCTCGTCCGCCGATCGGTCGAGGAGGACCAGCGCGTCGGCCTCAGGCGCACCGTCGACCACCCCGGCAGCGCGGCCCGATGGGCCGAGGACGCCGAAGGAGCACAGCCGTTCCCCGGCGAGGATCCCGGACACGAGGTCTTCGGCGACGGCGTCGCCGGCGAGTGCGAGGGCGTGGACGGACGCCATCAGTCCGGCGTATGGGCTGCCATGCAACGCAGCGCCGAGCTCCCGGGCCACGGTCACCGACGCTTCGACATGGAAGCCGAACCCACCGCGGCCTTCCGGCACACACAACGCGGTGACGCCAAGCTCCGCAAGCGACTTCCAGCTCTGGTGCCATTCGGGGTCCGGGGCGGGCGGCGCATCGTTCTTCGCGGTCCCGAGCATCCGCCGGAGCGAATCACTGAGCTGTCTGATGTCGTCGTCCGAGCTGACCACCATTCCGGCAAATGATATCGAATCCTGATTCAGATTTCGGTCGCTTCCCCTTACTTCCCGTTCCGTGGCTCGATGAGGATCGACTGGCCGGACTGCCCCCGCCTCCCGTCGCCGTCGGGATCTTCGAGCAGCCCGGACAACAGGCCCGCGACCGCGCCCACGTGGAGCACGCAGCGCCGCCGCCGTCCGACGCCTTCGTCGGAAGGAATCGTGCCTGGTCGTCGAGCTCGAACAGACGAAGGCTGTCGTCGGCGGGGCCACGGGGGCGTCACTGAGCTGCCGATGAGGTTTGAATATGGCATCAAGTTCGATACGCTCGACTGCATGTTGGTGGCTTCGGGCCGGAGGGCCCCGTGATGGACGTCAGGCTGTCGCCGGAGCAACAGGCCCTCCGCGACTCGGTTGGGCAGGTGGTCGACCGCTTGGGCCCGAAGACGGTCGGCCAGCTGGAGAACCTGGAGCGGAGGGCGAAGCTCGACGCCGCCGCGGAGGCCGCCGGCTGGCGGGAGATGCGTGGCGGAGGCGAAGAGGGCGCGCCGTGGGCCTCGGGCGTGGAGGTGGCGATCGTGGCCGAGGAGCTCGCCTGCGGCCTGGCCGACGCCGCCTTCGTCGGGCCCACCCTCGCAGCCGAGCTCCGCAGGCTGGCGGGTGCAGTCCCGGCCACGGCGAAGGAGACGGTGGCACTGACAGGCGACCTCGGGGCGCTGGGCTCGAGCGTCGCCATCGACGCCGCCGGCGTGGGGGCCGTGCTGGCTGCCCGCGACCTCACCATCATCGAAGTCGCCCCGGGATCACACCTACCGGACCTGGACCTCACCCGCCCGTCGGCGTCGGTTGGTTCGGACGCGGCCGCCGTGGGTCGCTTGTCGGAGGACGACCTCGCCAGGTGGACGGCGCTCGGCTTGGCGCTGACCTGCGCCGACCTGGTCGGCACCATGAGGGGCGCGGTGGAGCAGGCCTGCCGGTACGCCAAGGAGCGGCAGCAGTACGGCGTGCCGATCGGGTCGTTCCAAGCAGTCCAGCACCTGCTCGCCGACGCCTTCGTCTCGACGGAGGGCTCGAGCAGCATCTGCCTGCACGCGGCGTGGGGCGCCGACACCCTGCCGGCAGCAGAGGCGCTGGCTGCCGCGGCAGCGGCCAAGGCCTACTGCAGCCGGGCCGCCCGCGCCGTGTGCGAGACCGCGATCCAGGTCCACGGCGGGATGGGCAACACGTGGGAGTGCCTGGCCCACGTGTTCCTGCGCCGAGCCCTCTTGTCAAGCGACGTCCTGGGCGGCGTCGGCCCCAGCCTGGCGCGGGTCCTCGCCCATCACGACGTATGGGGCAGCGATGGACTTCGGTGACTCCCCGGCCGAAGCCGAGTTCCGCCACCGCCTGCGGGCATGGCTGGCTGAGAACAACCCGGGCTTGCCGGCCTCCTCGAGCGACGACGAGTACTGGGCCGGCCAGGCGGCGTGGCATCAGTCGCTCTACGACGCCGGCTTCTTCGGCCTGTCGTGGCCGACGGAGATCGGCGGGCACGGGCTGCCGAGCGTCTACGACGTGATCCTCGACGAGGAGCTCGCGACCGCCGGAGCCCCGCCGCGTCCCGGACTCGGATACCTGGTGCACGGCATCCTCGAGCATGGCAACGACGACGTCAAGCGTCGCTTCCTGCCGGGCATGGTCAACGGGCGCGACCGCTGGTGCCAAGGCTTCAGCGAGCCCGATGCCGGGTCGGATCTGGCGTCGCTGCGGACCCGTGCCGATCATGACGGCGACGAATACGTCATAACGGGACACAAGGTCTGGACGAGCTACTCGGACGAGGCCAACCTGTGCCTGCTGCTCGCCCGCACCGACCACGGGGCGCCGAAGCACAAGGGCATCTCCGCTTTCGCCGTACCGATGGACCAGCCGGGCATCGAACAGCGGCCTCTGAAGATGATCAACGGCATCACCAAAGAGTTCGGCGAGGTCATCTTCGACGGCGGGCGCGTGCCGGCGGCCAACATGATTGGCGAGCCGGGCGAAGGCTGGTCGCTGGCGATGACCGTCGTCAACCACGAACGGGAGCCCGGCGAGCTGGGGTACGTCGCCCGCTACCGCAAGCTGGTCAGGGAGCTCGTCACCAGGGTGCGCGATGATCCCTCGTCGTACGGGCCCGAGCAGGTCCGTGACCTGGGGTGGGCCATCGTCGAGTCCGACATGCTCCGCCACCACGTGTCCCGGCGCCTCTCCGATCGACTCGACGGCATCACCAGCGGCCCGGAGGGCTCGGTCGACAAGCTGCTCATGACCGGGACCGAGCAGGCGGTCGGCCACGCCGCCCTCTCGGTCGGTGGCGCTGGCTACGGCGGCGGAGACGACACCTGGTTGAAGGTGTACCTCTACAGCCGCGCCCAGAGCGTCATGGGCGGCACCTCGCAGATCCAGCGCAACCTCGTGGCGCGGCGCCTCCTCGGTCTGCCGGCATGACCGACGAGCTGCTCGTCGAGGCGAGGGGCCCGGTGCGCCTGATGACCCTCAACCGCCCTGACGCGCTGAACGCCGCCGACGAGGTACTGCACGGGAAGATGGCGCGCATCTGGCGGGAGCTCGACGCCGACTCCGAGGTCAGAGTCATCGCTCTTACCGGATCGGGCGGAGCCTTCTCGGCCGGCGGCGACCTCAGCCTTCTCCGGCGGATGGTGGACGACACGGCATTGCGAGACAAGATCATGGCCGAGGGCGCCGAGATCGTCCGGGCCATGACATCGGTGCGGGTGCCGATCATCGCCGCCGTCAACGGGCCCGCCGTGGGCCTCGGGTGCAGCCTCGCCTCGATGAGCGACCTCGTGATCGTGGAGGAGGACGCCTACTTCGCCGATCCTCATGTGGTCCTCGGGCTCGTGGCGGCCGACGGCGGCGCACTCACGTGGCCGCTCCTGACGAGCCTGTTGCGGGCGAAAGAATTCATCCTCCTCGGTGACCGGCTCTCCGCCACCGATGCCGTGCAGCTGGGGCTCGCCAACCGCGTGGTGCCGACGGGCACCGCCGTCAAGGTCGCTCTCGAGCTGGCCGAGCGCATGGCAGCCTTGCCGCCCCAGGCGCTGCGCGAGACGAAGGCATTGCTCAACGAGACCCTCCGCCATTCAGTCGAGTCAGTGCTGGCTGGTGCAATCGCCGCCGAGACAGCGTCCTTCAACGAGGCCGCCTTCCAGGAGAACCTGGGACGCATGCTGCGGCGCAGGTCGTCTACCTGACGAACCGATGAGCCCGCTCGCGGTCTCTGTCCCGGTGCCGGCGGAGCGGGCTCGGCTCTACCGCGCCGAGGGGCTGTGGGGCCATGGGGTACTGGCGGACGGGATCGAAGCGGCGGCCGCCCAGCGGCCCGAGGCCCTCGCCCTCGCCGACAACAGCCAGGTGCTCACCTATGCCCAGCTGCGTGGGGCGGTGGTGGCCGGCGTCGCCCGGCTCTCCTCGGCCGGTGTGAGCGCGGGCGACGGCGTCGTCCTCGTCGCCGGCAACACGGCGGAGGCTGCTGTCGCGTTTCATGCCCTGCTCCGGGTCGGTGCCACAGTGGTCCTGCTCGACCGACGGTGCGGTTCGGCCGATGTGCACCACGCCGTCGCGGTCCTTCACGCGCCAGCCCGGGTCGTTGCCGGCGAGAGCGACAGACGCCGCCTCGTGGAGGACGACGATGTCGAGGTCGTCGCTCTGGAGAGCTTCGGCGATCCGGGGGGGGCGGCCGGCGGTGGGTGGACCGAGCCGGATCGGGACGCGGCGGCCGTGGTGCTGTTCACCTCGGGAACGACCGGCCGGCCGAAGGGTGCCATCCACTCGCTCAACACCCTGACCGCGGGAGCCGCCAACATGGCCCGTATCACGGCCGCCGACGAAGAGAGCGTTCCGTTCCTCGTCAGTCCCTTGGCCAGCATCACCGGCGTGATGCAGTTGCTGCTCGCCGCCGATCAGCGCGGGGCGCTCGTGCTCGAAGACCGCTTCGACCCGGAGGCCTCGCTCGCCCGCATCAACCACCTCGGCGCCACCCTCCTGGGAGGAGCACCGATCATCGCAGAGCGGCTCCTCGAAGCGGCCCGCCGGTGCGGGGCCGGCCGGATCGCGCTCCGTACGCTCGCCCTCGGTGGCGCCATGCTGCCGCGGCCGCTGCTCGAGCTGGCCACCGACGACTTCGGGATCGAGATCGCGCGCGTCTACGGGTCGACCGAAGCGCCCAACTTCTCGGGCAGCACACTTGCCGACGACCGGGAACAGCGACTCTCCGACGACGGCGTCTTGATGCCGGGGAGTTGGGTGCGGGTGGGATCGCTCGTCCATCCGAGAGAGGCGCTCTTGCGCGGCCCGGGCGTCTTTCTCGGGTACGCCAACCCCGCTGACAACGCCGAGGCGTTCGAGGACGACTGGTACCGCACCGGCGACCTCGTCGAGCTGGACGGGTACCGGCTCACGGTGACCGGCCGGCTGAAGGAGGTCGTGAACCGCAACGGCCTCAAGATCTCCATGGGCGAGATCGACGCCGCCTTGGTCGGGCTCCCGGGCGCCCTCGAGCAGGCCTGCTTCGCCCTGCCCGATGCGGCGACCGGCGAGCGCCTCGCAGTAGCCGTCCGCGCTGAAGAGGGTGTGGTGGTGACGTTGGATGACGTCGTCGCCCATCTCGACGCTCGAGGCGTCGCACGACGCAGGCTCCCGGAACAGGTCGTCCTCTGGGACGCCCCACTGCCCCGCACCACTTCGGGGAAGATCGTCCGTTCGCTGCTGGCGATGGAGTCCGGCTCAAAGCCGTCGGAGCTCAGGTCCGGACGGTAGCCGGGGTCGTCGGCCAAGAGGCCCGACCTATCTTGCCTTCCTCCGCCGGACCCGACGTCCCGCGCTAGCTTCGTCCTCGAGGCCGAGAGCCTTGGCCCAGAGGAGGCTCAGCTGCTCCACCGCCTCGTCGAAGTCGTACTCGCGGTAGCCCTGCACCAGCCACAGCTCGGCAAACCTGCCGACCATGGCGCCGAGGGCGTCGGCTGCCATCGACGGCTTGATTCGGGGGTCCACAAGACCCTCGTGTTGGAGTTGCCGGATGGCGCGCTCGGCCCGTTCCACGAAATGCTTCATCGTAGCCATACGAGCCGCGTTGACGTCGTCGTCGTAACGCGACACCTGCTCGATGACTCCCATGAGCGCGGCTTCGTCTCTATAGCGCTCCAGGTAGCGGCGGTTTGCCCTGCGGATACGTTCCGCCGGCGAGGCGCCGGGCGACGTCGTGTCCTGCCCGTCTTCCGGCGGCGCCGTCAGACGGCGTTCTTGGGCCTCAGCGACCTCGCGGAAGATCTCTTCCTTCGAGTCGAAGTAGTGGTAGAAGGTCCCTATTGCGACCCGAGCGGTCTTGGCGATGTCCACGATCCGCGCATCGAGGAAGCCGTCACGCTCGAACACTCGCTTGGCAGCCTCGACGAGGCGGGCGCGTGTCCTGAGGCCCTTGCGCGAGCGCTTGCGGAAGCGAACGTCATCGGCAGTACCCCCGACGGGCCCGGTTACGTTCGCCATCCGGCTTCCTTTCGTCAGGTCGAGCGGTCTCTGCAACACCGTACTTCTGCCCAGCTTGGGCGTCGTTGATCTCCGCAGGGACCCATCGTCGAAATCGAATTCGAAAATCCTCTCGCTATTTGGCACGATGTGGCCGGGAGGCGCGTCGCCCTGGGAGGACGGATGAAGATCACTGTGCACGATCCGCTCGAATTCGAGGTCCTGGGCAGGGGCCTCGGGTTCACCGAGGGACCGGTGGTCACCGATGACGGGACTGTCTTCGTGGTCGACGTCGACGGCGGCCGAGTGCTGCGGATTGGGGATGGCAACGTGGCCGTCGTCGCCACCCCGGGTGGCGGCCCCAACGGCATGGCCCTCGAGACGGCGACGACGGCCCTCGTCGCCAACAACGGGGGATTCCTGTGGACCGAGGTGAACGGGATACGAATCCCGATCGATCACACCACTCACACTAACGAGCCCCCTGGTTTCACCGGGGGCTGGATAGAGCAGGTCGACCTGACCTCGGGCCAGGTCGCCGTGCTGCACCGGGAGTGCAACGGACGGCCGTTGCGGGGGCCGAACGACCTCGTCATCGACGAAGCGGGCGGTGTCTGGTTCACGGACCACGGCAAGGGTCGACGGGAAAGCGTGGACCGCGGCGGGCTCTACTACCTCACGCCCGACAGGAGCATGGTCCGGGAGGTGGCGTTCCCGCTCCTCGGGCCGAACGGTGTCGGGCGATCGCCCGACGGGAGACGGGTCTACGTCGCCGAAACCCACACTGGGCGCCTGTGGGCCTGGGACCTCGCCGGTCCCGGAGAGGTCCGCCCCGCTGTCGGTTCCCTTGCCGTGCGCCACGGTGGTGTCTGTGTGGCGGCCACGCCGTACTCGTTCGACTCGCTCGGCGTCGAGGCGGACGGGCGGATCGCTATCGGCGCCATAGCCGACGGCATCGTCGTGATCACCCCCGACGGCCAGGAGGTGGACGTCCATCCGGTCCCTGGCGACGTCACCACCAACATCGCCTTCGGGGGAGCGGATGGCCGCCGGGCCGTCATGACCCTTTCCCGCTCGGGCCGGGTCGTGGAGACGGAGTGGCCGCGCCCAGGCATCGTCGTGTGCCCGAGGCAGCGATGACGACGGCCGCTGACATCCTGCGCCGGTGCGCCGACAGCGATGCCGTCGGGTTTCGCTTCGAGGACCAGTGGTGGACCTACCGGCAGTTGGTCGAGGAAGCGAGCCGCCGTGCCGCGCTGTTCGACGAGCTGCGCGACGACACTCGGCCGCCGCACATCGGCGTGCTCCTCGACAACGTCCCCGAATACCTGTTCTGGCTGGCCGCCGCGGGACTGTCCGGGACCGTGGTCGTCGGTATCAACTCGACCTACCGGGGCGACCAGCTCGGCCAACTCGTCCGGCACACCGACTGCCAACTGCTCGTCACCACGAGCGCCAATCACCACATGCTCGACGACATAGACACGAGGGTCGCTACCGACAGGATCCTCCTGGCCGACAGCGTCGACTACATAGCGCGCCTCGAACAGCGCCCGGCGGCGCTTCCGGAACGGCCGGTCCAGGACGACGACCTGTTCTTGCTGATCTTCACCTCCGGATCGACAGGCCTGCCGAAGGCGGTGCGGTGCACCCAGGGCCGGTTCGCCCGGACAGGTGCTCACGTGGCGAACGTCGCCGAGCTCGGTCAGAACGACATCGTGTACTCGCCGCTGCCGTTTTTCCACTCGAGCTCGCTCTTCACCGGGTGGGCTTCGGCGCTCAGTGCCGGTATCCCAATCTCGACCCGGAGGCGGTTCTCGGCGTCTGGGACCTTACCCGACATCCGTCGCTTCGGCGTGACGATGCTCACCTACACGGGCAAGGTCCTCAACTTCATCCTGTCCACGCCCGAGCAGCCCGACGATGCCGACTCGCCGTTGCGACTGGCTATCGGGAACGAGGCATCCCACCGGGACATCCGCGAGTTCGCGAGGCGGTTCGGCTGCACCGTGCGGGACAGCTATGGCTCCACCGAGGGCATCATCATCATCCGCCGCGACCCCTCGATGCCCGACGGCGCGCTCGGGACGGCCGATTCGACGGTGAAGGTGCTCGACCCGGAGACGGGGAAGGAGTGCCCTCCTGTCGTCTTCGGCCCCGACGGCAGACCGACAAATCTCGAGGAGGCCATCGGCGAGATCGTGGAGACGCGGCCGACGAGCGGCTTCGAGGGCTACTACAAGAACGAGGAAGCGACGACCGCCCGGTTCCGGAGCGGGTGGTACTGGTCCGGCGACCTCGCCTACAGAGACGACGGGGGGTGGTTCTACTTCGCGGGCCGGTCGAACGAATGGCTCCGGGTGGACGGTGAGAACTTCGCTGCCGCCCCGGTGGAGGCGATCCTCGCCCGTCATCCCGACGTCCTCTCTGTTGTCGTCTATGCGGTGCCCGACGACCCCGTCGGCGACCGGGTGATGGTTGCGCTCGAGCTCGCCGCTGGCGCCCGGTTCGACCCGGCGGCGTTCGACGCCTTCCTCGACGAGCAGCCGGACCTGGGGCCCAAGTGGCGGCCGGCGTTCGTTCGGGTTATGGACGAGCTCCCGAAGCTGGCGAGCATGAAGGTCGACAAGCAGCGGCTGCGCCGTCAGGCCTGGGGGGCCGATGCCGTGTTCTGGCGCCCCGGGAAGGGAGAAGGCCTGCGCCCCCTCAACGATACCCACCGCGCCCTGCTGGACCCGCTCCTCCGTTGACGCCGCCTGCTCCCCGAGACAGGGATAGTCGTCGTGGCGCCCCACGCAGGGTTTGACGACGGCTACCGCGATGTCGAGCAGGCGGTCGCCCACGCGTGGGGGCTACCACGCCGGCCGCCACGACGGCGACACCAACGCCGTCACGCTCTTCGAGCCGTTCGTGCAGATGCTGATGAAGCATCGCATCGTCCATGACTTCGCTGCCGCCCTCGTCGCCCACGGGCTGTTAGAGCGGTTCCCGCGCCTTCGGGTCGCGTACATCGAGAATGGCGGAATGTGGGTGGGCCCGCTTCTGCACGGCCTGCAGCTGATGGCGGCGCAGAACCCCGGGATGTTCAAAGACGTCGCCTGTCGACCAGTTCATCGAGCACTGCGGGGTCGCTCCGTTGGTCGAGGACACGTCGAGGAGCTCGCCGCGCACCTCCCGGTCGAGCGGATCCTGTTCGGGTCTGACTGGCCCCACGCCGAGGGCATGGCCCACCCCAAGGACTTCCTCCAGAAGGTCTCGTGCTTTGCCCCGGCAGCCCAGCGCCGGATCATGTACCAGAATGCGCAGGAGTTGACTCTCTTCTGATCGGCTTGAGTGTTCCTGACGGGTATGAGCGCTGGCGGCGACGTGATCCTCGAGCTATGTGCTGCCTTCTCAGCCGGTCAGGACAGGCAGACGATCCCAGCCGCGCACCGTCGCCGTGTGGGCCTGCTTGGCGTTCTCCCAGTCGACCTCCCAGTCGGGCCAGCGCTTGAGGACCTCGTCGAGGGCGACACGACCTTCCAGGCGGGCCAGCGCGGCGCCGAGGCAGAAGTGAATGCCGTAGCCGAAGCTCAGGTGATGGTCGATGTGACGGTGGACATCGAAGCGGTCGCCGTCGGGAAACTTCCGGTCGTCGCGGTTGGCCGAGCCGTTGAGGAGCACCATGATGCTTCCCTCGCGAACCGTGTCTCCGTAGTACTCGACGTCGCGGGCGACGTACCGTGCCTGGACGGGTGAGGGGGCCTCGTACCGCAGGATCTCCTCGATTGTACTCGGCACCAAGGACCGGTCGTTTGCCAGCTCGCGTCGCTGATCCGGATGCTCGGCCAGGAGCTTGCCTGCCCAGCCGATCAACCGCGTCGTCGTCTCGTTCCCAGCACCGGCCAGGAGCATCACGTACCCGAAGGTCTCCTCGCGAGTGAGCCGCCGCGTCGCGGCCGTTCCCTCATCCACCTCGGCGTTGATGAGCTCGGTCATCAGGTCGTTGGAGGGGTGCTGTGCCCGCCACTCGATGTACTCGGCGAAGAGCTCGCTTCCAGTTGTGAGAAAGTCGTTCGTGGGGATCTCCCGGCTTTCGTCGACTCGCATGCCCTCGTCGAGCCGGTCGCGGATCGCCTGCTGGTCTTGCTCGGGGACGCCCAACAGCATGCCGATGGTGAGCATCGGCATGACCGCACCCAGGTCGGTGATGAAGTCGAAGTGACCGGCGCCCACTAGCGGGTCCAGGGTGCGGGCGCAGAACTCGCGGACCTGTGGCTCGATGGCGCCCATCTTCTTCGGGGTGAACACCCGCGAAAGCAAGGACCGGTGTATGTCATGGATCGGCGGGTCCTCGAACAAGATCACCCCGGGCGGGATCTCCATGTTCGCCATGAGGATCTCGAGCGTCGACCCTCGCCCGGAGCGGTAGGTGTCCCAAGCGACAAGGCCGCGTTCGACGTCGTCGAAGCGGCTCAGCGCGTAGAAGTTGAGCTTCTCGTTGTAGTAGAGCGGCGTCTCCTCCCGCATCCGCTTCCAGACGGGATGGGGGTCCTTGTCGATCTCGATGTCGAATGGGTCGTAGTAGATGTCGCTGTCGCTCGTCGTCGTCACGCCGTCGTCCTCCCGGTCAGGGGTTCGACCAGGCGACGACGGCAACGCGGTCGCTCGGTCGACGGATCCGGAGAAGATGCCCCCAGACAGACCGTAGACGCCGTCGCTGATGATGCGAAAGCTTCACGAGCGTCCTCCTATCCGTTGAAGGGATCACGCGACGACGCCGCGGACCTTGAGGTTTACAATGGTGTCCCAGTCGAGGCCGAGCTCGGTGAGGATGGCGTCGCCATGCTCGTTGAACTCGGGCGCCCGCTTCGGCGCAGCGGGCTCGCCGTCGTACAGCACCGGCGCCGTCACGAGCTCGAACGGGGTGCCCTCCGCCGTCGCACACTCGAGCACGTAGCCGTTCGCCACCGTCTGCGGATCATTGGCCGCCTCGAGCGTATCTTGGACCACGGCCCACTGGCCCGAGAAGTCGGCGAGCCGCGGGCGCCACTCGTCGAGCGTTTGCTCGGCGAACGCCTCCGCCACCAGCTCGCCCGCCACACCGGCGTTGGCCGTGATGGACGCGGTGTCGGCGAAGCGCTCGTCGTCGGCGAGCTCCGGCCGGCCGATCACGCGGCAGGCCTCGGGCCAGTACCTCGCCGCCTGGAGGCAGCAGAGGGCCACGAACCGGTCATCCTTGGTGCGGTAGGTCGACACGAGCGGGTTGCCGCCATGTTGGCCCAGAGGCAGCGGGGCCCATCCCCGCTGGTGCTGTAGCGACAGCGCCATCGCCGCACCCATCGACCAGAGGCCGGTGTGGAGCAGCGATACGTCGACGGTCGTCGCCTCAGCTGTGCGCTCGCGGTGGAACAGCGCACCCATGATCCCGCCGGCGATCGTCATCGCCCCGATCGAATCGCCGAACGCGGGCGCCGGTGGCGGAGGCACGTCGTCATGCTGTTTGGTGCCGAGTGCGATCCCCGCTCGGCACCAGTACGCCAGCGAGTCATACGAGCCACGGTCGGCATCGGGGCCGCGCTCGCCCTGGCCAGTGCCCAGCGCGTAGATGATGTCGGGATTGTGGGCCCGGACGTCGTCCACGTCGATCTTCAGCTTCGTACGGACCGACGGGAGCTTGTTCGTCAGGAACACGTCGCAGGTCGTCGCTAGGCGGTAGAGGATGTCGATGCCGTCCTCCGCCGTGAGGTCCAGCCCGAGGCTCTGCTTGCCCCGGTTCGAATGCTCGAGCAGGACGTGGACACCGCCGCCGATCGAGACCGTGCCGCTGGACGCTAGGCCCCGCATGGCATCGCCCCGCTCGACGTGCTCGATCTTGATGACCTCCGCCCCCAGGTCGGCGAGGAGGGCGGAAGCGGCTGGTACGAACGTGTGCTCCGCAACCTCGAGGATGCGCACGCCTTGCATCACAGCGGTCATCGGTCCTCCGAGCCGAGTTTCGAAACCGACGTCGACAATCAGTCTAGGCTAAGTCGGCAAGGAGGGCCAGGTCGGCGTGGAGCGGGAGGGGAGAGATTGGTCAAATCGACATCCGGCACACTCGCCGGCAAGGGGCTCCTCGTGACAGGTGGGGGTACCGGCATCGGTCGGGCGTGCGCGAGGGGGTTGGCGGCCGACGGCGCCGCGGTCACGATCTGTGGGCGGACCGAGTCCCGACTCCAGCAGGTCGCCGCTGAGCTCGCTGGCGCCCCGGGTCCGGTGCGTTACGTCGTGGCGGACGTGACGAACGAAGACGACGTCATGGAGGCGGTCGCCGCCGCGGCCGTGGACACGGGTACGGTGGACGGAGTGGTCGCCAACGCCGGCGGAGGCGGTCTGCCCGCGCCCTATCACCTGCAGGACGTCGCCGAGTTCCGTCGTGTCCTCGAGCTCAACGTCGTCGGCACGATGCTGTGCATCAAGCACGCCGTGCCGCACATGGTCGCCGCCGGGGGAGGGTCGTTTGTCGGGATGTCCTCCCTCGCCGGCGCCGCAACCCACCGGGTGTTCGGCGCCTACCCCGTGGCCAAGGCGGGAATCGACCACATGATCCGCAACGCGGCGGACGAGTACGGTCCCGCCGGAGTTCGGTTCAACACGGTCCAGCCCGGATTCGTTGCCACCGAGATCATGGAAGGCGTTCCCAGGGATGGTTCGGTCTTCGCCAGCTACATCGCCAACACGCCGATGGCCAGGGTCGCAGAGCCAGAGGAAGTGGCCGATGTCGTCCGTTTCCTGGTCGGCCCCGAGGCGCGGGCGGTGACCGGCGAAGCGATCGCGGTGGACGGAGGACACCACCTCCGGGCCGGTCCAGACTTCCGGCCGTTCACCGGCCTCGATGAGGAGGAGCTGCTTGCCCGCCGGCGGTATTGAAATATTGAATCCGAAATCGAATATGATCGTCCTATGAACCTTCCGAAGATCGTCAGCGTGGATGACCACGTCGTCGAGCCACCGCACGTCTGGCTGACGTGGCTGCCGAAGAAGCACCGGGAGAACGGCCCCCGCGTCGAGCGTAAGCGCTGGGGCGACTTCAAACTCGTCGCCGGCGCCCGCTACGAAATGCAGGAGGACCCCGAGGGTGCCTGGGGCGACGCCTGGTACTACGAGGACCGCCTGATCTATGTCCACAAGCGCCACGTCGCCATTGCCAACGACGCCGTGACTGAGGGCTCGACCGGCATCGAGCTCGACCGCTCGAAGATGGTGATGGCGGCGCTCACCTACGACGAGATGCGCAAGGGGTGCTACGACCGCGACGCCCGCGTCCGCGACCTCGAACTCAACTGGGTCGACGGATCGCTGCCGTTCCCGACGTTCCCCCGGTTCTGCGGCCAGACGTTCAACGAGGGCTCCGACAAGGAGCTCGGCCTCGCCTGCGTCAAGGCCTACAACGACTGGATGGTCGAGGAGTGGTGCGGGCCATCCGAGGGCCACAACATCCCGCTCTGCTTGATCCCGCTGTGGGACGTGGAGCTGGCGGCGGCCGAGACGCAGCGCAACGCCGATCGGGGCGTCCGGGCGATCTGCTTCTCGGAGCTCCCGCACCACCTCAAGCTGCCGACGATCCACTCGGGGTACTGGGACCCGCTGTTCCAGGTGTGCAACGACACCGGCGTGACGGTCTGCATGCACATCGGCTCGTCGTCGACGAACCCTATGGCGTCACCGGATGCGCCCCCGGGCGTGGGGGGCATGCTGGGATTCAACAACTCGATGGCGTCGCTCGGGGACTGGCTGTTCTCGGGAAGGCTGATCAAGTTCCCCAAGCTCAAGCTGGCGTACTCCGAGGGCCAGATCGGGTGGATCCCCTACGCCCTCGAGCGGGCCGACACGGTGTGGGAGCACCACGACAGTTGGCAACATTCCAAGGACCTCATCCCGGAGCCGCCCTCGACCTACTACTACGGCCGCGTCTTCGGCTGCTTCACCGCCGACCGTCACGGCCTGCGCTCCCTCGAGGAGGTGGGTCCCGACAACATCTGCTTCGAGACCGACTACCCGCACACCGACTCGACGTGGCCCGACACCAAGGCCTACGTCGAGAAGATGCTCGCCGGGTATGACGACGAGGTCGCCTACAGGGTGTTGCGGGGCAACGCCATCCGCATGCTCGAGCTCGACCGGGTGTGAGTGTTCGACCGCTCGCCAAGCTTACGCCCCCGGTCTCCACGTGACCATTCCGGCCGTGGCAGCCACCACCGCGGAGCGCTTCGGCGAGCGCCTGGCCATCGTCGAGAGCCATACTCGCCTCACCTACGGCGAGCTCCACGACGCAGCTCGCGGCTTCGGGACCGCGCTCGTGGCCTCGGGCATCGAGCCGGGCGACCGTGTGGCCATCTGGGCGCCGAACAGCGCCGAATGGGTCGTGGGCCTGCTGGGCCTCTCGTACGCGGGGGCGGTCCTAGTGCCGGTGAACACCCGGTTCAAGGGCGTCGAAGCGGCTGACATCCTACTCCGCAGCCGCGCCCGAGCCCTCGTCACCGTCACGGACTTCTTGGGCACCGACTACGTCTCGATGCTTCGGGACACGGACATCCACCTGCCGGACCTCCAGGCGATAGTGGTGGCGCACGGACCCAGCCGCTCCGGCGCGGCCTCGTGGGGCGAGTTCCTCGATCGGGCGACCGACGAGGCGCAGGCCGACCTGGACCGTCGCGCCGCCGCCCTCACCGACAACGATATCTCCGACATCCTTTTTACGTCGGGGACGACGGGGGTGCCCAAAGGCGTCGTCCAGACGCACGGCCGGACGTTGGCACTGGCGACCGACTGGGCCGCCATGACCGATCTGGGGCCCGAGGACCGGTACTTGATGGTGAACCCGTATTTCCACATGTTCGGCCTGAAGGCGGGGATACTCGCGTGCATCGTGGGCGGGGCCACCATGTTGCCCGAGCCCGTGTTCGACGTCGACCGCGTGCTGCGCCGGGTTGCCGACGAGCAGGTCACCGTGCTGCCCGGACCGCCGACGCTGTACCAGTCGATCCTCGACCACCCCGACCGGGAGACGTATGATCTGGCGAGCCTGCGTGTCGCGGTCACGGGAGCGGCCGACATTCCGGTTGAACTGATTCGTCGCCTCGTCGACGAGCTACCGTTCCCGACGATCATCACCGGCTACGGCCTCACCGAGGCTGGTACCGCCACAGCCACGTCGCCCACCGACGACGTGGAGACGATCGCCACAACGGTCGGCCGCCCTCGTCCCGGCTTCGAGGTGCGTATCGTCGACCGGGATGGTGAGGACGCTCCCGCCGGTGAGACGGGAGAGGTGATGCTCCGGAGCGGCAGCGTCATGTCTCACTACCTTGACGATCCTGAGGCAACAGTGCAGACGCTTTCCCCCGAGGGCTGGCTGCGTACCGGTGACCTGGGTGTCATCGAGGCGGGCTGCCTGCGCATCGTCGGCCGCGCCAAGGACATGTTCATCGTGGGCGGCTTCAACGCCTATCCCGCCGAGATCGAGAACGCGCTGTTGCGCCATCCCGACATCCGGCAGGCGGCCGTCATCGGCATCCCTGACCCTCGCCTCGGCGAGGTCGGGATGGTCTTCGTGGTCCTCCGGCCAGGCTTGACGGCGTCGCCCGACGACATCATCTCGTGGTCCCGTGAGCGGATGGCCAACTACAAGGTCCCCCGACGGATCGAGATCATCGATGAACTGCCGATCAACGCCACTGGCAAGATCATGAAGGACGTCCTCCGACAGCGGGCGGCGGCCGTCGTCGAAGGATCGGCCAGTCCATGAACGTCCATGCGCCGTACGCCTACGAGGCGGGCCCCGACAGTACCGAGGTCCTCGAGTTTCGGGTGGCGACGAGCTTCGACATGAAGGTCTTCGACCGGACGGGCGAGAGGTGGAAGCCCATCGTCGATGCGGCAGTGGTGAACCGCGATCGGTAGATCGGCGAAGGCTTCGTGACAGCGCTCAGCGTGGTGGCAGGAGCCGCCGACGCTGGAAGGTGGCGAACCACTCGCGCATCATGTCCTCGGTGTCGACGCAATCGCCAAAGCCCGCCTGCCGGATCTTCACCGTGCTGAGCAGGGCGGGCAGCGGCCTGGGGGCGCCAAACGGGCCGAGCAGGATGTCCGCGTACTGCCACGACGTCCCGACGAAGGTGGCCATGTCGCCTGGCGACCGCAGCCGATAGCGATCGACCACGTCGGCCCACTCAGTGGCGCGCACCGGCATGGTCTCGGCGAGACGCTGGGGGGCGGGCTCGCCGACCTCCATCCCCAGCGAGTCGGCGATAGTCGGCCAGACCTCATGCCAGTCGAAGACGTCGCCGTTGGTGACGTTGAAGACCTCGCCCCGGGCTTCGGGGGCGACGGCTGCCCACCCCAGGGCGCGAGCGAGCAACCGGGCGTCCACCGCCTCCCGAACGCTCCGTGGACCGCCCGGGAAGGCGAGCGGGCGGCCACGCTCGCGCTCGATGGCGGCGTACACCCCTATCGCCGGCAGGAGGTTCATGGGGCTCCCGATCGACTCGCCGACCACGACCTGGGGTCTCAGGATCGTCCACGACCACGACGCCGACTCGGCGAGGTCGCGCAGCGCGTCCTCCTGCAGGAAGTAGAAGTTGTCGTGGTCGTCGCGGGGGCTTCGCTCCTTGGCCGGCAGCGGCGTGCGGCCCACGTGGAGCCCGTAGGCCTTGGCGCCCTGGAGCACGCTCACGTGCTCCAAGCTGCCGCTGTGGGCGGCCACCAAGGGGTCGAGGGCATGGCGGAACATGCCCAGGTTGTGAGCCATGAGCTCGGCGTCATGCCACCCCGACACAAGATCCGGGGACTCTTGCAAAGCGGCGTAGACCACGTGCGTGGTGCCCGAGAACAGCGGACCCCGGATCGCACGGGCGGCACCGTCCTGGTCGGCCAACTCGACAGCGACGTGGGTCACCCCGGGGAGATCCACCATCCGGCGTGAGACGGCCAGGACCCCACCGTCGGCCACGCCGGCGAAATGCTCGGCTGCGGCCCGACCGACCACCCCGGTCGCGCCGAACACGACCACCTTCATCGCAACCAGTCAGGACACGCCGTCGGGGAGCGGTGCGCGGAACACGCGGGCGGCAGTGCGATAGGTGACGTTGGCGATGTCGTCGTCCGGGAGGCGGGCTCCGGGGGCCTGGAACCGCTGGCGGAGCAGGACTTGGCAGTCGGGCCAGGTCGAGTCGGAGTGCGGGTAGTCGACCTCGACCATCACCCGCTCCGATCCGATCCGGTCGATGATCGGCAGCGTCGACGGATCGTCCAGCATGCAGAACCAGAAGTTCCTCAGCAAGACCTCGGCGGGGGACAAGTCACCCTCCCAGGTCAGGCTCCCCCCGGCGCCGGAGTGGCTGATGATGTACTCGAGGCGGTCGAGGAGCATGGGCACCCACCCGATGCCCCCCTCCGAGAGCACGACCTTGAGTGCCGGGAAGCGCTGCAACACCCCGGACCAGAGCCACTCGGTGGCGGCGATGAGCGAGACGGCGGGGAACAGCGTGATGTTCTTCTCGAAGCGCGGTCCGGTGGGCGGCAGGGGGAGCATCCCCGAGGAGCCGACGTGCAGGCAGATCACGGTATCGGTCTCGGCGCAGGCGCGGAGGACCGGGTCCCAGTAGCCGGTGTGAACCTCGGGGTACCCGAGCCAGTGGGGCAGCTCCGGCATCGTGACGGCACGGAACCCACGCCCCGCGTTCCGGCTGACCTCGGCGGCGCCGAGCTCGGGGTCGGCCAGCCACGTGAGGCCCGAGGCGATGAACCGCTCGGGATACGGCGTGTACCACTCCTCGTGGATCCAGTCGTTCCACGCCCGCATCACGGCGTAGCCGAGCTCGGGATCGTCCGAGGCGGAGAACACGCTCCCACAGAAGCCGGCGATCTGCGACGGGAAGTTGAGCGACGACCAGACGCCGGCGAGGTCCATGTCCCTCACCCGGGCGTGGGAGTCGTAGCACCCGGGGCGCATCTCGGCGAACGACGTGGGCTCGAACCGTAGGGACGAGTAGTCGGCGTGCCCCACCACGGCGTTCAACCCCACCTGGGCGAAGGTCTTGCCTTCGTACACCCAGACCTGGCGTCCGCTCCGCTGTGCGACCACACTCGGAAGGTTCTGGTGGGCTCGGCTGATCTCGGTGCCGGCGTCGAGCTCGACGAGCCTCGGCGCCCGATCGGCGAGGTGGCGGGGGAGCCGGCCATCGAAGGTGTGCGGCGGCTCGACGACGTGATCGTCGACCGACACGATCGTGTACGTCGCCTCCCGGGGCTCGGGATCACGAAGGAAGTCCGGGGTCTCGTCGGTCGTCGTCCTGGACATTGGCGACTCCTCCCTTCGGAGTCAGTTCGGGGTTCCGACCGCCATTCTAAACCGACGTCGAGTTCGAGAACGTCGGTAGGCCGGGCTCGACGACCGCCAGGTCACCGTGTGGCGGCGTGGCGTCAGCTCGGCGATGCCATTGATCGCCGGCCTGCCCGGATCACCGGGGCGAGACCGTGTCCGTGTCCCGCCCCGAGCGCAGGACAGCGCCCGGGTGCGCCCCGGTGAGCTCTCCTCGCTCGACGATCACCTCGCCGTTCACGAGGACGTACTCGATGCCACGAGCCTCTGCGTAGAGGCGCATGCCGTTGGCGGGCAGGTCCACGCGGGCCTCGACCGGCGAGCTGCCGACCTCGGTCTCGTCGAGCACGACCACGTCGGCCGCGAACCCGGCTTCGAGCCGGCCCCGTCCTCGGAGGCCGAAGGCGGCCGCGGCGTCGGCCGTGACCATGCGCACCGCCGTCTCGAGCGCGAGAAGCCGCCGATCGCGCACCGTGGGCCCGACGAAGTCGGTGAAGAAGCCGAAGGTGTCGAGCATGTCAAGGTGGGCGCCGGCGTCGGAACCGCCGACGATCGTCCTCGGGTCCTCCCACAGGGCCAGGCGCCGCTTCCACGACTCCTCATCGTCCCCCTGCGGTGGGATGAGGAAGAGGGTATGCAGGTCGTCGGCCACGGCGACGTCGAACAGGAGGTCGAAGGGCTCTAGTCCGCGGCTCGTCGCCGCCTCCGCCACGACGTGGCCCTCGACGTCGGCGTAGGGCGGCGCCTCGACGCGCTCGAAGCGGAGCTTCTCGACGTCGTACCAGATCCGGTCGGTCTCGGTCGCGGCCGCCGCCAACCGACTCCGGACCGCGGGCTGGCGCAGCAGGCGCACCTTCTCGTCGTGTGGGTGACCGAGCACCTCGGCCCATGCCGGCGAGGCGTCGAAGAGGAACCCGGACTCGAGGTTGATGTGCAGCGTCTGCGGGATCGGCAGTGTGAGGCCGTACACGGCGCCTCCCCGCTGTGCGGCCAGGTCGGACGCGGCCAGGCGGTTCTGCACGACCTCGTCGGTGATGCCGGGCCGCACGGTGAGCAGGTTCCAGTTGAGGGCACGCTGCGCGGCGGCGGACATCCTCGCCATGAGCAACGATCGATCATCGGCAAAGGGCCCCGACGCCTGCGGGATGAACTCGAGCCACGTGCCCGGGTACGACCGCAGCTCGGCGCAGAGGCGGAGGAGCTCAGCCTCGGTCGCGAACCGGGACGGTACCGGGTCGCCGCCGGCGTCGTTGTGGGTCTCCGACCACGACGACGAGAAGCCAAGGGCGCCAGCGCCCAGGCTGTTGGCGACCATCCTGCGCATGGTGTCGACCTCGTCGTCGGTCGCCGGTCGCCGCCAGTCGGCGCCAAGCACCAGGCGGCGGACCGTGGAGTGGCCCACCAGGAACCCAGCGTTCACGGCGACGTTCCCGTCGATGGCATCGAGGTACTCGCCGAAGGTCCGCCAGCGCATGTCGACGCCGGCGCGGAGGCTGTCCAGCGGCATGCCCTCGACCCGAGCCAGCATCGCCGTGAGGTAATCGGAGGCCTCGTCCTCCATGGGTGCGAGGGTGAACCCGCAGTTGCCGCCCACCACCGTCGTGACACCGTGCAGGGGGCTCGGTGTCAGGTACGGGTCCCATGTCACCTGGGCGTCGTAGTGCGTGTGGACGTCGATGAAGCCCGGGGTCACCACCTTGCCGGCGGCGTCGACGCGTCGAACCGCCGGCTCGTCGAGGGAGCCAATGGCCACGATCCGCCCGGCCTTGATCCCGATGTCCGCGTGGCGTCGCCCGGCCCCTGTGCCGTCGACGACCTCGCCGCCGACGATCGCCACGTCGAGCACCCGCTTCTCCCTCCGAAGCTCCGACGAATGGCCTACGCCGGATCCGAATTCGACCTCGATGTAGATTATCAGGCGGGACCGGAATCATCCGATCGATACGCCGCGGTGGTCCTTCGGCTGTCAGTGGACGAGTCGGTCGGCGCCCGCCCAGTAGCGAGCGCGGAGTGCCTTCTTGTCTGGCTTCGCCACGGCCGTCATCGGGATGTCGTCGGCGATGTCGACGGACTTTGGCGCGTAGTGCGAGCCCTTGCGCTCCTTCACCAGTGCGATCAGCTCGTCGGGGTCGGCCGTGGCGCCGACCCGGGGCACGACGACCGCCTTCACCGCCTCGCCCCACTTCTCGTCGGGGACGCCGATGACGCCTACGGCGGCCACCGACGGGTGGGTCGAGATCACCTCCTCGACCTCGCGGGGGAAGATGTTGAACCCGCCCGACACGATCATGTCTTTCTTGCGGTCGACGATCGTGACGAAGCCGTGCTCGTCCTCGCGGGCGACGTCGCCGGTGTGGAGCCAGTCGCCGGCGGGCGCCTGGGCCGTCTCCTCCGGCTTGTTCCAGTATCCCTTCATCACCAGCGGTCCCCGCATGCACAATTCGCCCGTCTCGCCCCTTGGCACCTCGTTGCCGTCGTCGTCCAGCAGCGCCACGCGCACCCAGGGCACCGGCCGTCCGCACGAGGACAGGCGCGCCAGGTCGTCGGGGTCCGTGGTCCTCCTTCCGGAGGAGGACGCAGACCGTCTGGGGGCACTCGGTCTGGCCGTAGAACTGGAAGAAGATCGGGCCGAGCTTGCGGATCGCCGCCTGCAGCCGCGCCGGCGACATCGGCGAAGCGCCGTAGAAGATCGTCTGCAGGCTCGACAGGTCCGTCTCGGCGAACCTCGGATGGTCGAGCAGGGCGTAGATCATGGACGGCACGAGCATCGTCGTCGTGATGCGGTGCCGCTCGATCGCCTCCAGCACGGCACCGGCCTCGAACGCGGGCAGCACTACCATCGACCCGCCACGCAGCAGCAGCGGGACGAACAGCGACCAGCCGGCGTGGCTCGGGGGGTGCACACCAGGTGGCGGACCTCGTGGGGCCACTGCCACTCCGACACCATGATCTGCGCCATCGTGGCGCTGCCCCCATACGTGTTCATCACGCCCTTCGGCTCGCCGGTGGTGCCGCCGGTGTAGGCAAGGGCGGAGACGTCCTCCGGCTCAACGCGGGGTGCCATGAGCCGCTGAGGATCGAACGTGGCCGCCAACGCGACGAGATCTTCGCCGACCTCCGCCGGCCCGTACGATAGGAGGCGCTCCAGCCCCGGCACGCGGTCACGCAGCTTCCTGGCCCGATCGGCGAAGTTCGGGTCGAAGATCAGAGTGTCAATCGCGGCATCCTCGAGGACGTAGGCGTGGTCGTCGAGGGAGCCGAGCGGGTGGAGCGGCGTGTTCCGGCAGCCGCTCACCATGACCGACCCATCGAGCTAAGCACCTCGGGCCGGTTCTTTGACAGTGTCGCGACCCCGTCACCCTGGCGAATGCCTTGCGCGTGAAACGCCTGAGCGTAGCGACTGATCTTGTCGCGGAGGTGGCTGGCGGTGAGGACGTTGCTGTCGATGCGGAGCGCCGGCCGGTCGGCGTTGCGGTCAAGGGCGGTGATCAACAGGTTCGGCAGGAACATCTGCCGGTAGAGGTCGCTGATCAACTCCGTCTCCGACCCTCGTCAGCGACCCACCGCACCGAGGACGTGTCCAGCTGGCGGGTGATCATTGACGTCTGTCGTAGCCCTGCGCCCGCTGGGTGTTTGGATTGTTCCTGTAGCCCGTGGTCACGAGCAGCGTTCCGTCCGGTGAGCATAGGTTGAAGAAGTTGCGGTGCGACCAGCTCTGTCGTGACGTGGTCGGGCGTGCGCTGGAGCTGGTGGATCGGGTACTCGTCCCAGCCGCTGTACGAACCACCCGGCTGGTGTGAAAGAGTCGCACCTCCGAAATGGTCTTCAGTGAAATGGTCTTTAGTGAACAGCAAGATCGGTCCTTCGGCAAGCCCGATTCTGTTGCCGCGCAAGAGCATCCTCATGTTCCAGCGGACAACTCATGATCACCGGCCGGTCATGATCGTCGGGTTCTCCTAGCAACCGTGATCGATGTCGTTGCCGGTGCTCCACGTCGTGCCGCTGTCATCGCTGAACGCAAGCGTCGCACCCCGCCCTCGCCGCATGTGAGCGGTACGCCTTCCGGGCTGTAGAAGTAGTGAAACGGCGGCCGGTGTCAAAGTCGACGTAGAGGTTGTTGTCCACAGAGCAGCCGTAGTCTTTGGTTTTGTGGGAGGATCAGGACGGACAACGCGTTCTCGGTGCGCCCGCCGTCGAGGGTGCGCACGAGCCCGTCCTGGCGGAACGGCGGTCCATTGTGACGGTTTCCTCCGACCCCGGGGCCACCTGCAGTATCGCGGGGTTAAGGATGACGGCCTCGGCCTTGGTCATTTCAATGCCTCGATCGCTCGTCAGCCGGTTTGCATCTCGCAGGGCGCCGGCCCGTCCGGGAATTGACTAGAAAGCACCTCCTGGTTGGCGTGATGAGCGACCGCCGGTCGTGATGGATACACCCCCGCCAGTGTTGCTGCCCAGCTGTTCGGCGGACACTCGACCGGTAGGCCCGTTTGGACGGCGCTGCTACGGGCGCCGGCAGGAACGACCCGGCCGCACTCACGGCGGCGACGACAACGAACCGAACACTGCGAGCAATCGTCACGCCCTCACCCCAGCAGTCGCCGGCGTTTCGGGGGACCCTGGCAAAATACGCAATAGCTGAAATCGTGCTCGAATTCGGGCATGGTCGGCGGCACCAGATCGACCGCATAGTTCGAAGATCACCATCGCTCGTGTCTCGTAACCGACGTCAGATTCGAGTCCGGGCTGAGGAAGCCTAAGCTGGCGCCATGGAGAGCGTCGTCACCAGTGTCTGGCCCGGAGTTCAGGCTGACGGCGGTGTCCCATCACCGGGCGGCGCAGGCGTGATCGGCGCCGTGGCGACCGACCGGCGGATCAACGTCCTCGATCCCGAGTTCTACGTCGACCCGTGGGAGGCCTACCGGTGGCTGCGGGACGAGGCGCCGGTGTTCTGGGACCCCGTCCAGAAGCTGTGGGCGATCTCCCGGTACGACGACGTCGTTGCCGTCGAGAAGGACGCGGCCCGGTACTCGTCGTTCTACGGCTCGCGGCCGCATCTCGATCAGCGCGACGACCGGTCGATGATCAACATGGACGATCCGGCCCACCAGACGCAGCGCAACATCGTGGCCCGCGGCTTCACTCCTCGCGGCGTGCGGAGCCACGAGGACCACGTTCGTGAGGTGGTCACGGAGATCCTCGACGCCGTCACGCAGCTCGGCGAGTGCGAGGCAATCGACGCGATCGCGTCGCGGCTTCCGGCGATCGTGATCGGCGACCTGCTCGGGTACCCGCGAGAGCTGTGGGAGCGGGTCCGGCACTGGTCCGAGCAGGTGATGCTCCTGGCTGGGCAGACGTCACCGGAGGGGCCGCCCCACCAGTCGCACCCGGCCCTAATGCCGGTGATCCAGGAGTTCCTGGAGGTTACGACGGATCTCATTCATGCCCGCCGGGCCGACCCCCGTGATGACCTGATCTCGCGCTGGACCCACACCGACGGCTGGGCCACCGGCCACGTCCTCGACGAGACCATCCTGGTGCTCAACGGTGGTGCCGAGACCACACGCACGGTGATCGGCTCAATGATCCGCGAGCTTGCCCTCCAGCTCGACCAGCGCCGGCTGCTCCTCGAGCGTCCCGAGCTTCTCGGAACGACGGCGGTGGACGAGTTCATCCGCTGGGTGTCGCCGGTGCTGAACATGCGCCGCACGGCGACCGTCGACCACGGGCTCCACGGGCAGCAGCTCCGCGAAGGCGACGAGCTGCTGCTGCTGTACGCGTCGGCGAACCGCGACCCGCGCGCCTTCGACAAGCCGGACGTGCTCGACGTCACGAGAGAGCACAACCGCCATGTCGCCTTCGGGTTCGGCACACACTTCTGTCTGGGTGCGCACCTTGCGCGTCTCGAGATCCGTGTGATGTTCGAGGAGTTGTTGCGGCGCATTCCCGACTGGAAGCTCGTCGAACCGAACGAGCCGAAGATCCTGCCGGCGGCGTTCGCCCGCGCCTATGACGGCATCCGCATCCGATTCACGCCCAGCTGATGGAGCATGCGCAGAATGAAGAGCGGCTGGCGTCGTGGTTCGCGGCGCAGTTACCCGGTCCCCGGGACGTTCGCATCGAAGGGTACGATCGCGTTCGATCCAGCCATTCCGCGGAGATGCTCATGCTCTCGCTCGGGTGGCATTCCGACGGCGCCGAGTGCCGACGGGATGTCGTGTTCCGACTACGTCCGGAGGAGACATCGTGACCCAGGTTGCCTTCGCGCCCGACGTGTTCACGTGGCCGTCCAAAGAACCACAGCTTGTCGGTGGTCGCTGTGCGGCGTGCAGCGCGGTGACGTTTCCGAGACAGTCATCGTGTGCGCGGTGCGGCGCGCCGGAGATGGAGGAGCACCTGCTCCCGAGGCGAGGAACGCTCTGGACGTGGACAACGCAGGAATTCCTCCCGAAGGAGCCATACGCGAGCGGTGAGACGCTCGAGACGTTCAAGCCCTTCGGTGTCGGTATGGTCCAGCTCGGCGACGAGGTGCGCGTCGAGGGCCGGCTGACCGAAGCCGACCCGGCGAAGCTACGGATCGGGATGGAGGTCGAGCTCGTCGTCGTCCCGTTCCGCGTCGAGGGGGACGGCACCGACGTCATCATCTACGCGTTCGCGCCAATGGCAGATGGAGGACAGTGACATGGAAGACGTCGCCATTATCGGAGTCGGACTCCACCCGTTCGGCCGCTTCGGCCCGACGTCGGCGATCGAGATGGCTGCAGTGGCCGTGCGGGCCGCGTGCGCTGACGCAGGGGCGGACTGGAAGGACGTCCAGTTCGCGTTCGCCGGGAGCTTCGAGGTCGACAACCCGGATGCCGTGATCAGCTTGCTGGGGCTCACCGGCATCCAGTTCATGGACGTATACAATGGCTGCGCGACAGCGGCGACGGCGCTTCAGCTGACGGCGGAGACGATTCGGTCGGGGAAGTACGACATCGGGGTCGCCGTCGGCATGGACAAGCATGACCCGGGTGCGTTCACGGCGGACCCGGTGGACTACAGCGCACCGCCCTGGTACGGCGACATCGGTCTCTTCCTGACGACCAAGTTCTTCGGCATGAAGATCAATCGCTACATGCACGATTACGGGATCTCTCGCGAGACCCTCTGTCGGGTGGCAGCCAAGAACTACCGGAACGGTGCCCGCAACCCGAACGCCCTCCGACGCAAGGCCCTATCGGAGGAGGAGATCCTCCGATCACGGATGCTCAACTACCCGCTGACCCAGTACATGTTCTGCGCCCCCGACGAAGGAGCGGCGGCAGCCGTCCTGTGCCGGGCCGACCTCGCTCATCGGTATGCCTCCACGCCGATCTACCTGCGGGCGAGCGCGCTTCGCACCCGGCGCTACGGGGCCCATGAGGTGCACAGCACGTGGGCGGCCATCGAGCAGGACGAAGCGCCGACGGTGTACGCGTCGCGTGCCGCGTACGAGGAGGCGGGCATCGCGCCCGAGGACGTCGACGTCATCCAGCTGCAGGACACCGACGCTGGTGCCGAAGTCATCCACATGGCCGAGAACGGCTTCTGCGCCCACGGTGAGCAGGAGAAGCTCGTGGCCGAGGGCGCGACCGAGATCGATGGTCCCCTTCCCGTCAACACCGATGGAGGGCTCATCGCCAACGGTGAGCCGATCGGTGCGTCGGGCCTCCGCCAGGTGCACGAGCTCGTGCAACAGCTCCGCGGACAAGCGGGGGACCGCCAGGTGGGTGGTCCGCCACGGGTGGGCTACGCGCAGCTGTACGGTGCACCCGGCACCGCAGGCGTTTCGATCCTCAGCAGCTGACTGCGCTTCGGCGATGGACCTCCAGAGACGGGCGGCGTTCGTGACCGGGTGTGCCGGCAGGCTGGGCTCGGCGACGCTGCGTCACCTCGTCGGGGTCGGCACGGGTGTCAGTATCGCCAATGTTCATGATGCGCTTCGATATGGGGGCACCGGCAAAGAGCGCCGACGAACGCGTCACGCTCTACTGGGCTGCGATTGCCATGGCGGCGTGGGACGACTGTTGTCAGTGTTCGTGAACGACGACCTCGAGGCCGGTCGGCGCGAGGTCGGTCCGGCGTTGGTGGCGGATGCTGTCCCCAACCTGGAATGGAACAACACCACCGAGCGTGCGGACTTCATGGCCAGCCTCTCTAGGGGCCGCACGGTCGACGAGCTGCGCAAGGAGACCGGCTCCCATCGCGTTCTGACGGAGCGTGAGGCCGTGGAGCTGGTGCGGGCCTACGGGCTCCTTGCGTTGCACCCCCTGGGTGGCGGTCTCGACCCCGAGATCGCCTGGCCCCACCTTAGACGCGTCATCGACGGCATTGTGCCCGCCATCAGGCAGCCGACGACATGATGTGCGCCCATGCAGATACAGAGCCCATCGTCGAGGACGACGAGAACATCGCCGCAGCCCTCGATGAGACGAGCGTGCTGGCCCTGGTGGCCGCGGTCGTGCATATGACCGGCGACCGGTCCATTCTGCAGGGTGGGATTCGGCCGCGCCGCGTCCTGGCGAACGAGTTCGACGGCAGGCTCGATGAGCGAGAGCAAGCCGCCCTGCGGCGACAAGCCCTGCCAGCGGTGCTGGCGTTCCGCGACCGCGGGTCGGTCCCGCCGCCGCCATTGGCTGACCACGTGGTCCGAGAGCTCATGGACTGGCTCGTCGGTCGGCACGTCACCGACGACTACGCCGAGCTGTTCCGCGAGGAGATGGATCTGGTCGGTGCCGACCCGAGGCGCATCCGGGTCGAGGGTGACGCCTCCGCCCTGTCCGTCGTTGTCATCGGCTGTGGTATGTCGGGGCTCCTTGCCGGAGTGCGGCTGAAGCAGGCGGGGATCCCGTTTGAGATCGTGGAGAAGAACGGCGATGTCGGCGGGACCTGGTACGAGAACACCTACCCCGGCTGTCGCGTCGACGTCGGCAACCACTACTACTGCTACTCCTTCGAGCCCAACCACGGCTTCAGCCATTTCTTCTCTGAGCAGCGCGAGCTGCACGCCTACTGCCACGGTGTCATGCGGCGCCACGGGATCGATCAGCACGTGCGCTGGCGGACCGAGGTCGAGAAGGCCGAGTGGGACGAGCGGGCCCAACGATGGCAGGTGACACTGCGCGACCAGCAAGGTCGTCGCGAGAGCCGGACCGTGACGGCTGTCATCTCCGCTGTGGGTCAGCTCAATCGTCCATTAGTGCCTGATCTGCCCAATCTCGGACGGTTCGCCGGGCCCGTGTTCCACTCCGCCCGCTGGGACCACTCCGTCGAGCTCCGGGGCAAGCGGGTCGGACTCATCGGCGCCGGAGCCAGTGGATTCCAGATCGCCCCCGCGATCGCCGGTGACGTCGAGCGCCTCGTCGTTTTCCAGCGGTCGGCTCAATGGATGTTCCCGAACCCCCGGTACCACGATCGGGTGCCTCCCGGCGACCAGTGGGCCATGCGCCACCTGCCCGGGTACGCCCGCTGGTACAGGTTCCTCCTGCTGTGGCAGGCCACCGACAAGATGCTCGATGTCGCTCGTGTCGACCCGACGTGGCCCGACCTGCCGCTGTCCACCAACTCCGCCAGCGCTCGTTTCCGCGAGATGGCCCTCCGGTGGATTCAGAGCCAGGTCGGCGACGACCCGGCGCTCCTCGCCAAGGTCGTCCCGGACTACCCGCCGCTCGGAAAGCGAATCCTGCAGGACAACGGGAGTTGGCTGGCGTGCCTCAGGCGCGACAACGTCGAGCTCGTGCGAGACCAGATCGTCGACACCGAGGAGCACGCGGTCCTGGCCGGCGGCGAGCGGTACGAACTCGACGTCCTAATCCTCGCCACCGGCTTTCGTGCCAACGACCTCCTGTTCCCGATGGAGATCGTGGGTCGGGACGGCGTATCCCTTCACGAGCGGTGGGCGGGCCGCCCTGCCGCATACCTGGGCATCAGCGTCCCCCGGTTCCCGAACCTGTACATCCTCTTCGGCCCGGGAACGAACCTCGCCCACGCCGGGAGCGTGATCTTCCAAACGGAGTGCCAGATGCGCTACATCGGCGGATGCCTCGCCGTCCTCGCCCGCCAGGGCGGCGGCAGCATCGAGCCGATGGAAGAGGCCTTCGAGGACTACCTGGAGCGCTGGCAGGCCGAGCTGGAGGCCATGGTCTGGTCGCATCCGGCGGTCAAGCACTCCTGGTACAAGGCGGCCGACGGACACGTCTACGTGCTGAGCCCGTGGCGGCTCGTCGACTACTGGAAGATGACGGCTGCACCTCAGCCCGAATGTCACGATATCCGCGGCCCAAGGCGCGGATGAGCGAGCTCGACGGTAAGGTCGCCGTGGTATCGGGGGCGGCCCGTGGCCAGGGACGGGTCATCGCCCTGCGACTGGCCGCCGGCGTGGCTCGGATTGAGGCGGCGACGTCCGCAGGGACGAGCTAGCGATGGACCACTCGTCGAACATGGTTACGTCGAAGCTTGGGATCGATGCCCTCGCCGCGGTCCAGATCGGATCCCACCCGCTCCAGAGGCGCTCGGCGTCGATCCGGCGCTCGAAGGTCTCCGAGCGCTACGAGCCGCTGGCGTCTCGGTACCGGGCCCGCCAGCGGACATCAAGCTTGCCGTCGCTAGCCTTCTACTTTGCCTTTCAATGTGCCCCGCTGGGCCCTCCTGAGGGGAGTGGTCGAGTATCCGGACGGCGGGCAGAGCCGCTCAGAAGACCCACTGAGTTCAGTCGGTCCATGGGCTCGGCTCATTGAAGGCTCAGCCGGTCATTCACTGAGACGTACGGGCGAACGCCGCCAAGTGGTCCAGGACAGAGGCACCGAAGTGTCCAGCGGCTTCTTCCGACAGGTGAGGGTCCACGTAGACCAGGGTGAGCTCGAGCGTACCGCGCGCCGTCAGCGCCTGGCAGAACATGGAGGGGAAGCGCGCAGCGTGCACCGATGCGCCACCGCGGATCGTCTTCGGACGCAACGTGCTGTCCGGCGTCGTCAAGTCCAGGGCTCCCAGGTTGGCGAGTGTCAGCGGTGTCGCGGGCCGTTCACTAGTAACGAAGTGCTCGATGAACTGCTCGGCGAAGAGCACCATCACGAGCTGATCGCCTCGATTCATGCTGGCCGCCACCTGTGTCGTGACATCCCGAGCCAGCTCCCAAGGCGGAACCTTGCTAACCGCCTTGTGTCTCGAGAAGATGTTGCCGGGATAGGCGCCTAAGTTGGCCACCTGCACCGGCTCCCGAAGATGAGGGCGTAGATCGATGGTGTGAGACAGGACCATGGCATGGTCATCGGGGGGACGCACCATCTGGTCCAAGGCCAGGATAAGCGCCCCACCCACAACACCCTGCATCGAGGTTTTGTTCTCGTGGGCAAGTTGCCGCAGAGTGGCAGTCTGTTCGGCGGGCACTTCCAACGGCAAGACGCGGGACACCTTGTTCTCAGAGGGCTGCGAGGGAAACATGACCAGGGTCTCGCTGGCCACCGCGGCTTGGCGCGAAACGAACCCGTTCGTCAGCTCCTCCAGACGGTTGCCACTCAGCCAGCCGGGCAGCAGGGCCTCCAGCGGCGGAGAGATGTTGCCGGCGGGAGCAATGCCTGCCTCGCCGTTCTCGCCGCGGAGAAGCGCCTCGTACTGGCTCAACAGGTCCCGGCAAAACACGAAGAGCGATCGCCCGTCGCAGAACGAATGGGCGCACGTCACGATCAGCTCTCCACCAGGTCTCTCCGAGGCGAGGAGGTGGACACGAATGGGGGGCTGGCCGTTGAAGCCGATCCGCCTGTTGAGCTCACCATCGAACACCCACCGCCAGTCGTCGGGTCCGGTCCGCTCGATGACGGAGAACTCAGGTGGCTCGCGGTCGTCGAGCGCGAAGAATGGTCTCTCATCGCCTTGTTGGGCGATGCGGGCACGCAGGATCGGCCGGCGGGCCACCATAGCCCGGAAAGCCCGTTCCATCACGGCCGGTTCCACGGGCCCCTCGAAGTCGATCATCCTCACTAGATGCGCCATGGACTCCTGCTCCAACAGGTACAAGATGTACTCCGTCGCGCCGAGTTGCCTCATGCGCTCCGGTTCGCTTGTGAGGCCCCTAGGGTCCATGGCTAGGGCCAGCCTCCCCGTCGACAGCGACGCCGCTCATCGCCAGAATGACCGTCATCGTCAAGATCTTAGGGGCATTGGCGTGCAGAGTGGGAGGGGCTGTCGGGAGCGTGGCCGAAGGTCATTGGTTCCGAGCCCTGACTCACCTCGCCGCCCACGGTGGCCGATCGCATTGTCCAGACGGTGGCCCGCACTTACCTGGGGAAGTGGAGGCGATGTTCCACCGTGGCTCCTATGGCGATCGTCCCGGGCTCGGCTGTTCACCCAGGCACTGTAGGCGATCCGGACTGAATTCCACCCGGGCAAGTGTGGTAGCGGCGCTGCGCAACATCCACAGTTTCGAGTCCAATGGGCTGCTGGCTATGGCGACCTGGCAGAACGACCCCCGACCCGCCGGCTGCTCATCAAGTTCAGGAGCAGCCAGTTCCAGCAGGTCGAGCCCTCCCAGTCCATCCCAGGGCTTTACCTGCAATCCCGAGCGCTATGTCGTTGGTGAGCTCGCCGGCGCGGACCTCCATGAGGAACTGGCCGGCGGCCGTCGCCAGCGAGCTCGTGATCGGATGCCGTCATCGGCTCGCTACTAGTAGGGCCCCGCAGAAGTTGCATTCGTGTCCTTCACAACCAACCTTGCTCCCCAAGTTAGTGATCAGGTGGATGTTGGCTCCGTTGGAGTTCGAGCACAGCCGCCACGGCGGAGCTGCCTCGTGTCAACCCTCGGGGTGCTCAGGCCGAAGTGTCGCAACTACCGACATGACCCCGAAGTCGAATTCGATATCGAAAACTCCCGTAAGTGACCCGGTCGTGTTTATGCCAACCTGGGTCACAAGGCGTTCTGGAGGCGGCCTTCTCGTAGCTGCTGGCGAAGTCGAAACTTCTGGACCTTGCCCGACGGCGTGCGCGGGAAGTCGGCGACGGCATAGACCGACTCGGGCCACTTCTGCCGGGCGAGACCAGCGGCGGCGAGATGGTCGCTCACCTGCTCGAGCGTGGGCGCCGCCATGTCGTCGCGCGGGCGCACGATCGCGGCGGCGTGCTCGCCGAGACGCGCATCGGGCGCGGCGACGACAACGGCCTCGGCGACTGCCTCAAGGCCGAGCAGCAGCTCCTCGACTTCTTGGGCGCTGATGTTCTCACCGCCGCGGATGATGATGTCGGAGATGCGGTCGGTGATCGTGAGATAGCCATCATCGTCGAGGACACCGATATCACCGGTGCGGTACCAGCCATCGACGTCGAACACCTTCGCAGTTAGCGCTGGATCCGTGTAGCCCATGAAGAGCTCGGGCCCGCGGCTCGAAACCTCGCCCTGCTCGTCTAGCCGTATCTCGACCCCGGGCAGCGGGTGCCCGTCGGTCATTACGCGTTTCACCTCGGGCTCGTCGAGGTATGAACCGGTGATCGACGGCTGCTCCGTGCTCCCGTACGACCGGTAAACCTTGATACCCAGCTGCGTCGCGCGTCGGGTCAACGTGATGGGTACGTTCGAGCCGCCGAGGCCAGCGAACGGCATGTGGGCCAGGTGCGCCTCGGTGAAGTCTGCGTGATCGAGAACACTCGTAAGGAAGTACGTCGAGCCGCCGCTCATCCCGAGGCCATCCCCGAGCATCAGCCGTAGCACCTCGGCGGGATCCCACACGTCGATTAGGGTGACGGGGTCGTTACGCAACAGGGAGATGAGCAGCGCATTCAGCATCCCCATGAAATGACCGACGGGCGCACCCGTAATCGGCGGTGGTCCACCGGCGGGGTTCAGCCCGTTGAGCTGCCGTGCTTCAAATCCGATCGTCCGGTGCGAGTGGATGACACCTTTCGGGTCACGGGTTGTGCCCGACGTGAAGGCGACAATCGCCGGTGTGCTCGGGTCGACCGGGGCTGCCTCCGATACCGGGTCGGGATCGAGGAAGTTCTCGAACGCTGTAGCGCCGGTGGGCAGATTGCGCGGTGGGGTGTCCCCGACGACCACCCACAGCCCGTCTCGGTCCGCCAGCAAGCCCTCGTACAACTCGAGGTAGTCGGAGCGGCCGAAGCGGTCAGCAGTGATGATGATGTTGGGCTCAGTCACCCGGAGGATGTAGTCGAGCTCCTTCGGGCCGTAAAAGTGTACGACCGGCACGACGACGGCACCGACGTACGCCGCGCCCCAGAACGTGATGGCCGCCTCGACCCAGTTGGGGAGCTGGAACACGACAATGTCGCCTGGGCCGATACCTCTGGCGTGAAGCGACGCCGCGAACGAGCGCGCCGCCCGGTCGACAGACCCGATCGTGCCCTGCCACGGCCGCATCTTGGAATGGACCGCGAAACCGATGTTGTGCAGCCGGGCGAGACCGTAAGCGACCATCGAGCCGATGGTCTCGTCGGTCCACCAGCCCTCGCTGACGTAACGGCGCACGAGGTCGACCGGCACCGATCGAAGCTGCCACCGATCTGGCCCGGTCACGCGCTACCGCGCTTGGTCGCGGTGACGAGCTGGCACTCGTGCCACTCGTCGGCTCCGTCAGGACCGACCAGCGGCGCTTGGTCCATGTTCACATGGAATGGGTCAGGGAGAGCATGGATCCGCACGCAGTGCTGTGACAGCTCGGCGCCCTGCCGCCGTTGGGCCGCATCGAGCCCAGCCTGGTCTTGGGAGCAGGGGGCCGCAGAGACTGGCACCTAGTCCTCAAGAAACCTAGCTGTGGTCCCCGGAGAACTCCTGATCGGAGCTCAACTCGAACTGCATTGACGGTCCTTTTGGTTGGATGAGGGTCGTGGGTCGCGTCGCGCCGGCCTTGGATCTTACATGTGCGAGCGCCGCACTCAGGCGAGAGCCGAATTCAACGTCGCCTTCGAAATCATGATATGGTCGTGCCGGATTTGGAGGGTGCTCAACGATCGTCACGGGCGGTGGCGGGCTCGGATTAACCACCGCTAGGGTCGCTCCCCCGGATGGGCGCGCGGAGCCGCGGTATTCGACCGCGACGGAGATCGAGCTGCGACCGTGGCGATCAGAGAGCAACAGGTGCGCGCCACGGCGACGCCGACGTATGCCGGAGCACGGCGGCCTAGGCCGCATCAGGGATGCCCCGCAGCGGCTCGGGGACCCCGAGGTGGCCCAGTTGTTCGCGATGACGATGTCTTCGAGCATGGCGATCAGCAGGCCGCCTGCCTGGCAGATCTTGTTGACGGCTGCGATGACCGGAGCGCGACCGTCCCGGTTAGTGAGGTAGGGGAGCAGGTCGGGGCCGAAGGCGACCGGCGCCGACTCACCCGATTCCGACCGTCCGAGGAGGTCACCGCCGGGTGCGAAGACTCGCCGGTGCCGGTGATAGTGAGCGCGGCGAGGTCACCCGCCTAAATTAATGCTGTGGTACATCGCCGGTAAATTAATGCTGTGGTACATCGCCGGCGTCAGCGCGTTCCTCGCCTTTGCGGGTGATCGATCACTCAGCGGCGGAAGGTGCCCTCTCGCTCGAGCCGAAGGTGACAGGGTTCCAAGATTCCTCGGACGCCGGACAACCGAGTAATCTCGCCGCTTGGGCTTTGGCTCGTTTGCACTTCGCCAGGACGCCCGAGATCGACCGCGTTCGGCGCGCCGGTTGCGCGGTGTCACCACGCTCCGCGGGATCGAGGGCGGTAACCATGGCGGCGCGAGCGGCCTCGAACGCGAGAACCATGACTAAGCCTAGCCCACGGCCATGAACTTGGAGTGGGACGGCTCAGTGCGACACGAGCCCACCGTCGGCCAGGAGGACCTGGCCGGTGACGTAGCTCGACGCGGCGGACGCCAGGAAGAGGGCCGGCCCGACCATCTCGTCGGGATGTGCGATGCGCTTCTGGAGGCACGCCGCCGCCATCTGCGCCTGCGACTCGGGGCCGGTACTGCGGGTCATATCAGTGTCGACCGAGCCAGGGCAGAGCGCGTTCACCCGGATGCCGCGCGAGGCGTACGCGGCGGCCATCGATCGGGTGAACGACAATAGGCCAGCCTTTGCGGCTGCGTACATGGCGACGCCCGCAGAGAACGTAAAGGCACCGACAGAGATCATATTGATGACCGAGGCCGACGGGCTGTCGGTGAGGTGCGGCAGCGCCGCCTGCACGAGGAAGACGGGTCCACGGAGGTTGACGTCGAACACCTTCGACCACGCATCGGTCGTGAACCGACCGAGCGGCTGGGCGAGCGACGTTGCTGCGTTGTTGACCAGGATGTCGAGGCGGCCGAAGCGCTCGACCGTTCGATCGACGAGCGTGTGCAGCGCGTCGACGTCACCCAGATGTGTCGGCACGCCGAGGGCTCCGTCTCCGACCATCCCCCCGAGGTGCGCCTCCGTCTCGGCACACGCATTCGGCTTCCGGCTGGCGACGACCACCGACGCACCCGCCAGCGCGAACCCCTCGGCGATCGAACGGCCGATGCCACGTGTCCCGCCTGTAACGATCGCCACGTTTTCCGTGAGGTCGAACAGCGATCGGAGCTTGTCAGTGTCCATGGCGGCGACGCTAGTTCAGACCGCGCCGGCTACATCGGCGAAGCGCCGTAGAAGATCGTCTGCAGGCTCGACAGGTCCGTCTCGGCGAACCTCGGATGGTCGAGCAGGGCGTAGGTCATGGACGGCACGAGCACCGTCGTCGTGATGCGGTGCCGCTCGATCGCCTCCAGCACGGCACCGGCCTCGAACGCGGCGCCCTCCGCTACCAGGAGCGGAACTGCGGCCTCTTGACACGGTCCGCCCTCATGGGTGGGTGCAATCCCAAGGGCTATTTCGTCCCGCCGGGCTGAGGTCTCCGCAAGTCATCGCTTCGCGTGTGCCTCGTGAATCGACCTGAGCGGTGAGGCTATGGTGGGTCGAGCGCCTGGAGTCTCTCCGGGTGAGGGGGGTGGCGGTGCCTGATCCCGGGCAGTCGGCGATGCGGATCCGTCCATCCCGGCGCCTTCGGGGACCGCTGCAGGGCACGACGGTGGGTGATGTGCTCGGCAACGTGGTCGCTCCCGTCTCCCGAACGACGGCCTTCTATGCCCGCTCCTGGGGCAGGTGGATCGGCAGGCACGCCACGCCCTCCGAGCTCCCTGTTCCCTGGCCCGGCCCAGCCGTGGCGTGGCAGGCCATGCTGGACGAGGTGGCCCTGAGCGCCTTCGGCTTGGCGCGGCGTTCCAGACCATCAGCAGAAGCAAGCAGGAAAGCGGAGAACGAGCTGAGGACAGGGGATGGCTCGAGGACCCGTCGACGTACTTCACCGAACCGCCGGAGCTCACCGATCCCCAACTACAGCGGCTCCGGTTTCGCTCCCTGCAGTACGAGTGGTGTCGGTTCCCGAGCGGTTACGAGCCCCACCACGGCGAGCCGGGGCGTAAACGGTGGTTGGACCATCAAGGAAACCGGACCGCGCACGCCTGGGTGCTCCGGCACCCGGATCCGCGTCGGTGGCTGATCTGCGTCCACGGAGCGGGGATGGGCAAGGCGGGGATCGACCTCACCTGCTTCCGGGCAGCGTGGTTGCACCACAAGCTCGGCCTCAACGTGGCGCTAACGGTCCTGCCCGGACACGGACCTCGGCTCCCCCCGGTGGGTCGGACGCCCGCTTCCCCGGCGACAACGTCTTGGACACGATTCACGGCTTCAGCCAGGCCGTCTGGGACGTTCGTCGGCTGCTCACCTGGATCAGGTCGCAGGGCGACGGCCAGGTAGGGGTCAAGGTGTTGGGTGCACAAAATCCGGTCGAGGTGCCTGAGCAGTCGCATTACCCAGGTGGCAGGCTCCCGCAGTGGCCCTCTCCTTCGTGTACCGGTTGGCTGCTCGCATCGTCGATCTGGTCCGTCTCCGACACAGGCCTGAGTCCGAGAAGGCATCGAGATCCTCGTTCTCCGTCATCAGTTGGAGGTGCTCCGCCGCCAAGTAGCACGGCCGAGCTTCGAGCCGTCCGACCGGGCCCTCGTGGCTCTCCTCAGCCGTCTCCTTCCCCGCCACCTCTGGTCAACGTTCCTGGTCACGCCCGCGACCCTCCTCCGCTGGCACCGGGATGCCGTGCGCCGACGCTGGACTTATCCGCATCGCGGTCCCGGTCGGCCCGGTCTCGATCCGGCCGTGGCCGACCTTGTCCTTCGCCTGGCTCGGGAGAACCCCCGCTGGGGCTACCTGCGCATCAAGGGAGAGCTGGCCAAGTTGGGCATCTCGGTCTCGGCTACCACCGTCCGCAACGTGCTCCGTCGCCACGGGCTCGGTCCAGCCGGTCACCGGGGCGGACTCTCCTGGTCGGAGTTCCTCCGTGCCCAGGCGGCCGGCATTCTGGCCGTCGATTTCTTCACCGTGGAGACGGTCGCCCTCAAGCGGCTCTACGTCCTCTTCTTCCTCGAGGTAGGAAGCCGCCGGGTGTGGCTGGGCGGCGTGACCACTCATCCCGATGGCGGCTGGGTCACCCAGTGCGCACGCAACCTCGCCATGGTGGCACCGAAGGCCGGGTATCTCATCAGGGACCGGGACTCAAAGTTCACCGGACTTTTCGACGAGGTATTCCGCACCGAGGGCACGAGCATCCTCCGCACCCCGGTTCGGTCACCTCGGGCGAACGCCCATGCTGAGCGGTGGGTTCGCACCGTCAGGACAGAGTGCCTCGACTGGCTGTTGGTCTTGGGCCGCCGCCATCTCGAGCGAGTCCTCCGCGCCTATATCGTCCACTACAACGCCGAGAGACCCCACCGTGGGCTTGACCTACGTGCACCAGCCATGAACAGCTACCCGGCTCGATCCGGAACACTAGGCGGCGTTCGTCGCCGCGATGTGCTCGGTGGACTGATCCACGAGTATGAGGCGGCGGCCTGACCATCCACAACAACCAGCTTGGGCTTCCGGTCGCGTAGCAGCCGACACGTTGACCACGTCGCTTGGCGCATCATCCGTAGACGCGCCACAGCCGCGGACTGATTTTGTGCACCCTTCAGAGCCTGTCGCACAAAGTCCCCAGGTCGGCATATCCATGCAATCCGCTGACGGTGACCCAGGTGGAATATGCAACTTGGTCCCGCAGCTGCATGGACATGCAGTCACGAGGTTTTGTGCGACAGGCTCTTCAGGCTGTCATCTCCGCTGTGGGTCAGCTCAATCGTCCATTAGTGCCTGATCTGCCCAATCTCGGACGGTTCGCCGGGCCCGTGTTCCACTCCGCCCGCTGGGACCACTCCGTCGAGCTCCGGGGCAAGCGGGTCGGACTCATCGGCGCCGGAGCCAGTGGATTCCAGATCGCCCCCGCGATCGCCGGTGACGTCGAGCGCCTCGTCGTTTTCCAGCGGTCGGCTCAATGGATGTTCCCGAACCCCCGGTACCACGATCGGGTGCCTCCCGGCGACCAGTGGGCCATGCGCCACCTGCCCGGGTACGCCCGCTGGTACAGGTTCCTCCTGCTGTGGCAGGCCACCGACAAGATGCTCGATGTCGCTCGTGTCGACCCGACGTGGCCCGACCTGCCGCTGTCCACCAACTCCGCCAGCGCTCGTTTCCGCGAGATGGCCCTCCGGTGGATTCAGAGCCAGGTCGGCGACGACCCGGCGCTCCTCGCCAAGGTCGTCCCGGACTACCCGCCGCTCGGAAAGCGAATCCTGCAGGACAACGGGAGTTGGCTGGCGTGCCTCAGGCGCGACAACGTCGAGCTCGTGCGAGACCAGATCGTCGACACCGAGGAGCACGCGGTCCTGGCCGGCGGCGAGCGGTACGAACTCGACGTCCTAATCCTCGCCACCGGCTTTCGTGCCAACGACCTCCTGTTCCCGATGGAGATCGTGGGTCGGGACGGCGTATCCCTTCACGAGCGGTGGGCGGGCCGCCCTGCCGCATACCTGGGCATCAGCGTCCCCCGGTTCCCGAACCTGTACATCCTCTTCGGCCCGGGAACGAACCTCGCCCACGCCGGGAGCGTGATCTTCCAAACGGAGTGCCAGATGCGCTATATCGGCGGATGCCTCGCCGTCCTCGCCCGCCAGGGCGGCGGCAGCATCGAGCCGATGGAAGAGGCCTTCGAGGACTACCTGGAGCGCTGGCAGGCCGAGCTGGAGGCCATGGTCTGGTCGCATCCGGCGGTCAAGCACTCCTGGTACAAGGCGGCCGACGGACACGTCTACGTGCTGAGCCCGTGGCGGCTCGTCGACTACTGGAAGATGACGGCTGCACCTCAGCCCGAATGTCATCACGTCCGCAGCCCAGGGAGTGGATGATGTCAACTGCGGACGCGCTACTTGGCGCGACTGGCGCGGCGCGGCCTGCCGCTGGTCCGCCTGTGGCTCAGTCCGAGGGCGTTCGCCCAGAGGACCGTCAGTTGCTCGACCGCCTCATCGAAGTCGTAGTCGCGGTATCCCTGAACGAGCCAGAGTTCTGTAAAGCGAGCCACCATTGACCCCAGGGCGTCGGCGGCGATGGCCGGGTTGACGGTTGGATCCGCCCTACCCTCTCGTTGAAGCCGCCGGATGGCGCGCTCCGCTCGCTTCGCAAAGTCTTTGAAGGTAGCCATCCGGCCGGCGGTGACGTACGGGTCGTAGCGCGAGACCTGCTCGATCACTCCCATGATCAGGGCTTCGTCTCGATAACGCTCGAGGTAGCGACGGTTGGCTCTGGCGATCCGCGCTCTGGGCGAATCGTCTCCCTGAGTGGTGGGCCCACTGTCGTCGGGGGGCGCAGTCAGCCTGCGCTCTTGCGCTTCTGCAACCTCGCGGAAGAGCTGCTCCTTGGACTCGAAATAGTGATAGAAGGACCCAGCCGACAGGCCGGCGGTGTCGGTGATGTCCGAGATGCGAGCCTCGAGGAAACCGTCTCGCTCGAACACCTGTTTTCCTGCCGCGACCAAGCGAGCTCTTGTCTCCGCCCCTTTGCGGGAACGGGTGGCGTTGAGGTTGTCGCCGCTCGGCTCGCCCCCGCGGGCTTGGGCTGTTTTGGGCAAGCCTCCTTCCTTTCCTTGGAGTCGAGGGCTGGCAGCCACCCTAGTTCTGGCAATGCCGTGCAGCCGGCGATGCCGGCGAACCCATGGCTGGGTGCAGCTCACGGCCCGCCAGGCGTAGTGGGTCAACACGAGACGCAGCCCGACGGCTCCGGCGGGTGGCATGGCGGGTCGACTCTGTGGTCCGGCGGCCGCGGGCGAGATCTCGGTCCTCCCGTTGGCATCGAGCGGACCCGACTAGATCCCCTCCGGGGCTGACGAAGCCGATGCTCGAGCTTGGCGCACACTGGGCACGGTTCACGTCAAGTCCACCTACGATCGTCATCCGGACCTCCTCGAGCTCCTGTTTGCGCACATCATGCGCCCCCGCTTCCTGCGCCGCCCCGTCCGGGTTCCGCTCGGTTGGGCCCCGCTGGGTGGGCTGGGTGTCACATTGGTCGGTGGGCGCTGAGGGACTCGAACCTGAACCTACGGGTTCGCCCGCGGTCTGCCCGGTCGGCGCTCTGGGTGCGCTGCAAGCCAGTCCTCTATAGAGCGGCGCGACCAAACGCGGCCGGCAGTCAGACGCGCCTCCGGGTCAGGAAAATCGTCGTGTGCTTTGAGGATTCGGTCGACGCGTTGGCGGCTTACTCCGAGCATCTGAGCGATCTCCGCAACACCGACGAGGTGGCTCGTCACGGTCTGGACTCTAACGTTGACGACTGACACCTGTCCGTATAGGGTGTCAGTTGACACCTGAAAGAGTGGCCCCGGCGGTGCGCGAACACCCCGGGGCCTGGCCAAGACCTGTGTGGAGGTCCCAACGTGGCCAAGCCTACGGCCGCGGCCAGACGGCAGGCGGCCAACCGGGACGAGTTAGCCCCGGAGGTGGCGCGCTGGCTCAAACGGTACGAGCCTCGGCATGTCTCGGGAGAGGCGTGGCACGCCGGTCTGCGTGCATTCGTCGTTCCCGCCGTCTTACGCCTCGCGCCCGCTGGTCCCGCCATCGCAGGACGTCATGCCCGGGCGCTGACCCGCATCGCAGCCTGGTGCCTGACGGAGGGCCTACCGCTCGATCTGGAGGTCGTCCTCGACCCGGACACGGTGGAGCGGTTCACTTCGGTCGGACTGGCCGACGACGCCTGCCGAGGCACCTACCGGGCCGACCTGCGCCGCATCGGGCCCAAGCTCACCACCAAGGCACCATGGGAGCCCCGGACTGAGACCGCCACCCGTCGTCAGGTGGCAGCTCCGTATCTATCGAAGGAGCTGACGGCCCTTCGCCGCGATGCCACCCACCAATCCACGCCGGCCACGCGGAGGGCGGCGATGGCCCTGCTCGTGCTGGGGGTGGGGGCGGGGCTGGATGGACGGTGGTCAACCCGGGTGAGGGCCGAGGACGTCATCAGCCAAGGAGGCGCCGTTTTGGTGCGGGTGGGGGAGCCGTCGGCTCGCCTCGTCCCCATACTGGCCGACTACGAGGCCGAGCTGGTCGACCTGGCCGCCACGGCTGGCGATCAGTTCCTCGTCGGCGGGCACTCTTTGGCCCGCAACCGGGCCGGAGAACTGGCCAGCCGCATCGAGGTCTCCCACGCCACCCCCCGGTTCTCGGCCAGCCGGCTCCGCTCCACCTGGCTGGTCCACCACCTGAGCATCGGCACCCGTCTCCCCGAGCTGGTGGCGGCCGCCGGGCTGAGCGGAGCCACCGTCCTCTCCGACCTGCTGGAGTACGTCCCTCTCCTGGCCACCGAGGAAGCCCACCAACTGTTGCGAGGGCCTGAGCCGTGAGCAGGGCTCCCATCGACACCTCCGGGGGACGTCCAACCACCACCGCCGAGCTGGAGACAGCCCTTGGGATCATCCATCGCTCAGGCGTCTTGCCCCTCCTTGGAGCCCGTCTCGAGCACGGCGCGGGCAGACCGTCCACACTCAGCCTCCTCGGGTTCCTGGTCGGGGCCCAGCTCAACGGGCTGCGTCGTCACCACCAGGGCCATCTAGTGGAGATCGCCCGGGTGCTCAACGCCTTGAGCGATGACCAGCGGACACGCCTCGGCGTGTTCGGTTGGGACCCGGAGGAGGCCTACCACCGGGTCGAGCGGCTCTTCTTGCGACTGTGCTCAGCGCTGGAGGCGGGCTTCGACGCCGAGGCCGATGGCCGAGTGGTCCGGGTCGACGCTGGCTGGTTCGCCAACCGCTTGGCCGCCGCCGCGGTACCACGGGAGCTTCGGGCCAGTGCCTCCGTGGCCGTGGACGGCACCGACCTCGAGACCTGGGGAGCTCTCCATGGTGATTCCGTCACCGTCGACCTGGACGGGGAGGCGGCCCAGACCCAGCTCGTCGCGGAGGAGGCTGCGGCGGTGCCGGGCAAGAGACGAAGGCCGGGGCGGCGGGCCAAGGTTCTCGGGGTCGGCCCCGACGGCCGCAAGGTCTATACAGCCGACGCCGACGCCCGAGCGGGGCACCGCTCAGCTACCAACTCCCGCCCGGCCGGGCCCTACGTCGGCTACGAGCTCCACCTCGCCGTCCAGACCAGGGATGTGCGCTGGACCAACCACGTTGACAAGGCCGCTCTCGGTTCCGAAATGGCTGGGGTCATCAGCACTTTCAGCCTGGTCCCAGCGGGCACGCACCGGGCCGCCTCGGTGGTACCCAACCTCCTTCGAGCCAAGGAGACCGGCCAGCGCCTGGAGGATGTGGTCTGGGACCCTGGCTACTCGTTATGCCGACCAGAAACGGGGTACTGGCCCCTGGCTCGAGCTGGGGTACACACGACCTTCCAGCCCGTCACCCACCAGCGGGGAGGCCGACCTTTCCGCCAAGGCGCTCTCATGATCGACGGGACGATCTTCTCCGAGCTGTTGCCCGAGGACCTGCGTGACCTGCCCATGCCCTCCCGGGGGGCGAGCGATGCAGAGAAGCGCTCCTATGAAGCCGCCTACAACCGCCGGGCCCGGTGGCGCTACGTGCGCCACGCCGGCCCCGACCAAGACGGATCCACCCGGTGGCGGTGTCCGTTCTGCGCGGGGCTGCTCCGCTCGCGCTCGTTTCCTCGGACCATGCGTCGGTCTCGGTCCGCCCCATTGGTTCACACGGATAGCGCGAGCTGCTGTGGCGGTAGCCTCACCGCTCAGCCGGCTGAGATTCCCCTATGGCAGCGGCTGCTGCCGGGGACCACGGCGTGGCGGATCTCGATGGGCCGCCGCCAGGTGGCCGAGTCGGTGAACGCAGCCCTGAAGGGCGCCTTCGTCAGCTTGAGCCGAGGCTTCTTCAGGGTCATGGGCCAGACCAAGGCGACAGTGCTTCTCGGCTTCACCCTGGCCGGCTTCAACCTGGACCGGGTGCGGTCGTTCCGGGCCAAGCACCGCCTCTCGGGTAGCCATGGCTCGACAGCTCGCCAGTCGGCGCCTCCCGGCCGTTCGAAGAGGCGCGGTGGCACCTGGACCAAGCTGTTGGCGGACCAGCCCGCTCGGGCATCACCCGGCTAACGCGCGTTCTCAATTACAACAGCAAACCGACTACGAGCCGCGGTCGCGCGTCTGCGCGCCGGCCCAACGGTCTTTTGTACCGGCTGTGTGCGGCTGTCGGTGCGTCCTTCCACTGATCTTCGAGACCCTCGGCGCACCTATTAGCGGAAAACCCCGCTGGCTGCATCGCCAGCGGGGTTTCGTAAACATTCAGGGCGTTCTTTCATGAACACCCCTTTGTGGGGCTGTTCATGAAACCCCCCTGGTCAGCCCAGATGAGCGAGGGAGTCGGGAGTCTCCACAGCTTAAGGGCTCGAGTCTCCACAACACCCTGGTCACGGGGGGTGACTGGTGGATGGTCAGCCTCGTGCCGCACGCCCAGCACGAGCAAGACACTCGTGGCCCAGGCGAGGACGCGGATCGGTCCTGAGTTGGCCGTCCACCATGGCGGCTGCTGGCGGCCCATGGCGGCTGATGGCGGCCGATGGCGCTCCTAATCTCTCCCTTTCGGGACCCGCCGCCTCCGCCTCCTCCTCTTGTTGCTGTTCTCGGTGGCCGCCAGCGCTTGGCGTAGGGCCATGCCGTCGGGCGTCCCCAGGATCAACATGCAGGCGGCCGCATCAAGGACCATGAAGTTCGCCGTGTCGCCCGATGAGCGATCGAGCTCGTAGAGACCGTCCTCTATGGCTTGAGCCAGCCCGGCCGGGGGTGTCTCGCCCGGCGCGTAGGAGACGATCTCGGCTGCCAAGTCCACGGGCCGGCGAAGGTAGGCTGGATTCCGCCTTTGGCGACGCATGCGGGTCTGTCGAGCCCGTCGCAGGATCTCGTCTCGCCACCCATCGAGGTAGTTCTCCAGGAGGCGGCGAGCCTGGGCCCAGGACCACCGCCCGGCTCGAGCCGCCGCCACATCGAGTTGCTCGAGCTCAGCGGCCGATAGCCCCTCACTAGATGGGGGCAAGGCCTTGGCGATGCGGTCGAGGCGTCGGTGGCTTATCACTCCGGCCACCTCGCCCCGGGAGCAGCTGGCGGGTTCGCCTGCGCCTCGGCCGCCCTCGCCTCGAGCTCGACCACACGGTCCTCCAGATCGAGACCCTGGCTGGATCCGTGGCCCTGCTTGAAGGAGGAGGCGAACGGCGCCCAGCTGGACCTGGGGATCTTCCGAGTTCGACCAGCTCCATGGCGCGAGACATCGCCAGATCTCTGCCGTCGAGGGCTCGGCCCCCGAGCCGGCGGAGCTTGTGGCGGCGCTCGGCAGCCAGCTCGGCCCGGCGCTCGCTCACGCGCTCGGCCAGATCGGGCTCCTCTTTCAGACGCCGAGACACGGTGCGCTCGGACATGCCGGCCTGGCGGCCCGCCTCCTTCTGCGTCATGCCCTGGGCGAGCGCCTCAACGAGGGTGTCGTCGTTGCCCTTCCTTCGGGGTAGAGCCTCATCGTCCTGGCCGGCCAAGGGAGCATCATGGCGCTCCTCGGAAGTGTCACCCTCGCAAGCCAGGGTGCTGTGTTCATCCCCGCCGCCCTCCCCACCGCTGTCGTCTTCATCCCAGCTGCACTGGTCAGCGCTGATGACCGGCCCAGAGAGCGTCCCAGAGTCGGAGGCGTCTCCTACCTCGGCTGGATCGTCGTCCGACCCCGAGAATGCCGAGGGCGTGAAGATGTTGTCGCCATCGCTCATGATGGGCTCCTAGAAGTAGTGATCCCTTCGCTATCCTCGATAGCCTCGGGCTGGAAGTGGTGCTGGGGCCAAAGACACGTATGGGGAGTCCAGGCCCACCCAATGAGTCAGAGGCTGTTTCGGCTATATCGTACCGCGAAAACCCCCTCGTGATTCGCGGCCGTCGCCATCGCAGGTTTCCGTAGAAGCTCTACTTGAGAAGACGGCCCGCTTAGTCTCCCTGGCTAATGATGGCCGCCATGTATTCCGTCGAGGTCCATCCGCCCGTTTCATGCCATAAGACCAGGTGAGAGCGCCGTTGCCGTGGTTCGGTCACCTGGTCCGTCGCTGCAATGTTTCGAGCTTGTTAACTCCGTTCCCGGGCCGGGCCCGGGCGGATAGAAGCCGGC
>CAVQWQ010000032.1:0-134182 GCA_963717645.1 uncultured Actinomycetes bacterium | reverse complement strand
CCGGCACCTTGGGATTAAAAGTCCCCTGCTCTACCCGATGAGCTAGCGGCCCTCCAGGCACCCTAGGTCGGGACGGGGGTCAGGCGCTCTCCCGCTATCTGGCCGGTGATGACACCGGCCTCGGCGACCACCGGGTCGAACGAGATCGCCTCGAACCCCGCCGCCGACAGCGCATCGTGCCAGAACTCGGGAGACGCTGGCATCTCCGTGCCCCGGCGGACACCGAAGCGCCAGAGGTTCTTGGCGATGCGCCACACACCGCCCGGTCCCAGCCGGACCATCGACACCACCTTGTCCCTGATGATCGCCCGATCGCGTTGGCTGGACCCCCGCCCGAACATCATGTCGGCCACCACGAGGCGCCCGCCGGGTCGGAGCCACCGTGACGCCCGCGCCAACAGCGCCACCTTGGCGCCGTCGGTCAGATGATGGAGCGCGTAGTTCGACACGACCAGATCCACGCTCGACGCGGGCAGCTCCAGGTGCGACAAGTCGACCACGACGGGATGCACGTTGCCCAGACTGCGGCTGGCCGCCTTCTCGGCCAGGGCGTCCACCATCGGCTTGGCCAGATCGGCAGCCACGACCCGGTCGACCTGGGGAGCCAGGGCCAGCGACACGTAGCCGGTGCCCGCACCGAGGTCGACGACGCGGTCTGTGAGCTGGGGCTCGGCCCTCGCCACGACGACGTCGAGCACGGCGTCGAACGCCGCGCGACGACTCCACGTGGTGATCCCAGCTGCCCACCCGCGACGCCCACGCCCGCCGCAGCCGATGCGAGCGGAGCCAGCCACCTCTCGTTGGCGCGGTGCCGCCATCATCCTCGGACGCCGAGGACGGGCGCGCTGAACGGGTCTGGACGAGTCCCATCTCTCGCGGGTACCCAGCCCGGCCCTGGACGACGCATGACCAGGTGGCGGCGGGTGCCCCCGCCGGCGGGTTACTCTGATGCCTCGGAGAGCGGTGCCAGCCGGCACCGCCCCTCGCCCCGAAAGGACCAGCTTGGAGCACTGGCTTACCACCGAGATCCTGCGCTTCGGGTACGTGGCCATCTTCGTCGGTATGGCGGCGACGAACGCGTGCATCCCGATCCCGAGCGAGGTCATCATGCTCTTCGGCGGGGCCCTGTCCAGCTCGTCTTTCGTGGCCGGCGCCCGGGGGGCACCACACCCCGCTCAACCTGGTGCTCGTCGGTGTGGTCGGCGTGCTCGGCAGCCTCGTCGGCTCCTGGATCGCCTACGCCGTGGGCTACCTCGGCGGACGGCCGCTCGCCGAGCGATGGGGTGCCCGCATCGGTGTCAGCTCCCACGAGCTGGACCGCGCCGAAGCCTGGTTCGAGAAGCGCGGGGAGCTCGCCGTGCTCGTCGACCCGGGTGATACCGGTGCTGCGGACGTTCATCAGCTTCCCGGCCGGGTTGGCCGAGATGCCCGTGGTCCGCTTCAGCGTCTTCACCCTCATCGGCACCCTGCCCTGGGTGTTCGGGCTGGCCGTCGCCGGCTACGCCCTCGCCGACAGCTGGCAGGGCGTCGCCCGCGCCTTCACCCCGATCAGCATCGCCGTCGGTGTCCTCGCTGTGGCAGGTATCGCCTGGTGGATCATGCGGCGTCGCCAGACGATGTCGGCCGCTCGCCAGAAGGAGATGACCGTCCAGCGGCCCGGACGCCTGAGCACGGCGATTCAGGCCGGCTCGGCCTCCATCAGCTCGATGAACGCGTCCTCGAGGCGGTGGCGCGACGTGACCGTCTCGACGCCGACACCGGCGCCGACCAGTGCGGCCACGATCGCCTTGCGCTCGATCCCGTTGAGCTCGACCGATAGGCCGGGCAGCTCCGACGTGATCCGCGACACGCCGCTCAGGGCCTCGAGCACCGACCGGGCCCGGCCGACGTCGTCGACCTCGAGGTAGACCGTCGTCGTCGAGCCCATGAGCTCGGCCACCGTGCCGGCCGACACGAGGCGTCCTTTGTTCATCACCGCAGCGTTGGTGCAGACCTGCTCCACCTCGCCCAGCAGGTGACTGGACAGCAGGACCGTAGCCCCCCGCGCCGCGATGCGGCGGACGACCTCGCGCATCTCTCGCATCTGCTGCGGGTCGAGGCCCGACGACGGCTCGTCCAGCACCAGCACGTCCGGCCGCCCCAGCAGGGCCTGGGCCAGGCCCAGCCGCTGCTTCATCCCGTGCGAGTAGGTCTTGTACTTGCGCCGGAGCGCATCACCCAGGCTGGCGATCTCGAGGGCGGCGTCGAAGTCGGCCTCTGACAGCGGACGGCCCCCGGCGCGCCAGAATAGCTCCAGGTTGGCCAGGCCCGAGAGGTGGGGCACGAAGCCGGGGTTCTCCACCAGTGTCCCGACCCGCTCGAGGGTCGCCGACCCCGAATGCACCGGCTCCCCGAACAGGCAGGCCCGGCCTCTCGACGGGTGGACCAGGCCGAGCAGCGTCCGCAGCGTCGTCGTCTTGCCGGCTCCGTTGGGTCCGAGCAGGCCGAACACCTGCCCCTCCTCGATCACCAGGCTCAGATCGTCCACGGCGAGGACGTCCCCGCCGAAGCTCTTGGTGAGGTGCTCGATGGTGATCGGAGGTGCGTTGGCGCTCATGGTGGATGTTGGGGGCGCTCCGGGCCGGCATGATCCGGTGCGCTCCACACAATAGGGCGGCTCGGCTCAGCGGCATCCCGCTCCCGGACCCTCGAGCGAGATTCGCAGGTGCCACTCGGAGCCGTCGAGGTGGGCCTCCACGGCGGTGAAGACCTTCGAGTAGAGCTGCCTGCCGCGGACGTTCTCACCCAGGATGAGCGCGGTGAACGTGCGGATCCCGCGCACGTGGGCGACCCGGGCAAGGCGGCGCAGCAGGACCGTGGCCAGACCCTGACCCTGCCAGGCGTCCTCGACCAGGACGGCCGTGTCAGCCTCCGACGACCCTTCGGCCTGGTCGTAGCGGGCCACCCCGACGACCTCGCCGTCGATGTCGGCGACGATCGCCTCACGCCTCTGGTGGTCGACGCTGGCGAAGCGCTCCAGGACCTCCTCCCTCGGCACATGGACCGGGGTGAAGAACCGCCAGTAGACGCTCTCGGGCGACAGGCGATAGAAGAGCCTCCGCAGCCGCTCGGCGTCATCGGGCTCGATCTGCCTGAGGGCCACCCGGGTGCCGTCGGTGAGCGAGAGCACGTCCACAGGCTCCGATCCCGGGTCACCGCCGACGACTGCCACCATGCCCTCTCATCGGGGCCCTCTCATCGGGGCCCTCTCATCCGGCCCGCGGCCGGACCTCCCGACCCAGAGCCTGTCACCCGACCGCCGGTCTCGCCGCTCAGACCTGCTCGCGCCCAGATCAAAGGACATTGTAAGACATCGAAATTTACCGAAGGTGAACGTAAGGTATCGAAGAACTTGGCCCAGGGCCCTGTAGAATGAATGGTCGGCCCACCACCGGCCACCCAAAAATCTACGGAGTCATTGATGCAGGACAAGAAGACCATCGGCACCCGCCTTTGCACTGGCTGTCACCGGGACCTACCCCTGGACCGGTTCGGCCTCGATCGTTCCAAGCCGTCCGGCCGCCACAGCCGGTGTGTGGAGTGCAAGCGAGCGCAGAAGCGTGCGAACTCCCGGCGAGCCGCCCCGCTCGACCGGACCACCACCCCCACAGGCACCGTGCCGATCGACGCCCAGATCCGCCGCTACGCCCTGGCCGAGCTGGTCCGAAGACACCGCGACGAGCTCAACGACATCTACGTGATGGAGCGTTACCGTCGCCGCCTGCCGACCGGGAAGGGCGAGGCTGCCTGGGTGCCCGCCAGCGAGATCTCCTAGGTCGACGGCCCCCGTCACTTCCTCTGGCGGCACGGGTCCTCGGCGCGATTGCCGCTCAACTACGCTGACCAGACCGTGACGCGGATCCGACGGCCCTTCTCGGTACTCAGTGCGCTAGGGACCGCCGCGCACCACGCCTACGAGCTCGGCAACGGGGTCGGCCTGGTCCTCCAGCCCGAGCTGGGGCTCGCGGGCTCGCTCGGCCTCTGGGGTGTCCAACTTCCGGTGTGGACGGCGGGAGCGGCCTTGGGCGGCCGCCGCTGGGACAAGCCCCTGGCCTTCTGGGCTGGCGCAGGCCTGGCCGGAGGGCTGGTGCACTTCGTGATGTGGCCATGGCGGCGCACCCGTCTCGGCGTGCCCGCACTCACCACCGCCGAGGGCCTCAGCCCCGCACAGCTGCCCCCCTACAACGGGATCCTGTGGCTCTGGTCGGCGGCGTCCGCCCTGGCGCTGACGCTCGAGGTGCGCCGTGGTGCGAGACGGTGGGCCGTGGCCGGGCTGCTGACGATGCCGATCATGCGCCTGTCCGCCCGCCACCACTTCGACTGGATCCGCGAGCAGGCCGAGACCGACCCTGCCTGGTGGAACCGGGCCTTCCGTGGCTAGCTCGAGGCCGCAGTCCGTGCGCGAGCGCGCCGGCGAGCTGCTCATCAACGTCGGATTCCGTCTCATCCAGGTGCTCGAAAAGCTCATCGCCCGCTACTCGCTGGTGGGCAACTCACCGTTCCTCCCCACCGAGGGGTTCGCCTGGATCCCCACCCTCGAGGCCGAGTCGAAGGCGATCCGGTCAGAGCTCGATCAGGTCATGCGGTACCGGGACGACCTGCCCAACTTCCAGGACATCCAGTCGGACCAGGCGACGCTCACCGACGACGACCGCTGGAAGACGTACTTCTTCTATGGCTACGGCTTCAAGTCGGATCGAAATTGCGCGCGCTGCCCGGCCACCACGGCCGCCATCGAGCGCATTCCCGGCATGACGACGGCCTTCTTCTCCATCCTCTCGCCCCACAAGCACATCGACGAGCACCGGGGGCCCTACAAGGGCGTGCTTCGCTACCACCTGGCGTTGGCGGTCCCCGAGCCGGAGTCTGCGTGCGGCATCAAGGTGGGCGGCGAGGTCGCCCACTGGCAGGAGGGCAAGAGCCTGGTCTTCGACGACACCTACCAGCACGAGGCGTGGAACGACACCGACGGCTACCGCACGATCCTGTTCGTCGACGTCGTCCGGCCCCTCCCGTGGCCCGTGGCCGCCCTCAACTGGCTGGTGATCAAGGGCATCGCCCTGTCGCCGTACATCCGCGACTCGAAGGACAACGAGCTCGACTGGGAGCGCCGGTTCGAGGACCGTAGGGCCGCCAGGACCGAGCGGTGAGGGCGGCGCGGTGAGGGGCGTCATCCTCGCTGGCGGCACGGGCACCCGCCTCCATCCCCTGACTCGCATCACCAACAAGCACCTGCTGCCGATCTACGACCGGCCGATGGTCACCTATGCCATCGAGGCCTTGGTGAGCGCCGGTGTCACCGAGCTGATGCTGGTGACCGGGGGGACCCACGCCGGAGAGTTCCTGCGGTTGCTCGGCAACGGCCACGAGTACGGCATCGACCGCCTCTCGTACGCCTACCAGGAACGCCCGGGTGGTATCGCCGAAGCCCTGGGCCTGGCCGAGCGGTTCGTGGACGGCGAGCGGGTGGTGGTGATGCTGGCCGACAACGTCGTCGAGCGGTCGATCCGGGAAGCCGTGGAGCACTTCGAGGTCCAGGAGCGAGGGGCGCGGATCCTGCTCTCGTCGGTGGAGGACCCCGCCCATCTCCGCCACCTCGGCGTGCCCGACCTGGACGGTGGCGGGCGGGTGGTTCGCATCGTCGAGAAGCCCGTTGAGCCTCCGAGCCGCTACGCCGTCACGGGCATCTATTTCTACGACGCCAACGTCTTCGAGATCATCCCCAGCCTGGCCCCCTCGGGCCGCGGCGAGCTGGAGATCACCGACGTCAACAACTGGTTCGTGTCCGAGGGAACGATGGAGTACGACGTCCTGGAAGGCTTCTGGGGCGACGCCGGCGAGTCCATCGACGCCTACTACGAGGTGAACGACTTCGTGCGCGGCAACGGCGCCAACAAGGGCTGCCCGCCCGCGGACCCCCGAACCTAGTAGAACGGCGCCATGCCCAACGGTGCCATTGTCCAGACCAGTCAGGGCCCGGTGGCCGGTTCGACGGCCGGGCCGGTGCACGTCTTCCGGGGCATCCCCTACGCCAAGCCACCGGTCGGGGAGCTGCGCTGGCGGCCGCCGGAGGAGCCCAGGCCGTGGACGGCGCCCCTGGACGCGTCGAGGTTCGGGCCCGTGGCGCCGCAGAACGCGTCCCCACTCGAGATGATGCTCGGGGCCGACAAGGCCGAGCAGTCCGAGGCCTGCCTCAGCCTCAACGTGTGGACGCCCGGTCTCGATGACGGCCGCCGGCCGGTCCTCGTGTGGATCCACGGCGGCGCCTTCGTGACAGGAACGGGCTCGACACCGTGGTACGACGGCACCCGGCTGGCGGCCGACGACGACGTCGTCGTCGTCACCATCAACTACCGGCTCGGCGCCCTCGGCTTCCTGGAGCTGGGCGAGCTAGGGGACGAACGCTATGCCGCGTCGGGCAACTGCGGGATCCTCGATCAGGTTGCGGCGCTGGAGTGGGTCGGCGCCAACGCGTCGTCGTTCGGCGGGGACCCGTCGCAGGTGACCGTCTTCGGCGAGTCGGCCGGCGCCATGAGCGTGGCGGCCCTGCTGGCCGTGCCCGCCGCCCGTGGGCTGTTCTCGCGGGCGATCCTGCAGAGCGGGGCCGGTGCCCACGTGGCGTCGCGCGACAAGGCCGAGCGGGTCACACGCGACCTGTTGGCCGAGATCGGGATGACGCCGGGTGACGCCGGCAACCTCGTCGACGTGCCCATCGACCGCCTGCTCGCCGCCCAGGGCCGGGTCGTCGACCGGACGTGGCCCGACCTTGCGTTCACGCCAGTTGTCGACGGGGTGAGCCTCCCCCGCCCTCCTCACGAAGCACTGCGCGGCGGCTCGTCAGCGGACGTGGAGGTGCTCATCGGTACCAACCACGACGAGATGCGGCTCTTCAGCCTCATGGACGCCCGCCTGGCGGAGATCGACGAGGCAACCCTCGAGCACCGCGCCGCCTCGGTCTTCGGTGCCACCGCGGCCAAGGCGGTCGAGGTCTACCGTCGCTCCCGTCCCGACGCCCCGCTGGGCGACGTGTGGACGGCGGTGCTCACCGACCAGGTGTTCCGCATCCCCGCCATCCGACTTGCCGAGGCACAGTCGATGCACCAGCCCAGGACCTACATGTACCTCTTCACCTGGGCCACGCCGATCCTCGGAGGCAAGCTGGCCTCATGTCACGCCCTCGAGATCCCCTTCGTGTTCGACAACCTCGACAAGCCCGGTGCGGGCGTCTTCACCGGGGACGGCGGCGGGCGCCAGGAGCTGGCCGCGCGCATGTCGGGGGCCTGGACGGCCTTCGCCCGCCACGGCGCTCCTGACATCTCGTCACTCCCCCATTGGCCGGCGTACGAGGTCGGGCAGCGGTCGACCATGGTCCTCGACAGCGGGTGCGCCGTCGAACACGACCCCGCGGGCGAAGAGCGCATGCTGTGGGACGGTGTCGCCTGATGGGGCTCTTCCATCGACACCAGACCGGCCCGCACGACGTGCGCAACGACATCGAGTCGTTCTATGCGGCCGACGAGCGCCGACGCAGCTCGGCTGAGATCGAGCTCGGCCAGGACTGGCACGACGCGCAGGGTGTGCGCTACGAGCTGTCATGGATCGAGGACACCGGCGAGCTGTACGTGATGGCCGAGGCCGCTCCCTCCGGCTTCGTCGATCCCTTCGGCGACCAGCTGGATCCCTTCGGCCGGTGGCTGGGGGCCTCGGTGCCCACCTCCTCCCTCGTGGTGCGGATCCTCGGCCGCATCCCCTCCCGAGAGGCGGTCGAGCGACTGCTGGAGGGGTGGGAGCAGGCCATGGGCCGGCCCGACAGCACCACGTGGATCGTCGAGCGGCTGCGAGCGGACGGCGTGGAGCCTCCGGCAGCTGGCGCCTGAGCCACATGGAGACGACCGAGATCGCGGTCGACAGCCCGGGGCGCGGGGTCGCGGACCTCACCGAGGCGGTGACGGCGTTCTGCGCCGGCCTGGGCGACGGGCTGCTCACGGTCTTCGCCCCGCACGCCACCGCGGGGGTGGGGCTGATGGAGCTGGGCTCCGGCTCGGAAGCCGACCTCGTGGATGCGCTCGACCGGCTGCTTCCCCGCTCCGCCGACTACCGCCACCGGCACGGATCGGCGGGCCATGGGGCCGATCACCTCCTGCCCCTCCTGGTGAGCCCCTCGATCGTGCTGCCCGTCCTCGGGGGGCGCCCGGCGCTCGGTACCTGGCAGAGCGTCGTGATGGTCGATCTCAACGCCGACAACCGGCGGCGGCGGGCCAGGCTCAGCTTCATCTCGGGCTGAGTGAACTCGTTCGGCTCGGCCGCCGCGGGTGGCCGAGCCCGGCGGGACAGACGGCGGTCGGCGAACCAGGGCCGCAACACCAGTCGCGCCGGCGGTAGGTGGCCGTACACGAGGACGCCGTGGCCGGGTCGGATGCGTCGCAGTGTGTCTGCGGGAGCGAGGCGGCGCGGGCTGGTCGACCTCGTGGTCGAGACGCTTCCCTCGGCGCTCGTGGTGGTCGACACCTGGAGGACCTCCTCCTCTCCCACGAGGTGGCTCAGGTGATCGAGCGTCGCCGGGTCGGAGATGCCGGAGAGGACGACCTTGGCCCGGTGGTTGTTGACCACCGTGGCGGCGCGCTCCCCGTAGCGGGTGGCGATCTGGGCCATGTCCTGCCACACGCTCACGAGCTGGATGCCGTGACCAGCGGCCGTGGCGGCGAGAACGTCCAGCTCCGCCAGCGGAGCGACGTTGGCCGCTTCGTCGAGCACCACCAGCAGCGGGGGGTCGAGGGGGCGGCGCCGCGTGGCCACCAGGTCGAAGGCGGTCGTCAGCGCCTGGGTGACCATCGCCGCGAACACGGGTCGGAGGCGCTGCTGCTCGTGGGCTGGGGCGCACACATAGAGCGTGTGGTTGCCGCCGTCCAGCAGCCGATCAGGATCGACCTCGGCTGCGTCGCCGTCGACCGCGACGGTGGGGTCGGCGAAGGCGTCCAGGATCGTCTCCGCCGTGGTGTACACCGAGCTGCGCTGTCGTTCGTCACGCTGCCAGGTCGCCCGCGCCGCCTGGAGGGGATCGGGTTCGCCGATCGCCGCGAGCAGGCTGCCGACCTCTCCCACGTCCTGCTCGTCGACCCACCGCACGACCTCGGACATCCCCCGGCCCGTCCTCGCCGCCGCGAACAGCAGCGGGGCCAGGAGCTTGGCCGCCGTGGCGTACCAGAAGTCAGCGTCGGTCAGACCCGTCCCCTGGGCACGCCCCGCTGTGCACAGGCCTTCGGCCATGCGGCGGGCACCGAGCCAGGTAGTGCTGGCCTCCAGCGGAGACCACGACGCGCGAGGCAGACCGGTGCTGGCCGCCGGGTCGTACACCCACGCCTCGCCGATCCGGCTCCTCCACGAGATCGTGTCCTGCACCAGGTCGGTCTTCACGCTCGTGGCCAGCACCGGACCCTCCCACTCCAGCAACGCCGGTACGGCGAAGCCGGTGGTCTTCTGGGTCTGAGTGGGCCCCACCACGATGACCGACTGCCGGGCCTCGGCGGCCAGGTACCGCCTCCCCGCGCTGGCGTCTCCGGCGGCGCGCCCGAGGGTGACCCGGCCCGGCGTGCTGCTCCGGACCATGAGCGGCCGCAGCTCCCTGCGCCGGGCCCAGGCCGTGGAACGCGACCGCGACCGCGAGGGCGGGATGTCCTCTGCGCACCGGCGCCAACCGGCTGCGACCAACCCGACGAGGCCCGTGGCGGCGACGAGCACCGCGGCCAGGACGACGTAGTACTCGCCGGGAGCGAGCCCCCGGTACGGCGGCGGCCACCCGGCCCAGGGCCGTCCGGGGTGCTCGACCAGCCGGACCACGATCGCGGGCGCGCTGCTCGGCGGCGTTCGGGGCCAGCTGCCGGAGGCGAGGCAACCGGCCAGCTCTCCCGCGCACCACACCAACCCGGCGATGGCGACGACGCCGACGAGGGCGACGAGGGAACGGTCAGTGGGCGCGCCCACCGCGTCGGCGTCGCCGCCCCCGCGCCTGCGCGGCAACGAACGGGGCCCGCCTCTTCGAGACACCGGTGGCTGACGCCTCATCGGCGGCCCGCCATGGTGGCGTCGGTATCGACGAGCGGGCGCTCGGTGGCGGCGAGGTGGTGCTCGACCAGGAAGGAACGATGGCCAACCTTCCAGAGCGCGACTCCCCGACCCAGCTGGGGGAGCAGGTCGGCTTCGGTGCTCGTCAGGCCCAGCAGGGAGCCGGCGGACTCCACCTCCCCTGGGGGCTGGCCGTAGACCACCCTGGTCTCGGAGTCAGACAGCAGACCCTGGGCCAGGCCAACCTGCTCCGAGCCCGCGGCTCCCGCGGCGCCGAGGTCCGACAGCCGGTGGAGCACGGCGACGTTGGCCACGCCGAAGGCGCGGGACAGCTTCCACGAGGCCTGGAGCCAGCGCGCGACCCCGAGGTTGGCCAGGATCACCCACGCCTCGTCGACCACCACGATGCGGCGCTGTCCGTCGCGCCTCGAGAGGGCGAGCTGCAGCCACGCCGTGGCACACGTCATGAGGATGCCGAGGGCGTCGGAGCCGTAGACAGCTGACAGGTCGAGCACGACGAGCGACCCGTCCAGGTCCACGCCCGGTGAGGTCGGCCCGTCGAACATCCCGCTCAGGTCGCCGTGGACGAGGCGGCGCAGCTCGAGGGCGACGTCCCTGCCATCGGCCGCCAGTGCGTCGACGTCGGTCCGGATGGCCTGGGCCGCCTCCCTGGTCGGATCGAGCAGGGCGTCGACCACGGCGGGCAGCGTCGTCGGGGCCACGCCGACGCGACGCGACGCCACTCCCACCGCCAGGTCGACCGCGGCCCGCTCCGGGGGCAGCAGTGGCCGGCCCAGGCACGCCGTGCCCAGCGAGGTGAGGAGCTCCGCCCGGCGGCGGCCTGCCGGCTCGGGCGCCCGGTCATCGCCAGCGGCGGCGTCGAGGGGGTTGAGCCGGATCGATCCACCCGGGCGCAGGCGCACGGGCTCGACGCCCCACGCCCGAGCGAGGTCGGCGTACTCCCCCTTGGGATCGACGACCCAGGCCCGGCGGCCGAAGAGCGACTGTCGCCAGAGGTAGGACTTGACGAACGAGCTCTTGCCCCGGCCGATCTGGCCGATGACGACCATGTTGGGGTTGGTCAGCGCCCCCTTGGCGTACAGCTCGAAGGGGTCGTAGGTGAACGACCCGCCGAGCAGGTCCCGTCCGATCAGGACGCCTCGGCCACCCAGGCCGCCCTCGGACACGAACGGGTAGGCGGCGCCCAGCTGGGCCGTGGTCACGCGGTGCGCAGCCGGTGTCACGCCAGACCACGGCCCAGGGGGAGCGTCCAGGTGAACGCGCGGTCCTGCTCGCCGTACAGGCGCCGCAGCTCCAGATGGGCCTGTCCCGCGGCCTGCTCGACCCGTCGGGCCGCGACCTCCAGCTCGTCCCAGCTGTCGCCCGTCACCGTCACGTACCCCGAGAAGCGGTACTGGGCGTGGCCGTCAGCCAGCTCGGTCTCCCGATGGGCGACGACCTCCTGCTCCCGGCGCCGGCGGGCCGTGAGCATGAAGCCGGCGCGACGTCGCAGCTCCGCGTCGGCTACGTCGGCCGTCCGCGCATGCTCGACCTCACGGGCCGCTCGTGAGGGGCTGATCGGCTCCATCGTCATCGAGACCGTTCGCCGAGCCCCCGGCTGGAGCAGCAGCGGTCGCAAGAAGTCGGGACCGACGTCCACCCGCGGCCACTCGGCCACCCAGTAGGTGGCATGGCAGGTCCCGTCGGTGCGATAGCCCGACCAGCCGGCCTCGCACGCCAGCGGCCAGGGCCGGCTGGCCACCGACGGAGTGCCCCCCGCCGCCTGGTCGGGTGGACGGGCGACGAGCGCCCGTGGGTGGCGGTCGACGGCCTGGCGCAGCACCTGCACGAGTGCGCCGGGAGCGAGGGTGCCCTCGACCGTCATGTCCGCGGCCCGGAGCTGAGCCTCCAGCGACTGGAGCTCCCGCACCAGGAGGGCGCATCCACCCTCGTCGCCACCACCCGCCCCCCGGATGGCCCGGGCGGACCGGCCGGCGTGCACTGACACCGCGAGGAGCACGTCGTGGCGCTCGGTCACGGGCGCAGCCTGGCCGAGCAGGTCCAGGTAGGAACGGGCGGCGGAGCTGGTGGCCGGCATGGTCAGGCCCTCCGTCAGATAGCGGGCCATAGCGTCGCCGTCGTCGGGCAGGCTGCGCTCCACCCACTGCACCCGGTGCACCGCCGAGCCCTCGCGGGCGAGACCGGCGAGCACCTTGGCCCAGGCGTCGACGCGCCGATGCTTCTCATCGGCGCCGAGGAGGACGAAGGCGTGGCTCTGCACTGCGACGACCGCCGTGTAGGTGCGAGCCCGGGCGTCGTGAACGACGCCGATCCGCATGCCGCCGACGCTGACCGGTGGCTGCAGGACGCTGCACCCGACCAGGACGGGAGGCATGTCGGGCACCGAGCGCGAGCGCCCGCCGCGGCCTTCGCCACTTCCGAGCCGCGGCACCTCCGACAGGTGCCGGCGCCGTCCCCTCAGGGCGAGGCCGGACCACCGCCCGACCACCGGGAGCCACTGCTCGATGGTGCGCCCGCCGACCGGCCAGCAGGCCACGGCGACCGCGAGCCCTACCCCAGCAAGGGCGATCCCGAGACCGGCCACCGTGGGTCGGGCCCGGAGCACGCCCACGGCGATGACCAGGCTCATGGCGACCGCTGCCAGTTGGCCCCCGCGCCAGCCAGCGACGAGCCCACGTCGCTCGAGCGGGCCGAAGCGGTACCGAGGGAGCTCAGCGCCCATCGTCAGGCTCCCCGCTCTCGGGCTGACCTCCCGGGCCGGCCTGGCCACGTTCCCGCGGCAGCGGGAGCGGCAGGGCCGGCCAGCTGCCAGCGGGCCCGTTCGCAGCGCCGGCCTCACCTGCCCCACCTGCCCCGGCCGCCGTCCCGGCCGTGCCGGCCGTAGCGGCCGAGCCGCCAACAGCGGCGGATCCCGCCGCCGCGGCCCCGCCCGAGGCGGCCACGGCGGCACCTTGCGCGAAGGTCGACCCCAGCCCAGGCTCTCCCTCGACATCGCCGACCGACACGGTCAACGCCTCGTCGGAGGCCGATCGGGGCCCCAGCGACGGCCAGGGCAGCCCAGAACCCGACTCGACCGCCAGCGAAGACGCCCGACGCGACACCCCCTCCAGGTGCATCACCGCGCCCGCCTCCACCGCAGGGACGAGTCGGAGGAGGGTGAAGGGCGAGAACGCCGCCAGCAGGAGCAGCGCGGCGCCGCTGATGACGCCCGAGAGGTCAGCTGTGCCGCCGTTCCCGGCCAGGGCGCCAGCGGCCAGGCTCAGAATGGCGACGACCACCAGCTTCGAGAGGACGAGCGCGGCGAGCGTCTCGGCGAGGCGGCGGCACCAGTGCGACACGGCCGGCCACACCAACGTGGCCATGGCCAGGGGAAGGAAGAGGACGGCGACATAGATGGCAGCGGTGCGGACGACGAGCTCGAGCCAGAGAAGCATCGCCGCCACGGCGACGACGAGGCCGCCGAGAAAGAGCACGAACGTCGCCGCCCCAGGCTGACCCAGGGCGGCCGACGTTCGAACCAGCGCACCGCTGACACTGCTCACCACCGCCTGCACATCGCCTCCCGACGGCTTCGACACGTACGTGCACATGGCGTCCACCGCGGCCAGCGAGAGCTGGACCAGCTCCACAGCGACCGCGGTCAGCACGAGGGCCAACGGGAGATGGACCAGAGCCGAGCGCAGCAGTAGGGACAGGTCCTGACGGACGATCGACTGCATGATCGACACGAGCAGCAGCGGCAGGACGAGCAGGGCTGCCAGGCTGGCCATGTTCTGGAAGTGCTCGAGGAACCAATGCTGGTCGAGCTCGGGACGGGTGGAGGCATCGAGCACGTGGCCGAGCAGCTTCAGCATGTCGGCCGCCCCGTTGCCAACCCACTCGCCGATGCCGTCCAGCACCTCGTTGACGCCGAAGCCGAACGCCCGGCTGACGATCCCCCCAGCGGCGACGACCACTACTGGTGAACCGCCTGCCCGGCGCTGAAGAAGAAGTTCACCAGCTCGGGCGCGGCCCCGATCAACAGGGCGGCGAGCCCGGCGATGAGCACGGCCCGCCGTCCCACGAGGGACTGCTGGAAGTTCTGGGCGTGGGCGCCGACGGCCCACATGGCCGCGCCCACCAGCAAGGCGGCGAGAGCGAGGCCGAGCGCCCAGGCGGCGAGCCCGTCGGTGAGGCTCTTCAGCTCATCGATGCCCGGGAGGGAGTGCTGGTCGGGGCTCATGCTCACTGCGCTCAACCAGATCGGCATCGCCATCGCTCCTCCGCCTCTCGTCCAGTGCCGGGCAGGACTGCACCATATCGTGATGTTTCATGTTGTTTCAAGTCAATCGAGGGCGAGACGCGCGCCCACGAGCATTTCGCCGACCGTTCATCGTCCGTTCAACTCGGGGTCGCGGTCCCGACCGGCGCGACCCCTAACCTTCGGACATGGGCTGCGGACCACCGCAGGGCCGGCGAAGGAGGCCGGCCCATGAGCGTGGTCGTGGCCGACCGGGCCACGACATGTCGTTTGCCTTGGTTGGGCGTGGGTGGGATGCGTCGGGCCCGTGACGCATCGCACGTTCTCATCCCCGCGCCCTTATCATCATCGTGGCGCAACACTTGATGGCTCGAGTCGGTCGCACTACCGGTGTCTCGCGGTGACGGCCCAGGAAGGACCATGTCGAAATCGATCGAAGTCGTAGGCGTCAACGCCTGGTACGGGTCCACCCGGGCCATCGACGACGTCACAATGACCGTCGACGCCAAGCGGGTGACGGCCCTGATCGGCCCGTCCGGCTGCGGGAAGTCGACATTCCTCCGGACGTTGAATCGCATGCACGAGGTGGTCGCCGGCGCTGGTGTGTCCGGCAAGGTGCTGCTCGACGGCGAGGACATCTACGCCCCGAGCATCGATGCCACCGCCGTCCGGCGCACGGTGGGCATGGTGTTCCAACGGCCCAACCCGTTCCCCACCATGTCCATCCGCGACAACGTGATCGCCGGCCTCAGGCTGAACGGCCAGCGCCGCAAGTCCGAGCTCGACGACACGACCGAGCAAGCCTTGCGGCAGACGGGCCTCTGGGGCGAGGTCAGCAAGCGCCTGGGAGACCACGCCGGGGGCCTCTCCGGCGGACAGCAGCAGCGGCTGTGCATCGCCCGGGCCATCGCCGTCAAGCCGGCCGTCCTGCTCATGGACGAGCCCTGCTCGGCCCTGGACCCGATCTCCACGCTGATCATCGAGGACCTCATCAGCGAGCTCAAGGACAGCTACACGATCGTGATCGTCACGCACAACCTCCAACAAGCGGCGCGCGTGAGCGACTCGACCGGCTTCTTCACCATCAACGCCGCAGGCGAGCCGGGCCACCTGGTGGAGATCGGCGCCACCTCGAAGATGTTCACCAACCCCTCCGAGGAGCGCACCGAGGCGTACATCACCGGTCGGTTCGGATGACGGGTGCTGACGCCGGCATCGTTCTCGCTGCCGGGGTCGTCGGCATCTCCGCAGGGTGCGCGATCGGGATGGCAGGCCGCCGAGGGCTGCGCCAACGCCTCTTCCTCGTCGGCACCCGGCTCGGCGCCAACGGGTCAGCCAACGGGTCAGCCGACGGGGCGCGCCTGGCGGGCGCGCTCGCCCGTCTCGAGCACTCCGCCGACGGTGCTGCGAAGGCGATGAGCGCCGTCACCTCTGACGGCATCCGGCTCCGGCGTGCCCTCGACACGATCACCCAGGGTGTGGTCATCAGCGACGAGCACGGGGAGGTCGTGTTTCGCAACTCCCGGGCGACCAAGGTCATCGGGACCCGGCACGGCGACGCCCTCGCAGCCCAGGCGGTCGACGAGCTTCTCGCCGGGTCGTGGGGCGGTGCCCCCGGAGAGCGCACGCTCGAGCTCTACGGGCCACCCCGGCGGACCCTCATGATGCACAGCGAGGTCATCGACGACGGCAACCACCCGCTCGGCATCGTCGCCGTGCTCGACGACGTGTCGGACCGCCGCCGCCTCGAGGCCGTCCGCCGCGACTTCGTCGCCAACGTCAGCCACGAGCTGAAGACACCGGTGGGGGCGCTCAGCCTCCTGGCCGAGACCTTGCTGGCCGAGAACGACCCCGAGGTGTCCCAACGCCTCGCCGGCCGGATCCAGTCCGAGTCCCTTCGGGTGAACAGGATCATCGAGGACCTCCTCGACCTGAGCCGCATCGAGGCCGAGGAGCATCCTCCTCGGGAGCCGCTGCTCGCCAGCCTCATCATGGCCGAGGCCGTCGAGCGGGTGCGGTCGGCCGCGGAGCAGCGGGGCGTGAAGCTCCTCGTCGAAGAGCCCGAGCCTCCGGTTACGCTCATGGGCGACCGCCGGCAGCTGGTGGCGGCACTGAACAGCCTGTTGGAGAACGCCGTCAAGTATTCCGACGAGGGGTCGAACGTCGAGGTGTTCGGCGCCGCGAACGGAGGCTGGGTCGAGCTCGTCGTGCGTGATCAGGGGATCGGGATTCCCACCCGTGACCTCGAGCGCATCTTCGAGCGCTTCTACCGGGTCGACCACGGCCGCAGCCGACAGACAGGAGGGACCGGCTTGGGACTGTCGATCGTCCGGCACGTGGCCAACAACCATCAGGGTCTCGTGCATGTGGAGTCACGCGAGGGCGAGGGCTCGACCTTCACCCTGCGCCTGCCCCTCGCCGCGGTGCCCGTCCGATGACCGAGTCGCAGGCCTCCGTGCTCATCGCCGAGGACGAGGACTCCTTCGTCGACGCGTTGGTGCTCGGCCTCCGGCGAGAGGGCTTCCTCACGACGGTCGCCCACGACGGCGTCGAGGCTCTGACCCTGTTCGATGCGGTCCAGCCCGATCTCGTGCTGCTCGACGTGATGCTGCCCAAGCTGTCGGGCCTCGACGTGTGCCGGGACATCCGGGCCCGGTCGTCGGTGCCGATCATCATGGTGACGGCCAAGGGCACCGAGCTGGACACGGTGGTGGGGCTCGAGGTTGGAGCGGACGATTACGTGTCCAAGCCCTACCGGCTGCGGGAGCTGGTGGCCCGCATGCGAGCGGCGCTGCGTCGGGCCCCGCGCGACGATGACGAGACCGCGGTGGCCACCGAGGTGCTCCAGGTCGGCGATGTGCGCCTCGACCCCGGTCGCCACGAGGTGATGGTGCGCTCGAGCGACGTCACCCTGCCGCTCAAGGAGTTCGAGCTGCTGGAGTTGCTCCTCGGCAACGCCGGTAGGGTCCTCACCCGTGACACCCTGATCGACCGGATCTGGGGGCCGCACTACGTGGGTGACACCAAGACCCTCGACGTCCACATCAAGCGGCTGCGAGCCAAGATCGAGGAGGACCCGTCCAACCCAACGCTTATCACGACCATTCGCGGCCTCGGATATCGGTTCGAGGCCGGGCGGCGGAGCTGAGACGAGGGAGGCGCTGATACTGGTGACCGAGACCCGCAAGGCATTCCACGACGAGCTGGACGAGGTGCGGACCGACGTCATCCGGCTGGGGGCGATGGTCCAGGAAGCGATCCAAGGTGCCACTGCTGCCCTCCTCGAGGGCGATCTCGGTGCTGGAGAGCAGGTGCTGCGGGCGGGCCGCGAGATCGACGCCCTCAGGCAGAAGATCGAGGAGCAGGTGTTCTTACTGCTCGCCCAGCAGCAGCCGCTGGCGGTCGACCTGCGCACCCTGGTCAGCATCTTGCGCGTGATCAACGAGCTGGAGCTGTCGGGGCACCTCATGGTCAACACGACCAGGGCCTCGCGCCGCCTGTACCCCCAGGAGCTCGACCCCAAGCTGCGGGGCACGATCGACCGGATGCGCGAGCAGGCGTCGCTGCAGCTCCAGGTGGCCATGGACGCCTTCGCCGATCTCGACGCCACCAAGGCGAGCGCACTCTTCGACATGGACGAGGTCATGGCCGACCTCCAGAAGGACCTTTTCCGGGCCATCCTCAGCACCAACGAGATCGACGAGGCGGCCCTGCAGCGGGCCGTGCAGATGGCGCTGGTCGGACGTTTCTACGAGCGGACGGCCGACCACGCCGTGACGATCGGTGAGCGGGTCACCTTCATGGTCACCGGCCGGATGCCGCTGGCTGATTCGGTGCCGGCGACCTTGGAGTGAGCGACGCCTGCGCGGCGCCCGACTGTGGACTCCGCCCGACGCGACCGGCTGGTTGCGATGATCCGCGACCACGGGGGGCGGGTCACCACGGCGCGACGGGCCCTCGTCACCGCCCTGGTGCAGGCGAGGGGTCACGTCACCGCCGACGACCTGGCTGCCCTCGTGCAGGAGGCACAGCCGGACGTCCACCTCTCCACCATCTACCGTAGCCTCGACGCGCTCGAACGCATCGGCGTGGTCGACCACGTCCACCTGGGGCACGGCCGCGCCGTCTACCACCTGGCCGACGAACCTCATCAGCACCTCGTGTGCGAGGTGTGTGGGGCCGTGGTCGAGGTGCCCGACGCCACCTTCGCCGAGCTGAGCGACACCCTCCGGCGACGCTACGGGTTCACGATCCGGCCCAACCACTTCGCCGTGCTCGGACGCTGCCGAGCCTGCGCGGCCGCTCAGGGCGGAGGGATCTCGGTGGCGCCCCGGAGGTAGGGGCGCAGGCACTCGGGGAGGCGGATCGATCCGTCTTCCTGGCGACCCGTCTCGACGAGGGCGGCCCACGGCCGGCCCCACGCCAGGGCCGAGCCGTTGAGCGTGTGCACGAGCGCGGGTCCCGAGCCGTCCTGGGGGCGGTAGCGCACGTTGGCCCGGCGAGCCTGGTAATCGCCGCACCACGAGGCCGACGACACCTCGAGCCACTGGTCGGTCCCAGGCGAGTACACCTCGAGGTCGAAGGTGCGCGCGGACGCTTGACCGAGGTCGCCGGCGCACAGGTCGAGGACCCGGTAAGCGAGGCCGAGCTCCTGGAGCAGTGCCTCCGCCCGACGGAGCATGTCACCGAAGACCTCCTGCGCCTGTCCGGGGGTCGCGTACGCGAAGAGCTCGACCTTGTCGAACTCGTGGACCCGCAGCAGGCCGCGGGTATCACGGCCCGCGGACCCCGCTTCCCTACGAAAACATGCCGTCGCCGCCGTCAGGCGCGCCGGCAGCTCACCCTCGGTGAGGATCTCGCCGCGCCGCAACGAGGCCAGAGGAACCTCGGCGGTCGGGATCGCCCACAGATCGTCGCGCTCGACATGGTAGGCGTCATCGGCGAACTTGGGCAGGTGGCCGGTCGAGACCATGGTCTCGGTGCGGACCAGCGTGGGGGGCCGGACCTCCTCGAAGGCGTCGGCGTGGCGATCGAGAGCGAGGGTCGTCATGGCTCGAAGCAGCGCCGCTCCCATGCCCCGGTACATCGGGAACATGGACCCCGACAGCTTCGCCGCCCGCTCCATGTCCAGCAGCCCGAGCTCGGCCCCGATCTCCCAGTGCGGCACGCGCTGGTGGGGCTCGTACTCCGAGGCGTCGGGAGGCCTCGAGCGGCCCTCGGCTCCGTCCCCGGGAGACCACCAGCGCACGACCACGTTGTCGGCCGGCGAGCTGCCGTCGGGAGCGGCGGGATCGGGGAGGTTCGGGATCTCGAGGAGGAGCTCCCGCCGCTCGGCATCGAGCGCTGCCAGCTCCGCGTCGATGGCCCGCTCCTCGGGGCCGAGGGAGCGGCTCTGACCCGCCAGGTCCTCGGCCCGCGCCGCGTCTCCCGCCCGTCGGGCCTCCCCCACCTCCCGGGACAAGTCCTTGATCCGCCGGCGGAGCTCGTCTCGCCGGGCGGTCTGCGCCCGCCATCTGGCATCGCAGGCCAGCAGGCGATCGAGGTCCGAGTCGGCGCCCCGCCGGGCGAGCGCCGCCCGCACCCGGTCCGGCTCGCGACGCACGAGCTGAATGTCGATCATGGTGGGTGGAACGGTAGCGTGCTGGCCTGATGCCAGCCGCCATCGACGTGAGCGATCTCGTCGTGCGCTACGGCCTGGTGACCGCCGTCGACGGTTTGAACCTCACCTGCGAGACGGGTGAGGTGCTCGCCCTCCTCGGACCGAACGGCGCCGGCAAGACCACGACAGTCGAGACCCTCGAGGGGTACCGCCGGCCGACCAGCGGCGCGGTGCGGGTCCTGGGTCTCGATCCCATCGCCGACCGGCGGGCGCTGGCCCCGAAGATCGGGGTCATGCTCCAGCGCGGCGGTGTCTATCCCTCGATGAGCCCACGCGAGGCCCTGCGGCTGTTCGCCGCCTACTACGACGATCCGGAGGATCCCGACGCCCTCGTGGAGCGGGTCGCGCTTCGGGACGTGGAGCACAGCCCGTGGCGACGCCTGTCGGGCGGCGAGCAGCAGCGCCTTTCGCTCGCGCTCGCCCTCGTGGGCCGGCCCCTGGCGGCGTTCCTCGACGAGCCCACGGCGGGGGTGGACCCGGGGGGCCGGCTGGCCATCCGGCGGGCCGTGACGGACCTTCGCGACCGAGGCGCCGCCGTCCTCCTCACGACCCACGAGATGGACGAAGCCGAGCGGCTGGCCGATCGCATCGTGATCATCGACCGCGGCGTCGTCGTGGCTGCGGGAAGCCCGGCCGAGCTGATGACGGCCGGTGCCGGCCACGAGATCCGCTTCGGCGCCCCGCCCGGCCTGGCGGTGGGCGATCTCGGCACGTCGCTCGGTGCTGTCGTCACAGAGGACCGGCCGGGGGAATACCGCGTCGACACCGAGGCGACGCCGGCGACCGTTGCCGCCCTCACCGCCTGGCTGGCCTCCCACGACCTGCCACTGGCCGATCTCCGGGCCGGCCGGCAACGACTCGAGGACGTCTTCCTGCGCCTGACGGCGCCGTCCCCCAAGGGCGGCGGGTGATGCGGGCCTACGCCGCCCAGACCCGCGCCGAGGTCGCGATGACCCTGCGGCGGGGCGACGCCGTGCTCCTCACCCTGGGTATCCCCGTCCTGCTCCTGGTCTTCTTCTCCCTGGTGCACGTCCTCCCGACGACGACCAAGGACCCGATCACGTTCCTGGCGCCCGGGATCCTCGCCCTCGCCGTGATGTCGACCGCCATGGTCAGCCTCGGGATCGCCACCGGGTTCGAACGGGGCTATGGCGTGCTGAAACGCCTCGGCACCACGCCGCTCGGCCGCCCGGCGTTGCTGGCCGCCAAGATCACGTCGATCCTGGCAGTGGAGGTGGTGCAGGTCGCGGTGCTCGTGCCCGTGGCCCTGGGTCTCGGCTGGGACCCGCGCGGCAACGTGGCGGCGGGCGTCGTCGCCTTCCTCGCAGCCACCGTCGCCTTCGCGGGCCTCGGGCTCCTCATGGCCGGCACCCTGCGGCCCGAGGTCACCCTCGCCGCGGCCAACGGTCTGTACCTGGTGCTGCTGCTGCTAGGGGGGATGATCGTGCCGCTGTCGAAGCTTCCGGGCGGGCTGGCGGACGCCGCCCGCCTGCTGCCGGCCGCCGCCCTCTCGGATTCGCTCTTCCACGCCCTCGGGGTTGGCGGCGCCGTCCCCCTGGAGGCGTGGCTCGTCCTTCTGGTCTGGGCCGTGGCCGCCCCGGTGGCCGCGGGCCTGACTTTTCGCTGGGAATGAGGCGCGCGAGCGCCTAGGCCGGCCCGGGAGGCCGGCCCGACATGAAGCCGCAGGCGCGTAGCGCCTAGGCCGGCCCGGGAGGCCGGCCCGACATGAAGGCCGCAGGCGCGTAGCGCCTAGGCCGGAGGCCCGGTCAGGCTTCTGAGCCGATCGTTGAGCACCTGGGGGCTGAGCTGACCGAGGACCGTGCCGCTTATGTTCCCCTTGGCGTCGATGAAGACCGTCGACGGCAGCCCCCGCAGGTGGTAGAGGCTGTCGGCGACCTTGTAGTCGGGGTCGACCCCGAGCGAATAGGTCACCCCGCTCGACCGCACGAGGTCGAGGGCGGCCGGTGTCGAGTCGGAGACGTCGATGCCGAGGAAGGCCACGTTCCCGCCCACCCGGTGCTGGGCGGCGGAGAGGGTCGGCAGCTCGTCCCGGCACGGCGGGCACCACGAGGCGAAGAAGTTCATCACCACGGGCCGGCCCCGAAAGTCGCTCAGGCTGACCGTCGACCCTGCCTGTCCCAGGCGGGCGACCGAGAAGGCTGGAGCCGCGCTCGGTTGCGCGGCTCGCCCGCTGGTGAGGACGGCGCCGATCAGGGCCACCAGCGCGATCAGGGCGAAGGCGAGCGCCCGCCACCGCCAGGACCGCAGCCAGCCTGGACCCCGTTTCGGGGCAGGTCCGGGCTGGGCCGGGGGCTCGGCGGTCTTTACCGGCCCCACCGCTCAGCGGTGGCGCACCAGCTCGTCCACGGCCATGGCGGAGAAGAGCAGTGTCACGTAGGAGATCGAGTAACCGAACAGGCGCATGGCCGAAGCCGCTGTGCCCTCGCGCATGAGGCGCAACGCATAGGCCACGAACACACCGCCGAGCACGACCGCGGCGACGAGGTAGATCGCTCCCATGCCGGCGATCGGCGCGAAGGCGATCGACACCACCCAGAGCGCGACCGTGTAGACGAGGATCTGTCGGGCCGTCCGGGTGAACGAGGTGACGACCGGGAGCATGGGGACCTCGGCGGCGGCGTAGTCGTCCCGATAGCGCATGGCGAGAGCCCAGAAGTGCGGTGGGGTCCACACGAAGATGACCACGAAGAGGACGAGCGGCGCCCAGGCGAGGCGACCGGTGACCGCTGACCACCCGACCAGTGTCGGCACGGCTCCGGCCGCGCCGCCGATCACGATGTTCTGGCTCGAGGTGCGCTTGAGCCAGATGCTGTAGACGAAGACGTAGAACAGGGTGGCGCTCAGGGCAAGCACGGCGCTCAGCAGGTTGACGAAGGTCCACAGGTCGGCGAAGGCCACGACCTCGAGGCCGGCGGCAAAGATAAGCGCCGCTCTGGGAGTCACGATCCCGGTGACGAGGGGCCGGTTGCGAGTCCGGCGCATCACCCTGTCGATGTCGCGGTCGACGTACATGTTGGCGGCATTGGCACCGCCCGCGGCCAGAGCGCCGCCGACGAGGGTCGTCACGACGAGCCACCCCGACGGCAGCCCCCGCGCCGCCACGACCATGGTGGGCACCGTCGTGACCAGGAGCAGCTCGATGATCCTCGGCTTGGTGAGCGCAAGGTAGCCCCGGAGGCGGTCGAACGAGGTGGTGGGGGCGAGGATCGCCATCGGGCACCGACAATACGACGGCCCCGTCACCCGCTCAAAGCGGCCCCGGGGGTCGGCCTGCCGCTTGCTCCCGGTGCCGGGCGGCGGCTGGGCCCGGTCCCGATGTGTCGGTTCGGGGACGCAGCCCTAGCATCGCGGTCAATGTCGGGCATCGTCCGCACCTTCGCTGACGCTCGCGGGCGCCTCACGCCTGGCGCCTACCGTCGCGTCACCCTGGCCGCCGTGATCGCCCTGTCGCTCATCGTCGTGACCGGGGGCGCCGTTCGTCTGACGGGATCCGGGCTGGGTTGCCCCGACTGGCCCACCTGCACCGGCCACCGCATCGTGGCGGCCTGGAGCCTCCACCCGATGATCGAGTTCACCAACCGGGTCATCACCGTGGCCGTGACCGCCGCCGTGGTGGCGGCGGTGCTCGGCGCCCTGGTGCGCCGGCCGAGGCGCCGCGACCTGGTGTGGTTGTCGAGCGGGCTCGTCGCCGGGGTCCTCGCTCAGGTCGTGCTGGGCGGCCTCACCGTGCTGTACAAGCTGGACCCCCCCTGGGTGATGGCCCACTTCGTGCTGTCCTTCGCCGTGCTCGCCGATGCCGTGGTGCTCCATCACCGGGCTGGTCGTCCCGATACACCGGGCCGGCCCGTCGTCAGCCGCGACCTGGTCAGGCTCGGGTACCTCGTCCTGGCCACCGTGGCCGTGGTCGTGATCCTGGGGACAGCGGTGACGGGCAGCGGGCCCCACAGCGGCGACATCCACGCCAAGCGCCTGCCCTTCCACTTCCAGGGGGTCGCCGAGCTCCATTCGAGCGTGGTCATGGTGCTGGTGGGCCTCTCCATCGCCACCCTGTTCGCCCTTCACCACGCCCGCGCCCCAGCCGACGTCCAGCACCGAGCGCGGATCGTCCTCGGGGTGATCGCCGCCCAGGCCGCCATCGGCTACACCCAGTACTTCACCCGGGTTCCCGCAGCCCTGGTCGCGATGCACCTGGCCGGGGCCACCGTCTTGTGGATCGCCGTCCTCCGGTACAACCTCGGGCTCTTCGCGCACCCGGCCCCAGCTCAGCGCGACCTCGAGGAGCCCATCCCGGGAGACCTCGCCCAGGACGTGCTGGCAGGCGCCTGACGAGCGCTCTCGGGACTCTCAGCAGCCATTCGGGGTTCCCTGCCGCCCGCCGACGGGGCAGACTTTGAGTATGGCGAGAGCGGGGAGGGTGGCCGGCGCGGCCACGGCCGTGCCAGACACGCTTCCGACCGAGGTCGAGCAGCCCGTCGAGGACAGCAGCGTCAAGACCGACCGGCCGTGGATCGTCATCGTCTGGAACGACCCCATCAACCTCATGTCGTACGTCACCTTCGTGTTCCAGAAGCTCTTCGGATACAGCAAAGCCAAGGCGACCGAGCTCATGCTCGACGTGCATCACAAGGGCCGGGCCATCGTCTCGAGCGGCTCCCGCGAGCGGGCGGAGCTGGATGTCTTCCGCCTCCACGAGCACGGGCTGTGGGCAACCATGGAGCACGAGCAGTGAGGTCCGAGTGAAGCTCGGCCGCCGCCTTCGTCGTACCAAGGCCGGCAACTACCAGCTGCGACTGTCGAAGGCGGAACGGGATCTGCTGCGCTCGCTTCCCGGCCAGGTGCGGGAGCTCATCGACTCGACCGATCCCGCCGACCCGAGCGTGCGTCGTCTCTTCCCGCCGGCGTACCGCCACGAGGAGAATGCCGAGGCCGATTACCAGAGCCTCATGCACGACGAGCTTCTCGAGCACCATCGCCAGGCGCTCATGGTGATGGAGGAGACCATCGACGCCGACCGCCTCGAGGAGGAGCAGGTGGTCAGCTGGCTGTCGGCGCTCAACGAGCTCCGCCTCGTGCTCGGCACCAACCTCGAGGTGACCGAAGGCGCCGAGCCCGTGAACCCCAACGATCCCCGCGCCCCCGGACTCGCCCTGTACGGGTACCTCAGCTGGCTCGAGGAGCAGGTGATCGAGGCCCTGGCGGCGTCGCTCTAGGTCGCGCTCGCCCGAGGGCCGCGGCGAGTGCGAGCGGGCTGCGTGGGCATTGCCTCTGTTCCACCCGCCGTCGAAAACGACCACCGAGACCCCCCGTCGCCCGACCCGATCTCGACGGAAGGTGGAACAGGGGTGTGTACCTAGGCCGAGGCCCTCAGACGCCCGACCGGTAGTAGATCGCCCCCGCCGACCCGGGACCCGTGTGCGCGCCCACGCTGGGCCCGATCCGGTACCGGACCACCTCCAGGACCTCCGGCGCGCCAACCAGGGCGTCCTCCAGCGCCTGCCACAACGGGGCCGCCCCGGCGTCCGCGATCCCGAGGCCGACCCGGAGGTCGCTCCCTCCGCCGCGAACGGTCGTCGCCATGACCCGCGCCGCCTCCTCCATGGTGGCGACCTCTCCCACGGGCACCATCCGCCCCTCGGCCAGGGTGAGCACCGGGATGGCAGTGACGCCGCCCGCCGGCGACTGCGTGAGCCGCCCCCCACTGCGGGCCAGATCCAGTGCTCCGACCACGAAGACATTGCCCGTCCGCGCCGCCACGGCCTCGGCCACTGACGCCGCCGCCTGGGCATCGGCGCCCGTGGCCAGCGCCTCGGCAGCCTCCCAGACACAACACGCCACGCCGAAGGACGCCGACCCGGTGTCGACGAGATGCACCGGGACGCCCGCGCCCCTGGACGCCACCAGGGCGGCATCGAGCGTGCTCGACACCGACGATCCGATGTGGACCGAGATGATCTCGGTGGCACCGCGCTCCACCAGCGCCTCGTAGGCGAGCAAGAAGCGACCCGGCGAGGGAGCCGCGGTCGCCACCTGCGTCACGCCCTGCTCGACACGGGCGTAGAAGCCGTCGGCGTCCAGATCCACCCCTTCCAGGAAGTCGTCACCGTCGAGGGTCACCGTCAGGGGCACGACCTCCACCCCGTAGCGCTCCACCAGCTCGGCCGGCAGCTGGGCGTTGGAATCGGTGCACAGCCCGATCACGTTCGCTCGTCCCGCGGCCCGGCAGTGGTGGCCGGGGCGGAACCGACCCTGGCCGCAGTGGCGAACCGGTACAGGATGACCCCGCTGCTGGCCCCGGCGGCGAGCGGCATGGCAACGGTCGGGCGGGGACCCCAGAGGTTGGGCCATCCCCCCCGCCACCACAGGATGGCGCCCCCGATCCAGGCGCCCGACGACAGCACGGTGGCCGCTGCTGCCCGACGCCGCCAGGGCCCCGCCGCGCTGAGCGCAGCGACGGCCAGGTCGATCGGAAAATAGGCCGGGAACGTCGCCAGGCACTGTCCCACGCTGGCCGCCACCCCTTTGCCCCCCTTGAACCTGCTGGCGGCCGGGAAGCAGTGACCCACCACTGCTGCGGTACCGCCGAGATGGGACCCGGTCCCGCCGGCCACGGCCCGACCGACGCCACAGGCAAGGGCGCCCTTGGCGACGTCGGCCGCCAGCACTGCCGCGCCCCAGCCCGAGCCCAGCACCTTCATGGCGTTCACCGCACCGGGGTTGCCCGAGCCCGCCGTCCGTAGGTCGGTCACGCCGCGCGTCGCCAGCCTGGTGGCAACGTCTGCCGACGGCACTCCGCCCAGGGCGTACCCGGTGAGGGCGGCTCCGGCCAGACGGGCGACCCCGGCCGCCCGAGCACCACGGCCTGTCCGCCCGGCTCCCATCGAGGTCACCCTACCGCCGTGTCCGCGTCGCATTGCCGGTGGGTACAAGATGGTCGCCCTATGCCATCACCGAGCCTGACCGAGCCGATGCGCGTGCTGATCGTGTCCTCCCGGCTGACCGATCCCCGCCGGCGGGCCCTGGCCGCCCTGGCGACCGGGGCGGTCGATGTCAACCGGGCCGACGTGGTGCCGATGGCCTCGGATCTCCCGTCACCCGACCGGTACGACGCCGTGGTGGTGGACGGCGGAACCGACGGGTCGCCCTCGGACTGGCTGACAGCGCTGCACCGCCACGTCGAAGCGGGGGCGTCACTGCTTCTTGTCGGCAGCGACGGCCGAACGGGCGGGCCCGACCACACGGGCCTTGCGCTCACCGCGCACCTCGCCGAGTGGTTCGTCAAGGTCGTCTCGCCGACGAGCGTGCTGATCCAGCGGGTTCCCCAGGAGTTCCCGGTCGTGGACCGCCTCCAGCCCCTGACCCTGGCCCCGACAGCCGAGGTGTGCCTGTCCGTGAGCGTGGGCTTCAGGGACCGGCCGGCGTTGGCCGAGATGACCCTGGGTCGCGGGCGCGTCGTGAGCTCGGGTCTGGGCAACACGGAGGAGGCACTGGGGAACGAGGCGCTGGCGACCGTGCTGCGCCGCGCCCTGCGACGCCCCGGCGCGCCGGACCGGGGCAGAAGACCCATCGGGCTGGCCGTCGTGGGTTACGGCCCCTACGGCGGCATGGGCTACCTCCACGGCGCCGCCACCCAGGCCACGGCCGGGCTCGAGCTCGTCGGCGCCTGCGACGAGAGCGCCGAGCGGCGCAAGCTGGCCGAGGCCGAGTTTCCCGGTGTCCGCACCTATCCGACCGTGGCCGAGCTGACCCGGGACGACGACGTCGAGGTGGTGGTCGTCGCCACGCCTCCGGTGTCGCACACCCGCGTCACGCTCGAGCTGCTGCGCGCCGGCAAGCACGTGGCCTGCGAGAAGCCCCTGTGCCTCACCGTGGCCGATGCCGACGAGCTCCTGGCGACGGCGCGGGCGCACGATCTCAGCCTCACGGTCAACCAGAGCAGACGATGGGACACCGACTTCGTCGCCATTCGCCGGGTCGTCCGCGCCGGACTGCTCGGCGAGCTGTTCAACGTCGAGACCTTCGTCGGAGGGTTCGACCACCCTTGTCGAGCCTGGCACTCGGAGACCGCCGTCTCGGGCGGCACGGTCTTCGACTGGGGGTCGCACCACCTCGACTGGACGCTCCTCTTGATGGAGGACATGCCGGCCGTCGTCGAGGCCCACGGGCACAAGCGGGTATGGCACGACGTCACGAACCTCGACCAGCTGCGCGTCCGGCTCAGATGGCGCGACGGTCGAGAGGCGGAGTTCGTCGACAGCTCGGTGGCCGCCGTGAGGCGCCCCAAGTTCTACCTGCAGGGCACCGCGGGGACGCTGGCCGGCTGGTACCGGCCATTGACGTTCGAGCGCCTCGAGCCCGGGGTCGGCTACGTGGCCGAACGGGCGCACCACGCCGAGGCGCCCGCCGACCTGACCTTGGCCCGGTACGAGAGCGGCAACGGCGTGAGCGAGACCCGCCTCCCGCTGGCCACCCCCCAGCCCTTCGCCTTCCATCGCAACCTCGCCGACCACCTCGCCCTCGGCGAGCCGCTGGCTGTCACCACCGACTCGATGCGCCAGGTCGTCGTCCTCCTCGAGGCGGCCCACCGATCGTCCGAGCTCGCCGGGGCCCCGGTCGAGGTGGCACCGGGCTAGGGATCGCTGACATGCAACCAGGCGCCGACATGCGGGGGTCGGGTGTCGGAATGGCCGTCCCGACCGGGACGTTGGCGACAGTGTGACGCGGCTGCTGACGATCATGGGCTCGGGGGAGACGAGCCCCACCATGGTGAAGATGCACCGCCAGCTGCTGGGCCGCCTGGGTTCGCCGCCCGTTCGCGCCGTGCTGTTGACCACGCCCTTCGGGTTCCAGATGAACGCGTCGGACGTGGCCGCCAAGGCGGTGGAGTACTTCCGTGCGAGCGTGAACGCGGAGCTCGGGGTGGCCGACATCCGGTCGTCGGCCGATGCCGACACCGTTCGCAACGAGACGATGCTGGCCAGGCTCGGAGACGCCAGGTACGTCTTCGCCGGACCGGGCAGTCCGAGCTACGCCCTGCGCCAGTGGACCGGGACGGTCGTCCCGCAGCTGCTGGCGGACAAGCTGTCCGTCGGTGGGGCGGTGACCTTTGCCAGCGCCGCGGCCCTGACATTGGGGGTGGCGACCGTGCCCGTCTACGAGATCTACAAAGTGGGGGCCGATCCCTACTGGCTCGAGGGGCTCGACCTGTTGGCCGCGACCGGCCTGCACGCCGCCGTGATCCCGCACTACAACAACGCCGAGGGCGGGAACCACGACACCCGCTACTGCTACCTCGGCGAGCACAGGCTGGCCGCCATGGAGCGCGCCCTGCCCGAGGATGCGTTCGTCCTGGGAGTCGACGAGCACACAGCGGTGGTGATGGATCTCGAGGCTGGAGACGCGACCACCGCGGGGCTGGGTGTCGTCACCGTGCGGTCCCAGGGGCGCTCGACAGAGATCCCGTCAGGGACGACGATCGCCATCTCCGAGATCGCCGACCTGGCCGCCGGACGCGCTGCTCGATCCGGACGCCGGGGCGATGGCGATCCGACGACGGCGGAGGAACCGGTCACCGCCGTGGCGCCCGACGCCCCAACGTCGGGGTCGCCGCTCTTGGACTCGGTACACGCCCACCAGGAGACCTTCGCCTGCGCCGTGGCCGATCGAAATGTCGAGTCAGCGGTGAAGGCAGTCCTGGATCTCGACCAGGAGCTGCAAGCCTGGTCCCGCGACACGCTCCAGTCCGACGAGCTCGACCGCGGGCGGGCCGCGTTGCGCGCCATGGTGGTTCGGTTGGGCGAGCTGGCGGAGGTGGGAGCACGTGACCCCCGCCAGGTGGTCGGCCCGTTCGTCGATGCCGTGCTCGGCATCCGGGCCGAGGCCCGCGCCGACGGGCGCTGGCACGACGCCGATGTCGCACGGGACCGGCTGGCCGAGCTCGGCATCGGGGTGAGAGACGGCCCGAACGGCACCGAGTGGGTGCTGACCGACGAGCCCGGGAAGCGACCCTGCTAGGCTCGCATGGCCCGTGGGCAGCTCGAGCCCCCATCGTCTAGCGGCCCAGGACGCCGCCCTTTCAAGGCGGTAGCACGGGTTCGAATCCCGTTGGGGGTGCGCGGATTCATCGGGGCTGGGCCCCGCTGTCAGCCGAGGACCTGTGGTGCAGTTTGGAGTGCACGCCGGCCTGTCAAGCCGGAGGTCGCGGGTTCAAATCCCGTCAGGTCCGCCCAGGCCCTACGCGGTAGGGTCACGCCCACGGTCGGGTAGCTCAGTTGGTAGAGCGCGCGCCTGAAAAGCGTGAGGTCCGCGGATCGATGCCGCGCCCGACCACTGCGACACCAGGCAGGTGTCCACCGTTGGGGCCGATGGGCCGAGCAGAGGCGTTTCGAGCATGCTCGGCGTCAGACGCCGAAGACGCGCCGAGCATTGCCGGAGAGGAACAGCTCGGTCGCCTCGTCGTCGAGACCGAGCGTGTCGAGCTTGGCCAGCGCCCGCTCGGGCGTGATCATCGGAAAGTTGGAGCCGAACAAGACCTTGCGCCGGCCGTGGCCGCGCAGGTACTCGACCAGCTCGGGTGGGTACCGGTGGGAGACGTAGGCGGAGGTGTCGATGTAGACGTTCGGGTACTTGGTCGCCAGGGCGACCATCTCGGCAGTCCACGGGTAGCCGATGTGCCCACCCACGATGACCAGCTCGGGAAACTCGAGGGCGACGTCGTCCAGGTACGGGATGGGCCGACCGGTCTCCGATGTCCGCAGCGGCCCGGTGTGGCCGACCTGTGTGCAGAACGGGATCCCCAGCTCCACGCACTCTGTGTAGAGCGGGTAGTAGCGCCGGTCGTTGGGCGGGAGGCCCCACAGCCATGGCACGATGCGCAGCGCCCGGAAGCCGAGCTCGTGCACGGCGCGGCGCAGCTCCCGCACTGCGGCGACCGGCTGGCGAAGATCGACGGAGGCCACGCCGACGAGCCGGTCGGGATAGCGAGCGACGAAGCCGGCCACCTCGTCGTTGGTGATGAGCGGGCCGTCCGGTCCGTACCAGGCCGTGACGAGCGCACGCTCGACCGAGGCCTGGTCCATCGCCGCCACAGTCAGCTCGAGTGGAAGATCCTCGATGGGGATCTCGGTCCCCGCCCACCGTCGCAGCGACTCGAACATGTCGTGGCCCAGGAAGCGGCGCGTCGGGTGCTGCATCCATGCGTCGGTCACCACAGGCATTGATGCCATGGTCTCACCCCGCGGCCACGTCCGGCATGACGACCGCCACTGTCAGGACCGGCCTCCCGGGCCGGCCGGGTCGTCAGCCCGCTGGCGACAGCGGGCCCGAGGGAGCGTCCCGGACGACACCCTCCTCCCGGGCGACGTGGGCCACCGCCTCGGCGACCTTGGCGACGACCGACTTGTTGAACACCGACGGCACGATGTAGCTGGGCTCGAGCTCCTCGGGCGGCACGGTGGCGGCGATGGCCTCGGCGGCCGCCAGCTTCATCGCCTCTGTGATGGCGGTGGCCCCAGCGTCGAGAGCACCCCTGAAGATGCCCGGGAAGCACAAGACGTTGTTGATCTGGTTGGGGTAGTCGCTGCGTCCGGTCGCCACGACAGCGGCGATCCCCTCGGCCTCCTCCGGCGCGATCTCCGGATCCGGGTTGGCCAGGGCGAAGACGATGGGGGCGCCGGCCATGGCCGTCAGCTGCTCTCGGGTCACCAGCCCCGGCCCGCTGACACCGACGAAGACGTCGGCGCCGGAGAGCACCTCGCCCATTGATCCCTTACGCCGATCGGGGTTGGTGTTCTCGCCCATCCACATCTTGGACAGGTCGGTGTCCCCCCGGCCGGCGTAGATGGCGCCTTTGCGATCCACGCCGATGATGCAGGGCACGCCCGCCTCGGAGAGGATCTTGGCCACAGCCACGCCGGCTGCTCCCGCCCCGCCGATGACGACGGTGAGGTCCGCCATCTCCTTGCCGACGACCTGGAGGGCGTTGCGCAAGGCGGCGAGGACGACGACGGCGGTGCCGTGCTGGTCATCGTGGAAGACGGGGATGTCGAGGCTGGCCTTGAGCCGCTCCTCCACCTCGAAGCAGCGGGGCGCGGCCACGTCCTCGAGGTTGATGCCGCCGAAGACGGGCTCGAGGCGCTCGACAGCCTCCACCAGCGCGTCCGCCGAGTCCGCCCGCAGGCAGACGGGCCAGGCGTCGATGCCGGCGAACTCCTTGAAGAGCATGGCCTTGCCCTCCATCACCGGCAGGGCGGCGTGGGGCCCGATGTTGCCGAGCCCCAGCACGGCCGTCCCGTCCGTGACGACGGCGACCGAGTTGGCCTTGATGGTGTACCGGTGGACCTCGGGGGGATTGTCGGCGATGGACAGGCAGACCCGGGCGACTCCCGGGGTGTAGGCCATCGAGAGGTCGTCGCGTGTGGCCAGCGGGGACTTGGACGTCACCTCGATCTTGCCGTCCACGTGCATGCGGAACGTGCGGTCCAGCACGCTGTGGATGGCCACCTCACCCATGGCCTCGATGGCCTTGGTGATCCGGCCCACATGCTCCTCGTCGATCGCCAGCACGGTGACGTCCCTCACCATGCGGTCATCAGCGACATCGATCATGTCGAGGCCCATGATGTTCCCCCCGGCCTCACCGATTGCCGTGGTCAGACGGCCGAGCGCTCCCGGAGAGTGCTTGAGCGAGACACGGATCGACACGGAATACGAGACATTGGGTGTCCCCATGGGCCGCGACGGTACAGCCCCACTAGCAGGGCGGCCAACAATCGGCGGCCCCGTCGCCCCGGCCCTCACGGGGTCGTCGAGCTGGCCGTCGAAGTGGGTCGGACCTCCTGCCGAGGCGCTCCGCTCAGGCCTCCTCGTATTCGGTGCGGTCGAGACAGTCACGGATCTCCGAGGCCCGGAACCGCCGATGTCCTCCCAGGGTGCGGATGGCCGTCAGCTTGCCGGCCCGTGCCCAGCGGGTCACGGTCTTCGGATTGACTCGAAACAAGGTCGCCACTTCGCCCGGCGTGAGTAAGGCATCGGGCTGGCCCTGATCGGCGGAGCTCCCGTCGCGGGTGGGTGTCGTCTGAGGATTGTTCGGCATGGAGTTCCCTTCAGGGTCCGGTTTCTACCTCGAAGGTACGACACGACCGATTGTTGGTCGATAGACCAAGCGGACCATCTCTGGGGCCCGAAGCGACTAGTTCCTGGCCAGGGACGGTGTCGGCCGCCGCCGGAAGGGCGGGCTGGCAGGGGTAGCCTGGCGGTCGGGTGCAGCTCTTCGACCGACTCGCCGGCGATGGCCATGAGGAAGTCGTGTTCTGCCACGATGCCGCGACCGGCCTGCGGGCGATCATCGCGGTGCACTCGACCCGGCTGGGGCCGGCGCTCGGGGGGGTCCGGTTCCGCCCCTACGCCACCGAGGACGAGGCCCTGGCGGACGTCCTCGCCCTGTCCAGGGCCATGACCTACAAGGCGGCGGCCGCCGGGCTCGATCTCGGCGGCGGCAAGGCCGTGATCCTCGGTGACCCGGCCCAGATCAAGACCGAGGCCCTGCTGCAGGCGTACGCCCGCCACGTCGAGGGCCTCGGCGGCCGCTACCTGACGGCCGAGGACGTCGGCACCACCCAGGCCGACATGGACCTCATACGCCAGGACACCAGGTACGTGACAGGTACCAGCCGGTCGCTCGGCGGGTCGGGAGACCCCTCGGCGCCCACCGCCCTCGGCGTGCTCCAGGCCATGCTGGCCCTGGCCACCCACCTGTGGGGCTCGCCCAGCCTCCGGGGCCGGCGCGTCGTCGTGAGCGGGGTGGGCAAGGTCGGGCTCACGTTGGCCCGCCATCTGGTCGAAGAGGGCGCGGTCGTCGTCGCCAGCGATGTCGACGGCGCCGCCCTCGAGCGCGCCACCAAGACCCTCGGGCTGCCGTCGACGCCCGCCGAGCGCGCCCACACCGTCGAGTGCGACATCTTCTCGCCGTGCGCTCTCGGAGCGGTCCTCACTCCCGAGCGGATCCCCGAGCTGGGCTGCCGGGCCGTCGTAGGGGCAGCCAACAACCAGCTGGCCGAGGCCCGGAGCGTCCGCCTGCTGGCCGATGCCGGCATCGCCTACGTGCCCGACTTCGTCGCCAACGCGGGAGGAATCATCAACATCGCCCACGAGCTGATCGGCTACCGCGTCGATCGGGCCCACGCCGCGGTGCGCACGATCTTCGACACCACGATGGCGGTGCTGACCGAGGCCGCTGCCGCCGGAGTGAGCACGACCGAGGTGGCCGAAGAGATGGCCCAGCGCCGGCTGACGGGGTACCGTCGGCCCTGGCCCGCGCCGGCACCGCGCGCCACCGTCACAGGGGGGTGATGGCCTCTGTCCTCGATCGCTGAGCCGGCCCGATCGACGAGCCCGGAAGAGCTGGCGGCGCTTCACATCCACGACCGCCACAGCGAGCTCGGCCTGACCGACGCCGACCTCCTCGGGATGTACCGCACCATCCTCTTGGCCCGGGTGCTCGACCAGAAGACCTGGGCCCTCAACCGCATGGGCAAAGCCCCGTTCGTGGTGAGCTCGCAGGGCCACGAAGGGGCCCAGGTCGGCTCGGCCTGGACGATCCGCGCCGGGATCGACCCCGTCCTGCCGTACTACCGCGACCTCGGGGTGGTGCTCGCCCTGGGGATGACCCCCTACGAGGTGCTTCTCGGCGTCTTCGCCCGGCCCGAGGACCCGTGCTCAGGTGGCCGGCAGATGCCCAACCACTGGGGCCACGCCGGCCGACGGATCATCAGCGGCTCGTCACCTATCGCCACGCACCTCCCCCACGCGGTGGGCATGGCTCTCGCGGCCAAGCTGGAGGGGCGCGACGAGGTCGTGATGTGCTACTTCGGCGACGGGGCCGCCTCGAAGGGAGACTTCCACGAGTCGCTCAACTTCGCCGGCATCCATCAGCTGCCGGTCGTGTTCGTGTGCGAGAACAACGGCTACGCCATCTCCGTCCCTCTCTCCAAGGAGTCGGCGGTGGAGAACATTGCCGAGCACGCCCACTCCTACCGGTTGACCGGCGTGATCGTGGACGGCAACGATCCCATCGACGTCTATGCCGCGACCCACTCGGCGATCCGCCGGGCCCGGAAGGGCGAGGGCGCGGCGCTCGTCGAGTGCAAGACGTACCGCTACCTGGGGCACACCTCCGACGACGACGACCGCAGCTACCGCACCCCAGCCGAGGTCGAGCTGTGGCGCAAGAAGGACCCCCTGGTGCGGATGCGGCAGTACCTCATCGAGCAGCGGCTTCTGTCCGAGCAGCGGGAGGAGGAGCTCGAGGCGGAGGTCGCGGCCGAGGTCGAGGAGGCGGCCCGGCGCGCCGAGGAGGCGGCGGCGACCGAGCCCGCGGCCGCCTTCACCAGGGTGTGGGCCCGCCCCATCCGCCCGACCCCAGGTGTACCGGTCGAGCTGGCCGAGGCCGTCGCGCCGACACCGCATCACCCCTCACCAGCGGAGCCGTGCTCCGAGCGAACGGTCGTCGACGCCCTCCGCCAGGCCCAGCACGACCTGCTCGCGACCGACGAGCGCGTGATGATCCTGGGCGAGGACGTCGGGCCGCGGGGCGGCGTCTTTCGGGCAACCGAGGGGCTCCACGCCACCTTCGGGGACGACCGGGTGATGGACACGCCGCTGGCCGAGTCCTCGATCGTCGGCATCGGGATCGGGCTGGCGCTCGCCGGTCGGCGCCCGATCGCCGAGATCCAGTTCGCCGACTTCATCCACTCGGCGTTCGACCAGATCGTGAGCGAAGCGGCCAAGCTCCACTACCGCTCCAACGGCGCGTTCGGCGTGCCGCTCGTGATCAGGGCGCCGTGGGGTGGCGGGGTCCACGGAGCCCTCTACCACTCCCAGGCCATCGAGGCCTTCTACGGCCACGTCGCCGGGCTGAAGGTGGTCGTGCCCTCGACGCCCGCCGACGTAGCCGGGATGCTCCGGGAGGCGGTGGCCGATCCCGACCCGGTGCTCTTTCTCGAGCACAAGAAGACCTACCGCCTGATCAAGGGACCCGTCCCCGAGGGGGACTGGACCGTTCCCATCGGGGTGGCGGAGGTGGTCAGGCAAGGCCGCGACCTGACGATCGTCACCTACGGGCTGCATCGGCACCTGGCCCTCGAGGCGGCCGAGGCCCTGGCCGGCAAGGCGGCCGTCGAGGTGGTCGACCTGCGCACCATCAACCCCCTCGACCGGGAGACGGTGCTGGACTCGGCCCGCCGCTGCGGGCGGGTGCTGGTCGTCCACGAGGACAACGTCAGCTTCGGCGTCGGCGCCGAGGTGGCGGCCCTGGTCGCGGACGAGGCCTTCTACGACCTGGACGCGCCCGTGCGCCGCCTGGCCATGGCCGACGTCCCGGCCATGCCCTACGCCGCGCCCCTCGAGCAGGCGGTGTCCATCGGCACCGACGACATCCTCGGCGCGGCGCGCCGCCTTCTGGCTGAGTAGCGGGGGCGCTGAGGGACCGTCACCCTCGGCTGGCCCCCATTCTGACGAAATGGGGACCAGCCGAGATGACGATCCCTCCGATCCCACCAGCGGGGCCGGTCGGGACCGCCCCGACCGCGACATGTTCGGTTCCCGCTCGCCGAGCCAGCCGTTCTGGTCGCGCTCGGGGCCGGTACATCGCCCCAGGCGCTACGAGAAGCGGTCGGGGGCTGCGCCGGCGATCGTTCTTGTCGCGCTAATGGGGGTCGACCACCTCGGGCTGAGAAGCAGTGAGGCTGGTCCCGAGCCGCCAGCAGGTCAGCACTCTGCTGCGCAGGGCACTGGAGCCCTACGCCTAGATCGTGCGCCCGCTGGTCGGTGAGGCGGACCTCGACGACTGGTGGGATGACGTGCCTCGAGCACTGAACCATTAGCGAGCCGCTGGTCGCCTCGGGCTCAACTGTGGTGTCCGCTGCGATCAGGAGGTGGAGATGGGGAAGGTGTTCGTGGGCCATGACTGGTCCGAGACCCACCACGACCTCTACGTGGAAGACGGTGACGGCCGCCGTCTGGCGAAGGGGCGTGTGCCCGAGGGGGTGGAGGGGGTGGCCCGCTTCCATGAACTAGTGGCTCCGTTCGTCGAGGAGCCGTCAGAGGTGACGGTGGCCACCGAGACCGACCGGGGCCTGTTCGTGGGTGCCCTGGTGGCCGGCGGCTACCAGGTCATCGCCGTGAATCCGCTGTCGACGTCGCGCTATCGGGAGCGGCACTCGACCTCGGGGGCCAAGTCGGATCCCGGTGACGCCAAGGTGCTGGCCGAGCTGGCCCGCACCGACGCCCACAACCACCGATCGGTGGCCGGCGACAGCGAGCTATCCGAAGCCATCAAGGTCCTGGCCCGCGCCCACCAGGGCATGGTCTGGACCCGCCAGCGCCAGGCCAATCAGCTGCGATCGACCCTGCGGGAGTTCTATCCCGCTGCCCTCGCCTCCTTCGACGACCTCGCCGCCCCCGAGACCCTCGAGGTGCTGGTCATGGCTCCGACGCCAACCCTGGGTCGGCGCCTGTCCCTCTCCAAGATCGCCGCCGCCCTGCGTCGGGGGGGCCGCCAGCGCCGGGTGGAGGAACGGGCGGCCGAGATCCAAACGGCCCTGCGCTCAAAGCAGCTGGAGGCGCCTCGGCTGGTGGCGGGGGCCATGGGCGCCAGCGTGGCTGCACTGGTGGGAGTGATCACCGAGCTCAATGCCCAGATCGGCCGGCTCGAGGCGGAGTTGGTCGAGCATTTTGAGCAGCACCCGGACGCCAAGGTCATCCGCTCCCTGCCAGGACTCGGGATGATCCTCGGCGCCCGGGCGCTCGGCGAGTTCGGGGACGACCCGAACCGCTATGCCGAGGCCAAGTCTCGCAAGAACTACGCCGGCACGTCACCCATCACCAAGGCGTCGGGTAATCGCAAAGTGGTGCTGGCCCGCTACGCCCGCAACAAGCGTCTCGCTGACACCTGCTACCTGTGGGCCTTTTCCGCCCTAACCGCTAGCCCTGGGGCGCGGGCCTTCTACGACCAACGACGAGCAACTGGTGATACCCACCATCGAGCTCTGCGCGCCCTCGCCAACCGCCTCGTGGGCATCCTCCATGGGTGCTTGCGACACGGCACCACGTACGACGAGCACACAGCTTGGGGCCACCGAAGCCTGGTGGCGGCTTGACGATTACGGGCGTGGGATGTCTAGGGGCGACGTACGGGCACCGGGGGATCTGGCCGGCGCATCGGCCCGGATTTCGAAGAACCGGGACGATGCGATCGGGCCGGATCGCCCACGCAGATCGTCGGCGAAAGGACTCCCTACGCGCCCTCGTACTCGAACCCGAGGTCGGGAGCGGTGACGAGCGCCCGGAAGGGGATGCCCTCGGCTTCGGCCATGGCCGCACAGGTTCCCCCCCGGTCGACCACGGCGACCATCACGATGGGGTCGGCCCCGGCCGCCCGCACGGCCCTCGCCGCCTCGAGGAGCGATGTTCCCCTGGTCACGGTGTCCTCGACCAGCGCCACCCGGTCCCCAGCATCCAGGGCGCCGGCGATGCGTCCCCCGGCCCCGTGGTCCTTGGTCTCCTTGCGGACGCTGAAGGACTTGAGCGACCGACCGCGGAGATTGCCGGCGGCGGCGGTGGCGAAGGCCACCGGGTCGGCACCCATGGTGAGCCCACCGATCGCCGTGACCTCCTCGGGCAGCACCGAGAGCATGGCGTCGACCATGAGGATCATGCCGTCGGGCCGACATGCGGTCTGCTTCGAGTCGATGAACCAGTTGCTGCGACGCCCCGACTTGAGCACGAACTCGCCGATGCGCACCGAGTGGGCGAGCAGGTGGTCGCGCAGGGCCGAGACCGAGGGAGAGGCGGACGAAAGGGCGCCCGGCGTCACGCGTTGCGCCGGGTCCGCGCCGCCTGCCGATGAGCGGCGAGGCCCTCGGCTGCCAGCCCCGCCACCTCGTTCACGACCGCGCTCAGCTCCAGCGGGTCGAAGGGCTTGCCGAACACGTCGACCGCACCGAGGTCGAAGGCCCGGGTCAGGTTGCTCGGGGTGGCTCGGGCCGACACGACCACCACGGGAGAGCCGTCAGGGCTGGCCCGGAGCTGCTCGAGGACCCGCCACCCCGGCTGGCCGGGCAGGAGCAGGTCGACCAGCACCACGTCGAAGTGCTCCTGACCGAGAACAACCAGGGCGGCGTCGGCGTCACGGACCGTGACCACATCGGCGCCGTCACCCGCCAGCGTCTCCTCGAGGAGGCGCAGGATGACAGGTTCGTCCTCGACCACCAGCACCCTGGGCATCGGCTCAGCCCTCCATGTGGACCCGTTGCCCCCCGCGCGGCAGGATCCGACCTACGGCCAGCGCCCGTCGCCCCCGTGCTCGCAGCACATCGATCGCTCGTCCCGCGTCCTCGGCGGCCACCACAGCGACCATACCCAGCCCGAGGTTGAAGACACGGTCCATCTCGTCGTCGGGCACCTGACCCGCCCGCTGGACCTCACCGAACACTGGCGGCACCGACCAGGCCGAACGGTCGACCACTGCGTCGCATCCGCTCGGAAGCACCCGGGCCAGGTTGGCGGCGATCCCTCCGCCCGTGATGTGGGCCACGGCCCGAACCGCCACCCCGTCGGTCAGGGCGAGCACGGCGGGCGCATAGATCACCGACGGTTCCATGAGCTCGTCGGCCAGGCTGTGGGGGGCGCCCGGGTAGGCGTCGTCGTCGAGCGACCGGCCCCCGATCTCGAGCAGCGCCCGCCGGGCCATCGAGTACCCGTTGCAGCGCAGGCCCGGCGATACCAGACCGATGAGCACGTCCCCAGGGCCGACCCGGGCGGGGCCGAGGAGCCGATCCCGCTCGACCACCCCCACGGCGAACCCGGCCAGGTCGAAGTCGTCGGAGGCCAGCGAGCCGGGGTGCTCGGCAGTCTCCCCACCGATGAGCGCGCAGCCCGCCTGCCGGCACCCCTCGGCGATGCCGCTCACCAGGCGCTCGGCCCGATCCGGGTCCAGCCGTCCCGTGGCGAGGTAGTCCAGCAGGAACAACGGCTCGGCCCCCTGGCACACCAGGTCGTCGACGCACATGGCAACCAGGTCGATGCCGATGGTGTCCAGCCGTCCCGTGGCCGAGGCCAACTGGGCCTTGGTCCCCACGCCGTCGGTGGCCGCGACCAGGAGGGGCTGGCGGTAGCGCTCCGTCGCCAGGGCGAAGAGGCCACCGAAGCCGCCCACGTCACCGACGACCTCGGGCCGGTAGGTCGTGCGGACGACGTCCTTGATGCGCTCCACCACCTCGTCACCGGCCCCGATGTCGACACCGGCGTCGGCGTAGGTCAGGCCGCGGCCGCCAGGGCCCGCCCGGTCAGGCCCGGAGGGCAACCTCGAGGACCTCCCTGCTGGGCGCGGGCGAGATCGCCACCGGGTACTCGCCGGTGAGACAGGCACTGCAGAACCCGGCCCCGGGGGCGTCGATCGCCCGCTCCAGGTTGGCGAGGGTGAGGTAGGCGATCGAGTCGACACCGAGGTACTCGCCGATCTCGGGCACCGACCGCTCGGCGGCGAGCAGGCCATCCCGGTCAGGTGTGTCGATGCCGTAGAAGCAGGGCCACGCGTACGGCGGCGAGGACACCCGGAGGTGGATCTCAGCGGCGCCGGCATCGCGCAGCATCTCGACCATCGCTCGCGTGGTGGTCCCGCGGATCACGGAGTCGTCCACGACGATCAGCCGCTTGTCGACGATGTTCTCCCGCAGGGGGTTGAGCTTGCGGCGCACGCCGCGAGCACGCGCCTCGGGCGTGGGGGCGATGAACGTGCGCCCGATGTACCGGTTCTTAACCAGCCCCTGCCCGTAGGGGATGCCGCTGCGTCGGGCGTAGCCCTCCGCCGCGGGGACCCCGGACTCGGGCACACCCATGACGAGGTCGGCGTCCACCGGCGCCTGCTCGGCCAGCAGCTCGCCCATGCGGCGGCGAGCCCCGTGCACCTCCTTGCCGTACAGCATGCTGTCGGGGCGGGCGAAGTACACCAGCTCGAAGATGCAGAGCTTGGGATCGATCTTCTCCGGCGGGAAGGGATAGATCGAGCGGATGCCACTGCGGTCGATCACGACCATCTCACCCGGCTGTAGCTCCCGCACGAAGCGGGCACCCACCACGTCGAGCGCCGGCGTCTCCGACGCCAGCACCCATCCGTCGCCCAGTCGCCCGAGGCACAACGGGCGAAAGCCGTTGGGGTCGCGCACGCCGACGAGATGGTCGGCGTCCATGAGCACGAACGAGAAGGCTCCCTCGATGTCCGGGAGGACCTGGATCAGCGCCGTCTCGAGCTCTCCACCGGCTCCGTCGCCGGAGTCCGAGGGGAACAGCCGCGAGAGCAGCTCGGCCACCAGGTCGCTGTCGCTGGCGATCACTCCCGGCAGCATCCCTGCCCGCTCGGCCAACGTCGTGGTGTTCGTGAGGTTGCCGTTGTGCCCGAGGGCGAAGCCCGCGGTACCGACCGAGCGGTACACGGGTTGGGCGTTGCGCCACGTGCTGGATCCCGTGGTCGAGTACCGGGTGTGCCCGATGGCAAGGTGGCCCTCGAGCGCCGCCACGGTCCGCTCGTCGAACACGTTGGTGACCAGACCCATGTCCTTCACCACGGTGATGGTCTCGCCGTCGCTGACGGCCATCCCGGCCGACTCCTGCCCCCGGTGCTGGAGCGAGTAGAGCCCGTCGAAGGTCAGCTGGGCCACCGGCGCACCGGGCGCCCAAACGCCGAACACCCCGCACGCCTCTCGCAGGGCATCGTCTCGGTCGCCGGAGTCGCCGGAGTCGCCGGAGTCGCCGGAGCGACGGCTGCCCCGTCGAGGAGGTGGGCAGCGCGGTCTCCCCACCCTGCTGGCGTGCCCTCACTACTTCAGTCTCCCACAGCCCCGGTCGCTCTTCGGTCAGCTGGCGGTAGCCTCCTCAGCGCATGGTCGATCTCCACACCCATTCGACCGTTTCCGACGGGTCCGACCCGCCGGCGCGCATCCCCGAGCTGGCGGCGGCCGCCGGATGCAGCGCGGTGGCGCTCACCGACCACGACCGCCTGGAGGGGTTGGCCGAGGCCCGCGCCCGGGCCCAGGCGCTGGGAGTGGACCTGGTTCCCGGCTGCGAGGTCTCCTGTGAGTGGGCACCGGGCACGCTGCACGTGCTCGTCTATTTCGTCGAGCCCGGCGAGGGGCCCCTCCAGGAGGAGCTGGCCCGCCTGCAGGACGATCGTGTCGAGCGGAACCGCCAGATGATCGAGCGGTTGTCCGCCGCCGGCCTCCCGGTGACGCTCGACGAGCTGGAGGCCGAGGCCGGCGGTATGGGGGCGGGGCGGCCCCACATGGCGTCCATCCTCGTTCGCAAGGGGGTCGTGGGGTCCGTGCAGGAGGCCTTCGACCGCTACCTCGCGCGAGGCAACCCGGGCTACGTGAGCAAGGCTCGCCTGTCGCCGCGCACGGTGGCAGAGCAGGCGCGCCGGTCGGGCGGCGTGGCCGTCCTGGCTCATCCCCTCAGCCTGCAGCTCGACGAGCCTGCCCTCGCCTCGGCCGTGGCCGAGCTGGCCGACGCCGGCTTGGCGGGCCTCGAGGCGCGCTATGGCCGGTACTCCCCCGACGAACGGGCAGGGCTCGCCGACCTGGCGCGCCGCCACGGCCTCGTGGCGACAGGTGGCTCCGACTACCACGGCACCTTCAAGCCGGATCTCGCCGTCGGCATCGGTCGGGGCGACCTGTCGGTGCCCGACACCACCGTGGCTGCCCTGGCGGAGCGTCGGCATTAGCAGGACGCAGCGAGGCGCTCGGGCAGGGTCGAGCGCCAGGCGTGGACAAGGTCGTCGAGGGCGACATCGACCAGGCCCTCGACGACGAGCCGGTCGCCTCCGGCAATGCCGAGCTCGGCGACCGTCACCCCGGCCGCCCGGGCCCGGGCTGCGATCCCATCGGGGTCCGCGGCGCACACGACCACGCGCGACGGCGACTCGGAGAAGAGCTCGGCGGCGGTGGCGACTCCCCGCACCACGACACCTGTCCGGGAGCACACCGCCATCTCGGCCAGCGCCACCCCGAGCCCTCCGTCGGAGACGTCGTGGAGACCGGTCACGACGCCGTCGCCCACCAGCTCCACGAGCAGCTCGACGAGGTCGCGGTGGGCGGCGAGGTCCAGCGGCGGTAGGCGCTCGCCGGGAGGCGCGGCGCCGGGCGCGCACTCGTCTGCCCACCGCGAGCCGCCGGGCGACGGCACCGTCTGGCCCAGGAGGACGAGCCGCTCTCCCGGCGCCAGTCTGAGACCCGGCACCGGGCGCTCGAGACGGTCGACGAGCCCGACGACGCCGACGACCGGAGTGGGGTCGATGTCGCGCCCCTGGCTCTCGTTGTAGAGGCTGACGTTGCCCCCGACGATCGGCAGGTCGAGGGCCCGGCACGCCTCGGCCAGGCCGTCGACGACCTCCGACAGCTGCCACATGACCTCGGGGTGCTCGGGGTTGCCGAGGTTGAGGCAGTCGACCACGGCGACCGGCCGGGCCCCGACGCAGGCCACGTTGAGCGCCGACTCGGCCACGGTCATGGCCGCGCCCTGGCGTGGGTCGACGCGGCACCACCGGCTGTTGCCGTCGGTGGACAGGGCCAGGCCTTTGCGGGTGGAGGGAAGACCCGGCGCCTTCAGGCGGAGGACGGCGGCATCGCCCCCGGGTCCTTCGACGGTGTTGAGGAAGAGCTGGTGGTCGTACTGCTCGTACACCCATGAGACGTCGGCGACGAGCGAGAGGAGGTCGGCCCCGCAGTCGCGCTCCTCGGGCCCGCCTCCGGCGCCGGCCATCGCCTCGGAACCACCTCCCGGGCTGGTCTGTGGAGCGGCGTCGGGCTCGCCCAGCGAGATACCGGGCGGTGGCGCCGGAGCCCGGCGGGGCCGGTCGTAGACGGGCGCGTCGTCAGCCAGGGCGACCGCCGGGACGTCGGCCAGCACGGGACCATCCCGGCCGTCGAGCACCCTGACGCGCCCTCCGGGCGTGACCCGCCCCACCGCCGTGGCCAAGACCTCCCAGCGGGCGCACACCTCGAGCAGGCGCGGCAGGTCGTCGGGGGTGACGATCGCCAGCATCCGCTCCTGGCTCTCGCTGGTCATCACCTCGTACGGCGCCATTGCCGGCTCCCGGCGGGGCACAGCCGACACGTCGATGTCCATGCCGGTGCCGCCCCGAGCCGCCGTCTCCGAGCAGGCGCAGGTCAGGCCGGCACCGCCGAGATCCTGGATGCCGACGACGAGCCGGGCGTCCAACAGCTCCAGACAGGCCTCCAGCAGCCGCTTCTCCTCGAAGGGGTCGCCCACCTGCACGCTCGGTCGCAAGGACTCGGACCCGTTGGTCGATGGTGCCCGGTCCCCCGCCGCGCCCTCCGCACCGTCTGTGGCCGAGGCCGCCTCTCCGAAGCCTGCCGACGCGAGGACGCTCACCCCTCCGATGCCGTCGCGCCCGGTGGTGGATCCGAGGAGCACGGCCACGTTGCCGACGCCGCTGGCCCGACCCCGCACCAACCGCCCGACGGGCATCACGCCGAGGCACAGCACGTTCACGAGCGGGTTGCCGCTGTAGCAGGAGTCGAAGGCGACCTCGCCGCCGACCGTCGGGACGCCGACCGAGTTCCCGTAGCCCGAGATGCCGCTCACGACACCCTCGAGCAGCCACCGGTTGCGGGCGGCGTCGAGGGGGCCGAAGCGGAGCGAGTCCATCACCGCGATCGGGCGGGCGCCCATGGTGAACACGTCGCGCAAGATCCCGCCGACGCCGGTCGCCGCTCCCTGATAGGGCTCTATCGCCGACGGGTGATTGTGGCTCTCGATGCGCACGGCCACGGCGATCCCGTCACCGGCATCGATGACGCCGGCGTTCTCCCCCGGCCCGACGAGCACACCCGGTCCCTCGCTCGGCAGGCGTCGGAGGTGCAGGCGTGACGACTTGTAGGAGCAGTGCTCGCTCCACATCACCGCGAACATGGCCAGCTCGAGATGGTTGGGGGGTCGGCCCAGGATCGACTCGATCTCGGCGGCTTCCTCGTCGCTCAGGCCCAGTGCTCGATGGATGACCTCGTCCACGCAGACACCGTAATCGGGTCCAGTCGTGGACCGGACAAGGTGGCAGTTTCTTTTCAAAACAGGAATTGAACTCGTCATAGACGTTGAGCAATACTCTTGCATGGCCAGGACGCAGAAGCGCACGAAATCACCCATGTCCACCCAGCACAAAGAGGCGCTTGCCGTCGGACGTGAGCAAGGCCGGGCCGTGCGACGCTATCTCGAAGCTCTCGAGGCCAATCGACCCAAACGCGGCCGCAAACGTACAACTGACTCGGTGAAGCGGCAGCTGGCGTCCGTGGAGCACCGTCTCGATGCGGCCGATCCGCTCAATCGACTCCACCTCGTGCAGGAGCGGCGGAACCTGAAGGAGGAGCTCGATCGCAAGGACCGGTCCGTCGACATGGCGGCCCTGGAGCGCGAGTTCGTCAAGGCGGCCCCGGCCTACGGGGACCGCAAAGGCATCAGCTATGCCGCCTGGAGAGAGGCTGGGGTAAGCGCCGCAGTGCTCAGGCGAGCCGGGATCCAGCGGGCCCAGGGGGTCCACTAGCGACGCTGGCCTCGTTGGCCGTCGGGTGGTCGTGCCCGCTCGACGGGTCCAACAGGGTGCGCAAGAGGATCGCTCCGTCGGCAGAGCCGAGCAAACTGTCGTAGGCCCGCTCCGGATGAGGCATCAGTCCGACGACGTTCCCCGCCTCGTTGGCGATCCCCGCGATGTCGTCGATGGAGCCGTTCGGGTTGTCGCAGTAGCGGGCAACGATGCGGTCATCAGCGCGAAGCTGGGCGAGCGTCTCGGGTTGGCAGATGTAATTTCCCTCGAAGTGATTGATGGGAAGCCGGAGCACTGTTCCCGGTTCAGTCAACCGTGAGATGAAGGATCGACTTCGCTCAATACGAGCGCTCACGGTCGTACACAGGAACTTCAAGTGATGGTTCTTCTGCAGCGCACCTGGAAGCAACCCCGCCTCGGTGAGGATCTGGAAGCCGTTGCAAACTCCCAATACCGGGCCACCGTCGGCGGCGAAGGACCGCACCGCGTCCATCACCGGCGAGAAACGGGCCAGGGCACCAGGGCGGAGATAGTCGCCGTGGGCGAAGCCTCCCGGCAGGACGAGCGCGTCGACCCCCGACACCGACCGGGCGCCGTGCCACACCAGCTCGGCCTTCCCGCCCAAGCCTCTGATCGCCTCGATCATGTCGTGCTCGCAGTTCGATCCCGGGAACACGACCACGCCGACGCGCCCGCTCACCCGGTCCGACCCCCGGTGGTGATCGACCCGTGCGCGGGCGAGATGCTGATGTCGGCATCTTCGATGACAGGGTTGGCCAGAAGCCGCCGGCACAGCTCGTCGATCTCGGCCCGCGCCGCCGCCTCGTCGGAGGCGTCGACGTCGAAGCGGATCGCCTTGCCCACCCTGACGCCCTCGACGCCCCCGAAGCCGAGGGCGGGCAGGGCCCGCTCGATGGTGGCCCCCTGAGGGTCGGCGATGCCCGGGCGGAGGCGCACCTCGACGAGGGCGTGAAACCTCATCTTGGCGCCGCCCCGTACCAGTCGGCCAGGCGCAGGCCCGTGATCTGCTCGTAGGCGGCCCGGTAGCGCTCGCTGGTGGCCTTCACCACCTCGTCGGGAAGGGCTGGAGGCGGCGGCGCCTTGTCCCAGCCCGTCGCTTCCAGGTGGTCACGGACGGGCTGCTTGTCGAACGACGGCGGCGTGGAGCCGGGCGCCCACTCGGTGACCGGCCAGAACCGCGAGGAGTCGGGAGTGAGCACCTCGTCGCACAGGGCGAGGCGGCCGTCGATGAAGCCGAGCTCGAACTTGGTGTCGGCGATGATGATGCCGCGGCCGGCCGCCCACTCCGCGCCCCGTCGATAGGCGGCGAGGCAGACGTCACGAGCCTCTTCGGCCACCTCGACGCCGACCATGGCGGCAGCCTCCTCGAAGCCGATGTTGACGTCGTGGCCCTCGGTGGCCTTGGTCGACGGCGTGAAGATGGCGTCCGGCAGCCGGTCCGACTCCTGGAGCCCGGCGGGCTGGGTCACCCCGTGCACGGTGCCCGCGGTCCGGTACTCCTTCCACGCCGACCCGGACAGGTATCCCCGGACGATGCACTCGATGGGCAGCATCTCCGCCCGGCGCACGAGCATGGCCCGCCCGTCGACCTGCTCGAGGCGGCGCGCGTCGGAAGGGAAGTCGGCCGGGTCGGCGCTCACCAGGTGGCTGGGCGCCAGATCAGTGAACTGTTCCAGCCAGAAGACCGTCATCGCCGTGAGCACGCGACCCTTGTCGGGGATGGGCTCGGCCAGCACGACGTCGAAGGCCGAGATCCGGTCGGACGCCACCATCAGCAGACGGCCGTCGCCGTCGCCGTAGACATCCCTGACCTTGCCGGAGTGGACGTGGGTGAGCGTCACGTTGCCTCCTCATCGGGCGAGCCGAGCGTGTCGAGGGCGTCGACAGCCCGCCGGGCGTGGCGCAGGGCCCGGTCGATGCTGAAGGCGTCGTCGAGCTCGCTCGGTCCGAGGGGAACCTCGGGATCGGACTCGAGCACCATCCTCAGCGGCTTCGCCTCGTCCCATGCCAGGCGGGCGTCGCGCTGGACGATCCGGTAGGCCGAGTCCCGATCCATGCCCGACGCCACCAGGGCGAGCAGCACGGCCTGGCTGAACACCAAGCCGTGCGACCGGTCGAGGTTCTCCCGCATCCGGTCGGGGTGGACGACGAGGCCGTCGACGAGCGCTGTCATCTTTCGCAGAAGGTAATAGGCGAGGAGGCTGGCATCGGGCAGGATCACGCGCTCCACCGAGCTGTGGGAGATGTCGCGCTCGTGCCAGAGCGCCACGTCCTCCAGGCCCGGACCCACGTAGCCGCGCAAGACCCGGGCGAGGCCCGACAGCCGCTCGGACACGATGGGGTTGCGCTTGTGCGGCATGGCGGAGCTGCCCTTCTGCCCCGATGCGAACGGCTCCTCGACCTCACCGACCTCGGTTCGCTGAAGATGCCGTATCTCGGTGGCAAAGCTCTCCACGCTGGCACCGACCGACGCGCAGGCCCACAGGTACTCGGCGTGACGGTCGCGCGCGACCACCTGGCTGGCTGGTACCGCACGCAGGCCCAGGGCTGCGCACACCCGGGCCTCTATCGCGGGGTCGATGTTCGAGTAGGTGCCGACCGCCCCCGAGAGCTTGCCCACCGCCACGGCCCGACGGGCGGCCTCGAGGCGCCGGCGGTCGCGGTCGGCCTGCAGGCACCAGAGCGCCAGCTTGGCCCCGAAGGTGATCGGTTCGGCGTGGACTCCGTGGGTGCGGCCGACCATGGCGACGTCGGCGAGCTCCCTGGCCCGGCGCTCGAGGGTGGAGACCAGCTCGCCGCTGGCCAGAAGGAGCCGGTCGGCGGCCGCCGTGAGGGTGACGCCCAGAGCGGTGTCGACGACGTCGGAGGAGGTCAGGCCGTAGTGGACCCACGCGCCAGCCGGTGGACCGATGGCGTCCTGCACCACGTCCACGAAGGCGGCGACGTCGTGGTCGGTCACCCGCTCGCGCTCGGCGATGGCGGAGATCGTGGCCGCCGTCATCGCCGGCGCCCGCTCGCGCACCGCCACGGCGTCGGCCGCAGGGACGACGCCCAGCTGCGACCAGGCCTCGACGGCGAGGACCTCGATCTCCAGCCAGGTTCGGAGCTTCGCCTCGTCGGTGAACAGCTCCGCCATCTCGGGAAGCGAGTAGCGGGGGATCACCTCGCCCCGCCCGCCCGGAACTCGGCCAGCTGACGGGCCAGCTTCTCGTCGGTCACGGCCAGCACCTCCACGGCCAGGATGGCAGCGTTGGCGGCACCGTCGATGGACACCGTGGCGACCGGTATGCCGCGGGGCATCTGCACCGTGGAGTACAGGGCGTCCTGGCCCGACAGGGGGCCGCCGGAGAGGGGCACGCCGATGACCGGCAGCGTCGTGTGAGCGGCCACGGCCCCGGCGAGATGGGCCGCCAGCCCGGCGCCACAGATCATGGCGGCGAAGCCTTCCTCCCGGGCCGAGCGGGCGAAGGCGGCGAGCTCGTCCGGGCTCCGGTGGGCCGACAGCACCCGCTCGTCGGCCTCGACGCCGAAGCGCTCCAGCATCTGCACCGCCGGCGCCATCCGCTCGCGGTCGCTCGGCGAACCCATGAGGACGGCAACTCTCGTCATCTTGCCTCCCGGACGGCGCCGGCCGAAGCCATCTCGGCGACGTCATGTCGGTAGTGGACGCCTGACCAGTGCACGCGACTCGCGGCCTCGTAGGCCCGCTGGCGCGCCAGAGCCAGCGTGGATCCCATCGCGGTCACGTCGAGCACGCGGCCCCCCGCCGTGACGAGCCGACCCTTGTCGTCCCTGGACGTCCCGGCGTGGAAGAGCATGACCCCGTCGATGGCGCTGGCGTCGTCGAGGCCGCCGATGACATCGCCGCGGCGAGGGTCGGACGGGTACCCGGCCGCCGCCAGCACGACGGTCACACAGGCCTCGTCGGTGAAGGACACCTCGCCGCGCATCCGGCCGGCGGCAGCATCGGCCAGCAGCCCGGCCACGTCGCCGGCCAGACGCGGGAGCACGACCTGGGCCTCGGGATCGCCGAATCGCACGTTGTACTCGACGACCTTGGGACCGGCGGCCGTGAGCATCAGGCCGGCGTAGAGCACGCCGCGGTAGTCGATACCGCGCCGTCGCAACGCGGCCACCAGTGGCTCCACTGCCTGCTCGACGACCGTGTCCACGATCTCCGGGCCGGCCATCGGGACGGGAGAGTACGCACCCATGCCGCCGGTGTTCGGCCCGAGGTCACCGTCTCCGACGCGCTTGAAGTCCTGGGCCGGCGCCAGCGGCAGTACCCGCTGACCGTCGCACAGCACGAGCAGCGACAGCTCGTCGCCCCTGAGGCCCTCCTCGATCACGATCCGGTGCCCGGCAGCGCCGAAGGCCCGACCCGACAGCTTGGCCTCGACGTCGGCCGCCGCATCGGCGAGCGATTCGGTCACCAGCACGCCCTTGCCGGCCGCCAGCCCGTCGGTCTTGATCACGTACGGGGGAGATGTCGCCGCCAGGTACCGGAGCGCGGGGTCGAGCTCGGTGAACGTCTCGTGGGCGGCGGTGGGCACACCGGCTTCACCGAGGACCTCCTTCATCCAGGCCTTCGAGCCCTCGAGTCGGGCCCCGTCGGCGCCCGGACCGAGCACCAGGCGGCCGTCTGCCCGCAAGCGGTCGGCCAGCCCGGCGACGAGCGGAGCCTCGGGCCCGATCACGAACAGGTCGGCCTCGATCTCCTCGGGCGGGGCGGCCGTGGCGGTGATCCGACCCGGGAGCGCGGTACCCGGGTTGCCCGGGGTCACGACGACCTCGGCGGTGCGCGCGAGCACGTGCGCCAGCGCGTGCTCGCGCCCACCCGCCCCCAGGACGCAGACCCTCATGCGGCGAAGCGCACGAACTGCTCCCGACCGGGTCCGACCCCAACCAGGCTGACGGGCACGCCGGCCTGGTTGGACAGGAAGTCGACGTAGTCCCGGGCCTCCTTGGGCAGCTCCGACAGCTCGGTCGCCCGGGACAGATCGGTCTTCCAGCCGGGCAGCTCCTCGTACACGGGGCGGATCTGGTGGAGCACCGACTGGTGGTACGGCACGTGCTCGTAGCGCACCCCGTCGGCCTCGTAAGCGACGCACACCTTGAGCGTCTCGAAGGTATCGAGGACGTCGAGCTTGGTGAGGGCGATCTCGGAGAGCGAGTTGACGTGCACGGCTTGGCGCAGCATCACGACGTCGAACCAGCCCGAGCGTCGGCGGCGGCCGGTGTTGGTGCCGAACTCGTGCCCCCGGTCGACCATCAGGGCGCCGTTGTCGTCGTCGAGCTCGGTCGGGAACGGCCCCGATCCGACCCGGGTGACGTAGGCCTTGGCGATGCCGATGACTCGAGACACGTCTCGCGGGCCGATGCCCGATCCCGTGCAGGCCCCTCCGGCGGTGGGGTTCGACGAGGTGACGAAGGGATACGTGCCGTGGTCCAGGTCGAGGAAGGTTGCCTGCGCTCCCTCCAGCAGGACGTTGGAGCCCTGCGCCATTGCCTCGTGCACCAGCGCGACGGTGTCGTCGACCATGGGCTCGATGCGGGGAGCGAGCTCGCCCAGGTAGCTCTCGACGATGTCGTCGGCCGACAGCGGCAGGCGGTTGTACACCTTGGCCAGGACCGCGTTCTTCTCCTTGAGGGCGACGTCCAGCTTCTGGCGGAAGATCTTCGGGTCGAGCAGGTCCTGCACACGCAGCCCGACCCTGGCCGCCTTGTCCGCGTAGGCGGGACCGATCCCCCGCTTGGTCGTGCCCAGCCTGTTGTTGCCCAGGTAGCGCTCGGTCACCCGGTCGAGCTCGTGGTGGTAGGGCATGATCAGGTGGGCGTTGCCACTGACCTTGAGCCGGCTGCAATCGATCCCCTTGGCCTCGAGGGCGTCGATCTCGGCGATGAGCACCGCCGGGTCGACGACCACGCCGTTGCCGATGACCGGGGTGATGTGGTCGTACAGAACCCCGCTCGGCACCAGCTGGAGAGCGAAGGTCTCGCCGTCGACCACGATGGTGTGACCGGCGTTGTGGCCCCCCTGGTAGCGCACGACGAGCTGCATGTCCTGGGCGAGCAGGTCGGTGAGCTTGCCCTTCCCCTCGTCGCCCCACTGGGTTCCGACGACCACGATCGCGGGCACGCGCGTCCTCCCGGGCGATCCCAACGGCGAGCCGAGCATACCGGGGCGGGCGGGTGGTTGCTCCCGTCCGGCGGGCCCGGGCTCGACGACGGCTCAGCGACGGCCCCGGTAGGGCACGGGCGACTGGCTCAGGGGCACCAGGTCCCGCCGATAGTGGCGGTGGGTGCGCTCGACGGCCTCCCGGGCCTCGCGGCGCGCCTCGGCCAGCTCCCGGGCCAGCCGCTCGACCAGGGACTCCAGCTCGATGACCCGACGCACGCCCTCCAGGTTGAGGCCGGCGTTGGTGAGCTCCTGGATCCGGCGTAGGCGCTCGATGTCGCGCTCGCTGTAGCGCCGGCTCCCGCCACCGGTCCGGGCCGGGTCGACGAGGCCCTTGCGCTCGTAGATGCGCAACGTCTGGGGATGGACTCCGGCCAGCTCGGCGGCCACCGAGATCACGTAGACCGCCCGACTGCTCATCGGCGTCGGCTGCGGGCCCGGTCGTCTCATGGTCGTCATGATCGCGTCACACCCCCAGGTGAGCTCTCGGGGACTCCTCGGAGGCCGATGCGAGCGCCTCCACGGCTTCCCGCTGGGCGTCTGTCAGGTGAGGTGGCACCGCCACCTCCACGGTGACCAGCAGGTCGCCTGCCGTCTTGCCGCTCTTCACGCCCCTTCCGCGCACCCGGAAGGTCCGCCCCGAAGGCGTCCCCGGCGGCACCCGCAGGCTCACCGGCCCGTCAAGGGTCGGCACCCGGATGGTCGCCCCGAGGGCGGCCTCGGAGAAGGTGAGCGGGACGGTGAGGGTCAGGTCGCGCCCCCGGCGACCGAAGAGCTCGTGGGAAGCGACCCGCACGACCACGTAGAGGTCGCCGGCCGGACCGTTGTTGCGGCCGGGTCCGCCCCGTCCCTTCACCCGTATGCGCTGGCCGTCCACCACGCCCGGTGGGATCCGCACCCGCACCTGCCGGGCCCGGAGCTCGGCGCCCGTGCCGTGACAGGTGGGGCACGGCGTCTCGATGCGAACACCCCGGCCCCCGCACGTCGGGCAGGGCTGACTGAACGAGAAGAGACCCTGGTTGTCATCGAGCACACCGCGCCCGCCACAGCGCGGGCAGACTGTCGGCGCAGTACCCGGCGCCGCGCCGGTGCCCCGGCAGGTGTGGCACGGGGCGTCTCCCGTCACGTTGACGGTGGTCGTGACGCCCTCCACCGCGTCCTGGAACGACAGGTGCAGCTCGGCCTCGAGGTCGGGCCCGCGCTGGGGCCCTGCGCCTCGAGCGCTACGGCCACCCCGCCCGAAGATGCCACCGAGCAGGTCGCCGAGCCCGCCGCCCATGCCTCCGGCGCCGGCCGCGTCCTCGTAGCGGAACGTGAAGTCCTGAGCGCCTCCGGCCCCCTGGCTCGGGCCGAAGCCACCGAAGTTGGCGCCGACGGGACCGAGCCGACGGACCTCGTCGTACTCCTTCCGCTTGTCGGCGTCGCCGAGGACCTCGTAGGCGGCGGAGATCTCCTTGAAGCGCTCCTCCGAGCCCGGGTTGGCGTCCGGGTGGTACTGCTTGGCCAGCTTCCGGTAGGCGCGCGTGATCTCCTTCTCGGTGGCCGACTCTGCCACGCCGAGAACCTGGTAGTAGTCCTTCTCGAACCACTCCCGCTGCGGAGCCATCCTGGCGCCTCGCTAACCCTTGACCTTCACCATGGCCGGTCGCAGGACCCGACCCTTCCACCGGTAACCGGCACGCATCACGCCGCTGACCTGCGGCTCGCCGCCAGCCCCTCCCTGCTCGTCGGACCCGTCGTTCGCCTCCTGAGGCTCGTGCATGACGGCATCGTGCTGGTTCGGATCGAAGGGCTGACCCTCGGGGTCGATCCGCTCCAGGCCCTCCTTCTCGAGCACATCGACGAGAGAGGAGGCGATGGGCGCCAGGACCTTGGCTTCGGGCGAATCGCCGGCGTGGGCGACGGCCAGGTCGACAGCGTCGAGGACCGGAAGGAGCTTGACGACCAGCGCCTCGGCCGCCCGCTCGAGGTGCTCCGTCTGCTGCTTGAGCACCCGCTTCTTGTAGTTCTCGAAGTCGGCCTGCACCCGGCGCAGCGCGTCGAGATACTCGTCGCGCTGGGTGGCGAGCGCGGCCAGCGTCGGGTCACCGGCGACCGCCGCACCCGCGTCTACCGGCTCGCCGATCACGCCGACGTCTCTCACCTCGTTCTCACTGTCCTGTCTGTCCCGGACATCGCTGTCGTGCTCACCGCCGCCCCGGTCGTTGACGGCGCTGTCTACCCGCTCCTTGTCCTCGCCGCGCTCCGGCTCGGGCGCCGGCCCGGCCCCGCCGTCGCTCATGCGCCGCGCCCGTGCTCGCCCTCGTCCACGATCTCGGCGTCGACGACCTCGTCGTCGGCGGGCTGCTGCTGGCCCTCGGGCCCGGCACCGCCGGGCTGCTCACCGGCCTGGCCGCCGGCCGCGGCCGACGGTCCCGCCTGCTCGTAGAGGCGGGAGGCGAACTCCTGGCTGGCGGTGACCAGCGACTCGGTCGCCCCGCGGATCGCCTCGATGTCGGAGCCGGCCAGCGCCTCCTTGAGCGACGACAGGCCCTGCTCGACCTTCTCCTTCTCGGGGCCGGAGATCTTCTCGCCCTGCTCCCTCAGCAACTTGTCGGTCTGGTACACGAGGGTGTCGGCGTTGTTGCGGACCTCGGCCTCCTCACGGCGGCGGCGATCCTCGGTCGCGTGGGCGTCGGCGTCGCGAACCATGCGGTCGATGTCGTCCTTCGGCAGGGACGACTGGCCGGTGATGGTCATCGACTGCTCCTTGCCGGTGGCCCGGTCCTTGGCGGACACGTGCACGATGCCGTTGGCGTCGATGTCGAACGTCACCTCGATCTGGGGCACCCCGCGAGGGGCCGGAGGCAGATCGACGAGCTGGAACTTGCCCAGCGTCTTGTTGTAGGACGCCATCTCCCGCTCTCCCTGCAGGACGTGGATCTCGACCGACGGCTGGCCGTCCTCGGCGGTGGTGAACACCTCGGTCCTCTTGGTGGGGATGGTCGTGTTGCGCTCGATCAGCTTGGTCATGATCCCACCCTTGGTCTCGATGCCGAGGGACAGGGGGGTCACGTCGAGCAGCAGCACGTCCTTCACGTCGCCCTTGAGCACGCCCGCCTGGATGGCGGCGCCGATGGCGACGACCTCGTCGGGGTTGACGCCCTTGTGCGGGTCCTTGCCGGTCAGCTCCTTCACCAGGTCCTGGATGGCGGGCATGCGCGTGGCGCCGCCCACCAGGATCACGTGGTCGACGCGGTCGCGCGAGAGTCCGGCGTCAGAGATGGCCGCCTCGAACGGACCCCGGCAGGCGTCGACCAGGTCGGAGGTCAGCTCGGACAGCTTGGCCCGCGTCAGCTTGAGGTCGAGGTGCTTGGGGCCCTCGGAGGTGGCGGTGATGAAGGGCAGGTTGACCTGGGTCTCCTGCACGCTGGACAGCTCGATCTTGGCCTTCTCGGCCGCCTCCTTCAGACGCTGGAGCGCCATCTTGTCGGCTGACAGGTCGACGCCCTCGGTGTTCTTGAACGTCGTCACCAGCCAGTCGATGATGCGCTGGTCCCAGTCGTCGCCCCCGAGGTGGGTGTTCCCGGAAGTGGACTTGACCTCGAAGACACCCTCGCCGATGTCGAGGACCGACACGTCGAAGGTGCCACCGCCGAGGTCGAAGACGAGGACCGTCTGGTCCTTGCCCTCCTTGTCCAGCCCGTAGGCCAGGGCGGCGGCAGTGGGCTCGTTGATGATGCGGAGCACCTCGAGGCCGGCGATCTGCCCGGCCTCCTTGGTGGCCGTGCGCTGGGCGTCGTCGAAGTAGGCCGGGGCGGTGATGACGGCCTGGGTCACCGTGTCACCCAGGTAGGACTCGGCGTCGCGCTTCAGCTTCTGCAGGATGCGGGCCGAGATCTCCTGGGGCGTGTAGGCCTTGCCGTCGATGTCGATGTTCCAGCTGGTCCCCATCTGGCGCTTCACCGACCGGACAGTGCGGTCGGGGTTGGTGATGGCTTGGCGCTTGGCGACCTCGCCCACCAGTACCTCGCCCGACCTGGAGAAGCCGACCACGGAGGGGGTGGTCCGGCCTCCTTCGGCGTTGGGCAGGACGGTAGGCTCGCCCGCCTCCATGACGCTGACGACGGAGTTGGTGGTGCCGAGGTCGATGCCGACGGCCTTGGGCATGAGAAGTGCCTCCGGATGCTTGATTCGATCTCTATGACGAAGATGAGTATAGCAAAGTTGAGCATAGGAATATCAAGCCAGCTGCTGGTCCTCGAGCAGCCTGGGCCCGCCGGCCGGCCTGGCGGCTACTGTCGGCGCCCATGAGCATCCTGGTCCTGCTCCGCCACGGCCAGAGCACCTGGAACGCGCAGAACCTGTTCACGGGGTGGGTCGACGTCGACCTCACCGAGCGGGGCGAGGCCGAGGCCCGAGCGGCGGGACGGCTCATGGCGGCCGAGGCCGGGCTGGACCTCGACGTGCTGCACACCTCGGTACAGACCCGGGCAATCCGGACGGCCAACCTGGCCCTGGAGGAGATGGACCGCCTGTGGCTGCCGGTGCGGCGCCACTGGCGGCTCAACGAGCGCCACTACGGCGCTCTCCAGGGGCTGGACAAGAAGGAGACCGCGGCCCGCCATGGCGCCGAGCAGGTCAAGGCCTGGCGCCGCGGCTACACCACGCCGCCGCCGCCGCTCGATCCCGACGACGAGAACCACCCCCGCCACGACCCGCGATACCGCGACCTCGCCCCCGACGTGCTCCCTGCCACCGAGTGCCTGCGGGACGTCGTCGTGCGACTGCTCCCCTACTGGCACGATGCCATCGTCGCCGACCTACGGGCCGGCCGACAGGTGCTCGTCGTCGCCCACGGCAACAGCCTCCGGGCGCTGGTCAAGCACCTCGAAGGCATCTCGGACGAGGACATCCCTTCACTGGACATCCCCACCGGCATCCCGCGGCGCTACGAGCTCGACGACGACCTGGCGCCCCGCCACGCCGCCTACCTCGGAGACCCGGCCGCCGCGGAGGCGGCGGCGCAGGCAGTGGCCGGTCAGGCCAGCTGACGCCCGCGATGCACGAGCGGGCCGGTCCCGGCACGTTCGTCTGGTTCCACCGAGAACGACCGCCGTGACCAACCCCTCGCCTCGGGAGGGGCGCCACCGTTACCCTGTCGCTCCATGGCACGCAGGGACGTAAAGCTGGAGCACCTCGGCCGGACGTGGCTGTTCTCGGGGTGCAACAAGAAGGAGCTGAGTCTCATCGGGAGGGCGTCCGACGAGGTGGGGGTCGACGCCGGACGGCTCCTGTGCGAAGAGGGCAAGCCCGGCTTCGAGTTCTTCCTCATCCTCGACGGACGGGCCGGCGTCAGCCGCGGCGGTCGCAAGGTCGCGACCCTCCGGCCTGGGCAGTACTTCGGCGAGCTCTCCCTGCTCGACCGCAAGCCCCGCTCGGCGACGATCACCTCCGAGACGCCGATGCAGCTGCTCGTGCTCGACCAGCGCCAGTTCGACGGGCTCATGGACCAGGTGCCCGGCATCGCCCACAAGCTGTTGACGACCATGGCCGAACGCCTCCGGGAGGCGGACAGCAAGGCCCTCAACTGATGCTCAGCTGTCGCCGTCCCCTGGGGGCCTGGCCGTCGCCGGGGCCCGGCCCTCGCCCGGGGTGCCGTCCACCCTGCCGGCCGGCGCCGACTGCTCGAGGATCTGGGCCACGTCCAGCACCTGGGTGGACTCGGCGGCCATGCCGTCCGCCTGCCGCTGCTTGACCGCGTCGTCGAGCATGATCATGCAGTAGGGACAGGCGGTGCCGACCACGCCGGCACCGGTCTGGAGCGCCTCGTCGGTCCGCTCCAGGTTGACCCGCTTGCCGATGTCCTCCTCGAGCCACATGCGCGCGCCGCCGGCGCCGCAGCAGAACCCCCGCTGCCGGCACCGATGCATCTCCACCTGCTCGACGCCGGGCACGGCGGACAGCACCGACCGGGGCTGGTCGTAGATCGAGTTGTGCCGACCGAGGTAGCACGGGTCGTGGTAGGTGACGGTGCTCTCGAAGCGCTGGCCGGGCGTGATCCGTCCCTCGTCGACCAGCCGGGCCAGGAGCTGCGAGTGGTGGACCACCTCGTAGTTGCCCCCCAGGGCCGGGTACTCCTTGGAGATGGTGTTGAAGCAGTGGGGGCAGGACGCGATGACCTTGCGGGCGCCGACGCCGTCGAGCGTCTCGACGTTCTGCTGGCACTGGGTCTGATAGAGGTACTCGTTCCCGAGCCGGCGGGCCGGGTCGCCGGTGCACGACTCCTTGGGCCCGAGAACGGCGAATCGCACACCTGCGGCGTGCAGGATGCGGGCGATGGCCTGGGTGACCTTGCGGGCCCGCTCGTCCAGCGCTCCGGCGCAGCCCACCCAGAACAGATACTCCACGTCGTCGGGTATCGAGCCGTCGACCACGGGGACCTCGAACGGCAGCCCCTCGGTCCAGTCGAGCCGGTGGGTCGATCCGAGCCCCCAGGGGTCCCCCTGGTTCTCGATGTTGCGCAGCATCGTGCCCGCCTCGGTGGGGAAGCTCGACTCCATGAGCACCTCGTAGCGCCGCATGTCGACGATCGTGTCGACGTGCTCGATGTCGACCGGGCACTGCTCGACGCAGGCGCCGCAGGTGGTGCACGACCACAAGACGTCAGGCTCGATGACGTCGGGCACGAGGCGGGTGGGCACGGTGCCCTGCCCGCCGCTGCCGTTCCCGTCCGAGCCGTTGCCGTCGGCCGAGCCGTCGGCCCCCGAGCCCGCGAGGAGGCTGCTCGCCCGGCCGAAGAGGTTGTCCCGCAGGTCCATGATGACGAGCTTCGGTGACAGCGGCTTGCCCGTGTTCCAGGCCGGGCACTGGTCCTGGCACCGACCGCACTCGGTGCAGCTGAGGAGGTCGAGAAGCTGCTTCCAGCTGAAGTGGGTGATCTCGCCGGCTCCGAACACGTCGTCTTCGGAGAGCTCCTCGGGATCCATGTTGGGAGTCGTGGCCAGGGCGCCGAGGGCGATGGGGCGCCGGGAGAAGAGCACGTTGGGCTCGGACACGAAGATGTGGAGGTGCTTGGAGTAGACCACCACGACGAGGAACGCCATGACCACACCGATCTGGGCCAGCACGAAGGTGGTCTCCAGCGCCTGCAGCACGCCGTGGCTCAATCCCGAGAAGACGTTGCCGACAAGATGCGAGGCGAAGGCCCAGTCGCTGTACGGGAAGTGGCCGAGCTCGACCTGCGCCCCCCGGTAGAGCAGGAGGGTGGCGACCACGAGGAAGATCATCCCGAGGATGAGCCACGCCTGGTCGGCGTGTGAGCGGTAGAAGCGCGAGGAGCGGTCGAGGCGCTCGGGCGACTGCCGCACCCGGATCACCGCGAAGACGGTGATGCCGGCCAGGACACCGACAGCCATGAAATCCTCGAGGAAGCCGAGCCAGGCCGAGTGGCCGATGCCCGGGATCGCCCACGTCTTGGAGAACAGCAGCCCGTAGGCCTCGAGGATCGTGAGCAGGAGGATCACGAAGCCCCAGAACACGAAGAAGTGGGCCAGCCCGGGAACGGGCCGCTTGAGCAGCTTGCGCTGTCCGAAGACGTCGGTCAGCTCGGCCCACAGGCGCGGCCCCAGGTCCTTGAACCGGTCCGGAGCAGGCTGGCCCACGGCAACGAGGCGCCCCAGCCACCACACCCGTCGCCCGGCCAGCGCGAGGGCGAGGGCAGTCAAAGCAAAGCCGATACCGAGTCTCAAGGCGTTCCTCCTGCCGCTTCACTGAGCGTCAGCGCGACACAGCCGGGAAGCGGCTCGGCCCAGCTGACCAGGCACGCGACGGACCAATGACATTACTTACCCGGGGTCCGGGGGCCCAACCGGCGACCCGTGCGGCCCTCCCTGGCTCGGCCCCAGCGCCGGCCGAACGCTACAGTGGCGGGCCCCCGCGGGCGTAGTTCAGAGGCAGAACATCAGCTTCCCAAGCTGAGAACGCGGGTTCGATTCCCGTCGCCCGCTCCAGGGAAAACGCAGGTCAGAGCGCATTTCTGCGTTCGGCGCCCTGCCAGTAAGTGCCACAAAGTGCCATAGCGTGCCCCCTGGGGGGCACGCGGGGGGCACGAAATGGACACGACAGCTCCGGGGGCACGACGGCTCCGTGCGCGGTTTGATTCACGATGCGCTGTCGGCCTGCGCTACCCGCGCACAGTCGCCGAGTCGCGGGACTCGCGATGCGTCAAGGGCTTCGACGTATGGCCGGAACCAATCGTTGGCGAGTCGGGGCCGAGCCTCGGGGTCTGGCAGCCGGTCCATGGTCGCCTTGATGCCCTCCTCGACGTGCCAGCGTTCGACACCGTCGCTCGCAGCGATCCTCCGCACCGACTCACCGAGGATCTTGGCTCGGAGTGCCCACAGGAAGTTCCGCTCGAAGTTCTTCGCCACCGGGGGTCGCCCCCGCTGGCGCTTGCCGTTGCGCCGTTGTCCGGGGGCAGGGCGACAGGTTCCGTGGTAGATGGCGTCACCGACCGCCCCGTGCTGGGAGACCGAGGACATGCCCACGAGCCTTCCGCACTTGGTGCACGGTCTGATTAAGGGACCGCCCTCGCTGCCCTCCTCCTGTCGCGTCCCGCGCCGCGTTGACCAACCGCACGGCTCCCCGCTTCACCAAGGTCTCCGGCCGGTCCTTCTGACCCTTCCGTCCTGAGGGTGGACGCTTCGGGCCGAACGGGTTGCTGCCCCAGCCCTTCGGGTTGCCGTCGTTGTCCACCTTGGGCAGGTAACGGTCGCTGAGGTCATTGATCTCTTTCGCGTGGTCGATCGAGTCGAGCCGGGGCAGCTCCTCGCGGACCTCCTTCCGCCACTGGTTGTCTCGAGGCAGGTCCTCGACTTCCCCCCGCAGTTTCTCGGCCGTGCGCTCGACGTCGGCGAGCCACCACTCCAGCATCGTGCAGGAGGCGCAGCGGTAGGTCCCGTTCTCGAGGTCGAGTCCCTCGCCGTGGTTGTCACGGGCCTGCCCCACCGGGCCAATCCAGGGCTTCATCTTGCACTTCTTGGCGTGGACCTGACGGCCCCAGGGCGCCGCGGCACCGCGGCACGTAAGACGCACGTACCCGGGTCGGAGCGGGCCTTCTTTGGTTCCTTCCCTGCGAGGCCCACGATTGCGACTGTCCCGAGCCGGACAGTCGTCGCACAGCACCCACAAGGTACGGGGGCCGTCCTTCAGCCGGTGGACCTTGCCGCAGCATGGACACTTCCGTCGGCCCTGGGCGATGCACTTCGGACAGCGTGTAATCGTCGGCTGGCTGGGATACGCCTGGAACGTGCCGGGGCACGGGTCAGGTCCGTTGGGCTCGAAGGTTTCGCAGCGTCGTGTCTCCACAGTCGGACCGTACGCCCAATTACCCCGACGCTTGCGCATTTAGCCCGACACTTGCGCACGGATTGGTGAGGTGGCCCGAGCGAGGCTTTCCCCCCTGTGGGCGAGCAACCGGTCTGGCTGACGACGAGAGAGGCGAGCGACCGCGCCCGCACGTCCCCGAGAACGTTCGCGAGGTGGCTCGCGGCTGGCCGGCTCCGCTACTACCACACGCCGGGCGGGAGGGGACTCCTGTTCCGACCAGAGGACGTCGACGACGTCATCGAGGAAGGCGTCGTCGACCCCCGAGAGCAGGCGCCCTGATGGCGACCGGACCTACCGGGAGCTGTCATTCCCGCAAGCGCCGGCGGCGCCTGGCGCCGGTCGAGCAGCTCGACCGACTCGGCTCGGCTCGGGCCGGCCTCGACGCCATCCTGCAAGGGCGCTGGAGGGCCGAGCCCGACCTGATCCTCGCCATCGCCGCGCTGGTGGCCAGCGCAGCCAGCGAGACCGACGTGGACGAGGCAGCAGCGTGAGGAACGGCCCGACCGCGCCGGCACGGACGCCGCCGCACAGCCTGGAGGCCGAGCAGAAGCTGCTCGGGGCGATGCTCCTGTCGCCCGAGGCCATCACGACCGCTCGGGCTCACGTCGGGGCCGACGCTTTCTACCTGCCCTCGCATGGTCACGTCTTCGAGGCGATCACCGCCGTCGCCGTCGCCGGCGATCCCGTCGAGCTGGTCGCCGTCGGGGAGGAGCTGAAGCGAGTGGGCCGCTGGGAGGACGTCGGCTCCGCCGCCCTGCTCGCTATCCAGAACGGCGACTACCGGGTCGGGGCCGCCGCCACCTACGCCCGCACCGTGGCGGACAAGGCGCTCAGGCGACAGAAGATCGGAGCCGCCGCCGAGGTGGCCGAGGCGAACTACGCCGAGCAGGACGACCGGCCGGCCCTGGCCCTGTTCGAGGAGCTGACGGCGCACCCGGACGGCGCCGGCGATGACCTGCTCGCCGGAGTCACGCCTGTCGACTGGCCTGCGTTCTGGGCGAGGGAACCGAACGCCACCGACTGGCTCATCGAGCCCATGATTCCAGCCGGCCGCCAGGTGGCCACCCATGCCAGCGCCAAGGTTGGCAAGAGCCTGCTCGCCCTCGAAGCGACAGCGGCACGGACTACGGGTCGCCCGGTGCTCGGCCTCCCGCCCGTCGAGCCGATCGAGGTCGTCTACATCGACAATGAGATGACCGAGGACGACCTGTGCGAGCGGCTCGAAGACCTCGGCTATGGGCCGGACGTCGACCTGTCGAGGTTGCACTACTACCAGCTCACCGCGCTGCCCCCCCTGGACACCTCCGTGGGTGGACAGGTCCTCCTCGGTCTGGCCCGCCGGCACGGGGCCGCCCTGGTCGTGGTCGACACCGTGGCCTCGTCGGTGGCCGGCGAGGAAAATTCCGCCGACACGCTGCGGGACTTCTACCGGCATACCGGCCGGCTCCTCAAGGCCGACGGCGTGGCCCTGTGGCGCCTCGACCACTCAGGCAAGGAGCAGAGCCGCGGCCAGCGCGGGACCTCGGCCAAGGCCGACGACGTCGACGTCGTCTACCGGCTAACCGACGTCGACTCCGAAGGGTTCCTGACCCTGACCCGCACTCACACCCGGCTCTCGTGGGTGCCCCCCGAGGTGAAGCTCCGGCGCGAGACCGAGCCCCTGCTGCACCACGTCCTCGCACCGACCGGAGCGTGGCCGGCCGGAACCGCAGAGGTGGCCACACTCCTCGACGACCTCTGCGTGCCGACCGACGCCACGCAGAGGGACGCCATGACGGCCGTGAAGAAGGCGGGGAAGGGGCGTCGGACGGCGGTGGTCAGTGCCGCCCTCAAGTACCGGAGAGGGCGCCAGTGAGGGCGCGAATCACGCCGGGAATCATGCTCCCAGCGATTCCGGGGAATCAAGCCCGGGAGCACCGGGAATCACGAGCAGGGACCCATCACCTGACCAGGGAGAACGCCTGGGAATCACGAGCGGGATCACTGGGAATCAAAGGTCTGCGGACACAGGGAATCATCGTGCCCCTCTCTAGAGGGGCACAGATTCCGTCCGCGCCGGGAACCGAACGAAAAAGGACCCGAACCTGGTGAGGTCTCCCGGGATGAGGACCCCGGCCAGGGCGGTGGTCGACGGCCTTACGGGGGAGCGGGAGCTCCTCGCGGCCGTGATCGACCTCGCCCGCCTGCGGCGGTGGCTCTGCTACCACACCCACGACAGCCGGCACAGCGCCGCCGGCTTCCCCGACCTGCTCCTGGTCCGAGGGCGCCGGCTGATGGCGGCCGAGCTGAAGACTGCGCGGGGGCGGCTGACGGCGGACCAGCGAGGATGGCTCGACGCCCTGGCGCGGACGCCGGCGGAGGTCCACCTGTGGCGGCCGAGCGACTGGCCCGAGATCGAGCGGATCCTGCGGTGAGCGTGGGAACCCGCCTTCCCGCACCCGTGCAAGGTGCTGTCTTCATCCGCCAGCTCGACCTCGACTGGGTATTGATCCCGGTGCCCGCGGCCGGCCACCTCGCGGGTGTCTGCGGCGAGGGCTGTGGCTACTTGGGCGACTTTGAGCGCTCGCGGCAGGCTGCGAGGCTGGTGCTGGCGACGGCGACAATCTGTCTCTGCTCACTTACCTGGGTCGGTTCTTCCGTCTGGCCCGTCGTCGATCCTTTCTACGGGCGATCCTTGTCGGATCACGCCCTTCCTGCTGTCGCCCGATGCGACTGTAAGCCTTGCTGGCAGCTCCGGTCGATGACCGGGCCTCTGACGTTGCTGGCCCCGATGGTGGGCCGCTCTGCCACGGAGGCTGGCCTTCGCGGATCTCGAGACCTCCTGTGTACCCCGGGTGCCGGACGACGCGGAATTCGAACGCCGGGGAGAACTCGACCCGCTCGGTGCTGGTTGGATCCACGACAAGCGTGACCTTGTAGCTCAACTCCACGAGGACTAGGGCGGCCAGATGCTGCTTGCGCCGCGCCTGACGCGCCAGGATACGAGCAGCAGCCTTCTCCATCCGGGCGAGCGCGCCCTCTCCAAGGTGGAAGCCGCCGATCGCCAGGATGCCCGAGTGGTCGCCGCTGAGCTGCCCGTGGCCGGTCGACGCCGCCTTCTTGAGGTGTCGGCCGATGATCGTCTCCGCCTCGCTGGTGGTCAGCCGCGTTGGGCGAGGTCCACGCAGTGCCTGAGGTGTCTTTACCTCAAGGTCGAGCCGCTCGCCGAGCATGGGTTCGATCCAGATGTCGGCGTTCCGCCCGTCCCCGTGCTCGAAGACGATTCCGACGCCATTGCCGGCGTCAGCGAGGTAGCTCGCCGAGGCCAGCAGCATCACCGTATGCTGCCCCTCTGTCGCGGTACTGAGTGTCGCCACAAGCTTGGGCCAGGCGGGATGATGGCGCCATCGCTGGAAGAGAGCGGTCGTGGTGATCAGCTCGCTGAGCCGGTCCCCGTCGAGGTCGATTGGCCGGTTTGAGGCCCGCTCCATCGAGTCCGCCGCATCTTCTGCGTAGGAGACTAACTCTACGAGCCGATGACGCTTGGCTGGCGGTGTGCGCGATGACTGACCACGTCTGTCCGCCGCTCGCAGCTTGGTGTAGCTGTCACCGAGCAGGTCGGCCGCCTCCGCGGCGGCCGTTCGAAGGAACGATGCGGTCAGCTCTCCGGGCCCGTACTTCACCGGTCCCGCATCGAGGGTACGGGCCCCCGTCTCCGCCAAGTAGCCGTCCAGCGCTTGTTTGCCCACAACCATGGCCCGTTTTCCACCAACCTCGATGGCAGATCCGAGCCGATAGCTACCCGGTGCGCATACCACTGCTCGACCAGCGAGTGGCTGCCCCGCCTTCCGGCCGGGCAAGGCTCCGATCGTGGCGCACGCATGGCATCGGAGCAAGAGATCGAGGACTTGACGCTCAGCTACCGCGTTAGCGAGCACAGCCCCGCACCCGGGGCAGCACCAGTCGATGCCAGGGTCGGCGTCACCGACGAGCGCGAGCCCGGAATCTGGACAGAGAACGCCCCACCCGTCGATCGGACCGTCGTGAAGCGCCATGATTCGGCTCTCGGTCACCGATCCAGTTTGCCGAGGGTTATGGCAGTCACGCTCCCATCTTGTTCGGGGCCGTTATGACGGGTGGTCACCGGCCGAGAATCCCAATTCCCGCCGGCGTTACGATCGCCCGGGAGGAGAACCGTCAGCCTGGACTCGCTCGAGAACTGGCATAACACCCTCGTCGGCTCGGCAGCGGAGTCCCCGGTGCCGGTGACGACCCCAGTGCGATCGGTCAGACTGTCTTTGGTGACAACGGTGCCGGAGACCAGGTACACCAAGAGCGGGGACTTCCACATCGCCTACCAGGTGTGGGGCGACGGACCTTTGAACGTGGTGTTCCTTCCCGGGTGGATCTCCCACGTCGAGCTCATGTGGGAAGAACCGGCAGCCGCCCGGTTCTTCGAGCGGCTGGGGTCATTCGCGACGGTCGCGTTCTTCGACAAGCGGGGGACCGGACTGTCCGATCCAGTTCCCATGATGGATTTGCCCACCCTCGAGCAGCGGATGGACGACGCCAGGGTGGTCATGGATGCCGCCGGCATGCAGCAGGCCGCCCTGCTGGGCATGTCCGAGGGCGGTACGATGAGTGTGCTGTTCGCCGCCACCTATCCGGAGCGTACGACAGCGCTCGTACTGTATGGCTGCTGGGCCAAAATGACCCGGACGCCGGACTACCCGTGGGGTTTGCCGCCCCCGGCGATCGAACTCGCACTGGCCTCCATCGAAGAAGGCTGGTCACGAGGTGACGCCCTCGATGTGCTGGCTCCAAGCGTCGCCACCGATGCCGCGTTCAAGCAACGCTGGGCCCGCTTCCAGAGGATGTCGGCGAGCGTCGGTGCGGCGGTGGCCATCATGCGGATGAACTTCCAAAGCGATGTGCGTTCCGCGTTGCCCTTGGTCTCGGCACCCACTCTGGTCATCCAACGGTCTGGCGATCGCCTGATACAGCCCGGTCATGGCCGCTATCTGGCCGATCACATTCCCGGTGCGACCTACCTTGAGCTGCCGGGCGAGGATCACCTCTTCTTCGTGAGCGACAGCGAGTCCGTGCTTGGCGAGATCGAGGAGTTCTTGACCGGGCACCGCTCGACCGCTGAACCGGAGCGGGCGCTGGCCACGGTTTTGTTCACCGACGTTGTCAACTCAACGCAGCGGGCCGCCGGGCTGGGCGACCAGCGGTGGCGGGATCTCCTGGAACGCCACGACAAGGTGGTGGATCACCAGCTCGAGCGACATCGGGGCCGCCTGGTGAAGTCCACGGGCGACGGCGTCCTCGCTACCTTCGATGGCCCAGCGAGGGCGATCCGTTACGCCACAGCGCTACGGGACGCGCTTCGTAGCCTTGACCTCGAGATCCGAGCTGGCCTCCACACTGGCGAAGTCGAGCTCCGAGGCGATGACCTGGCGGGCATCGCAGTGCACCTCACCGCCAGAGTCGAGGCGCTGGCTCAGCCAGGCGAGGTGCTGGTGTCAAGGACCGTGGTCGACCTCGTGGCGGGCTCGGGCATCGAGTTCGTAGACCGGGGAGAACACGAGCTCAAGGGCGTCCCCGGAAGCTGGCGGTTGTTTGCTGTGAAGGCTTGACACCTTGACCGGATGAGTAGCTGTACCCGGCAGGCGTCCACGGCGTCGGGCGCCGCGGCGAGGGCTGCGCGGCTAACCACCAACGAGGAGGAGACCACGGCAGGCCGCGAGGCTGGCGCGGTCATTCGGATCTTTCGTCGACGGTGCGGCATCGCCGGTTCCCCACGGAGCACGCGGGAATGGTGATTCTCACGTCCAGCGAGTCCTGCGGGCTCCCCAGCTCGGTCTAGGACGCTCGTCGCGGCACGATGCGCTCAGCCTTCGCCGGTCTGGAGCGGGCAGCACGCGGCTTCCGGTAGCGCGCCCGCCGCTCCTGGCCCATGTCGGTGCCTCCCCACACGCCCTCGGTCTCGTTGCGCTCGTGGGCCTCGTCCAGGCACCGGGGCCGAATAGGGCAGATACCACAGAGGGTCCGGGCTGCTTGAGCGCGCTCGGCGTAGTAAGGCTCGGTCGGGAAGTAGAGGCGGGAGAGGCCCGAGCACGGCAGGGCGACCTCGCCGGCGGCGGCGGCCAGGCCCTCGATGACACCGCAGCGGTGACAGACGCAAACGTCGCTTGCCACGGTCCCCAAGTGTCCCAGGCGGGCACGCGCTGGTCCTGCCGGCTCCAGCTCCACCGGCCAGGTGAGGCGGGAGACTCGGGAGGCCCCGTGGAGGACGACCGCCTGCCCGGCTCATGGCGTCAGGTGATCGAGCGAGCCCGAGAGATCACGGCCGAGCGCAGGGACCGTTGAGCGGTGAGCGGTGAACGGTGAGCACGGGCTCCGGTGAAGCCTGCGGGAATGGAGGTTCTCGCCCGGGAAACCTCACCCTGGAGAGTCTCGTCGGGGTCAAGAGGCACGGGATGACTCTGGCAGCGTGACTCCCCAGATCCTCGCCCAGTGCGCCTCGCCAACTGCTGACACCTGGTGGCCCGCTGATCAAGCGGCCATGCTGGAGTCGATGACCGTCCCTGCCCGCGTGCCACTACCTCGTCGCCTGGCCCCCATGCTGGCCTCGACCAGCCCGCTTCCCCAGACTGAGGAGCGGTGGGCGTGGGAGCCGAAGTGGGACGGCTGGCGAGTGCTGCTCTGGGGCGAGGACGGCCAACTGAGGGTCGTCACCAGGGCCGGTCATGACGTAACCGGCCTCTTCCCTGAGCTGGAGCCCTTGGGCGCCATCCTCGGACGTCGAGAAGCCATCCTCGACGGAGAACTCGTCGCCTGGGGCGACGACGGTCGGCCCGACTTCAGTCGCCTCTTTTCGCGCCTCAAGGGCCGCTCGCCGAGGACGCTCGCCCGGGCCAAAGCCGAGGTACCGACCACTTGGGTCGCCTTCGACGTCTGCTACCTCGACGGCGCCTCCTTCCTCGACCAGCCCTACCGGACCCGCCGAGCCGCGCTAGAGGACCTCGATCTGAGCGGTCCCGCCTGGCACACGACACCGGCCAGCCTCGGCGAGGGCCTGGCCATGTTGCGAGCGGCCAAGCAGTACGACCTCGAAGGCGTCGTGGCCAAGCGCCTGGACGGTCGCTACCTACCCGGGCGACGATCGCGATCGTGGGTCAAGGTGAAGCGATTCCAGCGAGCCGAGGTGGTCGTCATCGGTTGGGTGCCTTGGCGGAATGGGCTCTCCGGTCCGCTAGCCGTTGGCCGATGGAGTCCCACTGCCGACGGCCCTTCGGCGCAGCTGCGGTTCGCTGGCATCGTGGAGGCAGGCTTCAGCGAGGCCGACCGGATCGAGCTCGGCAAGCGCCTGGCCGATCTCCAGGAGCCAACCGCCGTCCCGTGGCGAGAGCATCGTGGTCAGCCGGTCTACCCGGTTCGGCCCGAGCTGACTGTCAAAATCCAGCTTCTGGAGTGGACCGCCCTAGGTCAGGCGCGGCACATGAGCTACAAGGGCATCGCTAACTGAGGCGAGTCCGCCGGAGGCGGGCCCGTGGCAACGCTCTCCTTCGCCCACCGCCAGCCTTCTTGGGGGGGCGGTCAGCTTGCCTGCGGTGCCGCTGTTGAAGCCTTGCGCTTCTGAAGCAGGGTGGCGAGGAACATGACGACTACCGCGATCCCTACTCCGATGAACGTGAAGAGCACCCGCCGTCCCTCGGCACCCAGATTGGTGGGGTTGGGCAGGTCAATGGCGATGAGGACGGATCCGGCAATCGCAGCGGCATAAAAGGCGTAGTTCACGGCGTAGATGGCCATCCCTACCGCCATGACGATGATGACGACCTCTTCTAATGCGTGTCTGTTGCTGACCGTCACGAGGAAGAGGGAAGCTATCCCGGCCCCTAATAGGGCGCCGAAGAGGCGCTGTTCGGCCCGCAGCACGGATTGTTGCAGGTTGGGCTTCATTGCGATCAGGGTGGCGACCGGCATCCAATCGGCGCTGGACACGTGCAGCCCGAAGGCAATGGCGACGGTGCTCGACACGGCGAAGGCCCGGAGCGCTACGAATGACACCACCGGTCGGGTCAGTTTGATCGGCGGAACGTCGTCCGGGATCTCGGGGAGAGGCGAAGGTCGCGGGCCTCTCCCGCGTCCCAACCACAGAGAGAAGGTGAAAGCGATCCAGATGGCTGACCCGATGAGCCAGGCCAGCGCCTGTTCCCACTCGTGGGGATTGGCCCGCGCCGGGAGACCAGCCGCCTCTGACAAGGTGATGAGGAACCAGACGTTGAGAAGAACCCCGGCAACGAACCGGCGCAGACCGAAGTTGATCGCCAACCCGCCGAGCACGGTGACACCAAAGGTGGCGAGCACCACGAACCCCCAGGCGCCTCCGCCGATGCCAAATCCCAGGGCCGTCAGCAAGGCACCGGTGACCCCGACCAAGGCCATGCCACGCAGCCGGTACGGGTAATCACCGCCGGAGTCACTCAGCGCAGTGAACAGCAGGGCGAATGCCACGCTGAGGAAGTACCTCTCTTGGTGCATGGCGGCCATGACGACGAGGGTCACCAGTAGAAGCCCCGCGGCGACGACGGCTCTCGGTACGTTGACCCCTTCGTGGTGCAGCTCGAAGACCTTCGCGACGTGATGGCGCAGAGCACTCCATCTGCCATGGCGAGGAGCGTTCGTGGCTGTCATGACGAACCCAGCTCAGTCTCGTACAGAGTCAAGGCGTACACGATGACGACGCCGAGGATGGTGTAGGCGATCGCCCAGCCCGGGAGGTAGGCCACGTACCAGATGCCGCTGATGGCACCGACGGCGCCGACGCCAATTCCGACCCACCGACTCACCCTCGACCCCACCAGCAGTCCACCACCGCAAACCGTCAGCACGATGCCAACGACGAGGAGAATTGCGCCGGACGTCGTCAGACTGTGGCCGTGCAGGGCTCTGCTGATGTTCATCGACAGCGAGCCCTCGAAGGTGAGAGCCCAACCAGCGACGGTGATGAGCGAGATCCCAGCAGCACCCATTATGACCGCGGAGAACGTCAGCTTGCCCGAACGCTGTTGGTCCATATTGGCCCCTTATGGGGGGGAATTTCGTGCGGGTCCGAGAACGCTCCGTACCTGTCGGTTACTCAACGTAACCGAGTACGGCCCGCCGTCCCTGTGAGCCGTTACGCTAGCTGCCATCTCCGACACGGGCGCCCCAGAACCGCATGAGCAGGGTGGGGATCGGCCGGCCGGTCGAAGCTGGCGAGAGCTGGCCAGGCGGGTCGAGCGCGGCGACACCTACGTCCTGGTGTTCCTCCTGCTCATCGTCACGTACTTTCTGGTGTCGCTGGGCCCGCAGGCGACCTGGAGCCGGCTTCTCCAGGAGGTGGGGGCGGGCGCCACGCTGCTCATCACCCTGCGCACCTCGCACGCACGGGACCGGCTCCAGGGGTTGGCCCGGTTGGGCGTGGTCGTCGGGTTCGTGCTCACCCTGATCGGCTCGCTCGTCGGCGGCTTGGTGGCTCTGGTCCACCTGATCTTCCTAGGCCTGCTCCTGGTGACCCCGTTCGTGATCCTCAACCGCATCCTGCGTCATCCGAGGGTCAATATCGAGACCATTGCCGGCGCCGTCGACGTGTACGTGGTCCTCGGGCTGATGTGGGCCGCCCTCTACCGCTTCATCGCCGTCGTGTCCGGGACGCCGTTCTTCGTCCAGACCCAGCACGCCAGCGCCAACCAGTTCCTGTACTTCAGCTTCGTCACCCAGACGACGGTGGGGTACGGAGACCTGACGGCGGCCACGAACCTTGGGCGTTCCGTCGTCGTGCTCGAGGCCCTCATGGGCCAGCTCTTTTTGGTGACGATTGTGGCCCGGCTGGTGTCCATTTACGCCGGCGGGCGAGGGGCCGAGCCGTAGGTCAAGGCTCACCCGACGATAGGAGTGGGGTGATCGGCAGTCGCCAAGAGATGCCTGTCCTGCTTGGTACTCCCGCCTTCCATAAATACAGAACCCTTCTACTACAAGGGCTTTGCTGAGCCTCCCAAGAGGAGGCACCCATAACCCTCTCCCATAAGGGTTTCTGCCCCCTATAGGCGCCGCTCCCAAGATTGGAGCCTCTATAGACCCCTTCCACCCAGTCCAAAATGGGCTCTCCGCGATGAAGCGTGGGCGCCAGTGAGGAACGGGCCTGGGTCATAGGGTCCACCAGCGCGGCCAAGGGCCTCGCGATTCTGCGGTTTGTCCGAACCTCAGAAGAGGAGGCCCTTGACGGTGATACACCGTAGCGAGGGAGCGACCACGGTGCTCGGCATGCCCGAGTTCGTGGTCGGCGCCCAGATGGAACACAACGCGAGCTGTGGATGCTCGTGGAGACCATGGCCGTGTTACCGGCTGCCCGGCGTGCGGGACTCGGGCCGTGGGCTACGGCCGGCGGGTGGTGAAGGTCCGAGATCTGCCGATGGCCGTTCGGCCGGTCGTGCTGGTGTGGCGCAAGCGGATCTGGCGCTGTCCGGAGCCAGACTGTGCGGTGGTCAGCTTCAGCGAGGACACCGATGACTTCGGCCCGCGTTCGTCGCTCACCGAGCGAGCCAGAGCCGAGATCTGCCGACAGGTCGGCCAGGATGGTGACTCGGTCGCCCAGGTGGCCCGAAAATTCGGCGTCGGCTGGCACACGGCCATGGCAGCGGTAGTCGACCACGGCACCCCGAGGGTGAACCACCTGTCCCGCCTCGGCGCTCCGTCCGCCCTCGGCCTGGACGAGACCTCGTTCCTTGCTGCCACCGCCCAGCATTCGACCCTGATGGTCACCGGGTTCGTCGACCTGGACCGCCATCGGCTCATCGACGTGGTCGAAAGCAGAACAGCAGCAGCGGTTTCTGCCTGGCTGAAGGCCAAGCCGCCGACCTGGCTGGCGGGCATCTCCACCGTGGCCATCGATCCCTATCGGGGCTATGCCACCGGTATCGCAGCCGGCCTGCCGGGGGCCCGGCTGGTGGTCGATCACTTCCATGCCGTTCGGCTCGCCAACGTCGCCCTCGACCAAGTACGACGACGTGTCCAACAAGACACCCTCGGCCATCGCGGCCGCCGCCACGACCCGCTCTACCGGATCCGACGGCGGCTCCTCGTGGCCCACGAGCGGCTCAGCGATCAGGCTGGGCTCGCCTTCAAGCCGGGCTGGCGGCGGGCGATCCCGACGACGAAGTCGGTGCCGCCTACCTCGCCAAAGAGCTCCTGCGGGACGTATACGCCACCCGCTCGATCAGGGCTGCCCGTCGAGGCCTCGCCGAGTTCTACCAACAGTGCACCGACGCCGAGGTCCCAGAGCTCACTCGCCTCGCCCGCACCATCGGCTCCTGGGAACGCGAGATCCTCGGATGGCACCGCACGGGCTTGTCCAACGGAGCCACTGAAGCCACCAACCTGCTCATCAAGAAGGTCAAGCGTGTCGGACACGGCTTCCGCAGCTTCCGCAACTATCGGCTCCGCCTCCTGCTCCACTGCGGTATCCAATGGCAGACTGGTCCCACCGCACGAATCAGAGGCCGTCAACCACGCTTCGTCGCGTAGAGCCCCAAAATGAGCACTCGCCACAATTCCTAAATAAGTACCACCGAAATCGAAACTTTCCCACCCACCCAGCGCCCATCATCCCACCCATGAGGGCGGGCCTCGTCAAGTACATTCCCCCTGCTCCTGGGTGCTTTTGGCGACGGACCGCAGCTTGGGTCACGGTGGAGCGCCCGCAAGCGGAGCGCGGACGAACGACCGTGACGCCAGCGAGGACCGGCGCACGCTTGGGAGGAAAGCAGGGGGGCTCACCGGTTCGGAGCTGGCCTCGCAACCACCCATTCGGCCCCATCGGGGCGCACGACGTTGATGCGGAAGCCGGGCTGTCTCAGTCAGGTCAACGGCCGTGTTTCAGGCGCATGGAATTTTCCGGACTCACCCGGCAGCCGAACCTGGCTCCGCTCACGCCTCGAGGGCGCGAAGGGTGTGGAAGACCTGGGTCATGAGCTTGCGCGACGTGCGAACTAGGGCGATGCCCGTGCCACGTCGGTGCTGGATGCGCAGGAAGTCGGAGCGGTATGGCTCGGAGTGCCTGGCAACGTGGGCGGCCTCGCCCAAGACGTGGCGGACTGCGGCGGGCCCATCCTTGGTGATGTGTCCGTGGTGGGCCTTGCGGTCGGAGTTGCGCATGGACGGCGTCAGTCCGGCCCAGGCGCACAGCTTGCGGGCAGTCGGGAACCGGGCGATGTCGCCGATCTCAGCCGCGAGGGTCATGGCCGTGAGCAGCCCGATGCCGGGGATGGTCCGCATCGCCTCGACCCACGGATCGTGGCGGGCGTCGGCGCGGATAGTGGCCTCCAGGCCGATGATGCGCGACTCGAGGATGGCGAGGAGCACCTCGCAGTCGCCCACCACCCGTCGGTGGAGCTCGGAGAGCTCCAGGTCTTCGAGCCACTCGTGGCCAGTCTGGGTCCACAGGCTGACCGGCGGACGGATCCCCTCCTCGGCCAGCTGGGCCCGGATGCGGTTCTTGGCCATGGTCCGCAGCCGCACCAGCCAGGCTCGCTCCCGCAACAACAGGCGCTGCTCGCGCACTTCCGGCGGGGCCAGCCACGCCTCGGCCAGGTAGCCGGTGCGCAGCAGGTTGGCGAGGGTGCGGGCGTCGAGCTTGTCGTACTTGAGCTTGGCCGAGGCGATGGCCTTGCACCCAGAGGGATGCGCCAGGTGGGGCTCCAAGGAGAGATCCTCGAGTAGCTCCGCCACCCAGGCGGCCCCGTAGGCGGCCTCGAAGGCCACCGGCGTGCCGGCGTCCAGGTCTCCGAGCAGCTCCACCAGGCGAGCCTGATCGTTGGGGACGTTGCGGTTGTAGATCTCCGCTCCGTCCCCTTCGAGCAAGCAGACCTGGGTCCGATTGCGATGGACGTCCATCCCGACGAACATGGTTCTGGCCTCCCTGTCTCGAGCTCGTGATGCGTAGTCCACAGAGGACTCTGAGCAGGCCCTTGGGCCGAGCTCGTTTACCGGAGTAGCACTCCGCTGAGCCGGGCGGGGAGGCCCGCCCTCATAGCGTCAGGTCAGCCACCCAGGGGCGCCGGTCCGGTCCGCTCCGCCTCTTCGGGCGGGCGGCCGTCCGTCGCCACCCCATTGGGGACCAGTCCGGGTAGTGGCCACGCCCCCATGGGCCCGTCCTCCCTGCGCCGAAGATTTGGTGCGCGCTGAGGGACTCGAACCCCGAACTGCGGCCGATCGGGTAGGGCGGGAAGCTATGAAGACCGCTCGAAGCCCCAGCGCCAAATCCAAGGAGCGGCCGCCCGACCTGCCTACGCATCATGCGGTCCGCAGCTTGTCCGCGGGACTGCGTGGGACAGGAGGGTTGACGGCGACCACGCTTGACCGCGAGATGCCCCGCTTACCGGCCATGACCCCGATGGTCCCACTCGCCCGGAAAGGGTGGGCTCCAAGGAGTTTCGCCCAGGAGAGGCCGCTGTGGGCCTGTGTTGGCCCCTGGGCGGTTTCCAGCGTGGGATCGGGTGCCGGTGGGGCCGTCCGGGCCCAGGGGCCGGCCAGGAGGGGCCGGAGGGGGGCAGATCAGCGCCGGCGGGGTCAGCGCCTCTCGACCAGGGCGGCCACAGCGGGATGGTGCAGGCGGGCCTCGGGGTACTCCTGCACGCGGCGCCCGAGAAACTCGGGCCGCAGCTCGGTCCGACCGCCGCTGTCCTGCTTCACGAAGACCGCGGCGCCGGCGTCCCGGCAGCGGTCCCGGAGGTCTCGGGCCCAGGCGTGGTCGAGGCGGCGATAGCCGGGGCCGCTCTCGCCCCCGATGATCACCCAGGAGATCCCGCCGAGGTCGAGTGACGGCAGCGGCCCGAGCAGCGGCTCCGCCGACACGAAGCGGATGGCCACCGGGATGCGGCGGAGCCAGTCGGCCCGCCACACATAGCGGTCGGTCTCGATCGAGGTCCCGAGCCAGACGTGATCGGGCACGCGGTCGAGGCCGCGGCGCGCCAGCCAGCCGTCGGGCCCGAGCAGGTAGCGGGCCATGCGCTGCGGGCGCTTCGTGAGGATCAGGTACTCATGGCGGTCCACCTCGGCCATGACATCGTGCACCTGATCGAGTTGGTCGCGGGTGAACGTCTCATGGTGGAGGTCCGACATCGCGCAGACGAACACGACGGCCGGGTCGCGCCAGCGCCTCGGGTCGTCGAGCCTCTGCGGCTTGAACGTGGGCCGGAAGCCTTCGGGGAAGGCGGGCCCGCCGGCGAACTTCGTGGCGATGGTCTCGGCGTAGCACCCGGCCCCCTCGCCCTGCCCTGGAAGGGCCAGGCCGCAGCCAGGGGACACGCGGGTGCAGCCCACCATCGGCGACCAAGTGCTGGTCGCCCAGCGGATCTTCGTGCGCTTCATGCGGTCACCTGCCTCGCGTGCGCGCACGCGGGGGCCCCTTTTTCTTCGCGTCGGACAAAGCGGCCAAAGCCCAGGTCAGAGAGGGGGGCGGTTACCACGCCGGCGCGTGTTCCTGGCGCCACCGGGCGACGTCGCCCCACGCCTGTCGGCGGGTCCTCCTGACCGGACCGCGCCAGGCCCGGGCAGGAGCAGACGAGACGGGCGCCCGGATAGCTGGGCCGGACGTCGACCCGGCACCGAGCCCGGACGAGGTAGCCCGCCAGCAGGTCGCCGCTCGCCGCCTTGCGGCGGGTGTCGGTCATCGGTCGGTCACCACGACGGGGAGAGTGAGCCGGTGGGCAGCGTCGCGCTTCGCCCGCTCGGGCCGCCGGTCGTAGCGGGAGGTGGTCGCCGGGTTGGCGTGGCCGGCCAACCGCTGCACGGACGGGAGGTCGGCGCCGGCGTCGAACAGGCCGCCGATCCACGAGCGGCGGAGGTCGTGGGCGGTGAAGGGCTCGAGGCCGGCCTCCTCGCCTCGGACCGCAAGGCGCGAGCGGATGGCGGCAGCGCCCAGGCGCCCGGCACCCATGCGGCCCACCCGGTCGACGCGCACGAACAGGGGCCCAGGCTCGGGGCCGCGGACGGCCAGCCAGCGGTCGAGCAGCTCGGGCGCCCCCTGGGCGAGGTACACCTGGCGGGCCTTGGCGCCCTTGCCGCGCCGGACCGTGAGCTGGTCGCCGTCGAGGTCGGCGACGTCCAGGGCGGCGGCCTCGCTCCGGCGCAGGCCGGCGCCGGCGAGGATGGCGAGCAGCGCCGCGTCCCGAGCGCCGGCGGCCGAACGGTCGGCCAAGGCAGCGCGGAACAAGCGCGCCAGCTCCGCGGCGTCGAGGTGGCGGCCCGCCGGCGGCGAGCTGCCCTTGAGGGCGTCGACGTCGGCCAGGTCGACCTCGGCCTGGCGGGTGAGGAGCCCGAGCCGACGGGCCGCCTTGAGCACGCCGCGGTAGGCGGAGAGCGCCTTGTTCCCGGTGGCGGCCGGCCCCTGGTCGGCCAGAGCCGCTCGGAGGGCGGCCGAGTGGGCGGGAGTGAGCCGGTGCCAGGCCAGGGTGGCGCCAGCTCGGCCGTGGGTGGCGCAGGTGGCGGCGAGGGACCCCGGCGCCCGTGTGACCAGGTCGGCCTCGCAGCACGGGCAGGTGCCGGCGGTGACCAGGGCAGCCAGGCGGTCAAGGCAGGCGGCCATCGTGCGGCGGGAGCCCGGAGCGAGGGACGCCAAGTAGGCGTCGGCTGGCGAGCTGGCGGGCGGCTCGGGGACCGGCACCAGGTGGGGGGGCGCCGGCACCGGGACCAGGGCGCCGGCCTGGTCGTCGGAGGGTAGGGCGGTGGTCATGTCCGGGGGGCCTCCCTGGGTCGGCTGGGAAAGGGGGATTCCCGCACCCTTTGCCTGACATGCTACTCTCGCTTAGTTCACTTAGCAATCCTACCTAGGTAAGCCCGGAGGTCTAGCGTGAGCACAGTGGCCCGCATCCATTACGAGATCCCCGACGACCTGCACCGACGGGCGAAGTCGGCGGCTGCGCTCCGGGGGGTGACCCTCAAGGACTACGTGATCGAGGCGCTGGAGCAGGCCACCAAGGCGCCCGCGCCGAAGGCGAGGCGCTGAGCGATGGCCGCCAAGGGGCGGCGCCGTTTCGGCCGGGTGCGCCAGCTCCCCTCTGGCCGCTGGCAAGCCAGGGTCCCCGATCCCTCCCGGCCGGGCCGGCTCATCGCAGCGCCGACCACCTTTGCGACCGAGGTCGACGCCGACCGCTGGCTCAACGCACAGGAGACTCACCAGGCCGAGGGCCGGTGGGTCGACCCATCGGCCGGTTGCGTCACCCTGACCGCCTACGCCGACGACTGGCTCGAGCAGCGACCCGACCTGAGGCTGCGCACTCGCGAGACCTACCGAGGACTGCTCGACCTCCATATCCTGCCGACGCTCGGCGCGACCGACCTGGCCCGGCTGACGCCGGCGGCGGTGCGCAGGTGGCACGCGCGCCTCGGCGGTCCCGACGGCCCCGGAGACTCGACCGCGGCCAAGGCGTACCGGCTGCTGCGGACGATCACAAAGACCGCGGTCGCCGACGAGCTGATCGTCAAGAGCCCGTGCGTGGTCAAAGGCGCCGGCGTCGAGCACGCGCCCGAGCGCCCGATCGCCAGCATGGCCGAGGTCGAAGCGATGGCCGAGGCCATGCCCGAGCGATGGCGGCCGATCGTGCTGCTGGCCGCATTCTGCACGGGCCGGGTGGGCGAGCTGCTGGCGCTGCGCCGGCGCGACCTCGATCTGCTGCACGCCGAGGTCCGCGTCGAGCGCAACCTACAGCGCCTCGCCAAGGGCGGCCCCGTGTTTGGGCCGCCGAAGACCGAGGCCGGCCGGCGCACGCCGGCGATCCCGCCGCACCTGGTCGAGGCCCTGGCCACTCACCTCGACGCCTACGTGGCGCCCGAGCCCGACGCGCTCGTGTTCACCGGCGCCGAGGGCGGGATCGTGCGCACTGCCGCGCTGTACCAGGCATGGAAGGCCGCTCGCGCCTCGATCGGCCGGCCCGAGTTGCACCTGCACGACCTACGGCACTCCGGGCTCACCTGGCGGGCCACCCTTGGGGCCACTACGGCCGAGCTGATGGAGGCCGGCGGGCACTCCAGCCCCGACGCGGCGCTGCGCTACCAGCACTCGACAGCCGACAGGCAGCGGGCGATGGCCGACATGCTGTCGGACGTGCGCCGCCAGTCCGACGTGGTCCCGCTGCGGCCCGCGGTCGAGGGGCGAAGGGGCACGTAGGGGGCACGCCGGCCCGCTCAGGCGACGTTTCGCCAGCTCAGAGCGGGTCTAGAACCCAGCTTCCCAAGCTGAGAACGCGGGTTCGATTCCCGTCGCCCGGTCTCTTCCGAAGGTGCAGGTCAGGAGCGGTCTACGCCGCCCCTTCCTTCGCGTCCGAGACCCTCCACCGCGATGAGTTCGCGACGGCTGCGGCGTCGATACCGACATGCCGTACGCAGACGTCAACGGGTTGCACCTCTACTACGAGGAGCACGGCGAGGGGCCGCCGCTGGTGCTCCTCCATGGCGGTCTGATGACCATCGACCTGAACTTCGCCATCGCCTTGCCGGCGCTCGCCGAGCGCCATCGGGTGATCGCGGTCGAGCTCCAGGGTCACGGTCACACCGCCGATATCGACCGTCCCCCGACCTTCGCCGACTTCGCGGCCGACGTGGTGGCCCTGCTCGACCATCTGGGGATCGAGCGGGCCGACGTGGTCGGCTTCAGTCTCGGCGGGCTCACTGGCTACGAGCTGGTGATCTCGCACGCGGACCGCGTCCGTCGGGCCGTCTTGGCCTCGGCCGACCACCGCAACGATCGAGCCGGCGAGGTCGACCCGGGACGGCTGCCGACCCAGGACGACTTCCAGGCGATGCGTGACGCCTACCACGCGACGGCGCCCGAGCCGGGCGCATTCGACGTCATGGCCGAGAAGACGAGCGGACTGGTGCGGGCGTTCAGGGGCTGGACCGACGACCAGCTCCGAGGCGTCGACCTCCCGGTCCTTATCCTGATCGGCGACACGGACTTCATCCACGTCGAGAACGCCGCCGAGGCGATGCGGCTTCTGATCCAGGGCCAACTCGCGGTGCTGCCGGGCACCACCCACATGGGCGTCACCCGCAGCACCCTGCTGGTGCCGGTCGCCGAGGCGTTCCTCGAGTGACACGCGCCGAGTGGCCGTCCCTCGGGCGGCCCACCGGCGTCGGGGAAGGCCGTTCAGGCACCGGAACCCGGACGAGCGTATGATCCCGACTCCACTGCCGGGAGGGAGGCTCTGATGCCACAGGTCGCGGTGCTCGCCAGGGTCCGGGCGAAAGAGGGAAAGGGCAACGAGCTCATCGCCGCCTTCCAGCCCCTCCTCGACCAAGCCGAGAACGAGCCCGGCACCGTGCTGTACCTCATGAACCGCTCCAAGGACCATCCCGACGTGTTCTGGGTCTCGGAGCTCTACGCCGACGAGGACGCGTTCGCCGCCCACAGCGGCGGCGAAGCGATGGCCAAGGCGGCGCCGACGCTCGGCCCGCTCATCGCCGAGAGCGAGCTGATCATCGGCGAGCCCGTCACGGCGAACGGTTTGCCCGCGTCCTCCTGACAGGGAATCGAGGTCGACAGGCCCCCAAAGAGCAGACCACGCCACCTGGCCCGTGGTACGACGATGGCAGCCACGAGGGGGCCAGGTAGCGCGGTCCGAGGCCTTAGGGTGAGCGCGACGAGACGATCGCGCAATGGTCGGCGAGGACTATTTGTGTCGACGAAGGGGCTATATCGTCCTAGTCCTTCCGTCAGGAGAAGAGCCCTTCCCGTGCCAGTCGGGCCAACGCGTCCGAGCGGTCCCGAGCGTGCAGCCGGCGATAGGCCGACCGGACATGGGCCTTCACCTCGGTCCTGCTCATGCCCAGCTGGCGAGTGACCACGGCGGTCGGTTCCTCGTGGGCCAGCAGCTCCAGGATCTGGCTCTCCTTCTCGGTCAGCCCCAGGTACGCGCCCGGCCACCGAGGTGCGAGGGCCTCGTCCGGGTCGAGCCGGGGGCCGCCAGCCAACGCCGGGTCCACAGCGATGGCGCCCCGGCTCACCTCCCCCAGCGCCTCGACGAGGTCCGGCCCTGCAATGGTGTCGAGCAGGAAGCCGGCGGCGCCCCGCCGGAGGGTCGACCAGGTGAAACGGGCCTCGTCCCGACGGGCCAGCACGACGACGCGACTCCCGCCCAGCGCGGTCGCCAGGTGAGCCACCTGGTCGAGCCCGTCGGGCGCGTCGAGGCGAGTGTCGAACAGCACGACCTCTGCCTCCAAGCGCTCCGCCTGCGCCGGGGCGGCATAGACCCCGCCGACCTCGCCGACCACCTTCACCCGCGATCGGAAGGGGCGCAGCACCGCGGCCATCCCGGCGCGGGCGATCGGCTGGCTGCTGACGATCATCACCCTCAGGCTGGGCTCGGCGCGGAGGCTCATGGCGTCCCTCGGTCCTGGCACTGAGAGCGTCACCAGACCAGGGCGGCCGGCGCGCCCCTGTACCGCTGGGCGCAGGCTACCGCCGTGACCAGGCGAGTGCTCGCCGAGCGGGCAGATCCGGGTCGGCGGATGCAACGCGCAGCGGCGGCCCCTTCTCGCCTCAACCGGTGCTCACGGTGGTTGCGCCGAAGCGCTCCTTCTCCTTGTCGAGGTCGAGGGGGGAGACCTGGACGGTCTGGTCGCTCTCGTCGAGCAGGTCCAAGGGCACCGCCCACATGACCTCGAACTCGAGGCCGTCTGGGTCGCGGGCATAGAGGCTCTTGCTCACACCGTGATCGCTGGCGCCGACCAGCGCGCCCCGCTGGGTGAGGACGCCCCGCAGACGGTCGAGCTCGTCGAGTGTGTCCACCTGCCAGGCGAGGTGGTACAGCCCGACCGTCTCCCTGCCCGCGCGGGACCCGCTGACCCCGTCTCCGACGCTGAACAAGCCGAGATCGTGGTCGTTGTCCGAGCCCGGTGAGCAGAGGAAGATCGCTGTCCCGTCCCCGACGGCATGGCGGACAGCCATTCCCAGGACCTCGGTGTAGAAGGCTGCGCTGCGTCGAGCGTCGCGCACGTAGAGAACGGCGTGGTTCAAACGGGTGATCGGCATGTCATCTCCACTTTCGGGCTCGGCTCGTGACGACAGCCCGCACAGGCATCAGCACCACCGGGCCCTCGATCATTCCAATGGCTCGCTCGGGTCCTGTCGACCGCCTCCCGGCGGGTCGTCGCCCGACAGCTGGGCCAGCTGGCGCTGGAGCTCGTCCAGGCGGGCCTGAAGGAGGGCCGCCTCGGCGGCGACCACGGCGAGCGAAGGCTCGCCGATCGCGCCGGGCGCCATGGCATCCGAGGTGTTGCGATCGGCGGCCGCAGGTGATCGTGCCGCCAGCACCTGCGACGGATCAGGCTCACAGTCGCTGGCGACGCTGATCGCCCCGCCGAGACGCTCCGCGAAGCCGTGGAACGTCAGCCCCGCCGACCATCCCGCGCAGCCGGCACAGGTCGGTTCGAGCTGTCGCCAGCCGGACAGGCCGGTCCCGCTGTCCACCAGCATCGTCGCTGGCCGGCCGCACCGGCAGCGACCCACGCGGACACCCCGCACCCGCTGCCGGCCGTAGCGAAGGCCGTCCTCGTAGCGGATGTAGCCCCCGGTCACCGCCACCTCGAGCAGGACTGTCGGTCGGTACCTGGTCTCGCAAGCCATGGCGCGAGCCGGGGCGAGCGAGTGGAAGCAGTAGAACCCGCAGCTACACGTGCGCTTCGGCGGCGCGTGCCGACGGCTCCACACGCAGGTGGCCTCGGCCACAGGACCGTAGACGTGCTGGCCGCCGATCGACAGACCGCCAAGGCCGGCCAACCGATCGTCAGCGGACAGAAATGGATAGGCGAGCTTGTACCCCGTCAGCGGTCCGTGCGGCTGCTCGACGGGGAGGGAGCGGCGCAGCAGCGACCGCATCCCGCTCAAGCCGTGGGAGTGGGCTGATCCTCGGGCGTTGTCCGCGGCGCGTGCGGCTGCGCGACCGGGGGCTCCTCTTCTCGGCGAGTCTCGATCGGGTCGTGTGACGCGGTCGAGAGCTCGACCGGCTCTTCGATGAAGCCTTTGGCCTCCACCTTGCCGAGTCGCATTGTCACCCTCCCTCTCTCGCGGTGCCGATCGACGCACCGGCTGGTCACATCGATGCGTCGCCGCCCGATGCCACAACAGGATACGTCCCACCTCGACAGCCGGCTCGGGAAACTACCGGTCGGCGCCGATTGACCCCTTGTTCTCGGGGGTGCTCACGCGTAACCTCCGCGGAGAGTTCCGGTGGAGGATCGCCGAGACGTTCCGACGACCCGGCGACAAGGAGGGGGAGCGTCGCGCTGAGCAGCTCTGGTGGCTTGGTTCCCGAGTCGTCACTCAGCACTGGGCATAGACCGACGTCTCTCGGCGTTGCAGTGCGTCCCGAACGAATGTGCCGACGACAGTGAGGACCATGAACCGAACTTCCAGACAGACCGCTAACTATGCACCCGACTTCCTCGACCATCAGCGCCAGTTGCTTCTCGAGGAGCGGGCCCGGCAGCAGCACCTCGCCGAGAGGCTGGAAGCCGACGTGGCCGAGCTGACGGCCGAGCGGGGCATGAGCGACACCGACGTCGAGGACGGGTTCGGCGAAGGTGCGGGCATGGTTGTCGACCGCGATCGCGATCAGGCTCTGGGCGCCGCGGCCAGGTCCGCCCTGATCGACATCGACGCCGCCCTGGCCCGGGTCGAGTCGGGGACGTACGGCCGCTGCACCTCGTGTGGCGAGCAGATCCCGTCGGCGCGGCTCGAGGCCGTGCCCGCGGCCACCGTGTGCGTGGCCTGCAAGGGGGGCACCCTGTCGCGCCGTCGGGCGGCGGCGGCGCGGTAGCTCGTTTCGTCGCCGGTCCAGGGCTCACCTGGACCGGCGATACCGGCCGATCAGGGCGTTGGTCGACGTGTCGTGGTCGAGCCGAGGGTCGTCCGCAGCCGTCAACTCGGGCAGGATGCGGTTGGCGAGGACCTTGCCCAGCTCCACGCCCCACTGATCGAACGAGTTGATGTTCCAGATCGTCCCCTGGGTGAACACCTTGTGCTCGTAGAGGGCGACCAACTCACCGAGAAGGCGTGGCGTCAGCTTTGGGCCGAGGATGGTGTTGGTCGGATGGTTGCCCCGGAAGGTGCGGTGCGGCACCTGGGCGGCGGGCACGCCCTCGGCCTCGACCTGTTGGCTCGTCTTGCCGAAGGCGAGGGCTTCGGTCTGGGCGAAGAAGTTGGCCATGAGGAGATCGTGATGGCCACCGACGAGGTGGTTGGGCTCGCAGAAGCCGATGAAGTCGCACGGTATGAGCTTCGTGCCCTGGTGGATCAGCTGGAAGAAGGCGTGCTGGCCGTTCGTGCCCGGCTGGCCCCAGACGATCGGCCCGGTCTGGTAGTCCACCGGCCGGCCCTGCAGGTCGACCGACTTGCCGTTGCTCTCCATGTCGAGCTGCTGAAGGTACGCCGGGAACCGACCCAGGTACTGGTTGTACGGCAAGATGGCCTGGGTCTGCGCACCGAAGAAGTCGTCGTACCAGACCCCGATGAGGCCGAGGATCACCGGCATGTTGGCTTCGAGAGGAGCGGTGCGGAAGTGCTCGTCCATGGCGTGGAAGCCGGCGAGCATGTCCATGAAGCTGTCGGCTCCGATCGCAACCATGAGCGACAGCCCGATGGCGGAGTCGTAGGAGTACCGGCCACCGACCCAGTCCCAGAACTCGAACATGTTGTCGACATCGATGCCGAACTCCTCCACCTTGGCCCGGTTGGTGGAGACGGCGGCGAAGTGCCGGCTGACGGCCTTGTCGTCACCGAGGCCGCCGACCAGCCAGTCCCGCGCCGTATGGGCGTTGGTCAGCGTCTCGACCGTGGTGAAGGTCTTCGATGACACCACGAACAGGGTCTCGGCCGGATCGAGGTCGCGCGTCGCCTCCCAGATGTCGGTGCCGTCGACGTTGGAGACGAAGCGCACGGTCATCGACCGGTCGCTGTGGTCCTTCAGCGCCTCGTAGGCCATCGCCGGGCCCAGATCGGAGCCACCGATCCCGATGTTGATCACGTTGGCAATGCGTCGTCCCGTGTAGCCCGTCCACTCGCCGCTCCGCACCCGTCCGCTGAAGTCGCGCATCTTCCGGAGCACGGCGTGGACCTCGGGCACCACGTTCGTGCCGTCCACGACGATCGACGCCCCCTCCGGGGCCCGGAGGGCCACGTGCAGCACGGATCGGTTCTCCGTCACGTTGATCCGCCGGCCGCTGAACATGTCGTCGGCCCGCTGGCGGACCTCGGCCCGTTCGGCCAGCGCCCGGAGGAGCCCGAGCGTCTCGCTCGTGATCAGGTTCTTGGAGTAGTCAAGGTAGAGATCGGCCGCCTCGACCGTCATGGCCTCGCCCCGGTGCGGATCCCCCGCGAAGAGCTCCCGGAGATGGATGTCCTCGACCTGGGCGTGGTGGGCCTCGAGGGCCCGCCACTCGACGGACTCGGTGATGCGCGTCGCTGTCTCGGTCATGCCGGTAGGTTGCCACTCACACCCGAGCCATGTTGGCGAAGCGCGTGTAGTGCTCGAGGAACGCCAGCTGGGTGAGCCCCGTCGGCCCGTTCCGGTGCTTCGACAGGATGATCTCCGCCGTTCCCCGATCCGGCGAGTCCTGGTGGTACACCTCGTCGCGATAGATGAACAAGACGACGTCAGCATCCTGCTCCAAGCTCCCGGACTCTCTCAGGTCGGCGAGCACGGGCCGCTTGTCCGCTCGCAGCTCCAGGTTGCGGGACAGCTGAGAGAGGGCCACGACCGGTACCTCGAGCTCGCGGGCCAGGATCTTGAGGCCCCGGCTGATCTCGGAGACCTCCACCTGACGGTTCTCCGCCGTGGTGCGGCCGGACATCAGCTGGAGGTAGTCCACCACCACGAGCCCCAGACCCTCGCGGCTCTTCAGCCGCCTCGCCTTGGCCCGGATGTCCATGACGGTGATGTTGGGGTTGTCGTCGATGAAGATCGGCGCTTCACCCAGGTGACCGATGGCCGTGCTGATCTTCGGCCAGTCCGACTCGAGCAGCCGGCCGTTGCGCATACGGGTGGCATCGACGCGGGCCTCGGCGCACAGCAGTCGCTGCGTGAGCTCGAGGTGGCTCATCTCGAGCGAGAAGAGCAGGACGGGAAGGCGACTCTCCATGGCCGCATGGGCCACGAGGCCGAGGGCGAACGACGTCTTGCCCATGCTGGGCCGGGCCCCGACGATGATCAGGTTGGACGGCTGCAGGCCGGACAGCCGCTCGTCGAGGTCGTTGTACCCGGTCGGGATGCCGGTGATGGCGTCCCCCCGGTCGTACAGCGACTCCAGGTTGTCCAGGGTGCGGGCCAGCAGATCCCGTACCGTCGCGACGGTGTCGACCCCGCGACGCTGGGCCACTTCGAACACCATCGTCTCGGCCCGGTCCACCGCCGCGGTCACGTCCTCGGGCATCTCGTAACCGAGCTCGGCGATCTCGGCCGCCACGCCGATCATGCGGCGCAGGAGCGCGTGCTCCTCGACGATGCGCGCGTAGCGGCCGGCGTTGGAGATGGCGGGGGTGTTGGCCTGGAGCGAGATCAGTGTCGCCGGGCCCCCGATGGCGTCGAGCAGGCCCGCCCGGCGAAGCTCGTCGGCGATGGTGACCGGGTCGGCCGGCTCGCCCTGGGCGTACAGGGTGGTGACGGCGTCGAAGACGTGTCCGTGGGCCGGCTTGTAGAAATCCTCCGCCGCGCAGCGCTCGACGGCCGTGGCGATCGCGTCCCGCGAGAGGATCATCGCCCCGAGCAGCGACTCCTCAGCGTCGAGGTTGTGCGGCGGGACTCGCCCTGCGGCACCACCTCGCCCCCTGCGGCGGGCGTCGTCGAGCGATTGGACCATGACGCCCTACCCTCGCCGCTCAGCCCTGTGTGTAGCTAGAGGTAGAAGCTGTTGATGTTCCTGGGGATGACCTCGCCCTTCTCCACAGCTGCCGGCGGTGAACATGGGTTCGAGGGTACGGGGAGGGCGTGACAGAGGGGGCGACCGTCGATCTCTCATGGTGATCCGGCTCGGGCGCCTCGGCCCGGTTCTGCGAAATCCGGGCCGAGGCGCCAACCGGCTCACCCTGGGCCACCGGCCCTCTCTGCCCGAGCATCGCCCTGCGAGTGCCGTACCCGCCCCGAAGGAGGCGAGCGACTACGAAGTCCCGCCTGCGCGCCGGGCGAGTTCCGCGTCTACCAACCCCCGCCACGCCAGCTCGCGGCTACGCGGTGCGGGCTGACGCGCTGCTCACGACCTCGACGGTGAGCTGGAACTCGACCTCGGTATGCAGCTTCACGGTGATCTCGTGGACACCGAGCGTCTTGATGGGTTCCTCCAGGACGAGCCGGCGCCGGTCCAGCTCGACACCCGCCTGCTCGGTGACCGCCTGCGCCACGTCGGCGGCCGTGACCGAGCCGAACAGCCGCCCCTCGGAGCCTGCCCGCACCGGTATCCGGATCGCGAGGGGCACCAGCTGGCGCGCAACGGTCTCGGCTCCCTCGCGCTGGCGAGCGTCCTGGACGTCACGGGCCTTGCGCATCGCTGAGGCCTGCGAGGTCACCCCCGGTGTCGCCCGCATGGCGAGACCCTTCGGCACGAGGAAGTTGCGGGCGTAGCCGTCCGCCACGTCGACGATGTCGCCACGCTTGCCGACGCCGGTCACGTCGGCCCGCAGGACGACTTTCACTGGTCACCGCCACGCGCGTCGGCGCCCACGGGTGCTGGCGGGCGGGCGGGCGGGCTCTCGGCCGCACCGGCGGTCGTCTCGGGCGCGGCCGGAGCCCCACCTGCGCCGTCGGGTCGGCCGGCCGGACCCGCCGTCGCTCCGGCCTCGGGCGCCGGCCGCGGCACGACGGGCCTGGGCGAGCCGCGGCCCCCGCGGCCACCGGAGCGCTCGGTCATGGTGCGTTGGCTGTACGGAAGCAGGGCCAGCTCCCGCGCCGTCTTGATGGCCACGGCGACGTCGCGCTGGTGCTGCGCGCAGTTACCGCTGACCCGCCGGGCCCGGATCTTGCCGCGATCGCTCATGAACTTCCTGAGCAGGTTGACATCCTTGTAGTCGACCCAGTCGATCTTGTCCTTGCAGAAGATGCAGACCTTCTTCTTGGTTCTCCGGCCCGTGTCCTTGGCAGACCTCTTCGAGCCTCGGTCCCGGTCGCTGCCGCGGGGCATCAGAAGGGCTCTTCGCTGTGGTCGTACCCAGAGGACTGACCGGCACCGACGGGGCGGGGGCTCCCGCCCCCGCCACCTCCGGAGCCACCATCACCGCCGGGGCCCCGACGCTCGTTCTTGGTGACCTGGGCCGTCGCCCAGCGCAGGCTCGGACCGATCTCGTCGGCCACCACCTCGATCTTCGATCGCCGCTCACCTTCGGCGTTCTCCCAGCTGCGCTGGTCGAGCCGACCAGTGACGAGCACCCGGGAGCCCCGGACGAGGCTCTCGCTGGCGTTCTCGGCCATCTCCCGCCAGCAGACCACGTCGAAGAAGGAGGTGGCCTCCTCCCACTCCTGGGTCTGCCGGTTCTGCCAGCGGCGGTTGACGGCGAGGCCGAAGGACGCGGTGGCCTGCCCCGTCGGGGTGAACCGCAGCTCCGGATCGCGCGTGATGTTTCCAACCAGGGTGACGTTGTTGCCATTCGACATGATTCCTCCGTTCGAGAGTCAGCTCGCCTCGGCCTTGGCCCCGGATCGAGCGCTGGGACTGACGAGTCCCGCCACCCGATCGGGTAGCCGTATGACCTTGTGACGAAGCACTTCGTCAGTGAGGGAGAGCACCCGGGCAAGCTCGGTCAACGCCGCCGGCTCGGCCGTGATCTCCAGGAGGATGTAGTACCCCTCCCAGCGATGGTCGAGCTCGTAGGCGAAACGACGCTTGCCCCACCGGTCGACCCTGGCGAGGTTGCCCCCGCGGGACTGGATGACCTCGGTGGCCCGGTCGATGACCGCCCGGATGGCATCTTCCTCCAGGCTGGCGTCGAGGATGATCATGACTTCGTAGGGCCGCACAGCGGCTCACCTCCCTCTGGACCCGGCGCACCTGCGTCCGGGGCCCCGGTCGATCCGGGGCAGGGGTGGCTGGAACTTGATCATGCTAGTCGACGTCTGCGATTCACTCATCTCACCACCGAGTATGGCGCGGGGGTGTGACAGAGATGATGGATGGGTTCAGACCGCGCGACCCCTGACGACCCGCGGGTCCCGCTCGTCGATCACCGTGGGTCGCGGCCTCGGCCCGAGGATTCCCCTCCGCTGGCGACGACCGAGACCGTCTCGGCTGCACCGGCCGAACGACCGGGATGAGCCGATGACCAGAGACCGGCCGCCACCTCGTCCTTCAGGTGATAGCTCTCGGCGTCGGCCGGGAAGCGGCCGGCCCGAACATCGGCCGCGAAGGTCATGACCGCGTCCGAGGCGTCAGCTGCGAGCGAGGCATAGCGACGGACGAACTTCGGAGCCTTCCGCTCGTCGAGACCGACCAGGTCGTGGAACACCAGCACCTGGCCGTCGCACCAGGGGCCGGCGCCGATCCCGATGGTGGGGATCTCCATGGCTTCGGTCACCATTCCCGCGACGACATCCGGTATGCCCTCGAGCACGATGGCGAAACAGCCGGCGTCCTGCAGTGCACGGGCGTCGGCCAGCAACGTCCTCGCCGCCTCGGCCTCGCGGGCCTGGACCGTGAACCCCCCCATCACGTGCATGGACTGGGGGGTCAGACCCAGGTGCCCCATGACCGGGATCTCCGCGTCCACCAGAGCCGCCACCATGCCGACGCGGCGACGCCCCCCTTCCAGCTTGACCGCCTGGGCGCCGGCTCGAACGAGGGCGGCACCGTTGCGCACCGTGTCGGCCTCGTCGACGTGGTAGCTCATCCACGGAAGGTCGGCCACGACGAGAGGCCGGGGGCCGGCCCGTCTCACGGCGGCCACGTGGTGCGCCATGTCGTCGACACTCACGTGCAACGTGTCGTCGTAGCCCAGGACGACCATGGCGAGGGAGTCGCCGACGAGGATGAGATCGACGCCCCCTTGATCGGCAATGCGCGCCGTCGGCGCGTCATAGGCCGTGACCATCACCAACGGCGAGCTCCCCGTTGCCCGCTTGCGCGACCGTACGGCGGGAACGGTCCCTTGCTGAGCCATGCCAGCCTCCTTCCCGTCCAGCGCCACCACGGCTGCCGGCGGTGACGCGAGTGTACTGTCACTCCGGTGGAGCGCGTGTGCGAGAACTGCGCCGGCGAGGACGAGGAGCTGGTGGCCGTGCATCGGCTCTACGTGGTGCCGGAGTCGTGGGACACGCCCGGGTCGACCACGAAGGTCGAGGAGATCGAGCTCTGGTGCTTCTCCTGCCGCTCGCTCTATCCCCACGAGCCTGCCGAAGCGGCCCCGGAAACGTAAGTTCGGAGCCGCAGGTCCCCGAGCGCAGGCGCTCCGGGATCGGCGGTCAGCCCCGGTAGCGGCCCCCGACGAGGAACATCTTGGCCAGGTGGTTCCACGAGCACTCTGGGCACACCTCGACCACGTAGCAGGCGAGCTCGCTGGCCCGCTGCGAGAGCTTGGCCAGCTCCTGCTCCGTCGTCAGGCACCTCCCGCTCGCCGGGAGACGGGGGCCGAAGGCGAACGAGACCAGCATGAGCTTGGCCTCCTCGCAGACCGGGCAGTCCTCCCCGGTCGACGTGCCCACGTTGCGGGCGGCGCGCAGCAGCTCGGGTTGAGCGTCACACACGTCGAGACGGGACATACGTCCCCGTTTGAGCTCGCTCACCACCGCGTTGCGGGCGAGGCGGTAGTCGACGTCACCCGACAGCCCCGACGCCGGGCGACGGCCCCGCAACGACTGGGGGTGCAAGCTCACGGCGCCAGGCTACCGCCCCCCGCCGGACGCCAATCCCTGACGCGTTGCGCCCGAGCACCGCTCACGAGCCCGCCCGATCGCCGATCGGCTGCGAGCTTGCTAGCATGTCGATATATCGAACCGATACATCGACCCCTTTCCGTGACGAGGGGTCGGTGGGTCGGTCGGTGGTCGAAGCCGGCCGGGAGCGCCAGGCCGGGATTCGGTGAGGCGACGAGACGAGACGGAGCACGACGTGTTGGAGATGGCCATCCTCGGCCTGCTGAAGGAACAGGAGCTCCACGGCTACGAGCTGAAGAAGCTGCTCGGCGAGACGCTCGGGCCGCTGTCGAGCGTCTCGTTCGGCTCCCTCTATCCCGCCCTCGCCCGTCTCGAGGCTGCTGGCGCGGTGAAGGCGGTCGAGGCCAACCGACCCATCGCCAGCATTCCGATGACGGGCTCCCTCGGCGGAGAACGCGCCGCCTACCGGGCCCGGGGCGTGATCAGGGGAAGCCGGGGGAAGAAGGTCTACGGGATCACCGAGCAGGGTCAGCGGCTGTTCGAAGAGCTGTTGCTGGCCGACGCCCAGACCGAGGGTGACGACCGCAGCTTCACGCTCCGGCTCGCCTTCGCCCGCCATCTACCGCCAGAGGGGCGGCTGGGCCTGCTCGAACGACGGCGGGCCCAGCTGGTGCAGCGGCTCGCCAGGACGCGCCAGACGATCAAGGCCGGGCGGCAACGTCTGGACGCATATACGCGCTCCCTCGTGGAGCACAACACCGAGACGACCGAGCGGGACATCTCGTGGCTCGATCGCCTCATCGCCGCCGAGCGCAGCTCGGCCCGGCGTGGGGGGCAGACGCCAGCCGAGACACGTCGGCGGGCCGCCGAGACGGAGGACAACAACCGATGAGCAAGATCCGGGTCGCAATCGCCGGGGTTGGCAACTGCGCCAGCGCCCTCGTGCAGGGCATCGAGTACTACCGCAGCGCCGAGCCGGGAGAGTCGGTGCCGGGACTGATGCACGTCGTGCTCGGTGGCTACCACGTCGGCGACGTCGAGGTCGTGGCGGCCTTCGACGTGGACGCGACCAAGGTGGGGCTCGACCTGAGCAAGGCCATCGTCGCCGGGCACAACAACACCATCCGGTTCGCCGAGGTGGACGAGCTCGGGGTGACGGTCAGTCGCGGCCCCACCCTCGACGGTCTCGGGAAGTACTACCGCCTCGAGATCGAGGAGTCCCCGGCCGAGCCGGTCGACGTCACCGAGGTGTTGCGGCGCACCGGGGCCGACGTCCTCGTCGGCTACCTCCCGGTCGGGTCCGAGGAGGCGCAGCGTCACTACGCCTCCGCCTGTCTCGAGGCCGGCGTGGCATTCGTCAATGCCATCCCGGTCTTCGTCGCCAGCGACCCCGAATGGGCGCGGCGGTTCACCGAGGCGGGTGTGCCGATCATCGGAGACGACATCAAGAGCCAGGTCGGGGCGACGATCGTGCACCGCATCCTGGCTCGGCTCTTCGAGGATCGGGGAATGGCCCTCGACCGCACCTACCAGCTCAACGTCGGCGGCAACATGGACTTCAAGAACATGCTGGAGCGGGAGCGCCTCGAGTCCAAGCGGATCTCCAAGACACAGTCGGTGACGAGCCAGCTGAAGCACGGGATCCCGGACGACGACGTCCATATCGGTCCGTCCGACCACATCAGCTGGTTGGCCGACCGCAAGTGGGCCTACCTGCGCCTCGAGGGCCGCAACTTCGGCGACGTCCCGTTGAACATCGAGCTCAAGCTGGAGGTTTGGGACTCGCCCAACTCGGCGGGCGTGATCATCGACGCCGTTCGTTGCGCCAAGATCGCCCTCGACCGCCAGATCGGTGGACCGCTGGTCGGGCCATCGGCGTACTTCATGAAGTCACCCCCCGAGCAGTACCGGGACGAGGACGCCAGCGAGATGGTGGAGCGCTTCGCCGCCGGTCAGTGATCGCCTGTCGAGCGCTCCTTCCACCACTGGGACAGCCGGCGTCTGGCCTCGTCCTCTCCCAGGGGGCCTTCGTCGAGGCGTAGCTCCAGCAGGAAGTCGTGCGCCTCTCCCACCTCGGGCCCGGGCGCCAGATGGAGTTGCTCCATGACCTGGTGGCCATCCAGGTCGGGCCGGATGGCATCGAGCTCCTCTTGGGCTCGCAGCTCCTCCAAGCGACGCTCCAGCTCGTCCATTCGCCTGGACAGCGCCCGGGCCTTGGCCGCGCTCCGGGTCGTGCAGTCGGAGCGGGTCAGCTCGTTCAAGCGGTCGAGCAGCGGTCCCGCGTCGCGCACGTAGCGTCGCACGGCGCGGTCGGTCCAACCCATCCGGTAGGTGTGGAACCGCAGATGCAGCTCGACCAGTCGTGAGACGACGTCGACATCGTCGTTCGGATACCGGAGCGCCCGCATCCGGTCGCGGGCCATGCGCGCTCCCACGACCTCGTGGTGGTGGAACGACACCCCGTCGGACCCGATACGGCGCGTCGCCGGCTTCCCGACGTCATGGAGCAATGCGGCCAGACGCAGCAGGCGGTCCGGGCGGGCCCGCTCGACCACGGCGATCGTGTGGGCCAGGACGTCCTTGTGCCGGTGCACCGGATCCTGCTCGAGCGCCAGCGCCGGCAGCTCCGGCAGGAACTCGCCGGCCAGACCGGTGTCGCAGAGGAACCACAGACCGTCGCTCGGGCGCTCGACGGTCACCAGCTTGTCGAGCTCGTCGCGGATGCGTTCGGGCGAGACGATCCGGAGCCGGTCGTGCAGCTGGCGCACAGCCTCAACGAGCGCCGTCTCCGGCACCAGGCCGTAGCCGGCGATGAACCGCGCCGCCCGCATCATCCTCAGCGGGTCGTCGGAGAACGACACGTCGGGGCTCAACGGGGTGCGCAGCCTGCGCTGGGCGAGATCCTGGAGCCCCCCGAAGGGATCGACGAGCTCGAGCGTGGGGAGCCGCAGCGCCATGGCGTTCACGGTGAAATCGCGGCGGGACAGGTCCGTCTCCACGTCATCGGCGAGGCGGACCGTCGGCTTGCGAGAGTCGGGCCGGTAGGCCTCGGCCCGGTAGGTGGTGACCTCGTAGCGGCGCCCTTTGTAGCGAAAGCCCACGGTGCCGAACCTCTTGCCCTGCAACCACACGGCGTCCGCCCATCCCCGCACGAGCCGCTCGACTTCGTCCGGCGACGCGTCGGTCGTGAAGTCGAGGTCCACGGCGCCAAGGTCGACGCGCGGGTCGGCGATGGCGTCACGCACCGTGCCACCGACCAGATAGAGAGTCCGGCCGGCGGCGCTGAACCGCTCCGCCAGCTCGGACGCCTCCTCGATGAGCGGCGCCAGCCGCTCGGGGATCACGGGCGGTTCCTCAGCCGTTGCTGCCGGCCCCCGGGGAGGGCTTCGGAACGGCCTCGCGCTCCCAGATGAGCCTCGACGCTGCGACCACGGCCCCGCCTGGGCCGCCCGAAGTGGGCGCCTCGGGGCGATAGGACACCCCCGCCAGGGCGGCGATCGAGGCGCCGGCCGACTCCGCCAGCGCCGTCAGGTCGTAGCCCCCCTCGAGGAACGCCAGCCGCCGGCCGGGACCGACCATCTCGACGGCCGCGGTCATCAGATCGGCGAAATCGCCCGCTGACAGGCCAAGGTCAGTCAGGGGGTCGGCCCGGTGGCCGTCGAAACCGGCGGAGACGATCACCCAGGTGGGGACGAAGGACTCGACCGCGTCCGCCAGCACCTCGTCCAACGCCGCTCGATAGGTGTCACCAGTCGTGCCCGGTGGGAATGGAAAATTGATGGTCGTGCCCGCTCCGGCCCCCTCCCCCGTCTCGTCGAGCCGACCGGTGCCCGGATAGAGGGGGAACTGGTGCATCGAGACGTAGAGAACCCTCGGGTCGGAGTAGAAGGCGTCCTGCGTGCCGTTCCCGTGGTGGGCGTCCCAGTCGACGATGAGAACGCGCTCGCCCCTGTCGGCCAGGGCGGCGGCGGCCACGGCCACGTTGTTGAGCAGACAGAAGCCCATCGACCGTGCGGGTGTGGCGTGATGTCCCGGAGGGCGCACCGCCAGAAAGGCGGCGTCGGCCTCACCCCGGTCGAGTCGCTCGATGGCATCGACCCCAGCGCCCGCTGCCACCGTGGCCGCCTGCCACGAGCTCTCGCCCGCCGTCGTGTCAGCGTCGAGGGCGCCCCCGCCAGCTCGACAGAACCGTTCCACGGCGTCGAGGTGCTGGGGCGCGTGGACGGCCTCCAGCTCGGCCCGGGTGGCGGGCCGGGGCGAGAACGGCACGAGGATGTCCGTCAGGCCGGCGTGCTCGACGCCTCTGGAGACAGCACGCAGCCGAGCAGGTCGCTCGGGATGACCGGCGCCCGTGTCGTGATCGAGATAGGCGGTGTGGGTACCGAAGAGGACGGCCACCCGGTCGAGGTTATCGGGCGCCGGCGTGGCTGCTCGTCGTGGCTGCCACCGCCCCTAGCTCCCTCTGTAGGCTCCGATACAAGGTGAGCACAGCCAACGTCCAGGTCGTCCGCTGGGGGGCCGAGCAGGCTCGGATCGGGCCGTGGCAGGGCGACGACCGGGTCGCCTTCCTCAGCCCCCTCGCCGGTACCGCGCCCCCCTCGGTCGCATTCGTGCGGCGGTGTCTCGACCAGCTTGCCGGTCACGGGTTCTCCCGGGTCGTCACCGGGGCTCTCGCCGCGCCGGAGCAGGCGGCGTTCATCGGCGCCGGGTTCAGGGTGGAGGAAAGCCTCCACGTCCTCAGTGCCGACCTGACCGGCGTGATGGACCGGTCGTGGGGCCACCTCCATCGCGACCTGGTGATCCGTCGGGCGCACCACGCCGATCGGCCGCGTGTGCTGGCGCTGGACCACCTCGCCTTCGATCCCTTCTGGCAGCTGGACGGGGCGGGGCTGATCGACGCGCTCCATGCCACCCCCCGTGCCCGCTTCCGGGTGGCCGTGGACGCGCGGCACGATCCGACCGTGGCGACGGGGGTCGTCGGCTACGCCATCACCGGCCGCGCCGGTGGGCACGGGTTCCTGCAGCGCCTGGCCGTGCACCCGACGTGGCAGCGCCTCGGGGTGGGGCGGGCACTGGTGCTAGACGGTCTCGCCTGGCTGCACCGGAGGGGCGTCGATCGCGCCGCGGTCAATACCCAGCTCGAGAACCGCGAGGCCCTGGCCCTCTACGAAAGTCTCGGCTTTCGACGCGAGCCGCGAGGTCTCTCGGTCCTGAGCGCCGGCGTCCTGCCATGACCCACCGGGTGGCGCGGCTGACGGCCGTCGTTCTGGCACTCGCGGGAGCCGGGATATGGGGCGCGGCCATGACGGGGATCGGCTCGACGGGCGCCGCCGGCGCGAGCGCGAACACCTCACCCAACAGCCGGATCACCCTGGCCCAGCAGACGCCCTGGGTCGGACCGGGCCAGAGCTTCCAGCTCCGCCTGGCCATCTCGTCCGCCGTCCCCCGAGCCAACCTCGCCGTGGCCGTCACCGTGTTCGACAGGCTCACCAGCCGCTCGGCCTTCGGCCAGACGCTGCAGGGGCACGACGTCGGCGTGCTGCGCGGGTTTCCTCCGGCTCCGGTCAGCACCCTCCCCTCGGGCCCGGCCGGCGACGTGATCGTCACCGTGCCGGTCGTCTCGTCGCCGCAGGCGTCCGCGTCGCCCGCTGGACCAGCCCTCGATCTCGGCTCCTGTCCCAGCGGGTGTGGGGGCGTCTATCCCGTCCAGGTCGAGCTCCAGGACCGGACGGTGAACCGTCCTCTCGACCGCTTCACGACCCACCTCGTCTTCGCCGAGGCACAGCCGTCCGGCAGCAAGCTGGGTTTCGCATGGATCCTTCCGGCCCACGCGCCTCCCGCGTTGGCACCCGACGGTCGCCGGAGCCTGCCGCCGGATCAGTCCCGACAGCTCTCGGAGCTGGCCGGCTCGCTCGCCCACCACGAGACCGTTCCCGTGACGTTGGGACCCACGCCCGAGACCATGCAGGCGCTGAGCGACAGCCCCCGCCCCATTGATCATCAGACCCTCGCCACGTTCACCACGGTGGCGGCCGACCCCACCCAGCAGGTGCTCACGGGGCCGTACGTGCCGGTCAGCCTGCCTGGCCTGGCCGATGTCGGTCTGGCCGACCAGGCCACCGCCCAGCTGGCCCGGGGTTCCCAGGTGCTGGGCACCACCCTTCACGCGCAGACCAACCCGCACACCCTCGTCACGGTCGGCCCGATCAACGAAGGCGACGTCGGTCCCCTCCGATCCCAGGGGGTCGACCACCTCGTGGTACCCGATACGAGCCTCGCCTCGTCGGGAAGCAAGCTCACCCTGACGCAGCCCTTCCAACTGGCGGGGAGCGAGCCGGGCCAGCCCCTGGTGACAGCGGCTGACTCGGGACTGGCCTCGCACTTCACCTCGGGCGGGGACCAGGTCCTGGCGGCCCACCAGCTGCTCGCCGACCTGGCCGAGATCTACTTCGAGCAGCCGGGATCGAGTCAACCGCGCGCCGTCGTGGGCGAGCCGTCGCCGGACTGGCCGGCGAGCTCCGCGTTCCTCAACGCCGCACTCGACGGCCTGGCTGCGAGCCCGATCGTGCAACCGCTCACCCTGGCGTCGCTCGACGCCAGCACTCCCACCGGGGGGTCGGGTGGCACGCCCGCGGTTCGTCAGCTGGGGAGCCAGAGCGACGAGGCACGGGTGCCGGTCGCGGCGCTTCGATCGGCCCAGCGCCGTCTCGCCTCGTTCTCCACCGTGGTGGGCAACGATCCGCGCCTGCTGGGTGAGATGAATGACATGCTTCTGGTGGGCCAGTCGAGCGACCTGCGCCCGTCGGAGCAGGCCCGTTACATGTCGGGGGTGCAGGACCAGATCGGCGCCCAGCTCGGCAAGCTGACGCTGGCACAGGACCGCACCATCACCCTCACGTCCCGCACGGGCCGCATCCCCATCACGGTCATCTCGCAGGCCGGGTACACGGTTCACGCCGTCCTCTCGGTCGCCAGCGACAAGTTGAGCTTCCCGAACGGCTCGGCGCAGGCCCTCGCCCTCGACCGCCGGGACAATCCCGAGTACTTCGACGTCAGCGCCCGCGCCTCAGGCGACTTTCCCCTCTCTGTGTCGCTGGTCTCGCCGAACGGCGACCTCGTGCTTCTCAACAGCCGGTTCACGGTGAGGTCGACGGCCACCTCGGCGGTCGCCATCGCGCTGTCCGTCGGGGCAGGCGCCTTCCTGCTGGGGTGGTGGGCGCGCTATCTCATCATGCGCCGACGCGAGCGCGGCCGACGACCGGTGCGGCCCGGACATTGAGCGACGACACACTCCCCTGGCCTGTCCAGCCGGGTCCCCCAGCGCCTCCGAGCGCTCCCAGTGCTGCCTCGCCACGACGGGCGTGGCCCTCCGCGCTCGGGCGCACCACCGGCGCCATGGCCGTCGGGACCCTCCTGTCGCGGCTCACGGGCTTCGCGCGGCTGTTCGTGCTGGCGTACGCGCTCGGCATCAATCCGCTGGCCGACGCCTACAACCTGGCGAACAACACCCCCAACATCATCTTCGACCTGGTGATCGGTGGGGTGCTCTCGGCGACCTTCATCCCAGTGTTCGTCGACCGACTGGCCACTCGCTCCGACGACGATGCGTGGGAGGCCATCTCGTCGGTCGTGACGCTCTCGGCCGTGCTGCTCGTCGCGGTGACGATCGTCTTCGTGCTCCTCGCACCCGTGATCATCGACCTCTACACCCTGGCCAACCACTCCGCCAGCGCGGCCGACCAGCGGGCGGTGGCCACCACCCTCCTGCGTCTGTTCGCCCCCCAGGTGGCCTTCTACGGAGCGATCGCGCTGATCACGGCGCTCCTCAACTCGCGTCGGCGCTTCGTGGTGCCGATGTTCGTACCCATTCTCAACAACGTGGTGGTCATCGGGGTCCTCCTGGAGGTCGCCCACCTGGTCCACCACCCGACCCTCGAGGGCATTCGGCACGACCAGGGAATCCTGCTGCTGCTCGGGATCGGAACGACCGCCGGCGTCGTCGTCCAGGCCCTCGCCCTGATCCCCAGCCTCGTGCGGGCCCGCACCCACCTGCGGTGGCGATGGGACCGACACAACGACGCCGTGCGCACGATCCTCCGCCTGTCCGGGTGGACCTTCGGCTTCGTGCTCGCCAACCAGGTCGCCAACTTCATCGTCCTCGCGCTCGCCGACACCATCGCCGGCGGCGTGTCGGCCTACAACTACGCCGCCATGTTCTTCCAGCTTCCCTACGGCATCGTTGCCGTGTCCATCATGACCGCCATCCAACCCGACCTGGCCGAACGATGGGCGGTCGCCGACCTCGCCGGCTTCCGCCACCGCCTCAGCGCCGGGCTGAGGGCCATCCTCGTCGTCCTGCTTCCCGCCGCCGTCGGCTACCTGGTGCTGGCTCGGCCCATCATCGCCCTCGTGCTGGGCCATGGTGCCGTCGGCGCGGAGGGCACCAGGAGCACGGCCAGCACCATGGCCCTGTTCGCCGTCGGTATCCCGGGCTTCTCGGCCTACCTGTTCCTTATGCGCGCGTACCAGGCCATGCAGGACACCCGCACCGCATTCTTCATGTACCTCATCGAGAACGGGATCAACATCGTCCTGGCCTTCGCCCTCTACAGGCCGCTAGGGACGAAGGGACTCGCCCTGTCCTTCTCGGTCGCCTACACCCTCGCCACGGGCGTGGCCCTCTGGGACCTGCGGCGCAAGGGCATCGGTGTCGACATCCGCATGATCGCCCGCCCCGTCCTCCGGGTGGCGGTCATCAGCCTGGTGATGGCGCTGGTGGTCGCACTGGTATCCGCCGCCATCGGGTACTCCAGCGGCGTGGGCTTGCTGCTGAGGGTCCTTGCGTCGGTCGCCGCCGGCGTGGCCGTCTTCGCGCTCGGCGCGGGCCTGGCCGCCCAGATGCGGCTCCGGAGGGGACGGGCATAGGACTGTGGCTCATGTCACCATCAGCGGACGCCGAAGGTCGTATTGAGGGGCGCACAGCCTCCGAGATCCGGAACGAGGGAGTCATGGGCGGCATCAAGATCGTGACCGACAGCGCCAGCGATCTGGCGCCCGACCTGGCCGAGCGGCACAACATCGCCGTCGTGCCGCTCACCATCCGCTTCGGCGACACCGAGTACCTCGACCGCCGGGACCTGACCCCTGACCAGTTCTGGTCCCGGTGCGACACCTCGCCGGTCCTGCCCGAGACCTCGGCCCCGTCGCCTGGCGCATTCCAGCAGGCGTTCGAGGAGGCGGCGAATGCCGGCTACGACGGCGCCGTCTGCATCTCCCTGTCCGCTGCCTTGTCGGCGACCTGCCAGTCCGCCAGCGCCGCGGCCGAGAGCCTGGGCGGAACGTTCCCGGTGCAGGTGATCGACTCGCGGTCGATCACCATGGGCGAAGGCCTGATTGCCCTGTCGGCGGCCCGCATGAGCGCCGACGGCAAAGGCCTGGAGGACGTGGCCCTGCTCACCCAGGAGCTCGTCACCCGCACTCGTGTGTACGGAGCCATCGACACCCTCGACTACCTCAAGAAGGGCGGACGTATCAGTGGCGGGCGGGCCCTCCTCGGCTCGCTGCTGTCGTTCAAGCCGATCATCGAGCTGCGCGACGGTCTGGTCGAGGCGGAGTCGAGACAGCGGACCCGCAGCCGATCGCTCCGCTACGTGGTCGACAAGGTCCGCCAGTACGAGCACATCGAGCAGCTCGCCATTCTCGACGCCGCTGCGCCCGACATCGAGACGTTCAAGGACATGATGGCCGACGTCTTCCCCCGCGAGGACACGATCCTGGCCGACGTCGGTCCGATCATCGGGGCCCACTCGGGTCCGGGGACCCTCGGCGTCACCTTCCTCGTCCCCTGAGTCGCCCAAGCCGGGCCAGCGCCGAGAGCCCAGGGGGTCGCACCGGCACGGCGCGTTCCCGCAAGCATCTCCACCCCGTGAACCGAGGGGTAGGCTCTCACCTATGACCTCCATGGGCGGGGCCTCGGGCGACTGGCCCGCCCAGGCCACCGAGACCGTCGAGACCGTCGTGGTCGCGATACGGGACAAGTCCGTCAGACCGTTGACCCTGGTGGCCAGGGCGATCGTCTACGGGTTCGTCTCGGGCGCTGTTGTCCTGATGGTGCTGACGCTGTCGTCTGTCGGCGTGCTGCGCCTCCTGGACATTTACGTGTTCCCCGGCCGGGTCTGGGCCAGCTACACGATGTTGGGCGGAATCTTCACCCTGGCCGGACTGTTCTTGTGGACACTCAGAACATCGAAGTCCAAGGGGTGAGAGCTTGAGCAGCATTCACGACGTCATCATCGTCGGCTCCGGGCCGGCGGGGCTCACGGCTGCCATCTATACCGCCCGCGCCAACCTGGCACCCCTGGTCATCGAGGGTGAGCCGTCCTCCACGGGTGACCAGCCTGGCGGCCAGCTCATGCTCACCAGCGACGTCGAGAACTACCCCGGCTTCGTGGACGCGATCATGGGACCCGATCTGATGGGTACCTTCCGGGGCCAGGCGGCCCGCTTCGGGGCCGAGCTCCTCACCAGCAAGGTGTCCCGGGTGGATCTGTCTCGCCGCCCCTTCTCGGTGTGGACCGATGGGAGCACGGCCGGGAGCTCCTCGGAGCCGACCTTCCAGACCCGCTCGTTGATCATCGCCACCGGCGCCCGAGCCCTTCTGCTGGGGCTGCCCGCCGAGCAGCGACTGCTGGGCCGCGGCGTGTCGACGTGTGCGACCTGCGACGGCTTCTTCTTCAAGGAGCGACACCTCGGGGTGGTGGGTGGCGGTGACTCCGCCATCGAGGAGGCGTTGTTCCTCACCAAGTTCGCCAAGACCGTCACAGTCATCCATCGGCGCAAGGAGCTGCGGGCATCCAAGATCATGCAGGACCGCGCCTTCAGGAACCCCAAGCTCGATTTCCTCTGGGACTCGGAGGTGACCGAGATCCTCGGAGAAGGTTCGGTGACCGGTGTCCGGGTCCGCGACGTCACCACCGGCGAGCAGTCCACCGTCGATCTCGGAGGCCTGTTCGTCGCCATCGGCCACGCCCCGAACACCGATCTGTTCAGGGGTCAGGTGGACATGGACCAGAATGGCTACATCTCCACCCACGACGGGTCCAAGACCAGCGTGGAGGGGGTCTTCGCCTCCGGCGACGTGCAGGACTCCGTCTACCGCCAGGCGGTCACGGCCGCGGGCTCGGGCTGCATGGCGGCCATCGACGCCGAACGCTGGCTGGATGCAACGGAGCACGCGGCGGCGCAGGCGCGATCACACGCATGATGCAGCCCGAGCGGCTCGTCGGCCGGAGGGACTGGAATGGTGAGCCCACGAGCGCTGTTCGCTCATACAGGTAGCATGACTGCAACCGATCCGAGGAGGTCGACGGCCCGTGCCCCCCAGCATCGTCACTCTGAGTGACAGCAACTTCGACGAGGAGGTCAAGTCATCGGAGGAGCCCGTGCTCGTCGATTTCTGGGCCGAGTGGTGCGGACCGTGCAAGATGGTCGCCCCCATCCTCCACGAGATCGCGACCGAGCAGGAGGGGCATCTGCGGATCGGGAAGCTCAACATCGACGAGAACCTCGAGACCGCCCGTCGCTTCGAGGTGATGAGCATCCCGACGCTCATCCTGTTCCGGGACGGGGAGCCCCAGCTCCGCATCATCGGCGCCAAGGGCAAGGGTCAGCTCCTCCAGGAGCTGCAGAGCGTTCTCTAAGAGAGCTCGCGCTGCAGCGGGGCGCCAGCGGGGAGAACGTTCAGGACCTCCAACGTCGGTTGGCGGTCATCGACCTGCCGATTGTCGATGACGCTCCGGGGCGGTTCGGTGCCTACACCGAGGCCGCCGTCAAGGAGTTCCAACAGCGCCGGGGCCTACGGATCGACGGGATCTGCGGGTCGCAGACCTGGTCCGCGCTCGTCGAAGCCGGCTATCAACTTGGTGACCGCCTCCTGTACCGCCGCACGCCGATGCTGCGCGGCGATGACGTCGCGGAGCTTCAGCAGCGGCTCGGCGCTCTTGGCTTCGACACCCGGCGCGTCGACGGCATCTTCGGAGACGACACGTCGGTCGCCCTCTCGGAGTTCCAGCGGAACGTCGGACTGACAGCAGACGGCATCCTGGGCCGCTCCACCATCGACGAGCTGTACCGAATCCAAGCCCGCAGTCAGGGACCCGAGCTCGTGGGCGACGTCCGTGAGCGGGAGACGCTTCGTCGCGGGCCCCGCACGCTGCAGGGCCGTCGGATCGCGCTCGGTGAGCAGGGCGGGCTCGGCGCCGCGATCGCAACCATCGGACGGGCCCTCGCCGTCGCGGGAGCCGACGTCGTGGACCTGCACCACCCCGACGGATCCCGACAGGCGGCAGACGCCAACGCGGTCGCGGCCGAGGTGTATCTCGGCCTGCTGCTCGATCCCGGTGCAAGCGGCTGCTCGAGCTCGTACTACGGCGGATATCGCTACGAGTCCCCCGGCGGTCGACGACTGGCGGAGCTGGTCCAGGCCACAGTCCCCGCTCAGCTGTGCGTCCCCGACCGGGGTGCGCACGGAATGTCCCTCCCCGTCCTGCGCGAGACGAGGATGCCCGCCGTCCTCTGTGAGCTCGGGCCGCCGTTGATGCTCGTCGAGCGGTCCAACGACGTCGCCCGCGCCGTTCGTGAGGCCTTGGACACCTGGGTGGGGGCCACCTGGGACTGAACCTGAGCCGGTGATCGAGCAAATCCACAACCTCTTCCACAGATTGTGGATAACGCTCGATGTGTCCTAGAGGATAAGCCTCAAGGGCTAGTCGACGTCGAGGGTTCACCGACCATGACCCGATAGATCCGCTCCAAATCCTCCAGGGCGGCGAACTCGACGGTCATTTTGCCCTTCTTCGACCCCATCTCGATGCTCACGCGGGTGTCGAGGTGGCCCGACAGCAGCTCCTCGAGCTCCAGCAGCCCCGGTGGCCGAAGCCGGGGCGGAGCATGATCAACGGGGGTCGCGGTCGTCGCCGGCGCCAGGGCCTCGTCGACGGCGCTCGGGCCCACGGTCGGCTCGACGGCCCGCTGCCGTATGGCTTCCTCGACGGCGCGCACCGAGAGACCCTCGGCCACCGCCCGCCGGGCCAGCTGCTCCTGAAAGCCGCGATCCGGCGTGCCGAGCAGCGCCCGAGCGTGCCCGGCCGACAGCTGCGCGTCGATGACCAGTCGCTGGAGCCCGGGGGGGAGCTGAAAGAGCCGCAGCGTGTTCGAGACGCTCGCCCTCGTTCGCCCCACGCGCGAAGCGACCTCTTCGTGGGTGAGACCGAAGTCCTCGATGAGCTGCTGGTAGGCCGCAGCCTCCTCCATGGGGTTGAGATCCTCGCGGTGGAGGTTCTCGACGAGGGCCTGGGTCATGCTGGCGACGTCATCCGCCGTCCGGACGAGGGCCGGAATCGTCACCAGACCGGCCCGCTTGGCCGCCCGCCACCGACGCTCACCGGCGACGAGCTCGTAGCCCTCTCCGTCCTGCCGGACGAGTATCGGTTGGAGGACGCCGACCTCTCGGATAGATGCAGTCAACGACGCCAGCGTCTCTTCGTCGAAATTCTCACGTGGTTGGTGAGGATTAGGGTGAATAGAGCTAACGGGTATATCCAGAAGAGCGGAGCCGCGATCGGACGCCGCCTCCGACGGGATAAGCGCCCCGAGCCCCTTACCCAACGCGCTGCGACGCGCCACCGCTGACCTCCTTGGCCAATTCCCGATAGGCGAGGGCGCCCCGGGAGGATGAGTCAAACAGGATGATCGGCTGACCGAACGACGGCGCCTCGGAGAGACGCACGGTCCGCGGGACGATGTTCCGACAGACCTTGTGGCCGAAGTGCTTGCGGATCTCCTCCGCCACCTCTTCGGAGAGCTTTGTCCTGGCGTCGTACATGGTGAGAATGATCGTGCTCAGATCCAGGGTCGGATTGAGGTTCACCCTCACCAGCTCGACGTTCCGCAACAGTTGACCGAGCCCCTCCAGCGCGTAGTACTCGCACTGGATGGGCACCAGCACCTCGCCGGCCGCCGCCAACCCGTTCACTGTCAACAACCCGAGCGACGGCGGACAGTCGATCATGGTGAAGTCGAAGTCCTGGTCCGCGCCTTCGAGCGCGCGACGGAGCCGGAGCTCTCGGCTGAACGCGGGGACGAGCTCGACCTCGGCCCCGGCCAGGTTGATCGTCGCGGGAACGAGGAAGAGGTTCCGCAGGTTCGTCGGCTCGATGCAGTCCTCCAGCGACGTGTCGTGCATGATGACGTCGTAGGCGGACAGCTCCAGGTTGCGAGAGTTGATGCCGAGCCCGGTCGTGGCGTTTCCCTGAGGATCGAGGTCGATCACCAAGACCCGATATCCCAGCTCGGCCAAGGCCGCGCCCAGGTTCACGGCCGTTGTGGTCTTGCCGACGCCACCCTTCTGATTGGCGATGGCGAGCACCCGGGGGAGCTGGTTCACCTGATCCTCGTCCAGAGCCTCGGTCGGAGCTTCGACCGGATCCTCGCTCGCCGGCTCTTGACCGTCGCCGCTCGCCGATGCCGAGGTCGGGCGCTCCTCGGAGACCTTCTGGGGGGTGGACACGGTCTGCGTCCTGGTCGGTGAGCCGCTGGCTTCCTGGGCACCCGCGCTTGCGGTCATGCCTGCCGATTTGCTGTCTGGCTTTGCTCGCGGGCGGCCCGCCGCCTTGCGCGCCGGCCGCGCCTTCTTCGCCGGTGTGGCCCCGGCCGCGGCGGGTTGGCGTTCAGCCTTGCCCGATGGGGGGGGCGTCGCCGGAGCAGCGGGCGCCTCCGGAGCAGGGGGCGTGCCCCGGCTACTGGCGCTCGCTGGTTCAATGCCGAGTGCAGAGGTTTCCGCCATCTGGGGGCTGGTCTCAGCAGTCGTCGCCGGTCGGGAGGAGACGCCAGGCGGCGTCGGTGGCGCGCCCAGCCTCACGGAAGGTGGCGTGATGGCTTGGTCGTCCGTCGATGGTCGGGCGTCGGGCGCGGTCTCGTCCTTGCGGTCGTTGCTCACGTCATCCGGCCGATCTCTCCGCTCCTCCTGGAGAACAAGGCTGCTGTCTGGGCTGCCTTCCGGGCTGCTGTCTGACTCGCTCGCGGCCTCGTTGACGGGCGCCTGCGGCTCGTCGGGGGAGGCACCGTCCGTGTCGGGTGTGCTGCCGCCGCTGCGAAAGCGCCGGAAGATGCCTCGCCCGCGGGGTACCCGATCGACAGGAGGTTCTTCCAAGATCCGTATCCTCGCCCTACCGCCAGAATGGGTCAACCAGACCCCGATGCTTGGCCGCCTCAGGGTTCGATCACAGAGTTTCGCGAATTGGCGGCGTCGGCAAGGGAAAGTTGCAGGTTTCTCTCGCTCTTCGTCCGAAACGAGCCCTCGCCGGCGTCTTGCGCGACCTCCCTAGAGCCCGTACCGCTCCTTCATGGCCACGTACCGACGCCAGGCGTACTCGTCGCGGGTCGGGGAGACGTACCTATCGAGCAGCGGCAAGATCACGTTATGGAGATACTTTCCTCTCGCCATCCACTGGTAATAGGAGCGCCCACCGTGCTCGTAGGGCCCATAGAGCCGCCCGCCCGGAAAGTTCCTATCGATCCACGTGAACAGCGACTCACGGCGGGTGTGCATGCGCAACGTCACCTGCGGTTGCCGCCCGTCTCCACCGAAGTGGCCCTCGCCGATCAGCAACCCCACGAGGAAACCCACGTCGAAGTCACTGGCACCCGCCGTCTCCGCCACGCACCCCCCCATGGACGTGGGTTGTTTCACCGCAACGTATCACGTGAAACCATCAGGGTTGCGGATCTTGGTGTCTTCGTCCCGTGCGGGGTGAGCCAGTCGTCGCGCCGGTGCCGTTGCGCTCGTTCGGCTGCTAGGTCCGGAGCCCATCAAATGGTCAGGAACCGGCCCAGGCGACGGTCCTGCTTCTCACATCGGGCTTCGGGCTGCAATCAGCTGCGCGTGAGCGTTCGTCTGTCGAGGGACTGAGCTCGCTCCCACAAGGGGCAGCCGTGAGCAGCGGCTCCGGTGATCGGTCGGTCGTATCGACTTATCCGTATCGGCGCCGGACCAGGCTCCAGTGGAGCGCCGCGCAGTCCGCCGCGGCGACTCAACCGGGCCCATGGACCCCATCGCCACAACCGGCTGCCAACGACTCCTCCACCCGACGGGCGGTCCCGGCCGAGCGCTCCCTCTCGAGACCCCAGCTCGGTGAGGAGAGCGAGGTTGGGTTTTCCGGCTAGGTGAGACAGAGCAGGACCGGAGCAGCTATGTGCACCGCTGGGCATGTGACGCACAGAATGGACGGCGCCAGCTGCTCGTGCGAGGGCCGGCCCCAGACCCCAGATCGTCGGCCCAGGAGGCGAGGTGTTTCACCGCAGAGATCCACGTGAAACGCATCTACAGGCGCCCGACTGGCTCGGCGTGCGGCCAAGGGCGGGATGGCAGGGCTGACCCCGACGCCCGTGTTTCACCGCAGAGATCGATGCAAACCTGGGGCCTTCAGATCTGCGGGAGTCCTCCTCCGAAGGCAGTCAGATGGGCCCATAGCTCCACGGCTCGCACCAGTGCCTCTCGGTGTGGCTACGCCCGATCGAGGCCCCTGGTTCTCTTGTTCTCGGGCGAGTCCTGCTCCAACCGCCAGACTCGGACCTTCCTGATCGTGACCTCGGCGACCCAGATCAACGTCGGCCGTTGCTCCTCCTCATTCGACAGCCCAAGGTGCGATCCGGTCGTGTGACCGAGGACAGCCATTTCGCTGCCGATCTGGGCGATCCGGTGGGGGTAGATCACGTACTCAGGGAAGCGTGGACGTACCCGGAACATGCCGCGATGTTCTCAGACCGGCCGATCAAGGGTGGTTCGCCGAACACCCTGAGCTCATGGTCCTCGGTCATCAGATCGCCCAGGCCATCGACATCTCTGCGGTTGATGCAGTCGACGAAGCAGATCACCGTGTCGCTCGGAGCCCTCTGCCCCCGGCCATGGTTTTGAGCGTATGCCCGTCGACCGACTCGATTTCCTGGTCTCGGCAGGGTCGCCGTTGATTCGGGCACGGCCACGGCTGAGCAGCGCCAGGAGACGGCCGGGGGCACCGAGCTGGCCTGCCGGCGCACCGGCCCGATTTCGAGGAACGGAGCGGTGGGGCGGGCTGGCTCGCCGAGTGGAACGGGACGGTCCGTCGGGCTGGCTCACCGGGTGGATCGGAGGAAACTATTCGGCGTTGGTGCCAGGCCAGGTGTTTCACCGCATAGATCCACGTGGAACACCCGAGACCCGCAGAAGCCTCAGAACAATGGGCGCTTCGCAGGGATCCCTGGCCGACGCGGATAGGCGCCCGGACACGGGCTCGCCTGGGCCAGGACCTGGTACGAGAAGTCCTCCCGATGGACGTGGACAGGCTCGAGCCCCAGCTCGGCGAGCTTCGGCGCTGGCCACCGCGTCCGTGACTCAGCCCCGTCGGCCGGAGGCTCCGATACGACCATCCGACCGTCCACCCGAAGGAATGGTGCTCCGCACTCTGCTGTGACCGCAGGCGGGCCGAACCCTCGCGCCACGACGAGGTCGAACCTCCCACGCTGGGACGGATCACGACCGCTCGTCTCCGCTCGAGCTCGCACGACTGTGACCCGCCGGCCGAGATCGAGCGCCTCGACCGCCTCACCAAGAAAGGTCGTGCGGCGGAGGTTGGCGTCGAGGAGAACCACTTCGAGGTCAGGCCGGGCACTGGCGAGCACCAGCCCTGGGAGTCCGCCACCGCTGCCCAGGTCGAGAACCCGACCGTCCTCCAGCACCGGATCCGTCCCGTCAGCGGCCGGCGACAGCGCCCGCAGGAACCCGAGAGCATGCTCCATGTGCGTGCGCACCTCGCCAGGACCGACGAGGTGCAAGCGCTGCGCGTCGGACAAGACTGCGTGGATCTGGGGCTCGAGCTCCCTCATCAAGGCCCCAGTGGCTGAGGCTGGAGAGCAATCGCGTCGTCACCACCTACGGCCCTAATCGCTACAAGTTGCCCGCAACAGCCCCGCCACGAGCGTTCTTGTCGTGATTGGGGCCGTATATCGACCCCATGCACGACATGTTGCCGGGGACGGCTCGCCCGAGACAAGCGAGCACGGGACACGCCAGCCCGGGGGCACCCAGTCCGGGGCCACCCAGTCCAGGACGACCGAGCCCTGGTGTCAGGGTCGTTGGCCGGCCGCTCCCGGCCGTCAATCGCCGTCGGGTACGACGACGACCCGCCGCTGCGGCTCGAGGCCCTCCGAACGAGTGGCAACGCCGTCGATCGCGTTCACGGTGTCGTGGATCACCTTGCGGTCCGGGGGGGTCATGGGCTCGAGCTGCTGCTCGTTCCCGGACTCCCGTACCTCCTCGGCGACATGGCTGGCGAAGCGCTGGAGGGCGGCACGCCGCTTCTGGCGGTAGCCGGCCACGTCGACCAGCACCCGTGCCGTCTGTCCGCCCGTATGCCGCTGCACGACGGTCCGGGTCAGCTCCTGGAGCGACGCCAGGGTGGCCCCCTTGTGACCGATCAGGAGCCCAAGGTCTTGACCCTGCACCGAGACCTCGACCGTCTCCTCGTCCAGCTCGGCGACCTCGACGGTGCCGCTGGCACCAAATCGGTCGAGCAGGTCCGACACGAACGACCGAGCCATCTCGCCCTGCTCGGCCACTGACGGCTCGTCTTCCATCGTCTTCGCTCCATTCCGTGCGGACCGTCGCCCCTGAGCCGGCTTGGTGACCACGGCCGCAGGCTCAGCTGAATCCTTGCGATTGGTGCTGGTGCGAGGCTTTGACCGCCGCCGGCGGTCCCGTCGATCGTCCTTGGGCCGAGGCCTGGTCGGCCTGACCCGGGCACGGACCCTCGCTTCGGTCCTGATCCGCCCGAACAACCCGCTCTTGGGTTCGGCGAGCAACTCGAACTCGGCGTCGTCCTCGCCGACCCCCAGACGATCGAGGGCCGCTTCCTTCGCCTCGTCGACGGTCCGACCTGTGGTTTCCACCCACTCCATGGTGCTAGCGGCGCCGAGGGGAGAGCCCCGCGATCACCGGCTCTTCCTGGTTCGCTTGGATTGGGAGCGATGCGGCTTCTGCCGGGGCGCTTTCGACCAGTCAGCCCTCGATCCGTCCGGAGCCTTCGCTCCGCCGGGCGACCGTCCACCGCCGGGAGACTTCGCCCCGCCAGGAGACCGGGTGCCGTCGGGCGCCTTCGACGCGCCGTCGGGCGACTCCGACCCGTTCGTGGCCTCGGCCTCGATCGCCTTCGACCGGTTGGACCCGTTCCCAGCTCCGGCCGGCTGCTGACGCCCACCCTGCGGGCGATTCGCCTGACCGTCGCGGTCGCCGTTGCCGTCGGCCTTGGCCGCGGTGTCGCGGTCGCGACGCGGCGCCCCGCCACCGCGACCACCAGGTTTCTTGGATCCCTCGGTCGGCTTTACCTCTTTGACGTCGATCGGCTTCTTGCCGCCAGCCCGGTCGACGGGCTTCTCCTTCGGCGCGTGCGACCGCACCTGTGGGTCGTACCGGAACATCAGCTCCTGCTGCCCGATCCGGGCCAAGCTGGAGACGATGAAATAGATGTTCACGGCTCCCGGGATCCCAATGTAAATGACGCTGAAGAACAGCGGCATGAATTTCTGTATCCGCTGCATCTGGGGGTTGGCTGCCGCTGCAGCAGGGTTCCGGGCGCTCAGCTGACGCAGCTGTAGGTACTGCAGACCGATCGCAATGAGGATGATCAGGTAGAAGGGAAGTGCGGTGAAAAAAGTCCCATGGACGGAGGTCGCCGACTTCGACAGGTCCACCCCGAACGACACCATCTGGCCATGCGACGCCACCAGATCGTGATAAAGCTGCGTGGAGTGGCTGATGTACTTGGGCTCGGCAACGCCATTGGTGACGGTGGTCAAGCCCCGGATTACTGAGTAGAGGATGAAGAAGACAGGGAGCTGCAAGATCAAAGGTAGGCATCCGCCCAGCGGATTGATCTTGTTCTCCTTGTAGAACTTCATCATTTCTTCGTTGAGCTTCTGTCGGTCGCCCTTGTATTTCGTCTGCAGCTTCTTCATCTCGGGCTGCAGCTTCTGCATTGCGAGCATCGACCGGGTGCTCTTGAGCGTGAGGGGGCTCAGGACGACCATCACGATCAGGGTCAACATCGCGATGGCGATCGCGTAGTTGGGGATCAGCTCGTAGCAGTAGGACAGGAGCGACGCGATGGCCTGGTACAGGGGGTTCAGTACTTGGCCGAGGTTCATGGAAGCTCCCTAGCTGGGGACGGGGTCGACACCATGGCCGCCCAGGGGGTGGCAGCGGGCGACCCGGCGTACGCCGAGCCAGACACCACGGACCGCGCCGTGTCGTTCGATGGCCTCCGCCGTGTAGGCGGAGCAGGTCGGCCAGTACCGACAGTGGGAGGGGCGGCCGAGCCGAGCTGTCTGGTACCCGCGTACGGCGGAGACGAGGACGCGTTGCGACACCTTCACGCCCGGCGGCCTCCGACGACGGCCTTCACGCCCTCCGACACGATTGTCCTCAACTCTCCGTACGACAGCCCCGTAGCGGCCGGAGCGACCGCAATCAGGTACGCACCAGGCTCGAGATCCGGGCCGAGCTCGAAAGCGATGGCCCGCAACCGCCGGCGCAGGCGATTGCGGTGGACAGCTCCTCCGACTCTACGACCAATGGCGTAGGCAACCCGAGGAGTGCTCCCCGGCTCGTCTGCCACAAAGGATATCGTGATCGGACCTCTCCGTACCCGCCGCGACGAGCCTCGAAGGGCCTGAAACGTCGCTCGGTCGCTGATTCGCCACGGCCCGGCGGGTGCCACCGTGTCGCCGACGGGGTCACGCAGACAGGCGGTGTCGGCCCTTCCTGCGCCGGGACTGGACGATGGCGCGCCCGGCGCGTGTCGACATTCGGTGGCGAAACCCATGATTTTTGGCCCGCTTGCGGTTGTTCGGCTGGAACGTGCGCTTCACCCTGGCCTCCTCTGTGCTCAGCCTAGACGGCCTGAACAGGTGCGACGAGTCGGGCTTCCGTCCAGCATTCGCTCGCCAGCCCGGGATTCCCTCCCGTCGGTGGCCGGGCACCCGGTGCCGAGCCTGACTCCTCTGGACATCCATCGCCACTCCCGGAGGCGGCGCTTCCAAACATCCTAGAGACGACGGCGCCCGCTGATGCTAGGTTGCCGGTTCCGGCGGGATCCCCACGGCGATGTCGGGCTCGGCTCTCCTTCCCCAGGGCCCAGCGCATTCATTGGCGGTCAGGCTCCACCCGGGGAGGAACAATCCACACGCGCGACTTATCCACAGTTGTGGATCTCCCTGTGGAGATCGGGGTGACAGGGAGGCGGAAATCCTGGTGACGGAAGCCCAACACCTGTGGACGCAATGCTCGGCGATGCTCCGCGCCCAGGTGTCCGATGCCACCTGGCGGACTTGGTTCGAGGCCGTCCACCCTGTGGCCGTCGAGGACGGCACCCTCGTCCTTGCCGTCCCGAGCGCCCTGGCCAAGGAGCGGATCGAAGGGCGCTACTTCGGCCTGGTGCGAGACCTCATGTCCGACGCGACCGGCAGCGAGCTCCCCGTTCGCTTCGACGTCCGAACCGAGCACCGGCCGCACGACGACCTCTCTGACCTGGGCATACCGACGACCCCTGGCTGGCAGGATCCCACCCTTTCCTCGGCCCAGGCCGTGCCAGCCAAGGACGTCCAGGTCAAGGAGACCCCGCTCGATCTTCGCTACACGTTCGACGTCTTCGTGACTGGCGCATCCAATCGCTTCGCCCACGCCGCCGCGCTGTCCGTGGCCGAGACTCCCGCCAAGTCCTACAACCCCCTGTTCATCCACGGCAACGCCGGTTTGGGCAAGACCCACCTGCTGCACGCCATCGGCAACTACGTCAGGGAGAACTTCCCGACCCGCCACGTTCGCTACGTCTCCACCGAGACGTTCATGAACGAGTTCGTCGATGCCATCCGAACCAACACGACGACATCCTTCAAGCGTCGCTATCGGGAGTGCGACGTGCTCCTCGTCGACGACATCCAGTTCATGGAGAACAAGGAAGGCCTCCAGGAGGAGTTCTTCCATACGTTCAACTCCCTCTACGGGGCGTCCAAGCAGATCGTCATCACCTCGGACCGGCCGCCCCGATCGATTGCCACCCTCGAGGACCGCCTCCGGAGTCGTTTCCTTTCCGGGCTGGTCACCGACGTGCAGCCGCCGGAGCTCGAGACCCGCCTCGCCATCCTGCGAGAGAAGGCGGAGGGAGAGCGGGCATCGATCCCTGACGAAGTGCTCGAGTTCATCGCCACGAATGTCACTGACAACATCCGAGAGCTCGAGGGTGCGCTCATACGGGTAGCCGCCTTCGCCAGCCTCAATGACCAACCGATCGACCTGGAGTTGGCCCAACGCGTGCTCGCCGACATCGTCAACACCCGCGAGCCCCGCCGAATCACCCCCAAGTTGATCCTCGAATCAACCGCCACCACATTCGGCTTCAGCGTCGAAGAGCTCTGCGGCACGAGCCGTCGGCGCCCACTGGTCACCGCCCGCCAGATCGGCATGTACGTGTTCCGCGAGCTCACCGAGTTCAGCTACCCCGCCATCGCCCGGGAGTTCGGCGGCCGGGACCACACGACTGTGATTCACGCCGTCGAGAAGATCTCGGCGCTCATGAAGGAGCGTCGCCAGATCTACGACCAGGTCACCGAGCTCCTCCAGCTGATCAGAGGCGGTGGATGACCCTGTGACTCCGGGCCCCGAACCTGGGGATGGCATGGACGTTGTCCCCCGCGGTGTCGCCGCACCCGCCCACGCCTGTGGGATCCTGGGGATAGCGCGGGAAGACCGACAACCGCCCTGACCTGGTGCTTCACCGGTTCATCCACAATCCACAGCCCTTATTGCCATTACTCGAACATCTCTACTTCTTAAAGAAGGAAGGAAAGAACCCACAGTGAAGCTTCGTTGCGAGCGCGACGTGCTGGTGGAGGCACTGACCACAGCCGGTCGGGCCGTGAGCAGTCGGGGGGGAGCCACCCAGGTTCTGTCGGGGGTTCGGCTCGACGTCACCGGCGATCGACTCCACATCGCTGGAAGCGACCTGGATCTCACGATCGAGGTCGATCTGACAGCGGCGGGTACCGAGGACGGATCGTGTGTGCTGCCGGCCCGATTGGTTGCAGACATCGTTCGGGCTCTGGAACCCGGAGCGGTGACGCTCGAAGCCGAGGACGAGGAGGCGCGCATCGTCGCAGGACGTTCGCAGTTCGCCGTGCGGACGTTCCCGATCGGCGACTTTCCCCGGTTGCCTCGAGTGGGTGGTGAGGGTGTCGTCATTCCGGCGGGTGATTTCAGCGAGGCGCTGCGGCAAGTCGTCAGGGCCGCGTCCAGCGACGACGCACGGCCGATGTTGACCGGTGTGCTCATGTCCGCGGAGGAAAGCGGGCTCCGTCTCGTTGCGACCGACTCGTACCGGTTGGCGGTGCGGGACCTGCCCGGGGCAACGGTGCTGTCGGAAGGACAACATGTCCTGGTACCGGCGCGTGCCCTGGGTGAGCTTCAACGTTTGTTGTCTGCGGGGGCGTCGGGTGGAACAGATCGCTCGGTCACGCTGTACGTCGGGGAGTTCGAGGCCAGCTTCGAGACCGGGCCGGTCCGGTTGACCACTCGTCTCATCGAAGGTGAGTTCCCCAACTACCGCCAGCTCCTCCCGGCCACGTATCCCAACCGCTTGTCGGTCGACAAGGAGACCCTGCTCGATGCGGTTCGCAGGGTGAAGCTGCTGGTGAAGGACGCCACGACTCCGGTGCGCGTCGCACTTCGACCCGAGGGCATCGATCTCCGGGTGGTGACACAGGAGGTGGGTCAAGCCAATGAGGACGTGGATGCCAAGTATGAAGGCGGACCCGACCTCACGATCGCCTTCAATCCCAGCTATCTGATGGACGGCATCGAGGCCATCATCGGTACAGAAGTCATCCTGGAGACCATCGACTCGACCAAGCCGGCGACCGTTCGCAGCACGGAGAACGACAACTATCGGTATCTCCTCATGCCGGTCAGGGTCTCTTAGCGTGACCTTCGCCTGTTGATGGCGACTTGGCGGACGACATCCTTCGAAGCGAGTTGTGAGCATGCGGATCAATCGTCTCTGGCTCACCGACTTCCGTAGTTTCGAGAGCGTTGAGATGGTTCCCGCAGTCGACGGTCTGACCTTGCTGCTCGGTGAGAACGGCGTCGGCAAGACAAACCTCCTCGAGGCGGTGGGCTATCTGGCGACGATGGGGTCGTTTCGCGGCGCGCCGCACGAGGCGCTCGTCCGGACGGGATGTCAGCGGGCGGCGGTCCGTGCCGAGGTCGAGCGCGATCATCGACAGTTGCTGATCGAGGTGGACATACCCGTCTCGGGGCGAGAGCGAGCGCAGGTCAACCGCCAACCACTCCGCCGGACGAGAGACCTCCTCGGTGCGCTGCGGGTCAGCGTGTTCTCACCCGACGACCTGGTGCTGGTGAAGGGTGCTCCGGCCGAACGTCGGCGCTTCCTGGACGATGCCCTTGTGGCGCTCCACCCTCGACATGACGGGACGCGTAGCGATCTCGAACGGGCGTTGCGCCAGCGAGCCAGCCTGCTCAAGCAGGGCGGACTCCAGCCCGACGCCGGCACGCTCGCGGCTCTCGACGTGTGGGACGCCAAGTTGGCCGAGATCGGTGAGACCCTGGCTGCGGCCCGCGCCCAGCTGAGCCTCGAGCTGGAGCCCGAGGTGGCCAAGTCGTACGGCCGTCTGGCGGGCGAGGACGGCGTGGTGGCCCTGACGTACCGCCGGTCCTGGGAGGGCGACCTCGCCGAGGCGCTCGGTCGGGTGCGAAGCGAGGATCTGCGGCGGGGTACCACGAGCGTCGGCCCCCACCGCGACGACCTGATCCTGGAGCTGTGTGGTCTTCCTGCTCGCTCCCATGCGTCACAGGGCGAGCAGCGGACAGTGGCCCTGGCGCTCCGCCTGGCTGTGCACGGCATCGTCACCGATGCTGTCGGCAGCCCGCCCGTGCTGCTCCTGGACGACGTGTTCTCCGAGCTCGACGCCGCCCGCAGCGCTGCGGTCGTCGCCCACCTCCCGGGGGCCCAGGCCCTGCTGACCACGGTCTCGTCACCCCCGCCGGGCGTGACGCCAGCCCGCGTCCTGCAGATTTCACCCGGAGTGGTGAGCTCGTGAGGATCGAAATGGCCAAGGTGGGACGATGACGTGGCGCCCACTTCCACGCCCACCCGCCGAGGACCGACCCCACGAGCTGGCCAGGTCGCTCGACCAGGTCGCGCGGGGCATCGGCGCCCCACCGGCCGACGTCCTGACGGTCGTTTTCTCCCGGTGGGAGGACGTCGTGGGGGCGGCGGTCGCTGCCCATTCCCGCCCGATCTCGCTCCGACAGTCGACCCTGGTGGTCTCGGTCGACAACCCCGCCTGGGCCACCCAGCTGAGGTACCTGGGGACCGCGATACTGGCTCGGATCACCGAGGCTGTGGGCCACGAAGTGGCCTCCCGCTTGGAGGTGCGGGTCGGGTCCAAGTGACCTGAGCTGTCACCCCTCTCTGGTAGAATTTGAAACTAGTTCAGGGCTTCTGACCTGCAGGTTCTGGTGGCCCTGACCGATTCCGAGACCGTGTTGGAAAGGCCGCGCCCGTGGCGCTGAAGCAGAACGTCGAGACCACCAAGCCATCGTCGTCGTACGGGGCCAGGGACATCACCGTGCTCGAGGGTCTCGAGCCGGTGCGCAAGCGGCCGGGCATGTACATCGGGTCGACCGGACCGAGCGGGCTTCATCACCTCATCTGGGAGGTGGTGGACAACTCGGTGGACGAGGCGATGGCCGGAGAGGCCACCCGGATCGACGTCACGCTCCTGGCCGACGGCGGGTGTCGGGTGGCGGACAACGGGCGGGGCATCCCGACCGAGCCGCACCATCAGTACCCCCGCAAGTCGACCGCCGAGGTCGTGCTCACCATGCTCCACGCCGGCGGCAAGTTCGGTGGCAGCGGCTACAAGGTGTCGGGTGGGCTGCACGGTGTGGGGGTCTCGGTCGTGAACGCCCTGTCCCGTCGTCTCGTGCTCGAGATCGACCGGGATGGCCAGCGCCATCGGCTGGAGTTCGCCAACGGCGGCAAGCCCAAGGGCAAGCTGGAGGTGGTGGGCCCGTCGCCGCGCAACCGGCGGGGGACGATCGTCACGTTCTGGCCCGATGCTGCGGTGTTCGAGGAGACCGAGTTCAGGGCGACGACAGTGGTCGAGCGCCTGCAGGTGATGGCGTTCCTCAACCGGGCCCTGGAGATCCGCTTCCGCGACGAGCGGCCAGGCCACACCCAGGACGTCGTCTACCGCTACACCGGCGGGATCGCCGACTACGTCCGCCATCTCAACGCCTCGAAGGAGGCGCTGTTCAAGAAGGTCGGGGCGTACGCCCAGGAGGAGACCCACCAGGAGGTCGAGGTGGCGCTCCAGTGGAACACCGGGTTCTACGAGAGCATCCACTCCTTCGCCAACGGCATCGAGACGAGCGAGGGAGGGATGCACGAGGAGGGCTTCAAGAAGGCCCTGACCAACGTGCTCAACAAGTACGCCCGGGCCAAGAACCAGCTCAAGGAGAAGGACGAGAACCTTCTCGGCGAGGACATCCGCGAAGGGTTGACCGCCATCCTCACCGTGCGCCTCCAGGACCCGCAGTTCGAGGGGCAGACCAAGGCCAAGCTCGGCAACGTGTCCGTCCGTTCGCTGGTGGAGCGGGCGACCAACGAGAAGCTGGCCGAGTGGCTGGAGGAGAACCCGCGGGAAGCACACCAGATCGTGCAGAAGTCGACGCTCGCCGCACGAGCCCGGGTGGCCGCCCGCCAGGCCCGAGACCTGACCAGGCGCAAGACGGCACTCGAGGGCGCCGGCCTGCCGGGCAAGCTGGTGGACTGCTCCTCCCGCGATCCCCGCGAGTCGGAGCTGTTCATCGTCGAGGGCAACAGCGCCGGAGGCTCGGCCAAGGACGCTCGTGACCCGCGGACCCAGGCCATCCTGCCCATCAGGGGCAAGATCCTGAACGTCGAGCGCGCCCGGGTCGACAAGATGCTCCGCAACGCCGAGATCCAAGCGCTGATCGCGGCCATCGGCGCCGGTCTGGCCGAGGACTTCGACGTGTCGAAGATCCGGTACGGCAAGATCATCGTCCTGGCCGACGCCGACGTCGACGGGTCGCACATCAGGACGCTGTTGCTGACGTTCTTCTTCCGCCAGATGAGCGACCTGGTCGAGAAGGGGCACGTCTACGTGGCTCAGCCGCCGTTGTACTCCACCCTGGTGGGCAAGGAGAAGGTCTACCTCAAGGACGATCTGGCCAGAGCCCGGTTCGTCGCCGAGCGACCCGATCACAAGGCCGACTTCCAGCGGCTCAAGGGCCTGGGGGAGATGGACTTCGGTGAGCTCAAGGAGACGACCATGGACCCGGCCAAGCGGTCGCTCCTCCAGATCGGGCTGGACCAGGCGGCGATCGCCGACGAGGTGACTTCGATCCTCATGGGCGATGATGTCGAGCTGCGTCGTCACTTCATCCAGACCAACGCCAAGGACGTTCGCTTCCTCGACATCTAGGGGGGCGGAGAGCACATGAGTGACACGACGATGGATGGTGGTGGTGGAGGCGCCGGCGAGGCCGGTTTCGCCGCCATCGAGCCGATCGACATTCAGGAGGAGATGGAGCGCTCGTTCCTCGAGTACTCCATGTCGGTCATCGTCTCGAGAGCGTTGCCCGACGCTCGGGACGGGCTGAAGCCCGTCCACCGCCGCATTCTCTACGGGATGTACGAGCAGGGACTGCGGCCCGACCGCCCGCACGCCAAGTGCGCGCGTGTCGTCGGCGAGGTGATGGGGAAGTTCCACCCTCACGGTGAGGGCGCCATCTACGACGCCCTCGCCCGCATGGTGCAGGATTTCAGCCTCCGTCACCCGCTGATCGACGGACACGGCAACTTCGGCTCGCCCGATCCGGATACCGGCCCGGCGGCCATGCGCTACACCGAGTGCCGGCTCGCCCCGCTCGCCCTTCAGCTCATGGCCGGCATCGACGAGGAGACCGTCGATCAGGGGACCAACTACGACGGGACCGAGTCCGAGCCGATCGTCCTGCCGTCACGGTTTCCCAACCTCATGGTCAACGGGTCGCAGGGGATCGCCGTCGGCATGGCCACCAACATCCCGCCGCACAACCTGGGCGAGGTCATCGACGCCACGGTGCACCTGCTGGAGCATCCCGACGCCAAGGTCGACGAGCTGATGCGGTTCGTGCAGGGCCCGGACTTCCCGACCGGCGCCCAGATCCTGGGCCGGGCGGGGATCCTCGACGCCTACCGGACCGGACGGGGGTCCATCAAGCTGCGGGCCGTCGCCGAGATCGAGCAGACCAAGAGCGGTGACCGCATCGTGGTGACCGAGATCCCCTACCAGACGTCGATCGAGGTCATCGAGCGCAAGATCGCCGAGCTGGTCAACGGGCGGGAGCTCGAGGGTATCCGGAGCACCCAGAACGACTCCGCCGGCCGTCGGGCCCGCTTCGTGATCGACCTGAAGCGGGATGCCAACTCCCTGGTGGTGCTCAACAACCTGTACAAGCACACGCCGATGCAGACCAGCTTCGGGGTCAACATGCTGGCGCTGGTCGACGGCGTGCCCCGCACCCTGGACCTGGTCCAGGCCCTGGCCGCGTACATCGCGCACCAGGTCGAGGTGATCACCCGCAGGTCGCAGTACCGGCTGGACAAGGCCAGGGCCCGCGCCCACATCGTCGAGGGCCTGCTCCGCTGCCTCGACCAGCTCGACGCCGTCATCGCCCTCATCAGGGGCTCGGAGGACCGCCCCGCGGCCCGTCAGGGGCTGATGGCAGCCCCGTTCGAGTTCAGCGAGATCCAGGCCAACCACATCCTGGACATGACCCTGGGCCGGCTGACGCGCCTGGGTCGGAGCGAGCTCGAGGAGGAGATGGCCCGGCTGCGCGAGACCATGGCCGACCTCGAGGCGATCCTCGGCGATCCCGCCCGCCTGCGCCAGGTGATCAAGGACGAGCTGACCGAGATCAGGGGGTCGTTCGCCCAGCCCCGCAAGTCCCGGATCATCCTCGATCCCGGTGACCTCGGGGCTGAGGACCTCATCGAGGACGAGGAACTCGTCGTCACGATGACCAAGGCGGGCTACGTCAAGTCGGTGCCCGTGGGTGCCTTCCGGACCCAGGGCCGTGGCGGCCGGGGGATCCAGGGGGCCCGCCTCAAGGAGGAGGACATCGTCAGCCACGTGGTCCACACCACGGCCCACGCCTACCTGCTGTTCTTCTCCAACAAGGGCCGGGTGTACCGGCTGAAGGGCCACGAGGTGCCCATGAAGGAGCGCACGGCACGGGGCACCGCCATCGTGAACCTCCTGCCCCTTGCCCCCAGCGAGCGGATCCAGGCTATCGTCGAGACCCGCGATTACGACACAGGCCGTTTTCTGATCTTCGCCACCCGGCTGGGGCAGGTGAAGAAGACCCTCCTCTCGGAATATGACAAGTCCCGCCGAGAGGGCTTCATCGCCATCAATCTCCGGGACGACGACGAGCTCGTGCGGGTGGTACAGACCAGTGACGGTGAGGACCTTTTCATGGTGAGCCGTAACGGCATGACGATCCGCTTCGGCGAGGGTGAGGTACGGCCGATGGGACGGGATGCCGCGGGAGTGCGCGGGATGCGCCTGCGCGAGGGAGACGAGGTGGTATCCCTCGACGTGGCCAGCGACGACGCCGACATCCTGATGGTCACCGACGTCGGCTACGGCAAGCGGACCAAGCTGGACCGGTTCCACCGGCAGGCCCGAGGGGGTCAAGGGGTTCGGGGTATCCGCCTGACGGCCCGTCGGGGGTACGTGTCGGCCGCCTTCATGGTCAGCCTGGACGACGAGATCCTCCTGGTCTCCTCCTCGGGTGTCACGATCCGCACCGCGGTGCGGGAGATCGCCTCCCAGGGGAGGGACGCCACCGGAGTGAGAGTCATGAGCGTGGACGCCGGTCAGTCCGTCGCCTCGGTCGCCCGTGTCCTGTCCCCGGTGGAGGTGGGGTAGTGGCTCGGGTCGAGGAGGTACCCAAGTCCGGCGGCGACTCCGGGCCAGACCAGCCCGACTCCGGTCCGCCGCCCTGGCCCCGTACGCCTCCGACGCCACCCGGCACCCGGCCCCCGCCCAAGACGTCGGGGCGTCCTCCCCGTCCCCCCATCACGGTGTCCCCCCGGCGGGACGGGCCGTCCCAGGCCCGTATGGTCGGGCGGACGGTCGTGAAGATCGACACCAGGACGGTCTTCGTGGTGTCCCTGCTCTTCTACCTCTCCGGCGTGGTGGTTCTGCTCGTGGCCGGCGTCGTGCTGTGGATCGTGGCTTCCCTGGTCGGGGGGATCGACAGCATCAACCACTTCGTCGAGCAGCTGTTCGGCTACAAGTCCTTCAGCATCATCGGCCTCCGGGTGCTCCTCGTGACCATCCTGGCCGGGGTGGTCCTGAGCCTTCTCGGGACCTTGCTCAACGTGATCATCGCCGCCGTGTTCAACCTGGTCAGTGACGTCGTCGGCGGGGTGAGGGTCGCCGTCGTCGAGGAGAGGTCCGAGCGCCAGCCGCTGGTGTAGCGTCGACCGTCTGTCGGGGGCTATAGCTCAGCCGGTTAGAGCGCAGCACTGATAATGCTGAGGTCGCTGGTTCGATTCCAGCTAGCCCCACTCCATGCTCATGACGTGCCCGCCACGACCGAGATGCGACGATGTGGGGTGGCCAGCACTCGGGAGCCATCCCCTACGCAGGGGTTGTCGCTGGTCGTCGAGCCCTCTCAAGCGAGAGCCGGCGCGGTGGTCATCCTGCGCCCGCACGGTCCTGGTGCGGACAACCTCACGGGTGGGGTCCTCAGCTACCTCCAGGCCCAGGACGCCGGTCGCTGGACAGATCTCTACCAGCTGTTCTCCCCGCTACCCGGTTCCGCAGAGCCCAGCTACAAGTTGTCGGACAACGAGACGGAGATGACCGTCGTCCCGGCGGTGGCCATCTCGGGCCCTGTCCGGATAGTCGTGCCTCCGGTCACGGTCGGCACCTATCGGGTCCGCCGGGAGTTCTTCGATCGCCGCCGGTCCGGACCTGTCACCGAGCTGATGCTGGACGCGCTGATCGAGGTCATCCCCTGAGGAGACCTGTCACATCTCAGTGTCCCTGCACCTGTCTCCACATGCTCACGTGGGGTCCGAGGTCGGGGTCGGCCCACGGCTCGCCACGGATGACGAAGCCTTCCCGCTGATAGAAGCGAACGGCGGGCACCCGGGCGTTGCACCAGACGAATCCCCCGTCACGGGAAGCGATGTGAGAGAGCAAGGCGTCGAGCAAGCGGGCGCCGATGCCTCGCCCGCGGAGCTCCTCGCTGGTGGCCATGCCCCGCAGGCGCCATGCGCCCTCAGCCCCGGGTTCCCAGGGCGGCCCTTCCCGCCGCACGTTGGCGGTGCCGACCACCTCGCCGGTTGCTGTCATGGCGGCCATGTGGCAGGTGTCGGGGTCGTCGTCTCCGGGCAGTGCCAGCTGCTCGATCGGCTCGCGGGCCCGCAGCACCCGTTGCCGCAGGGGAAAGGTCGAAGCCGCCGGCACAGCTTCGACACGGACATCCGTGCGCACGCTGTCTAGCGCAGACGCGGCTCGCGCCACATCGGCGTGAGCACCGGGGCACCGGGGGGCAGCGGTACGGGGTCGCGGACCTCGAAGCCGTGGCGAGCGTAGAACGGGATGTTCCGGGGGTTCGACGACTCGAGGTACGCCGGCACCCCCTCCCGGTCACAGCGGTCGAGCATGAGCGACATGACCGCCGACCCCACGCCCTTGCCCTGGACGGCCTGCTTGGTCCCCAGCGTCTCGAGGTAGTAGTGCGCCTCTCGGGGATGGACCTTCTCCATCACCCCGAGGATCTTCCACGGTCGGGCGTTTGCCGGCCCGAAGGCAAGGGCCATGCCCGGCGACTGGCGGAGGATGAGCGGGAGCGGGGTCTTCCAGCGGTCGATGCCCTTCCAGATGGCGCCGCCGGACCCGTCCTCCGACAGGTAGACCTCGTGGTCGGACTCGCGCAGCTCGTCCCGGAGAAGGATCCGGAAGAACCGCATAAGGCGCCGATCCCTGTGAGGCTTTCCCTCCAGGAGCCACCCGAAGATCGGATCCTCGACGAAGGCGTCGGCGAACGCCTCCGCCAGGCGTTCGCGGTCCTCGGGCCCTGCCTTGCCGACGATGATCTCTGCCGTGCCTGCCCTCCGTGAGCGACGTCGATCCTAGCGCCAGGCAGGAAGACGACAGCGGGCGGCGGCATCCAGAACCGCGGGACGATGGTCCTGCAAGGGTCCTCAGTCGACCACAACCACGCGGCGAAGACCGAGCTCCCGACGATCGCCCGCGGTCGAGGCATCGCGAACGCTTACGGCGACGACTTGTCCTGTTGCATGGTCATCGGGAGATCCTTGTGTTGCCGCCTGCCCGTCGCCTGACCGGTGGCGGCGTCGCGCGGGGAGACGAGGGCGTCGAGGTTGGGGAAGATCTGGCGCGAGCCCCAGTCGAGGAGCTCGAAGCCGGCGACCTCCTCGTCGTCGGCCTCGGCGTCGGCAGCCAGCGCCCGGTGGACCGCCTGCCACTGCGAGGGATCGAGGTCGAACTCGATGGGGAGCACCGCCTCGGGCTCCTCGTATGCCCGCTGCGCAAACTGGGGATCGGTCTTGATCCGCTCGATCGCCGCTCGTAAATGGTCCGACGCCATGTAGGTGAGACGAGGCGACGCAGCATTGGTTACAAGGAGCCACCGTCACCCACCGGGCATACCGGACATTGACGCGTAGGTGACGAACCCGAGAGCCCGGAAGCGCTCGAGCGTCACGGCGACAGCGCCGACGGCGTCGCCCAGCGCCAGGCCTTGGTGGTCTGCGACCGCCTCGATGATGTCGCCGACGGTGCCCCCCCGCTCGCACGACAACCAGACCGAGTCGCTGAGGTCGTCGAGCTCGACGTAGTCCGTTCGGCGGATGAGGATGCTCGTGTCGTGGTACTTGCGGCGGCGGACGCGGTAGTCCACCTCGACGACCGTGTCGCGTGCAACCGATATCACGACTGGATCCAGGACGTGAGCCGTCGGGAGAAGGCGATGCAGGTCTCGACATAGCCCTTCCGGTTCTCGGGGGAGGCGTCGGGTCCGACATGGACGGGGAACTCGAGGCGCCAATACGTGCTCCGTACGTCGTCGTGCAACGCCGAGCCGTCGTCGAGCTCCTGCAGGTGCCGCGCCCGCCACTTCACGTTGGGATCGGTGGTGCCGATGCTGTGCAGGTAGGCGTCGGCACCGAGCTCGACGAGTCTCCGTGCGTTCAGCACGGCGGAATCCATGTCCCCCGCCTCGAGCATGCCGCAGACGTCCTCGTAGAACCCGTCGGTCTCGCGGATGGCCTCCTGGGCCTGGTACCTCCCGAGCTTGTCGAAGTCGAAGAGACCGCGAAAGGCCTCGAAGCGCTCCTCGTCCAGCATCGCCACGCCGACGCGCAGGCGATGCATGAAGCACTCCTCGTTGTAGCTGAACAGGCCGTGCGGTGGGAACCGGGCGACGCCGAGGGTCATGCCGTCCAGCCGGTCGGCGAGTCTCTCGACGTCGACAGGACGCCAGAACTCGTAGTCGACGCGTTGATCGTCGACGAAATGCTGGGCCACGAGGTTGGTCGTCTCGTCGACCACGGCCCCGCCGGTCGGCCCTCGATCGCTGATGGCGTAGACGTCGATGTCCGACCAGGGGTTGGCGAAGGGCGTCACGACCGACCCGGACACATAGACCGTGGTGTCGCTCCCGTCCGGGTAGCCCTCGAGCGACAGGATGCGCTCGAAGGCGATGTCGGCGATCGACCGGCCGGCTCGGATCGACTGTGGAGTGGTCTCCACGAGGGCTAGGCCGGTCGGGTCAGATGACGGTGACGATGAGCCAACGGTCCGCCGACCCGAAATTGGACTCACGCCCGAATCGCTCGGGCCTCATGGCCGGGGTGACCGACGGGTTGAAGAAGATGGGGTTTTGGGACCGGAGGAAGCTGAACCCGCCGACCTCGGGCTCCTCGACGCCGGCCTCCTCCGGGTCGACGCCCGCGATGGCGATCTCGGCCGGAACGGCGTCGATACCACCGGCGAAGCCGAGCTCCTCTGCGATCCGGGCCCGCGTCGCCTCGTCCAGGCTGATCGACGAGACCTTGGGTGCCGTGCTGTCGGGCATCCTCCCCCTCCTTCGTGCGTGGTGCCGCGGGAGTGACGGTACGTTTGCCGTCCGACCCCGTCAAGGGCACTGGCTCACCGCGGTGGCAGGCCGGCCACGAAGCTGACCACCGTCGTGACGGCCGCCTCGACCGGGCCCAGGCGGCTGTCCAGGGTGCACAGTGGCACGTCGTCGAGATCGACGATCCGCCTGATCTCGTCCCGCTCGTCGATCAGCTCGCGGCTGATGGACCTGATGTCGGTCGCCTCCAGTGACCGGCCCCGCTCGACACGGCGTCGCTGGATCGTCTGGGCATCGGCGTCGAGATGAACGATCCCGCTGACCCGGGTGCAGATGTGTGGTGGGGTCAGGCGCACGAACCCCGTGCCCAGCGGATAGGTGGCGTGGGAGTCGACCAGGACGACTCCTTCCGCCGGTGGTAGCGCCTCGAAGAACCGCGTGTTCACCTCGTAGGTGCGCCGCTGGTCGAACAGGTTGAGCTGTTCCTCGGGTCCCACCAGCGCCAGCTTGGCGGCGGTCGAGTTGACGTACTCGATCGCCGGGTTCTTCCCCGCCAGCTCACCGACGGTGGTCTTACCCGCGGCGGATGTCCCGAGAAGAAGGACCAGCTTCGACGTCATCGGGAACCGACCGTGGCGGCGGATCGAGGTGTCGCGGAAAGGTGGTCTGACCACTGGTGGGCGATCCGGGTCACGAACCGGATCGTGCACAGATCATTTTGGACGAGCTGGTCCGAGGCGCTCGGTCCGATGTCCAGGTGGCGCTCGACGAGCCACAGGATCGAGCAGCCTCGGGCCGCGACCACCAGATCCGGCAGGGCCCGGAGCTCCTCCACGGGCATCGAGGAGGCTGCTGCGTAGGCGCGGGCGAACGTCGTTGCCAGCGCCAGGTTCATCTCCCGGGTCGTGCGCCAGCCGGCGAGGGCGCGGAAGCCGAGATCGGCGAAGTGGGCCACGTCGATGAGGAGGGGAGCGTGACAGGCGCTCTCGAGGTCGATCACGGCGAGGGTGGACAGCGGTGGCTCCCTGACTATGAGGTTGCCGGGCCAGAAGTCGCCGTGCACGATACCGGTGCGTTCCGCCAAGGTCGCGAGGCAGACGTGTGCCGCCGGTGTCCGCTGGATGGCGGCGAGGGCGTCGGACATCGTGTTGCGCCCGCCGCCCGGGCCGAGATCGTCGAGCGCTTTTCGGGCCCAGGCGATCCGGTCGTGATGGTCGCCGTCCCGCCACAACGGCTGCCGAGGTGGCGGCTCGACAGCGGGGGCGTCGTTGAAGACCGCGTGCAGTCGCGCCAGGTACTCCCCAAGGCGGCGGGCGCTGTCGTGTTCGGCCAGGTCGAGGACGCTCAGCGGGCGGTCACCCGCGGGCTCGCTGAGCGTGAAGAGCGTCCCTGCGCTGCGGGCGTAGAGCTCGCCGCCGTCTGTGGCTACGAACCGTGACGAGGAGAGCCCCCGGCGAGCGAGGCGGTCGCTCAGCGTGCCCGCCAGCCGGATGCGCGGGGCGTCCTGTGGCGCATGCTCCTTCAGGAAGAGCCGTCGACCGGAGACGGTGATTCGATGGACCACCGACGAGAACGATCGCTGGCGTCGAACCTGGGCGTCGCTGATCCCGAAGGCCAGGAGGGCACGCTCGACGGATGTCGTCATGGCCCGCCGGTCAGGGTCAGACGAACCTCCTGAACCCGCTCGTCCAGCAGTTGTGCGGACTCGGCCACCTCGGCCAGGAGGAGCTCGGCGGGGGTGCGCAGTGCCACGAGCAGATCTGGGTCAGGGGAGTCCTGGTCGATCCCCTCGAACAGCAGATCGAAGATGCGCAGCCAGGCGTCGGCTTCCGCCCGCTCCAGACGCCGGGCGGCTTGTTGTAGCGCGATGACCGCGGGATTGGCGCTGGTCTCGGGACCGATGTGCCGGGCAAGCTCGGCCCGGAGGTGCTTCACGTTCGTGACGGTCTCGGACACCAGGACCTTCACGCCGAACCCGTGGCGCTTCAGCTCGCTCACGCTGTCGCTGTAACGGCGTACGCGGTCGTCCTCGAACTCGTACAGGTACCGCTCGGTGACGTCGTCGCTCGGGACGATGTCCCCCTCGGCGAGCGCAACCTCGTACAGCGGCGCGCCGTGGTAGATGTTGAGCCGGTTGGTGAGGTTGTGGCGGCTGAAGTGCCCGACCCGACGGAGGAAGGCGAGGTTCTGTCCGAGATCGGCCCAGGACATGTGGGGCTCGAGCATTATGAACCCGAGCTCCGGCTCGATGCCGACCTGGTCGAGGACCTGGATGGCGCGGTCGTTGGTAGGGGCTTGGGTTCCCTTCTTGAAGCGCTTCAGCACGTCGTCGGAGGCGGACTCGACGCCGATGAAGATCTTCGAGAAGCCGGCTCGGCGCAGCTTGGAGAACAGCGCCTGGTTGACTGCGTCCGAGCGGGTCATGGCCCAGAACTCCAAGCCGGGTAGCTCGGCCGCGATGAGGTCCGCCAGCTCCTCGCCCCATGCCTGCATGTCCGGCGCCGCACCGATGAGCAGGTCGTCGTTGAACATGAACTTCCAGAGGCCCCATCGTTCGTGCATGGTTCGAAGTTCGGCGACGACGTTGGCGGGGGAGCGGACGGCGCGAGGTCGGTCGACCGAGCAGAACGTGCACTTGTAGATGCAGCCCCGGGTCCCGATCATGCTCATGTAGCGCACGCCAGCCAGGGCCTCGTCGAGGATGTCGGGGACGTAACTGCGATCGGGGAAGGGGATGCTGTCGAGGTCCGTGATCCTCGGGGCGGGAGGGTTGACGACGACCTCGTCGCCGTCGCGGTAGGTCACTCCCGGCAGACCTGCCAGCCCCGTATCCGCATGCACGCGTCTCACGAGCGCGGGGAAGGTGTGCTCGCCCTCGCCGCGCACGATCGAGTCGAACGCAGGCTCCGAGCAGGCGACCGTCTCGTGGACGTGGGAGACGAACTGGCCGCCGAGAGTGACATGCACCTCTTGGGACCGTCTCTTCACGGCGCGGGCCACCTCGACGGCATCGGGGAAGGCCCGCTGGGCCGAGCACGAGATCCCGACCACCTCGTACCGGCCGGCGACCAGCTGATCGACGCAGGCGGCGTTCGGGATGTCCAGGAGGTCGGCGTCGATGGGCGTCGCATCGATGCCCTCCTGGCGAAGCGCGGCCACGAGGTAGCCGAGTGAGAGGCACTCCGAGTTCGGCAGCTTCGCCTTGGTCGCGTCCTGGGAGAACGCAGGCTGCACGACTGCGACCGTGGGTTCGCTCATGGTCAGGAGCACCTTCTCCGGCCTGCCGCGGCCGGGGCTCGATTGCCGCCTCGCGGACGCCGAACGCAGGAAGCTCCCCCGACGCCGAGCCACCATTGTTACCCGGTGCCGCAGCCTGGTGCCGGGGCGACCTCCAAGAGAGGGGCGATCCTCGTGGCTCGCCCGCTCGCCTCGCCCCGTGGCCGGCCGGTAGAGTCCGTCCCAGTTCAGGGGCTTTCGGAGTCCTCGGCGCCGAGGCTGTCGAGGTCGCTGGTTCGACTCCAGCCAGCTCCGCCATGCGAGTGCTTCGCCGAACGCTTGTGGCCCTTGGCACGGCCGGCCTCATCGCCGGGCTGCTGCGCCTCCGGGGCTCGGGTGGTGACCCGCCACGGGAAGGAGGATGGCGGGAGCTCTCCGGCCCCGACCTGCGGTAGTGCGGGCGCTCGTGCTCGGCGCTGGGGCGGTCGGAGCCCGTGTGGCACGGCAGCTTTCGTCCAAGGCCACGGTCGAGTCTCTCGTCGTCCGGGATCAGGTCGAGGACCGGGCCCGGTCGGTGGCGGAGAGCATCGGGCCGGGGGCGGAGTGGCAGTCGTGGTCGGAGGGTTCGGTGAAGGGCCACGACGTCGTGGTCATGGCCGCGCCTGGAGGCGTCCGCGCCCTGGCCGAGAATGCGCTGGAGCACGGCGTCCATGTCGTGTCGGTGGCGGGGCAGGAACGGGACGTCAGGCCGCTGCTGGAGCTCGATTCCGAGGCCCGTGAGCGGTCGTGTCACGTGGTGGTGGGGGCGGGGTTCTCTCCGGGGCTCTCGTGCCTGCTGGCCCGTCACGCCGCCGCGACCTTCGATGTCGTCGAGGAGATCCACGTGGCCAGGGTCGGGACGGGGGGTCCCGCCTGTGCACGCCAGCATCGTCGGGCGCTTCTCGCCTCGTGTGTCGACTGGCGGGACGGCACGTGGGTCCGGCGGCGGGGGGGTTCGGGGCGGGAGCTGTGCTGGTTCCCCGACCCGCTCAGGGGTCAGGACTGCTACCGGGCTGGAGTGGGGGACGCCTTGCTGGTGGCGCCGGCTTTTCCGGGCGTAGCCCGGGTGACCGCTCGGGTGGCGGCGTCGAGAGGGGAGCGGATGCTGTCGGTGCTTCCGCACCCCCGTTCGCCGCAGCCCGAGGGTGCGATCGGCGGGCTGCGGGTCGAGGTCCGGGGCCGGAGAGGGCAGGCGAGCGACGTCGTGGTGCTGGGGGTGGTCGACCGCCCGGCCGCTGCCGCCGGTGTCGTGGCCGCAGTCGCGGCCACGTGGGCCGTCGAGCACCGCCTCGCCCGCACGGGAGCCGCCGGCCTGGCCGAGCTGGTGCCCGAGGCCGTCCCGTTCCTACGCGACCTCGCCGACCGTGGTGTGCGAGCCGCCGTCTTCGAGGGGACGGGCTCCAAGGGGAGCTGAGATTCTTGCCGCTGATGGAGGGGTGTTCCATGATGGCGCTTTGGCGCCCATCGGGAGGTCGAGCGAGCGGTGACGTCCCTTCCCCCTGAGGAGCCCGGCGGGATGCCTCCCGCGGGGCCGGAGTCGCCCCCAGGTCCGCCTGCTCCGCCCGGGTCGGGCGCCGGGTGGAACCAGTACCCGGCGGGGGCGCCACCGGCTCGGGTCGTCCGCAACGGCCTCGGTGTGGCGGCGCTGGTGCTGGGCATCCTCAGCCTGGTGTTCATGTTCCTGTTCCCGCCGATCGGGGTGGTGCTGGGGATCCTGGCGGTGGTCTTCGGGATCATCGGGGTCCGCCGGGTCAGACGGGGCGAGGCCACCAACCGGGGCCAGGCCATGGCCGGCGGGATCACCGGGGGCGTCGGGCTGGTCGTGTCGGTGGCGCTCCTCGCCATCGTGGGGGCGTTCGTCTTCTCCCACCGCACCCAGATCGACCGGTACACCCAGTGTCTGAACAACGCGCACACCCAGCAGGCCCGAAACGCCTGTCAACGGCAGTTCCAGAACAGCGTGAGGGGGCGGTGACGGGGGTTGTTGGCGGGCGGGCATGGCCCGTTCGGTCGCGGGGACGCCCTGGGCGCGACATCGGCTTCCCGAGCGACCTTGTCGCGGCTAGGTCCGCTATGTGGCCCCCGACGCCGCAAGGTCGTTGTCGAGGGCCTCGTCGACGTGTTCATGCCGCAATGAGGGCGCCTCGACACCTCGCCGTCGGTAGGCTCTGGTGGCGCTCGTCAGTGCCGAACACACTGATGGCGTTGTAGCCACGATCGGGGACGTAGCTCAGTCTGGTCAGAGCACCTGCTTTGCAAGTGGAATGACCTGCCACACTGTGCAAATGGGCGTTCTACCTGGTGCTCTTCGAACGCTGTGGCCGTTGTTATGGTGCTCTAACGCGACGTCTCCGACGGCTCACTCCCGTCGGGGCGGGCGACGTTCGCTCTCAGCCTACGACGACCTCGTGCACATGCCCCGCACCCTGGGTGCCGGCCCCCTCGGTTCAGCGGCCCACAGGAGCGTGTGGAGCATCCCCGCGATGCCGTAGAGCACGCGGACGTCCGAGGTAGCGCTCCAGCTTCTCCAGGCTGCTCCGCACGTGGTTGAAGTCTTCGAGAACGGCCCGCCGCTGCTCCTCCACGCGATCCCGCTCGAGGGTCAGCTCCTGGAGGTGGGCCTCCTTCCGGCGCGCCCTGGCCCGTGCCATCGCCTTGCTCTCCTCGAGGTAGAGCTCGACCTGCTGGTGGGACTCCTGCCTCATGTTGATGGCCGCGTCCCGGTCGGAGCTGGCGGCGCCACGGATCTCCGCCGCCCGGGCCTGCGCCGCGGCCAGCATGTCCGCCACTGCCCGCTCGGCCTCCACCTTCTCCGCCTTGGCCTCGTTCTCCATCTTGATCATCAGCTCGTGGGCGTCGTCGGAGGTGACCCGCAGAATCTGATCGGTGACGTCGTGCAGCCACTGGACCGACTCGGGCGGACCCTGGTCGTCGCGGTGCTCGAGCTCGGCCACTTTGGCCTCGAGCGCCTTGGCCCGGTGGTCGGCCTCGGTCAGCTGCGCCTCGATGTCGAGCAGGCGGGCCTGGTCGTGCTCGGCTCTGCGGTCGTTCTCGGCCAGGCAAGCGTTTACCTCGTCACGGTCGTAGCCTCGTGCCGCTACCCGGAGGCGTACCCGAGCCCGGTCAGCCTCTTGGGAAGCATCCATCGTCCCCCCTTCCCTTCATCACCGCTGCTGTTTCCAATGCGACCCCCGATCAGCGGGCGCCTGTAGGGGTCTGCAGTCACCCGCCGGGGGCCGAAGGTCATCACGTCTGGTGTGCCGAGTGTGGCAGTCGCCAGCCAGAGAACGCGTCATGTGCCCTGGCAGAACCCGGACCGGTCGGTGTTGTACGTACCGTCGGCGCATCGCACGTCGGGGTTGTCGGGCGAGAAGGCGCCCAGAGGGTTCTCCCATGACGGCACCACCCATGCGTGGACCGTCCAAGCGATTGCTCGATAGAAGGTGCCCTGCACACTCGAGCACCGTGCCGCCGTCACATCGGCATCAGCGGGGAACAGCACCCCCACCCCACTTGAGTCGTTCTTGATGCAGATGTCGGCGTGCCGCTGCCAATGGTCGTTCGGCCCAGCGAAGCCTTGCGGCGCTTGGTCGCTCGGTGCGAAGTACACGAGGCCGATGACCTGTGACGTCGGAGAGGTGCCGTTATAGACGAGTGCCTCTGGCCGATTGGGATCGAACGCTCCCGGCAACGTCAAGCCAGTGTAGGAGATGTAGGTGGCGCCACGCCGCGGTGCAAAGCCGCCGCCGAGGTGATAACGGGCCGCGATTGCGTCAGACACGGTCGGATAGCGCATGGCGAAGGCGCGAGCCTGGACGAGCTGCTGCTGCAGCGCGGCGCGGGTCACAGGATCGAGTGGCTGGTCGGATCGTGACTCTGCGGCAACGTCCTGGGATATGACCCCATGAGATTTGGAAACCGCTGGTGTTCTATCCGAACTCGTAGTCGCCCGGGCAATCAGTGCACCGCATAGAGCCAAGAGGGCCACAACGGTGGCAGCCCCGACGAGCAGTGGCGTCCTACCTGCCGAGCGCAACCTGAACTTGCTGGAGGCCAACTGACCTGAGTGCGCCTCAAGCCGGGGGGAGTTTTCTCCCTCCTGAGGGTGCGGCGCGGCCAGCTCAGCAACCCGGGCTTCGGTGCCCTCCACGATCTCGTTCGCTCGACGCTCGGCCTTTGCCAACTTCGCCTCGGCCAGACCGCTCAGTCGCTCGGCTTCGTCCCGCTGGCGGACCGCCGCTGCGCCGAGCTCGGCGGCTCGAGCTTCAGCGGCCTCCAGGATCTCGCTCGCTCGGCGCTCGGCCTCGATCTCCCCCTCCTCACCATGGGTGGAGAAGTAACCGTGCTCGTCGCCGTCGTGGCGAAGCGAGTCGACCTCGCCCCCCCGCAGCTCGGCCACCTCAGCCTCGAGCTCCCAGAGTCGTTCCCAAGCCTGCCTCACAAACCGCGAAGTATCAGCGATGTAGCGGTTGACGTGAGAACGGTCGTAGCCTCGCCAAACGATCGGGAACTCCGATCCATAGTCGGAGCCGTGTTTGGTCATCTGGCCAGTGTCCTGCGACAAAACAGGGCCCTCACGGTACTAACCACTCGCCCTGCACTCCACCAAAGCCAATTAGTTGGAAGCGTACCTTCGACGTCGTCACTCCAGTCGGCGACGGAGTTGTGCTTGCACTGTAAGCGGAAGCGGCTGAGCAAACAAGCGTGCCGAGGATTGCGTGGTTCGCTCAGGGTGAGATCGGACGTTTGTGGCCGAAATTGAACATTTTCACGAATGGCCGGAGGGTCGTCGCGTTGGACGACGGCTGAGTTGATGACCGCGTTGTGGACATCGTCGTGCACCCCTTCCCCTAGGCTGGCGGCTCCATCTGGATGGGTGCACATCGGGCGCACGTCGAGCGGCGGTGAACGATGACCGTGCGAGTCGGTGACCGGGTGCCGCTGATCTCGATGGTTGACGAGTGGACCCGCCTCGGGCCCGGCACCGAGGGGACCGTCCGCTTCGTCGACGCCCTTGGCACCATCCACGTCGACTGGGATAGCGGCTCTCACTTGGGACTGGTCGCCGAGGCGGGCGACGAGTGGTTACTCCTCGAATAGACCGTGGGCAGAGCGCCGGAGAGGCAGTCCCCCCCAGTCGCTCCGAGCGCTCGCCCGCCGTGACTCTGTCCTGGGCCGACCGGCTCATGTTCGTCGTCGCCGTCACCCTGCCGGCGGTGACCATCGCCGCTGCCATCATGTGGTGGCGGTGGGCGCTCCTCCTTGCCACAGGGGTGCTCGTCACGGCCGTGGTTGTCGCCCGGGTATGTCTCCGTGACCGCACACCCGAGCGGTAGACTGGGGGCGACGGGATATCGAAAAACTCCTAGCGTCCGACAGTGCCCTTGGTCCCTCAGGCAGGCCAAGGGCACTGTCGTGTACGGGGTCGGGCAGGATGTCTGGCAGCAGTCGGCCGCCGTGGCGACGCCCTTGGCGCCTCGGAGTTGAAGGGCTGACCCGCCCCGTGACCCCGACCGGGGGCAACGTGCAGGAGGTTCCAATTCCCACGCTGCGCCCGTCTTCCCAAACGGGCATGGACCCCGGTCGGGAGGATCTCAGAGGATTCGGTTAGCGCCTTCCGGGCTGCCGACGTTGATGCGGCCCTGCACTCCACGGCTCGGCTCTGGCTTGCTGACCACGTGCCAGCTGCGGCCGAAGTCATCCTCCATGCGTCGCAGACCAAAATGTCGCCGGCACGACCGGCAATCGCCGCTCGGCGGACGATTGCGACCGTGGACAGCGATGTCGGTCGAGTCGCAATCTGGGCATGCGAGCGTGGGCGTCGGTTCGAGCTCGGGCAACTCGTCGTCGTCGACGTAGCGGACAGGTCGCCCGACGCTCACCCGTACCCGCTCCAGAAATCTCGGGTCATTCGTAACCTGGTCGTGGCTGACGGTGACGAGTCGACTTAGACGTTCTTCGACGGTCGCTTCGACCTCGGCCGGCGACGGATGAGGTACGGGAGCGGGCGCCGGTCGGCCCTGTTCCATAGCGTCCAGTCGCTCCTGGACGGTTGGCTCCCCGTATGCGGTGAAGCTCGACTCTGCAGCGATGGTTTGTCTCAGCCTGTATCTGCAATCGTCAACGGGACCGGCGCAGACACCGTTCGGGGTGAAAGCCAACATGCCCAGCGGCGACGCCTCCACCGCGGCCCGAATCTGGCGGGCCACATGGGGGGTCAGTGCTCGATAGTCCTCCGGCGGTGGCGGAGGTTCACGGTAGGGCTCGATGCGTCCGGGGACCTTGGCGGCCACTCGCTGGCGGCCATACTCACGAACCGCCGACTCGACCGGCTCGTTCCTCCGTGTCTTGTCCACCATCCCGGAAATGCTGTCTCCCGGCGGTGGATCGTGCGGGCCACGGGTCCCCGCACCGGGGCCGGGCGTCATCGTCGATGCCAGTCGAGGCTCGTGGTCATCACCGATAGTCATTTGGTCCACCGTTCCAGGGCGTCGAATGCTCTTGCCTCCCGGGCGGGAACGATTCTCAGCGTCTCGGTTGGGTCGA
>CAVQWQ010000031.1:0-287927 GCA_963717645.1 uncultured Actinomycetes bacterium | reverse complement strand
AGTACAGGCGGGACGATCGCGCTACCTGGCCTTTTGCGTCGATTACCTGCTCAGACCCTTCTTGCACCTGTCCCCTAGCGCCCCCTACTTCCCCTTCCGTGCCCCTGCTACGGGCACGCTATGGAGTTGTGTCGCGATGTAGGGCCATTACCACACCACACCTGGTTCGTCCCTTGGCCCTAGTTCGCTACACCAGGGCTCACTTCCCACCCGACTTGTTGTACGGCCCCCTTGTCGCCGCCATGTTGGCGCGTTGCCGTCGGGTATTGTCGGCCTGCCGCTCTCGATCACACTCCTCTGATCCACAGCACGCCGTCGAAGCCCGCTCCCGGTGGCGGGGCTCGTAGGCGGTATCGCAGTACCGGCAGAACTTGATCCCGGTCTTCTTCGTGGCCACAACGGCCAACCGGAGAGCAAGGGCCCCGAAGAGCGTCTGCGCACCGACACCGAACTCTGGCTGATCTCCCCACGTGAAGACGTGGCGAACGTCTCCGAGGTCACACCATCGACGGACGGCGTAGGCAAACGCTGGGGCATCCGTCTTGAAGGCCACCACGGAGATCTCGCCAACCCGCCCTTTGGCGCCGCGGATCTCAGGCGTGGTCAGCAACCTGCGTCCCTCGTCCCGGCGCCGACGGGCCCGGGGGCTCAGAGGCCGCTGAATCCCGCGGGGATAGAGATCAGCCAGGGCATCCCAGTCGGCCTGTGCCACGGCCTTGCGATCCCACAGGGCGGCCGCGGCCCGCAACATGGCTTGCGCCTGGGCCGCCAGGGCGGCCCACCGCTCCAGCGGCTCCGCGAACCAGCCCTGGCGGACAACAGGGGGGCAGGGACCGACCGAGTCGAGGCCCCCGACACCTAAGCGGGGGGGGCGATGAGTCCCCGGCAGACCGTGTTCACACAGTCCGAGCACCCCCCACTTAGCGGCGAAGTCCTCGACGGCGGGGCTCAGCTCCTCCCCGGCCGAGGCCAGCGCTGCGAAGTGGCCGAGGAAGTCCTGTAGGGGTGCGGACGACTGGTGGGGCACCTCGGAAGTCGAGGCGCTGTAGTGGACCCAGCCGTCCTTCACCCGCACCACTGTCGGCCGTCGCCAGGCCGCGCCGATGGTCGAGACGTCGAGGAACCCAACGCCAGCCAGGTTCTTGTGGGCTCGTCTGACGGCACTTGGTCTAGGCATCCGGATGTTTTTCCAAAGTTATTCGTAACTACGTGACACCCTAGCGGCCCCAGGCGCACCCTGGCGAGCACGGGAACGAGAAGCGTGCGCGACAGGGAGGTAGTGCCGATGGGAGACGGCGAGCGGCTGTGGAAGGTGAAGGATCCAGGTCTCTGGAAGCGAGTCGGCTTCGGCGAGACGGTCATCCGCGAGCTGATTGGCCGTGGCGACCTCGATGCGGTGACGGTCAAGGGCCGGCTGCTCGTCGCCGACTCGGCCGTTGACGAGTTCATCGCCAAGGCCAAGCGAGGTGAAGTTGCGTAGGGCGACCGGTCCCGGCCAAGACGCTCGCTTGCCCGTAGAACCGCTCAGAAACGGCCCCGACGACGCTGCGCGACCTGGGCATCGGCGACCATGGGTCCCAACAAGGAAGGGCTCCGCCTCGCACGCGGAGCCCTCCCAGAACCGGTCAGCGGGGTGGCACCCGGAGACAACGGCTTCATCGCCGAGAATACCGTGACCCGGGGTCCAGGGCTAAGAGGCGAAGCGGCGATTGCATATGCCAAACGCGGCTGGTTCGTCCTTCCCCTACACAGCATCGTCGAGGAGGCTCCCGGACGCACACGCTGCACATGTCCGCGGCGCAGATGCGAGCACGAGGGCAAGCATCCATTCGGTCGCCTGGCCCCACACGGCTACAGGAACGCCAGCGCCCGGCCAGAGACCGTCAGGTTCTGGTGGGGGTGCTACCCGTGGCTGAACCTCGGCGTCGTAACAGGCTCGTCCGGCTTGGTGGTGATCGACGTGGATCCCCGAAATGGGGGCGACGCTTCTCTCAAGGCTCTCGTTCGCACCCACGATCCGCCAGAGACGCTCACCGCCCACACGGGCGGTGGCGGGCTGCACCTGTACCTCAGCGACCCCCAGAGGCTTGCGAAGACCTGCGAACTGGCACCAGGACTTGAGATCAAGTCGGGGGGCTCGCTGGTCGTCGCGGCCCCGTCCCGTCATAAGTCCGGGCGGTTGTATCGATGGGACGACCCACTCGCCCCCGTGGCGCCAGCGCCCGAGTGGGTGCTCTCACGACGCCAAGAAGCTGAGTCATGAGTTCGACTCCCTATGCGTGGGCTGCCCTCGATGGTGAGGTCGCCTTCGTCCGCCGTGCTCGCGTGGGCACACGCAACTCTCACCTCAACACAGCGGCGTTCAACACCGGGCAGTTGGTGGCAGGCGGCGAGTTGGACCCGATGGTCGTCGAGGACCTTCTCCTGGACGCGGCCGGAGCGGTGGGTCTGCCCGAGGGGGACGCCGTCGCCACCATTCGTTCGGGGTTCAAGGCCGCTGAGTCCCAACCTCGAAGAACACCACGTCAGATCAGCAACCGTACCGAGGCGCTCATGGAGGTCGCCAAGGTGGCCGATGCCGCCGACGCTTACGGGTGGCCGGGCCATCGCGGCAAGCGCTGCATCCGGATGCTCTTCGGTGGCCTTGTCGTCGCCCACGAGTTCGGTGGGCCCACAGACCTCCCGCTCTCGATCAACCGGTTGGCTGTAACGGCCAACAATCGGAGTCGAGGCCAGATTTGGCGCGCCCGGGAGGAGCTGATCGACGACGGATGGTTCCGTGTCAGGCGAAAGGGCGCACCGGGCCGGGCTGCCCGCTTCGATATCCAAGTGCCCCGAAGAGTCCTACAGGCGATAGCCCCCACGGTGGATGACCCTTCTTCGCCCACCTGGCCCAACTACGCGACAGCACCGGAGCGCCTGTTGGCGGTGCCGGATCACGACGCCTTTCACCCGTGGGCCCTCGACACCACAGGATGGCGAATCCTCCGATACCTCGCCACTCATCCGGGGTGGCGAACGCAAACGGAGGTAGCCGACTCCCTCGGCATGAGCAGGAGCACGATCTGGCGTCATGTCCGACCCCACCGGCCACTTCATAACGGTGCCCTTATCGAAAGGGACCCCGGGGGCCACATACGGCTCCGAGAGCCCTTCCGGTCCTCCGCGTTAGACGCGATTGCCCTGGCCAAGGGCACCCGGGGTAATGCCGAGCGCCTGCGAGAGGCTCTTAGAAGGCACTACGTCAAGCTGGGCTGGCTCACCCCCGAGGGGCAATGGATCGACCAGCAGACCGGCGAACTTCGACGGTTTTGCCGAATGGTTGCTCACGGGGCCAGCTCAAGGGTGACCCGACCCCGACCTCGTACTCCATCTATATCTGATGGTGCATCGTCACGCCGACCGCCCCTTACGACAGAGGAGGCTGCTACCTACATGAATGTGTCTCCCAGATTCATGCGCCGGCTCGTCGACCAGCGGCGGATTGCGTTTCTCAAGATCGGCAGGTTCGTGCGGTTCGACCCCGACGTGCTCGATCAGTTCCTCGACGAGGCGAGAATCGAACCGCCGTCGCCCAGCTCGGTCAGATCGGCCGGTATTGGCTGACACACGGACAGCCGTGTCACACCATCGTGGTAAGAGGGAAGACAGTGGGTGAACAAACATCGATACCACTCGGGAGGACCCTGGGAGGATGACACCTGCCAAGAGGAGGTTTGGACGCATCCGCAAGTTGCCATCAGGTCGTTGGCAGGCGCGCTACCGGGGTCCCTGACGGCCGTGATAGAGCGGCCCCGGAACCCTTCGCCACCAAGACCGACGCTGATCGCTGGCTTGCCACCGTTGAAGCCGACATGCTTCGAGGCTCTTGGATTGACGAGCGGGCAGGAAAGGTGAGGTTTGATCGATATGTAGAGACCTGGCTGGCAAGACGGTCTGACCTGCGACCAACCACCCGAGCGAAGTACACCCACCTGCTCGATCGACCATGTCCTGCCGGTACTCGGGCCAGCGGAACTCGTCCCGCCTACGCCCCTCGGCGGTGCGGGGTTGGTACATGGCCCTGCGGGCCCGACATCCGGTGACTGCCGATGATGCCTATCGACTGCTGCGGGCCATTCTGAATACTGCCATTGCCGATGAGATGATTGTGCGAAACCCCTGCCAGGTGAAGGGCGCCGGTCAGGTCCGCTCACCCGAACGACCGACCGCCAGCGTGGCCGAGGTGACCGCTGCAGTCGAGGCCGCTCCTCACCGTTATCGCCTGGCTCTCCTTCTATGCGCATGGTGCCAGTTACGTCGAGGAGAGGTGCTGGCGTTACAGCGTCGAGACGTCGACGAGGTGCATCGGACGATCCGCGTCGAACGAGCGTGGACGACCCCCCACGGTCGTCATCCCATGCTGGGTCCGCCAAAGACCGACGCTGGCGTCCGCACGTTGGCTGTGCCACCGAGCCTGCTCCCCGCACTCACGGATCATCTTGCACGGTTCGTCCAGCCTGATGCGACTCGCGTGGCTCTTCTCGACTGGCAACGAAACAGCGCTATCGCCTCGGAACTTCAACCGCGTCATGGAGTGCGGCACGTGAGGCGGCAGGAAGGCCCGATCTACGCCTGCATGATCTTCGGCACTCCGGATTCACCTGGGCCGCCGCCAACGGAGCCACCGTCGCCGAATTGATGCGCCGGGGTGGCCACGCCAGCGCAACCGCAGCCCTCCGATACCAGCACGCCACGGACGACCGTGATCGAGCTATAGCCGAGGCCATGGCGAACTTTCCGAGCCTGCCGTCGTGCTGCCCTTGCGGTCGCTGAAGGACCGGTTTCCAAGCGCGAATCAGGCACGAGGCGATGGGGCACGCAAGGGGCACGCCGAACCGCAACAACGTTCACGAACGCGAAGCAGCGGCGCCCGAAAGCGCCCCTGACCAGCGACTTTCCCCCGAGCGGACGACGGGACTCGAACCCGCGACCCTCACCTTGGCAAGGTGATGCTCTACCAACTGAGCCACGTCCGCGTGGCGCTCGATCCTATCAGGACCCCCCCGCCGATCTCCTTCGAGCACCGCTCTGGCTGGACGGCCGTCGTGGCGAACGGGCTGGCCGGTTGGCGGCGGCCACGGCCCTGTCGGCGGGCTTCTTGAGCTCCTCCAGGGCATCCGCGATATAGCCGGAGATGGCGTCGACGGCGGGAACGGCTTCCCTGCCGGCCACGAGACCGAAGTACATCGAGCCCATGTAGCTCATCACCGTGATGTTGAGCCCGACCCCCTCTGCCACCGGTCCCATCGGGTAGATCGCCACCATGCGGGCACCCACCGAGTACAGGGGCACATTGGGACCAGGCACGTTCGAGATCACGACGTTGAACAGCGGCTTGACCCGATCGAAGACCCGTATGTTCGAGACAAGTCGCGCCGCCCGGGCTGCCACTGCCGGAGCGGCGAACTCGGCCCAGTTGGTGAGCGTCTCGGCCCCGATGGCCTTCTCCTGGTCCTTGGCCAGGGTGACTCCGCTGCTGATGGCCTGGAGGCGCTCCACCGGGTCGTCGATGCTGCTGGCCAGCGAGACGAGCATGGCGGTGACCTGGTTGCCCAGCGCACCGCGCTCGCCCTTGGCGCGAACGGATATCGGCACCATCGCCACGAGCGACGACTCGGGCTCCTCTCCCCGTTCGGACAGGTAGCGCCGCAGGGCGCCAGAGCAGACCGCCAGCACGACGTCGTTCACGGTCCCCCCGAGGGCGTTCTTCACCATCTTCACGTCGTCGAGGGAGACCTCGGCGAAGGTAAACCGCCGATGGGGCGTGATGGAGGTGTTCAAGGACGTCCGCGGGGCGCTGAAGGGCGCTGGCGGAGGCGCAGCGCCGGGCAGGCGGTTCCGCCGGCGCAGGTTGAGGGCGGTGGTAAAGGTGCGGCGCAGCGCCTTGGCGGCGGCCAGAGGCTGACGGGACAGCGAGTAGAGCGCCCAGCCCACCAGCTCGAAGTCACTGGGGATCTTGTCGGAGTGCCAGGGAGGGTCCGGAGGCGGTACGACGACGGGCTCGGGCTGCAGATCGAGGAGGTTGACGGTCAGCTCCTCGCCCGACACGCCATCGACGGCGGCGTGGTGGGTCTTGGTGATGACAGAGACCAAGCCGCCCTCGAGCCCCTCGACGACGTACATCTCCCACAGCGGCCTGCTCCGGTCGAGCGGTCTGCCGATGAAGTCGGCGGCAAAGTCGGCGAGCTCCCGGTGGCCGCCCGGCGACGGCAGGCACGCCCGGCGCAGGTGGTAGTCGAGGTCGAAGTCAGGGTCCTCGATCCACAGCGGATGGTGGAGGGCGAACGGCACCTGCACAAGTCGGCGCCGGAAGGGCGGCACCAGCGGGAGCCGGTTCTCCACCATGGTGCGGACGCGGTCGAACGAGTACCCGCCGGGCACGTCGGACGGATCGAAGACGCACGTCGACGCCACGTGCATGTGCATGTGTGGCGTCTCCATGTACAAGAAAGTGGCATCGAGGCCGCTGAGGCGCTGCATACGGATCAACCTCCCCCAAACTGGATCGCAGCTTCCTGATCCTACTTGAGTAGGCGCGAGAGCCGGCGATCGGCGAGCGGTCGACCGCCGGTTTGGCACGTCGGGCAGTACTGCAACGACTTGGAGGCGAAGGCCACCTGTCGGACGCGGTCGCCGCAGACCGGGCAATTCTGGCCCGTACGGCCGTGCACCCGCATGCCGGCCCGCTTCTCGGCCTTCAGGCCCGCTGCCGGCAGTCCTGACGACCGCTCGACCGCCTCGGTCAGCACCTGCACCAATGCGTCGAACAGCCGCTGCAGCTCCGGTCGGGTGAGCTTGGCCGCGGGCTTGAACGGCGACAGCTGCGCCGCGTGCAGCACCTCGTCCGAATAGGCGTTGCCGATCCCGGCGACGGCCTCCTGGTCCGTGAGCGCGCCCTTGAGCGTCGTCCCCTTCGCCAGGGCCGTCTCCAGGGCGCCCACGTCGAAGGCGGGGTCGAGGGCCTCGGGGCCCAGCCGTGCCAATGGCTCGACCTCCTCGGGCGATCGGACGACCCACACCGCGAGCCGCTTCTCCGTGCCCGCTTCGGTCACCTCGAAGCCCGCGCCCGTAGTGAGGCGCGTCCGCAGGGCCAGTGGGCCCTTCCCGGGCTTGACCAACGACGTTGGCAGCTCGTCGCGCCACCGCACCCATCCACCCCGCGCCAGGTGCAGCACCAGCCATAGCGCCTCGGAGGTGCCCGCCGAAACGGTCTCGACGAGCACGTACTTGCCGCGCCGACCGACTCCTGCGATCTCCCGCCCGTTCAGCGCGTCGAGCGGCGGGTCGAAGGTCTTCAGCGCCGAGATGGCGCCCAGCTCCACCCTGGCGATCATCCGGCCCCTGAGGCGGTCGTCCAGGAACTGGACGAGGGCCTCCACCTCGGGAAGCTCGGGCACGGTTCGCTCCTCGGACCCTCAGCGACCCGTGTGGCCGAAGCCACCCATGCCGCGCTGGCTCTGTGGCAGCTCCTCCACCGGCCGGAACCCCGCCGCCTCCACCTGCTGGATCACCAGCTGCGCGATACGGTCACCACGGCGCACGCGGTAGGCGGTGCTGGGGTCGGTGTTGACGAGCAGGACCCGGATCTCGTCGCGGTAGCCGGCGTCGATCAGGCCAGGAGTGTTGAGACAGGTCACCCCGTGGGTGAGGGCCAGCCCGCTACGGGGCTGGACGAACCCGGCAAAGCCGTCGGGGATGGCCACGGCGACGCCGGTCGGCACGAGGGCGCGGCCCCCGCCAGAGTGCAACGTGGCGTCCTCGCGGGCCACCAGGTCGGCGCCCGCATCGCCGGTCCGGGCGTAGGCGGGGAGGGGCAGCTCAGGGTCGAGACGCCGGACGGCCACGTCGATCACGCCCCGACGATACCGCCGCCCACCTCGGCCGCCGCCGTCGCAGGCGGCCGGCCCGGGCAGCCGGCCTCAGGCGCTCTTGGTCGCCGGGCGGCGATCCCCGTTCGGCCGGCGCTGACGCGCCGTGGCCTGCTCGGCGGTGTCGTCGGAAACCCGCTGGATCCGCTTCGTCGCCCCACCCCCGTCGACCTCACGGGTCTCGTCGGCCGCGGGGTCGCGCTCGACGGCCGGCGTCTCGCTCGTCGCGTCGGCCGGGCTATCGGAATCGGAGCGGGGCGGAACCGCCTCACCCGGGCCGCGCGGGCCGTTGCCGCCGCCGATCACGCCCTCGAGCAGCTCTCGCAGGCGAGCCAGCTCGCCGAGGGTGGCCCGGCGCTGCTCCTCGAGGCGGTCCAGCTCCTTACGGGCCTCCGACAGCTGAACCTGGGCTTCGTCCCAAACCGTCCGGGCCCGCTCCTCGGCTGCCTCCTCGGCGTCCTTGATGAACTGCTCGACCTGCTTGCGGGCCCGCTCGACCTCTTGGCCGGCATCGTCGCGCTGGTGCCGGGCGTCCTCGGCGATCTCGGCTGCTTGCCCCTCGGCCGCGGCGACGAGCTCGTCGGAGGCGTGGCGGGCCTTCTCCCGCTCCTCCTCGGCCTCGGACACGATGTTGCTCCGCAGCTCCTGGGCGGCTTCCCAAGCGTCACGCAGGATCTGCTCGGCCCGCTCGCCCAGCGACCGGACCGAGGGCGGCAGGGAGTCGCCGGAGCGCTCCTCGAGGTCGGCAACCTTGGACTCGAGGCTGTGGACTCGGCGTGCCGCAGCGGCGAGCCTGCCCTCTCCGGCCTCTATGTGCGACTGGGCGTCACCAGCCCATCGCTCGTACTCCGCCAGGTACGCGTCGACCTGATCGCGATCGTAGCCCCGCATCACGATGGCGAACCGGGGTCGCTCGGCAGCTTGCTCGGTCATCGGCTCTCGGTCGTCCTCTCATGTTGTCGAATCGCTGTCAGCCTGTGCTCTCGAGCCGGCTTCCACGCCGGCTCCCGCGATCGCCCCCGGTCGCTCCACGCTACCCGCGGCACGCCCCAGCAAACCACGAGTACGGATCTCCGACCTACGATGCGGCCGTGTTGGTGTGGATGGACTTGGAGATGACGGGTCTGGATCCGACCCGTCACGTCATAGTTGAGATTTCCACTCTAGTCACCGACGACCAGCTCGCGGTAGTCGAGGAGGGTCCCGACCTGGTCGTGGCGGCACCACCGGAGGCTCTGGCGGCGATGGAGGAGCCCGTCAGGAGCATGCACGAGCGCAGCGGCCTGCGGGCCGAGATCGAGGCCTCGTCGGTCACCCTCGAGGAGGCCGGCGCCAGGACGCTCGACTTCATCCGCGGCCACGTGCCCAAGCCGGGCACCGCTCCCCTGTGCGGCAACTCGATCGGCACCGACCGGAGGTTCCTGGCCGCGTACCTCCCGGCCGTCGACAACCACCTGCATTACCGCTCCATAGACGTTTCCACGGTGAAGGAGCTGTGCCGGCGCTGGTACCCGGAAGCCTTCGCCGCCGCCCCGGAGAAGGCCTCAGGGCACCGGGCACTCGAAGACATCAGAGAGAGCGTGGCCGAGCTTGCGTATTACCGCACGGCCATTTTTCGCCCGACCTGACGGCACGCCTCTCTTGACCGGTCAGTCAAGCCAGGCCACTAGGGTGTGGCCATGGAGCGAGCCCGCAAGCAAGAGCAGGAGCCGGCCGCCGAGATCGTCAGGGAAGTGGCACCGAGCGTGCTCCGCATGCAGCTTCCCATCCGCATGCCGGGGCTCGGTCACGTCAACTGCTATGCGCTCGTCGACGAGCGCGGCGCGGCCGTCGTGGATCCGGGTGTGCCGGGACCCTCGTCCTGGCGGGCGCTGCACCACCGGCTCCGGGCAGCCGGGCTCCGGGTCAGGGACGTGCACACCGTTATCGTCACCCACTCCCATCCCGATCATTTCGGGGGGGCCGGACGTCTGGCTCAGGAGGCGGGGGCGGAGTTGGTATCGCACGCCAGCTTCCGCACCTGGTCGAGCGGGTCCGAGTCGGAGCCGTGCACCGACGATGGCCCGGGAGGTCGTCGCGACGACCCAGACACCGACGGGGAGGGGTCGAGCTCGGAGGACGCGGCGCCGAACCCCTGGGGCAAGCCGGTGCCGTGGGGGGGCAGCAAGTTCAAGCCGCCGTGGCGCCAGCGCCTGGCCTATCGGATCATGAGCACTCGCCTCGTGCCCGGCTACGTGTCCCCCCGGCCCACCCGGCGCGTCCGCGACGGCGACATCCTGCGGCTCGCCGGCCGGGAGTGGGAGGCCGTGCACTCCCCCGGCCACACCCCCGACCACTTGTGCCTGTACGACCCCGAGCAAAATGTCCTGCTGTCCGGTGACCACGTGCTGCCCACCATCACGCCGCACGTGGCCGGCATCGGGTCCGACCGCGACCCGCTGGCCGACTTCGTCGCCTCCCTCGACAAGGTCGCCGCCCTGGGTGAGGTCACCGACGTCCTCCCCGCCCACGGCCATCCGTTCGGCGATCTGGCTGCCAGGATCGCGGAGATCAAGGCGCACCACGTCGAGCGCCTCGACCGCGTCCGCTCGATCGCCGCCGCCCTTGGGCCCGCGACGGTGACCGACTTCTCCCACGAGCTGTTTCGCCCGGAGCGTTGGGGCCACATGGCCGAGAGCGAGACCTACGCCCACCTCGAGCACCTGCGGCTGGCCGGCGAGGCCCACAGCTACGAGGGCCGCGACGGGCTGGTGTATGTGATCGAATCAGAGGCACACTCCACCGCGCCAGCCTGACGGCGGGCGCCCGCCACCGACGAAGGGAGCGTCATGGACTACCGCACACTCGGCGGCACGGGCATCAAGGTCAGCCCCCTCTGCCTCGGGGCCATGATGTTCGGTGCATGGGGAAACCCGGACCACGACGAGTCGGTCCGGATAATCCACGCCGGGCTCGACGCCGGCATCAACTTCGTCGACACCGCCGACATCTACTCCAACGGGGAGTCCGAGCAGATCGTCGGCGAGGCCCTCGCCGGACGACGCGACAACGTCGTGCTGGCGACCAAGTTCCACGCACCGATGGGCGAGGACGCCAATCAGCGGGGGAACTCCCGCCGCTGGATCGTCCAGGAATGCGAGAACAGCCTCCGCCGGCTGGGCACCGATTGGATCGACCTCTACCAGGCCCACCGTCCCGACCCGTCGTGTGACGTCGACGAGACGCTGTCGGCCCTCTCGGATCTCGTCCATTCCGGCAAGGTCCGGGCCATCGGCAGCTCGACCTTCCCGGCCGAGGAGATCGTCGAGGCCCAGTGGGTCGCCGAGCGGCGTGGTCGGGAGCGCTTCCGCTGCGAGCAGCCGCCGTACTCGATCCTGGCCCGCGGCGTCGAGGGCGGGGTCCTACCCACCTGCCAGCGGTACGGCATGGGAGTCATCGCCTGGAGCCCGCTGAACGGCGGGTGGCTCGCCGGCCGATACCGCCGTGGTGAAGCTGCACCGCGGGACTCGCGAGCGGCACGGATGGGCGGCCGTTTCGATCCGACCCGTCCCGAGAACGACCGCAAGCACGACCTCGTGGAGGAGCTGGCCAAGATCGCCGCCGAAGCCGGGTGCTCGCTGGTGCACCTGGCGCTGGCCTTCGTGCTCGCCCACCCGGCCGTCACGTCCGCGATCGTCGGGCCGCGGACGATGGAGCACCTCCAGGGCCAGCTGGGCGCTACCGATGTGGCCCTGGGCGACGACGTGCTCGACCGGATCGACGACCTCGTGGCCGCCGGGACGAACCTCGAGCCCGGCGACGCCGGCTACACGCCTCCCGCCATCGAGTCGGCCTGGCGGCGCCGCCGGACCCAGCGCGGCTGAGGACCGGGTCGTGAGCACGCTCCCGCCGACCACCGAGATCACGATCCCCGCGCCCGGTGGGCGCTCGCTGCGGGGCGCCCTGGCATTGCCCGGCGGCGACGGGCCCCACCCCGGCATGGTGGTCCTGCACGAGGCCTACGGACTCAACAACGACATCAGGCGCCATGCGGCGCGCTTCGCCACCGAGGGCTATGTGGCCCTGGCGCCCGACCTGTACTCGGGCGGAGCCAACCGCGCGCTGTGCATCGTTCGGGCCATGCGCGACCTTGCCACCCGGACCCAGGGAAGCACCTTCGCCGACATCGAGGCGGCTCGACGGGCGCTTGCCGATCGAGGCGACGTGGACGGCGACCGGGTGGGCGTGGTCGGCTTCTGTATGGGGGGAGGTTTCGCCCTCGCCTTCGGCGCACGGGGCAGGGTCGGCGCGGCCGGCGTGAACTACGGCATGGTCCCCAAGGACCGGACCCAGCTCGAGGGCGTTTGCCCCGTCGTGGCCAGCTACGGCGCTCTCGATCGAACGCTCCGTTCTGCGCCGGGTCGCCTCGAGGAGCACCTGCGGGCCCTCGGGGTGCCGCACGACATCAAGGCGTACGAGGGCGTGGGGCACTCCTTCCTTTCGTACGACAACAAGCCGCAGTGGATGGACCGGATACCGATCCCGGACCCGATGCACCTGGGGTACGACGAGACAGCGGCCGAGGACGCCTGGCGGAGAATGGTGTCCTTCTTCCGCGAGCACCTCGGTGCCTCGGCTGCTACGACGGCAGGTTCCTGAGACCCGATGGCACGGAGGTCCAGCACGGCATGACAGACCCGCTCGTACAAGAGGAGCCACTCTCGCTGGCCGACGCCACGGCCACGCTCACGGCCCCCGGGCAGATGTTCGAGATCGGCGAGGAAGTGATCCGCGGGGTGCCGACCCGGGTGTGGAAGCACGCGCCGCCGACGCTGCGAGCGGTCCTCGAGCTGTCGCGGGGCCACGGTGATGCGACCTACCTCGTCTACGAAGACGAGCGGACAACCTACGAGGAGCAGTTCCGGGCCGCTGCCACCCTCACCCGGACGCTCATCGACCGCTTCGGCGTGCGCAAGGGCGACCGGGTGGCCATCGCCATGCGCAACTTCCCCGAATGGGTCCTGTCATTCTGGGCGGCCGCCGCCGCCGGTGCCGTCGTCGTGCCGCTCAACGCCTGGTGGACGGGGGCCGAGCTGGCGTTCTCCCTCGACGACTCCGGTACCAAGGTGCTGTTCGCCGACGCCGAGCGAGCCGAACGACTCGCGCCGCACCTCGGCGATCTCGGACTGGACCAGGTCATCGTCGCCCGGGCAGACGACGCCGAGGCGCCCGTGCACGCCCGCTTCGAGGAGGTGCTCGGTACCCCGGTCGGCGACGCCGTTCTCCCCGACGTCGACCTCGACCCCGAGGACGACGCCACGATCTTCTACACCTCGGGCACCACCGGCAGGCCCAAGGGGGCGGTCGGGACCCACCGCAACATCTGCACCAACCTCATGAGCCTGTTCTTCGTGGCCATGCAGGGCGGTCTGCGAGCCGGCAGCGCGCCCGGCGGCGGTGGTGGGCAGAATGCCTACCTGCTCAGCGTGCCGCTCTTCCACGCCACCGGTTGTCACTCGGTGCTGGTGGCCAACACCGCCGCGGGAGGCAAGCTGGTCATGATGCGGCGCTGGGATCCCGAGCGGGCCTTGGAGCTCATCGAGCGCGAGCGGATCACGACCTTCGGCGGGGTGCCGGCGATGGTGTGGCAGGTGCTGGACTCCCCCGATTTCTCCCGCCGCGACACATCGAGCGTCACCAACATCGGCTACGGCGGCGCGCCGGCCCCACCCGAGCTGGTCCGGCGGATCAAGGCCCACTTTCCGACCGGCCACCCCTCGAACGGCTACGGCCTGACCGAGACCTCCTCGGTGACGACCATGAACAGCGGATCCGACTACGAGCGCAAGCCTGACAGCGTCGGGCCTCCGGTCCCGGTCGTGGACGTGAAGGTCGTCGGCGAGGATGGCGCCGACCTCCCGGCCGGGGGCACCGGAGAGCTCTGGGTCAAGGGTCCCAACGTCGTGCGCGGCTACTGGGAGAACCCGGAGGCGACGGCCGCCACCTTCACCGAGGGATGGCTGCACACCGGCGACGTGGCCGAGATCGACGACGAGGGCTTCGTGCACATCGTCGACCGGGCCAAGGACATGGTCATCCGGGGAGGCGAGAACGTCTACTCCGTCGAGGTCGAGTCCGTGCTCTTCGAGCACCCGGGGATCACCGACGCTGCGGTCATCGGCATTCCCCACCCGGTGCTGGGCGAGGAGGTGGGTGCGGTGGTGCAGCTCCGTCCCGGTGCCGACATCGGGGCGGAGGAGCTGCGCGAGTACGTGGCTGCCAGGCTGGCCGCCTTCAAGGTGCCAGTGCGGGTATGGCTTCGTGACGAGCCACTCCCCCGCAATCCCGCCGGCAAGGTGCTCAAACGGGAGCTGCGGGAGGAGCTCGTCGACGAGGCGTCGGCGGGGACCTGAACGGCCCGCCCGTGCCGAGCGCTGCTACTTGCTGGCGGGCTGGGGCACGATCCGGATGTAGGGCTTCGGTGCCTTCCAGCCCTCCGGGAAGGCCTTCTTGGCCTCCTCGTCGGAGACCGCCCCTCCGATGATCACGTCCTCGCCCTGCTTCCAGTTCACCGGGGTCGCCACCTTGTGCTTGGCCGTGAGCTGGAGCGAGTCGACCACCCGCAGGACCTCGTCGAAGTTGCGCCCGGTGGACATCGGGTAGACGAGGATGAGCTTGATCTTCTTGTCCGGGCCGATCACGAAGACGTTGCGCACCGTCTGGTTGTCCACCGGAGTGCGCTTGCCCTCTCCGCTCGCCTCCGCGGGCAGCATCCCGTAGAGCTTCGAGACCGAGAGGTCGGCGTCGCCGATCACCGGATAGTTGGGCGCCGTCCCCTGTGTCTCCTTGATGTCGGCGGCCCACCTCTCGTGGTCGGTCACCGGGTCAGCCGACAGGCCGATCAGCTTGACGCCGCGGCGGTCGAACTCAGGCTTGATCTTGGCCATGTAGCCGAGCTCGGTCGTGCACACGGGGGTGAAATCCTTGGGATGCGAGAACAGGACGGCCCAGCTGTCCCCGAGCCAGTCGTGGAACTTGATCTCGCCCTCGGTCGTGTCAGCGACGAAATCGGGAGCAGTGTCCCCGAGCGCAACGGCCATAGTCGTCCTCCTTGTCGATCGCGGATATCGTCGATCTCAGATCTCGAACGCCACAGACCCTACCTGGTCAGCCCACGAAAGTCGACCGGTCCGGTCACCTTTCCGGCCCGGCCCGAACCAGCGCCGCTACCCGATGAAGATCCTCTCCCTGCTCCCCTCGGCGACGGAGATCGTCTACGCCCTGGGACTCGAGGACCAGCTCGTCGGGGTGACCTGCGAGTGCGACTTCCCGCCCCAGGCGGCAGCGAAGCCCGTGATGTCACGGACCGTCCTGCCTCTCGACGACGCCACGCCGCCCGCCGAGATCGACCGCCTGGTGGCCGAGCAGGTGGACCAGGGCGCGCCGCTGTACGCGATCGACGCCGAGGCCGTCGGCCGGGCCCAGCCGGACCTGATCCTGGCCCAGGACCTCTGTCGGGTCTGCGCCGTGCCGTCGGGGCAGGTGGAAGACGCCCTGGCGACCATCGGATGCCGCGCCGACGTCGTGTCCCTCGACCCATCCAGACTCGACGACATCCTGGACGGCATCGGTGAGGTGGGCCGGCGGGCCGGCCGCGCTGCGGAGGCCGGCGAGCTCGTCGATGGCCTGCGGGCGCGGGTCGCGAGGGTCGAGGCCGCCACGCGTGGCCTGCCCCGACCGGGCACCCTCACCCTCGAGTGGCTGGATCCGCCCTTCGTCGGGGGCCACTGGGTGCCCGATATGGTCGAGCGGGCCGGTGGCCGGGCGCTGGTTGCCGACGTCGGCCAGCCCTCCCACCGGCTGGACTGGGACGAGGTGGACGCCGCCCGACCGGAGGTGGTCGTGTTCATCCCCTGCGGCTACGGGCTGGACCAGGCGCTGGCCCAGGGCCGGGAGCTCCTCAGCCGCGCCGAGGTCGCCGCCAGCCCGGCCGGGCGTACCGGTCGGGTGCTGGCCGCCGACGCCTCCTCGTACTTCTCGCGTCCCGGTCCCCGGGTCGTCAGCGGGCTCGAGGCTCTGGCGTGGGCGCTGCACCCCGAGGCGCTTCCTCCTCCGCCGCCGGGGACAATGGCGCTGGTCGAAGGTTGAGCCACCACGCCAGGCCGGCGACGACCACGATCGCCGCCAGCGTCCAGCCGAGCACGACCGTCGTCACGCCGACGAACTTGAGGCCGCTGAGGAACAGCACCACGGCCAGCACCGGCCGGATGAGGCGGTCCGGGGCTCGGCTCGAGAACCGGGCCCCGACGTAGACACCCGGCAGGCTGCCGATGATCAGCGAGGCGGTGAGGCCCAGCTTGACGTCGCCGAAGATGAGGTGGCCGAGGGCCGCCGAGGCGACGAGCGGAATCGCCTGGACGAGGTCGGTGCCGACCAGGACCGAGAGCGAGAGCCCCGGGTAGACGATGAGCAACAGCACGATGATGAGCGAGCCGGACCCCACCGAAGTCATCCCGACCATCAGCCCGCCGAGGACACCGATCGCCAGGGTCACGACGGGCCGGACGGCGATTCGAGCCGGGCGGCGGGCAGTCTCGTCCTGACCTCCGGTTGGGCTCGGCTGACGGGCACGCAGGGCCGGAAGCAGTCCCTTGACGACGATGGCCGCGGTGGCAACCAGCAGGGCGGTCCCGAGCAGGGTCGTGAGGGCGTCCTGGACACCACCGGCCTTCCCGAGGGCCTTTGCGACGAGCACACCGGCGAACGCGGCTGGGACCGACCCGGCGGCCAACCAGCGGACGAGCCTGGCGTCGACGGTCCCACGACGCAGGTGGACGAGGCCGCCGACGGGCTTCATCACGGCGGCGGAGACCAGATCGCTGGAGATGGCTGCGAGGGGCTGGATGCCGAACAGCAGCACCAGGATCGGGGTCATGAGCGCGCCGCCGCCCATGCCGGTGGTCCCGACGAGGAACCCGACGACCAAGCTGGCGACCACGACCAGTGGATCGATGTGCACACTGCCCCCAGAGCACCGGCGACTCGTCGTGCGGAGACCGGGCCCGATAGTGAACCTTGTCGATCAGGATAGTAGAGAAATCTGGCATGGCCCGCACCCGGTGCACCGGTCCAGGCCCGGCAGGGGGGTGCGACCCGTCAGTGGGAGATCCAGGCCTCCGGGTCGCTCACGAGGTCCCTCACCGTCTTGGGAAGCGCTCCCTCGGCCACGTCGGCGACCGTCACCTCCTCCAGGACGGCCCGGAGGTTCGCCCGCACGGCGATCCAGACCTCGCCGAGGGCAGTGGCGGGACCGGCGTAGTGGAGATCCTCCGGGCGGGTGTCCCCCACCTGCGCGAGCGGGCCTTCGACGGCGCGGATGATGTCGGCGAGCGGCAGGGCGTCGGGGGGGCGGGCCAGCCGATAGCCGCCCTCTGATCCCCGTTGGCTGTCCACGATGCCCGCCCGCTTCAGGTCCTGGAGGATGTTGAGCAGGAAGCGCAACGGGATCCCCTGGGCGGCGGCCAGCTGCTCGCCCTTGGCCCGGCTGCTGTCGGCGACGGACCCCAGCTCGACGGCGGCCCTGATCGCGTAGTCAGCCTTCGCCGAGATGCGCACGGAGCCATTCTGACCCGCTCGGGGCGACGCCGCACCGACAGGATGCCGACGGTCGGCTGACGAACTAGTTATTCAGTCACACACGGCCTGGACGAGCCAAGTTGCCGATGGGCGGCCGCCGCGTCGCCGCACGGGACGAGGCACCGATGCAGGCCACGTACCAGGAGAGGAGCGAGCATGCCTTCGGTGCAAAGCGCTCACGTCCACCTCAACGTCACCGCCGACGAGCCCGCACCGGTGACCGTCCCCGCCCACGACTTTCACAACGGCGGCCGGGTCCCCACCGGCGATGTGCTGCTGGTCATGCGCGAGCGCCTCGGGCTCGGCCTAACCCTGAGTGGCACACCCGACGACCTCGTCGCGTACCTCGAGTCGGGCATCGCCGCCATCCGGGCCACGCGGGTCCCCCTCGTTCCGGTGGCCTGAGCCACCCCGATCGGCCAGCCAGCCAGCACAGGAAGCGGTCCTTCGCCGCTCCGGCGCAGCGTTCCCTGAGCGGGCCGAGCCGCCGCGGCGCCCGCGGCGCCCGCGGCGCCCGCGCCGACGACCACAATGGTCCGCTATGAGCGTCAGCATCAGCACTGACGGGCCGGTCGCCGTGGTCACTATCGACAGGCCCGAGGTTCGAAATGCCGTCGATGGCCCCACGGCTGTCGCCCTGGCCGATGCCTTCGCCGGCTTCGACGGCGACCCGAGCCTGGCCGTCGCCGTCCTGACCGGCGCCGGCGGCACATTCTGCGCGGGGGCCGACCTCAAGGCCCTGGCGTCTGGTGAGCCCCGGCCTGTCTCGGTCTCCCCCGAGGGCAACGGACCCATGGGTCCCACCCGGATGCAGCTGTCCAAACCCGTCGTGGCGGCCGTTGAGGGCCACGCCGTCGCCGGTGGGTTCGAGCTCGCGCTGTGGTGCGACCTGCGGGTCGCCGCTCAGGATGCGATCTTCGGCGTCTACTGTCGCCGGTTCGGTGTTCCTCTGATCGACCTGGGCACCGTGCGCCTGCCCCGGCTCATCGGCCACAGTCGGGCCATGGACCTCATCCTGACCGGTCGCGGCGTCGGGGGCGACGAGGCCTTCCAGATGGGTCTGGCCAACCGCCTGACCGGGCCCGGAGAGGCCCTTCCTACGGCGACCGAGCTGGCCCACCAGCTGGCCGGACTGCCACAGCGGTGTCTGCGCAGCGACCGCCGGTCCGCCTACGAGCAGTGGGGGATGAGCGAGCGGGAGGCCATGACCAACGAGGTCCGTCACGGCCTGACGACCATCAGGTCGGGCGAGACGCTCACGGGCGCCCAGCGCTTCGCCGCCGGCGAGGGTAGGCACGGCTCGGCATAAGCCGAGCCGTGCCGTGGTGACCTTGGTCACACGGCCCCCTGACCTGGGGTCCTTGCCGCCGAAAGATTGCAGTTCGATGAACGAGGCGGCATAGGGTAGGGCCACCTACCAACGCAGTCGCGTGCGCCTCAGCTGGGAGGTGCGAGGAGCGGCTCGAGCGTGGCCGGTATCCGTTGCCTTGCCAATGGTGCGTCACGGCCGGTGCGCTGAAGCCCACTTCGATCACTCGGTGTCGCACGCATGCCAGCGACTCGGTTCGTGAACCCCTTCGGGCTCTCCGTGACTTCAAGGAGGCGCAAGATGCGCAAGCAGCGGCCATCCGCATCCTTCTCGATACCAATGATCCTGGCGAGCTCGGTGCTCGCCTTCTCCGCCCTCGGCGTCCAGCTGTCCCAGTCTTCGTCAGCTGGTTCGACGACGGCCAGCAAGACCAGCAAGAAGAGCAGCGCCGGCGCGCGGTCCGTGTCGGGCCCGAGCGACTACACCGAGGCGATGTCGACCCTCACGGACGACGAGCCACCGCCGCCACCGCCGACACCTCCCCCTCCTCCTCCGCCGCCACCGCGCCCCGCGCCCGCACCGTCCGCCCCGGCACCGCCGCCACCACCTCCACCCCGGCCGAAGGCCGTCGCCACCGACAGCGGGACCTCAGTCGCCGGGGGCGTCTGGGCCGAACTTCGACAGTGCGAGTCCGGCGGCAACTACCAGGACGACACCGGTAACGGGTTCTACGGGGCCTACCAGTTCGACCAGGGCACCTGGAACGGGCTCGGCTACCCCGGTCGTCCCGATCAGGCACCTCCGGCCATGCAGGACCAGGCGGCCAGGCAGCTGCAGGCCAGCCGGGGCTGGGAGCCGTGGCCCTCCTGCAGTCGCAAGCTCGGTCTGAGCTGACTCCTCGCTGACACCGATCGCTGACCATCCCACCGGGACGAGGGCGGTCGTGGGCTAGCCGGCGAGCTGCTCACGATCGCCCTCGGTGTCAGCGGCCAGCTCGGCCAGCCGACACAGGGCGTTGGCGAGGCGCATCTCCCGAGGCGTACGACAGCGCACGCGCAACAGGTCGGGGCAACAGACCAGCACGACCAGCGCCCGCGCCCTCGAGACCGCCACGTTGAGGCGGTTGAGGCTGAAGAGGAACTCGACCGAGCGCGGAAGGTCCGCGGTCGATGACGTGGCCAGGGAGAAGATCACCACCGCCGCCTCCTGGCCCTGGAACCGGTCGACCGTCCCCACCCGGGTGCCGGGCGGCAGCGCCGTCCTGAGCCGCGCCACCTGGGCGTTGTACGGCGAGACCACGAGGATGTCGTCCAGGCCCACTCGCCGTCGGCGGCCGTCACGATCGGTCCACTGGCGGCCCAGGAGCGCTTCCACTCCCGCCGCCACCTCGCTCACCTCCTCGGCGGAGCTCGTGCGGTTGCCTGCGTGGTGCACCGGGCGCCAGCGCACGCCGGCACCGCCGGCCCAGCTCCCCTCGTCGAGGCGCTGGAGGTGACACATCGGGTCGGGCTCGAGGCGGCCCTCGTAGAAGGCCTCGGACACGAAGTCGCACAGGGCCGGATGCAGCCGCCATGTGGTGGCCAGGAACAGACCGCGGTCGGCCGGGATGGTGGCGTGGTCGCCGAGGAGGTGCTCGAGCGCCGACACACCGGCACCCGGTGGATGCGCGCCCTTCGACGGCTGGGCCAGCTGCTGCGGATCGCCGAGCAGCACGATGCTGTCGGCGACGGCACCCGCGGCGACGACGTTGGCGAGCGACATCTGGCCCGCCTCGTCGACGAAGAGCACATCGACGGCACCGGCAAGCTCCGGACGGGCGAACAGCCAGGGCGTGCCGGCGACGACCTGCGCCCGCCGCTCGGCCAGTCGGGCCACGAGAACCTGGTTGTCGCCGACCACCTCCACCATCGGCGAGGTGGACGCGCGATCCTCGTCGCCCTTCTGTACGACGGAGAGCCCCCGTCCGGCCTCACCAGTGCACCAGCAGGCCGCGTCCACGAGGTTGGTGATGGCCTTGTGCGTCGTGGCCGTGATGCCAACCCGCCGGCCCGATCGCACCAGGTCCACGATCATGTGGGCGGCCGTGTACGTCTTGCCTGACCCCGGAGGCCCCTGCACCGGGAGGCACGTCCCGTCGAGCCGCCGGGCCAAGCGGCGGGCGGCATCGAGCGGGCGCTCGTCAGCAGACTGAAGCGGCTGGCCGAGAGGCAGCTCGCCGAGCCAGGGTGGCCGTCTCATGAGGAGATCGCGCACAGCCCGGTACTGGCCGGGGCCATCGATGCCGTGGTCGGCCACCGAGATGCCGACGCGGGCGAGGGCCTGGCGGAGCACGGTGGTGAGCCTCGGGGTGTCGGGGATGGCCGAGGTCGGGTGGGGCGCGCTGGATCCGCGACCGCGGCGCAGGTCCAGCACGCCGTCGGCGTCGTCGAGGGTGTGGACGGTGCCACAGCGCGACTCGGTGCGGGGATCGAGCACGCTGTCGCCGACCGACAGCTTGTGCTCCTGGCCGGGCCGGAACCGGTACCGGTGGACGAGCGAGCGCTCCACTTCCCCCACGACCCCGGCGTACTCCAGCTCGCCGATCGAGTCGGGGTCGTCCACGAGCTCGTCGTCGCTCTGGTCCAGCCGGGAGAAGTGCGCCCACCACTCGGGCTTGTCCTCCCTGCGATGCCAGTCGAGGAGCTGGGCCAGCAGCCAGGTGGCGGCCTCGGGCGGCGTGCGGGCGTCGGGCTCCTCCGCGATGCCCGCCGTGAGCTTGGCCCCGAGGGCCTCGGTCTCGGCCTCGGCCGCCGCTTGCTCGGCACCGGGCTCGCCCGAGCTCGTCTGGGGCCGGGAGAGCGGCGCACCCTGCCGGTGCTCGGCCTCGGCCCGACGACGCTCCAGCCAGTCGCGCAGCAGCCACGTCGATTCGCAGTCCGCCCGGTTGTACTCGGCGATCTCGTCGAGCCGCGTCTGCTCTCCAGTCTCCAGCCACCGCTCGTAGGCGACGATGCTCGAGCCGGCATCGGTGATGGCGCCGTCCCGCGCGGCCATGTACAGCGGCTCGAGCTTCTTGATCGAGTACGACTCCTGGGACACGACGACTCCCTGGCGAACGACCTGGTGCAGGTCGACGAACACCGCCCCGCGCAGCAGCCGGTCGACAGCGCGCCCGCGGGTGGCGTGCACGCCCATGAGCCGCCTGACCGCCGCCGGCTCGTAGGAGCCGTAGTGATAGACGTGCAGGTCGGGGTGGTCGTCGAGCCGGGCCATGACCAGGTCGACGAACTGCTGGAACGCGTCGCGCTCCTCCGCCCGATCATGGGCCCAGAAGGCCTGGTAGCGCGGCTGGCCGGCGGCCACCTCGACCACGCCGAAGAGATACTCCAGGCCGTCCTCACCCGCGAACGGGTCGCCCTCCATGTCGAAGAACAGATCGTTCGGCGACGGGCTCGGGAGCGCAGCAAGTCCCAGGCCGGCCTCGACGGGCTGGGTCAGCTCGTAGCGCACCCCGCCCGTCCGGCGCTGGTCGAGCTGGAGGCGGGCCTGGCCCCGCAGGCGCTCGACGGCGCGGGCCCCGACACCCTTCACCGTGGTGCTCGACGACGAGGCCAGGGTCGTCAGCGTCGGCACCCCCGCCGCCACGAGGCGGCGGGCCTGGGTCCGCCGCATCCCGGCGACCAGCGACAGATGGTCGTCCTGGCGCCGGCGGCGCACGCAGACGTCGGACCATCGACAGATGCCGCAGTGGGGGACGGGCTCGGGGTAGGTCTCTGCCCGGGGCCCGTCGACCGCCTCCTCGAAGCTGGCCTTGACCGCCCGGTAGTAGGCGGCGTAGTCGCTCAGGCGATGGGCCCGCGAGATCTCGTCACCGCCCAGCACGTGGATGTGCGCAGGCGCGGTCCCCTGCACCTGTTCCACCTGCTCGGAGTAGGAGCAAAGCTGGAGGATGGCCGCAGCCTTGACCCGGCGGGCCAGCTTGGCGTCGGTCACCTCGTAGCTCCAGGACCCGAGGCGGCTCGGCCGCTCGACCCGGCACAGGAAGTCGGCGTGGCCCCTCCAGCGTCCGTCGAAGAACGTGGCCTGGTAGATCACCTCGACGCCTGCTCCCATGGCTGCGGTCGTCGTCTCCGCGTCGGCCTGCAGACTTGCCAGGCCGACCCCTCCCCGGTCGATCTCGACGACCTCCCTGCCCTCCGCCCGCAGGCGCTCCAGATGTCGGCGCTCGTGCTCCTCGCCCCGCCGGGCGAGGACGTCCAACTCGGGATCCTCCCGTGTCGGCCTGACGATCTCGCCTCGGGCAGCCGCCAGCTCCACACGGGTCAGGTGCGGACACGCCAGGTAGGCGCTGAGGTCGGTGGGGCTGAGCACGATCCGCCCGTCGATCGCTTCCACGTCGCCAGTATGGCCAAGGGGTGTGACAGCCCTGCGGATGTGTGCGACCGGGCGCGGCGCGGCCCGCTGGCGGCCCGGGTGCCGCCGGGCTCCCGCGGCCAGCCTCGACAGAGCCGCGGTTCCACGTTCTGTCGAAAAGGGGCGCTCGCACCTCGGCCATCGCGCCCACTTTCGACGTTGGGTGCAACCGGACGAACATCCCCGGCGTGCTCGCCCGGGCTGGGTCACCGGCTGGAACCGCCCTGAGGGCGACGAGAACGCGCCTAAGGTTCGCTCATGCGCCACGGTGTGATCATCGACGTCTCCAAGCCGATCGACGCGGTGGTGGGGCAGGTCGCGAGGCTGGCCGAGCAGGGCGTCGCCACCGCCTGGTGCTCACAGATCTTCGGCTACGACGCCCTCACCCTGCTCGCCGTGGTCGGCCGAGAGGTGCCGGACGTAGAGCTGGGCACCGCGGTCGTCCCCACCTACCCCCGCCATCCGGTGATGCTGGCCGCCCAGGCGCTCACCACTCAGGCGGCGACGGGCGGTCGGCTGGTGCTCGGTATCGGCCTGTCGCATCAGATCGTCATCGAGGGCATGTTCGGGTACTCGTTCGACCGTCCGGCGCGGCACATGCGGGAGTATCTGTCGGCGTTGATGCCACTACTCGGCGGCCAAGCGGTGTCGTTCAAGGGCGAGACGCTGAGCGCCAACACGATGGCCCCGCTCGACGTGGAGGTCGACGAGCCGCCGCCAGTTCTCGTGGCCGCGCTCGGCCCCACCATGCTCAGGCTCGCCGGCGAGCGCACCGCCGGGACCGTGACGTGGATGACCGGTCCGGCCACGGTCGCGTCGCACATCGTGCCGTCGATCACCAATGCCGCCAAGGACGCGGGTCGACCGGCCCCACGGGTCGCCGTCGGCCTCCCCGTCTCGGTCACCACCGACGTCGACCGGGCGAGAGAGACCGCCGACCGGACGTTTGCCATCTACGGTCAGCTCCCGTCCTATCGGGCCATGCTGGATCGTGAGGGCGCAGAGGGGCCCGCTCACGTCGCCATCGTCGGCGACGAGGACACGGTGGCCAACCAGATCCGCGCCGTCGCCGAGGCGGGCGCGACCGATTTCAGCGCCGCACCATTCGGCTCGTCGGACGAGATCCGCCAGACCATCGGTCTGATCAGCTCCCTCGCCAAGGGCTGAGGACCCTCACCCGCCTGTCGAGCCGCCACCCGCCCGCCGGACGGCGGGGGCGGGGCGGCCCTGAGCGCCGGCTGGGAATGGCGGAAAGCGATCAACCGGGCTGGATCGGGCTGCAGTCTGTACTATGCGTACGAAGGCCAATCGGGCCAAGGGGAGGAGAGAACGAACATGGCTGACCCGTCTCAGGGGGCCGCGGCAGCGCAGCCCTGGCAGCAGCAGGGGGTTGCAGGCCAAGCGACCGGCGTTGTGGGGAGAACGACCTCGCCGGGCAAGCAGATCCTGCTGACGATCGTCACGATCGGTATTTGGGCGTACGTCTGGGTGTACCGCCAGCACGAGGACATCAAGGCGTACACCGGGGAGGGTGTCGGTGGGGGTCTCGGGATCGTGATCTTCTTCTTCATCAGCCCTGTGACGTACTTCCTGATCGCCAACGAGATCGAGACCAAGCTCTACCAGCGCGACGGAGTCGAGTCACCCGTTCGCACCATTCAGGGACTGTGGTTCCTGCTGCCCCTCGTGGGGAGCCTCATCTGGTACATCAAGATGCAGCGGGCGCTCAACGACTACTGGGTCAGCAAGGGCGCCGAGGCACCCGCCTGATCACAAGGGACGTCGTTCCCGCAACCGACGGGGACGCAGACCTAAGCGGCAAGAGAGACCGGCTCCACCTCGTGAGGTGGAGCCGGTCTCTTCGTCGCGTGACCGATCACTGATGAAGGGCCTGGGCCGCCTGTGCGAGCGAGTCCTCCCACGCCCAGTTGATCTCGAAGTGCTCGTTGGGCTCCTTCATGATGTTGTAGGTCCACCACAGGTTGTAGATGCCGAGGGTGAGGATCGACACGATGATGCGCGCCGCGTAGTTGTGTGGACCCTTGACGCGTGCCGGGTCGGGTTGGGGCACCGGCTGACCGAGGCGTGAGTAGATGATGGACAGCTCGTCCTCCACCCCGCCTTCGGCGCTGTCGTGCTTGATGAGGTTCCCGTCGAGGCCGCAGTACACGATGAAGTAGACGACCACACCGCCGATGTAGGTGAGCCAGTAGGCGGCGATGAGGATCACCAGCCACATGGTGGGGTCACGGAGCTGGGTGCCGAGCCGACGCAGGTTCTCGAGGCCGGCGCTGGCACGCTCGAAGTTCGGGCGCAGCTCCTCCTGCAGGCCGCGCTGGCCGGCAACCTCCCAGGCGTACGCGTTGGCGGCGTCGAGCAGATCCAGGCGACGGGCGTTGTGATCCCGCATTCGCCGAACGAGCTGATAGAAGATATAGAGATAGAAGATCCCGAAGGTTAGGATCCCCCACCCGAGCGCGCTCCAGAACCTGGCGATGTAATCGCTGTCGTATCGGCGCTGGTAGGCCATGCGCAATCGCTCTAGCGGCGGCGCGGCCGGGACGCCGAATCCCCCTGCTTGAGGAGTGAAGCCTCCGGAAGGTGGCGGTAGCGTGCTCATGCCGGTCGAGGGTACCGGCGAACGCGGCCGCTGTCTCGGACGACGCGCTATTGCAGCGCTTGGGCTGCCTGGGCGAGTGAGTCCTCCCAGGCCCAGTTGATCTCGAAGTGCCGGTTCGGCTCGTTCATCATGTTGTACGTCCACCAGAATGCGTAGATCCCCACGGTGACGACACTGACGATGACGCGCGCGATGTAGTTGTGCTTGCCCTTGACCCGGGCGGGATCGGGCTGCGGAACAGACTGGCCCAGGCGAGAGAAGATCGTCGCCAGCTCGGATTCCGTCCCGCCCTCGGCGGTGTCGTGCTTGACCAGATCACCGTCGAGGAAGACATAGGCGATGATCTCGACGATACCGAGTCGTCCGCCGACGATCGACAGCAGGAGCCAGATGCTCGGCTCCCGGAAGTCGGTGGTCATGCGACGCAGCCCGTCGAGATAGGTGGCGGCTCGCTCGAAGTTGGGGCGCAGCTCGTCTTGGAGGCCTCGAGAGGAGGCGACCTCCCACGCGAAGTCCCTGGCCGCCTCGAGCAGCTCCAGGCGCCGGACGTTGTGGTCTCGCATACGCCGCATGAGCTGGTAGAAGACGTAGAAGTAGAACACTCCGAGGGTCAGAACCGACCAGCCCAGAGCCGTCCAGAAGCTGAAGATGTAATCAGTCTCGTGACGGCGTTGGTACGCCTGACGGAGCCGGTCGATGGGCTGTATGGACGGTGGCCCCGCCGGCCCGATTCCCCACGACGAGCCCCCCGGAGACGATGGAACCGTCACGGCGATAGAGGCTAGTGGGCTGAACAGCCCTGCTGTGGGATCGGCCCGGCTATGCGGGCTGCTGGGCCGCCTGGGCCAGCGCGTCCTCCCAGGCCCAGTTGATCTCGAAATGCTCGTTGGGCTCCTGCAGCATGTTGTACCACCACCAGAACCCGTAGATCCCGAAGGTCACGATCAAGACGATGACTCGGGCGACGTAGTTGTGCTTGCCCTTGATCCGAGCCGGGTCCGGCTGCGGAATGGGCCGACCCAAGCGGGCGTAGATGGTCGCCAGCTCGGACTCCACTCCGCCTTCGGCAGTGTCGTGCTTGACCAGATCACCGTCGAGCAGGATGAAGGCGATGATCCCCGCGATGCCGGTGAACCAGATCAGCAGCAGCCAGATGAGGGGATCGCGGAAGTCCGTCGTCATCTGACGCATCACTTCCTCGTGCGAGGCGGCCCGCTCGAAGTTGGGACGCAGCTCCTCCTGGAGGCCCTGCTCGCCCGCCAGCTGCCAGGCATAGGATCTTGCCGCCTCGAGAAGTTCCAAGCGACGGATGTTGTGGTCTCGCATTCGCCGCAGGAGCTGGTAGTAGACGTAGTAACCGAAGATCCCGAACGTCAGTACCGTCCAGCCCAGCGCCGTCCAGAAGCTGAAGATGTAGTCGGTGTCGTTACGCCGTTGGTAGGCGATACGCAGCTGATCGATCGGCTGTGTAGTCGGCGGCCCCACTCCCCCACTGGCTGGAGTGAAGCCTCCCGATGGCGGAGGGACGCTACTCACAACGGTGGAGACTACAGGGTGGGAACGCGGCGCGCATAGAATCGCGGGTGCCGGCTCACGCTCGCCTGTGGCTCACGAACAACCGCTGGTCGTGCCGCAGGTGGGGCACACATAGCACGAGCCCGCCCGCTGCATGGCGTTCCCGCACTGGTAGCAGTAGGGAGCGTCCTTGGCCTCGGGCCACGCAGCCGTGGACTCGGACGGCTGCGTCAACGACGAAGAGGCCTCGACCACCCCGGCGCTCGGCGTCGAGCCTTCCTCGACGCCCGGCAGGGTGGGCTGGATCCGCTCGTTGGTCGTCTGGATCCCGAGCTCGATCCGCTCCTCGGCCGGCAGGTAGTCCACGGCCAGGCGGCGGAAGATGTAGTCGGCCAGGCTGGTCGCGATGCGCAGCTCGGAGTCGTCGGTCATACCGGCGGGCTCGAAGCGCATGTTGGTGTACTTGCGCACGTAGGTGGCCAGCGGGACGCCGTGCTGCAGTCCCAGACTGACGGCGATGGAGAAGGCGTCCATGATCCCGGCGAGCGTGGAGCCCTGCTTGGACACCTTCATGAAGACCTCGCCTGGCCGCCCGTCCTCGTACTCGCCGACCGTCACGTAGCCCTCGCAGTCGGCTACCCGGAAGGCGAAGGTGCTCGACCGCCGCCTGCGTGGGAGCCGCTCCCGGATCGGCTGCTTGACGACCACGGTGGTCTGATGCTGGAGGGCCTGCTCCAGCTCGCTGACCTTGACGGCGAGCTCCTGGTCGTGGGCTTCGGCCGGGGAGATGGCGGCGCTGGCGCTCTTGGTGGTGGCCAGGGGTTGCGCCACCTTGCAGTTGTCACGGTAGATGGCGATGGATTTGATCCCGAGGTTCCACGCGTCGATGTGGAGCTGTTCGATGTCGGTGACGGTCGCCTGCTCGGGCATGTTGACCGTCTTGCTGATGGCACCCGAGATGAAGGGCTGGACGGCCGCCATCATGCGCACGTGGCCCGTGTAGTGGATTGTGTTGTCCCCCATCGAGCAGGCGAACACCGGAAGGTCCGATGCGGCCAGGTGGGGCGCACCGACGATCGACTTGTGCTGATCGACGTGGGCGATGATGTCGGCGACCTGCTCGTTCGTGTAGCCGAGGCGGGTAAGGGCGCGCGGCACCGTCTGGTTGACGATGGACATCGTCCCCCCGCCGACCAGCTTCTTGGTCTTCACCAGGCTCAGGTCGGGCTCGACACCAGTCGTGTCACAGTCCAACAGCAACGCGATGGTCCCGGTCGGAGCGATGACGCTGGCCTGTGAGTTGCGCACACCGAACTCGTCGGCGAGCTCGACTGCGGAGTCCCAGGCCGCCTGGGCCCCGGAGAGGAGGTCGGGCGGGACGAGCTCCTCGTCGATCCGCGCGACCTCTTCCCGATGCATCCGAAGCACCCCACGCATGGCTTCAGAGTTGGAGTGGTACCCGGCGAAGGGCCCCATGCGGGCGGCGGTGTGCGCCGAGGTGAGGTACGACTGCCCGGTGAGCAGGGCGGTGATCGTCCCGGCCCACGCCCGGCCCTCGTCGGAGTCGTAGGGCAGTCCCTGCGCCATGAGCAGCGCGCCCAGGTTCGCGTAGCCGATGCCGAGCTGGCGGAACCGGCGGGACGTCTCGGCGATCTTCTCCGTCGGATAATCAGCATTGCCGACGAGGATCTCCTGCGCGGTGAACAGGACCGTGACGGCAGCCTTGACCCCCTCGACATCGAAGTCCCCGTCGTCGTCGAGGAACTTCAGCAGGTTGAGGCTGGCCAGGTTGCACGCCGAGTTGTCCAGGTGCATGTACTCACTGCACGGGTTGGAGCCGTTGATCCGGCCGGTGTTGGGGGCGGTGTGCCAGCGGTCGATGGTGGTGTCGAACTGCATGCCAGGGTCGGCGCACTCCCAGGCCGCCGTGGCGATCTGGCGGAACAGCTCTCGGGCCTTCACCGTGCGGACGGGCGCTCCGGTCGTCACCGCCCGCAGCTGCCAGTCGGCGTCGTCGAGGACCGCCTGCATGAACTCGTCCGTCACCCGGACCGAGTTGTTGGCGTTCTGGTACTGGAGCGAATGGCTGTCGAGCCCGTCGAGGTCCATGTCGAAGCCCGCATCGCGCAGGGCCCGAGCTTTCCGCTCCTCGGTGGCCTTGCACCAGATGAAGTCCTCGATGTCGGGATGGTCGGCGTTGAGGATGACCATCTTCGCTGCCCGACGGGTCTTGCCCCCGCTCTTGATCGTTCCCGCCGAGGCGTCGGCTCCGCGCATGAAGCTCACCGGACCGGATGCCGTCCCTCCGCCCTTCAGGCCCTCGAACGACGACCGCAGGTTGGAGAGGTTGATCCCCGAGCCCGACCCACCCTTGAAGATGGTCCCCTCCTCGACGTACCAGTTGAGGATGGAGTCCATCCGATCCTCGACGGCGAGGATGAAACACGCGGAGGCCTGGGCGGGCACGCCCCTCACGCCGATGTTGAACCACACCGGGGAGTTGAAGGCGGCCTTCTGGTGCACGACGAGGTGCTTGAGCTCGTCCCGGAACGCCTCCGCCTCGGCCCGATCGAGGAAGTAGCCGTCCTTGGCGCCCCACTTGGTGATGGTGTCGACGACCCGGTCCGCCACCTGGCGCAGCGACCACTCCCGCTCCGCGGTGCCCAGCGTCCCCCGAAAGTACTTCTGGGCCAGGATGTTGGTCGCGTTCACGCTCCACGTCGACGGCACCTCGACCCCGAGCTGCTCGAAGGCAACCGCCCCGTCCTGGAAGTTGGTGATGCGGGCATCGCGCCGCTCCCAGGGCAGCTCGTCGTACGGGTGGACCCCTTCGGTGGTGAAATGTCGGCGGATGCCGATTCCCAAGCGCTGGGGAGCGATCGCCATCGGAGGAGCCTCCTTGGAGGGGATGCGGTCTGGCCCCGTGTCCACCGGGCCCTCCCTCAGCCACCCCCAGGGTCAGGACTCCCCCGAGTACGACAGGTCCTGACCACAACCGGTTGTGGCTACCAGCGTCCGGTAGCACAAGATCTAGCGTCTAATTACAGCACCGTAACTTCATGGCTGTCAAGAGACTGTGCCATACCGATGGCAGTCGGAGGGCGACCGATCGCCCGGGGCGAGCCCTGCCGGCCCTGACCCGGTAGAACGTCGGGGCGTGCACACGGTGATCCGGACCATCGAGCCGGCGGAGGCCGAGGCCTGCGCCCGCGCCAACAGCCTGGCCTTCAGCCAGCCGTTCGACATGGAGCGGTACGAGGCCGGCCTCGACACCCTGGAGCCGGGGCGCACCCTGGCGGCCTGGGAGGGCGACATCGTCGTGGCCACGGCGAAGGCGTCCACCTTTCGTCTCTCGGTGCCAGGCGGCCACCTCGGCGCAGCGGGGGTGCGAGACGTCGGGGTGGTGCCCACCCACCGACGTCGGGGCCTGCTGACCGAGCTCATGCGCCGGCAGCTGGACGACGTCCGCAGCCGAGGGGAGCCACTCGCCTGCCTGTGGGCGTCCGAGGGGCGGGTCTACCGCCGCTTCGGCTATGGCCTGGCGGTCCTCGGCGTGAGCTGGGAGGTCGCCCGGTCGGCGACCGCCTTCGTCCCCGGCATCGCCGCGGAGCTGCCCGTCCGCCTCGTCGAGACCGACGAGATACGGCCGGCGATGACCTCGGTCCACGAGCGCCTGTGGCGGACGAGGCCGGGCATGGTCGACCGCTCCCCCGCCTGGATCGACTACCGGCTGCACCGCCGCGGCGATCTCCGCCACGCCGTCGTCGAGGGTCCCTCGGGCAGCGAGGCCTACGCCTCGTACCGGGTGACACCCGACTGGACCCTCGGCGGCCCTGCCCACGAGCTCGTCGCCGCCGAGGTCCTCGCGGTCACTCCCGAAGCCGAGGGCACGGTCTGGCGGTTCCTCCTCGACACCGACCTGGTTCGCACGGTCAAGGCGGGCCAGCGGCCCGCCGACGACCCGCTGCTCTGGATGCTGGCCGACACCCAGGCCCTGCAGCGCCGGGCGTACGACACCCTCTGGGTGCGCCTGGTGGACCTCGAGGCGGCGCTCTCCGGGCGCCGGTACGCGGCCGACGTGCGGGTCGTGCTGGAGGTCTCCGACGCCTTCTGCCCGTGGAACGAGGGGCGCTGGTTGCTGGAGGGTGGCCCCGACGGCGCCCGCTGCACCCGGACCTCGGCGCAACCCGACCTGAGCCTCGACACGGCCGACCTGGCGGCCACCTTCCTCGGCGGCGTCGGCCTCGGGCCGCTCGTCCGCGCCGGTCGGGTCGCCGAACGGGTCGCGGGTGCCGGCGCACGCGCCCACGCCGCCCTGGCATGGGACCCCCAACCGTGGGCGGTGACGTTCTTTTAAGATCCGCCTCCGAGCGCCTGCGGGCACCTATCCACGCACGGGAGGTCCACCATGATCGCCGCCTTCTCTCTGACCCCGCTCGGCGTCGGGGAGTCGGTCGGCGAGCTGGTGGCCGAGGCGGTCAAGGTCGTACGCGACAGCGGGCTCCCCTCGGAGACCAACGCCATGTTCACCAACGTCGAAGGCGAGTGGGACGAGGTGATGCCGGTCATCAAGGCCTGCGTGGACCGTATCGCCGAGCGGGCACCCCGGGTGAGCCTGGTCATGAAGATCGACTTCCGCCCGGGCCACGACGACGCCATGACGACGAAGATGCAGTCGGTGCTGCGGCACCTCGGTTGACGACATGACGGTCGTGCTCGCCATCGACGCCGGCACCACGGGCGTGCGGGCGCTCGCAGTGGACGAAAACGGATCTCCCGTGCTGTCCTCCTACCGCGAGCTGACCCAGCACTATCCCCGACCCGGTTGGGTCGAGCACGACGCCGACGAGATCTGGCACGCCGTGCAGCACGTGCTGGCGATGGTCAGCGCCCAGCTTGGCGACCGGCACGAGCGGGTCGCGGCCATCGGCATGACCAACCAGCGAGAGACGGCGGTGGCATGGGATCGACGGACAGGTCGACCGCTCCATCGGGCGCTGGTGTGGCAGGACCGCCGCACCGCCGGCCGGTGCGACGCCCTCAGGGATGCCGGCTATCTGCCTCTGGTGCGGGACCGCACCGGCCTCGTACTGGATCCCTACTTCTCGGCCACCAAGTTCGAGTGGCTGCTCACCGAGGGCGGTGTCGACCGGAGCCCCGAGCTGACGCTCGGAACGGTGGACTCGTGGGTGTTGTGGAACCTGACCGGTGGGCCTCAGGGCGGCGTCCACGCCACGGACCCGTCCAACGCCAGCCGCACGCTTCTCTACGACATCGTCGACCGGCGATGGTCAGAGGAGCTCTGCCGGCTGTTCGCCGTCCCTGGCTCGGCGCTGGCCGAGGTCCGCCCCTCCGCCGGTCGCTTCGGATCCGTCGCCCCAGGCGCCGCCGCCGGCCTCGAGGCCGGGGTGCCGGTGAGCGGGATCGCCGGTGACCAGGCCGCAGCGTTGTTCGGCCAGGCGTGCGTGCGCACGGGCATGACCAAGAACACCTACGGCACCGGAAGCTTCGTCCTCATGAACGTCGGCGCCGCGCCACCACCACCTGCGGAGGGGCTGCTCACCAGTGTCGCCTGGGAGCTCGACTCCGGCCTCGGCCGGCCCGGACCCGACCTGGCCTACGCCCTGGAAGGAGCCATCTTCGCCACCGGTGCAGCAATCCAGTGGCTGCGCGACGGCCTGGGCCTCATCTCCGAGGCGGCAGAGACGGGCCCGCTGGCCACCAGCGTCGAGAGCAGCGAGGGCGTGTTCATGGTGCCCGCCTTCACCGGCCTCGGGAGCCCCTGGTGGGATCCCTACGCCCGCGGCGCGGTCGTCGGCCTCACCCGCGGCGTGGGGCGGGCCCACGTGGCCCGGGCCATCGTGGAGGCGATGGCCTTCCAGACGCGCGACGTCGTCGAGGCCATGACCGCGAGCTCGGGCCACGAGGTGCCCAGTCTTCGGGTCGACGGCGGGGCGTCGGTGATGGACCTGCTCCTCCAGATCCAGGCCGATCAGCTCCAGGTCCCCGTCACCAGACCCCGAGTGGTCGAGACGACCGCCGTGGGGGCGGCCCTCCTCGCCGGGCTCGCCGAGGGGGTCTGGGGCTCCATGGACGAGCTGGCCGCGCTGTGGACGGCAGAGGCCGAGATGACACCTCGGGCCTCGAAAGCCGGCGCTGACGCCCATCACCAGGGGTGGCGCCGAGCCGTCGAGCGGGCCCTGGCCTGGGCTCCCTCCTGAGGGACAGCCGGGCCGAAGTGGGCACCTCTCCAGCAGTCGTCGCGCCAACTTTCGTCCGACCCGGGCTCAGAGGCGGCGCCTCTCAGCAGATGCTGGGATGGGCCTGCTGTGACACCCTCGTGACCAGCTCGGCCCACCGGTGGTCGCCAATGCTCGCCAACACGGCCAGCTGCGCCCGCTCGCGGAACCGGAAGGGACGGCCCCGTCGGCCCAGGACCAGGGCCAGGTCGGCGCGATCCAACGACGCCCAGGCCACGTCGTCCGGTCCGCACTCACCGGCGGCGACCCGCACCGACGAACGGCTGCCGGCCACGAAGGCGCCCAGCCACGGACCGGGTGGCGTCACACCCACGCTGGCCAGCGGCACGGGCCCGTTGAGATCGATCACGGCGGCCCAGTCGGCATCGAACACTCGCTGACTGTGCTGAGCGAGGTCGTCGAGGAGGCCGTCGATGGCCGTCTGCTCGACGAGCGCGGCGGCGGTCCCGAGCGCCTCCAAGCCGGCGTCCGGCGCGCCGCGGAGCGACGGACGGACGTCCTCGATGTCGACCCCGTCCACCTCCCCGACCTCGGACACCATGAGCGACACCCGCTCCGCGTCGGGCAGATCCACGAGGACCTCGTCGACGGCGCGGCCGCCGCCGCGCTCGAGGATCTCGACACCCACCAGGTCACCCCCGACGGCGCCGATGCGACTGGCGACCGCGCCGAGCGCGCCGGGACGATCCGGCACCCAAACCCTCACCAGATAGGTCGGCATGACCGCAGAGCCTACGTAGTCAAGGTTGCTGTCGCGTTTCCAAAGCGAGAAGCTGGCGTTATGGGTCGGCAGCGCTAGTGCGGCCGCCCTCCCGGGCCAGCGGTCCCGATGGGCCGGCCCCTCGGGCCGGCCCCGCCGGTCACCCGGCGGCGGCCACCGCCTCGGCCGGTGGGGCCGACCGCACCCGGCTCTCCTCGGCGACGCCCACCACCGTTTTGCGGGCCGCGTACTTGTCCACGTACTCCTGTCCCGACTGCTGGGCGAGCTCGAACATGATCTCGTCGGTGATGCGGCGGAGCGCTCGGGGGTCGTCGGCCTTGTCCTGGTAGCGCTCGAAGCTCATCGGCGCCGAGAACCGGATGGTCACGGGCATGAACACCCGAGGCCGCACCTGGCCGATGGGTTGGAGCTCGCGCGTGCCGACCATGGCGACAGCCAGCACCGGCGTCTTGCAATTGAGGGCCAGCCGGGCCACGCCCGTGTGGCCCCGATGCAGACGCCCGTCCGGAGAGCGGGTGCCTTCCGGATAGATGCCGAACAGCTCACCCCGACCCAGCACCTCGCGGGCGGCGTCCAGGGCACCCTGGGCCGCCGATCCCCCCTCCCGCTTGACGGGGATCTGCCCGAGGGCCCGGAAGAACCACGCCGACTTCGGGTCGTCGAAGTACTCGGCCTTGGCCACGAACGTCAACCGACGTCGCAGCACGAGGGGCAGGAAGATGGAGTCGGAAAACGAGAGGTGGTTGCTGGCCAGGATGACCGGCCCTGATCGTGGGACGTGCTCCAGGCCTTCCACCCTGATCCGGTAGAAGAAGCGCAGCACCGGTGTCAGGACCGCCTTCAGGGCCCAGTACAACATCATGACTCCCATCTTGTCGTCACCATCGCCCGCCGTCGACGCGCCGTTGGACGACGACCGAACCAGCACCTGCCGCTCCACTTCCTTGACCGCACGGTCAAGGGTGCCTATGGTCCGCTCGATGGACCGTCGTCTCACCCAGCGTGGTCGGGAGCGGCGTCGTCAACTCGTGGAGTACGCCGCCCGCCGCTTTGCCGAGAACGGGTACCACCCTACCTCGGTGGCGGAGATCGTCGGCGGGCTGGGTGTGGGCAAAGGCGTCTTCTACTGGTACTTCTCCTCGAAAGAGGAGCTGTTCGGCGAGATCCTCCGTGATGCGCAGCAGGAGCTGCGCCGGTGCCAGCACCAGGTCATCGCCGACGAGCCCGATCCCCTCCGTCGCATCGAGCTCGGGATCCGGGCGTCCATGCGGTGGCTGGGCGACCATCGTCATCTGTTCACGCTCTTCCAGTTCGCGGCGACCGAGGAGCGGTTCTCGGCGATGCTGCGCCGGGGCGAGGATGTGGCCGTCGGCGACGCCGTGCGCCACGTCAAGGAGGGCATCGGGGCCGGTCGGATACGCGACACGGACCCGACGGTGCTCACCCACGCCGTGCTCGGCGTCACCAATCATCTGGCCCGGGTGATGATCTTCGAGCACGGAGCCGCCCCCGACGACGTGGCCGACGCAGCCGTCGCCTTCTGCCTCGACGGGCTGTGCGGACCGCCGGAGCCGGTTCCCGCCGGCCATCGCTACTAGCGGACGCGCTACAGCTTGGTCAGCGACTTGCGCAGGCTGCGCACGGCCTGACCGATCCGCTTCTCGTTCTCGATGAGGGCGAAGCGGACGTGGGCGTCGCCGCCCGGCCCGAACCCCACTCCGGGCGAGGTGGCTACCTTCGCCTCGGACACGAGGAACTTGGAGAATTCCAGCGAGCCCATCTCGCGGTACGGCTCCGGAATGGGAGCCCAGACGAACATGGTCCCCTTGGGCTTGGCCACGGGCCATCCCATGCGTGACAGGCCCTCGCACAGCGCGTCGCGCCGTCCGAGATAGATCTCGTTGACGACCTTGGGATAGGTGGAGGCTTCGTTCATGGCCACGATGGCGGCGATCTGGATGGGCTGGAAGGTCCCGTAGTCCAGGTAGCTCTTGAGCTTCGTCAGCGCGGCCACGATGTCCGGGTTGCCGACCATGAACGCCACTCTCCAGCCCGCCATCGAGAACGACTTGGTCAGCGTGTACAGCTCGACCGACACCTCCTTGGCCCCAGGCACCTGGAGGATCGACGGCGGCACGCACCCGTCGAAGTACGTGTCGGAGTAGGCGAAGTCGTGGACGAGCACGACCTCGTGCTCCCGGGCGAAGTCGACCATCCGCGACATCCAGCCGAGGTCCACGCACGCCGTCGTCGGGTTGTGGGGGAAGGACAGCACGATGACCCGGGGCTTGGGCCAGGTCGACTCCCACACCTCCATGACGTTCTCGAAGAAGTCCTCCTCGGGTCCCATGCGGACCTGGCGGACGTCGGCCCCCGTGAAGAGGGGCGCGTAGATGTGGATGGGGTACGACGGCGACGGCACCAGGGCGGTGTCGCCCGGGCCGATGAGTACCCACATCAGGTGGGAGAGGCCCTCCTTGGCTCCGATGGTGGTGACCACCTCGGTCTCCGGGTCGACCTCGACGCCGAAGCGGCGAAGGTACAGGTTGGAGATCGCCAGACGAAGCTTGGGGATGCCGCGGCTTGCCGAGTAGCGGTGGTTGCGGGGATTGTGCACGGCCTCGGCCAGCTTCTCGACGGCGACATCGGGCGACGGGATGTCGGGGTTGCCGAAACCGAGGTCGATGACGTCGTCGCCGGCGTGGCGGGCATCCCTCTTCAGGCTGTCGATCTGGCTGAAGACGTACGGGGGCAGACCCTTGATCCGGCGGAACTCCATACGAAGAAGGTACCGCCCCATCGCCGGGGACGGCCGGGATTCTCAGTACCGCAGCAGGGCGGCGATCCGGCCCATCACATCCAGGTCAGCGCTGTCCACGAAGGTGACGATCCGACAAGAGCGCAGCACCGCGTCCGCCACCGCCTCCTCCACCACGTCGTCCACCCGGTCCATCCTCGCCGAGCAGACGGGACAGGTGCGGCCCCGCTCGGCCAGCGCCGCGCAGCGCGGACAGCGCCAGCCGGCGGTCTCGAACCCGGCGGAGACGAGGAGGGTCTCCACCCTCCGCTCGAGGAGCGCGCCCAACACCGGTCCGAGCCCGGCCACCGCGCTCCCCGTGCCGACGCGATCCCGCAGGGAGGCGACCAAAGCCCTCTCCCGCTCGCGCTCGACCTGATCCTCGACCCGCAGCACCGCCTGGCGCACGTCCTCGTCGCCGGCGGTGGTCGGTATCGCGAGGCGGGCCACGATCCGGTCGCGGAGGTAGGAGTGCAGCTCCCGCTCGAGATCGGGGAGCACCTCCTCGGGGCCGCTCAGGACCAGGTTGTCGAACCCGGTGCGCTTGAAGACCGAGAACGCCAGTTGCCCAGCCCGTCTCAGGTGATGATGGGCAGCCACCGCCTGGTGTCCGTGCACGTGGTCTTTGTCCCATTCGCCCCGGTCGTCCTCGTGACGAGGGAGCTCGTCGAACAGAGCCTCCCCGTGGGTGACCTCGCCCATCTCGATCACGAGCACCCGGGCCCGCTGCCGGTCCGCCAGCAGGACTCCGAACCGCTCGTGCTCCTGGCTCAGCCGCTCGAGCTGGGCCACCTGGGGACTTCGATTGACCACCAGCTGGTCGCACACCGGCATCGGCAGCTCGAGCACCTCCCACAGGCCCGCCGCCTCGCAGGAGAACAGCGCCACCCCTCGCACCCGTGAGCGGTCGAGACCCCGTCGGACGTGGGCCGTGATCCGGTCCAGGTCCCTGGCCGCGGGCCGCCCCCCGTTGGACGAGCCCAGGGCGTCGCGGACCATGCGATCGAGCTGGCGCTCGTACTCCTGCGGTCGTGGGCGTCGACGGCCGTCCACGTCGAGGTAGAGCGAGACGACGGGCGCATCTTGGCTCTGGAAGGCCGCCAGGGTGCGAATGGTGTCCTTGGTCAGCGCAACCACTAGACCTCCCGGTTCGGCTGTCGCGATGCTACGTCGCCGAGGCCGGGCATCGCCTGGCGGAGGCTACGACACGTCGATTCGCTGCACCCGGTTGGAGTCGGGTGGGGGACCCCGCCTGCCGGCCTCCGCCATGCCGCCGAGCGCTCCCGTGGCCGACGGCGGATCCTTCACCAGCTCCTCGGCCACGTCGAGCGCAGCACGCGCCGCGGCGATCATCTCCAGCGCCGCCGCCTGCAGGTGCTCGAACACGTCACGGGCTCGATCCTCGTTCACAGCGCCTCCTCCCGCACCTCGCCGTGCCCGCGGCCTCGGGATGCGTCGGCCCCGTCAGAACCGTCCAAGCCGTCCAAGCCATCGACAGCGGTCTCGAAGTCGATCTCCAACCAGCCGTCCTCAATTGTCGCTCCCGTGACCTCCCTCCGTCGCAGCGAGTCGGGCAGCACGACGGCCCGTCGATGCGAGCCGACCCGCACCAGGAGCTCACCGTCGCGTCGACCGAGCTCGACGGCGTGGCGATCGGCGAACGGGAGGGGCAGGCTGAGCACGTGCGACGAACCTCGACGCTCGATTCTCATCGTCCGCCCCCGGTGGAGGACGGCCGCGGGGTCGCGGTCGGCGTGCAGGACCTCGGCGAAGGCCCGCAGTCGATCCACTCCCACGAGCTCCTCGGCCGCCAGCTCGGCGCGGAGCACCGGCAGCGGGGCGAACCCGGCCTCGATGGCCGCCAGATGGTCGGCGTGCGCCTCCTTCCACGCCGCGAACCAGGGGTCGGACACCGCCTCGGGCAACAGGCGGTTGGCGACCACCGCGTCGACCTGGTAGCCGAACAACGAGAGGTACGTGGCGGTGCGCCGGGCTTCGGCGATCACCATCCGCTCAGGGTTGACGACCAGCCGGACGCTCGTCACGGCGGCGTTGGTCAGGAGGCTGCGGACGCCCTCGAGACGGTCGTAGAAGCGACGGACCGCATCGAAGACCTCCTCGCCCGCCACCGGCAACGACGTCACCCGGCGCATGAAGGGGCGTACGACCTTCGTCAGGGTTCTCTCGACTGGGAAGACGCGCGCCATGTACCACTCGAGCACGTCTGGTAGCGACAGAAGCCGGATCGTCTCCGCCGTCGGCCCACAGTCGACCACGATGACGTCCCAGCGCCCGGAGCTGGCGTGATCCTTGATGTCGGCCAGGGCGAAGATCTCCTCGAGCCCCGGCACGATGGACAGCTCCTCGGCCTCGAGGGCGTCCATCCCGGCCCAGTCGAGCACGGCCATCAGCCACTCCTGGACGTCGGCCCACGCCTCGGCGAACCGTTCGGTGGCATCGAGCTGCTGGCCGGAGAGGTTGCCCTCGATCGGCGTGGGCCGAGGGCCGAGGGGCCGCTCGAACGAGTCGGACAGCGAGTGCGCGGGGTCCGTCGACATCACGAGCGTGCGAGCACCGGCATCAGCGCACCGCAATGCGGTGGCCGCGGCGACGGTGGTCTTGCCCACGCCGCCCTTGCCCGTGAAGAGCAGGACTCTCCCCGAAGGCGACGCCACTAGTTGGACTCGACCCTGGCCTTGAGGTTCTTCAGCGCGGTGTGCATGATGCGACCTTCGGCCCTGCGCTTGACGAAGCCGGGGATGGGCACCTTGAGCTCGACGACGAGGCGGTAGACGACCTCGGTGTCACCGTCTCCCGCCGGCTCGAACACGTAGGCCCCGTCCAGCCGGGAGGTGAGGTCCCCGCGGGTCTGCACCCACGTCAGCTCGTGCGGCGCCGCCGTGTAGTCGTAGGCGAGGGTGTAGCTGGTGCTCCGGCCGAACGCGGCAGCCCGGAAAGCCACCGCAGCCGGGCGGCCGTCCGCCTCTCGCTCGACGACCTCGACCTGCTTGATGTCGCCGGCCCACTCGAGGTAGCGCTCGAAGTCGGTGACCACCTCGTAGCAGCGCTCGGGCGACGCCCGCATGATCATCCGCTCGGTGGCCAGCTCAGCCACCGTCACTCCCTCCCCCTGTGCCCTCGGCGGGGCGCGACAGCGGCCGCCGCCTGCCAAGGAGCGGGGAGTGCCGGAACCGCGGATCGCCGGTCGAGCCGTCGCACGAGAAGGGCAGCGTAGCAATCGCTCCACGTATCGCCGACACGACGACCTCGGGCGCCGTGAACGGCGATCACTCGACGAGCTTTCCGAGGGCCGCGTCCAGCCGGGCAGCCAGGGTCTCGTAGTCGAAGTCCGACGCTGCACGCCCCCTGGCGGCGCGGCCCAGACGGCGACGCAGTCCCTCGTCGTCGAGGAGCCGCGCCAGCGACGCCGTCACCTCGCCGACGTCGCCGGGCCGTCGGACGACGAGGCCAGTGGCGCCGTCGACCACGGCCTCGGCCGCCCCACCGCTTTCCCCCGCCACCTGCGGCACCGCGCAGGCCGCCGCCTCCAGGAACACGATCCCGAATCCCTCCTGCTCGAGGCCGGCCCAGCGATCACGGCAGAGCATGGCGAACACGTCGGCGCAGCCGTAGAGCCGCGACAGCACGTCGTCGGGGACCCGACCCAGCAGTCGAACGGGGGCGGCCGATCCGGTGATGCGCCGCTCGAGCCGGCCCCGGTCGCGACCCGTTCCGGCGATGGCGACCGTGAGATCCGGTCTGGCGGCCGAGAGGCGTGAGGCCGCGTCGATCAGCACGTCCATGCCTTTTCGGGGAACCAGGCGGCTCACGCTGACCACTAGCGGGCCCTCCGTCGGCAGGCCGAGCTCCGCCCGCGCCCTGATCCGCTCACCGCCGTCGAGCGGCCGGAAGCGTTCGCCGTCGATCCCGGGTGGGATGACGGTCACCGGCGGCATGCGGCGGCCGGCCGCCCGCCGGGCCTGCGCCTCCGGATAGGCGCCGGCGGCGATGACGGCGGCGGCATGCTGCAGAACCCGGGTCAGCAGCGGGCGGGCTCCGGGCAGCCGGCTGGGGACCGTCACCTCGGCGCCGTGGAGCACCAGCGCGTACGGCAGGCCCAGACCAGGACCGACCAGACCCACCGGGAGGGCGGGGTCGAGCACGACCAGGCCGGCGCCGGTCTGCGCACAACGACGACGGATGTGGCGCGCCAGGCCTGGCGACGGCAGCAGCATCCGGGTCGCCAAGCGCTCGATGTCGAAGGGCTGGGCGGCGTCGAAGCCGCTGCTCTCGGGGTGATCGATCGTGAGCACCGAGAACGAGTCGGCCGGGAGCCGCCGCCACAGCTCCCACAGGTAGGACTGGATGCCGCCCACCTTGGGCGGGAAGTCGTTGGTGACGAGGAGGTGCCTCACCCGGCGAGCACAGCGCACCCGGCGCGCGTCACCCGCCGGGCCCGACGGGCCCGGCGGTCATGAGCCCCGCGGTCGTGAGCTCCGCCACCACCTCGGCCTCGGTCTCCGAAGCGGCGAGCCCGGCTGCCAGGTCGTGGCGACCGAGCCGAGCAGCGGCCCAGACGGCGTGGCCCCGCACCAGTGGGTCCGGGTGGGCCAGCGCGGCACGAAGCGCCCGGGCCACCCGCGCGTCGCGCCCGTCACCGACGTTGCCCAACGCCACCAGGGCGTTGCGTCGCAGGTAACGAGGCTGGCGCCGCGGGATGTACCAACGCCCGAGGTGGGCGAGGAGCTCGGCGTCGCTGCACCCGAGGAGCCAGACCAGCTCGACCCACGGCTCGTCGCTCTCCCCCCCAAGAGGCGGAGGGTGGCGCCGATCTTCGCTGCGGTTGGGCGGGCACACCTCCTGGCACTCGTCGCACCCGTAGATGCGACCGCCGAGGGCCGGTCTGAGCTCGATCGGGTACGTCCCCGGCGCCTGGAGCAGCCACGCCAGGCACCGTCGGGCGTCGAGCACACCCGGTTCCACCAGGGCGCCGGTGGGACAGGCGGCGAGGCACCGGGCGCAGGTCCCGCAGGTCCCGCCGCCGACCGCCCTGGTGGGCGGAAGCGGCGCGTCGGTGACCACCGAGCCCAGCACGAACCACGACCCCCTCCCGGGCAGCAGGAGGAGCGTGTTCTTTCCGTACCACCCGAGGCCCGCCCGGTGGGCCGCGGCCCGATCGACCATGGCATTGTCGTCGACCAGCACCTGCGCCTGCCATCCGGCGGCCTCGAGCCGGCGGGCCACGACGGCCAGCGCCTCGCGGAGCGGCTCGTAGTGGTCGCTCCAGGAGTACCGGGCCACCCGCCCGAAGGCTCCAGGCCCTGGAGCACCTTCAGGCGGTGCCCGCCGGTACGACCGGGCCCCCACCACCAGGGCACGGGCGCCGGGAACGGCGCACGCCGGATCGGTGGCGCGATCGGGGTCCCCGTACGTGAAGTGCATCCCGCCGTGCAACCCCGCAGCCTTGCGCTCCTCGAGGTCCCGGCGGGTGGCCGCGAACGGCTCAGCCCCGGTGATGCCGACCGCGTCCAGTCCCGACACCCTCGCCAGGGACGAGACCTCGTCGGCCAGCGGGCGCAGGTCATCGAGGGCCAGGGCGCGGCGAACCACGACCCCATGCTTGCACTGGAGGGCCGGTGATACACCCGGGTGCCACCATGCCGGTCATGAGCGATTCGATCACGATCAGCTGCCACGACTGCTCAATGCTCGACACCGCCGCGTGCCAGGACTGCGTGGTCAGCTTCATTCTGGACCGGACGCCCGATGACGCCGTCGTCATCGACGCCGACGAGGCCCGCGCCGTGCGCATGCTGGGCGACGTGGGGCTCGTGCCCCACCTTCGTCACACCCGGGCGGGCTGAGGCGCGCTCAAAGCTCGCGGCGCAGGACGGCGATGAGCTGGCTGACCGAGATGACGTTCGCGCCCCGCCGCTCTGCGTCCTCGCGTACGGCCCGGTCGTTCGAGGCGACCACCACCGGCCGATGGGCGGGCAGGTCGTCGACCAGGCCCACGACGATGTCGTCGGCCTCGACGTCAGGCGGGGAGAACCGCGCGCGGACCAGGCGCCGGGGGCCGGTCGAGGTCACCGGCTGGGCCGGCTCCACTCCGTCGAAGACGACGTGGACGTCGGATTGGGTCCTCGTTGCCAGCTCCTCCAGAGCGTCGACGAGCCGGCGCCGCTGCTCGCCGATGGGCAGCGTGGGCCGCCAGGCGAGCGACGCGTTGTAGCCGTCGACGACGAGGACGGACCCGCTCAGTCGCACCAGGTGCTCGGCGGCCTCGGGAGAATCGTCCCGCATACCAGGGGGCAGCGGCGCCGGACGTCGTGCGGGCCGACGCCTCTTCGGGGGACTCGAGGGTCGAGGCCGAGGCGGGGAAGGAGCCGAGGGCGGAGGGGCAGCTGCGGCCCGCTCGACGTCGTCCTCCATCTCCTGGGGCTCACGAGGGATCGGGGGGCTGAGCACGTCGGCAGCCGCGCGCAGCCTGGAGGCGAGCGACGATGCGGCCTCGGCAGCTTCCGCGATGTCGCGGGCAAGGGTCTCGAGGTCGGGTCCCCCGCTCGTCGCGGTTCGCAGGCGGGCCAGCTCGGCCGTCGCCACCTCGAGCGCCCGGCTCGCCTTGGTCTGCTCGCCCGTCAAAGAGTCGGCCAGCCGACGGGCGGCGGCGGCATCCTCCTCGGCGGCGCGGCGCGAGCGACGCTCGGCTCGGAGCTCCTCGGCCGTCCGCACGGCGCGCTCTCGCTCACGGGCGAGCGCCTCCTCGGCCCGCCGGGCCGAGGACTCGACAGCCCGCACCCTACGGCGCGCGTCGCGCTCGTCCTGCTCCCCGTGGCGGTCCTCGATCTCTGCCCGCGCCGCCGCCTGCAGCTCGTCGAGCTCGCTCGCCCACCCTTCGGGCCGGACCACGAAGAGCCACGCCGGCCGGCTCAGGTCGAGCTCCTCGGCCGCTTCGGCCACCCGGGTCCGGAAGGCCACGTCCTCGTCCACCACCCGGCGCACGACGTCCAGGACCCGAGCCGGCAGTCGTGCGAATCCCAGCAGCGGCCTCATGGGCCGGGGAGCGGCGAGGCGCGGCTCGAGCTGCTCGCCGGCCCGAGCCACGGCCCAGGCCAGCTCGAGAGCCGGGCGAAGCAGGGAGCCGACATCCGGCCCGGGCGACCGGTCCGAGGACTGAGCCGGCCCGGGCGACCGGTCCGAGGACTGAGCCGGCCCGGGAGGCCGGTCCGAGGACAGCGCGTCGACGGACGGTTCCGGCCGCCTCGGCGTCAGACCTCGCTCTCCCGCAGCACCTGCACGGCGCGTGAGGTGTCGCACCACCGGCACGACACCTCCTCCACCACGTGGGACAAGAGCTGCTCGTCCTCGACCGTGAGGTCACCACCAACGCTGTAGTGATGAAACGCCCGGGTCCGGCGGGTCGACACGACGTCGAACCGGGTCACGTTGCCACAGGCATCACACCGATAGCGGGGAGTGTCCACGGCGCTCAGAGTACCGTCGGCCCGATGAACCCCAGGCTCCGGGCGCTCTGCGAGCTGTTGATGCCCGAGGTGCGCGAGTACGCCGGGCTGCACGAGTACGACGGGAGGGTGCAGGACCTCTCCCCTGGCGGGGTGACCGCCGCCCTGGCTCGGCTGGGGCAGGGCCCACCCGACCCCAACGCCCACGACGAGGCCCACCTGCGCACCGCCGAGGAGGGCGTGCGCACCGCTCTCGGCGTGGTCGAGGAGCACCGTCGCAACCCACTGGTGCACATCGCCAACCTCGACCTTGCCAGCTACGACCGCGAGTACGCCCCGCGGGCCGAGCGCGAGGACGCCAGGCGGCGGCACCTGGCGTCGTGGCCCGACGCGGTGGACGGCGCCATCGCCTCGCTCGACCGTGTCCCGGCTCCGGTCGCCCGGTCCCTGATGCCGGCGGCCCGAGGGCTCGGTGCGGGGCTGGAGCCGGGACGCGCCGTGACCGATTTCGGCGGCCCGAGCGCCGACGACGAGGATCTCGAGGCGGCCAAGAAGGCCCACGCACGACTCGTGCAGCACCTGGAGGCAATCGGCGACCGCGGCTATCCGGACGTCGCCATCGGCTCCTCCAGCCTCGCCCGGCTCATGGGTGACCCTGAGGGGATCCCGGTCGATCTCGGGCGCCTGGCCATACGCGCCGACGCTGAGCGAGACCGCGTCCGCCGCCTGCTCGACGACGCCTGTGACCGCCTCCGCCCCGGCGCCCGGGCGGCCGAGCTCCTCGTCGAGCTGGGCACCGACCACGCCGGACCGGAGGGGATCGAGGCCGAGGCGCGGGCGCTCATCGCCGAGGCCACCGCCTTCGTCGTCGACCGCGACCTCCTCGCCGATCCGGGCGGTGAGTGCCGGGTCGGTCCAGCGCCGCCGTCGCGGCGATGGGCCATGGCCATGATGTCGTGGACGGCACCGTTCGAGGCCGACGCGCCCGCCTGGTACTACGTCAACCCGCCCGATCCTGCCTGGCCCGCCGAGGAGCAGGCCGAGTGGCTGGCGGTGTTCAGTCGGACCACCCTGCCCGCCATCACCGTGCACGAGGTCACACCCGGCCATTACGCCCACGGGCGCATGCTGCGCCGCCTCGAGGGCGACGTGCGGCGCATCCTGTTCTCGTCGGCGTTCGTGGAGGGCTGGGCCCACTACGCCGAGGAGCTCGTCCTCGACGAGGGCTTCCACGCCGAGGACCCGCGTTTCGCCATCGGGGTCCACGTCGAGGCGCTCGTGCGCATCACCCGGCTCGCCGTGGCCGTCGGCATCCACACCGGTGGCATGAGCCTGGAGGACGCCGTCCACCGGTTCGAGGAGGACGCGTTTCTGCGGGGACCCGCGGCTCGCAGCGAAGCGGAGCGGGCGGGCTTCGATCCCACCTACGGCCGCTACACGTGGGGCAAGCTCGAGATCAGGGCCCTCCAGGAGGAGGCGAGGGCCCGATGGGGCCGGCGGTATCGCCACCGCCGCTTCCACGAGGCCCTGCTCGGTCTGGGTGCACCGCCGCTCGGCCTCATCGGCGACGCCCTCGGACCGGGGTGAGGCGGGGGTCCCTCCCGCTCAGTCGGGGCGCGAGAACTGCACGATGGCGATGCTCAGCGCGGCCACCCCGATGAGCAGGACGATCCCGAGCTCGATCCCCACCGGCAGGCGCCAGCCGAACCAGCTGAGCCCCGGGCTCAGGGCGGCGAAGTGGGCCGCCGAGGAGCTGTGGGCGAACACCGCCCGGCGCATGGGGTCCACGGCGTAGCTCAGCGGATCGAGCCGGGTCAGAACGGTGAGCCACCGAGGGAGCCCGGTGAGGGGGAACATGGCTCCCGACAGGAAGAACATGGGCAGCACGACGAACTGCATCACGACCTGGAACGACTCCACCTGCTGCATCCGGGCCGCCATGACCATGCCCACGGCCGTCAGGGCCACCGCCATGAGGACCATCTCGCCCACCAGGATGAGCAGCAGGGGGGCCGAGAACGGTATGCCGACCAGCGGCGACAGCACGAGGATGATCAGGGCCTGGAGGGTCGCCACCGTGGCCCCGCCCGCGCACTTGCCGATCACCAGCGACGAGCGCCGGATCGGAGCGACCAGCATCTCTCGCAGGAAGCCGAACTCCCGGTCCCACACAATCGACACCGCCGAGAAGATGGCCGAGAAGAGGACCGTCATGGCGACGATGCCGGGGAAGATGAAGGTCCGGAAGTTCGAGCCCGACGTGGCCGGACCTCCCCGGACGATCGTCGACAGCCCGGTGCCGAGCACAAACAGGAAGAGCACCGGCTGGGCCAGGGAGGTCAGAATCCGGAGCCGGTTGCGCTTGAAGCGGATGATCTCCCGTCGCCAGACCATGCGCGCCGCCCGGACCTCGTCCCGCCAGGCGCCCCCGGCCAGGCGGACGGTCGCGACGTCAGGGGCGACGGTCGTCATCGCCGGCGCGCCGCCCTCATCCACGGGGAGGCGGCGTTGCGCTCCGACGACGAAGCCTCGGCGTCGCGGATGGTCCGACCGGTGTGGGCCATGAACACGTCGTCGAGTGTCGGGCGGGACACCCGCACCGAGCGGATGGGAACCCGCAGCTCGGCGAAGAGCCGAGGGACGAACTCCTCTCCAGCTGCCACGTGGAAGGTGACGGCCCCCTCACTCAGGGTGGCCTCGAGCCCGAACTCGTCCAGCAGTCCCCGCATCGCCACCACGTCGTCGTCGGTGCGGACCTCGACCCGGTCCTTGCCGACCCGCGCCTTCAGGGCCTCCGGGGTGTCGATCACGACGATACGGCCGCCGTCGATGATGGCGATCCGATCGCAGTGCTCGGCCTCGTCCATGTAGTGGGTGGTGAGGAAGATGGTGATGTCCTCCTGGCGCCGCAGCTGGTTGATGTAGCTCCAGATGTGACTTCGGGTCTGAGGGTCGAGGCCCACCGTCGGCTCGTCGAGAAACAGCACTCGCGGCGAATGCATCAGTCCCCGAGCGATCTCCAGGCGCCGCTTCATCCCGCCCGAGAAGGTGCGGACGAGTCCTCCTCGGCGTTCCCAGAGGCCCACCATCTCGAGCACCTGCTGGAGCCGACGGTCGAGCCCGGTCCGCTCCACGCCATAGAGCTCGGCGTGGAACATGAGGTTCTCGGTCGCCGTGAGGTAGTCGTCGAGCGTGGTGTCCTGGAAGACCAGGCCGATGCGCCGGCGCACGTCCGCTCGCTGCCTGACGACGTCGTAGCCGGCCACCATGGCCCGGCCGCCGGTCGGTCGGGCGAGGGTGCAGAGCATCGAGATCGTCGTCGACTTGCCGGCCCCGTTGGGCCCGAGGAAGCCGAAGGTCTCGCCCTGGGCCACCTCGAAGCTCACTCCGTCCACAGCCCGGATCTCGCCGTAACGCTTCTCGAGACCGTCGACCTGGACGGCCATGGCCCCGTTCCCGCCGCCGGGCACCGCCTCCGGCGAGGGCGCGAGGTCAGAGGGTGCGCCGGTCGTGGTCAAGGCATTCACGATAGCCGGATGAGGCCCGCGAACCGCCTCGCAGGTCGAGCGACGGACGTGCCGGCCGCCGCGTCGGGCCGGCAGCGGCGGCCCTACGAGCTCCCGACGAGCACCCGACGAGCAGCAGTTACGCTCGCCTCCCGTGGTGCACGCCTTTGTTCTCATCGAAGCCGAGCTGGCCCAGGTCGCCGACCTGGCCGAGGCCCTGGCCGACGTCGAGGGCGTCGCTGAGGTCTACTCGGTGGCCAGCGACGACGCCGACCTGGTGGCGATCGTCCGCGTCCGCCGTCACGAAGAGCTGGCCGACGTCGTGACCCGACGGATCGCCGCCCTGAGCGGCATCCGTGGCACCAGCACCATGGTGGCGTTCAAGTCCTACAGCAGACACGACCTCGACGCCATGTGGGACCTCGGTCCCGCCTGAGGCGGGCGCACCTCATCGCTGAGCCGCAGTCGTCGAGACCTCGACCAGACGCGACAGCACCGCTGCGGCTCGACCATCGTCGATGACGGCGGCCGCCCGGTCGACGCCGCCCCCGAGATCCTCGGCCAGCCCCGCGACCACCAACGCCGCCGCCGCGTTGAGGATGGTGATGTCGCGATGTGGCCCGCGCTCGCCATCGAGGACGCGTCTGACTGCGGCCGCGTTGTCGGCCGCGCCGCCACCTCGCAGTGAGCCGAGGTCGCACCGGGCCAACCCGAGGGCCGACGGGTCGATGACGTCGGCGCGCACCTCGACGGTGCCCGCGTCGTCGACAGTGAGATCGAGGACGCTGGACGCACCGGTCGTCGACAGCTCGTCGAGCCCGTCGTGGCCGTAGACGACCATGGCCCGCCTGGCCCCGTTGGCCTGGAGCACCCCGAGCATCTTCTCGGCCATGCCCGGGTCGCTGACCCCGACCACCTGGTACTGAGCCCGGGCTGGGTTGGCGAGAGGGCCAAGGAAGTTGAACACCGTCGGCACTCCCAGCTCCCGTCGCACTGGTATCGCGTGGCGCATGGCCGGGTGGAACCGCGGCGCGAAGCAAAATCCCATGCCCGCTTCCTCGACGCACCGGCGCACGCCGTCGGGTCCCAGGTCGATCGCCACGCCCAGGGCCTCGAGCACGTCGGCCGAGCCGCTGGCCGACGAGGCGGCCCGGCCGCCGTGCTTGCAGACCCTGGCGCCGGCCCCGGCCACGACGAACGCGGCCAGGGTCGACACGTTGATGCTCTGGCTGCGGTCCCCGCCCGTGCCGCAGGTGTCGACGAGCCTGCCCGGCACGACCAGCGGTTCGGCCACCTCGAGCATGGCCCGGACCAGGCCCGCCATCTCCTCGACGGTCTCACCTTTGATCCGCAGAGCGGTGACGAACGCCGCCACCTGGGCTGGCGTGGCACCGCCTACGAGGATGTCACCGAGGGCGGCGGCGGCCTCATCGGCGCTGAGGTCCTCACGGGCCATGAGCCGGCCCAGGACGCCGGGCCAGCCCCCGATCCCCTCCAGGACGCTCGGTTTGTCGATGGTGGGCTCGCCAGCGCTCGGCGCCGAGGCGCTCAGTCCCACCACAGGTCGCGCTCCAGCACGCCCCGGGCGATGAGGCCCAGCTGGACCTCGGACGTGCCCTCGACGATCGTCAGCTGTCGCGCGTCCCGGTAGTAGAGCTCGGTCAGGTGGTCCTTCATGTACCCGGCCGCGCCGAGCAGCTGCACGGCGAGGCCCGATGCCCGCACAGCGAGCTCGGTGGCGTGGTACTTCGCCATCGACAGGTACGGGACCCATTCCTTGGTGAACCGGCCCTGGTCCGCCAGCCACGCCGCCCGGTAGGTGAGCAGGCGGGCGGCCTCGATCTCGACCGCCAGCTTGGCGATCTCCCACTGGACGCCCTGGAAGCTGCCGACAGTGGTGCCGAACGCCTCCCGACCCTGCACGTACTCGGTGGCGTACATGAGCGCCCCCTCGGCCAGGCCGATGCCGCGGGCCGCCACGATGGGACGCATGGAGTTGAGCCCGAGCATCGCCAGACGAAAACCCCCGACCTCCCCGACCACGTTCTCCGCCGGCACGCGAGCACCCTCCAGGAGCAGCTCGCCGGTATCGATGCCGCGCAGGCCCATCTTGCGGTCGCGGCGGCCCACCTCGACGCCGTCCCATGCCCGCTCGACGATGAACGCGGTGATCGAGTCGTGGCGCCGACTGGCGACGTCGCCGGTCTTGGCGAACACCGTGTACCAGTCCGCCTCGGCCACGCCCGACATCCAGCACTTGACCCCGTCCAGTATCCATCCCCCGGCCCGGTCGGGATCGGGAACCGCCCTGGTCCGCATGCCCATCACGTCGCTGCCGGCCTGCGGCTCGGACAGCCCGAAGGCGGCGCGACGAGTGCCGTCCGCGATGCCCGGAAGGTACCGGCGCTTCTGATCGTCGGATCCAGCGATCAGGACGGGCCCGGTCGGCAACCTGGTCAAGAGGAGCATCAGGGCCGCGGTGTTGGAGTACCTGGCCACCTCCTCGATGGCCACGGTCAAGCCGGTGATGCCCGCGCCCGAGCCCCCCAGCTCAGCGGGGATGCACAGCCCCAGCAGCCCGGCGGTGGCGAACACCTCGAAGAGATCCTGCGGGTACTCCCCGGTGTCGTCGATCTCTCGGGCTCGGGGCCGCACCTTGTCCTGGGACAGGCGCCGCACGCTGGCCTGTAGCTCGGTCAGCTCTTCGGAGAGCTCGAAGTCCATGGCCAGAGGCTACCGAGGGGCCCGCCCCGTGGAGCCCGGGCCACAACAGCAGCGAGCCGGCCTCCCGGGCCAGCTGTGTCCGCGAGCCGGCCTCCCGGGCCAGCTATGTCCGCGAGCCGGCCTCCCGGGCCAGCTATGCCGTCTTGCGCCGGTGACGGATGATCCGGCGCCGCTCCCGCTCGGTTGCGCCTCCCCACACTCCGTCTCGCTCACGACTCGCCAAGGCATGCTCGAGGCACGGTTGACGGACCGGACAGATGCCGCAGATCGCCTTCGCTTCCTCGGCCTCCTCGTCAGAGGCCGGGTAGAAGACATCTGGGTCGATGCCCCGGCAGGCAGCATGCTGACGCCAGGAGTGTTTCATGTGGGGACTAATCCTCCGCTGTGAGCTCTACACCATGCTGTTACCCGCGCTTCGCCAGACTTACGCAGGCGATCCACGGGCCCCAGCCGTGGGGGCTCCGAGTATCTAACAACATCGGAGCAGGCGTCCACTATTTCGGGCCGCCCGGCGCCGATCCCTGCCCCCGCCCCCGGCTCCCCGCGGCCCGACCGCCTCGCCGGCGCGGCGCTCGGTCGACGAGCACTATGGCAAGCTCGCGGCCGGATCCTCGATGGCCGCCTCCCCGACCCCGTCGCCGCCGACCCGCTTCGATCGAGCTCATGCCCTCGATCGACTGGGTGACGAGCCCTTCGACGTGCTCGTCGTGGGCGGCGGCATCACCGGCGCCGGCGTTGCGCTCGACGCCGCCGCCCGGGGCCTGAAGACGGCGCTCGTCGAACGGGCCGACTTCGCGGGCGGCACGTCCTCGAAGTCATCCAAGCTGGTCCACGGCGGCCTGCGCTACCTCCAGCAACGCGAGGTGCGCCTGGTCTACGAGAACCTGGCCGAGCGCCAGCGGCTCCTGCACAACGCCCCGCATCTGGTCGCTCCCCTGCCCTTCCTCATCCCCCTCTTCGGATCGGACGGCGTCGTCAATCAGGCTGTCTCGCGCGCGTACTCGAGCGCCCTCTGGCTCTACGACCTGACCGGAGGCCTCAGGATCGGTCGTCGGCACCGACGCATCGGCATCGAGGAAGCCCTGGCCCACGTGCCCACACTGCGTGCCGACCGGCTGGTCGCCGGGTTCATCTACTACGACGCCCGGACAGACGACGCCCGGCTCACGCTCACCGTCGCCCGCACCGCGGTGCTCGACCACGGGGCCGTGGCTGCCAACTACACCCCGGTCACGGCCCTGCTCAAGGACGACGGACGGATCCGAGGTGCCCGCCTGGATGTCGATGGTGCTGGTCCCGTGGAGGTCCGGGCGTCGGTGGTCGTCAACGCCACCGGCGTGTGGGCGGACCGCGTCCGGGCCCTCGACGAAGGTGCGGACCCCCGCTCCATCCGGCCCGCCAAGGGCGTTCACATCTCGGTCACCCGGGACAAGCTGCCGTGCGACATCGCCGCGGTGCTGCCTGTGCCGAGCGACCGGCGCTCGGTGTTCGTCGTGCCGTGGGGCGACGAGGTGTACGTCGGGACGACCGACACCGACTACTCCGGTCCGCTGGACGATCCCCGCTGCGACGCCGAGGACGTCGAGTACCTGCTCCAGGCGGTCAACGCCTGGGTGACTCGGCCTCTCTCTCCCGCGGACGTGACGGGCGTGTGGGCGGGACTGCGGCCCCTCCTGGCCGATCCCGGTGGCCGCGGCGCGCGACGAGCTCGCACCGCCGACCTGTCCCGCCGCCACCAGGTGTCGGTCTCGCCCTCCGGCGTCGTCAGCGTCACCGGCGGCAAGCTCACCACCTACCGCAGGATGGCGGCCGACACTGTCGACGAGGTGGTCCACCGGCTCGGCCGGGGGCGGAGACGGAGCCCGACCGGGTCGATGCCGCTTCGGGGCGCCGCCGGCCTGGCGGAGCTCCGCCAGGACGGGGCCTCGGCGCGACTCGGCGTCGACCAGCCCGTCGTCGACCATCTCGTCGGGCGGTACGGCGGCGAGGCCCGCGCCGTGCTCGCCATGGTGCACGCCGACCCGGACATGGGCGCGCCGCTGGTAGATGGACTGCCCTATGTGCGGGCCGAGGCGGTGTACGCAGCGCGCTACGAGATGGCGCACACCCTCGAGGATGTCCTCAGCCGCCGCACCCGCGCCGCGCTGCACGAACAGGAGGCCGCGGCGGACGCCGCGGCCGACGTCGCCGATCTCGTCGCCCCCGAGCTGGGCTGGGCCCCGCCCGAGGTCGAGCGCCAGGTGACCGCGTTTCGGGAAGCGGTGGAGGGCGACCGCGCCGTGGCCCGCCTCGCTCGCTCCCGCGCCGGCCGCCAGGGCGCCTGATCGTGACCGGCCGGGCCACGCCCGTCTCAGCGATCGACATCGAGGCGCCCGCATCGGGGATCCGCTACCGGTTCGCGGACCGTGGGGTCGAGGTCGACGGCGGCCTCCTCGACCGACTGCGGGCGGTGTGTCCCAAGGTCGACACGGACGACGCGTCGCGTGTGAACGCGGGCCGGGACTGGTGGCCGCTGTCCATCCTGTGGGCCACCGCGGGCACCGTGCCCACGCGGCCCGCGGTCGTCGTCCGCCCGACTGACGCCGCCCAGGTGGCGGCCGTGCTGGCGCTGTGCAACGAGGCCCGGGTGCCGGTGACCCCGGTTGCCGGTCGCAGCGGGGTGTGCGGGGCGAGCCTGCCCGTCTTCGGCGGCGTCAGCCTCGACGTGTGCGGCCTGACCGGCGTGCACTCGGTCGACAACACGTCGTTGATCGCCGACGTGGGCGCGGGCACTTTCGGCGTGGAGCTCGAAGCCGAGCTGCGCTCGAGCCACGGCGTCACGCTCGGGCACTGGCCCCAGTCCATGGAGCTCTCGACGGTCGGAGGTTGGCTGGCGTGCCGCTCCGCCGGTCAGTACTCGACCCGGTACGGCAAGATCGAGGACATGGTCGTCGGGCTCGACGTCGCGCTGGCCGATGGCCGTGTCGTGCACACCGGCGGATGGCCCCGCGCTGCCGTCGGACCTGACCTGACCCAACTGTTCGTCGGCAGCGAGGGCACGATGGGGGTCATCACCAGGAGCCAGCTGCGGGTCCACCCGGTCCCGCCGGAGGATCGGCGTCTGGCATTTGGCTTTGGCTCGTTCGCTGAGGGCCTCGATGCGTGCCGGCGCATCCTGCGACGGGGGGCGACGCCCGCCGTGCTCCGCCTGTACGACGAGGTGGAGTCGGCTCGCACGTTCGATACGGATGACACATGCGTGCTCGTCGTGCTGGACGAAGGGGACCCGGTCCTCATCGAGGCGACCACCCAGGTCGTGACCCAGGAGTGCAGCACCGCCCGGCCCCTCGAGCCGTCATGCGTCGAGCGCTGGCTCGAACATCGCAACGACGTGTCCGCCCTCGCAGCCCTCTCTCGTCGTCACATAGTGGTCGACACGATCGAGATCGCGGCGCGGTGGTCGGCGCTCCTTCCCATCTACGAGGATGCCGTGTCCCGGCTGAGATCGATTGATGGGACCCTGGCCGCCTCGGCCCACCAGTCCCACGCCTACACCGACGGCGCCTGCCTCTACTTCACCTTCGCCGGGCAGGGTCCGGACCCCGACGATCTCGACTGGGCGGAGGCGTACTACGCCGAGGCCTGGCAAGCCGTGATGGAGACCACGACCGCGCAGGGGGGCGCCATCAGCCACCACCACGGGGTGGGTCTCAACCGGGCCCGCTTTCTCGCCCCCGCTCTGGGCGCCGCCTACGGGACGCTCGTGGACCTCAAGGCGGCCGTCGACCCCCGCGGCATCCTCAACCCGGGCAAGCTCGGGCTGCCCTCCGCCTTCGGGGGAGTGGTGTGGCCCTGACCCGGCCGTCCCTCGAGGCCCGCACCGTCGGCGGTGCGGCGCTCGCCATCCTCTTGGTGGCCCTCCCCGTCGTCCTCGCCATCGAAGCGGTGAAGGGCGACGAGCTCGTCGGAGAGGAGTCGTCGATCTGGGCCCTGGGCGCCCTCGCGGTAGTGGCCGCATTCGTGATCGGTGGAGGGATCGCGGGCGCCCGCCGACCGGAGACCGCGATCGGCCACAGCGTCGCTGCCGCCGCCCTCGCCTTCGTCGTGCTCGTCGTGGTAGCCGTCGTGCGGCGCCTGGTGGACGGCGCCGGGCTTCCGGCCGCCGTCGGCGCCGCCTTCGTCCTCCTCGCCGTCATCTGTGTGTCGATGGGGATACTGGGTGGCTATCTCGCCATGCGGGTCAGGACCCACCAGGCCGGCCGCCGGGGCGGCTCGAGGTCGTGAGCGTCCTCGTCGTCGACGTGGGCACCAGTGGGGTGCGGGCGGCGGTCGTGCGGCCCGACGGCGTCGTCGAGCACGTCCGGCACCGGCCGGTGCTGCCGACCTCGCCCGCCCCCGGCTTCGTCGAGTTCGATGCCCGGGAGATGGCCGACGCTGCCCTGGCCGTCGCCCGACAAGCGCTGGAGGATCTGGGCCCGGGCGACGCCGTGGACGGCGTGGGGATCGCCAACCAGCGGGCCTCCACCATCGTGTGGGATCGCGCCACCGGCAAGCCGGTCGGTCCCGGGATCGGGTGGCAGGACCTGCGCACGGTCGGCACGTGTCTCGCCCTTCAGAGCCAGGGCATCCGGGTGGCGCCCAACGTCTCGGCCACGAAGGCGGCCATGCTCCTCGACCTGGCCGATCCCGACCGCACGGCAGACCTCTGCGTCGGGACGGTCGACTCGTGGATGGCGTGGACGCTGTCGGCTGGCCGGCTGCACGTCACAGACGCGACCAATGCCGGGCTCACCGGGCTTCTGCACGCCGACGCCTCGGGCTGGGCGCCTCACGTGCTCGAGGCCCTGCGCATCCCCGAAGCGGCGCTGCCGACCATCGTCGACTCGTCGGGCATCGTGGGCGAGGCGGTGGCGCTACCGGGGTCCCCGCCGATCGCGGGGATGGCCGGAGACCAGCAGGCCTCTCTGGTGGGCCAGGGCGCTATCCGCCGGGGTCTGGCGAAGATCACCTTCGGTACCGGTGGCATGCTCGATTTGTGCGTGGGGCCCGAGCGACCGAAGTTCGAGGCTCGGGGCCCGGAGGGAACCTTCCCGATCGTCGCGTGGCGCCGCCACGGGCGACTCACCTGGGGCCTCGAGGCCATCATGTTGTCGGCCGGCACCGCGGTGGAGTGGTTGCGCGACGACCTGAGGATCATCGACTCGGCCGAGGAGTCCGACCGGGTGGCCGCCGCGTGCGCCGACACCGGCGACGTGTGGTTCGTCCCGGCCCTGCTGGGCCTGGGCACGCCGGTCTGGGATTTTGGCGCGCGCGGAACGCTCGTCGGGGTCACCCGGGGGACGGGGCGAGCCGAGGTGGTCCGGGCCGTGTTGGAAGGGGTGGCCCACCGGGGCGCCGACCTCGTCGAGGCGGCCGAAGCGGACGGCAACGCCACCATCGCCTCGCTCAGGGTGGACGGCGGCATGAGCGCCAACGCCACGTTCATGCAGGCCCTCGCCGACGCGGCGGCCCGACCGGTCGAGGTGTCTCCGGTGCTCGAGGCGACGACCCTCGGGGCCGCCTACCTGGCCGGGCTCGCCCTGGGGACGTGGGCGGACGAGGACGAGCTCGCCGCCCGCTGGTTGCCGGCGCGCGTCGTCGAGCCGGCGCGGACCGTCGACCGCGAGCGGTGGCGGGCGGCCAGACAACGTTCCCTGGCCACGGTGCCGGAGCTGTCCGGCCTCGACTTCTGAGCGCCCTGGCGCGGCGCTGACGGGCCGCCCCGGCACAGTCCGCGCGTTCCACCTTCTGTCGAGAGCGGGCGCCTCGGGCCGGCGCGCGGTGCCCTCTTTCGACAAGAGTGGAACCGGAGTAAAGGCCGAGCGCGCCGCGGGCCAGCGCGGCCGAGGGGTCAGACCAGATGCGCCGTTGCACGCCGGCCGGGCAGCTTGACGACCTCGACGGCGGAGGGGAGCTGCTCTTTGATGTCGCTGGCGTGGGTGACGACCACGACCTGGCGGAACCGCCCCCGCAGGCGTTCCAGGGCCAGCAGCATGCGCTCCTTGCGATCCTCGTCGAGCGGCCCGAAGACCTCGTCGAGCACCAGCAGGCCCACGGCGCCACCGGACTGGAAGCGAACCTGCTCGCTGATCGCCACCCGAAGCGACAGGTTCGCCAGATCCGTCTCGGAGCCGGAGAATCGGTCCATGCCGTGGACCACGCCCTGGTCGCTGATCTGGATCTCGTAGGTCTCGGGATCCACTTTCAACAGGTCGTACTCGTGGTCGGTGAGCTCGGCGAACAGCTCGGCGGCCTGGGCCGACAGCCGCGGACCGGCCGTGGCCACCACCGAGTTGCGGAAGGCGCTCAGCAGCTCGGCCAGCCGCCCGAGGTGACGAACCTCCTCGCCCAGGTCGTCCACCAGGGCGTGCTGCTCCTCGGCCTCGGCCATGCGCTTCCCCTCGGACTCGGCGTGTCCTCGCGCCCGCTCGGCCGCCAGGCCGGCCCGGCGAGCATCGGCCGCCGCGACCGACGCTGTCGCCGACGCCTCCTCACGGGCCCGATGGGCCGCCGCCAGCTCTTCGGCCGAATGCCCGAGATCGGCGACCTGCCGGCGCAACCCGGCGAGGCGCTGGTCGGTCTCCGCCACCAATGCCCGCGCCACGGCCAGCTCCGCGGTCGCCACCTGGCGCCGCTCCAGACGCCCGTTCAGATGGGCACACTCGGCGACCGCCGCCCGTCCCGCGCTCACCGCGCTTCTGAGGTCGCCGACCAGCCGGGACAGCAGCGTGCCGTCGACCACCGGCTCCGAGGATGTGGCGTCGAGCGGATGCGCGACGGCCGCCAGCACCGTGGCGACCGATGACCGCCAGGTACGACCCGAGACGGCGACGACCTTCTCCAGGGAGCCGATCGCCGCCTCGAGGTCGGAGACGGCCGACTCTCGTCGGTGCAGGACGCGCTGCCACTGCTCCCAGTGCTCCCGGGTGGCCCGCTGCCCCTGGCGCAGCTCGTTGGCGCGCCGGTCGGCTTCCCGAGCTCGATCACCCGCCGCGGCCTGCAGGTCTCCCAGACGGACGACCGCGGTCTCGGATTCGGCCAGCTCAGCCGCCCGGTGGCTCTGGACCTGCTCGAAGGCGCCGCCAAGGGGCTGGCCGCAAGTGGGGCAGTCGGCCTCTCCCGACAGCCGTGACGAGCGGGCCACCGCCTGCTGGGCCCGTTCCCGCTCGGCCCTTGCGCCGGCGAGGCGTCCGTCCAGCTCAGCGACCTCCGATCGAGAGCGGTCGGCCTGCAGGCGCGCATCCTCAGCGGCCCGCTCGTCTGGAACGTCGGGACGGACGGGCAGCCGGACGGCTGTCAGCGCCTTGTCGGCCCGCACGACCGATTCGACGAGGCTCAGCACCTCCTCGGACTCGCCCAATCCCGTGGCTACGTGCTGGAGCTCGGCCAGTTTCCCAGCGGCCCCCTCGAGCTCATCCAGCTCGGCCGAGAGCTCCTCTGCCCGGCGCCGGGCAGCGTCGTGCTCGACCCGCACCGACCGGCCCCGTTCGACGAGGAGATCGTGCTGCTGACGAACGGCCTCGCGGCGCTCACACTCGACCCGTACCCCGTCCAGGTCCGTGGCCGCCTTCTCAGCGTCCGTCTCGGCAGCCCGGCAATCTCGATCGGCGGCGTCGGCGGCCGACTCCGCCTCGGCGAGCCCGACTCGAAGGCGATCGAGGTCGGGCACCATCTGGCGCAGGCGCTGGAGTTGGTCGTCGGCCAGCCGGGCATCCTTGCGAGCCCGGTCCCGAGCCAGCTCGACGGGCGTGATGCCCAGGAGCTGAAGGACGAGGCGGCGCCGCTCCGCCGGACTCTGCCCGCTGAACGCCGCCAGCTGCTTCTGCTCGGCGAACACCGAGGCACGAAAGGCGGCGTCGTCCATCCCGAGCACGGAATGGACGTAGCGGGTCGTGTCCCGCGCGCCCTCCGCCACCTGCAGGCGATCGCAGTAGGCCTCGGCCCTGACGCTGTGGTTGGCCCCGGAGATCGTGCGCCGCACCAGGTAGAGGTGGTCCTCGTGCTCGAGCTCCACCTCGACGACGCATTCGGCCCCGACGCCCGAGGTCCGGATCTCGTCCTTGGTCGTACGGCTCCGTCCGTAGAGCGCGAATGGGATGGATTCGACAAGGGCGCTCTTTCCCGCGCCGTTCGGTCCGTAGACGCCGACCAGCCCGCCCGGCAGCTCGAGCTCGACCGGGTCCTCGAACGTCCGGTAGTTGCGCAGGTACAGGCGAGTGATCCTCACGCCCCCGCCTCCTCCACAGCGCGCGACAGATACTCGGCTCCGGTCCTGTCGATGCGCTCCCGATCGAAGCCGGTCAGGTCCTGGCCGGCCACGTAACGGGCCCATCGCGCCGGCATCGACTCCAGGTCGACCGCCTCGACCTCGGCGCTCACCCCGGCGAAGCGGGGCTCGAGCTTGCACCACAAGGCGCCGCGGTGGGCCTCACGGACTGCGTCGGTGTCCAGCAGCCGGTATGCCTCAGGGTCGACGCCGTCGACGAACAGCCGGGCCACCGCTCCATCGGTCACGGTCGACACCCGGGCCAGCACGGCCTGCTCCACCTCACGGGGCCCGAGGCCGAGCGCCTCCACCGTCTCCAGGGTGACGAGGGGTCGCTGGCTCGCGAGAGGTACGTGGCGGCACTCGCCCGAGTCGGTGTCGAGCAGCACGATCCCCTTGGGTCGCTGCGGGTCGTCGGCGAACGAGAACGTCTCGGTCGATCCCGCGTACCACATGCCGGGTCGCACCGTGGTGTGCACGTGGAAGTGGCCCAGCAGCACCAGGTCGGCCCGGATGCGGCCGGCGTCCACCTCGATCTCGTTGATGTCGGCGTACCGGGGCTCGACCTGGGGCACGCGGGGATGGGTGAGCAGCAGGTTGGTCCGGTCCAGGCTGCGCTCGGCGTGGGCCCGGTCCAGGGCCTCGAGGGTCGCCTCCACCGTGAGCATCTGGGGTACGGCGTGGACCACCAGGCCGGGAAACTCGAACCGCTCATAGGTGAGGCGGTGGGCGAAGTGCATGTCATCGAAGGCGTCGGCCAGGGCCGAGTACGGACTTCCCGTTCCCGGCAGCCGGGGGGTGTCGTGGTTCCCGGTGATGACCACGGCTGTGACGCCGTGCTCGCGGATTCTGGCCAACCCGCGCTGTGCCACCCGGAACGAGCGGTACGTCGGGCGCGGATGGTCGAACACGTCACCGAGCCACACGACCAGGTCCGGCTCCTCGGCCAGGGCGGCATCGATGGCGGCCTCGAACGCCAGCTCGAAGTCCCGCTCCCGCTGGTTGACCCCCTCGGGCGTCGTGACCGGGTAGTAGGAGCGCCCCAGATGGGCGTCGCCGACGGCCGCTACGCGCACGATCAGTCCACCAGGGCGGCGACGTTGGCCGCGGCCGAGGGCCGAGGAGCAGGTGGTGGGTCGCAGGCGCGCACGGCGTCGTCGTAGAGGTGCACCATTGCGGGCACGGCGAAGGGCGCCTCGAGGTTCACCAGCAGGCACTCCCCCGGCATGAGGGTCTGGATCTCGGGCCCGAGGCCGGAGAGGTCCTGCTTGGAGGAGGCCCGGAGGATGCTGCGGTCCTTCTCGTCTGCGAGACCGAGGACGAAGAAGGTGTTGAACTGGCTCAGCAGCTCGTCGTCGAGCAGCTTGGGCTGCTGGGTGATGGCGCAGAGGCCGACCTTGAACTTGCGTCCCTCCCGGGCCAGGCGGGGGAACACGTTGGACTCCCGATCCTTGGTGGACCTGAGGACCCGCTGGGCCTCCTCGAGCACGATGGCGACCACCGGGAGCCGTTCGTGGCTCTCGGGGTCGTCGAGATAGGCGGTCGACCACTCGTCCATCACCCGGCGGGCGAGGAAGGAAGCGACCAGGACCTCCTCGGTCGAGCCGAGGCCGCTGACGTCCACGAGCACCACCCGACCGCTGCGCAGGTCGCGCAGGACGGCGGCGCCGACCGAGACGGCTGGGTCGGTCGCCACACACGGCAGGTCGACGATGCGGCGGGCCCGGCGGTGGACGACCTGAAGCGTGTTGAGCGCCACCCGGCCGTTGAGCTCGACGTCTCGGAAGCCGGGCAGGTCGTCCAGCTGCGCGAACTCCAGCAGCCACGAGAGACCGTCGGCCCGGTAGAAGCGCTCCAGCTCGAACAGCGCCTCCTCCTGGCTGCGGGACCAGTCGTAGGCGGTGCGGAGGTCGTCGACGCTCAGCTCGGCGAGGCTCACCCGCAGGCTCGTCGTGCCAGGCAGCGACCGGGCTGCGTAGGTGCGCAGCGCCTCGGACGCCCAGGGATGGCGGCCCAATGCGGAACGGTACTCACCGTGGGGATCGACGAGGAGGAGCCCGTAGCGGCCCTGGCGGCGCATCACGGCGCCGGCCAGCACCTGCATGAGGTTCGACTTTCCCATGCCGGTGGTTGCGAAGATGCCCACGTGGCTGGCCAGGCTCGCACCAGAGATCCCCACCTCGATGTCGACCTCGGTCTCCCCGCTGCGCAGCTGGCCGATCGCCAGGTCCCCCATCCGGCTGCGCAGGAAGGCGAAGTCGGCCGGCTCGGGCGCGACCACCCGGCTGAACTGGGTGGGGAGGCTCTTGGGCTTGCGGAAGGATCGCCCGTCCGGAGTCACGTAGCCCAGGCACCGGCACTCGGCCACGCGGTAGGTGCGCCGGCCGCGGTCGTAGAGGGGATGTGAGTCGGCTGAACCGACCGCATCGTCGGCGAGCAGCGTGCCGGCCACCCGCTCGGCCCAACCCGGCTCGCGGTGCTCCGTCCCGTAGGTGACGTCGACGACCCGGAACAGGTAGCGCCGTCCGGTCGTGTCGTCGATCCCCACCAGCAGCTCGCCGAGAAACAGGTCCTCGTCCGGCGCGGCGCGGAAGATGCCCTCGAGCACGTTCCGACCGAACAGGCGGCCCCTCGGACCGGCTATCTCGCTCACGCCCGCTCCATGAGTCGGTGGCGGTCGGCGAAGGCCCGTTCCCTGACCTCCAGACCGACCCCCGCCTCGTGGAGGTGCTCGTCGAGGGCCAGCCAGGCTTCCTGTCGCACCCAGTGGGGGCAGGCGGCGAGGCCGTCGGCCACGGCCAGCGGGTAGGGATAGCCGGGAAAGGCGGCGTCATCGGAGACGGCGGCGAGGGCGGCGAGCGCCGGCTCGGGCGACGTCCCGGCGGGAAGGTCGATGCGGAACGAGAAGCGTGCCGCGGGGTCGAGCCTGGCCGCCACGACCTGCACGGCGAGCGGGGTGTTGGGCCGGTCGGAGGCGTCGGCCGGGTCGCTCCCGTCCTCGGCGGGGCGGCTAGTGGCCACGGGCGCCCACCAGCGGGAGTCGGGGCCGAGCGCCTCCTCGGCTTCCGCCTCGAGCTGCCCCAGCAGGGGCGCCCCGCCGCGGGACAGCGCAGAATGCTTGGTCACGCCGACGACCAGCACGCCGCGCTGGCGCGCCCGCTTCAGGAGGGCACCGACGTGGTCAGACGGGATCCGCCAGTCGGGCCACAGGTCGCCGTCGACCAGTACCAACGCGCCCTCGTCGGCCTCGTCGACGCACCGCGCCACGGCCTCCCACTCCCACCGGTCGCGCACCAGGTTGGCGTCGACGGTCGTGTGGGGCGGGAGTGGCAGACCCAGCTGGGCGAGCGCCGCCCGGCTCTCCACGCCCCCGAGCAGGTAGGCGCGAAGCGGCTCGGCGTCCTGCTGCTCGCACACGCCCGCCCGGAACCGGACCCGGGACGTCCTCGTCACCACGACCTGGAGGCAACGGGCATCGGCCACCACGGCCTGGCCGCCGTCGACGGCCCAGACGTCCGACGGAACCCGGCCCTTCGACAAGGGTCGGGGTCCGATCACCTGCTCGAAATCGAGGCCCGGGTCACCGGGACCGGCCGCGCCCCCTCCGCCCGTCGTGAGAAGGGTCGCCAACCGGGTCGCCGCTGCTTCGATCGTGGCGGTCTCGATGGTGCCTGTCTCCACGGGCTCGAGCGTCTCAAGAGGGTGTGACACCCAATCCAGCTTACAGCTATGTAATTACATGGCACGGCCGTTGGCCGTGACCCCACCTGGTGACGGCCGGGCTGCCAGGTGGGATCATGGCAGCGACGGTGAGTCGGCCGGGTGGTCGCGGCTCGGGTCCGTTTCGACGGAGACCGGGTCGAGGAAGGTCGGGGCTCCGTAGGGCAGGGTGCTGGCTAGGCGCCAGTCGGGGCGACCCGCAGGAAAGTGCCACAGAGAACAGACCGCCGATGGCGGGCCTTCGGTCCGCACAGGCAAGGGTGAAACGGTGCGGTAAGAGCGCACCAGCGGTCGGGGTGACCCGGCCGGCTCGGTAAACCCCACCCGGAGCAAGGCCAAACGAGGGACATGGTGGCCCGCCGGGCGCCTCAACGAGGGCGCCGTCCCCAGGTAGGCCGCTCAGATGGATGACCACCACGCCGTCTCGCCCCGAGCGAGGCGGCGGACAGAACCCCGCCTACAGGCCGGCTCACCGTCGCCACTCCCTGTCGAGAGGGCTAATATGCCCTCTGAGCTGGTATTTCGTGTTGTCCGTGAGTGACCGTTATTGACAATGATTGTCCGTAACAGTCCTCAGAGCTGAGGACTTTCTGAGGACCTGAGGACTAATTGAGGACTGACCCGCGGGTCAGGATTGCCTCGCGAGAGGGGTAAACGGGAGCCGTGGCGAGCATCGACAGGCGGGCGGACGGGCGCTACCGGGCCCGGTGGCGGGAGTACCCGGGTGGGCCCCAGAAGACCCGGCACTTCGATCGGAAGGGCGACGCCGACCGCTTCCTCGACGGGATCCGCGGCGACCTGGCCCACGGCCTCTACGTCGACCCTGCCGGCGGGCGAACCCTGTTCCGTGACTACGCCGAGCAATGGCGAGCGGGCCAGATCCATCGGTCCAGCACGGCCGCCCAGGCGGAGACCTACCTGCGCCTCCACGCCTACCCCCGCCTCGGTAACCGGCCCGTCGGGGCCATCCGGCGGAGCGAGATCCAGGCCTGGGTCAAGGACAGGAGCGGCGAGCTCGCCCCCGGGTCAGTTGAGGTCGTCTACCGGTGGGTGTCGACCATCTTCAAGGCCGCAGTGGGTGATCGGCTCATCGCGGCGTCGCCCTGTATCCGCATCGCGCTCCCGAAGCTGGCTGACACCGAGGTCGTCCCCCTCAGCGTGAGCGAGGTCGAGTCACTCGCTGCCGCAGTCCCCGAGCGCTATCGAGCCCTCATCGTCTTCGCATCGGGGATGGGACTGCGACAGGGCGAGTGCTTCGGCCTCACCGTCGACCGCGTCGACTTCCTCCGTCGGCACGTCCGCGTCGACCGCCAGCTGATCTCGGCGACGGCGGGTGTCCCCGAGTTCGGGCCGCCCAAGAGCAAGGCTGGCTTTCGCACGGTGCCGATGCCGGAGGTCGTCGGGAGCGCTCTCGCCGCCCACCTCGCTCGCCACGGTCACGGTCCGGCGGGATTCGTGTTCACCAACACCCACGGCAAGCCGCTACGGCGCAACACGGCGGGCGACATGTGGCACCGAGCTGCGGCCCAGGTGGGGCTGCCCAAGTGGGCGACCTTCCACGATCTGCGCCATTCCTACGCTTCGCTGCTCATCGCCCGAGGATGCTCGGTAAAGGCCGTCCAGAAGCGCCTCGGCCACCAGTCCGCCATGGAGACGCTGGACACCTACGGTCACCTGTGGCCCGACAGCGACGACGAGACGAGGGATGCCGTCGACATGGTTCTCGCTAACGCACGCTCGCAGATTGACCCGCTGTCTCCTGCGGCGCCGACGACCGACGCCCGCAGCCCGGACGCTCACAGTGGTCTTGATCGTCCGACCTCAGCCGTGTGAAGGCTGATCAGCCCACTTTGCCGCCCTCCCAGTTTTCGCGTCGTACCTGCTTAGGGGCCCTTTCCACCTGACCGTTACTGCCCCCTGGTGACCGACTTTTACCACCCGTTAGGTCACGTTGTGGTCACGCCGAGCGCGGGTGCCGACCATCGTTGTGCGTGTACCCGACGTAGGGGGCTGGGGGGCCCTGAACTGCCGCCCGGCTGACGGTCCCTGGCCAGAGAGACCCGCTAGCCCAGTCCGACCACCGAATGTCACGTCGATCAGTGTGGAAGGTGCTGCCGCGTCACGGCCCAGCGGTGACCGGTATCGCCATCGCGGCCGCCTCGTTCTCGGTCTCAGGCGTTACCGGGATGCTGGGAGTGGGTGTGCGATACCAGTCCAGAACGCCGAGGATGATGGCGAACACACCTGCGTAGGCAAGCAGCACGCCCAGGGCCTGTGTGGTGCCGTGGCCGCTGAAGTAGATCGTGTTGTGGAGCAGCGTGTAGGCGTTTCGTGGTGGCAGGTACGGGCCGATGGACCGCCAGAAGCCAGGAAGGTATGGGACCCCGTTTGCGCCGCCGGAGGAAGGGTTGCCCAGCAGGATGATGACGATGATGGTGAGCAACGTCCCCGCAGCTCCGAGCAGCTTTCCCAGGACGGCGGCGACCTGGGAAACCGCATAGATGATGAGCGCCAGGATGGGCCACACGATCCAGAACTTGTCGGTGGGGTAACCCCCGAGTCCGAGGCACACGATGAGGTCGATCAGTAGTCCTGCGACGAGGGAATATCCGGCCAGGACCACTCCCCGCCAGCGCGCGGACGCCGCCCCCGTCGCCGTCCTGAGCAGATTCGCCGACAGGTACCCGCCGATCAGCAGCGGGGCGATCATCAGCCCCTGAACAATGCCGAAGGGATCCTTCGGCACCAGGGGCTTCGGCGCGTATTCCTTGACCTGGAGCACTTGGTGCTGGCTGGTCGCGGCCCGCTCGAACTGCACCGTCAGGTCGGCCGGTGCGAGGTCGCTGGCCGTTGGGACGACTAGGAGGGTGCTTGAGGTCGCTCCGGGGATCAACGCACCGAAGAGCTTGGCCGAGTTGATCGCGTTCTTGGCTGCCTGTTCGTTCGGATACTGGCTGACCTTGAGCGAGTAGCCGCTGTCTTGCACTGCGGTGGTCAAGGATGACGCTCCCGTTACCCCAAACGGCAGATTCTTGGCGACGGGCTCATGGGCGGAGCTCATGTAGTTGAGCGAGAACAGGAACTGCATGAAGAGCACGATCCCCAGCGCTGCCACGATGAGCACCACGTTGGACCGACCCGAGGGGTTCGTCGCGCTCGAAGTGGCCGCCGAGGTCGCCGTCGATGCACCGGCCGGTGCGGCTGAGGAAGCAGCGGCCGCTTCCGCTGCAACCGCCGAGGCGCCAGCCGGCGCGGCCGCGACAGGTGTGCTCACCCGATCCCGCAGCCAGGCGCCAGGGAAAATGAGGCATAGCCCGATGAACCCGTACACCCCCAGGACGGCGAGCGGGGTGGTGATCTCGTGGCCGCCGAAGTAGATCGTGTTGCGGTACAGCTCGATGGCGTATCGAGGCGGCAGCCACGCCCCGATGCTCTGCCAGTAGGTGGGCAGGATGGCCGATCCGGTCCCCCCGCCGCCGCTTGCGCCCACGATGATCATCGAGATGATGACCAGAACGGTGCCGATCGACTTGAGGATCGCTTGGATCCCGGCGGCGAAGAAGGCGACAGCGGCGGTCACCAGAGCGAAGCATCCCAAGAGCGGCCAGAAGTGGCTGTTCGAGTAGGCGCCTATCAGCGGACCGGCAACCAGGTCGGTGACGAGCGCCCCAATCACGGCGTAGGCGCCCAGCGTCACCGCCCGCCACCGTTGCGCCGCCCTGCCCGTCGCCTTGAAGACCAGGACAGCCGCGAGCAAGCCCCCGATGAGCGTCGGTAGCATCAGCAGGCCGACGACGGCGCCGATGCGGTCGCCCCTGGGCAACGGCTTGACATCGTCCAGCTTCACCGGCTGGCCCAGCTTCTTGCCCACCGCGTCGAACAGGGGAACGTACTCGGTGTAGGCGAAGAAGCTCTTCTGCTCAGAGGCGAGCAACGTACCGCCACCCGCCCCCTGGACATAGACGCCGTATGCCTTGCTCTGGTTGATGGCAGTGCGCGCTGAGGATTCGTTGCTATACAGCGTCGTCTGCAGCGAGGTCTTCGAGCTGGCGGCATTGAGAACCGGAGACGCGCCCGTCGCGCCGAACGGCATGTTGCGAGGGACCTGGATCTGCAGGGCGCTGACGAGGCACAGGACGAACAGACACTGCAGGATGGTCACAGCCGCCAGGGCGACGACGATCCTCTTCGCCATGGAGGGCAGTCAATCACGTCTGTCCGTGGCCTCGTATGACCCCGTTAGGGTGAACTTGACTCCCGGGTCATCTTCCCAGGCCATGGCCAAGATCCCTGCTGATCCCGCGGTAGTGGTCGTAGCCAAGTCCCTCATCGTGGTCCGGGCCGCGTGGGCGACGAAGAACAGATCTCTCGGCCCCGTCTGTCGCCAGAGGCTCTGGCTCGATCGCGTCCAAGTGATCCCTGAGGGGGTAGACCTCCCTTCCGAGGTCACTGAGCGTCGACTTGGTCCGGTCGAGTTGGAACCGGTCGAGGACCCAGTCCAGGCGGTCGTAACCTTTGCCCAGCTCTTCCACCGCCTTCTCACCCTTGACGATCTTGCGGCCGAGGCGCCGGGCTTCGGGTGCACCGTGGCGGTACCAGCGCCCGAGGGCCGCCGCCTCCCGCTCCGACCAGGCCGCCTTCTGGTTCCTATACGAGCGGCGGTGGCGCCAGCCGCCCTGCTCGGCCATCGAGGCTGCCCGATGAATTTCCCGGCGAGCCTCGATGACGTCTCGTGCCGCCCGACCCGCGTCCGTGTTGGCCCATGCGCCTTCACCGCGCTCAAGGTCCTGTCGGAGGTCGCGCAGGCGATTGAGCCGGCCGTTGGCCGCCGCGATCTCGAGGGCGGGGCTCATGGGCACGGCCGCAGTGCGGGCGAAGTAGATGGCATGCAGGCGAGCGTGATCGAGGGCCGCCCGGCGAGCCTTCTCGGCCTGCAGCCTGCCCGCCCCTCTGTCGACGAGCCGCTTGCTCTCGCGCGCGAGGGAGGCGAGCTTGTCGTTCTCGTGGACCTGGACCTGGGGCTGGATTTCTGGCACCCCGAGATCGCGGGCCCAGCCCATCCGTCGCTCGGCTGACCACTCCCTTCGAAGGTCCTCGGCCGCCTGGTCGAGACTGTCGGCCACCAGGTAGGCGTGGGACGCCTCCTTAGCCCGGCTCATGGCCACATACGCCAGCTCCCGCCCGCCTCCGTCTGCGTACACATGGGCGCGCTCCACGGTCTGGCCCTGGCTCCGGTGGGCGGTGACGGCGTAGCCATGCGCCAGGCGCAGGGCCGAGATCTCCTCGCCGGTCAGGGCGACACGGCGCCGGTCCTCGGTGCGAAGCGTCAAGCCGTTGTGCTCGACGTCGACGTGCTCCACCACGGCTCGCTCGCTGGTCACCAGCGCACCGTCGGGGCCGGGAGCGAGTGTCACGACCTGGTCGCCCGCCCGGTAGGCACGGCCTCCTGGCACCACCAGCTCCGGTCCGTACAGCCTGCCAGCCTCGGCCATGCGCGCTCTCGCTCGGCTGTTGAGCTCGTCCACGTTGGCCCTGCGCCACGCGTACAGCGCCGCGTCCTTGTCGGCCAGGACCTCATCAGCCCAGGCATCGACGGCCCTGTCCATGACTTCGCCTCCCGACTTGCCCGTGACGATGCGCTCCTGCCGTCGATACCAGGACACCGCCGCCTCCACGTTGCCGGCACGAAGGGCGGCCAGGGCTCTGGCCTCCTCGGGGTCGGCCTGGCGCAGGTTCTCGTAGAGAACTTGGACCTGGTCCCGGTGACGGCTAATGAGAGCCTCCAGAGCGCCACCGGGTCCCACGGCGCCCAGCTGGCGGTGGTCGCCGACGAGCACGACCTTGGCCCTGGCTGCCTCGACGTGAGCCAGCAGGCGCACCAGGTCGGGGTCGTCGGTCATCCCGACCTCGTCAAGTACGACAAGGCTCCTCTCCGAGAGCGTGATCCTGCGGTGGTCCAGGCGCCAGGCCAGGCTGGCAAGGGTCCTGGACTCGCCGATACCGGCTTCACGACCGAGGTTGCGAGCCGCCTGGCCCGAGGTAGCCGTGCCCAGAACCTCGTAGCCGAAGGCCTCAAAGGCCTCTCGGGCCACCGACAACATGGTGGTCTTGCCCGAGCCCGCCACCCCGAGGACCACTTCCGCTCCTCGTCCCGACGTGCAGATGGCCAGTGCCGCTTGCTCCTGGGCCCGGGTGAGCGCATAGCCGCGTTGGTCCTCGGCCGCGCGGACGGCGTTAATGACCGCTCCGGTGGGGATGGCGGGAGCGTCGATGCGGGCCATCTGGCCGGAGACCATGTCGGCGATGGCCTGCTCGGTGGCGAGGGTGGTGGCCGTGGACCACACCCGCTCCTTGGCCCCTCGGACACCTACCAGGGGGATGGCCTCGGGGTCGGCCAGCGTGCGGTCCACCATGCCCTCCAGCACGGTCGGCTCCTGGCCGTAGAGGTGGGGAGCCAGGGCCACGATCACGTCACGTCGGGCGAACACCTTGCGCGAGCCGAGCGCGCCCTCGGGCGACAGGGCGGTGGCCAGCAACTCCCGCACCCGGTCGGTGTGAAGGGCCTCGATAGGAGCACGGCTGCGACAGGCACGCTGCAGCGAGGCTTGGAGCTCGGGGACCGGGTAGCCGGCTTGGCGCAGCTCATCCCGCCACCGGGACACCAGCTGCCCCTCGGGCTCGTGTCGCTTAGCCCTCCTGGTGGTGCGGGCAGCCATGTTCCTGGCTCGGTACGACTCGAAGCCGTTGGCGGCGACTTCTGCCTCGATCTCTGCCCTGCGCTTGGAGTGGACCTCGAGGACGCGGTCGGGGATGCCGGCGACGCGCCAGTGTCCCAATCTTCCCGACGGACCTGGGTCGGCCTCGATGCCGTAGCCCAGCTCGGTGGTCACCCTGGCGGCGGCCATACGCCCGACCATGGTCGCCGCGTGCAAGTGCTCCCGCCAGAGCGTGGTGTCGGGCGCCTTGAAGCCGCCGCGGTCGTCCAGCATCTCGATGACGTTGGCCAGCAGCACGTGGTCGTGGGGACAAGGGTCACCTGCCCTGGAGGTCGCGTGGCGGGAGTGGGCGTAGACCAGGCCCGAGGCAGGAGTTGGGACAGCTGCCCTGCCCCGCCGGCCACCTGCCCTCTGAGTTGCCGCGTCCAGGTAGGACAGGGTGGCGTCCCGCTCGGCGTCCATGATCCGGTGCATGTCTTCTGCCCTGCCCAGCACGCCGAGCTCGGCCACCGACTTGTGGGCAGAGATCACCAGCTCCATGCCGGGACGTGTCGTGCGTACCAGACGTGTCCCCGTGGTGGGGTCAGTGGCTCCGCCAGGTCCGTAGATGGCTTCATACGCGCCGTGGGTGACAGAGCCCGAGAGGCCGAGGGCCTTGGCTCCTGAGCCGCCCCACACGAGCGGCGTCTCACCTCTCGATGCGTAGTAGTCGAGCGCTCGACCTGGATGGTCGTCGCCACGCTCCATGACCGTGGCTCGGTGGTAGTCGACGGAGTCGGCTCCCATCATGCGCATCCACGCCACGGCAACTGCCCTCAGCCGATCCGCTGCCGCGCAACCCTCGCGGTTGCAAACGTGTTCGACGAAACCCAGCTCACATCGAGGTTATGCCTCAGACATGATGCTGCTGTCCAGCACTATTTCACGAAGGGACAACAGCGGTCATTTGCGGTAACCATAGGTCAGTCATCCCGACTTGGCACTCGATCGCCTTCTCGTGGTCAAGGGCGGGCCGCTGGAGGCGTCTTGCTCATGCGACATAGCTGGAACGTCCTCAGCTAGGAGGCCAACCGGCGCCGGCGGGAGCCGGCGATGGGCGGCAGGTAGAGCCCGAGCGGGCACGGGCTCGTGGGCGCATCCTGACTCGGGATGAATCAGAACTGTCTCAGCCCAACCGAACGGCCCTCATCGCGGACGCAGAAGAAATTCTTGGCGAGTTCGTTGGCCGAGGCCTACCCCGCCGAATGGTAAGCGGGGCGACTCCTGCCCTGGACCGAGGTGAGGTCTAGGCTGACCTCTACCTTCTTCCTGTTCAGAAGGGGTGTAGCGTCCTGCGGCGAGGTTGTAGCGGAGTAGCGGCTGGGAGCGACCGACCGAGAGGGTTACGCCCGGAAGAGTCTCAGAGGGACTCAGGACAGAGGGACTCAGGACAGAGGGACTCAGGACAGTCTGAGGGTAGGGGTCAGGGTAGGAGTCAGGGTAGGTCCGCCCTTCACTATTCCGGTCATGGAACAACAGAAACGACGCGTTCATGACCGCGCCCGTCCGGTCGACACGCCGGTGCTCCGGCAGACGGGACCACGTGACGGTGATGTCCGAACGTCATTGCCCAGGCTGCTGGACATCACGATGCTGGCTCAGCACCTCGGCGTCACCCCACGGCACGTGCGCCGGCTCATAGCTGAGCGAAGAATCCCGTATCTGAAATGGGGACGCCTGATCCGGTTTGATCCCGATGAGATCGCCGACTGGCTGGACTCTGCGCGCAAGAAGATGGCGCCACCGGATCCACGGAGACAGGCCAAGCCGGGCGCCTGGCGAGCTGGCTGACAAGTCGGACGAGCTGCCTAGCGCGCCACGCGGTAGTGGAGGTAGACGACTCTCGAGCTGAAGGTGCGGGTCTCGACGAGTTCGAGATCCACCCGGCGCTCGCGCTGGGGAAAGAACGGAATGCCACCGCCAACCAGCACCGGGTAGACCCTGGCCCGGTACTCGTCGATCAGACCCAACGCCGCCGCCTCGGCGGCGAGAGTCGCGCCGCCGATCGCGATGTCGCCCTCCCCCGGCTCGGCTCGCAACCGCTCGATCTCCTCCGCCAGGCCGCCGGAGGCCAGGCGGGCATTGCCCTGCACCGCCGACAGCGTGGTGGAGAACACCACCTTTGGGAGCGGCTTCCAGATCGCGGCCCACTCGAGCTCTGAGTCGTCGAGCGATGGATCCTGGTCGGCGGTCTCCCAGTACAGCATCGTCTCGTACAGTCGTCGTCCCAACAGGTAGACGCCGACCTCTCGTATCTCGTCGGTGACGAAGCCGAAGACCTCCTGGTCGGGCGGCGTCCAGGCGAAGTCGCCGTCCGGGCCGACGATGTAGCCGTCGAGTGAGACGCCCATCGAATAGGTAACGCTGCGCATCAGAAGTCCTCCTCGGTAACGGGTTCGACAGTACGTCCTCAGTCTGCATGCAATATGCATGCATCCGGGCTATGATGGCTGGCATGGGAAGGCCCCTGCAGATCCGCAACGTTCCCGAGCCCGTCCACGATGCCCTGAAGGCCAAGGCCGATCAGGCCGGGATGTCCCTGGCTGCGTATGCGTTGCGGGTTCTCGAACACGACGCCATGCGGCCCTCGCTCGAGGAGCTCCTGGCCCGGGCTGGGCGGCGCAAGGGAGGTCGAGTCCCGCTGGAGCATGCCACCAGAGCCCTGGAGGCCGAGCGTTCGTCACGCTCATGATCGTCGTCGACGCCAGCGTCGTCGTCACTGCCCTGGCCGACGATGGCGCGGACGGCGAGCAGCTACGGAGCCGGCTCCAGGCCGACGGCGACCTTCATGTTCCCGAGGTCCTGGACCTGGAGGTGGCCGCCGTGCTCCGACGCCTCGTGGTCATGGAGCGCACACTGAGCGCTCGCCGGGCCAGCCGGGCACTCGAGGACCTCGCCGATCTACCTGCCGAGCGCTACGGCCACCGGCCGTTGCTCGGACGGGTATGGGAGCTGCGCGACAACCTCCGCGCATACGACGCGGCCTACGTGGCGCTGGCAGAGGCCCTTGGCGCGGTGCTGATCACGGCCGACCGGCGACTGGCGCGCTGCCCGGGCTTGAGATGTGAGCTCGAGGTCGTGATCCATACCTGAGGCCCATGTGGTGTGGCTCAGTTTGAGGCTTGACGGGTGAGATCAGGCTGCACTTCAGGCACTACAACTTCTGCCGACCGCATCAGACGCGCACCAAGAAGGCCGGGATATGCACCACGCCCGCGATGGCCGCAGGTATCACCACCTATTCGTGGTTTGCTCACACAGCTCGCAGAACTGCTGGACTAAGAGACGTGAGCGACGCCCGACTGATTCTGACCTGCGGTTTGCCCGCGGCGGGCAAGACCGCACTCGCAAGGCAGCTAGCCGGGGACCGGAGCGCCGTGCGCCTCACGAAGGATGAATGGCTCACGGCTCTCGGCTCCAGCCCCTGGGATACGCCGACCCGGGAGAAGGTCGAACGCGAACTCTGGCGCCTGGCCCAAGAGATCCTGCGCCTCGGTCTCAGCGTCGTCCTCGATTTTGGGCTCTGGGCGCGGACCGAACGTGACGAGATGCGATCCGCGGCTCGTGGCCTTGGTGCCGCCGTTGAACTGCACTTCCTCGACGTGCCTACTGACGAACTCTGGCGGCGCATCGAGGCCCGAAACTCGCAGCCACCCTGGGACAGCTACCCGATCCGCCGCGCCGACCTCGACGGGTGGCTAACCATTTTCCAGGCGCCCGATGCTGCCGAGCTGGCCTTGTTCGACCTCCCGCCAGACTCAAACTGAGCCACTACCGCCCACGTGACCCCGACCCCCGCCGCGCTGAGGACCAGCTGAGGACTGAGGGGTCCCGGGACCCTACAAAAGTCCCGGTCAGAGGCATCTTTGAGCTATTCCCCGCCTACAGGCCGGCTCACCGTCACTACCCCCTTTGACCTGCTGGTTTGCCGCTAGGGCGCCTCGCCTGTCCGCGTGATGTCCGCGGGACCTCCGAGAACGGAGTCGACCGCCGCCCTCGTCCGGTCCTCCGAGTCCGGCCAGAGGTGGCTATAGGTGTCCAATGTCTCGGCAGCGCTCGCGTGCCCCAAACGGGCCTGTACGACCTTCACGCTCTCCCCGTGGCGGATAAGGAGGCTGGCGTAGTAGTGCCGCAGATCGTGGAAGTGGGTGCCCTGTGGCACGCCGGCGGCGGCCACGGCGGCCCGCCAGGTCTCCGAGAGCCGATTCCGGCGGATGGGTCCGCCGTTAGGCGCAGTGAACACCAGCCCATCCGGGCCTGGGTCGTAGTTCGCCAGATGGGCGGCCAGGGCGTCGAGGACGACAGCAGGCAGAGGGATCGTCCGACGGCTGGCGGCTGTCTTCGGCGGCCCGAGGAACGGCTCTCGGCCCGGAATGAGGACGAGCTGCTGGTCGACCCTGAGCGACCGTCGCAGGAAGTCCACCCGCGGCAACGTGAGCCCGAGACCCTCGCCCTGGCGTAGGCCCGTGCCGCCGTAAACGCAATTCCCGCTGGGATTCGGTGACCGGGCAGACGGGTCCGTGCTGGGAGGGCTGGAGACCGGCCTGTGCGGCTCGGCAGGGCCGCAAAGTTGAAGCCGGAGGGGGCACAACCGCCTGTGGTCGCCAGCGGCGCAGGACCGCCTAGAGGGAGGAGGCGGTGTCCGATCCTCGAAGGTGGCCTCGAACCTCTCGCTCCATCGGGCACCTGGACGGGCCTGAGCGAGAAGGACCGAGAGGCGATCCGATCCCAGCGGTCCACCACGTGAGCGAGATCTACTGGGTGCGATGGAGCGCCCTCAGCGCGGCCAGATCGAGCGTGCCAGGTGCGCGCGCGGCCACCTAACCAACAAGATGACTCGGAAGCACCAACCCAGGATCGAGCGACAGGCTCTTGAGTCGAAAAGGAACCGCACAGCCGATCCGGTCCCGCCAGCCTTGGGCCGGCCTAGAGAGGCCTCAGCCCGGCCTCGGAGGCCGATGGACAGGCGCGGTACCACCGACTGGACGCGCTGTTCGCCAACCTAGAGCGGCGACGCTAGCGGGCGCTGTGATAACGGAAGTCGCAGACCGGATGACCCTGGGCCAGTGTCTTCGATCTATCGAGCCGCAGGCCCCAGGTCTCCGCAGCGGCGAAGTCCTGGGCACAGAAAGCTGCCGCGCAAAGGTCTCCGGCATCCTCGTCGAGCAGGTAGGCGGCCAGTGCGCAGTGGACCATGTCGTATCCGGTATGTCCCTTGTCTTCATAGCGCCAACCGGGTGGGTTGAAGGGGAAGCGATGGTCGGCGGCCACCCGGGCGCGGATACGAGACTCGCCATCGGCCGCTGCCGACCGTGCCAAAACGGCCGACGTTCGCTGGAGGGGACCGTAGAGACGCCAGCTCGTGTCTTCAATCATGGACAACGCATCGCGACGATCCACATCGTGAGCCAGGAGCTCACGAAATAGCAGCAGGGTGGCACACGCCAGTCGCACCATCAGCCGGCTACCGAAGGTCGGCTGCATCGGGAGCGAACGTGCCTCACGCTCGTACTTCTCCCAGGTTGCCCGGACAATCTCGCTGGCCTCCGGTCGACTGAGCCTGCCCCGCTCGGGATGATCACGGGATCGCATCCGTCCTGCGATTACGCGGCGCATCGCGGGAGACAGCATCCATCGCAAGATCATCCCTGACGGGAACTCGCTGATTGAGATGAGCTCAGGTAACTCGTCTGGTGACTGCCGTTCGTCACTTGCTCCGGCTCTTCAGGTCCAGATCAGGCGCGAGTATTCGTACCGGAGGAGGGCGTCGTCTCTGAGGATGAGAGCAGCGCTATGGTGATCAAGGTCGGACGGCGACATCCGTGGAAGTCATACCTCATCATTGACTCTCGGGCTCGGCGATTCGGCCTCTGCACCGCCGTGATCTTCCGAGCCATGGCCCGACATACGGGGTGACGAAGGGACGCGTTGCATGAGCGCGGCAGTGGTGCTCTTCACTAGGGACCTGCGCGTGCACGACCACCCAGCTCTGGCTGAGGCTGCCCGTCGAGGACACGCAGTGGTGCCGCTCGTGGTTCTCGACGAACACATCATCGGGCATCGCTTCGCATCCCCCAACCGGGTTGCCTTTCTGATCGACGCGCTGAGTGATCTGCGTCGGTCGCTGCGTCGTCGGGGCGCCGAGCTCATTGTTCGCCGTGGCGATCCGGTTCGTGAGGCTGTGTCGATGGCGCGTGGCGTCGAGGCGACTGCCATCTTCGTCAGCTCGGACGTGACCGCCTACGCCAAGCGGCGGGCCCGGCGGCTGGAGAAGGCCTGTGATGAAGCCCGGATCGGCTTCGTCGAGTTCCCGGGGATTACCGTGGTTCCGGCCGGCTCTCTCCATCCTGCTAAAGGCGACCACTATCGCGTCTACACGCCCTACTGGCGCGCCTGGATGGCCGAGCCCCGGCGCGCCATCACTCCGACCCCGCCCCGTCTGGCAGTACCAGAAGGTATTCAGCCCGGTGCCCTGCCGACCCTTCGGGAGCTCGTGCGGGGGAGCCCCTCGCCGGATCGACCCGTTGGGGGGGAGTCCGCGGGACGACGCCGGCTGAGTAGCTGGATTCGCTCCTCGCTTCCGTCTTGGGCGGTGCGCTGCGACGACCTCGAAGCGGACGACAGCTCACGGCTCAGCCCATTTCTTCATTTCGGATGCATCTCCCCCCTCGACGTTGCCGTCCGGGCTGACGCCGCACCCTTCCTCCGCCAGCTCTGCTGGCGTGACTTCCACCACCAGGTCGCCAACGCGTTCCCGAGAATTGGTCGAGATGACTATCGGCCCAGAGACGACCGGTGGTCACAGTCGGGAGCGGTCTTAGACGCATGGAAAGAGGGCCGGACCGGGTATCCGATCGTAGACGCAGGCATGCGACAACTGCGGGCCGAAGGTTGGATGCATAACCGTGCCCGTCTCATCGTGGCCTCTTTCCTGACGAAGGATCTCAACCTCGATTGGCGCGAAGGCGCCCAGCACTTCTTCGACCTGCTGGTGGATGGGGACGTGGCGAACAATGCAGGCAACTGGCAGTGGGTTTCGGGAACGGGCAACGACACCCGGCCTAATCGAGTCCTCAGCCCGCTGCGTCAGGCCGAGCGCTTCGACCGGAGGGGCACCTACGTACGCAGATACGTCCCGGAGCTCGCGCCGATCGAGGGACCTATCGTGCACAGGCCGTGGCTCATCGACCCCTCCCGCCGACGCGAACTCGCCTATCCCGATCCGGTAGTCGATCACGACCGGGCGGCCAGAGAGTTCCGACGTCGACGGGGTCCTGGCTGAGGGTGGCATCGCCGCCGTCCGGCACCAAGGCGCGGGGGATCGGCGAATGTGACGGTAATGCCGAGGACATCGGGGATCACCTTGGCGAGGCTGGTGTTCGGGAAGAGATAGCCATCTGCCGACGGGTCGGCCAGGATGGTGACTCGGTCGCCCAGGTGGCCCGAAAATTCGGCGTCGGCTGGCACACGGCCATGGCAGCGGTGGCCGACCACGGCACCCCGAGGGTGAACCACCTGTCCCGCCTCGGGGCTCCGTCCGCCCTCGGCCTGGACGAGACCTCGTTCCTTGCTGCCACCGCCCAGCATTCGACCCTGATGGTCACCGGGTTCGTCGACCTGGACCGCCATCGGCTCATCGACGTGGTCGAAAGCAGAACAGCAGCAGCGGTTTCTGCCTGGCTGAAGGCCAAGCCGCCGACCTGGCTGGCGGGCATCTCCACCGTGGCCATCGATCCCTATCGGGGCTATGCCACCGGTATCGCAGCCGGCCTGCCGGGGGCCCGCTGGTGGTCGATCACTTCCATGCCGTTCGGCTCGCCAACGTCGCCCTCGACCAAGTACGACGACGTGTCCAACAAGACACCCTCGGCCATCGCGGCCGCCGCCACGACCAGAGAGTGAGATTGGTTGTGTGCTGGCGCACGACAGGCTCAGGTCCGCCAGCTCGCCGACTTCACCGAGGAGGCGACCGGTCGCCGGTCTCCCACAGGCGTCTGTGGCGACTTCAACGCCGGCCCCGACTCGGACGCGATCCGCATGCTCATCGGCCGCACCATCACTGCCGTGCCTGGTCTGGTCCGCTACGACGCCTGGGAGCTGGCTGGCGACGGGAGCACGGGCACCACTTGTCCAACCGGAACCTGTGGAGCCTGTTGCACTATCGACCCCGCTGGTGGCCAGAGGCCTGTTCTTGCGAAGGTAGTCGCGATCTCTGCGGCGGAGTCGGCTGATCAGGTCGGTCAGCCAGCGACCGCTGCCATGCGCCACATCTTCAACAGGTTGTGGGTCATGGCAAGCAGCTTCCATTCGCAGTCGACAGCGCTGAGACCGCGCCGTTGGACGCGTCTCGCCCCTCGGACCTCCTTGATCTGTCCGAAGACCGGCTCGACGGTGATGGCCCGTCTGGCGTAGATGGCTCGGCCCCTCTTGGTCCCGAGCTTGCGCTTCATCAGCTGCAGTGGTGTAGCCGAGGCTGGGATGCGTCCGGTTCTGGCCAGGGATGGTCGGGCAGGCTTGCGATCTGTCTTGGTGGCGATGAACAACTCAGCTCCGGTGTCAAACGCGGCGCTGCCTTGGCTCCAGTAGCCAGCATCCGCCACCACCGCGCCGATGGGTTCGTTCACTCCCGCCGTGCTCAGGTTCTGCTGGACTGAGTCGAGCATGGGCTCGAGCTGGTGGTTGTCAGAGGCCTCCTGGGTGACCTCGGCAGCCACGATGATCTGGTCTTCGGTGACAACGGCCTGGGCGTTGTAGCCCTGGAGGTAGCCGCCCGAGTCATGCATGATGGAACTGTCGGGGTCGGTGATGTTGGCCCTGGGCTCGGACTTGGCTCGCTTGGGTTTGAGTGGTCGACCGCCACCTCTGGTCGTGCGGGTCCGATCGGCGACGGCCTTGGCCGCCAGCCGCTCTTGGTACTCCGCCTGGCGTCGGGCCTCCTCTGCGTCGAGGCGGGCCTTGGCCTGAGCGATGCGCGTCCGCCGACTTCTCGGATCGCAGAGATGAGCAGGCAGCTCGTCGCCCCTGTGGTCCCCGTGGCGGGCGTCTTCTTCGTCGTCGGTGGCGATGGCCTCGGCCAGGATCCGGTCTGCCTCCGCCTCGAGCTCACCACGGGTGCGGTTCGCCTGTCCCGAGGCGCTGGCTGCGATCTTGGTGCCGTCGAGGGCCAGGACCCCCAGCCTCACCAGACCAGCCTCCTGACACAGCACCAGCACCTGGCAGAAGAGGGCGGACAAGGCCCACTCGTGGCTCGTGACGAACCGGGCGATGGTGGCGTGGTCGGGGACCTGGTTGGCCGCCAGCACCCGGAAGGCGATGTCTTCGACACAGCGACGCTCGATGCGCCGAGAGGATCGTTCGCCCATGCAGTAGGCGTAGAGGAGGACCGCCACCATGACCGAGGGCTCGTAGGCCGCCCGTCCCAAGCCGTCGGGTCGGTAGCGCTCATACAGGCTCGAGAGGTCGAGCTCGTCGACCACGTCGAGCACGAAGAGAGCCAGGTGGTCCTCCGGCAGCCAGTCCCTCAGGCTCGGTGGCATGAGGTAGAGCTGGTCACGCTCGGCGGGCAAGAAGTTGTAGGCCATCTCCCAGCATCGCCACTGGCGCGAAACGCGGGTGGATGGTCGGCTTTTGTGCGACAGGCTCTTCAGGCACAGCTCCACCGCCTTGTAGACGGCGATGCCACCGGTTACGCCCTGACGACACACCCTGCCAGCGCTGCCGCCAGGTTCCCCAGCGCTCAACACCTCGGTCTTCGCGGCGGCCCGACGGCTACTTGACCGCCTCCTCGACGTCCTCCGGGCGGACGTAGACGATCTTGCTGGCAGCCACCTCTTCGAGGGCGATCGACAGCGGCTTGCGGGAGACCGAGGTCACCTGGGGAGGCACGATGGTACCTAGCCCGTCACCCAGCTGGTTGAAGTAGGAGTTGATCTGCCGGGCGCGCTTGGCCGCCAGCGTCACCAAGGTGAACTTCGAATCGACCTTGTCCAAGAGGTCCTCGACCGGGGGGTTCATCATCGTGCTCCGGGGGTCGGCCATGTGACTCCTTCGGGCGCGTCTCGTCAGCTGCCGCGGTGAACACACCATACCAGCAGCTCGCCCACCGGCCCGGTCCGCCGAGTCGTTGACCACCACGTGGTCGGCGAGACGGCGCCCCTCGGACTCCTCTCGAGCCGCCAGCTCCAGCGGGCGGGCTACGTGTTCCTGGTCGTCGCCACGGGCCCGGAGCCGTAGCGATCGGGCTGGACCGGGCTACAGCGAGCAGACTGGCCTCCCCCTGTGAGCTGGCCTGATGTCACGGAGCATCACGGGCTGGTCGCCGCTCGGTTGCGACCAGGCGGTACCAGTGGTACTAGGGGTCGATGAACCGCCGAACAGCTGGTGGACTGCTGTTCGCTGTCGGCTCGTCTGCTGCGGCGGCCGGGATCAGCTCACTCGGGTCCCGGCAGGCGGCGCAGGTATACGAGCAGTTGAACAAGCCGGCCTGGGCTCCCCCGGCAAAGCTGTTCGGGCCTGCCTGGACTGCGCTCTACACGGCGATCGGTGTCGCCGGGTGGCGGCTGTGGACCCGCGGTGGCGGTCGCACGGTCCTCGGCCTGCACGTCACTCAGCTCGCGCTCAATGCCGTGTGGCCGTTCACCTTTTTCGTTGCGAGGAATCGCACGGCAGCGCTCACCCTCATCGCTGCTCTCGACGTTGTCGTAGCTGCCGAGATCGCCGCAGCCGCCAGTCGCGACCGCCCCGCCGGCGCTCTGCTGACCCCATATCTGGTGTGGAGTCTCTACGCCACCGCCCTCACCGCCGCCGTTAAGCCCGGCAGCGCCCCATGATCGGCGCTGGCCCCGAGTCGCCTCGCCGGGGGCTGGGCTGGAAAGGTTCGGCTCCTAAGGCCTTCGCGCTGACGATCTTGTCGAATGATCATGCATCGGGGCCGTCGACCATGGGCATGACGACGATGCATTCGGATCTGTCTGTTCTGCGGTGTAGGCCACCTCGTCGACGAGAGTCCCCGTCAGTGGTCTGGTCTCCTCCGGGTCTTGACGTCTCCCCAACGGCCACCTCGTAGACACCCGGCGCTGAGCCGCGATGAATCCGGGTCTGTGCCATCGTCTACACGGCATGCGTATCGTGATCAGCGAATTCATGAGCCTCGACGGTGTCGTGCAGGCTCCAGGTGGCCCCGACGAGGACACCGACGGGGGCTTCCAGCACGGCGGGTGGTCCATGCCGTTCTTCGATCCCGAGGTCATGGGGTCGAGCATCAACGAGGCGGCCGAGCGGACCGACGCGCTCCTCTACGGCCGGCGCACGTGGCAGGTCATGGCGGGCGCCTGGCCTGAGCGGGCGGGTGACCCCTTCGCCGACTGGATCAACGCCGTCGAGAAGCACGTCGTCTCGAACACCCTGTCAGAGGCGGACCTGACCTGGGCGCCGACCACGTTGATCCGAGGCGCCGACCTGGTTGCAGCCGTGACGGCGCTGCGTGAGCGACCGGGCCGCGACGTCAACGTCCTGGGCAGCGCACAGCTCGTGCGGTCGTTGATCGCGGCAGACCTGATCGACGAGCTGAACCTGATGATCGAGCCGATCGTGCTCGGCGGGGGCAAGGGCATTTTCCCGACCGACGGTGCTGCGCGCCCATTCGAGCTCGTGTCCGCCACCACGGCGGCGACGGGCGTACAGGTCTGCCGGTACAAGCCTGTGTGAGGCCCACCGTGAGAACGACTACACATGCCAGCAGGTACACACGGCCCAAGCGTCAAACGCACGAAGGGAGCCTGGACCTGACAGCTCGGTCGACACGTATCTGGCCTGACGCTTCATGAACTGGCCGTCGATTCTCCACGCGTCGAGGAGACGACAGACGCACAGCGCAGGTTGTCTGTCGTCGCGACAACGCTCGGATCGCGCGACGGTCCGTTTCGTCCACACCAAGCACGCTCAGCACGATCAGGGCCCCGAGCATTGGTCCGAAGAAGAGGGGATGTCGGGCGCTCGCTCAGGAGGGCGGCTCAACGGGATCGGCGGAACGAACCACCCCGGAGCCGCCCACCTCAACGGGCGCTCGGGGGACCGGCCGATGGCGGGGGGGATTGGGCCACCGACCAGCCCACCGGAGCGTCAGCGCCGGGCGGGCAGCTGCCAATGGACCCAGCTGTCCGCCTCACGAATGAGAATGCCCCCGCAAACGAGACAGATGGTGTGCCCAGCCGGGTCGCCCATAGGTACGGGCCGGTGGTCGATGCGTTGCATTGGTGCCTCCCCCTGTATCGGCGTCTGGTATCGGTGGGGAGTAAACGCGATCGTCTTCAGGCGAGCCGAAGCTATGACGAGCCCGAGAGCCAGTGAACGTGGTGCAGGCGGCAGTACGAACCAGCTAGATCCTTCGCCATCGGTCACCGTAGCCATGTCGGACACAAGCTGACAAGAGCCGACAGGAGGGGTTCTGGACCGTGGGGGGCCGCCGCCTTCATCCAGCTCGGCTTCGGCTCCGTCGAACCACCAGCCGGGCGGGCGAGCTGGGTGCGCTGGAGGTCGTCGGGCACCGAGGCCGAGGCTAGGTCAGCAGGCGCCCCGTACCGCCGACCGCAGAGGTCCCCATCCACAGCCAGTAGTCGTCATCCTTCTCCCGACTCTCGCATCATCCGACGGAACCAGTCAGGTATGGGCATGTCCGGCGCAAGGCGCTCCACCTGGAACTCGACAAGCCGCTCACGAAAGGCCTGAGGGTCGGCTTGGATATCAGCTCTGAGCGCGTCGACCTCCTCCTGGCTGAGTTCATTCGCTCGGACCAGTTCACCTAACTGGGCTTCCAAGGCTCCCGTCAGCGGTCCGGGCTTGGATGCCGCCCTCTCGACGACGCTGCGGACGATGGCCCTGGCGAGCACCTCTCGGAACAGGTTCTCCGCCTTGTCGGATCCCATGGTGACGTGGACGATCCGAAACGCCCGATACTGCACCTCGCTTGGCGCACGCTCGAGGGCCTCGGGTGTTGTGGCGTCGCCGTACCAGTAGGGCCCGAGCAGCTCGGCAAATTCCTTGAGGCCCCGTGCCACATCGGCGTGGTATGCCGCTCGCGCCTCATCCATCGTCGCGGCATCCTTCCAGTCCTCAGCGGTGGCGGAGCGAACGACCTCGAGCTCCTCGGCCCTCAGAGGCCGGCCACCGATAGCCCAGGTGCTGGGATCACCTGGGTCGGTCGATGTCGAGGCTGTGTAGCAGCGTGAGCCGGTCGAATTCGTCAGCCATCGCTCGTCCTCATAGCGACATACGGACCCAGCGACTAGCCGGGAAGCCGATATTTCACTCTCTAGAGCCCACGAATGGCCGGGCGGGCGGAGCGCCGGCCCGGCGGTCGCCTCTCGGCAGGTCCTCGAGCTGCGGCACCTGCCCCCAACCGAGCTGCGTATTGGCGCAACACCAACACTTGGCGCCCCGTCCGTACGCCTCGCACCGACCGCAGTAGTACAACGCAGCCTGATCCGATTCGGGCGCCACTGCCGGGCTATGCAGGCCCACGGCCTTCCCGCGCGGTGATCGCCAAAGGCCTCGAGGCTCCGAGGGGGCTCTCTTCCCGACCACGGTGATCAACTTGTCCAGTTGGGTCCGTTCGATGACCCTGGAGACCGCTCCTCCTGGCGAGTCGAGGATCAAGTCGCCGCCCAGTTCGCGCTGGCGCCTGTGAGCGGCGACCAGAGGAGCAATTCCGGCGCAGTCCATGAACTCTGTCTGGCTGAGATCGACGAGAATCACTCGGCCTGGATCGGCCAGGGAGGCCAGCACCTGGCACAGTCGCGGAGCGGTGTCGCAGTCGAGCTCTCCCGTCACTGCCACCGTGGCGAGGTCGTCGCGCTCAGTGGCCGTCACATCGAACGGAGTCGGAAGTGCCATGGCCATCCCCGGGAGCCGGCCGGCCCGGACATCTGGCTAGGTTCGTTTCCGGTCCACGATGGACCGAGCGATATCCGACAAGACATGCCTATCACCTTCCCCCATCCCCCGTGCAAGAAGGCAAGCACCCACGCCCTGGTGCCCCGTTGGGGGAGAAGGTCTTTCACCTGGCGAGCCAGACGCGGTCTGCCTAGTCGTGGCACCAGTGGACTAGGGAGGGAGGCACCCATGGGCACCTACCTCATGCTGTCGACGATCGGTCCGGAGGGGGCGGCGAGGCTCCACGACAACCCGGACCGGCTCAAGCAGGTGAACGCCGAGGTCGAGTCAATGGCAGCGCGGGTGTGCCAGCAGTGGGCCCTCCTAGGGCCCTATGACTTCGCGACCATCCTGGAGGCGGCCGACGAGAAGGCCATCGCCCGGGTCGCGCTGAGGCTCGAGGCGCGGGGGACCATCAAGATCCTTACCCTGACTGCCATTCCGATCGACGACTATCTGAGCTCCCTGCGGGCGTGAGCTGTCCCCCAGCGGCCGTGAGCCCGGCCTCCATGGGCGGCGTGGCGGGCGAGCTGGTGCGGGTGGCGGAGCGGCACACGTGGGAGATGTCCGATCGGGCCGTCAGCTAGTGGACCAGGGCCGAGTCGAACGAGAGATCACTGTCTCAGCCGGGATGTCCACCACGGTGGAGATTTACCGCTCGGCGAACGGTCTGCCGCCTCGCGTGCGGGAGCCGACAGATGAGCCGTGATCCGTTCGTGTCGTATGCGCAGAACCAGGAGGATGTGGTGCTTGCCCGCGCCCTACGCCCTAACGACCGGGAGGGCTTCTGGGTGGACGTTGGTGCCGGTGATCCCGTATTGGATTCGGTCACTGCCGCTTTCGCCGAGCGGGGATGGCGGGGCGTGAACGTGGAACCGCTCCCGCGCGAACACGAGCGGCTCTGCGCGGCACGGCCGGCTGACACGAATCTGCGGGTCGCGCTCGGCGCGACGGCCGGGCAGGGGAAGCTGTTCGTCGAACCGACTGAGAAGCGGGAGTGGCCGGGCCCCGATGCTCCGATCGACCGCGGCGCGTCCACGATGGTGCCCGAGATCGCTGAGCGCTACCGCGCCGACGGCCAGGAGTTCACTCCGATCGAGGTGCCCATCTGGACGCTCGCGCAGGTCGCGGCCGACCACGTTCCGGGTCCCGTCGACTTCCTCAAGGTGGACGTAGAGGGTTTCGAGCGCGAGGTGCTCGCTGGGGCCGACTGGTACAGCTTCCGGCCCCGGGTCGTGGTCATGGAAGCGACCGTGCCAAAGTCCGACAAACCGGCCCACGAGGGCTGGGAACCGACGCTCCTCGAAGCGGGTTACCGGCTCGCCCTCTTCGACGGGCTCAATCGCTTCTATGCCCACGCCGACGAGCCAGCGCTCTTGCAGGCGCTCGCGATTCCCGCCAACGTGTTCGACGACTTCGTCCCGTACGCGTGGACGCGCCAAGTCGGCCAGGCACAGCAGTGGGCACACAGCCTGGAGGAAGCGCTCACCGACGCGGAACAGGAACGCGACCAGCTCTACGAGAGTGTGGCACGCGCATGCACGACAGCCCGCGACGCGGAGGGTCAGGCTGCGATCGCCGACGAGAGTACGGCGCGAGCGCTTGCCGAGGCTCACCGTGTTCGCACAGAACTGCACACGCTGAGGGCGACCCGCACCTTCAGGTACTCCGCGCCGCTACGAAGTATCTACGCCACCCTACGCCGGTGGGCAAGGTGACCCGCCGACCCCCTGCCGGGGCCCTGCCCCCCACTCCCCCGGACAGAGCACGAGAGCGGCCGAGGCCGGATCATCTCCGCCGTGGCAGCCGCGGTGGTACTCCTGGGTGGCATCGGCGGCGCGATCGTGGCCCCGACGAGCGGGGGAAGCTCGACACACGTCGGTTCGGCTGTGCCCTCTGCTCCCGTGACCACTGCGTCGCTGGGCTACAACGGCCCCACCACCCTCGCCAGCTCGCTACGGACCCAGGTGACCCAGAAGGCCGCAACCGAGGGGACACCAGCGCCCACTTCGATCAGCTGCATTCATCAGGGCGGGACCCAGTTCGTGTGCCTAGCCCAGTACACGAGCGGCCTTGGCGCGCCGCTAAAAGAAGCGGCGGCCGCAGCGGGGGTGTCCCGGTCGGCGATGCGTTACTGGCTGCGCGATCCGTTGGGCCACGTCACGTCGTCACGATGAGCCTCGATCTCCTGTCGCCCTGGTCCTTGCCCGCCTTGCCGGAACCTACCCCGCTGCGCACTGCGCGGCGTGGGCTGGGTCGATTGGCGCGGGTGGCAGGGCTGGCGGGGTCAAGAGATTCTGTCCGCCCCGTGGCCCTTCTGTCACCCACCCGACCCGCTCGCCGTGCTCGTCGAACATCTCCCAGCGTGCCCAGCGTCGGCTCGCTATCTCCTTGGACGGGAGCAGGACCCGTCGCAGCCCGGACATGTTCCTGAGCCTACGTGGCGTCAGCCGTAGAGGTGGTGCTCTAGGGTGGCCTCGGCGGCGGCGGCGCCGTCGTGGCCCGGCTCCGACCACCCGTCCGTCGAGCGTGCTGTCCACTCGCTAGGGGAATGCCCGCCGCCCGGCTCATAGATCTGTCCGCCCGCTGGCTCTTCTGTCACCCACCCGGCCCGCTCGCCGTTTTGATCGACCACCTCCCAGCGTTCCCATTGCCGGCCCATGAGGGTTTTGGGCGGGAGCGGAACCCGTCGTAGTCGGGGCATCTTCGGAAGCCTAACTTGGCGGTCCGCTGACATGGCGGGTGGACAAGACTCGCTCAGTCCCGTCCACCATCGGCGCTTTGGGGGCGACCGTCTTAGAGAGGACCCTCGACCCTAGTCCACCAGAGCCTCGAACGTTCAGGCTGGCGATGTCGGGCACTGAGACTCAGGGCGGCAGGGAAACGATGACTGCAGGCGAGAACGCCCAGATCGTGCAGCGGGCTTACGAAGCCATCAATTCGGCCGACATGGACACGCTCACTGCGCTCTTCGACGAGAGCGCGTCGTGGCACACGCCAAGGCGCAGCCCCGTCGCTGGCGACAACGAAGGGCGCGAGGCGGTCTTTGCCCAATTCGGCCGGTATGGGGGAGAGGCGGGGAGGACCTTTAAGGCCGCATTGCAGCGCGTGTTTGAAAGCGATGACGGCTGCGTGGTCGGCGTTCATCACAACAGCGCGGAGCGGAACGGCGAGCACCTGGATACTGGCTGCTGCATCGTCTTCGAGATCAAGGACGAAAGGATTACCGACGGTAGGGAGCACTTCTTCGACCTCTACAACTGGGACGGGTTCTGGTCGTAGCCACAGTGCTGCTGACAACCTCCGTTAGAAGTCGGTGAGATTGGGCCCGATTCATAGCTTCTGACTTGGGTGTTCGCCAAGGTCGTGAAAGACACCGTCCAACGTTTGCTGTGGGCAAGGCAGGCTGGACCTGAGCATCCCGGTGGTTTTCTCTGTACGCAAAGGAGACGCTTGACGTACAGGGGCGGGAGTCAGCCCGGAAACGGGGCGCTGTGCGGCTCTCTGCGGCCCTGGGATGGGGCGTCGGCATCCTCGGCACCGGGGGGGGGTACACCAGGAGCCGGCAAGGACAGGAGCCCCGGGGGAGGGAAAAAGACACTCACTCCCCGAGACTCTGCCCCGACAGAAGCCAGACCATGAACCTGACTTCCACTATTCAGAGTACGGGGCGGGTGTGGCGAGCGGCAGGGTCTTTAGTCCATAAACAGGGCTGCACCTTGTCCCGCGAAGATGCGTCAGCCAACGGCGTCTCTCAGCCGGCGCAGGATGCCTCGCCCTGGTCCGTCGCTCACTTCGCAGCTCGCCGGCGTCAACGGCTTCGAGGATGGCGAGCAGGGCGGGGCGGGCGAGGGATAGCTGACGCTTCGAGGGCTCAGGCATCGGTCGGGCCATCGGGCGCTCAGAAGGGCCTCGCGCCGAAGATGCCGGGCGGAGCCAGGCGACGGACGGGCCTACCGTCCTCGTCGAAGCGGGGGTGGTCGTCGGCGGTCGCCGATGGGTGCACGTCCTGCGAGCGGCCGAGAAGGTCTCGACCGGCCACGGCGGGGCCGGGTGGTCATTCGGATCCCATCTCACGAGCCCATTCGATCCCAGCCATGAGCAGCTGGCGCCCTCAGCCGCGGCACGCGGTAGTCGGGTTCCACCCACATCGACACCAGATGACGCACCGACGCGCCTTGCCGGTCGTGGAACGCAGCGATGAGCCCATGCCACCCGAGATCGTCTTCTGCGGCGAGTGTCTTGCCGCTGGCCACACACGCGAGCCGGCTGGATGGCTCTCGGGCTAGCGTCAGGTGGGGCCCGACCGACGTGTCACGGTCGAGGTTGACGCCCGGCGAGACCAGGCCGGCTCTAGGCAGGTCACAGAGCAGATGCGCGAAGTCGACATCGACACCTTCCCGTTGACCCGGTTCGTTGAGCTGCTGGACGAGGACCGGAGAGGCCGGTTTCTCGCCGCCGCCGAGTCGGCCCACAGGATGCTGGCCGGCCGGACGGTGTGGAACGTCAACTCGGCGGCGACGGGCGGCGGTGTGGCCGAGATGATGCAGGTGCTCGTCGGCCAGGCTCGGGGCGCGGGGGTGAACACCCGCTGGCTCGTGATCGACGGGACGCCCCAGTTCTTCCTCGTGACCAAGCGCCTCCACAACTGGTTCCACGGCGCTCCCGGCGACGGGGGCGACCTGGGCGGGGCCGAGCACGCCATCTACGAGCAGACCCTGGCCGCCAACGAGGCCGAGATGGCTGCGCGGGTGCGACCGGGGGACGCGGTGCTGCTCCATGACCCCCAGACGGCGGGGCTCGTGGCCGCCGCCAAGCGGGCCGGGGCCATCGTGGTGTGGCGATCCCACATCGGGCGGGACGAGGAGGACGAGCTGTCCCGGCTGGCCTGGGAGTTCCTGTGGGACTACCTCGAGGAGGCCGACGCCCTCGTCTTCTCCCGGGCCCAGTATGCGCCGTCTTTCCTCGATCGAGACCGGCTGCACGTGATCGCCCCGTCGATCGATCCTCTGTCGGCGAAGAACCAGGACCTGTCTCCACAGGCGGTGCAAGCAATCCTCGCCCGTATCGGGCTCCTCGCCGCCGGGAAGGTGACGACTTCACCGGCGTTCGAGCGGGCCGACGGGACGCCGGGCCTCGTGGCCGACCTGGCCGACGTCGTGGCCGAGGGCCCGCCCCTCGACCCGGCGGCTCCTCTGGTCGTCCAGGTCTCACGCTGGGACCGCCTCAAGGACATGTTCGGGGTGATGATGGGCTTCGCCGAGCACGTCGAGGACCCCGATGCCAACCTGGCCCTGGTCGGGCCCGAGGTGAGCGGAGTCGCCGACGACCCCGAGGCCAAGGACGTGCTCGAAGAGTGCATCGCGGCGTGGCGACGGTTGCCGGCGCGGCGCCGGCGACGCATCCGGCTGGTCTCCTTGCCAATGAGGGCCGTGGACGCCAACGCGGCCATGGTCAACGCCATCCAGAGCCATGCCACGGTGGTGGTCCAGAAGAGTCTGATCGAGGGCTTCGGGCTCACTGTGGCCGAGGCCATGTGGAAGACGCGGCCGGTCATAGCCACCTCCGTGGGCGGCATCATCGATCAGATCGTCGACGGTGAGCACGGTTTGCTGTTGAACGACCCGACCGATCTGCTGGTCTTCGGCAGCGCGGGGACCATGTTGCTCCGCGACCCTCGGGAGCAGCACCGTCTCGGGCGGAACGCCCAGCAGCGGGTGAAGGACCGCTTCCTCGGCGACCGCCACCTCATCGAGTGGGCCCAGCTTCTCGGCCGGCTGGTGGTGTCGTAGGGTCCGCCCAGGGTGCCGTGACGAGTTCTCCAGCGGCGCGGGGAAAGATGGCCGGTCAGCGCCGGGCGTGTGGGGTGCACTTCTTCGATAGCGCCGCCGAACAGGACGAACGCGGCCGACAGCTCCGCTTCTCCTTGCCACGGTCGCATCCACAACTTCGGCGACCCTGGCCCGCCGGGCCTAACGCCCTTGATCCCCCCTCCAGGCCAGGTGCCTCTACGGCCCTTCGCTGTGCAGATCGATCAGCGTTTTCAACGCGTACTAACCGCCAGCGAGCCAAGATTACTGGCGTGGTTCCTCTCTCGCCTCTCCGTCGACTGTCACCCAAAGCCGCTGAGGGGTGGCGTGCCTTCTGCGCTGCCCAGGGCTGCACGCACACCGCGCTTGCAGAGGCGCTTGGGCCTGAGCTGGCGAGGTGCGCCGCAACGGGGCGCGTGCCTGCGTGGCTACGGCCGGTCATCGCCGAGGCCCGGCAGATCGCCGGCGAGCGGCGGGAGCGGTAGCCATCCTCAGTACGAATCGGTCGTCTTGGGCGAACGGATGCTCCTGGTCGCAGGGGCGCGAAAGGGGTCCCTACATGGTGGCTTCGCCGAGCACAGCCGACGGTCACCGCGCCCATTATTCCCGACCCGAAACCAGCGACGGCTCAGCGGGTGAGCATCGCGGTACGCTGCCAAACCGTCTTGCCACCCCATATCGCCAGCGGCTCCCGACGCTCCAGAGCGTGCTCGAGACACTGCTGGCGCACCGGGCAATCGGCGCAGATGCCGAGCGCCAGCGGCTTGTTGACGTGATCGTTGGCGGGATGCCACATGTCAGGGTCCATGCCCCGTCACGACATCGCCAGCCATCGAGGGGCCACTACCCGGTCACTCGACTTCATCGGCCGGCCTCCTCGTGCACCTCCAACACCTCACGAGCACGTCCAGCCTGCCGGGATCGCGAATTCCGCCACCCCTGGTGCATGGTGCCTCCCTCGACTAGCTCGCTCAGGTGACAACCGGAAGGGGACAGCACGTCTGGAGGGCAGCTAGCCCGCTCTCCCGGTTGTCGCCTCAACACTCAGAAAGGCCGGCTCAGCGGGGGGGGAGGGAGCCCCACCCCAGGAGCCGCCCTACCTCACTCGGGCGACTGGCGGTCGTACAACCACCTCGCCACGCCCGAATACTCATCCTCCTGCCACCGCCGAGCGCAGTCCGCAAGGTCCGACGGACCAGGGTCCAACGTCCCCTCTCCGTCTACCCGGCGCCCCGGCCAGTCTCGCCGGTATAACCCCTTGGCCCCACACCCTGACGAGGGTCGGATCGGCTAGGGCGATCGAGGCGCTCCCGGCGCACGAGGCAGCGTCGGCGCCACCGGACGCGGGCCGAGTTGCTCGAGGGCGAGGTCGAACGCTACGGGGCGAGCTCGAGCAGGCCCGTCAGGGGGCCAAAGGAGGAGGCCAGGGAGGCGGCCCCTCAACCTCGGCGGCGATGGTGGAGGCGGGCCTAGACAGAACAAGAGCCCCGGAACCACCCAGGGCTCCGAGACTCCGTCCCAGAGGGGTCAAACCAATCCGACCTCCCCCCGGAACCCACCGAGGGTCTCCGAGACTCCGTCCGAGAGATCAAACCAATCCAACCTCCACGTACCAACGATACCGAGCGGCCGTAACGGGAGGGAGGGTCTTAAGTCCCATCCTCGGATGGGGACATGCTCGCCGCCGAGGTCGAGTGGCTGAGGTCGAGCCCCGCTGAGCCACGACGCCGATGGGGGCGACGTTCGTAGGCTCTGCCCCATGCCCCCGCTCAAGTACGAGCCGATCCCAGGGACCCGCTCGCTCAAGGTGATCGACGACACGGGCGCCGAGGTCGGACAGGTGGATCAGGAAGGCGCCGCCCTTCCACACCGCTACGTCGTGACCGCCAAGTCGAATAGGTGGTCGAGCGCCGGCCATCCGAGTGTCCATCACGCCATCCGCGCTCTAGGGGAGCACCTGGGCGACTGCTGACGGGAAGCTGCCTTCCCGACCCCTAACGGAGCGTCCCCTGAGGGAGAGCCGACTCGGCAGAATGAAGGGCCCGGGCGAGTGATGCCGCACTCCCCGGGCCAGGCCGACGACCTGCTACGAGGTCACCGACATGGAAGACGATACCCGCCGCCGGCGGACCGTTGCGGACGGCGAGCTGCTAGACGATCACGGAATTCACCAACCAAGGGCCCCCCAACCAAGTGTGTAGGGCACCAAGATCTCGATCAGCCCTCTGAACTGGGCATCGTCGATCCGATCTGATCGGGTCCTACCAGAGTGGGAGCATCACGAAGGTCGACTGAGAATGTTCCTACTGCGGTGGGAAAGGATGCCACCTCGCCGGGTGTTCGACCTGTTCAGAGGACGATCCGAATGATGGTGCCCTACGAGCCACCGAATAGGGTGCGCGGGTGACGAGTGGGTGATCAGGCGCCCCGCACATACTGGGTAGCCAGAAGGAACTTGTCGTTGTGAACGACAAGAGACTGTGGCGGCGGTTCCTTGCCCTGCTTGGCCGCCTCGAAGTGCACGTAGGCCTCCAAGGCGAATCCGGCCACGTCGGGATAGTCGCCTGCTCCGTCCTAGAGGATACTGCCGGCGTAGGGTCGCTACACCTCGGGCGAAGAAGGTCAGCGGCGGGGTAGCTGATCTATTCCGCCGATCACTCCACTGCCTCGCCGGTGACCCGCGAAGGCCTCATTGAGTCCGCATCCCCCGCCACTGCTCCGCTCGGCCTCGGTGAGGCCGCCCCAGATGCCTCTGAGCGCCGGCCGGGCCAGGGACTTCGAACCATATATGGGGGGCCTTCATCGCCTCGGGTGCCTGGTCGTCGCATCCCGACCTGATCGCGCTCGACCCCGATGTTCGATAATCCGTGCGCCGTGCTTGACCACACGGCGAAACTGGTCCGGTGACCGGCCAATCGCCAGTGAGCCACGACTCGCTTTGGACCTACTACGACAGACGAGCTCCCAAGTCCGAGTGCGGCTCCATCGGAGGCCAGCGATACTTCCTCAGCGTCGGGGTCCCTGAGAGCGAGGCTGCCGCCATCAAGCACGAGCACGAAGAAGTGATGCGCTGCATCACTGCGCTCCGCCCCGCCACGTTCGTTGACGTCGGCGCCGGCCCCGGGCCCTACACGCGGCTCCTCCCCGGAAGCGGAGTCGCGATCGATCAGAGCGAGGCCGTATTGCGTCGGCTTCGAGCCGAAGTTCCCGGCGCCGGCGCCGTCGGCGGCGACGCCATGGCCCTCCCGATAGCAACCAAGGCGGTCGACCGAGTCTTCGCGGGCCACCTCTATGGGCACCTCGAAGAGCAGGAACGCACTGTCTTCCTCGAGGAAGCCCGACGCGTCTCGCGAGAGCTCGTCATCCTCGACTCGGGTCGGCCTCCCGGCGTTAACACCGACGAGTGGCAGACCCGGAGACTTCAAGACGGCACCAGCTACAGGATCTATAAGCGCTACTTCGACATCGATACCCTGCTCAGCGAAGTCGGCGGAGAACCCCTCTTCAGTGGCCCCTACTACGTGATGGTCAGATCCACGACTTGACCGCGCAGCCCGCTGGTCTCTTGGAGTTCGCGAACCCTGTCCAACGTCGATCATCACCGACACCACTGGCCGAGGCTAGTGGCCGCAGGAACCACAAATGGCGGAAGCGGCTCAGAACCTCGCCGGTTCGTCGTGGTCGGTAGCAGTGTGGCAGCGATAGGTCACTGTGGCGGCGGCTCTTGGACGACCTCAGCGGCGCGAGCAACGAGGGCGATGACAGGCTCCAGCACCGGCACAGCCGCCTCGCGCCCTGTGGCCACTCGTCGATCACCGTCCCGATGATTTCGTCCAGCGGAGCAAGGGACTCCCAGGTCAGGAGTGCTTGCCTTCTCAAGAGCTCGCCGAGCCTCACGGCTTCCTTGATCTCGTCGAGGACCTCCCAGATAGAGTCGACCTCGGCTGGCCACTCTCTGCGGGCACGAAGCCGATCCAGGTCGGCAAGGGTCTGGGTCAGCGCGACATGGACGTGTGCATGTCGCGCACCAGTCCCCATCTCTGCGGCCGTCGGCTCGTCGTCCACGGGTCTAGTCCTTTGAGCTCGCTCAGGTGGGCCGACGCCGGATCACGATGCTGCAGTGCCCGCCGCCCCGCGCCAACCTCAACGGGGCGCTCTGGAGGACCGGCCAGTCGCTGGGTTCTTGCCACCGACCGACCCACCGGAGCGTCAGACTGAAGTGGCCGGACCCCGGCGATGGGTGCAGCGGAGGGTGAATCTCGACCGTCTCGGAGCCGATAACTAGTCGCCATGTTGGGACCCATACAGATCGGTGATTAGCTCGGATCATGGTGGCTTCACCGGGCCCCGTGCTCGAGGTAGAGATACAGAAGCGTGCAGCCCTCGGGTCCGACGTCGGCGATCTCGTGGTCAACCCCCGCTGGCACGTGGGCGTACGAGCCAGCATCGATCGCCGTGCCAAGCACCGAGCAACGACCCGCTGTCACCCAAATGTGATGATCGCCAGCGTGATGGCGGTGAGAGGCGATGGTCGCGCCGTCGGCCAGGCGCATGAGTCCGGCGTGGGAGTCTCCGAGCTCCCAGAGCACCTTGTTGTGCACGTCGTCCATGCCGTCGAACGCCAACCACGGCAGAGCGTCGACGGCTGCTGAGGTGCGGACCACGGCTTCGCGGGATCTCTGCTCCATCGCGATCGCCTCCTAGTGGCCAGGCAGTGATGAGGCCCAACTCAGGTTGCCACGACCGACACGCTCACGGAAGGGCGAACCCACCATGAGTGCTTGGACCCCCGGAGCCGCCCACCTCAACGGGCGCACTGTCGATCAACATCGCAACCCACCGAAGGATCATCCTCGTGACACTGCGAGTGTGATCCGCGAGGGTCCGGTGGACCAGGGTCGAAGGGCCCCTCAGTAGCCAGATCAGCGGCGCTGTGCTTGAGGGGTCGAGCCTACGCAGGCACCGCGCCGCTATTGGTGGTGAGCTCGGCCGTCACTGAGGGTTCTAGCCACCTCCTAAGCGGCGCAACTCGCTCCGGATCTCACGTAGCCGACGCTGCCTGCCGGGACTTTGGTCCTCGCGGCGGACCGCCCCTTCTAGTTGCTTGAGGCGACTGATCTCCTGAGCTCGAAAGTCCTCGACACTCGGTCTCGGGTGTCGGTCCATTCCCCGTCGAATCTGCTCTGTACTTCCCTCGTCCATCTGCCTGCTCCGAGTACCAGATGCCGAACCGGTTGTGTGACTCCCCATGGGTGCTGTCAAATTGCCCCCCGAGGAGGGAGGCCGCCGGCCCCCGGGCATCATTGCCCGGAGGAAAAGCGGTTCCGCGGCGGGCGGGAGGGACGGCGCGGGGTCCGGCCTCCAAGTCTTCCGAGGTCCGTCCGGCGACGCTCCCTGACCGCGACTATGGGGGATCATTTCACGGCCTCGCCCAACCTACGACGCGCCTGATCGGACGAGAAGGGGGACGGGATCAATCACCCGTAGGGGAGGACTGAGCGCGCCGGTTCCGCTCGTGGGAACGAAGCCGGCGCCGGCACCGCCAAGGGGGGCTAACTGCGGGCCCGCTCACCCGAGGCGTCCTGTAGCGAGTGTGCGCCTCCGGTCGGTGTATGTCGATCCCCCTGGGCTGCCGGCCCCCCCTTGGCCCACGCCCCGCCGTATCTCCCGGCGCTGCCGCTCGGTCGTCCCGCACCAGTATCGCCGTTTGGGGGATCGACAAGTGACGCAGATCGGCAGACACTGAGCAGTGGACCCGGCGGACCGTCCTCCGGGGACCCCGGTCACTGGCGGGCGAGGCGATCCGCCACTCAGCACAGCCTCGCCAGTGACCGCGAGCCAGGCGAACCTACGCGACCCCCGCCGCAACTGCCGCGCTCCTTGTGGGTCGATCCGCGGCAGAGACCCAGCAAGGTCTCGTCGTCGAGCGCGTAGCGCAGACATTCGCCGTGCACCAATCGTTGCTGGCACACCGCCCGGAGGGGGACGACGTCGTCGCCCCGCCTGGGGATGAAGCTCGGGGTGTTCCTTGCACGCCGCATCGGCCGCCGACGCCGGTGCTTGGCCGGTCTATCTAGTCTGAGCCCGCGAGCCGGCTCGCAATCGTGACTCCAGCTGAGGACGGGAAGAGGTGGTCGGCCCGTTCCTCAGCCAGGTCAGCAGCGCGGTGGCCACGACGGTCAAGGCTTGGTGAGCGAGCATTGAGTAGTGAGTCGTTGGCGTGGCGTCAGTGATCCCCGTCAACTGGTGAGCTGTGCTGACTCGTCAAGCCCCCGTGTGGTCTTCAGAGCTCTTATGTGAACACTCTGTTTCACCCTGGACGCCACCGCGATAAGGGCTCTAGCGTGACGTTGCCACTCAAAGCACGGGGATGGGATGGGTCAGGCGACCGTTGTGAACGCCTGCCGGTATTGCTCGCCCCTCCAGGCGGAGAGGAGTACACATGGCAGCGGTAGGTGCTCGTATCGCCGCGCCCGACGGGCCGGACGAAGCGCTGTCCACGTTCCTCAAGGAGCTCCGCGAGCGACAAGAAGCCGCCGAGCCAGACGTATCTTCCTAGTGGAGCGAATGGAGCAGGCGAGGCCATCCTCACCATGACGTCGACTCCGAAGAGTCACAGCGTCGTGCCCGTCCAGCCACGCAATCTGGCCTTCACCTACTGCGCGGTGTGCCACCAGCTGCTGGACAGGGACGAGCGAGATCACTGGGTGCACCGCCGAGACCCGGCAGTGACGGCAAGGCGATCAGACCTACGGGGACCCCAGTCACCGGCGGGGTGAGCGTCCCGCCACTTAGCACACAGCCCTCGCCGGTGACCGCCACCCAGGGGCACATCGTTTCGTGGTGAGAGCCGCGCTTCGCTGCCTGTTGTGGGCGGGGTCAGCACCCCGGCCGATCATCTCTCCGGTGTCTTCCGCAAGGCGGCAGCCCGGTTTGCGGAGAGCGCGGTTTGCGTGTTGTCCGAGCCACATGGGGCGACGGAACCGGGTCGTGGCGCTAGCCTCTGATCAGACCTCCATGAGAGGGGTGGTTCCATGTTCGGGCGCCAGATGGCCGTCGACCTGGGCACGGCCAACACCGTGGTGTACGTGCGTGGCCAAGGCATCACCCTCAGCGAGCCGTCCGTGGTGGCGATCAACGTCAAGGACGGCCGGCCCCTGGCCGTGGGCTTCGACGCCAAACGCATGATCGGCCGGACCCCCAGCCACATCCAGGCCATCCGGCCCCTGAAGGACGGGGTGATCGCGGACTTCGAGATCTGCGAGAAGATGCTGCGGTACTTCATCCACCGGGTGCACCAGCGCCGCTTCGCCAAGCCGCGCATGGTGATCTGCGTGCCGTCGGGCATCACCGGGGTGGAGCAGCGGGCCGTCCAGGAGGCGGCGGAGTCCGCCGGCGCCCGCAAGCCCGCCTACATCATCGAAGAGCCCATGGCGGCCGCCATCGGGGCCGGGCTGCCGGTGCACGAGCCCACCGGCAACATGGTGGTCGACATCGGCGGCGGGACCACCGAGGTCGCGGTCATCTCCCTCGGCGGCATCGTGACCAGCCAGTCGATCCGCATCGGTGGCGACGAGCTCGACGAGGCCATCATCCAGTTCATCAAGAAGGAGTACAGCTTGGCGCTGGGCGAGCGCACGGCTGAGGAGATCAAGATCGCCCTGGGCTCGGCATGCCCGCTGGCCGAGGAGCTCCATGCCGAGATCCGGGGGCGCGACCTGATCACCGGGATGCCCAAGACCATCGTGACCACCACCGAGGAGATCCGCAGAGCCATCGACGAGCCGATGGGATCGATCCTGGACGCAGTGAAGGTCGCCCTGGACAAGACGCCGCCGGAGCTGGCCGCCGACATCATGGAGTCGGGCATCGTGATCACCGGTGGCGGCGCCATGCTCCACGGGCTCGACACCCGCCTGCAGAGTGAGACCGGGATGCCCATCGTCGTGGCCAAGGACCCCCTGAACTCCGTCGCCATCGGGAGCGGTCAATGCCTCGAGGAGTTCGAGGCCTTGAAGCAGGTCCTGATCTCCTAAGAGGCGATCACTCTTCGTCGGTCTGCGGCGCCTAAGGCGTCCGCGGTTTCGGGTGGCGTCTCCACGGCGCCGCCGGGCGCGCCTTGGTCGCGGGTCCCGGGAGGGCCGTTGTCCGCCCGGGTTCACAACGTCAGTGTGTGTTCGTCAGTCGCGCTTGTCGACCCCCGGCGGGGACGGTCCTCGGCGGTCGGCGCGACTTGGGCCGAGTCAGGAGTCGTGGTTAAGACCTCGCCTCTAGCGGGAACACCGCCCAAACTAGGCAAGCGCCTCGTTGAGCTTCTCCTCCGCCTCCTCCGCGCTCACGCCGATGGCGAAGGTGAGTTCGGACACCAGGGTCTGACGGGCACGTTTGAGCATCCCCTTCTCCGCCACCGACGACAGCCCCTTGTCGTTGTCCCGAATGGAGAGGTTTCGAATCACCTCGGCGAGCTGGTAGACGTCGCCAGACTTGACCTTGGCGACGTGGTTCTTGTATCGGCGAGACCAGTTCGTGGGCATCCGGGCTTCCTTCTTACGAAGGACGGCGAACACCTCCTCGACCTCCTCGTCGTCGATCACCTCCCGGAGACCAACCTCGTCGGTGTTGTCGGCGGGCACCATCAGAGTCAGGCCCCCGTAGGCGAAGCGAAGCACGAGATATTCGCGGCGGTTCTCCCCGAAGACGTCCTTCTCCTCACGCTTCTCGATCACGGCCGCGCCGTGATACGGGTAGACGACCCTGTCACCGACGTCGAACGGCATGCCTCTCCAAGCGGACGGGGGGGAGGCCCGTGCAGTCGGTGCCGAGGCTAGGTCGTCAAGGGCCTCTTGGGAAGAGGAGGAGGTCACTTGTTCGTGTAGCAACGAAACCCTCCTGTCGGCTCTTGTCACCTTGTGTCCGGCATGGCTACGGTGGCCGATGGCGAAGGATCTACTGGTTCGTTCTGCCGCCGGCACTACGTCACTCGCCCTCGGGCTCGTCATGGCTTCGGCTCGCCTGAAGACGATCGCGTTGACTCCCCACCGACTCCAGACGCCGATACAGGGGGGGCACCAATACAACGCACGGACCACCGGCCCGTACCTATGGGCGACCCGGCTGGGCACACCATCTGTCTCGTTTGCGGGGGCATTCTCATTCGTGAGGCGGACAGCTGGGTCCATTACCAGCTGCCCGCCCGGCGCTGACGCTCCGGTGGGCCGGTCGGTGGACGTTCTCCCCCCCCTCGTTCATTGATCGGCCCTCTCGAGCGCCTCTTGAGGTGGGCGGCTCCGGGGTGGCTCTCCGCCGGGTTCGCCCCGTTGAGCCGCCCTCCTGAGCGAGCGCGATATCCCCTCTTCTTCGGACGAATGCTCGGGGCCCTGGCCGTGCTGAGAGTGCTTGGTGTCCTCGCCCAGCGTCGCGACGCACTCAGGCACTGACTGAACGGCGGCGATGGGTGCTCTCGCGAGCGCACGTTCTTACCGACGGGTGTTCGCTACGAGCCGTCCAGCGGAGCGCCGTGAGTTCGTGCTGGACTTCCGGCCATGAGCCGATGGGAGTACGTCATCATTTCACTTCCCGAGTTTCAGCCGCCCACCAACGTCCCGGGCTCGTCCGCGGCGGTGGAGGCGCTCAACCGGGAGGGGCGTATGGGCTGGGAGGCCGTCGGCATGACCTTGCTCGGCAACGGGCACGTGGCCGTCTTGCTCAAGCGGCCAGCTGAAGAGTGACGCCGCCGCCAACTAGTTAGGCAACAGGCGACAGACGATTTCAGACCCAGTTGCGGCGTTGGGCCACTTGGAAGGCCCAGAAGCCAGGAGCGGTTGGCAACCAGAAGGTGACAAGGCGGAAGGCGAGCACACCGGCCACGGCCTGGCCGGCAGGCACGCCTACGCCTGTGAGGCCAGCCACGAGCGCCGCCTCGACGGCGCCGAGGTTGCCGGGGGTCGGGCTCACCGAGGCGATGGCTGCGCCGCCCAGGTAGACAACTATGACCTTGGCCACGTTCACGTTGGTGTCGAAGGCTCTCAGGGCGGCAGCGAGGGCCAGGGCGTTGCCGAGGGTCACCGCCGCCGAGCCGACAAAGAGCTGGGCGGAACGTCGGGGGGCTGCTGAGGACTTGGGTGAGCTCAGCCCACGCTCCGCGAAGCCAACCGACGAGTGGACGCCGCAGGCGGGTGGCCAGCACCAGCCCGACGACCCCCAGAGCAACCACCACGGCGATCAGGACGCCCCAGCCCCGGGGGAGGGGGACACCGCCGATGCCGTTCCGGCCAGCCGCGGCGATGGCGACCGCGACCCCAGCCGCATGGACCAACGCTCCGGCGAGGGCGTTCACTCCGACGGCCGTCACCGCGGCGGGGCGATCGATGCCCGATCGCTCGATGTAGCGCTCGTTGAGGCCGAGGGTGCCGACCCCGGCCGGGGTCACCTTGTTGGCGAAGGAGCACGCGAGCTGGATGTCCACCATGGGCCACAGCCGCAGCCGGGCGCGCACCGCTCCCATCTGGGCGACGGCGGCCGCCACGTAGGTCACCGCGGCGGCGCCGAGGGCGCGGAGCAGCCACCACCACTGGGCCCTCTGGATGGCGGCGACCGTCTGATGGAGGGGCCCAATCTGAGGCAGCAGCACGAACACCGCCGCCCCGCCGCCGGCAACAGCAAGCAGCGTGCGAGGGCGCACCCGCGTGACTTGTTCGAGGGGCGAGGAGACCGGCCTGTACGGCTCTCTGAAGCCGCCAAGTTGAGCCGGAGGGGAATGCTGTCCTGTGGCGCCATCACCGGCGCAGGAGCGGCTAGAGGAACGAGGCGGTCTCCAATCATCGAGGCTTTGACATTACTCGGACGTCTCGCCCCGTCGTGAGTGGGATCCGATGCAGGATCTGATGGATTCCTGTTACTGGTCTGGAGGAACGCCATCCTGGCCTGCTGGTGATGCTGGCGATCTAGGCGATGTTTGCGGAACTGGGTGTTTCGATATCCGTTGATTCGAACTGAATCAGATCTTCGCCGATCAAGAGGGGGGGATCGGCCAGCAGTAGCCTGAGTAGGTTCCGGAGACGAAGCAGAGGAAGTACTCCACAGTGCTCCTCCTTATAGCCAGAAGGCCAGATGGCCAGAGGAGAGTGAACTCGTCCACGATGTTCAATAGCTTGAGCCGGCGCTGGTCGGCGGTCTCGTCCAACTGGAAGTCGATGGCCCACACGTGATTCGGGTAGGCGGCCGAGAGACGCTCGGGGCAGTCGAGGCGGACCCGTCGGTGCTTGCGACACGTCGGTGGGCGACGCAGGCCCTCCTCCCGCCAGATCCGCCTGGTCCGCTTGCGGTTCATCCTCCAGCCCTCCCTGAGCAGCAGCTGGTGGGCCTTGCGCCAGCCCCAGCGGGTGTGGTTAGTCCCCATCTCATAATCCGGGCTGGGTCAAGCGTTATGGGCCGCGTGTTCTGGGACACCTTCGGGCTCTCCGCCTACGCCCTGATCCGTCGATATGGTCGCTTCGTAGGTCGGACATCATCCGGACGTTCCTTGCAACCCGCGACCCGTCACCGCCAGCGTCGGTTGACACAAGAGATCGACGCGCCATCACCGTGCCCGCTAATGCCCTGTTGTGTCCACACGCGTAGCAAACGGCTGGCCGTACCATGAGGAGTCGAAGCCTCGCCTCCGGAGATCTCTTGCGAGGGCATCCCGCTCGCCTCGCCAGCGGCGGACGCGCCACACTATCGTGCGGTGAACCCCAGCCCGGTAGGTCACCGATGCACCATCGGTGTTGACCCGGCAACCGACAGTCGGCACGCGAGTCTCACCGACCAGGAGGAGACTCCGGTCCCTTCTCGCGCATCGCAATGACCGCCTCGTTTACCGAACGAAAGAAGCAGCCTTCTCCAATGCGCTCGAGCACCGGCATGCCACCGGCCCGCCATCCGAGCCGCCCATCGCTCAGCATGAGCAGGCCCCGGTGGAAGGTGTTCATGGCCTTCAGTTGCAGGTCGGTCGGCATACTGCGAACGATACGACCGCGCGGAACACACCGCCAGCGCGACCGGTTGCGGACCCGACGTTACGGACGGTGTTCCAGTCAACTTCCTGGTCGAGTGAAGCGGATGTCGCTTACAAGAACCGTAGATAGCCAGCATCGCTAGCGGCCGGGATGGCGGTCTTCCCGAACCACTACAGCAATGCCCAGATCCTCGCGCCGCCGCGGTGATCAACTCTCCTCTGGCCATCTGACCCGCTGCCCTTCTGGCTTTGCGAGGAGCAGCGGCCTGTCGTGCAGATAACTCTTCCTCTGCTTCGTCTTCGGAGCCTACTGAGGCTACTGCTGGCCGATCTTCCTTTCTTGAACGGCGAAGCCCTGACTCGGTTCGAAGCAATAGCCATCCAACACCCGGGTACGCACACAATCCTCTGTAGGTAGCCAGCATCACCAGTGGGTCATGGCCTTCTTCACGAACCACTACAGCTATGCCCAGATCCAGGCCGTATTTGACGATCCCACTCCTGATGGGGCCGAGAGGTTCGGACCCCCTCCTCCTCTAGCTGCTCCTGCGCTCGGTGGCCATAAGAGCCCGATGGTCTCCGGCTTCACCTTGGCGGCCTCAGAGAGCCACACAGGCCCGTCTCCAGCCCTCGCAGCACCTGACAGGTCGGGCCGTCTCCGGACCCCAGCATTCGTCGCGTTTACGACGACTTGCGCGCCTCGCTGCGACGTCCTCCGGTACCCGCTTCGGTCGCTTGATGCGGCCACCCCAGCATCGAGGAATGTGGCCAACACCCGGTCAAGCTCATCGGTGGCAATCCGGTTCAGCTGGGCCCAGGCACCCTCTCCCGCTCCCGCTGCTCGGCGTGCACAAGGGCGGGTGAGCGCCTGGGCCCAGCACAGCCTGGGCCACTCCCCGGTGGTGAGGATCCTACTCCCGTCACCGGCCCCCCTCAGGGGTGATCGACACCCGGACTCGATTTGGTAGATGATCCACAACAAGGCCTGAGGGGGGAGTCACACGGTCGTAGGCATGCGGTGTCACGCCGGGGGACGATCCGCGGGTCCCCCCCCACCGGGGCCCTCTCCGGTGACCCGCGCCGAACCCTTGACCTGCAGCCTGGCCCCGAGACTCCTGCACGGACCCGACGTCCTTATCCTTTCTTGGCGCCTCCGGCTACGCTCGACTCTCCGTGGCGGCCGACGTCCTTCATCAGAAGCTCAGAAGGCGGATGCGCCAGGCAAGGTGGCTGGCCTTTCGTCGTTTTCATCGGTGGCCAGCGCAAGTCAGATTCGCCCTTGGAGGACACATAGTCGTCGTGGTGGAGTCCACCTCCCTCCTCCTCACATCCGGTGACCGGCTGAAGCAATTTCATCGGATCGTCACCTGCTCACGTTGCCGAAGTGAGTTCCCATCGCCCGAGAGCATTGAATCCTGGGCACAGCTTCAGGGACCCTCGCCGGCGCTGCTATGCAATCGTTGTTCTGCCCGTGATGCACCTCCGGCTGAAGCTATACGCCGGTCTGGCTCCGAGCACTCAGTGGCGCCGGCACCTACTTTGAGCGAGGTCGACGTGCCCGCTCCGCCGACGATTTCGACGGGGCAGTCCGAAGACGGCCTTAACCAGGGAGCGGGGCCAGAAACCGACTCTGGGTCCCCCGAGGATGTCGGCGCCGACGAGGATCGTCCGCCCAGCGTCGAGATGGGCGGTGCTGGTAGCGCGGGCGCTAGGGAACAGAGACACGAGGCCCGCGAGACCGGTCCGGTGTTCGACGCCGAGCAGTGGTTACGCGAGGTCGAGGAGCGAGTCAAGGAACGTCGTGAGCAGGACCCGCGCCGCCCCGAATGATCAGGGGTGCAGGGCTCGACTGGCCATGACGTCGCCCCGGTGATCGGAGGCCAGGGCCCCGAGCTTTCGGCGGGTTGGCTTGCTGATCCGACAGCCCGCTCACTGAGGTGGACGGCTACGGGGTGGCTCTCCCCAGCCTGCCCCGTTGAGTCGCCCACCTGAGCGAGTTTGCTGACGCCCCGGTGGGCCGGTCGGTGGCCCGAGCTAGCAACCATCGATCGGCCCTCCCGAGCGCCCGTTGAGGTGGGCGGCTCCGGAGGTGGTTCGTTCCGCCGATCCCACCCCGTTGAGCTGCCCTCCTGAGCGAGAAAAGAGCGCCTGTTCGGGACTCCGCTCTTAGCTTGCCGACAGCCAGAAGCGCAGAGAGCGGGCGAGGTAAAGGGGCGCTTCGGACCTGAGCGGGGTGTGCTCTCCCTGTTGGAGCAGGAGCGGCTTGCCCTCCGAGACGTTCAGCCATAGCTTCAATTACAGGTGAAGAGCGTTCCCCGGACCGCACCCCAATCCTCCGTGCACACGGTCGAGAGGTGAGATTGGAGTACATCTCGTGACGCAGGAGTGGGTACGCCACCTCGAGGGCGAGCTGCGGATCGCCGCTGCTCAGGAGTGGGCTCGAGGGCAGCGCCGACAGCGACTACGGGAGCGCGGATGGATAGTGCTCGCCATCGTGACCCTGATCGGATTTGCGGCGTTCACCGGCTACGTCATGGAGCAGTTCCTGACTCACCTGCCCGGGTAACCTCCTAGCAGGCCGCACGCCGGTCAGCCGGGCAGGTCACCGCCGCGTCCGATTCAGGCCGAAGGGATCACTGCCATGACCGCACCGATCGCCCAGACGCTGCCGGTGTCGCGCGGACCATACGGGCTGCATGCCGAGCTGGTGCCCGGACCAGGGGTGCCGGTCGTGCTGATGCACGGCTTCCCCGACAGCACCCACCTGTACGACCGGTTAGTCCCGCACCTGGCCGGTCGCCGCCCGGTGGTGCGCTTCGACTTCCTCGGCTGGGCTCGCTCGGTCAGCGACGAACGCGGGCCGATGTCGTCGGTGTCCTCGCTGAAGGTGGCCACCGCACAGTCTGGGTCCGGGCACCGCCAGATCCGCTTGCGCCACACCAGCACCACCGGCCGATCGGCCATGGGCAGATCCCGGATCTTCACCACTCTCCGGCCGTGGCCTACCGCCCGAGTCCCGCAGGCCGGGCAACCGGTGACATTGGCCGTGGTCTCCACCAGCATCCACAGCTCGCGGTCGTGTTCCATCTGGGTGCCGACCACGAACTCGGGCATGCCGAGCAGCGTGGTGCTCCCTCGCTACGGTGGATCACCGTCAAGGGCCTCCTCTTCTGCAGTCGGGACAACCGCAGAATGGCGAGGCCCTTGGCCGCGCTGGGGGACCCTATGACCTCGGTCCGTCCCTCACCGCTCCCCAAGCTTCATCGCGGAGAGCCGGTTTCCTTTCGGCCTGCCCTCCCAGGTCCACCACTAGGTCGTGTCCCCGCTCGCGGTCGAAATGGCTGACGGTCAGAAGATATGGAGCGAGGTGATCGGCCACACCCGCACGAACACCCGGCCGACCACCGAATATCCGCGGATGGGCCCGAAGAAACGGCTGTCCTTGGAGTCCCCGCGGTTGTCGCCCATCACCCAGTACTCCCCGCTCGGGATCAGGCATCCCCTGTTGGCAGCGGCGGCGGCCGAGGGCTGGCAGTCGGGGGCCTGGCTGAAGTTCCCGGTGGTGACGGTCCCTTCCGGTAGGTACGGCTCCGACTGGGGGTGGCCGTTGACATAGAGGACATTGTTGACCGAGCTCACCGAGTCACCCGGCAGGCCCACCACCCGCTTGACGAGGTCGGTGCCCGACGGATCGGAGGTGTCGGTCGGGGGGCGGTTGAACACCACGATGTCGCCCCGATGGATGGAGTGCAGGTCGTAGCTGATCTTGTCGACCATGACGCGGTCCCCCACCTGAAGAGTGGGGACCATCGATGCCGAGGGGATGTAGAAGGGCCGGATCAGCCAGGTGTTGATGGCGAAGGCGGCCAGCAGGGCCAAGACCAGGATGGCCATCCACTTGACCCACGCGCTGATCCGGGGAGAGCGCCGTCCAGGATCGGGCATCGTCACTGGGGCCGCAGCTTAGGCTCAACCCCTCATGTGACCAACACGGTCCTGGGTGCAGTGACCATAGAAGGCGAGTCGGCCGAGCGAGAACGGTCGATGCTCTGCATCTTCGTCCGAAGAGCTTAGCAAGCACCCCTGCCCGACCAGCATCTCAGCGAACACGAGCGCCTTCTTCATGAGCCGATTCGTAGTCCGACCGGACGGCCGCTAGCAGTGGACAAGGTTGGCGCAGTTCCTCGCCCGCTCTCGAAGGCACGACAGGCCCCAAAGCCCTGTTTCGGCAATGGGCCCTTCGACCCTGGTCCAACCGGACCCTCGCGGATCACACTGGCACTGTCAGAAGGAAGGGGCTTCGGTGAGGCGGGCGGCGACCACGACTGCTGTCCGCCCGCTGAGGGGCGGCTCCGGGGTGGTTCGTTCCACCGATCCCACCCCGTTGAGCCGCCCTCCTGAGCGAGAAAGCGTCGCCATCGTCATCGTCCCCGCCCTATCATGCCGAAGTGCTCCCACTTCCACTCGTGCTCGTGGTCGCTCGCCGGGTCCGCCGCCTTCGTTCGGTTCGTAGCTCGAGCTTCCGAGCAGCTTCCTGGCGATGGTCGCGGTCCTTGCCACCCCGGATGCGGTGGCGCTGTTTCTCATCGAGCCCGCCCCACACGCCGTGGAGCGATGCGTGGGTGAGCCCAAAGTCCATGCACTCGAGCACGACCGGGCACGTCTCGCAGATATCGAGAGCCTCGGCGCTCGCCTGCACGCCCACCGGGAACCACCACGACGTCGGGCAGCCGCGGCAGGCCGCGTCCGCCATCCACTTCGGGTCCTCCGAGGGCATGAACGAGGCGGGGGGCCTAGCCGTCCTTCCTCCCGAGGTGGTTACAGAACTCGACCGAGTCCCCTTTCTCATCTCTGCCTCCTAACACCTTCATTGGTGGCAGAAAGGTGGCACCAGCACGAGAGGCTAAAGGTCACCGTGTGGCGGGCCAATGGGGACCTTGTGCCGCCCTGCCGACCGAGAGCCCGATATGACCCATGGCTCCAGGGGCCTTCGATCCTGGTCCTCCGGACCCTCGCGGATCACACTGGCAGTGTCAAGAGGATGATCCTTCGGTGAGGCGGGTGGCGACCGTGAGGATTGTGCGCCCGCTGAGGTGGGCGGCTCCAGCGCTAGGGTGCCCCAGTCCCTGGTCTGTTGGAGTCGCCCTCCTGAGCGAGCTAGCTGACGCCCGGGTGGGCTGGTCGGTGGCCTGTCCCCCCCCCGCCATCGGGGGTTCCGAGCGCGCGTTGAGGTGGGCGGCTCCGGGGTGGTTCGTACCGCCGATCCCACCCCGTTGAGGCGCCCTCCTGAGCGTTGGCGTTGAGGCAACAGCCGGGAGGGTGGGCTAGCTGCCGACGTGCAACTCCTTTGGCTTCGGACTAGATCTGGACCTCAGCGTAGGTGCCGCTTGAGATCGGGGTGATCGGGCAGTCGGGTCCAGTGATGACCTGCATGATCGACTGTCCCGCTGGATCGGCCTACTGGAGTCGGTCGATTGAGGCTCGGGTCAACCACCAAGTGTGATCGGCCCACCGGTCATGTCTCGCCGGCGGCGAAGGACCTCCGCGACAGGCGCACATCCTCGAACGGAACCGCTGGTCTGAGTGGTCGCATCGAGCTTGCCGATCGTCCCGTTGCGAAAGTCGAACATTCCCGACGTCTCGGCGGCAACCTTCACCGCTCCGAACGCTCCCCCCAGGGTGGCCTTGCCGCTCGACTCGGCGGTGCCACGGAGCTCATCGATGCTGCCCGTGAAGGTGAATTTTCCGCTCGACTCCACGGTCACGGCCGCCGAATCGAAGGCGCCGTCAACATCGGATCTTCCGCTCGACGTCGACTCCGACCGCAACCCTCCCTTTCCATGTCGTGCCATGACGCGGCCGCTGCTCCCAACGTCGATCGTCGCGCCGTTGAAGCTATCAACATCAAGCCGATCGGATGCCTGCACGTCGGCGGTGAGGCGGCCACCCAATCCGTCCGCGGTGACATCGAGGCAGTCGTCGACGTCGAGATCGGTGCCCTTGGGAACGATGACGTTCGTGTGGAGAACGGGATCCTTAGCGGAGCGATTCGAACCCGACACGACGTTGCCGTCGATGACGACATTCTGACCGCCCACGATCGTGACGTTGCCGCGTCCGTTGATCACGATGCCGCTCGTTGTCACGACATTGCGATCGGTCCGCTTCCCGGCGACGGTCACCTCACCGCCTTCCTGCCGCACCGTGGTGTTGTCCACCGCCTCGCGGTCGCCGTCGATCCTCACCTTCGCCTCTGGGACGGGGCCGGTGAGGATGCGAACATCACCCGGCAGGTGGCGAAGCTTCAGCCCCTCGACGGAGCCGAGGCGGATCTCCTTGGTCGTGCTAGTGGTCTCGCCTGTCACGGGCATCCTCCTCTCTGCATCGCGCACAGTGTCGTCCACGGCGTCGGACAAGGCGCCGACAATCGGTGCCGACGACCTCCCCGCGCTCCAGAGGGTAGCGGCGGAGCGCCACCCATAGCCCAGTGTCGGCGGTGACCTTCACGCTTGCGCGTGCGCTCGAGGGCACTCGGACCAGAGACGAAAGGCTCGTGTCTACCTGGGGCGTACCGATCCTCCTTACCGCGCTGACTCTGGCTCAGACGGGAAGGGTGGCGCTGTCGACCGAGCAGAGCCCCGCTCGCGCTCGAGGATCGCAAGAATACGGTCGGTGTTTTCACGGATCGCGGTGACGTTGCGGAAAATCCACTTTGGTGGAGCGTTATCGGGCATCGCTTCAAATCTCTTCTCCCAGTCGACGTTCTGCATCCTCGGTCCGACGAGCTTGGCCAGCGCGCCCAACCCAACGAGCAGCGCAGCCAACGAGAACGCCTTCTTCATTAGCGCCTTCATCTTCGTCTCCCTTCCGCCATCGAACCGAAGGGCTCCGGTGCCTCATAGCTTCCGCTCACCTTATGCGCGGAGGAGGGCCGAGCGAGTTGACCACACGCTGGTCGGGGATGGGGTGCCCCGACGGAGCGGGAGCGGCGGGAGCTACGCACGCGACTCCTGCACAGACCGCTGCAGAGCTAGCAATCCTCTCGACGGGTCTATCCGTAAGTAACTGGGGGCGTCGGCGGGTCGTCGTGGTGTCAGCCCGTCGACCTCCCTCGCCGTCACCAGCACCGCCGGCAGGTGGCAGACCCGGCAGGGAGAACCCCAGAAGAGCCCAGCACCTGGACGCCAGTACGTGCCAGCGTACTGGGATGAGTCCTTCGCCCCTGGCTGGGGCGGTCAATACGCTCGCCGGCGTCGGTGCCCCCGGACTCCGATAGGGCCTCCTAGATGAGCCGGGCTCCGTTACGGGTGGGTCAGTAGCCTAACGCCCCAGCACCGACCGCCGGCGGCTTGGCCTTGTGCACGTCGAGCGCTGGCTTCGGCACGGGTATCAGGCATATCGACGGGGTGGCCCTGTAGCCTCGTACGCGTCGGCGCAGGGCGTCCTGGCAGATGACCGCGTCGAGGCGGGGGCGACTCGGACAAGGCGACCGGGTCGCCCACCGTCGACGGTTGGGCTTGTGACGGAAAGCTGTGGGGTAGACAGCGAGCTCTGAGGGGCGGACACTCGGGAGTGGGCCCGGGTGGGGGCTTCAGGACGCCAGCCCTCGCCTCCGTGGTCCAGGGTCACCATGGCGGGCTCCGCAGACCTCATCCGCCCGCTGGTGACCCGCGCCACCATGGACCTTCCGCTAGGAAGGAGCCTGCAGGTGAGGGTGGGCCCAGGCACCCCTACTACTCCGGTCGATGCCGGCGTCACGACTTGGCGCCTGGGCCGGCTCTAGGGATCATCGACGGCGGGACCCAATTGATAGATGATTGACCACAATGCCCGAGGGGAGAGGCATAGGTCGTCGGCATGCGATGTCAGGCGCGGGAACCATCAGTGGGTGTTCTCAGCCGGTGTCCCGCCGCCACGCCGCCAGTGCGCGACTGAGGCGCCGATCCTGGGTTCACTGGGCGATGTTCGTTCTCGCCCTCACGCTGGCGGTAACGATTGCCTTCCACTGGCACGTCACGATGGCTGTGGCTTCGCTCGCTCTCGTGGTCGGGTGGGCCTTCGTTGTCCTCTACTGGCATGTGATTGCTTTGTTCGTGCTTGCCGTACTCGTGGCCACAGTCATCACCCGTCGCCTTGCCCGCAGGCGTCGGCTTGCCTGAGGTTGCCTGGAGGCCCTGGACGACCCCAGGCCGCGGCGGCTGTGGGAGTCCCGGGATCGGGAGGCCGTGAGGGAGGTCGGGCCAACGTCCGCACGGGCAAAACGGGGGAGAACTTGGCCTGCCCCGGGGCTGGCGTGAAGCCGAGGCCGCTGCGTCGAGGGCAAAGATGGCTCCTGACCGCTCGAAAGGGAGGGCGCCCCCGGAGACCTAATCGCCGACCGATTTGCTGCCCCACCCCCCCCGGATGACTGAGCAAGTTTCGGTAGAGGCGCTTGAATGCCGCTCGAGACGGTCCTCATATGCACTGATGGGTCCGAGGTTGCAACAAGAGTCGCACCGCCAGGCTTTGCAACCCTTCAGCCAGCTGAGAGGATTTCGTGAACGAGTACTAGGAGGCCAGCGGAGCCCCCCCGACGCCGAACGCCCGGCTGCAATTGGCGGGAAGGTCCGAGGCGTCCTTTCGCAAGTGTGCGCCCCCGGTCGCTATCTGTCGATCCCCCCGCCGAATGACCTAACACGCAGCGGGGCGAGACGTTGTCTACGGCCAGACCACTGACTCCCCCGGTGAGGTCGAGCTGGCCTGGCCTGAAAGTGCTGAGAAGAATCAACGCCCTATGGCCTCGAGACGGGATGTTTCCCTGTGCTATGAATACGCGTTAGCCATGGCTCGGCGTGCCCGACGGAATGGGAGCGGCGGAGTCCGAACACACAAAGGGGAGATATGCCTGCATTGCGTTATGTCGCCGGGTCGGTCGTGCTCGGAGCCGGAAGCATCGGTGGGATGGCGGTGGTCTCTACGGTGGCCAACGCCCATGCCGCCTTCGCCGATCAGTCGGTCACGGTCAAGCACAGCGGCAACGGCAACGGCAACCACAACGGCAACGGCAACGACACCAGCAACGGCAACGGAGTCGCCAACCACGCCGGCAATAAGAAGGTCATCGCCGGCAACGGCAACAACACCAACAACGGCAACGGCAACGGCAACGGCAACGGCAACGGCGTAATACTCAACCTCTAGTCTCCAGGCCGTGCACGAAGCCGACACGAGGCCGCCACCGGGGCGATTTCCTGGTGGCGGCCTCGGCATCTACGAAGACGGGATCCTGTCCAAGGGCAGCGGCCCGATCTGGTCGGTCGAAGGTTTCCTCGAGGACCGTCGTCGACGGTTACTGGCCGGCGCCTAGCCGTCTATCCCTCCGTCATCCGGGCACACTGACAACATGCGTGATGCCTCGGTTGGCGTTGCACTCCCCCAGGGAGACTGTGAGCCCGCTCCTAAGCCCGTCCCAATGTGGGCCTTGCTAGTGAGTCGCACTGCGAACACAGCTCCTGGCCCAGTCTGAGTCGGCCGTGGCAGGCGAGCGTGCAGGGCCTCTCCCGCCCTGGCCACTGAAGACGAGCGTCTGCACCTCTATGAGGGGATGACGGCGCAGACGGAACGAGGAGCCAGAAGAGGGCCGCCATCGGTCCTGGTCGACGTCGAGGGAAGGGAGAGCAGCGACCTGTGTGGTAGCGCCATTAGCCAGCCGAACATCGGAAGCTCCTTCGTAGACCCAGTGTCCCCCCAAGACGAACTCAGGACACGGGCCGGACAGCCGTATGGCGGAGCCCAGCCAGCTCAGGAGGGCGGCTCAACGGGGTGGGATCGGCGGAACGAACCACCCCGAAGCCGCCCACCTCAACGGGCGCTCGGGAGGGCCGACCGATGGCGGGTGGAGGCCAGGCCACCGACCGGCCCACGTGGGCGCGTCATGGCCAGTCGAGCCTTGCACCCCAGATCATTCGGGGAGGGTCGGGTCCTGCTCACGGCGTTCCTCGACTCGCTCCGCGACCTCACGGAACCACCGCTCGGCGTCGAACACCGGACCCCTCTCGGGGGGCTCGTGTTTCTGTTGCCTAACGCCCGGGCTGCCGGCACCGCCCATCTCAACGACGGGCCGATTACCCTCGTCGGGGCCGACCCCCTCGGGGGACCCAGAGTCGGTTTCGGGCTCCGTTCCCTCGTCAACGCCATCTTCGGACCGGCCCGTAGAAGGCGTCGGCGGAGCGGGCACGTCGTCCTCGCTAAAGATGCGACTCCATGACGTGTCGAGCGACTCCTGCAACTCCAGGATTTCCTGGAGCATCGCCCGCCGCTGCTCGTTGAGGTGCTCAAGTTCGAGCACGGGCTCACGCAGACGACCTCGGGCCTTCTCCCACGCGCCCCGGCCTCGGTGCTCAGCCATCATCCTGCTGTCTTGGAGGAACTGATCGACCTGCCGGCGGGATGCCTCCACCGTTCGGCCTTGCTCGTCCCGATCGCGCTGGGCCTTGGCGACGAGCTCCCCCGCCCGACCACGGGCCGACTCCGCGGCTTCAGTCGTCTGCTTGAGCTCCTCCCTTTCCGCCTCGGCCTCCGAGAGGACGCGGCTCTCTAACTCAAGCCCGATCTCCTTGGCTATGTGGAGGAGCTCGTCGGCCAGCTCACCCAGCGGCGATCCGCCAGCTCCCCACTCCTCCACCTCCGAAACCCTGGCCTCCAGGGCCTGGACGCGGCTATCGGCCTCGTCCAGACTCGTCCCCATCTGCGAACGCTGGGCCGCCAACTCGCTGCGCCTTCGCTCGTACTTCCCCACTACAGAGTCGACCTGATCTCGGGCGTAGCCGCTCATCACGACCGCGAAGCGAGCTTTTCGGACACCACGCTGGAACATCGGGCCTCCTCTCCCCCCGTCGGGCGCCATACCTTTCGGGCTGACCCCAGGTACGCTGCCGCTCAGGTGGGCCGACGCCGGATCACGGTGCTGCAAGGGCCCTTCGCAGGCCGGCGTCGACCCACCTCAACGGGCGCTCGGGAGGACCGGCCGATGGCGGGGGGGATCGGCCACCGACCAGCCCACCCGGGCGTCAGCGGCGGGCGGGCACGTGCGAGAAGACCCAGACTGTCCGCCTCACGAATGGGGATGCCCACTGCGAGCGCGACGGATGGGTTGTGCCTACCCGGGTCGCCCGCGGGCGCATGGTCGGTGTGCTCCAATTCGTGCCTCCCCCTGGTATGGCGTGTGGAGTCGGTGGGGAGTGAACACCGCCGTGTTCACTTGGCCGTCATCCTTGGATGCGTCGCGCAAGCGAGACGAAGCTATGACGAGCCGGCAACGTCAGTGAACAGCAAGCCGCAGACTGACCACGACCGAAACAGCTAGGTCTCTTCGCGTTCGCTCAATGTACTCGGGCCGGACGCAAGCTGACAAGGGTGTCAGCTTGCGTAACGGAAGCGTTCACAAACCGACACAAGGTTTCTGGACGGCGTTTGTAGCAGAGCCACCCGCTCAGGAGGGCGGCTCAGCGGGGTGGGATCAGCGGAGACCGGCACCACCCCGGAGCCGCCCACCTCAACGGACCGGTATCGAGTCAGAACTTGGCTCACGAAAACTCATCCTCCTGACATTGCCAGTGTGATCCGCGACGGTCCGGTGGACCAGGGTCGAAGGCCCCTGGAGCCATGGGTCATATCGGACTCTCGGTCGGGAGGGCGGCACAAGGTCCCCATTTCGCCCGCCACAGGGTGACCTTTGGCCTCTTCTATTGGTGCCACCTTTCTGCCACCAATGAAGGTCTCAGGAGGAGGCAGCGATGACCACGGGGATCGCAGGATTGGCGGCAGCGCTTCTACCTCTCGAAGGCGACGTGAGCTGGCGAGGAGACGGCGCCTGTCGTTGGTACCCGACGGATTGGTGGTTCCCTGTGAGCAAGCAGGCGAGCGCCGAGGCTCTCTATATCTGCGAGACGTGCCCGGTCCTGCTTGAGTGCATGGACTACGGCCTAGCCCATCCGTCTCTCCACGGCGTGTGGGGAGGGCTCAACGAGAACCAGCGCCTCCGGATCCGGGGCGGGAAGGACCGCAACCACCACGAGGAAGCACGGCGGAAGATCGAGCTACGAACCGAACGAAGGCGGCGGACCCGGCGAGCGACCACGAGCACGAGTCGAAGTGGGGTCTCTTTGGCGTGATCGGGCGGGGACGATGACGATGGCGACGCTTTCTCGTTCAGGAGGGCGGCTCACAGGCCAGGGGGGCGCATGGAGGCACAACGCTGGCGCTGGAGCCGCCCACCTCAACGGGCGGGTTGGCGTCGTTGGGGGGGTAACACTCACGATGGCTTCTCCCTCCTTCCACCGCCGTGCGGGGCCGAGAGAACACCGGCCAGGATCAGCAGACCGACCAAGGCGAGTATCGGCCCTACCACCGCTGCAGCTGGACGAGGGCGATGGCGATACAGATGACCACGGTGGCCAAGAAGAGTGTCGAAACCACGCCCCGGCGGCGACAAGGGGGCCCGCCCGTCGTGTCCGACCAAAAGGCCGATCACGGGCCCTCCTCTCTCGTCCTCCTACAGAGAGTTTCTCTCTTTGATGAGTTCCGAGCACGGGCCGAACGGCAGGTTGCGGGCTGTTGGCTTGGCATTTGGCCGGCCAGGCCGAGGGTGGACACCTGCCCGCCTTCCCTGCGTCGGGTAGTCGCCGAGGCTCGGACGATTGCCGGCAAGCGGCGGGAACGCTGAGAGAACCAGGGGGCGGGGCCACAGGAGGGCAACCCCGCCCCCGGTCGGTCGGCGCAGCGGAGCAACCGAAAACCGCGCAGCCGCCCGAACCTTGAGACCTACTGACGCACCTCCACCGTGGCGGTGCCAGGCCGGACCAGGCCGTCGAGGAATGTCGGTGACTCCGACTCCACCGACGGCTGGGCCATGGCGTCCGCGAGCGGATGGCGGGGCGCCTCTCCGACGACCAGCTCCTCCCGCGAGGCCGCCACCCACCCGATGACATCATCGGCATGCACCTGATAGGCGTCGCCGTTAGAAGTGAATCGCCACGAGCCCCCGAACTCGCGTCCAGCAAACTTGACGCCGGCGGGGCCGACCAAGGAGCCGGGGTCGATGGCGAGCCGACCTGCTCTCGTCAGCATGGCCGTCGCCTGCGAGATCGTGATCTCCATGGTCCTCCTCGGTGATGACTTACTGTCGTCCACTTTCCAAGCGTCACGCCTCCGTCAAGAGCTCACGGGCCCGGTAAGAGTTGTGCGGCTGGCGGGCCATCGCCCGCAGCTCGGCTGCCTTGGTCTGTCGCATCGCGGCCACGGTGTTCTCCGTGCGACGTGTTAAGGCGGCTGACTTATTCAAGACCGCCACCTCCTCACATGATCTCGATCACGTCGCTCGCCTCACGCCGGAGCTGCGCTGCCTTGTGCAGGTGCTTGCTCTCCTCCAGCGGCTCGCCGATCTGGGCGTACCAGGCGGCCCGGTGCTCGAGCTGTGCGGCCGCGGCCAACTTGGAACCGCCGGGCACGCTCTCCAGGTAGGAATCGATGGCGCCGCCGATGGCAAAGACCAAAGCGTCTCGATCCTCGATCGACAATTCCTCGGGACCCTTGACGCCAGGGGGGAGCTCGTCAACAACAACCCGCCACAAGCCGCTCAGACGGTCCTGTCATCGACACCAGGGCGGCGGAACTCAGCGGGTTGGTTGAGTTCGTCGGTGCTGAGCGTATTCGGTCGCCTCAGCCGCATCCGTCGGCCAGACGACAAGGTGAACAGTCCGTCCGGCCGAACCGGAAAGGGCTCCGGCGTGGGCGCCGGCGGGTTCAAGGTGTCATTCTTGGCGATTGGTCTGCCCCACGGGTCCGCGTCGTATATATGCGCCATCAGATGAACTCCGATCCAGCCGTCTGGGCTGCTCGCAGGGCCCACCGTCGCCGTGTCTCTTCCGAGTTCGGCTCGTCACCAATGACGAGATCGATCAGATCGACGATCAGCTCGACGGCTCGAGGGTCAATGACGCCAGCCTCCTCGAGCAAATCGAGAACACCGCTCCCGTGGAGCCTGCTCGTGACGAGGCATCGAGCCAACTCGGCGGTGTTGGTTGACATCATTTCCCCCTCACCAAGGGAGTCACGCCGTCGCACGGTGCGCGACGTATCCGTTGACATCAACAGGATCGAACCTCCAGCCCGTCGCTGTGCGCCTTCCAGCTATCGTCCCTCGCCTAGCGAGCTTTCTGACGTACTGCTCTGTGCACCCGAGACGGTCCGCTACGGCCGATGTGCCTATGTCATCGTCGATGATGGCAGGAGGTTCGGCCAATACAGTTTCGCTGGTTTCGCTGGCGCAACTCGCTACATGCGCCGCGTAGGCGTCGCGGGCACGTCGTAGCTCGCCGATGATCGCCAGGAAGTCGGGCGGCCAGTGCACGCCCTCGCGGCGTGCGTAGTGCTCGAGCTGTGGCTCGAGGAGCTTGACCAGCAGGCGGGCGAAGCGGCCCTGGACGATCACGGCTGGCTCTTCGGCGCCGATGATCACCCGGGCCACCAGCTTCGCGGGTTACGTGGGTGCGGGAACGCACGACGGCGGACGGGGGACACGTACTCGTCGGCGTTCAGCAAGCCCTCCTCGGAATCGCCCGTGTAGCCCGGCCGCCAGACGCCACAGCGGCAGCGCGCCTTGGTGCCGGGGTTGATGGTGTGGACGCCGATGGCCAAGCAATTACTGCACTGCCAGTCGGCACCATCGGCGGCTGCCTCCTCGGCAGGCACGACTCGGGGGGTCGCGCAGGCCTCGCATGTGCTCCGAGCGTTGTGGTTCGGATGTTGACCGTTGAGACAGATCCATGCGATCGAAGCGAAGTAGCGCTCTGGGCCGGTCCCGCCGTCCTTGAGGTAGGAGGCTGCGAGCATCAGACCCATGCACAGGTCATCGTGCCCCGACCGTTCCGGGACGGCGATACGCACCGTGCCACTCTCCAACGTTTCGTACTCGAGGGCGAGGAGCTGTTTGAGCAGGGAGGGATGACGAGGCAGGACCAACCGGCGCTGCTGGAGCATTGTCTTCAGCCAGCCGAACGAGTCTTCTCTTAGTCGGCTCGTGGTGTTGACGCCGGTGACGTGCACGCCAGCGCCACGATCGATGAGGCGGGTCTGTAGCTCTTGGCTCGGATACGCTCCGACGCCGTTCTGTTCGGATACGACCGCCTTGAACTGATAGCCACGACGCTGCAGGCCGCGACGAGCGGTGTCTCCGGCGTCGACTACCCGGTCAATGTGGGCCGAGTAGGCAAGGCCGAAGTTCTCTTCCAAGTACGGCACGACGTACAACGGGCCATCCGTGCCGCGCTTGCGGGTCAGTGCGGCGTCCTCGGCCAGCAAGACCATCGTGTTGGCGTCCTGAGCGAAGCCCCAGTCCACCCCGCAAATGGCGCTGCGACCCTTGGCCTTCTCCGGCGGGATCAGATCGAAGTCCTCGAGGGCAGCGTCGAGCTCGTCGGCGCTGAAGTAAGCGCCCTGATCAGCAACCCACTCGGCCAGCACCTCGGCTCGGTATTCGCGATCCGTCGAGGTTTGCTTCCACATGTCGAGGAGTGCGCGGTCGACCAGCGGGCTCGCCATGGAGGGCCAGTGGAAGCTCTCGTGGCCCTCGATGGCTGGCGGCGAGCCGGCTCGGTAGTTGACGGCGAAGAACTTGTCCCGCCGGCCGAAGGGCGTGCTGGCCATGACCACCCGGGACTGGGTCTAGCGACAATGGTGTACCTGGCGGATGTCCAAATGGAATCTTGATAAAGCACCCCTCGTCGATGACGAGCAGGTCGACCACGTTTCCGCGGATCTGCTTCGAGCTCGCCGGCACCGAGCGGATCGTGCTGCCGTTGGAGAGGGCGACCGTCTGCTTGTTCTCGTCGGTGACCGAGCCGCCGAGCAGCGGCGCCTGAGCCAAGGCCCGCCTACTGAAGCGTCGTGGGCGGCGTGTTCATCCTGGTCATCGCCCTCCTCAGCCCAGATGCAGGCGAGGTCGTGCTTGCCCATCTCGGCGGCCGCCGTCTCACGCTGCAACCTGACCCTGCCGATGCGGTCGAGGCCGAGGCTGTGGCCGAGCTCGGCGGCCAGACGGTCGGCGGCACGGGCTGCTCCCACGCCCACGGCTTCACGGCCTGCGTGCCCTTCGCCTCGACGGGTGTCGGTGATCCAGGCGTCCAGCATCCGGGCGCGCGTCTCAGCTCGGACGAACCGGTCGACCGCCATCTGGTCGGCGGCCTCGCCGAGCCAGGGAGCGACGGCCAGGACGTCGGCGCGCGTCTCGGGTAGGCGGGCGGCGATGGCTGCCTCGGAGCGGGTGCCGTGCGTGATGGCGAGCCCGTTGCCGGCGGCGAAGTCAGGATGGCGCGCGGAATGGTCAGGACGGCAGGTCACGTCATCTCGCTCTCGCGTGCGCGCGTGCGCGCGGGGGGTTTGCCAGGAAGGCCGGCAAAATCAGGTCGTCCGTGTTCCGCGGCGGCGCCGTGCGGCACGATGCATTCACAGGCCTGCACCACTAGCCGGCGGTCTGGCGCGTCCCGGCTCGGCCTCAGCCCGTCGTAGGCTCCTCCTGTCGCCAGGAGGGTCGGCTAGCCGGATCGTCGTCAGGACCCCGGAGAAGGGTGCCTCGGCTGACCGACGGTGACTCCCTGTCCCGTGGCCAGCGGGCAAGGTAGCCCGTCGGCCTTCCTGGGGGCGCCGGCCTGGAGGGCCACAGGACGGACCTAGATGTGGGCCGCGTGCGTGCCGTTGCCGTTGGCCGAGACCTTCGTGACCGAGGGCGACAGGCCGATCGAGCCCGCCAGGAGACTGCGCAACGCCTAGGGGCTCCTCCTCAGGCCTTTTTGTGGATCATCTACCAGTCGAATCCCGGTGTCGATCACCCTCGCGGGCGAACGGTGACAAGAACTAACCTCTCCTTCTAGTGGGTCGTGGGGCTCGGTCACGGTGAGAGCAGTCGGCGAGGCGTCCTAGAACAGTCGGCGCCCACGGCCCATCCAGGCGAGAGGGAGGACGGCGATGGCGCTGACCTGAGAGGCCGGCTGTGCTGGGCCCAGGCGCTCACCCGCTCCTCCCCCCCACCGCCGTACCTGGAGCGGTAGAGGGTGCCTGGGCCCAGCTGAGCCCGACCTCATTGGTTAAGGGGAAACGAACATGGCGATCGGCGAAGGAACCGTGCTGGGCGGCCGCTACCGTCTCGGCCCCGTGATCGGCCGGGGCGGAATGTCGGAGGTACACGACGGGCGCGATCTACGCCTCGAGCGCCCGGTGGCGGTGAAGTTGCTGAAGGTACAAGACCTTGACCATCCTCACCTGAGGCGGCACTTCGAGCGAGAGGCTGGCGTAGTAGGTCGGTTGGTGCATCCTCACGTGGTCGAGATCTTCGACGTCGGTGAGAGTGGGGGGCGCCCGTACCTCGTCATGGAGCGGCTCACCGGCGGCAACCTGGCCCACCGGCTGGGCGCCGGTCCGCTCGGCCAGGACCACGTTCGCCAGCTCGCCGGTGAGCTCCTCGGTGCTCTGGCCGCGGCCCACGCCGGGGGCATCCTGCACCAAGACATCAAGCCGTCGAACATCCTCTTCTCTGCGGACGGCTCGGCCAAGGTCGCCGACTTCGGGATCGCCCAGGAGATGGAGCACCTCTCCTCGGACCTTCCCGGAGAGCCGACCGACACCAACGTGATCATCGGCACCCCCGCCTACCTGGCGCCCGAGCGATTCAAGGGCCTCCCCGCCACCCCGAGATCCGACCTGTGGTCCGTAGGGGTGGTGTTCTACGAGGCCCTGGCCGGGGTCAAGCCTTTCGTCGGCAACAGCGATCATGCGGTGGGCTCTGCCGTTACGCGCCAGCAGCCGGTTCCTCTGGGTTGGTGGCGGCCTGGGCTGGATCCTGCCCTCGTGGCCTCCATCCATCGCGCCCTGGAGAAGCGTCCCGAACAGCGATTCGCCTCGGCGACCGAGATGGGGGCGGCGATCGGCAGGTCGGTGGCGGGTTCCCCGGTGCCCACTAATGAAGACCGCGCCCGGAGCGAGGATCTGGACACGGCCATCGGCACCGAGGGGACCGCTGCAGTGAGGCAGGGGCGTGACCCGCAGCGCATCGTGTCCGGATTGGTCGGATACCTGGTGGCCTCGGGCAAGATCAGGCCGCGCTCGGAACGGAGGGCGCCACTGCTCGCCGGGGCTCTCGTCGTACTGGCCCTCTCGGCCCTATGTGGAGCCCTGATTGCCGGGCTGGTGACGGCTTCGAATCGGAGACCAGCGACGGCCAATTCGCCCACGACGGCACCGATCACAGCACCTGCTGCACCCGCGCCAATCACCCCACCTGCCACGACGACGCCGATCACTACGCCTCCCGCAGCGGTACCGGTCATCCCGCCTGCCACAACCACACCAATCACCCCACCGGCTACGACGACGCCGATCACTGCGCCTGCCGCAGCGGTACCGGTCACAAGACGTCCTCCGACGGCGCAAGTCAACGTGCCTGTGGTTGCGCCAGTCAACGTGCCTGTGGTTCCGCCGATCCACGTGCCTGGGGTCCCGCCGATCCACGTGCCTGGGGTCCCGCCGATCCACCTGCCTGGGGTCCCGCCGATCAACGTGCCCGGGGTCCCGCCGATCCACGTGCCTCCTGTAACCCCCTGATCCGTGGCCGCCCAGGGCTCTCGGCTGGCGACGCACCACCGGCTAGCGAGAGCCTAGGAGATCAGGACCTGCTTGAGGGCCTCGAACTCCTCGAGGCACTGACCGCTACCGACGGCGACGGAGTGCAGGGGGTCCTCGGCCACGACGATGGGCATCCCGGTCTCGGCCTGCAGACGGGTGTCGAGCCCGTGGAGCATGGCGCCGCCACCGGTGATCACGATGCCCTGCTCCATGATGTCGGCGGCCAGCTCCGGCGGTGTCTTGTCCAGGGCGACCTTCACGGCGTCGCAGATCGAGTCCACGGGCTCGTCGATGGCCCTGCGGATCTCCTCGGTGGTGGTGACGATCGTCTTGGGCATCCCGGTGATGAGGTCGCGACCGGTGATCTCGGCGTGCAACTCCTCGGACAGGGGGCAGGCCGAGCCCAGGGCGATCTTGATCTCCTCGGCCGTGCGCTCCCCCAGGGCGAGGCTGTACTCCTTCTTGATGAACCGGATGATCGCTTCGTCCATCTCGTCTCCGCCGATGCGGATGGACTGGCTGGTGACGATGCCGCCGAGGGAGATGACGGCCACCTCGGTGGTGCCGCCGCCGATGTCGATGACCATGTTGCCGGTGGGCTCGGCGACGGGCAGCCCGGCCCCGATGGCCGCCGCCATGGGCTCTTCGATGATGTAGGCGGGCTTGCGCGCCCCGGCGGACACGGCCGCTTCCTGCACCGCCCGCTGCTCCACCCCGGTGATGCCCGACGGGACGCAGATGACCATGCGGGGCTTGACCAACCGGCGCTGGTGCATCCGGTGGATGAAGTACCGCAGCATCTTCTCGCAGATCTCGAAGTCCGCGATCACCCCGTCCTTGAGGGGCCGTATGGCCTGGATGTGGCTGGGGGTCCGGCCGATCATGCGCTTGGCCTCGAAGCCCACGGCCAGAGGCCGGGCGTCCTTGACGTTGATCGCCACCACCGACGGCTCGCTGAGGGTGATGCCTCGGCCACGCACGTACACCACGGTGTTGGCCGTGCCCAGATCGACGGCCATCTGGCGCCCGAACATGGAACACCTCCCCTCCGCGATGGGGCTCGGATCAGAGGCTAGTGCCACGATCCCGGTTGCGGTGCCCCAAATGAGGTCGGACCTGAGCACTGCCTGAACCCTATTAATCCGACTAGCATGCAAATGGTCACGGCCCGGACATGTCGCACACGCCGTGGCGTGGCCACGTCGATGCAGACAGCATGGAGCCCCGCATGGCTGGTTCGGCGAGAGGAGGCCATCGGTGACGCGGAACGTCGTACGCCTGGACGCAGGGGCCCAAGTGGAGGACGAGGCGCTACGGGTCGCCGAGCAAGCACACGGTGAGGCCCTAAGGGCAGCGACGGAGGCTGCCGACACCGAGCTGGAGCGGGCCGAGGCCATCCGTGCGGCGACCGTGGCCCGAGCCGAGGCCCTCCGCACGGCCACCGTGGCCCGCGCCCAGGCCCTCCAGGACGCCTCGACCCGCCACGACGATGGGCTACGGGCCGTCGAGGACCGTCGGGCTGAGGCCCTCCACGCCGCCGAGACGGGCTACGGGGGGGACCTGAGGACCGTTAATAGGGCTGCGGCCGATGCCGTCGAGGTGGCCTGCACCGAGGAAATGGCCGCCGCCCAGGCAGCCCACGAGGAAGCCCTGCGAGCGGCAGAGGCGGCCGCCGAGAGCGCCGTGAGGCGGGCGGAGGCCGTTCGGCTGGCTGGCACCTCCCGCGCCGAGGCCATCCGCACAGCGGGGTTGACCCGAGCCGAGGCCCTCCGGGACGCCCAGGCTGGCTATGAGGTGGGCCTCGAGGCAGTTGGCCGCAACAGGGCCGAGGACCTACGGCGGGTCAGGAACCAGTATGACGAGGCCCTCCGGGAGGCCACGGTGGCCTACGAGACGGTGCTACTGCGAGCAGCTGGGGAGGGGGCTGAGGCTGTTGCCAAGCCGCTCGACGAGGAAGCGAACGCCGGCTCTGAGGAAGACCATCAGGGAGACCTCGGACCTTCGAACGTGTTCGACTGGGAAACGGGTAGCCCCCCTGAGTCGCAGTCTCCGCCGGAGGCGGCATCGGACTGACGACAAAGGCGGAGGTAGACAGCCCAGCCGTGTCGGACTCCGTTGCCCCAACGGGACAGGGCCAAGCCCACGGAGACCATACCTTCGAGGCCTTAGGCCGAGGGTTGGCAGTGACCGCGGGCGGGGAACGGAGATGTGCTCGTTGCGGGGTGCTAGCCGGTCCGAGAAGGTGCCGAGTTACTCGCTGATGACGCGCCTCCACGAAGTGTCGACCAGCTCCTGCAACTCCAGGATCTCCTTGAGCATCGCCCGCCGCTGCTCGTTGAGGTGCTCCAGTTCGAGCACAGGCTCACGCAGACGACCTTGGGCCTTCTCCCACACGCCTCGGCCTCGTTGCTCAGCCATCATCCTGCTGTCTTGGAGGAACTGATCGATCTGCCGGCGGGACTCCTTCACCGTTCGGCCTTGCTCGTCCCGATCGCGCTGGGCCTTGGCCACGAGCTCCTCGGCCCGACCACGGGCCGACTCCGCGGCTTCAGTCGTCTGCTTGAGGTCCTCCTTTTCCGCCTCGGCCTCCGAGAGGACGCGGCTCTCTAGCTCAAGCCCGATCTCCTTGGCTTTGTGGAGGAGATCGTCGGCCAGCTCACCCAGCGGCGATCCGCCAGCTCCCCACTCCTCCAGCTCCGAAGCCCTGGCCTCCAGGGCCTGGAGGCGGCTCATCGGCCTCGGCCAGATTCAGGTCCGTCCGCTCGAGCTGGACCTTAGTCTCGCCGGACTGTCGCTCGTACTGCTCCACCACGGTGTCGACCTGATCTCGGGCGTAGCCCTCGCTCACCAGCGCGAACCGAGCTTCCCTTCCACCACGCCGCAACATCGGGCCCCCTCTCCCCGTCGGCCGACCGAGGGCACCGGCCCGGACCTTGGCGGCCAAGGCGTCCATACCGCGGAACAGGTCCTCCCGCTGAGCCTCTAGGTCGGGCTCCTGGTGACGGCGCCCCTCGGCAATCCCTGGGGAATCGGTTTCCTTAGGCTTCTGGGTCTCGCGGTGTCTCCTGAGCATGGCGATGACCACGCCGAACAGCACGCCCAAGAACCAGAACAAGATAACAACATACCGCAGCAAGTCTTCGGCGCCGTGGATGGCATCCTGGTCGAGCCGCGCACTCTCATATTGGGAAGGAAGGGAGGACCGGGAGCTGGAGTTCGTGCCTCGGCACCAGCCCGGCCGAGGTCGAGGGGCTCAAAGCAGTCTGCCGGACCTGCCCGGTGCAGGGCGCGTGCCTCGACTAGGCCTTGGCCAACGACGACCTGGCCGGTGTGTGGGGTGGCACGACCGTTCGGTCCGTGCTCTGAGCCCACACTGGAGGGACACCTTTGCGATCACCGTCCAGCAGTCCTCGCCGGCGAGTCGTAGGCTCACGAGATGGCCCGACTCATGTTGATTGAGGTTTCGGGCGTGCCTGGCTTCGTCCCCGGAGGAGGTGGCCACCCCGTCCACCTCCGCCGCTTCGACGTAGCCGACACGACGAACGGCAACGAGGTTGGGCGGGTGGAGGAGAACCCGGGGGTCAGGCTCCTCGTCGAGGCGGTAGACGCCACCGGGGCCGTTCGGGCGCTGGACTCACCTCGGAAGCGCGGCAACGCTCTCCACGCCCTCAGGTAGACCTCCTGGGTGAGGTCGTCGGCGCTGGACCGGTCGACCATGTAGGAGCAGAACCGCCACACGTCCACCTGGCTGCGGCGTATGACCGCCATGAGAGCCGCCGTGTCGCCGTCACGGGCGTCTTGCAGCAACCTCGAGAGCTCGTTCACGACCTCGGTCTCGCTACTGGTGGTCAGTCGCCGGGGTCCTGTACTACGCGTCGATGTACGCCTTCTTCCTCACCTCCTTCTACCCTTTCTCCCTCCGACACCCCTTGGTCCATAACGCCGGCCATGTGGTCATGTTCGTGCTCGGCGCCTCTTCTGCTGGCCCATGGTGGCGGTCGACCAGCTCCCGAACCGGCCTGCGTTCTCCACGCGAATCATGCCATGTTCGTGGGCATGCCCTTCGAGGTGTTCCTCGGGCTGGCCCTGATGAACCTGGGGCGCCCCATCGCCGTTGAGCACACCCTGTTCGACACCCACGCCGGGGGTGCGGTCTTCTGGGGGGCCAGCATGATCATCACCTTTGCTGCCGCCCTGGTGATGCTCGATCAGTGGATGAACCAGGAGAAGCGCGCCGCCGGTCGTCGCGACCGCAAGGCCAGCGCCAAGGAGGCCCGACGACTGCAAATGTGGGAAGCGGCTTGGGGAGTCAAGGGGCCTCCGGTGCCGGTATCGCGCCCGGCGGTGGCTCACGCCACCGAGGAGGAGAGTCCTTGACGATCGGACCGAAGCGGCTGTCCTGATCGACGCTCTCCCTGACCAACTCCAATCGTCGACGGCTCATGGGAGGCTCCATGGGTCTATGGGGTAGGCGGCTTCATGGGGTTGTAGAGTCGGGTCGGAGCGTCGGAGGCGGATCCATGCGGTCGTCAGTCGTAACCCCTCAATGGCGTCGTCAGTCATTGGCGACGGCTCCATGGGTCTGTGGGACTGTCGGGCGATCGCCCTGCTCAGAGCAATCGCTACTTAGAGCTCCCGCTACCGCCCGCCGTGTAGGACTTTGCGCCGGTGCCGGCCAGCTTGCCGCCATCCACGATGAGGTACTCCAGGCGGATGGGCCGCTCGTCCAGCCATGCCTCCAGGATCTCCCGCGTGCCTGCGGCGTAGCGGGCCTGGGCCGAGAGCGTGGTACCGGACACGTGCGGCGTCATGCCGTTGTGCGGCATGGTCCGCCACGGGTGGTCAGGTGCGGGCGGCTGCGGGTACCACACATCGCCGGCGTAGCCGGCGAGCTGCCCGGACTTGAGGGCCCGCACCACAGCGTCGCGATCGAGGATTCGCCCCCGGGCGGTATTGACGATGTAGGAGCCACGCTTCATGCTCCCGATCAGCTCGTCGTCGAATAGGTTCAACGTCTCGGGATGCAGCGGGACGTGGATGGAGACCACGTCGCAGACCCGGGCCAAAGAGCGGGCGTCGGGGTGGAAGGTCAGCCCGAGCTCCTGCTCGAGGTCCTGTGCCAGGCGGCGCTTGTCCGTGTAGTGGAGCTTGACGTCGAAGGGTGCCAGCCGGCGCAGCACCGCCTGGCCGATCCTTCCGGCCGCCACCACACCAACGTCCATGCCCTCTAGGTCGTAGGCGCGGGCGACGCTGTCGGCTATGTTCCAGCCGCCCTCGGTCACCCAGTGGTGGGAGGGGAGGTAGTTGTGCACCAGGGCGAGGATCTGCATGATCGCGTGCTCGGCGACGCTAATGCTGTTGCTAAACGTGATCTCGGCCACGGTGATGCCGCGCTCGATGGCCGCGTCCAGGTCGATATGGTCCGATCCGATCCCGGCAGTGAGGGCGAGGCGCAGCTTCGGGGCCCCGGCGATGCGCTCCGCGTTGAGGTACGCCGGCCAAAACGGCTGCGATATCACGACCTCGGCGTCAGGCAGCTCACGATCCAAGACCGAACTGGGCCCTTCCTTGTCCGAGGTGACAATGAGGGTGTGCCCACGCTTCTCGAGGAATTCACGTAGCCCGAGCTCACCGGAAACACAGCCGACCAGCTCGCCGGGCCGGAAGCTCAAGCCCTTGGGCTTCGGGAGCGCTTGGCCGTCCGGGTACTCATCCACCACGGGGATCTCGTCACGGGCGTACGTGGGCGGGTACCCATCCACCGGGTCGGGGTAAAGAACACACACAATCTTTGCCATCGTTTCCTCCTGTGGCGACGCCGAACGGCAGGTCAAACTGCTTGGCCCCGCGGGTGTACCCCTCTACTGCGTGGTCCAGTGCAGCCTGGAAGCGTTGGATGCCTCCGCCGAAGAGATTGCTAGCGAGCAGCGGGTGCCCGTCTCCAACGCGGTGGACCTCCGCTCGGAGCGCCTCTGCGGCGGGCACCGTATAGTCCTCGGCGGCGATCTCACTGTCGACGCGAACGTGATAGGCGAAGCCGCCCCGAGTTCGATTGTGAGCGATCCGCAGGTCGCTACCAAGTGCCATCAAGATCACCTGCCAGCGCTCCCGGCAGCAAGAAAGGCGTCTCTACCGATCGCCAGGTGGTCGACGAACGCGGGCCGGAGGAGGCGTAGACCCACTTCGCGCCCTCGTTGGTATCGAAAATCTCAGGTGTCAATGCCAGGGCTGTCGCCATTGGAGTCCGGGTCGACGCGTAGGTAGATACGGACTGCGGTCGCATGAGGAGCGTATCGGGGGCGTGCCCAGGCTCGCACGCACCGATCGCATGGGTGCCCTCGGCCAGTCCCAGGGCCGGCGGTTCCGTCAGCACCCGCCGGCGGCTGTGTTCGCCCCGTTCGCTGACAGTGAAGATGGAGCCACCCATCGGGCTCCAAGCGACCTCATGGGGTCGTCAGCCAATAACCCGTGCCGGTTCCAGCCGCTTACCGAAGGCGCCGTCGGACGCCAGATGCGTGACCAGCATGATCGGGAAGCAGCTGAGGATGACCCGGACGAAGAGGTCGATGACGTCCGCCTCCCGGATCCGGACATGGTGACCCTGACACCCACGGCTCAGGAACGGAACAGGCCGCCCTCCTGCAGGCGCTGTCTCTCCTCCGCCGTGATCTCAACGTTGGAGGGGGTGAGCAGGAACACCTGGTCAGCCACCTTCTCCATCGACCCACCGAGCGCGTAGGCGAGCCCGCTGCAGAAATCGATCATGCGCCGAGCCAAGTCCCGATCGATCACCTGAAGGTTGACGATCACCGGCTGGTCGTCCTTGAGCCGATCGCCGATCTCCTGAGCATCGGCGAACCGTGCGGGTGCCATCACGTGGACCCGAGGTGCCTTATCGGGTGCGATCGGGCGCACCACCGTCGGATGGTCGCCCGGTGGCGGCGACGCAGGTGCCTCCTCTGGGGTCATTGTCCGGATGGTCCCCGGCACCGTCTCCTCCGCCTCCCCATGCGGGTATGCGCGTGGTTGGCGACCGGCCGAGGCCGCTGCCCTTGGCTCCTCGGAGCGCTCGTAGTCCTCGTACTCGTCATCGGCCAAGCCGAGATAGATCATTGTCCGCCGAACCAACGAAGCCATCCACGCCTCCTTCTGGCTTCTCGAGGGCCCTATCCTCGCAGCTCGGATAGGCAAGGGCGGGGACCGAGACAGTCCCCACCCCGCTCGGATCATTGTCCAGGGATTTCGTCTCCACAGAGGTGAGCACGGGAATCGTCCACGTCAGCCCGGGTTTCGGCAAGGACGACCACCGGGTGTGCAAAGACGATGGCATCGCCTTGGTGTGGCCGGTGGACGACCGAGGGCCGCTTCATTACCGAGGTTCCCCCCGATCCGGTCTTCAGGTCCTCGACGCCAGCGAGGAGGTAGCGGCGGACGGGACGTCGAGCGGCGGCGGGCGGTGGTGGAGGGGGCCAGCTCAGGAGTGATTGACCCGGGTCTCAACCGATGTGCCCTAAGGTCGGGATTAGCGTGAGGCCGTGGCGCCCACGGAACGCCACGCAGAAGGGGAGGTGTCTGGAGCTATGAAGTACCACGTGTCATGGACCTTGCGGAGTGGGGCCGTCAGCGGCGGACAACGAAGCTGCGGCGACCCGCGTCCTTGCGGTCTACAGCGAGTGGTCACCGCCGCCTGACGAGACCTTCCTCCAGTTCCTCGGGCGACTGGACGGACGGGGTGGCTATGCCATTGTGGAGACCGACAATCCAGACTCTCTAGGTGAGGCTCCGTCGAAATTCGGGGCGTATTTCGACTTCGAGATTGTCCCCGTCGCCGACATCGCTGACCAGGTGCGCCTTGCCAACGAAGGAATCGAGTTCCGTAAGGCGGCTAAGTAGCCGGCAGCCACGGCTCGGATTCGTCCATTCGTCCACCCCGATGGCCGTCGCTGCCCAGGTGCCACTTCCTCGCCGGCTCGCCCCGATGTTGGCTGCCACCAGTCCTCTCCCACAGACGGAGGAGTGCTGGGCCTGGAAGCCCAAGTGGGACGGATGGCGGGCTCTGATCCGAGCGGTGGATGGCCGAATCCATGTCCTCACCCGGTCTGGCGCTGATGTCACCACCTCCTTTCCCGAGCTCGAGCCCCTCGGGGCCGTCATCGGCCACCGGAGCGCCGTCCCCGACGGCGAGCTGATCGCCACGGGGGACGATGGCCGCCCCGATTTCGATCGCCTCTCGCTCCGCCTTGGAGCGAGGTCGCCACAGGCTGCTGCTCGGGCTGCGGCCAAGGCGCCGGTGACTTGGGATCGCCTTCGACGTCTACTACCTCGATGGTCGCTCGCTCATGGATGAGCTGTATCGCGAACGCCGAGCTGTCCTTGAGTCCCTCGATCTCGATGGGTCGTCCTGGTTGACCACGGTTGCCCGCCTCGGCGAGGGCCTAGCCATGGTGCGTGCTTGTCGGCAGCTGGGCCGTGAGGGTGTGGTGGCCCAGCGTCTGACAGCCGCTACTTCCCCAGCCGGCGCTCCCGCTCATGGGTGAAGCTCAAGCAGTTCCGTCGGGCCTTGCTGTCCGTCATCGGGTGGGCGCCATGGCGGGATGGCCGCTGCGGTGCCTTGGCAATTGCCCGACCGGTGCCCGAGTCTGACAGCAGTTACGGGCTGCGTTTCGCCGGCATCGTCGAGGTCGGATTCAGCGAGGTGGACCGCATCGAGCTTGGACGGCAGCTTGCGCCACTCCGGCACCCAAGTGCTCCGCCATGGCGAAGCCACCGCGGCCAACCGGTGTACGCCGTTGCCCCGGAACTCCGGATCGAAGTGCAGTTGCTGGAGTCGACCGACCAGGGGCAGGCGCGGCACCTCAGCTACAAGGGCCGGCGCTCAACCGACGGCCTCACGGCTCGCTGAACTGGTGGCCAGCTGGCCGGGCGACGGCCCCGGGGGGGGAGGGCCGTCGCTCCGGCGCTGACCGATGGGGTATGGGCAGGGAACTGCTAGACCCCGCCGTCCCCGTCGTTGGGGCCGCCGTGGTTGTCGCCGTCGTTATCACCGGTGCCACCAAACTGTGGTGCTGGCGGAGGAGCCGCCATCTGGAAGTGCGGAGGCGGAGGAGCCGCCATCTGGAAGTGCGGAGGCGGAGGAGCCGCCATCTGGAAGTGCGGAGGCGGAGGAGCCGCCATCTGGAAGTGCGGAGGCGGAGGAGCCGCCATCTGGAAGTGCGGAGGCGGAGGAGCCGCCATCTGGAAGTGCGGAGGCGGAGGAGCCGCCATCTGGAAGTGCGGAGGCGGAGGAGCCGCCATCTGGAAGTGCGGAGGCGGAGGAGCCGCCATCTGGAAGTGCGGAGGCGGAGGAGCCGCCATCTGGAAGTGCGGAGGCGGAGGAGCCGCCATCTGGAAGTGCGGAGGCGGAGGAGCCGCCATCTGGAAGTGCGGAGGCGGAGGAGCCGCCATCTGGAAGTGCGGAGGCGGAGGAGCCGCCATCTGGAAGTGCGGAGGCGGAGGAGCCGCCATCTGGAAGTGCGGAGGCGGAGGAGCCGCCATCTGGAAGTGCGGAGGCGGAGGAGCCGCCATCTGGAAGTGCGGAGGCGGAGGAGCCGCCATCTGGAAGTGCGGAGGCGGAGGAGCCGCCATCTGGAAGTGCGGAGGCGGAGGAGCCGCCATCTGGAAGTGCGGAGGCGGAGGAGCCGCCATCTGGAAGTGCGGAGGCGGAGGAGCCGCCATCTGGAAGTGCGGAGGCGGAGGAGCCGCCATCTGGAAGTGCGGAGGCGGAGGAAGCAGCGACTGCATGTTCGGTGGAGACGCCTGGAAATGCAGAGAAGGAGGGGACGATGTGTGGACACCCATAGTGGTCTGAGGAACGGATCCGGAAGGCATGCTGGCCGATGCGGGCGGAGGGGGCGGCGGAGGCGGAGGAGAAGTCGTGGTTGGAGCCGCCGCCGGAGCCCAGCTCGTCACTAAGGAGGCCTCGAGTCCCAGAGCCTCCTCGTCCCCACCCTGCGCAGCTTCCGCCGCTCCCGCTCTGTGGTCCCGCCCCACACGCCGGCCAGGTCCGGGTCGGCCAGCGCGTAGGCCAGGCACTCAGGCCGCACCGGGCAGGACTGGCAGACAGCCCTGGCTGAGGTCGGGGCGTGACCTTTGCGGGGAACCAGTCAGCCGTTATGTCCCCTCATGGTTGTCAGTCAGGAGTGCTGGTGCTCCCTCGGCGCCCGCCGAGCCTCCCGCATCGCCATCTTGAGGCCGTCGACGACGCCATCGCGGTAGTGCTGGGCGGCCGGGTTGAGGTCCTCTCGGTGGCAGTCGCGCAGCCACGTCCAGCGGCGGATTGCGACGGCGATGGCGTGACGTTCGCTGCGTCTCATCGCTCCCTCCTGGCTCGCTCAGGAGGGCGGCTCAACGGGCTGGGATCGGCGGACGAACCACCCCGGAGCCGCCCACCTCAACGGGCGCTCGGGTGGGCCGACCGATGGCGGGGGGGAGATGGGGCCACCGACCGGCCCACCGGGGCGTCAGCGGTGGGCGGGCATCTGCCAGCGGACCCAACTGGAGGCGTAACGAACGAGGATGCCCTCGCAAACAAGACGCACCATGCGTGCGGCCGGGTCGCGCACGGGCACGGGCGGATGGTCGATGTGCTCCATTCATGCTCCCCCTGGTGTCGTGTTTGGTGTCGGTGGGGAGTGGACACGGCCGTGTTCAGTCGACCGTCATTCTGGTGATTGCGTTTCGCGCCGGCGAGCCAACTCTAGGCCGAGCCTGAGGGCCGCCCGTGAGCTGACGGTCTATCAGGATCCCAGACCCTCTGCGCATCTGCAATAGCGCGCCGCCTCCGCCCGGGGGGACGAAGCCAGTGCCGGAACCGTCGGGGAGGCTGCGGCGGCGGCCTAGGGGCGAGCGAAGGCATAGTCCTCGCCCTTGGTCAGCATGTGCCAGAACAGGACGGCCAGTTTGCGGGCAACGGCGACAGTGGCGACATTGGCCCCGCGACGAGCCCGAACTCGCTGGCCAAAGGCGTGGAGGGGGCCAGGAGAACGGGCGACTACCCAGGCGGATTCGACCAGGGCGTGGCGAGCGCCGGCGGAGCCCTGCTTGGAGATGCCGCCGTGGCGAGCAGCAGCGAGGCCGGACTGTCGGACGCTTGGGTCCAGACCGAGGTAGCTGACCAGGCACTGGGGTGTGCGGAAGCGGCGGATATCACCGACCGCGGCCATCAAGGCAGCGGCGGTGGCGAGGTTCACGCCTGGCACCGTGAGAAGGCGACGGATGGCCTCGGAGGTGAGGGCTTCCTTGGCGATGACCTCGTCCAGGCGGCGGAGCTCTTCGCCCAGGAAGTCGAGCTGGCGCAGGCAGGCGAGGACGGTTTCTTCCTCGTCGATCGGAAGTGCGAGGTCGGCGAGCCAGCGCCGCCCCTTCACGCCGAAGAGGTCAGAGGCTGGTGCGCGTTCGGCCAGATTGCGGTGCAGCACGGCATGGACCTGGTTCTTCAGGCGGGTACGTTCCCTTACCAGTTGGGCTCGACGGGACATCCGACGCCGAGCCAGCCGGGTGGGGTTCGTCGCCGGCCCAGATGCCTGGGAGGAATCCGGCGGAGAGCAGCTGGGCCAGGGTTCGGGCATCCAACTGATCGGTCTTGGCCCGAGCCGAGCCGATGCCCTTGATGGCAGCGCTGTTGGCGATGACCACTCTGGCCACGTGAGGCTCCAACAGCCGGGCGATGGCCAAGGCGTTCCCTGTTGCCTCCAGGGCGACGTGGTCAGTTGCCTGCAGGGTAGCGGCGAAGGCCATGAGGGCTGGTCTCCGAGCAGGCACTCGGGGTGGCGTTGGACCTGCCCGTTGGCGCAGACAGCTACCTCGCAGAAATCACGATGGACGTCGAGTCCGATGAATCGCATCCTGCCTCCTTGATCGTGGATGTGGGAGACAGGTGGGCGAACGACAACTACGGATCCGTGCTCTTGGCACAACCGGGCCAGTCGCAGGGGCGGCCAACTACAACAGCGGGCTCGAAGCCCATAGTGACTGATCGCGGCCTGCCCGACCTGCGTTCTCCCTGGAACCCCAGACCCGGTGCGCTGATCCTACTCAGCCGAGCCCGCGGCGCCAGGGGGCATTTTCATGGCCCTACAACGGGCATCGCCCCCACCGGCCCACGGCCTGAGCTCTCCCGTCGCCGAGCCTCAGGTAGTCGTTCCCTGCGCTCAGCCCCGTCGCACCGGCGCATCCGGCGGCGCGATCGTCTCGGCGGATTGATTCACGAGTACGTCGTTGCCGCGTGATCGAGGTTTCGCACCCCACACCTTCGGTACCGTTCTTCACCGCCTGACGTTTGGGGAGGCCATTCAGCGAGGACTGCTCTCCGACTATCAGGTCGCCATCGTTGGCGTGACCGACGAGGCGTATCGCGATTACGCCGAGCGGGCTGTCTTCATCCGACTCGATGGCGTGGGAGCACCGAAGGATGCTCGCACTCTGGCCGGCCAGATTGGACTAGCCAAGGCCCTGCGGAAGTGCGACCTACGTCGAGCCATCACCTTCCACAGCCGGGTTAGCTGGGCCAGGTCGTTCAGTTCAACCCTGCCTGGAGCCATTGACTGGATGCCCAGAAGCCAGAAGCCTACCGGGTCGGTGAAGGCCAACTACGTATCCGGCGAGATGACAAGTGGTCACCGTGAGGTATTGCTCGACTCCCTACGCCATCTGGACAATGAGCGTGCGGTCCTAGCCAATGCGCGCTGCCTGGGTGAAGGCGTAGATGTTCCTTCTGTCGATGGAGTTGCGTTCATCGACGCGAGGCGCTCGCAAGTTGACATCGTGTAAGCCGTAGGCCGGGCCATTCGCCTCTCGCCAGAGAAGAAGGTTGGCACGATCATTCTCCCGGTGCTGGTCGATGCATCGATTGACCCCAAGGATGCCGTCGACGACGACGAGATCTTCAGGCCAGTGTGGACCGTAGTCCAGGCCCTTCGAGCACACGACGAGCAACTGGGAGAGCACCTCGATGAGCTCCGGCGTTCCCTTGGTAAGAAGAGCACTGGACGACTCAAACTTCCGTCCACGATCAGCCTCGACCGCCCGGTGTTGATCGGCCCCGAGTTTGCTGAGGCGTTCTCGGGTGCGGCTGGTAGAGACCACCACTTCATCGTGGGAGTTCTGGTTCGGATCGCTGGAGGGCTATGTGGAACGAGAGGGCGCCGCTGAAGTGCCGATCGCCTATGAGGAACATGGTCTCAAACTTGGAACCTGGGTAGATCGACAGCGACGCGCTCGCTCGGGCACACCATCGGCGCTATCGCGTGGTTCGCGAAATCAGCTCACCTCCGAGTTCAGGGCCCACTCCCTCGCCCGCCGGGGCGTTCCGCCTTTGTCGCTGGGAAGGCGTAAGGAACCGTACACGCATGGGCTGCCTTGCACCGATCCTTTCACCGAGTCCATCGGGACCGCAGGTCCCGGTCGTAGCCGACCGACGCGGCGTCGTTGTGGCGCTCGGAGGGTGATCTGCGGAGCGAGGCGACAACAGCCCTCAGGGTGTGCCGGCCGGCGCGGTCGTGGTGGTCGTCGGCGGGGCGCTGGTGGTGGTCGTCGTCGGCGGAGGCTTCGTCGTAGTCGTGGTGGTCTTCGGCGGAGCGCTCGTTGTCGCCCCGACGTGGGCGCCCGAAGTGCGAGGAGATGTCCCAGTCCCTCCGCCCGCGGAGGAATGCGTCGGCTGCGATCGCGATTGCGGGCCTGCTGAGAGGCAACAGCGGTTCGGGCCCCCCATCCACCACGTCGGCGCGGTCGTGGGCGGCCCAGAATTGGTGGCTTGTGACCCAATCGGCCCGACCGCGAGTGACGCCGCCGACCCGGCCAACGTGGTCGATGTGCTCGGGGTTGAGGTGCTCGGGGTTGACGTGCTTGGGCTTGACGTGCTCGGGGTCGGGGCAGCTACCGCGATGTTCGACCGAGGCTGGGGGGCGCTCGGCGGCCGACCCGAGGCGACGATCTTCGTCAGTGGGTGCAGGAGCTGGTATCGGCTGAAGGCCACCACGGCCAGGCCCAGCAGGACTATCAGAACGAGGCTCCCGTACCACACCAGGGGGGTGCGGTCGCGGCTGAGGCGACCCCATCCCGATGTCGCCATCAGCAGGAGTGTCCCGTACCACGGCACGTGGGCCCGGTCGGGCCTCGTCCGACCCCCGCCCGTCGCCGCCGCCCGGGCGACCTCCCTGTTGCCTGCTGCTCTCCCCATGGCTCCTCCCACCAGGGACTCTACCCCGGGGTCTCGCTATTGGCTCCGTGTGGGCTGACCGATCGAACTCCATCGTGCCTCGGTTATCCCGAGGGCGGTACGCTGTTGCCCTGTTGTGGGTCTTTGGCGTGCTGTTCGGCGCGGTCATCGCCATGGTCAGGAGACAGCGCGAGCCGCGAGGCCCAACGAACCCAATTCTCCGGGAATGGATGAAGAGCGCAGCCACCACGAGCCTGACCTAGAGGCTTGGCAGGATGACCTGTTCCGGCGCATGGACGCCTTGGCCGCTAAGTCCGGGCAGCTGCCCCCGGTCGGCCGACGGGGAGAGGGGGCCCGATGTTGCGGCGTGGTGCCAGGGAAGCTCGGTTCGCGCTGGTGAGCGACGGCTACGCCCGGGACGAGATCGACTCCGTGGTGGAGCAGTACGAGCGACGGTTCAACGAGACGCGGGTCCGGCTCGAGCGGACGGAGCTGAATCTCCCCGAGGCCGATGGCCGCGTCCGGGCCCTGGAGGCCAGGGTTTCGGAGCTGGAGGAGGAGGGAGCTGGTGGATCGCCGCTGCCTGAGCTGGCCGAAGAGCTCCTCCACAAAGCCAAGGAGATCGGGCTTGAGTTAGAGAGCCGCGTCCTCTCGGAGGCCGAGGCGGAAAGGGAGGAGCTCAAGCAGACGACTGAAGCCGCCGAGTCGGCCGGTGCTCGGGCCGGGGAGATCGTCGCCAAGGCCCAGCGCGATCGGGACGAACAAGGCCGAGTGGTGGAGGAATCCCGCCGGCAGGTCGATCAGTTCCTCCAAGACAGCAGGATGACGGCTGAGCAACGAGGCCGAGGCGTGTGGGAGAAGGCCCAAGGTCGTCTGCGTGAGCCCGTGCTCGAACTAGAGCACCTCAACGAGCAGCGGCGGGCCATGCTCAAGGAAATCCTGGAGCTGCAGGAGTCGCTCGACACGTCATGGTGGCGTGTCGTCAGCGAGTAGCTCTGCACCTCGCGAAACATGTCCTGATCGGTAGCCATTGCGGAGCTTGGCACGATTAGCGCTGTTGCACGGCCCATCGCGCCCTGCGGCGCCCACCAGGAGCGTGTTGAGGCCAAGGATGCCGACTGGTCAAGTCCGAGGGCTTGGCGCCCGTGGCCAATCCAGTGGAGGTGCTCAGGCCCCTCGTAGCCGAGGCGGCGAAGCCAGTTGGATCTCGCCGAGGCCCCGATCGGTTGAATAGAGTCCGATGCAGCATCGCCAAGGACTCTCGCAGCGGCAGTGGACCTCGATTGGGCAAGGGGGCACGAGGACCATGAGCATCTTGCTCCTCGTCGTGGGCCTGTTGGTCACGGCCATCGTGCTGTCCCGTCTGACCTGGTCATCGCGTGGGGGGAGCGGCGGTCGATCAAGCGCCACGAGCAGGCGATGGATGTCCTTCGTTCTCTATCGGGCCGCCACCCCGGGCCGGGGGGCGAGACGGGGGTCCGACACGGCGGCCACGTCAGCTCCTCCGTCGGTGATCCGAGCTGGCGGGAAGGAGTCGTCGGCGACCCCGTCGAGGCGACCCGGACAGAACAGGATGTTCGACGGCTCGATGTCTCAGCGGTGGCCTACGTCGACACCCACCACCCGCCGGTGGATTGGCGGCCTGGTCTGGATGCTGGGCATGTGGCCACGGTCTATCCGGCCTTGGAGAAGCATCCCGAACAGCGGTTCGCCTCGGCGGCCGAGACGGGGGTGGCGTTCGGTACGTCGGTGACGGATTCCCAAATGCGCACCAGTAGTGAAGGCGGCGCCTCGAGCGAGGATCTGGACAAGGCCATCGGCACCGAGGGCACTGCTGGGGTCGAGCATGGGCGTGACCCGCAGCCCATCGTGTTCGGCTTGATCGCGCAGCTCGTGACGTCCGGCTAGATCAGGCCCCACTCGGCAGGGAGGACGCCACTGCTCGCCGGAGCTCTCGCCGTTCTGGCCGTCTTGGCCCTAAGTGGAGTGCTGATTGCCGGACCGTTGACGAGTTCGGACAAGAGACCCGCGATCGCCAGGTCGCCGGCGACGGCGCCGATCACAACACCTCCCACGACGCTTCCTACGACGGCGCCGGTCACAACACCTCCCGCAGCCGCACCAATCACAACGCCTCCGACAAGGGCGCCGGTCACAAGACTTCCCACAAGGGCACCAACCGCAGGTAGCTCGCCCAGGCGCAGCTTGCGCACCAGGTCGAGCGCGTCCCGTTCGTCGTTCTTGACCCGCCGGTAGCCCCAGTTGAGCCCCGAGGGGCTGGCCAGATGCACGCTGGCCCCCTCCGCTTGGAGCAGGTCTACCAGCCAGTACCAGCCGTAGGTGGCTTCAAGGACCATCTCGGGCTTGGAGCCGGCATCGGCGACGGCCTCCATGATGGCGACGGGGTCATTGGCTACCCGGGTGGTAGAGAGAGGCTCACCCTTCGAGCTCACTCTCACGATCACCGACCGCCGACGGTGGAGATCGATGCCGACGTACTCTTGTTCGGACACGTCCGGTCCTCCCTTCCTTTGCCGTTTCGGTTTGGCAACCGCGAGTGTGCTGACACTCGCTCCGGCACCGGAGTCGAGGACCGACGTGTCGACCGCTGGGTTGGTATATCCACCGAGGGTCTCCTGCCGTGATGAGATGAGGCTGCGGCCGGCGCTAACGCTTTGGGCCGTCAGCCGGAGCGGAGGCCCCGCTCCGTCATCTCATCACCCACAGCCTGTGCGCTCCTCCTGGCTCATCCCACAAGCGCACGCCGAGCTTGTTGGTCCCCTCGAGGCGACCGGTGGCTGCCTCCGAGCCTCCGGTCCGGATGACTTCGTTCGGTCTGTTGGCCCCGAGACTCCCTAGGCCACCCTGCAGGGAAGATGCTTGATGCCGTTGATGAAGTTCGACAGGAGCCGTTCCGGCTCTCCCGTCGTGTGGAGTTGCGGCACCCGCGCGAAGAGTTCACGGAACATAACCGTGACCTCTCGACGGGCGAGGTGGGCCCCCAAGCAGAAGTGTGGCCCGGCGCTCCCGAACCCCAGGTGAGGGTTCGGAGCCCGCCGAACATCGAAGCGGTACGGATCCTCGAACACCGCCGCGTCCCGATTGGCGGACCAATAGAACAGCAGCAACTTGTCCCCCTCGTGTAGCTCCTGGCCGCCGAGCATTACGTTCTGAGTGGCCGTGCGGCGCATGAAGATTACTGGCGAGGCGACGCGAACGATCTCGTCTACCGCGGTCGGTGCCACCGCCTCGAAGTCAGCGGCCCAGGTGGCGCGCTGACCAGGGTGATCAGTGAGGAGCTTGATCCCATGGCTGATGGCGTTGCGGGTCGTCTCACTGCCAGCCGCCACCAGCAAGACGAAGAACGAGGCCAGCTCCTGATGGGTGAGTTGCTCACCGTCGACATTTGCGGTGAGCAGGGCGGACGTGAGATCGTCCCCAGGGCGCTTGGCCCGGTGGCGGGCGAGGTCCTCCACGAGTTGGGTGATTCGGTAACCGGAGCCGAGGAGCGCCATCACCATGTCGCGGCCCTCGGGGATATACTCAGGGTCCAGAGCTCCGACGATCACGTTCGAATGGTGAAAAACAAAGTCGTGATGACGCTCGGGGACGCCCATCATGTCGCAGATGATCTTGAGCGGGAGCCTGGCCGCGACGTCGGTCACGAAGTCGCATTGCCCCTTGTCGATCAGCTCGTCGACGATCTGCGCTGCGGCGCGCTGTATGTCTTGCTCGATCGCACTCACCATTCGCGGCGTGAAGGCCGCCGAGACGATTCTGCGCAGTCGAGCGTGTCGCGGATCGTCTAGGTTGAGCATTGAGCCGAAGAACTCGAGGAACTCCGGCGGCATGTCAAAGATGCTTGCCGCTCCTCGCCCCGAGCAGAACAGCTCGGGCTGACGGCTGGCCTCTGCGATGTCGGCATGGCGCGTAACTGCGTAGTAGCCGGAACCATCCAGGCCCCTTGTGGCGGAGGTGCTCGAGGGCGCCTCGGGGTCGTCGAAGTGCGCGATCGGCCGCTCCCGGCGGAGCGTCTCGAAGGCGGCCTCCCGCTCCTCCAGGGGCCGGGCCCAGAAGGCCAGGTTCGAGAGGTCGATCTGGTCGAGCGCCAGGGTCACTCGCTCGGTCACCGGCCCCAGCCTATCGTCAGCCTCTCGAGGCCGCCCCGTGCCGCGGCTGGCGGGCTCGAGACGACGCCAGCTCGCGTGGTCAGACCGACCCAGGAACGCGGCCAGACGGCGACCGGGCTCGCGTTGTCGGGCCCCGGCCGCTCAGGGCGGCAAAGGAGTCGGCCGAAGGCGGCTCCTGGAGGCTCCCCGGACGCGAGAAGGCGACCGACTAGCGGGCGGTCTCACGAAAGGCGCACTGGCGGTCGTCGCCCACGTGATCTTCGGCCAGGTCGGGCGGGGGCTCAGGGCTGGCCCGCACAACATAGCGGTGTCGCTGGCCCAGGCTGGTCTCCTCGACCAGCAGCGCTTCGGCAGTAGCTCTGGCGTCGGTGCTCCGCCGCCCAGCCGGCAGCCATGCCCGTTAACCTAGAGACGTTGGCGGACATTGGCCTGGGCCACGCTGACCTCATCAGGGTGAGCCATGACGCCGATAAAGAGACGGCCGCAGCCTTCGTTGCAGCCGTTCGACCGGAGCTGACCGGGCGCTATGGTGAGCGGCGATTTCGCAACGGCTGACCGTGCTGCGTCACACCGCTGCATTGGAGGGGCCAGGTCGTCCTGGGTGTCGTGGCCGGGTGTGGTGGGACAAGGCGCCTATCTGGCACCCCTTTGGCTCGTACACGGGCCGGGCAGCAGTGCGCGCCAACCATTGCGAATGTGGGAGGCGACTCCGAAGCCGATTATCGATATCGGTGGGGAGGCCTTCGGGGAATGCCTGCGGCGTACCCGACGGCGAGGCTGCAGCGGCGAAGCTGGACGCCGATCCGGTCAACCGGGACATGGTGAACGTGGGAACCGTCTCGGGGCCGCCCTTCCTTCGCCCAGCCAGGGCGACGGCGGGCAGGCTCACCGTCAGCTGACGGCCACGAGACGGGACGGAGGGTCCGTAGTAGTCCGAGATCGGGAAAGCCGGTCACATGGCGAAGGGACCCAGCGAGTCCGCAGTGGCGGTGCTGAAATGCCAGGAGGTCGCCGGTGAACACCGACGCGCCTTGGCCGACGCTCGAAGAAGCCGAGGCGAGGGTACTGGGGATTCAGACCAAGCTGCACCGATGGGCAACCTACAGCCCTGATCGTCGGTTCGATGACTTGTTCAACCTCGTCGCAGATCCCGCCTTTCTCACCGTGGGGTGGGCTCGGGTGCGGGGGAATCGAGGAGCGCGAACGGCCGGGGTCGATGGCGTGAAACCACGCCAGATCGTCCTCGAGGAGGAAGCGTTCCTGCGTCGGCTGCGAGATGATCTCAAGGCCCGTGGGTTCGAGCCTCTGCCGGTGCGGCACACCTGCCGGTGCGGGAACGGAACATCCCCAAAGCGAACGGAAAGCTCCGGACGCTGGGGATCCCGACCGCTCGGGACCGGGCTGTGCAAGCCAGCTTGAAGCTGGTCCTCGAGCCGATCTTCGAGGGGGACTTCCACCCGTGCTCCTACGGCTTTCGTCCGTCCCGGCGGCCCCATGACGCCATCGCTGAGATTCACATGCTGGCATCCAACGAGTACATCTGGGTGCTCGAAGGTGACATCAAGGCGTGCTTCGACGAGATCGACCACTCTGCCCTCATGGGCCGGGTGCGAGACCCGATCGGGGACAAGCGTGTCATAAGGCTGATCAAGGCGTTCCTGGCTGCCGGTGTCCTCTCCGAGGACGGCGTCACCAGGGACACCAAGGCCGGCACCCCGCGGGGAGGGATCATCTCACCGCTGCTGGCCAACATCGCCCTGTCCGTCCTTGACGATCACTTCGCCGAGGCCTGGCAGCGCGACGTGGCAACCCGCACTCAACGGGCCACCCGCCGCTCCCATGGGGAAGCCACATACCGGTTGATCAGGTATGCGGACGACTTCGTGGTCATGGTGGCGGGCACCAAGGCTCACGCCGAGGCCCTGCGAGAGCAGGTGGCAGAGGTCCTTCTTCCGATGGGCCTGCGCCTGTCGGAGGAAGAGACGATGGTCGCTCACATCGACGAGGGCTTCGAGTTCCTCGGTTTCCGCATCCAGCGCCAGACCAAGAGGGGCTCGAAGAAGGCGTTCGTCTACACCTCGCCGTCGAGGAAGTCACTCTCTTCGATCATGGCCAAGGTGAAGAGGATCGCCCGGCAAGGAACGAACAACCCGCTGTCCGACCTGCTGCGCCAACTCAACGGCGTGCTGCGGGGCTGGACGAACTACTTCCGACACGGCGTGTCCAAGGACACCTTTCACTACCTGGCCCACTACAGCTGGGAGCGGGTGGTGCAATGGCTGCGCCGCAAGCATCGCCGTGCCAAACGGGGGTGGTTGCGAAGGAGCTACCTGGCCAACAGGTGGTGGCCCGAGTACGAAGGCGTGGTCCTGTTCAACTGTGGAACAGTGCCCGTGACCCGCTACCGCTACCGCGGGGCGGCGACCCCTTCGAAATGGGTGGCGAACACGACAGTCGCATAGCCACACGGATGGGCTCGTGGAGAGCCGGATGCGGTGGAAGTCGCACGTCCGGTTCGGGGGACGGCCCGGGGAAACCGACCGCTGGAAACAGCGACACGGCGCCCCGGGTCGATCCCACATGGCCAACCGGGCCCTCGACTCGGTCTACAAAGACGGCGGCCGGGATCACCCAAGCGGTGTCGGCGACCGCTCTTGGTGCCAGCTGCGCTTCGCCCTCAGATCCGGAGCCGAACGCCTCTCTGACGACCAGCGCCAGCTGCTCAACTCCATTCGCCGCCGCCGCCATCGTCTCTGGCGGGCCTGGGAGCTGAAGGAGGCCCTGAGAGACCTGTACCGGGCCGTGGATCCGAGCATGGCTCGGCCCTACCTGCTGCGCTGGATCACCTCGGCGCGGCGTAGCCGGATGCCCACCTTCATCAAGCTGGCCCGCCAGGTCCGACACAACCTCGACGGCATCGTCGCCGCGGTCGAGCTCGGGTTGTCGAACAGCCGCCTAGAGGGAATCAACGGCAAGATCCGCCTGACCCAGCGCCGCGGCTACGGCTACCACTCGGCGGACTCGCTCGCTGCCGTCATCCATCTCTGCCTCGGTGGGATAGCTGTCCGGCTGCCCACACAAGGGTGAGGAGGGGCACGTACGTTCGACTGATGGCCGACAGTGTGTCAAACCTGGAAGGCGAGGGTGACTGACTCGACGCACTCTCGCTAGCTCGGCGCGCGCAAGCGAGCGGGGTGGTCGAGTCCGTGACCTCCCGACCACTCCGCCGCTTGTGACCATCGCCACGAAAGATCCGTGTGGCATCAGTAAAGATACCCCTCTAATCAGGGCTTATGAACGTCGCCTCGGGCCCTCAGCCCGGGCGCAACCCGTTGAGTTTGCCAACTCTCGTGTCGTGCGTGCCGTCCTGAGGTAGGAGCGAATCAGGCCGGCCTGCTGGAGGGGTTTCGGGCAGCCCTAGTCCGTCGATCAGGGCATCACCCCTCCTGCAGGCCGACCACTCGTCGTGGTTTGCTGGGGCTCAGCTCGATTTGTGGGGAGCCCCGCGACTGCCGAGAGGAAGGGCGACACACCCAAAGGCCTTTCCGCGCCATCGGACTGAGCGGACGGCGATAGCCGAAATCCCGACGCCCAGCCCAGCTCAGCTCAGCTCAGCGCCGGGCACGCAGCCCGTTTTGCTCGGACACGGGGGTACGAGCTGGCCGCTGTTGGATCCGCTGTTCTGCCCTACGGCAGACGCTTGACATCACGCTCTGCCTCAAGGCCGCGGAGATCACCGCCGTGAACACGTCTGGCACGCCCGAGTCGATCGACGGCCACGTGGTCTCTACGGCAGAGGGGTTCGACCACGGTGGGGTCGAGGTAGGCGCCGTCCACGCCACGGCCGGAGACTCCGACCGACACCTCCGAGCCGTAGGGAACCGGCCTAGTCAAGCGGGTGGTTGGCCTGCCGGGTGACTCGGTCGGCTCGGCTAACAACCTCCTCTACGTCAGCGACCATTCCCCGTCGGAGCCCTACCTGCCGGCTGGCACTGTCACCACCGGCAACTTCAGTCAGGCCCCAGGATGCAAGATATCAGCCGCCGCCCGTGCCGGCGGAGCCTGCCTGGTCCCAAGCGGGGAGTACTGGGTGATTGGCGACAACCGCGGGGACTCCAAGGACAGCCGCTCCTTCGGGCCCATTCGTGGCTCGTCGGTAGTTGGCCCTGTGGTCATGAGGGTGTGGCCGATCACCTCACTCCATATCTTTTGACCGCGGCAAACATTCAATCGCTACGCCGCGAGCCGAAGCGACACGACGCCTGCGGCCACCCAACCTTTGTCCAGGCACTCCAGGGCAGGCACCGCGGCATGGTGTCGCGGTTGCCGGCTCGACACAAATCGTGAAGCCTATGGTCAAGCTGGACTGAAAGGTTCATCATCACGAGGATGCTCCTTCATCAGAAGCTAAGAAAACGGATGCGGCAGGCCAAATGGCTGGCCTTCCGTCGTTTTCATCGCTGGCCGACGCAAGTGAGAATCGCCCTTGGAGGACGCACAGTCGTGGTGGTGGAGTCCACCTCCCTCGTCCTTACATCCGGCGACCGGCTGAAGGAATTTCATCGGATCGTGACCTGCTCAGGTTGTCGATGTGAGTTCCCAGGGGCCGCGAGCATCGACTCCCGGGCGCAGCTCCAGGGACTCTTGCCAGCGGCGCTGTGCGATCGTTGTGCTGCCCTTGAAGCACCTCCTGCTGAAGCTGCTCACCGGCCTGGCTCCGAACACTCAGTGGCGTCGGTGCCCCCTTTGAGCGAGGCCGACGTGCCCGCTCCGCCGACGCCTTCTACGGGCCGGTCCGAAGACGGACTTGACCAGGGAACGGAGCCCGAAAGCGACTCTGGGTCCCCCGAGGAGGTCGGCCCGGACGAGGGCCGTCCGCCCGTCGTTGAGATGGACGGTGCCGGCAGTCCGGGCGCTAGGCAACAGGAACACGAGCCCGACGAGACGGGTCCAGTGTTCGACGCCGATCGGTGGTTCCGCGAGGTCGAGGAGCGAGTCAAGGAACGCTGTGAGCAGGACCCGACCCGCCCCGAATGATCAGGGTGCAGGGTTCTGCCTGGCCCGTTACGTCGGCCTGTCAGCCCCGTAGTCGGGATGCGGATAGCGCTCTAGCACATCGTCGTCGAGACGCCAGGGTACTGCGATGACCATCACGACACACTCCACAGCGGGCCCCAATCATCCTTCCGAGCAATCTGGCACTTCTTGTGGCCTCGGTGATCGCTCGCTTTGACAGGTGGGCTTGTACCGCTGCCTCCTGCGAGGTCAGTAGCTTTTCGCCCAGTGTGACAGGAGCGCTGTCACCGGGAAGTTCCCACCTTCCCGCCTCGGAAGTCGCGACCCGTGCGGCGTAGGTGTCACCCACTGTTCGAGGAGGGCGTCCGCTGCCGAGACGATGTCCCGCGCCTCCATCTGCCGCTCAGCCTCGATCCGGCTCGCCTCAGCGTCCTGCCCGAGCTGCAGCAAGAGGTCTTCGGTGTTGCGAATGGCCGCCCACCGGGGGCGCCCACCACTTGTGGCAGGTCGGCATGTTCGATGTCTTGGTGTCGGGGGGAGAGTTCGCCCTTCCCCAGCTCGGTCTCATCACTGGCCTTGTTCCCCTGCCCAACCCGTCCTACGGCCACGACTGGCAAGAGACGACTGACCAGGAGCGCCAGAGTGAGTGGGGCGATCAGATACGCCGACCGGCGATGTGGCGCTGCCTCCGCTGCGGCATGTGGACGTCCAAGGATCAGCCTCCGCCGTGGCCTGAGGGCGCACTGGGCTACTCGACCAACCGCGGCATCCCGCATACGGAGGGACGATGAATGGCCGAGGACCTCATTGCCTGCCGGTTCGAGGCAGGACTGCTCAGAGAGTTCGCAGCGCGCCTCGCGTCGGACCATGACGACCTCGATGGCCAGCTCCTGTCGCTCGTTCCGGCAAAGCCGCAACAGCTGGAGCACGCGAACGAAGGCCTCGTAGGGGAAGGAAAGCGCCATAACCTATCTTGGCTCACAGCCTCATCGTGGCGAAGGTCCAGGTGAAGGGCTTGGACCGGGTTCTCGGCACTTACACGCTCCCCTGCTGTTGAGAGAGCAGTCGAGCGGCAACACTGAAGCCAGAGGAGGTGGCCCTGCTTATCGATGTTCATGCCCACTACTGGACGGCCGAGTAGCTTGATAAGATCGCAGCCTTTGGCAAGGCGGATACGGCGACCTACGTAGGATGGGTGCCGGCGATGGCGTCGAACTCGACGACCTGGCACCGCCAGGCGAAGTCGGGCCAGGTCAGCAGCCTACCGGTGGTTCTGAGTGGCTAACATCCTGCGGTGGTCCTGCAAGCGGAGCGGGAACCCCAGTGGCTCCGATGGCGCGAGGCCATTCCGTTCGTCCTACTGACGCTCCTCGCCTCGGTGGCGACGGTGATGACGGCGTGGTTCGTGTTCCCGCACGGCACGGCGGACCTCGACGAGGTCTCCTATCAGGTGCAGGCGAATGCTCTCGGGGACGGACACCTCACGTTGCCGCCGGCAACGTATGACCCCTTCTTCCGGCCCTATCTCTCGGGCCTGCGCGGGGACCGAGTGGTGTTCAAGTATCAGCCGGAGTGGCCGGCGCTCGTTGCCACCTCAGATCGAACCTTTGGGTCCTCGTTGCCGCTACGTGCTGCCCTCGGTGGTGGTGGAGTGCTCGCCGTGGCCTGGCTGGCGTGGGAGGTCGCTCGCGACCGCCGGGTGGCGATGCTTGCCGCCGCCCTGACCGTGGCCTCGCCGTTTACGTGGGTGGAATCGGCCTCGCTGCTCAGCTACCAGCTGTTGTTCGTCCTGGTTGTTGCAGCCGCTGCAGCTCTCATTCGCACCCTGAATACCGGTAAGCGGGGAAGCGGTGTCATTGCCGGCGTCCTGGTGGGGCTCGCCGTTCTTCACCGGCCCTTCGACGCGGTGTTGGTCGTCGGACCGGTGGTGGTCTACGTGGGGTGGTGGGCGTGGCGCCTGGGCAAGTTCGGGCGCCTGGCTCTCGGAGTCATCGCCGGTGTGGTAGCGCCCCTCGTACTGCTCGCCGGCTACAACCAGGCGGTGATGGGCGCGCCGTGGCGGCTGCCCTTCGGGGTGACCGGCGGGATCGATACGTTCGGGTTCGGCTGGCGGGCCAGCTTCGAGGTGCCCGGCGGCGGGCGCGGTGGCCAGATCCATTACGCGCTGGGCACCGCCATCCACACCCTGGGTCACGTTCTGTTCGACCTGACGCGGTTCCTCGCAGCCGCACCCATCATCATCCACCTCGTGGGAGTGCTCTTGTGGCGACGCCGCCGTGACACGAGGGTGTGGCTGCTGATTGCAATGATCGCAGCAGTTCTCGTCGGGTACTTCTTCTGGTGGAGCCCCGACAACGCAATCCGCTTTGGCCTGGACCAGGCCCTCGGTCCCTTCTATCACTATCCCCTGCTGGCGCCCCTTGTCGTGGCCGCGGCCTGGGGTGCCATCACCTGGCGGCCAAGCCGCAAGACCGTGGCCGGGCTCGCTCTGGTAGCCGTCGCATGGTCGGTGGCGATCTCGGTCATCGTCATACGCGATGCTCAGAGGCAGGGCCAGGTGCGCTCGGCCGAGGTGGCCATGACCGATGCCCCTGGACCCCGGTTGGTCCTCGAGGCACCGTTGTTTCCAAACGACCCCTACCTTCGATTTGCCAACGGCGCCCGGCTGGAGGGGAAGCGTCTAGTGGCTGTCGATTATCCTGGCCGACGGCTCGATGTGATCGATCGCTACCCCGATCGGCCGGTTTATCTGCTGCGGATCTACCGCGACCAGGCGGACCCGTTCGGACGGGCGCACCAGGACCGGGTACCGCTCACCGTGACGCGGGGTCAAGCATTGAGAGTCCAACTCCACGCAGTTGTTACCGCCAGTCGCGCTGGCACCGCCTATCTGCGCCTCAATGGAGGCTCAGCCCAGCTCGGATCGTCTGGCATCAGTACCATTGACGAGAGCTGGCTTCTTAGTCCAGCCACGATCGGGGAACATCGAGACCCCACGGTCGTTGCAGTCGGCGTGACCATGGCTTCGCTCGGTGCCTCAGCCCCCTCGTTAATGACGGGCGAGTGGTACGAGTGCAGGTTGGAGGCGCGGACAACGAGCGATGGCGGGATCGAGGCCTTGACGCCCTGCGACGGCTGGTACCACTACCTCTTCCCCAATGGTCGTACGGCGACCTCGCGCGTCGACCTATCACGGCTGTTGGAGGTCACGGTTGTGAGAGATCGATGACAGCGAACTCGAATGCAGGCTCAGCTCATCGCCGTAAGGATGAAAGCCAACTCCAACGGCGACCGAGACCTGCGTATGATCCACCAGTCGCATAGCCACACGGATGGGCTCGTGGAGAGCCGGATGCGGTGTGAGACTGGAGTGACCCGGGATCCACGGACACCTGAGCATCGGGCGAGACCATGTCTCGTCTGGTGTAGGAAGGAGTCCGAGATCCGATGCCCCATAGGTTTCAAGCGCCGTATCCACTGGAGTTCCGCGACGAGGCGGTGCGCCTCGTTCGGATGAGCAGACGGCCCATCCCGGAGGTCGCTGCGGAGCTGGGAGTGAACGATCAGACCTTGCGGAACTGGGTGTTCGCGGCCGGGGCCGAGGGCCCCGAGCCTGAGGAGCCCGCCACCAGCGACGACCAGGCGGAGGTCGCTCGGCTGCGCCGTCGGGTCAGAGTGCTCGAGCAGGAACGGGACATCCTGAAAAAAGCCGCGGCCTGGTTCGCCAAGGAGACCGACTCGACCCCGTAGCGGTGTTCGAGTTCGTGGACGCCAACCAGGCCAGCTTCCCCGTCGCGCTGATGTGCCGCACTCTGGGGGTCTCCACCAGCGGCTACTACGAGTGGCGGCGGCGGCCGCCCTCGGCCCGAGCGATGGCCGACGAGGTGCTCACCGAGCAGGTCCGGGCTGTGCACGACCAGTCCCGGCAGACCTACGGCTATCGCCGGGTGACCGCCGAGCTGGTCGACGGGCGGGGCCAGCCTGTCGGCCGCCACCGGGTGGCTCGCCTCATGCGGGCCGCCGGCATCCAGGGGGTGACCCGGCGGCGGTTCTGCCGCACGACGCGGCGCGACGACACTGCCCGGCCGGCTCCGGATCTGTTGAACCGGGACTACAGCGCTCCCGGCCCCGACCGCCGTTGGGTGGCCGACATCACCTTCGTGCCCACCTGGGCCGGCTTCGTGTTCTTGGCCGTGGTGCTCGACGTGTTCAGCCGCCGGGTCGTGGGGTGGTCGATGTCGGCTAACCAGCGCACCGAGCTGGTCACCAATGCCCTACGCATGGCGGTCGCCCGGCGCCGTCCAAAGACGTGGTCGTCCACCATTCGGATCAGGGTTGCCCAGGGTTGCAATACACCAGCTACGACTTCGCCAGGGCATGTCGAGCCGCCGGTGTCGAACGCTCCATGGGCTCTGTCGGCGACTGCTACGACTGCGATGATCCTCTCGTGTTGCTCCGGTCGGCCTGACCCTTGCCATGACCGGCCTAGTGCCCTCGCGTTGACGTGTCGTCTGACCGGGGCAGCGCACCCCAATCGGAAGGCTGCCCGCCAGCCGAGCGGGCAGTGACCTTATAGGAGCCTGATCGACCAGGTCCCGTCGCAGTCCTGTCCTTCCCGCCCGACCGGCGAGCGGCTGTTGACCTGTGAGGAGATCAACAGCATGACCAGCATCGCGCTCGGCCGGAGCGACGTTGTCATCGGCGTCGACACCCACAAGAACGAGCATGTGGCCGTCGCTCTCGATGGATTGGGTGGCCGACTCGCTGACCTCGCCATCTCCGCCGATGTGTCGGGCTACATCGACCTTTTGGCGTGGGCCGACCAGCTCGGGGCCGTGGCAGCCTTCGGCGTGGAGGGCACCGGCTCCTACGGAAGCGGCCTGGCTCGCTTCCTGCGCCGGCACGGACGCAGTGTGGTCGAGGTGAGCCGGCCGCCTCGCAAGGGCGAGCGTCGCCTGTCGGGCAAGAGCGACACGATCGACGCCGAACACGCCGCCCGTGAGGTCCTAGCCGGCAAGGCGACGGCGACACCCAAGCTGGCCGACGGGATCGTCGAGGCGATCCGTCTGGTCAAGATCGCCCGTGATTCGGCGGTCACAGCCCACTCGCAGGCCATGATCACGCTCAAGGCGACCCTGGTGACCGCGTCCGACGAGCTGCGGTCCGAACTGGAGCCGCTCACCGACTTCCGCCTCATCCAGGCGTGCGCCGCGCTGGACACCAGCGGTGACATCGCCGACCCAGCGGTCGCTATGCGACAGGTGCTCGGCTCGCTCGCCCGTCGGTGGCTCGAGCTCCACGAGGAGATCAAGGGCCAGTCTCGGCGTCTCAAGGATCTCACCAAGACAGCGGCCCCTGAACTGGTTGCCGCCTTCGGCATCGGCCCCGATACCGCGGCCGAGATGCTGGTCACCGCGGGCGACAACACCGACCGAATCCGCTCGGACGCCGCGTTGGCCAAGCTATGCGGCGCCTGTCCCATCCCGGCCGGCTCGGGCAAGACGAGCGGTCGGCATCGCCTCAACCGTGGTGGGAACCGTCAAGCGAACGCCGCCCTGTATCGCGCCGTCGTCGTCCGCATGCGATGGCACCCGTCGACCATCGCCTACGTCGAGCGACGCACCGCCGAGGGCCTGTCGAAGAAGGAGATCATCCGCTGCCTCAAGCGCTATCTCGCTCGCGCAACGCCATGGCCGAGAGCTTCTTCGCCACCCTGGAGTGTGAGCTCCTGGGCCGCACCGCCTTCGAGAACCGAAACATCGCCCGCATGGCGATCTTCGATTTCATCGAGACCTTCTACAACCCGTGGCGGCGCCACAGCTCGGTCGGCTACCTGTCACCCTCCGAGTACGAGAGGAGGTGGCGCGCCAACTCTCCCTCACGCGAAGCTGCCTGAAATCACCAGCCCCGTGTCCGTCAGACCCGGGTCACTCCAGACCGGAACCCTCACGGGGAGCGGAGGCCCCGCTCCTTCATCGCATCACTTCGCGGGCCGCGAGCCCGAGCGAGCATGACAACTAACCACCAAGGGCTCGGTGGGCGAGGATCGCCCTGCGCTGTCCAGCCGTCTTGCCGCCCCATATCCCGAGCGGCTCACATTGCTGCCGGGGATCGCGTGACCAGAATAGCGACCCGCTGGCCTCAAGGGTTCCTAGGCCTCAGCTGGTGTCTTGCCGTTCCCGTTGGAGGTGGCCTTCGAGACCGTAGGAGCCATCGGCAGCGGCCTCACCCATGCCCACATGCAGGCCGCCTCCGCCGCCGACGCTGCCTCCATCACTGCCTCGACCACGATGTTGATGACGTCGGGACTCCCGACGCGCCACAGCCGGGCCGTTGCGGCACCGTCGAGGGCGGCCAGGGCGGCTAAGGCGTAGGGTCGGCGGCTGTGGAGTGGATGCGGAAGGCTCTGTCATGGGCCGTGGGCTTGGGACTAGTAGCGGGCTTCTCGGCGTCAGCCTTGGCCTGGACGATGGGCGGCAGCAACGCCCGAAGCTACGCCGCCCTCGCCATCGCGCTGATGTCGCTGGTGCTGACAGCGATCATGGCCCTGTTCGGCATGTTCGTGGCTCCACAAGAGCAAGCGACTCGCCACCATCGCACACGTCACGAGGACCGAGTCGAGCAGGCGGCGGCCGAGATTCGTCGACTGTTAGAACCGACCGGCGAGTTGCTCCTCGCAGGGATCGTGCACGCCTGGCAGCGTGGGCACTCCAGAGCCGTCCGAGAGCAGGCCGAGCTGCTGGGCGATGCAACAGAGGAGGCATTTCACATCGCTGAGGGCATCGGAGACGTGTTGGAAATCTTCGCCGGGGTGTTGATGGTCGAGGCTAGAGACCTCTGCAATGCCCACGCCGCACTTGACCAGGTGCCCCAGCAGCAATGGTCGAAGCATCCTGCTGCCCGGCACTTGGGGACGCTGCGAGACTACTTGGAACGCCTCCATGACGGCTTGCAGAGATCCTAGACGAGCCCTATGTGCAGCTCGCCTAGAACACGAGGCTGCTTACGGTCAGCGCGATAAACAGAGCGAGCACGATCTCGCTGACAACCCAGGAGTTGCTGTTCATCCAGTCCCTCACCTTCGGCAAGAAGGTCCGGAGCTCGTTGACCGAAGCCGACGATTTGCAAGATACGTTCTCCCACCATGCGCCAAATGACAAATAACGCGGCGCTCAGGAGGGCGGCTCACGGACAGAGCTATGCACGGGTCCCATTCTGTCCGGAGCCACCCACCTCAGCGGTCGAGCCAAGCCCACACCCGCTAAAGACTCGTCGCCCTGACACTGCCAGTGTGATCGCGGAGGGCCCGGTGGACCCAGGGTCGAAGCGCCCTGGGAGCTTAACCCGGCGGACCACGGCCCTCCGGGGCCGGTCGCCGGCGGGGCGCGACTGACCCGCCGCAGTCACCATCAGCCTCGCCGGTGACCCGCGAGCCCAAAGGGACGCGTCCACTAGTGCAGAGCGTCCTGGACGGTCCACGGCAGGAGACGAAATCCCTAGTCAGAGACAGGGTGAGCGGTGCCCGGTTCCGGCCCTGTGCGGCGCCGTGCGGCACGATGCGTTCACAGGCTTGCACCACTAGCCGGGGCCTGGCGCGTCCTGGCTCGGCCTCGGCCCGTCGTGGACCCTCCTGTCGCCAGGAGGGTCGGCTAGCCGGATCGTCGTCAGGACCCCGGACTTCCCGACCGCCACGAGATTGACCCGCTGAGTGACGTGGCCCGCCGCGGCCTCGAGCTGATCGAGGAGGGCCGTGCAAGACGGGCACGGGCCCTCCGCGAGCGGTAAATGCGCCGTCTCTCCGGCGTCGGGGCCCTGCCGCTGATCGCCGGGGTCACGCGGGAACATCATGCTGTAGATCACGAGCGACTCCTTGCGGGGTGCGAACAGCTCCGATAACGGCACGTCGGTGGGGCTGCCGTCTGCACCTGTCCCTTGGAAGATGTAGTCCTCCGGAACAACCCCGCCAGGCGGCAGTTCACGCCTCGCGACAGCCACTGCCTCGGTGGCACGGTGAAGTTCGGCCTCCTGCTCGAGCAACCGGTCTCGCGCCGCCCGATACTCCGGTGAGTCTCCTGGGAAGGCCACGCCCATAGCTGCTCCTCTGTTTGGGTTCTCTAACTAAGACCGGCGGGCGTGACGAGAATCATCGGCGACGCCCGCCAGGGGACTGACTCGTCAGGCATTGCGCTCGGTGGGCGCGGAAGTGGGGGCGAGGACGCGCACCCACGTCTCCGCCAGACGGGAAGACCGGGAGGGGCCCACTCCCCTGTCGTACCTATCCAGAGCGGACGGGCGTCGCACGGAGGCCCCGCCGCCAGCACGAACCCGCCGCTCCCGGCGTCGCACACAGCCTCCTCGAGTACCGCCCCGCCAGGCTGAGAAGGCGACGGCGACGCTCGGCCCGATGGTCGCGGACAGGGAGGCGAGTGGTAACACTGCAACGACGGCCAACCATGCAGAAGCGGGGCCTCGATCGGGCACGAACGACTCGAGGGGAAGCACCATCACCATTGAGGAGGCGAACAGCGGCCCACCTTCAGTACGGTCGCCCCAGATCGCCGGTACCGGCGCGCACCGAATGACGAGGTGAGCACTCGACGCCAGCCCGGGGATCAACGACTAACCCGGCGAGCTCGTCGGCCTCCACCTTGCGCTTGAACGCTTTGCTTCCTGGCGCCGCCGGAGCGCCTTCTCCCGGGCAACGCCGTCAACCCGGAAGCGGACGCCCCAGCGGGGACCGTGATTGGTCTGACGTTTGCGGATGCTGGCCAAGGATTGCCTCCATGTTCAGCCGGCCTTCGGCCCACGCGTCCCAGTGGTCCCGCTCATCAGTTCCACCCTTGGCGCGGACGGCGTCGGTGGCTGTGGCGGCGGCGGCGCAGTTTCTCCACGGTTTGACCCAGTGGGCTTGCTTGGAGGCGGGGGCGTAGGAGGAGGCGGAAGCTGATCTCCTCTGCCGCCCTCTGGGGGCATCGTTCCCTCAGCCATAGTTCTCCCCCTGGCTGGTCGAGGACGTTGCTTGCTAATGGCACTCCCGGTGGGGAGCACGGATCGCTCTACAGTCCGCCGGGTGACCTTCTGCCCTTGCGGCTCGTCGACCGGGGCTGGCGGGCGTTGCTAGCCGGTCGTGGTCGTGCTGCTCGACTGCCCCAGCTCGAGGTTGACTTGCCATTGGGCTTCGTTCAATTGAGCCGACGTGAAAGGCAGCCGGCCACGCTTTTCATTGCCTCCCACCTGGAGCTGGTAGAGACTCGCAGTAGGGACGTGCTCCAGCCGGAACGAGTACAGGCAGCCCAGACTGCCCACCGACCTCCCCTCCCTAAGCTCGGACGTGGACAGGATCTTGCCACTCTGGTTGATTAGCTCGATCGGCGTCCCGTTGTGGATGTCGGAGAAGCTGCCTTGTCCCTTACAGCCGGTGTTCGCCGTCTTGGTGTCGTGGAGGGTGATGGTTCCCACGAGAGTCTGGGCACTGCTCGACGTGCTGCTCGACGTGCTGCTCGGGCTGGACGTGCCTCCGCCTCCACAGGCTGCGCCCACCAGAGCCATCGCCACCGCCGCTACTACTTGCTTCATTGTGCTCCCCCTAATCCGCCTCCCAATAGCCTGCCGCTCAGGCTGGGCGACCTCGGTGAAAAACGGGGGGCTGGGGGCGCGGTTCCTGTTCCCGAAGCTTGTCCCCCCGCCTCCGCCAGTCGAAACGAACTTATCGCATACCCAGTCAGGACGTGAGTCAACAACGTGAGCAACGATGGCCCTGAGTTGGTTGCGGCCACAGCCTGACGGGAGCGACGCCTTGCAATAGGCCACGAGTGCTTTAAAGTCGTCTCTTGACCATCAGTGCTCCGTTCTCGAGGACGTCACTGGATCATACGAATCGGCGGAGTGTAGGCAAATGCAACTTTCTACTCGGCGCTGGGCCGGCCTGGTCAGCGCTGTCGGACTGACTGCCACGAGCACCACTGGGACGATCGTGGCGGGTGGCCTCGATGGGGAGGCGTCGGCCCAGCCCGGTCCCACACCGGCGTCAACACCGGCGCACTCGATAATCCCTGGTGTTCGTACCTGGCCCCCACCTCCGCCATCTCAGCCACTGACCCAGGCCAGGGTTCGGGCCTCGTCGGCGGCACCGACCGAGCAACCTCTGGCCCAGGCCAGCACCGTGAAGTCGCCATGCGGCTTCGGTGCAAACGGTGGCGGCTTTCCTATGCCTCAGGGATTCCTAAGGTCTCTAAGCCAGATCGACCAGGGAGTCGACTATCCCGCCCCCGGAGGCACGCCCCTGTGCGCAATGGGAAGTGGGAAAGTTATCCAGGAGGGCATCAACGGGTTCGGGCCCAACGCACCTGTCTTGCAAATAACCGGAGGGCCGCTCGCGGGTTCGACGGTCTACTACGGCCACTCTGGGAACGACCTGGTCGGAGTGGGCGCCCAGGTGGCGAACGGCCAGCAGATCTCCAGCGTTGGTTCCGGGATAGTCGGTCTCTCAACCGGCCCTCACCTGGAGATCGGCTTCTGGGCTGGTTCCGGGCCTGTCTCTGACGGCCACGGCATGTTGAACTACATCAACAAGCAGCTCCGACCGTAAGGTCAGCAGCTCGTCGACGGTTCCTCGCGTTGGTCCATACGGTGGTGGCCTATGACCGCACCGACGTGCTCGAGCTTCTGGTCGACCGAGGCCAAAGGGAATCGCCGAGCGCGGGGTACTCGGAGCAGGCAGATGGACGAGTGCGCTGATAGCCCGGGTCGAAGCTGAACCAGGGTTAACTCGCCGAGAGGGTCGACAAGGAAGGCAGGCCGATAGACACTAGAGGTGGACCCGGGGGCCGTCCTCCGGGGACCCCAGTCACTGGCGGGGTAGCTGATTTGATCCCGCCGATCACTCCCCACTGCCTCGCCGGTGACCCGCGAGCCTCACCGAGCCTGCATCGCCCGCCACTGCTCGCCGCTCAGCCTCGCCGAGGCCGCCCCAGATCCCCCGCAGCGCCGGCCGAACCAGGGCGAAGCAACGGCAGTCCGCGACGACGGGACAGTGTGAGCAGATTGTCTTGGCCATCTGACCGGTGCCGAAGTGAGGGACCAGACGGCCGCGCGCTCCAGGTCGAGGCGAGCGAGTGACCAGAGGCGGGGTGCGCCAGCTCGGACTTGTCCTCAAGGCTGTCGACCCGGGCCGTCTGGCGGGCGCTCAGGAAGGCGGCTCACGGGCAAAGCAGCAGGGACTGTCGACCCTCCGGAGCCACCCACCTCAACGGGCGGATAGCGGTCGTAGCCGCCACTCGCCTCAGGAGCGTCAGCGGTTGGCGGGCACCTCCTAGAGGGCCCAGCTGTCCGCCTCACGAATGAGGATGCCCCACAGACGAGACATGGTGTGCCTCGCCGGATCGCCACGGGGACGGATCGACAGTCGGCGTGCTCCATTTCGTTTCCTCCCCCCGTATCGGCGTCTGGAGTGGGTGGGGAGTGGACGCGGCCGCATTTCACTCGGCCGTCGTCTCGGATGCGTCGCCCAGGCGAGCCGAAGCTGTGACGAGCCTGAAGCGCCAGTCAACTCATGCAAGCCGTCGACTGACCAAGACCGAAACAACCAGGTCTCTTTGGGCTTCGCTCAAGGTACTCGTGCCGCACAAAGGCTGACAAGGTCGATCAAGCTTGCGTGACGGAGCGTTCACAACCGACACAAGGTTTCTGGACAGTGGGAGCGGTTGGCGCCGAGGCACTCTGGGCTCGCCCGCCAGGCCGAGAGCACACGTGCGCCTGCCTTTCCTGCGGCTGGCCGTCGCCCAGGCCGGTTAGATCGCGGCAGAGGGCCGCGCTAGCCGCACGCGCTTGGCAGGAGCACCACAATAATCGACAATCCCGACAGGCGGCACATCTACGGCCAGAGCGCCCATCTTAGGATATACGTCAATTCTGACCGTCTTTGTCGCCCTCCATCGACTTTGAAGGCCGATGGTGCTATTCATATGTGGTTGGTCATGGCTCGGCGTGCTCGGCGGAGTCGGGGAGGCGGAGTCGCTACAGAGAGAGGAAGTTCTATGCCCGCACTGCGTTATGTCGCCGGGTCGATCGTGCTCGGAGCCGGAAGCATCGGTGGGATGGCGGTGGTCTCTACGGTCGCCAACGCCCATGCCGCGTTCGCCGACCAGTCGGTCACGGTCAAGCACAGCGGCAACGGCAACGGCAACCACAACGGCAACGGCAACGACACCAGCAACGGCAACGGCGTCGCCAACCACGCCGGCAATAAGAAGGTCATCGCCGGAAACGGCAATGACACCAACAACGGCAACATCAACGGCAACGGCAACGGCAACGGCGTAATAGTTAACGCCTAGGACCGGGGCCGAAGCCGGCCCGCCGGTTGGTGTAGCTCGCCCTTTTGGGCTTCGGCGAGGCGGGCAGGTGACCCACCGCACCAGCCCGCCCGCTGAGTTGGCGGGACTTCCAGGTGTCGTGAACAGGGAAGCTCAGGAAGATTCGACGGTGAGGTTGTGCCAGTCGGAAGAGGTCGCCCTGAGCGAGAAGGTGAGTTGGCTGGAGTCACCGGGCGCGGCGTAGGGAGTTCCGGCGGCCAGTCAGACGTAACGTCGAAGCTGCCCGTCGCCGTCATAGCCCATCAACCAGCTTCTGTCGGTCGGCACGATCACCATTGCTATAACTCACGATTTCTTCAACGTGACTCCTCGACTGTTCTAACTCATCGTCAACTAGCGCAGCTGGGTCACCACCCGGGGTCATGCAACCACCCGGGGTCATGAAGTCGAGATCCTCCGCCGGGCTGCGGCCTTCTTCGCCAAGGACAGCCTGCCCCGCCCAAAATGACCTACACCTTCATCGCCCAGCGCTGCGAGGACCTGCCGGTCGCAGCGTGCTGTCGGGTCATGGGGGTGTCCATCTCGGCCTTTTATGCCTGGCAGGCGGCTCCGGTGAGCGAGCGGGACTTCGCCGATGCTCTGTTGACCAACACCATCGTCGACATCCACGCCATGAGCCGGCACACTATGGCTCGCCCCGGATGCACGCCGAGCTGATGCTCGGCGAGAACATCCGCTGTTCGCGCAAGCGGGTAGAGCGCCTGATGCGCCAGGCCGGTGTCGCCGGGATCCACCGGCGCAGGGGCCGAGGCTGCACGCGTCGAGACCCGGTCGCTGAGCCGGCCGACGATCTGGTCAATCGGTCCTTCGATCCTGCCCAACCCGATCACTTGTGGGTGATGGACGTCACCGACCATCCGACTGACGAGGGCAAGGTGTACATGCAACCAGGGCGGTGTTTGCGAAAGGCCACTCTCTTTGCCGGCTTCCGTTAGCGTCGTCAGCGCTGTCGGGCTCAAGGCCATGTCCGTCAGCGGGGGGGGCGTCGGGTTGGCCCTCGCTGACTGGGAGTCGTGCCCAGGCCGCTGCTTCGGCGGCGTCGCCACCGTCCTCCTTGCTCCCGGTGGTCCACGCCGCTCTCACCGCGACGACGCCCGTGTCGCTGGCCCAGCCATTGCCATGGCCGCTCCGACCAAGACGCCGTGTGCTGTAAACCGGGGCCCGGTCAACCCCGCTTGACCGCCGCCCAGATGCGCTCCTTCTCCTGAGCCGAGCACTTCCGCTTGTATGTGTCTCGCCGGGGTGTTGCGTGGATTGACCGGACCCCGTTGATCAGTCCACCTGGTCTGTCCCCCTACGCGTGGACCTCGCTTGTGAGAATGGCGGCCTCATCCTCCAGGAGGAAGGCATGCCAGATTCGTATGCGCCGCAGTTCCGGACCATGGTCGTCGAACAGGTCCGTTCGGGACGAAAGGTGGTCGAGATAGCGGCAACGCTCGAGATCTCCCAAGGCACCGTGTACCGCTGGGTGCGCCAGGACCGGATCGACCGTGGCGAGCTCGCGGGCACTTCGACGGCGAGACCGCCGAGTTGCGGGCGGCTCGACGACGGATCGCTGAGCTCCAGTCGGAGCTGGCTACGGTGAAGCGAGCCTCGGCCCTGTTCGACGAGGGGCGGGTGGTGCGCCCAAAGAACTGTTCGGGATCGTGGAGACCTTGGTTAGGGAGGGCCACGGCGCCAAGCGGGTCTGCCGCATCCTGGCTGTCGCCCCCTCGGGGTTCTTCTCCTGGCGCACCAAGGCGCCCTGCGACCGAGCCATCCGACGAGCCTGGCTCACCGACCTGATCACCGAGGTTCACGACCGGTCGCGACGAACCTACGGGCGGCGGCGGGTCCGCGCCGAGCTTGCCGATGCATACGGGCAGGTGGTCAACAAGAAGCTGATCCGGGCCATCATGGCTGAGCAGGGCATCAGCGGCCTCCCGAGTCGCCGAAGAGGCAAGCCGAACCGGATCCATCGGTTGACCAACGAGGATTTCGTGAACCGGGAGTTCTCCCGTCAGGGGCCCAACCAGTTGTGGATGACCGACGTCACCGAGCATCCCACCCGGGAAGGCAAGCTGTACTGCTGCGTGGTGCTGGACGCCTTCTCTCGCCGGGTCGTGGGCTGGTCCCTCGACCGTCGGCCGACCGCGGCCATGGTCAACGCCGCCCTCGGGATGGCCATAGACAGCCGAAAGCCCGCTGGGACCTTGGTGCACAGCGACCACGGCTCTCCGTACACCTCCTGGACCTTCAGCCAGCGGGTGCGTGCCGCCGGCCTGGCCCACTCGATCGGGACAGTAGGCGACGCCTTCGACAAAGCCGTTGTCGAGTCGTTCTGGGCAACGCATGCAGACCGAGCTGCTCAACTCGAGGCGCTGGAAGACCAGGGTTGAGCTGTCGAGCGCGATCTTCGACTGGATCGAAGCCTTCTACAACCGGAGCCGTCGCCATAGCTCGCGGGCATGCTCGCTCCGATCGCCTATGAGAAGCTTCACCCTCAACCCACCAGTGTCGCTTGATTCTCACAAACCGAGTCCAGGATCAGGGGGACAGATCAGGTGGACCGATCTCAGGGGGTCGGGCCAGGATCCCTGGAGACCGCCATAACGATGTCACCACGGCTTTAGCAAGCCGCCTTGGCGCTGCCCGTGCCCTGAACGTTCCGTCCTTCCAGCCGTCAGGGCCGGATGTCGACGGGTGTGCCCAGCGGCAGGGACGGCACCAGGGCGTCGATGTCGGAATTGTTGAGCCGGATGCACCCGTGGGTCACACTCTGACCGATGCTGGACGGGTCGCCCGTCCCGTGGAGACCGATCTCGGCGTCGTACCCGTCGAAGGATTGCAAGGCGGCGGAGTGGCCCGAAAGCCCGTAGGCGTAGTCTCCGTAGAGGCCAGCGTTCGTGGGCTTAAGGAGCTCCGTCAGGTAGTACGAGCCGAGCGGCGTCGGAGTGTCGGCCGCCCCTACAGCGATCGGGTAGGTGTGCTGGAGAGCGCCGAAGTTGTAGGTGCTCAGGCGGTGCCGGGAGAGCTCAACCACCAGCTGATATGGATCGCCGTGGATCTCGACCTCGGACCCCGGCACCCAGCCTGTACTGCCGTTGGGCTTTGTCGGCAGCAGTACTTTGACCCAAGCCCCCCCGGCCTGGGTGTCGAGAGGCGCGAGCAAGAAGGTGAGCGGAGTTCCCTCCGGCAGCGGGCTCGACAGGGTGACAGTGGTGGGGCCGGCGGGCGAGCTATGGACGTCGACATTGGGCTGGGTTGCCGAGGCCGTGTAGGACGGAAACACGGCGGTCGTGCTGGCCCGACCCGATGCCGTCTTCGGGGTGGCGCCGCCCTCACAGCTAGCCAGGAAGGCTGTGCATGAGAGGGCAGCAACCAGCACCGCTGGCAGTCGCCTTATCTCCAACAGACCCGCTACAGAGGAGCGTCGCCACCGGCGCACCAAAACTCCGCCCCCTTCGGGACACCCCCTGGTGCTACGACTGTTCAAGTCAGAACGGCGCTGCTACCCAGTGAAGGTTGCAGCCGCCGCCTGAGCGGTGGCTGGCGGGGCCGCAGTGACGACCTGCTGCACGGTCTGCGTAGTGACGACGGGTGTGTGGTTGACGACGGTCGTGACGGGCACCGTCTTGGTGATGACGACCGTGCGAGGCGGAGTGACGGCTGTAGTGTTGACGTTCTTAACGGTGGTGGTGACGCAGGTGGCCGTGACACGATTGCTCAACGTCACGTTGCCGTTCCCGTTGCCGTTCCCATTGCCGTTGTTGGTCGTGTTCCCATTGCCCGCGTTGACCACATTGCCACCGGGTGGTTTCTGCAGGGCCGCCTTCGCGGTGCCATCGGGAGCGGGTGTGCCGGCGTTGCCGACCCCGTTGCCGTTGTTGGTCGTGTTCCCGTTCCCGTTGCCGTTCCCGTTCCCGTTCCCGTTGCCCTGAATGTTGCCGGTCTGAATGGACAAGACGGGCGAGCAGCAAGTGGTCGTGACACGATTGCTCAGCGTCACGTTGCCGTTCCCGTTGCCGTTCCCATTGCCGTTGTTGGTCGTGTTCCCATTGCCCGCGTTGACCACATTGCCACCGGGTGGATTCTGCAGGGCCGCCTTCGCGGTGCCATCGGGAGTGGGTGTGCCGGCGTTGCCGACCCCGTTGCCGTTGTTGGTCGTGTTCCCGTTCCCGTTGCCGTTCCCGTTCCCGTTCCCGTTGCCCTGAATGTTGCCCGTCTGAATGGACAAGACGGGGCAGTTCCCGCCATTGGCCATGGCGATGCTGGCCAACGAGCTGCCCGTGACCTTCGCGTGGCTTGGAGCGGCCCCAGCTCCGGTGGCTGTAAATAGGCCGAGTGATACGCTCCCCACGGCTACCACAAACGTACCCGCAACATGCCTCAATCGTGACACTTCCCCCCCCGTCTCCAGGAACCCACCCAAGTCCTTAATCGAAGAGTACGCTAACACAAGGGTCGTTCGGCGTCCATAGTCGCCGCGACTTGGCAGGCGATCGAACCGGATTCAAGACCCCTTCTCGCAGCGATGTCTGATGCGTGCGCCGTCCATCCCGAGCGACGTGTCACGGATAGCGGCCCTTCGGCCGATAACTCGACTGGGGCGAGTGTGTGATCGCGCCCGGTCCGAGTGGTCTTTCCACCCCCGAGCTTCAAAAATGGCGCGCAATTGGCCGAAGCCACGCCCATGCGGCCCACAACTACTGTCTCGCGCCGGGAGGGCCCTGGGCACACAGCGCCTCGTAGTACTTGTAGACGTCTCCGACCGTGGACATGTCAGGGAACGGGGCATCGACAAATAGGACACCGGCCTCATCCTCGGCGAAGACGGCCATTCGGAACAGGTCGAGCGAATCGAGCCCGAGCTCCTCAGAGAGCAGCCTGCCCTCCTTGAGCTCCTCGCTCTGCAAGCCGACGACGGGGGCCAGTTCCAACCGAAACTCGTCGAACGTCAGCGGTGAAATCCCCATTGAAAGCTGTACCCCTCCCTCGGCGCTCGTGCCGATGTCGATCTTCGTCCGCCCAAACCCAGCAGTGACGAGCCCGTCTCGTGCGCCGTGCCCAAGGGGGGGCCCTCATTGCGACGGACCATTCGGCAGCTCCTCCGTGGAGCCGGGCAGTCCAAACTGAGCGCGAGCGAGCCGCTGTACGTGACGAGTGCTAGCCAGTTGCATTGCATCGTCCCGGTATAGGGCGAAGATGACCTCGTCCCAATGGTAGCCGCCGTAGAAACTGTGGCCACGTAGACGGCCCTCTTCCCTCGCGATGCGCCCTAGTCCACCTCCGAATTGTGGCAAGTTGAACTCCGGTACTTCGAAGTACAGTTTGTAGAAATTGAAGGTATGGAACAAGTAGTTGATGAATATTGACCCGGCCTCGAGTACGGCACCCCGACCTGATGCCGCCTCTGAAGCTACGATTCCCATGTAAGCGAATCCGGCATGAAAATCGGCGTTGTAGGCGATGACGTGGCCGACAAGCTCTGCGGTCCTCCTATCGGCGATGACGAACTGCGCGAGGATGCCATTCCAGAGCTGGGAGCGGAACGACTCTATGCTGGGCATGCTCCCGCGGAATCTCCATCGCCAGCCAGTGGTCGGATCGGTGGCCAAGCCGAAGAGGAAGCCCTCGTGTTCGGGCATGACGGGGAGGAGCTCGTACCACGTGCCAGCCAAGGGTGCCGGGCCGATCTCATCGAATGCAGGCCTTGTCTCCCGCCGGTCGATCTCGGGCTGAGGGAGCTGATCTTCAGACATACGATCACCAACTCAAGATGTAGGGGCCCCACCGCTCGACAAAGCGGCCGCTGCGGAGGCGGAACCAACCGACGGTTTCCAGGGTGAGGCTGACGCGCGCCCGATCGCTGCGCGTCCCGGCGATGGCCTTGTAGGTGGGATCCTGGGTGATAGGAGGGGGCTCTTCGGGCTTGCGGAGCCAAGGTTCCATGGCTTCACGTCGGGCCGGTCCGTTCACGGCGTAGGTGCCCAGGTCGCGAAGGGTGAATGACCCTTGTCCGAAGAGCCGGTAGGCGACAGCGCGGCCCGTGGAGATTACGTCTTCGAGGATGAAATGGACGTCGGTGTCAGGCGCGGCGAGAAAACGAACGGCCCACTTGAGGTCGTCGACGCCACCTCGGGCACCGAACATGGGGCTGCGATCGACGTAGCTGTTGGCGAAGAGCTGCGGGATCAGGTCGAGAGAATGGTGGTTGAGGACCTCCTCGACGTAGGTGGCTACGAGGTCGTCCTCCTTTGTCGCCTTGGCCAGGTCATCGATGCTCACGTGTCCGGACCTTTCGTCGTGCTCGGGTGGTCATCGAGCGGGACCTGCCGGCGCTGTCAGGCTCGCATCCTCAAAGTCGAGCCTGGCCTGCACGGGGAGCATGCCGGACTCCAGGGCAGCCGGAATCTTGAACCGCTGCAGCTTGCCGCTCGGCGTCTTGGGGAGGCTCCTGGGGGGGACGAATACCACCGACGTGGGTGCCGCGCCAGTGCGGCGGAGTTGGTCGAGGCGGATGGCCCGACAGGCCAGATTGAGCTGGTCGGCAGACGCGTCGTCACGTGGTTCTGCCACGAGTGCATAACGGCCGTCGCTGGTCGCAACCGCCGCCACTGCGCCGGTTCGCACCACCTCGTTGGTCACCGCGAACTCGAGGTCCGAGGCGTAGTAGTTGCGGCCAGCGATCGTGAGGACGTCGTCGGTCCGCGCGACGACGAAGAGCTCGCCATCGGCGACGTAGCCGAGGTCGGCGGTCGTGAACCAGCCGTCCTCGGAAAGGACCAGGTCGGCGCCAACATAGTCCTGCAGCAGGCTGGGGCCGGCCACCTCGATGGTCCCGATCGAGGTGTCTGTGGACGGGCCACACCTGATGGCCACGCCGGGAATGGTTGGTCCGTTTGAGACGAGCTCGATTCCCTCGGGGGAGTCGGCCTGTCGCCAGGTGCCATGAGACAGCGCGTCGCGATCCAGAACCCGGCTCTCCCAGCGTCGCTGAGGGGGGACCATTGTCACAGCCAGGGTCGCTTCCGCCAGCCCGTAGGCGGGGCAGATGGCGGTGGGACGAAGGCCGGCAGGGGCGAAGGCGGCGTCGAAGCGGCGCAGGGTGTCGGCCCGGACGCGCTCGGCTCCAGTGATGAGAATTCGCAGCTTCGCGAGGTTCAATGGTCGATCGCTACCACGGCTCCGGAGTGCCATCTCCAAGCCGAAGTTGGGCGCCCCCGTGATGGAGATGCCGAGGTCGGTGCAGCACCTCAACCAAACGGCGGGCCGCTTCAGGAAGTGCTCCGGATCGATAAGGACGAGGTCACCGAGCCCCATTCGTGGTGAAGCGGCCGCGACCGACGCTAGGCACATGCCGATCAAACCCATGTCGTGGGACAGGGGTAGCCACGAGCAGGTGGCGTCGCCCCGTTCGATCTGCAGCCAGGCCAGGATGGAGATCACATTGGCAGCGATGGCGTCCAAGGTGAGGCGGACGCCCTTTGGCTGGGCTGTTGAGCCGGAGGTGAATTGAACGAGCGCTCCGCCCTCACGATCACCCATCTTCCGACCCGGGGTGCCATTTGCCACCTCTTCGAAAGTGACCGTCTCGATCGGCAACTCAGGAAGGAACTGGCGATAAGCGGCCTCCACGAGCAGGACCTGCGCGCCAACCAGGTCACAAATGAGCGCGAGCTGCTTCACATAGGCGTCCGGGGACATTCCTCGGGAAGGGTGTGGGAGGGAGGAGAAGGTGCCACCTGCTCGCCAGGTGCCGAGCAGGGTGGCGACGCACGCCGAGGAGGACGAGAGGACGCCCGCAACGCGCGCCTCGACCCCCCACCTTGACGAGATAGAGCGCTTGGCCGCAGCCGATGTCCGCCAAAGCTCTGACATAGGAAGAGGTTCCTGCTCTCCAGGCAGGAACCTAACCTGGCCCGATCCTCGGCAACCCTCTTCAACGAGCTCAAGGATGCTCGGCACCGCAACCATCCTCGTAGGACCTTCCCCTGTCCGCTTCACGTCGTCACGTCGAGCCTGACCCGACCCCTACTCCCTGCCGCCGGCGACATCGAAACTATCGTCGAACACCCGCTACAACCGTCCCCGGCGGTATGACCAGGACAGGCACACCAGCCGGCAGGGCCGCCACAGGGGTGCTCCCTCCTGTGGCGGCCCGAGCCGGCTTCGTGCGCGGCCCTCCAACTAGAGGTTGAGTATTACGCCGTTGCCGTTGCCGTTGCCGTTGCCGTTGCCGTTGTTGGTGGTGTTGCCGTTTCCGGCGATGACCTTCTTATTGCCGGCGTGGTTGGCGACGCCGTTGCCGTTGCTGGTGTCGTTGCCGTTGCCGTTGTGGTTGCCGTTGCCGTTGCCGCTGTGCTTGACCGTGACCGACTGGTCGGCGAACGCGGCATGGGCGTTGGCGACCGTAGAGACCACCGCCATCCCACCGATGCTTCCGGCTCCGAGCACGACCGACCCGGCAACATAACGCAGTGCGGGCATAGAACTTCCTCTCTCTGTAGGGACTCCGCCTCCCCGAGCACGCCGAGCCATGACCAACCACATATGAATAGCACCATCGGCCTTCAAAGTCGATGGAGGGCGACAAAGACGGTCAGAATTGACGTATATCCTAAGATGGGCGCTCTGGCCGTAGATGTGCCGCCTGTCGGGATTGTCGATTATTGTGGTGCTCCTGCCAAGCGTGTGCGGCTAGCGCGGCCCTCTGCCGCGATCTGGTGGTGAAGGGTGCAGAAACGCAGTGCAGTTGCCGCTGGCCATTCGGCCGTAGCCGAGGCAGACGTAGTCGCAGGTCGAGTGGTGTGCCAGCAAGACTCGTCGGAGGTCGTGGGCGAGCTGCTGGCCGCGTGTCGCCAGCCGAGCGCCCCATGTGGGGCCCGCAGCTCACCTGGGACGCGATCGACGACGTCCACCAAGGAGATCCCTTCGGCTGGGGACTTGTCGATAAAGACGCCGGCCTAGTCCCGAACTCAGCTCCTCAACATCCCCCCGGCATATGTACGCCACCTGGCCAAGGAGGACCCGGAGTTCCTGGGCACCACCCTCAATCACCACATCGCACACTACCCCAATGCCATAGGGCTCACCCACTCCGACTATCAGCTGACAGAGGTGTACGACCCCCAGGCATGGACCCTCGACCCCCGTGCTCTTGTGGAAGTGTGGAGCTCCTGGAGCATGCCCCAGGCCCGAGCCAGCTCGGCGTGGGCGGCGAAGAGCGCCTCCAGACGAGCGTGCTCGGCGTCACCGAGACGATCCGCACGGCGCAGGGCCAGGAACCGGGATCGGAAGATCTCCGGATCGAAGGCCGGGCTCACGTGTCCTCGGGGCTCGCGACGCTGATGGCGCCGGCGCACCTCGACCAGCCCGGAGGCGGACGGTGGCCGAAGATGAGCATGCGATCCAGGCACTCGCACTGCCGGGTTCCGACGACCCGCTCACAGATGGCGTTGGTACCTCGGGCGGCAGTGACGCTCTCATTTGGCCCCACCCTGGGGCCGTCGTCCGAGGGGTCCACCAGGAGCCGATCGAGCTACCGGACCGTGGGGAGCATGCCCAGAAGGTCGACTCCTCGAGCGAGCCGACCACGCCGAAGATGAATACCAACAGCCCGAAGGCGGCCCTGAAGTGCCGAGACCCGGCCAAAGTCCAGGACGGAGAATGGCGCGTAGAGCCTCCAATGTGACGTCTCGACCTTCAGTGCGGCTGCATCGTTGACGCCGGCGGCGGTCATGTATCCCGGGAGCCAGCGGGCGACGGGGGCCTGGCGAGCCGAGGATCATGCCCCCACCAACGTGGCCATACCCCGTGGCTCGGTGGCTGTGTACGTCGGGAGCCTGTGGCACGGCGGCGGGGCCAACCGCACCGACCGGCCTCGCCTGGGGGTGACCTTCGAATACCTGGCGGGATGGCTGCGCCAGCAGGAGAACCAGACCCTGGCCGTGCACCCAGGGTCGGCCAGGCCCCTGCCGGAGCGACTACGCGAGCTGCTCGGTTACAGCGTCGTCGTCTCAGGAAGTGGGCGCCGGGCTTGGAGCCCAAGCAGGCGAGAGCAGGTTCAGGGAGGTAGCCAAGGCGGCCGGCTTCTCGTCGTTTCGTCGCGCCACCGAGACGCCGTTCAATCTCGTATTTGAGGGGCGCCCGTAGGGCCGCCGCGGACAGCAGGTCCAGGCACCAGCGCTATCCACCCGCTCCCAGGTGCCGGTCGTGGCTCCGGACAGGGGCACGGCCCTACGGGACCCAAGCGTCCGGAAATTCTCAGAGCGTCGATAGCGGAGCGGGTCGCTTGTTGTCCCGACCGCACGACCACAGACACGTCCCGCATGGCATCCAGCTCCGGTTTTCTGGCGAAGCCGGGCGTCAGCCGTCCGTGACATGGGTGGGGCATCCTCTATACCTCCACACAGCGACACCTTCCGATGTCGCACCTCTAACTAATTGCCGCCCCAGCCCAGCGCCCACGTCCCTGCGTCGACGTATTTATGGAACCGAGTGAGTTTGCACGTCGCGCACGGCTCCCGATCTCTGGCTGCCGGCGGCTCATCGTCCCCGGGTCAACTCGAAAGGTGTCTTGCATAGCCCTGGCCAACCTGTGCCCGAGGCTCCGCCCTCGTGTGACCAACAGGCCCGGGCTCAGGTGGCGGTAGTAGGCGAGCTGGCCGAACTGGAACGGTCGCGCTCGAGAAGCTGAAGGATCCGGTCGGTGTTCTCACGAATAGCGGTGACGTTCCGAAAAATCCACTTCGGCGGAGCGTTGTCCGGCATCCGCTCGAACCTCTTCTCCCAGTCCATGTTCTGCATGTTCGGGCCGTGCTTGGCCAGCACGGCCAGCCCGACAAGCATCACAGCAAATACGAGCCCCTTCTTCATGGAAACGGATCGTAGTCCGACCGGACCGCCGCGAACAGAGGACAAGGTCCCAGCCCAGTTTCTCGATCGCGCACGCACGACAGGCCCTAAGGCCCTGCTCCGTCAAGGGGCCCTTCGACCCCTGGTCCACCGGACCCTCGCGGATCACACTGGCAGTGTCAGGAGGATGATCTTTCGGTGGGTTGCGTTGTCGATCCGACAGCCGGCCCATTGAGGTGGGCGGCTCCGGATAGGGCTTGGTGAACCTCTGCCTGTGAGCCGCCCTCTTGAGCGAGTTAGCTGACGCTCCGGTGGGCCGCTCGGTGGTGGGCGCGTCCCCCCCATCGGTCGGTCCTTCCGAGCGTCCGTTGAGGTGGGCGGCTCCGGGGAGCCAACGCTGGGGATCAGGGTGGCCGCGTCGACGGGTGGAGGGGGCAGAGGCTCCGCCCCTGCAGAGTCTCTACCCCCTCCGGGCAGCTGGCGTCAGGGTTGGATCTTGTCCAATGGACCGTTATTGGGGGCGAAATTGCGTGTGCTCAACACCTGAGTGCCGGCATTGTGCTCACCGTTGAACGGCGTGGTGGCCGTAGGAGACGCCTGGCAGCCGGCGGCGTGGGCATCAGCCGGCGAGTTGAACCACAGGCCCAGGTGGAACGTGTGGACGGGGGGGGTGGTCGGGTTCGTGCTGACATCCGTCGGGAATATCACGGGAGCCTGAGTCCCCACACCTGGCGCCACGATAAAGGTCTCGATGTTGAAGCGCCCGACGAAGGTGCCGGTGGCGTTGCCGCTGCCATCGGTCTGCATGTCCCCCTGGTACCAGGAGAGTCCAAACGGCGTATCGGGCTGCTGGATGACAAAGAAGTCAAAGCCCGTATGCGGTCGGAGGTGGTTCGCAGAAACCACCATGACCTCGACTGGACCCAGCGACTTGATGACCACGTTGGCCTTCGCGTTCGGCAGGCACCCTGTGTTCACCGCCGCCGTGGAGCGGACCATCTGGAATACGGCCAGCGGGGTCGATGCGCCCGCGCCTCCGCCGCCGGTGGTCGCGAGGGTGCCCCCCACTGCACCAGCGGTTGCGAGGGTCGTCGCCCCCACGGCCATGCCAATTCGCTTCGATAGTTTGCGCATTCTACGGTTCCTCCCCTTTTTCTCTATGTAGCCTGCAATCTTGAGCAGGGGACATCGGCTCGGACCTCGCTAGCGGGGCACGGCGGTTCCCCTTTGGGGTCGCAAGCTCTCACCAGGTATTCGTGGCTGCCGTGAATGCTGCGCTCCCCCGACGCACGACACGCGCACGCAGCGGGGCGGTAACAGACATTCACCACATTCACCCGTCCCTGGTCACAGGCTGACGACCTTCACCGGCTACGACTCACCGGCACCCTTCCAGCGGGCGATCCCGGCGGAGATCAAGTCAGTGGCGAGCCCTTGCCGAGTTTGCGGAGTGCGAATCGTTACAGATGCTCCTTCCTGTGTCTTTATTGGGTAGGGGGTGAAGCGGCGATCCCGTCGGGCTAGTTTGCTCATGACTTCAGTTCCCGCGGAAGTGTCCCGTCCTGGCGTAAGAGGGCCCGCACCTTGATCAGGCCCGAGCGGAGACGGGTCTTGGCCGTGCCTAGGGGGATCGCCTCGGCGTCGCTGATCTCTCGGGCCGTATAGCCGTAGAAGGCGGCTAGGACGAGGGCCCGGCGCTGCTCGACGGGCATCTGGCCCAGGGCGGTGCGCACCCGGTTCGTGTGGTCGGCGATGGTCGCCGCCTCCTCGGGTACAGGTCCAAGCGCCGGTTGGTCCAAGAAGATCACGGCTCGCGGATCGGCGGGCTCGGCGGCGTGCCGCCGCAGGGCGTCCACGGCCAGGTTGCGGGTCATCGTGAGCACCCAGTTGGACACCGAGCCGCGGCGGGAGTCGTAGGTCTCGGCGTGGCGCCAGGCTCGGCTCAGCGCCTCCTGGGCGATGTCCTCGGCCTGGGTCGGGTCGCCCACGATGCTCTTGGCCAGCCCGTATACGCGTCGTTGGAACCGGCGGACGAACGCGCCCCCCGCTCCTTGGTCCCCGCGGCCGAGCCCGACGAGCAGAGCCTCATCAGAGGGCTCGCCATCAGAAGGCTCGTCGTCTGCGCAGGAGCGCGGCGAGATGGCCTGGTGGGAGGTGGTGTGCATTGTGGGCCAGATTTCGGACGGCGAATATCGTTACCCTGTCACTGTAAACCGATCCCCCCCGTTACGCAAGGGCCTGTAAACTAATTCCCGGTAGACTGTTTCTGGCACCGACGAGGAGAGGAAACGATGGCCAGGACAGCGGAGACTGAGCGAGGCGTGGTCGGCGATGGGGACGGGACGCACCGGCGCCCCGGACGGCCCCGCGACCCCAGCTATGACAAGGCCATACTCGACGCCACGCTGGAGATACTCAACGACAAGGGCTACGCCGGGCTCACCATCGACGGCGTGGCGGCCAAGACCGGTGTGGGCCGACCGACAATCTACAGGCGGTGGTCGTCCAAGCCGGCGCTCGTCATAGCAGCCCTCACCGAGTCCCCAGGCTCCTCTCCGACCCCCGACACCGGTGCTCTCCGTGACGACCTGCTCGGCTTCGAACGCGAACAGGTGAGGATGATGAACACGCCAGAGTCTCGTCGCATCACGGCTGGCCTGGTCGCCGATCTCGTGGCCGACCGTGAGCTGGCGGAGACCTACCTCGGCGATTATGTCGCCCGGCGCCGGAATTCGGTGTGGCAGGCCCTCCAGCGGGGCGTCAACCGGGGCGAGCTGCGGCCCGACGCCGACTTCGCCTTCATCTACGACCTTTTGATCGGGCCCCTGTTCATGCGCTCGGTCGTGCGCGGCGAACCGCTCGGACCCGACATGGCCGAGGAGACTGTCGACCTAGTCCTGGGTGCTTTTGGAAATGGGGGAGTCGGCGGCGTCGTCGAGTGTGAGATCCTCGGCGGCCCGAAGCCGCCGGAGAACCCACCCCCTCCGAACCTCCGGGCCCTGCGGTCGGACACGACCTCCATCTAAGGGTTGATCTCAGTCGCAAGGGGCCGGCTAGCCGTCGATGATTTCCTTTCGGGCGGTGAAGGGCCGTCTTGAGCGCCCTGGCGTTGTGTGGATCCACCGGGCGCCGGGTAAGGTGGTCCGCCGGCCCCCTGCCGGGGGGAACGGTGCCTGCCGAACGCCACCCGGTCCCTAGCCTCGACCCTCGTGGCCATAGCCGCCGACCCCCTCTGGCCGCGAGAGGGGACGGCCACCCCGGCCTGCGACTCGGCCTGGATGGACTGGCTAGTGCGGCCCGCGTGGATGGCCGACGCTCTGTGCAAGGAGCACCCCGACCTTGATTTCGTTCCTCGACCGGGCGGCAGCTCCGCGTCTCTCAAGAAGATCTGTCGCGCTGCCTGGTGCGGGATGAGTGCCTCGAGTACGCCCTCGACCGCCCCGAGCTCGTCGGGACGTGGGGCGGCAGCACGGAGAGGGAATGTCGGACAATACGGGCGGGTGGCGACGTGCGAGTCTGGTGCGAGAAACCCGGGACGGGGACGCCTGTGGACGAGGAGCGCCGCCCGGCGGGCGCTCCAGCGTGCGGCCTTGCGACGTCAACGGGGCGCGGGCTGAGGATTGCTCCAGCCGCCGCTCCGAGCGTTACCACTTCCGGCGTCAGCGACGGGCACATGGAGTGACCCGGGATCCACGGACACCTGAGCACCGGGCGAGACCATGTCTCGTCTGGTGTAGGAAGGAGTCCGAGATCCGATGCCCCATAGGTTTCAAGCGCCGTATCCACTGGAGTTCCGCGACGAGGCGGTGCGCCTCGTTCGGATGAGCAGACGGCCCATCCCGGAGGTCGCTGCGGAGCTGGGAGTGAACGATCAGACCTTGCGGAACTGGGTGTTCGCGGCCGGGGCCGAGGGCCCCGAGCCTGAGGAGCCCGCCACCAGCGACGACCAGGCGGAGGTCGCTCGGCTGCGCCGTCGGGTCAGAGTGCTCGAGCAGGAACGGGACATCCTGAAAAAAGCCGCGGCCTGGTTCGCCAAGGAGACCGACTCGACCCCGTAGCGGTGTTCGAGTTCGTGGACGCCAACCAGGCCAGCTTCCCCGTCGCGCTGATGTGCCGCACTCTGGGGGTCTCCACCAGCGGCTACTACGAGTGGCGGCGGCGGCCGCCCTCGGCCCGAGCGATGGCCGACGAGGTGCTCACCGAGCAGGTCCGGGCTGTGCACGACCAGTCCCGGCAGACCTACGGCTATCGCCGGGTGACCGCCGAGCTGGTCGACGGGCGGGGCCAGCCTGTCGGCCGCCACCGGGTGGCTCGCCTCATGCGGGCCGCCGGCATCCAGGGGGTGACCCGGCGGCGGTTCTGCCGCACGACGCGGCGCGACGACACTGCCCGGCCGGCTCCGGATCTGTTGAACCGGGACTACAGCGCTCCCGGCCCCGACCGCCGTTGGGTGGCCGACATCACCTTCGTGCCCACCTGGGCCGGCTTCGTGTTCTTGGCCGTGGTGCTCGACGTGTTCAGCCGCCGGGTCGTGGGGTGGTCGATGTCGGCTAACCAGCGCACCGAGCTGGTCACCAATGCCCTACGCATGGCGGTCGCCCGGCGCCGTCCAAAGACGTGGTCGTCCACCATTCGGATCAGGGTTGCCCAGGGTTGCAATACACCAGCTACGACTTCGCCAGGGCATGTCGAGCCGCCGGTGTCGAACGCTCCATGGGCTCTGTCGGCGACTGCTACGACTGCGATGATCCTCTCGTGTTGCTCCGGTCGGCCTGACCCTTGCCATGACCGGCCTAGTGCCCTCGCGTTGACGTGTCGTCTGACCGGGGCAGCGCACCCCAATCGGAAGGCTGCCCGCCAGCCGAGCGGGCAGTGACCTTATAGGAGCCTGATCGACCAGGTCCCGTCGCAGTCCTGTCCTTCCCGCCCGACCGGCGAGCGGCTGTTGACCTGTGAGGAGATCAACAGCATGACCAGCATCGCGCTCGGCCGGAGCGACGTTGTCATCGGCGTCGACACCCACAAGAACGAGCATGTGGCCGTCGCTCTCGATGGATTGGGTGGCCGACTCGCTGACCTCGCCATCTCCGCCGATGTGTCGGGCTACATCGACCTTTTGGCGTGGGCCGACCAGCTCGGGGCCGTGGCAGCCTTCGGCGTGGAGGGCACCGGCTCCTACGGAAGCGGCCTGGCTCGCTTCCTGCGCCGGCACGGACGCAGTGTGGTCGAGGTGAGCCGGCCGCCTCGCAAGGGCGAGCGTCGCCTGTCGGGCAAGAGCGACACGATCGACGCCGAACACGCCGCCCGTGAGGTCCTAGCCGGCAAGGCGACGGCGACACCCAAGCTGGCCGACGGGATCGTCGAGGCGATCCGTCTGGTCAAGATCGCCCGTGATTCGGCGGTCACAGCCCACTCGCAGGCCATGATCACGCTCAAGGCGACCCTGGTGACCGCGTCCGACGAGCTGCGGTCCGAACTGGAGCCGCTCACCGACTTCCGCCTCATCCAGGCGTGCGCCGCGCTGGACACCAGCGGTGACATCGCCGACCCAGCGGTCGCTATGCGACAGGTGCTCGGCTCGCTCGCCCGTCGGTGGCTCGAGCTCCACGAGGAGATCAAGGGCCAGTCTCGGCGTCTCAAGGATCTCACCAAGACAGCGGCCCCTGAACTGGTTGCCGCCTTCGGCATCGGCCCCGATACCGCGGCCGAGATGCTGGTCACCGCGGGCGACAACACCGACCGAATCCGCTCGGACGCCGCGTTGGCCAAGCTATGCGGCGCCTGTCCCATCCCGGCCGGCTCGGGCAAGACGAGCGGTCGGCATCGCCTCAACCGTGGTGGGAACCGTCAAGCGAACGCCGCCCTGTATCGCGCCGTCGTCGTCCGCATGCGATGGCACCGTCGACCATCGCCTACGTCGAGCGACGCACCGCCGAGGGCCTGTCGAAGAAGGAGATCATCCGCTGCCTCAAGCGCTATCTCGCTCGCGCAACGCCATGGCCGAGAGCTTCTTCGCCACCCTGGAGTGTGAGCTCCTGGGCCGCACCGTGAAGGGGTCCGAAAGCTCAGTTCTGCCGCTTGACCAGGGGTGCAGTTGTCTGGGGCCGCACCCAGGCAGGGGTTTGCGCGAGCAGCGATCATGTGCGGCCATGGTTTGGTCGTTCCTCTACAACTGCCTGCTTCATATGTTCGGGTTGACCGTGTCGTTGATACGCGATGAGGTCGACAAGGATCTGGAAATCCTGGTACTGCGCCACCAACTGCGCGTCCTGCGACGCCAGCTGCCGGGTCGGGTGGCCTACCGCCCGGCTGACCGGGCGCTGCTGGCTGTGCTGGGTCGCCTGCTGCCCAGGAGGCGGTGGGACGCCTTCCTGGTCACCCCGGCTACCGTCCTGCGCTGGCAGCGGGAGTTGGCCCGCCGCAAATGGCGGCGGTGGGGGAGCAGGGCGCGGAGGACCGGCCGCCCGCCGGTGCCGGAACAGACCGTCGAGCTGATCGTGCGGTTGGCCCGAGAGAACCCTCGCTGGGGATGCGTTCGGATCCAAGGAGAGCTCCGCAAGCTCGGCCTCCGTGTCGGCGCCACCACCATCCGCCGATTGCTCCGCCGCCACCGCCTGGATCCCCTCCTCGACGAGATGGGCCGGGCTGGGTGGAATTCTCTCGTGCCCAGGCCGCTGGGCTCCTAGCCGTCGACTTCTTCACCGTCGACACCGTGTTGTCCACCCGGCTGTACGTGCTGTTCGTGATCGAGGTGCAGACCCGTGTCGTGCATGTTCTCGGGGTGACCGCACACCCCACGGGAGAGTGGGTGACTCAGGTGGCCCGCAACCTGGTCGCCGACCTTGCTGATCGTAAGGCCCGTCTCAGGTTCCTGATCCGCGATCGCGACTCCAAGTTCTCCGGTTCGTTCGACGAGGTGTTCCGCTCGGTGGGCATGCGGATCATCCTGACTCCGGTCCGAGCACCGCGAGCGAACGCCTACGCCGAGCGGTGGGTGCGCACGGTGCGTGTTGAGTGCCTGGACTGGCTGCTGATCGTCTCTCGTCGCCACCTACAGCACGTCCTGCGGATCTATATCGCGCACTACAACCTGCGGCGCCCGCACCGCGGTCGCCACCTGGCTACTCCGTCGGGGCCTTGCCCGCCGGGCTCCTCCGCACACGACATCCGCGTTCAACGCCGTGACCTACTCGGCGGGCTCGTCCATGAATATGAAGCCGCTGCATGACGAAACCGACATTCTGGAGCCCTACAGCGTGACGTACGAGACCCTCCTGGCCTATGCAGCCCGAAGCCAGGGAGCCTCGAGCCCCAAACTGATCTGTCAGTCAGTAGTTGTCCGCGAAATGTCCGCGAGACATCGCGAAACACCACCCATGAGGGCGGGCCTCGTCAAGTACATTCCCCCTGCTCCTGGGTGCTTTTGGCGACGGACCGCAGCTTGGGTCACGGTGGAGCGCCCGCAAGCGGAGCGCGGACGAACGACACCCTCTGTGTCAACCCCTAGGCGACCAGTTGTTCGTCTGGAGTGGCTTCCATTCGCGTCATGGCCCCGTGCTTGGCAGGGTCGTAGGGAACCCGATCGAGCCAGCACCGGTAGATGATCCGGATCCAGGCGCGTGCCAAGATGCGCACAGCATGGGGGTGGTCGTGCCCCCGCTGGAGGGCGCTCTGGTAGACGCCGGCGGCCCAGGGGTTGGCATGGCGAGAGTTGTCCGCGAAGGTCGTGACGGCGTTGCGGAAGCGCTTGTTGCATGCCCAGCGGAACTCGACCGAACGGTACTTGCCGGACATCTTGGTGACGGGGGTGACGCCGGCCAGCGCGGCTACTGACTCGGCGCTGTCGTAGGCTTCGCGACAGTCGCCCCACTCGGCGAGCATCTGGGCGGCGTTGATCTGACCGGAGCGTGGCAGCGATGTGAAGACCTCGGCGTCCGGGTGCTCGCCGAGGTGGGTGACGACGGCGCAGTCCAAGTCGGCGATGGCTCGGTTGAGACCCCCCAGGACCTGGACAAACGCGAGCACGACCTTCTTGCGCGCCGCGGATTCAGGACCATCGACAATGCCAGAGGGTGCCGCTCGAAGCCGCTGGACGAGCTCCCTTGGCGACCGTCGTCCCGAATAGCCGTTCCTGGCGCAGAAGGCGGCCATCCGCCTCTCACCAAGAGTCGCCGCTGACGCCGGTGTTGGGTAGCGCTGTAGGAACGCCAGAGCGATCTTGCTTGTCACATCGGCAAAGACCGCCTTCGCGCCCGGCCAGAAGGCGTCGAGGGTGGCCTCGAGCTGGTTCTGAGCGGCGACCCTCTGGGCCACTAGGTCCGCCCTGGCCCGCACCGCGGCCCGAAGGGCCCGTGTCTCCTCGCTGTAGGGGTGCAGGACACGCAAGCGGTGAAAGCGCAGCCGCAGGTACTCGCAGATCGTCTCTGCGTCCCCGGGGTCGGACTTCGCTCCCGATGTCACCTCGGCCTCGCGCCACGCCTTGATGGCATTGGACGAGACCGGCACGAGGGGATGACCGGCCTCCAGCAGGCGGTCGACGAGGCGTCCGTCCGGCCGTTCAACGGCCACCGGCAGCTCGGTCGGGTCACCCAAGCGGGACAGCCGGTCCACGAGGTGCTCGAGCCCATCGGCGCTGTGGGGAATGCTGAAGGACGCCACCCTCTGGCCGTCTGCATCATGCACACAGACAGCGTGCTCCTCCGATGCCCAATCGATCCCTGCGTACATCCAACCTCCTCGTGATTGCGTGCCGGTTTCTCGATGACGAGGACCCGCCCAGGGTGATCACTGATTGGCGCTCTCGGCGCATCCCTCTGTTGCCGGTCTCGAGTCCTCGGAGGGAGCCGGAGGCGGCGGTATCGTTCTGGCCCTCAATGGGGCATCCTTGACGAGGCCGTCACTCCGGCCCTCACCGAGACCCCGAGACCGTGACAGGCGTTAGCAGTCAGAGGGTGGACCAGTGACCGTGACGCCAGCGAGGACCGGCGCACGCTTGGGAGGAAAGCAGGGGGGCTCACCGGTTCGGAGCTGGCCTCGCAACCACCCATTCGGCCCCATCGGGGCGCACGACGTTGATGCGGAAGCCGGGCTGTCTCAGTCAGGTCAACGGCCGTGTTTCAGGCGCATGGAATTTTCCGGACTCACCCGGCAGCCGAACCTGGCTCCGCTCACGCCTCGAGGGCGCGAAGAGTGTGGAAGACCTGGGTCATGAGCTTGCGCGACGTGCGAACTAGGGCGATGCCCGTGCCACGTCGGTGCTGGATGCGCAGGAAGTCGGAGCGGTATGGCTCGGAGTGCCTGGCAACGTGGGCGGCCTCGCCCAAGACGTGGCGGACTGCGGCGGGCCCATCCTTGGTGATGTGTCCGTGGTGGGCCTTGCGGTCGGAGTTGCGCATGGACGGCGTCAGTCCGGCCCAGGCGCACAGCTTGCGGGCAGTCGGGAACCGGGCGATGTCGCCGATCTCAGCCGCGAGGGTCATGGCCGTGAGCAGCCCGATGCCGGGGATGGTCCGCATCGCCTCGACCCACGGATCGTGGCGGGCGTCGGCGCGGATAGTGGCCTCCAGGCCGATGATGCGCGACTCGAGGATGGCGAGGAGCACCTCGCAGTCGCCCACCCCCGTCGGTGGAGCTCGGAGAGCTCCAGGTCTTCGAGCCACTCGTGGCCAGTCTGGGTCCACAGGCTGACCGGCGGACGGATCCCCTCCTCGGCCAGCTGGGCCCGGATGCGGTTCTTGGCCATGGTCCGCAGCCGCACCAGCCAGGCTCGCTCCCGCAACAACAGGCGCTGCTCGCGCACTTCCGGCGGGGCCAGCCACGCCTCGGCCAGGTAGCCGGTGCGCAGCAGGTTGGCGAGGGTGCGGGCGTCGAGCTTGTCGTACTTGAGCTTGGCCGAGGCGATGGCCTTGCACCCAGAGGGATGCGCCAGGTGGGGCTCCAAGGAGAGATCCTCGAGTAGCTCCGCCACCCAGGCGGCCCCGTAGGCGGCCTCGAAGGCCACCGGCGTGCCGGCGTCCAGGTCTCCGAGCAGCTCCACCAGGCGAGCCTGATCGTTGGGGACGTTGCGGTTGTAGATCTCCGCTCCGTCCCCTTCGAGCAAGCAGACCTGGGTCCGATTGCGATGGACGTCCATCCCGACGAACATGGTTCTGGCCTCCCTGTCTCGAGCTCGTGATGCGTAGTCCACAGAGGACTCTGAGCAGGCCCTTGGGCCGAGCTCGTTTACCGGAGTAGCACTCCGCTGAGCCGGGCGGGGAGGCCCGCCCTCATAGCGTCAGGTCATGACGAGCACTAATGAGTAGAGAAAAGCCCAGCTCAGACGGCATTTGGGCAGGTCGAGCACCCGCACCGGACAGAACCCCGCCTACAGGCCGGCTCACCGTCACCACCAGCGGAAATCCCCGCTGACCTGGGGATTTCAGCTCACAGCGCTTGCCATCAAATCACACGGTTTTACGGTCTCCCACGGAGCAGCCGCGGAGCAAGGGGGGGCCGTTTAGCCAGCCGCTCGACGGGCCCTGAGTGCTGCACCACGACGCAGCGCCCGACGGGCGCGCTCCTCCGCAGTGGCGGGACGCAGGTCGTCGCCAGGGTGGCGTCGCAGCGAGCACCTGCCGGTCCCTCTCCTTGGCGCCCTGCGGTACTCCCGCCGCTCCCGCTCGTCGGCGCCTCCCCAGATCCCAACCAAGGACTCGTCAGCGATGGCGTAGTCGAGGCACTCCTGGATCACTGGGCACCCACGGCAGATGTTGCGCAGCTCTTCCAGGCGCTCGGCACTGACGCCCGGCGGCAAAAGGACGAACTCGAGCTCCGGGGTGGAGCGGCAGGCGCCGGCGGCCATCCACGCCGGGCGGCGCAGATCCATCCAGTCGCTGCCAGCGGTGGGACTCGCCGAACCCGCTCTCGGCCAGAACGGGTCGGCAAGCGCCACGGGGGCGAAGCCTAGGGGACGGGGCGCCGTTCAGCGGCGCCATCACGGCGGCCGAGCCGCCCGGAGGAGGGAGTCCGGGACGTCGTGGTCGGCGGGGGGCACCGAGTGTCGAGGCTACCCCGAGGGTCTGCACATGGCGGAGTACCTGATGCCGGCCCTCCTGTCTCAGGGGCGCACAGGGGCGCCTACAGCCCGGAATGCGTCCCCCCCTGCATCGACCCACCTCAGCAGGCGCCCTGGCGGACTGGCCGATGGTGGGTATAAGAGTGGACGCCCCAGCTAGCCCGTCCATCGGGGTCACCCTCGGATAGGCGAGCGAAGAGGAAGCCGAGGCTAGCCCCTCCCTCGACGGGTGAAGGTGGTCTCACTGTGTCCTGTCAGACAGGTAAGGCCGCCGCCCGGCTTCCCTGCTGGGCGCGCACGCGCAGTCTGGCTCAGGCGGGAGGGCCAGGGAGGACCACAACGGGGGGCTGCTGCAATTGCTCGACCCGTCCTCCCTAGAGGGTAGCCCCGAGCAGGGGCCGGCAGATTCCCCCGGAGCCGCCCACCTCAACGGGCGCTCGGGAGGGCCGACCGATGGTGGGGGCGAGCCAGGCCACCGACCGGCCCACCGGAGCGTCAGCTAGCTCGCTCAGGAGGGCGGCTCAACAGACCAGGGTTTGCAGCGACACCAGCCTGTGAGCCGCCCACCTCAGCGGGCGGGCTGTCGGATCAGGGGAACCCAACTCGGCAAAATCCTCGCCCTCACTGACACTGCCAGTGTGATCCGAGAGGGTCCGGTGGACCAGGGTCGAAGGCCCCCTCAGCAGTCAGACGAGCGGTGGCCTCTGAGGAGGGCTTTCGTCGGGCCACGAGCCCGCAGTGGGCCCCCGATTAGGGCCGAGCTGTGCGCACGCTTCGAGGGTGCGGATCAGCCCGGCCACAGGAACTCGGGATCGAGCTGCCAACGTCCCTTCCGACCGCGGTGGATCAGCCCGGCCTCGCGCAGCCTGGTCGTGCGGGTGGACAAGCCGTGCAAGCTCGATGCGCAAGCGGTCGCCCGGGCCCCTGTCGGAGAGGTCCACTAGCCCGGTCTCGTCGGCGAGGGCGAGCATCCGCACCAGCGCCCCGAGCGCGGAGGGGTCGAGCCCAGGGGTGTGCTCGTGAAGCTCGGTCAGGTTCACGAATTCCCGTCAGCCAAACAGGTGACGCTCCAGGGCTTCCCTGGCGGCCTCCGGCGAGCCTTCCCGACTCGACCATCCGGTAGCGGCCCCGGTGGCGTCTACCGCCACGACGAGGAACCTGACCCCCGGGTCCTCCTCCTCCACCCGCCCAACCTTGTCGCCGTTCGTCGTGTCGGCCACGTCGAAGCGGAGGAGGTGGGCGGGGTGGCCACCTCCGCCGGGGACGAAGCCAGGCACGCCCGGGACCTCAATCAACATGAGTCGGGCCATCTCGTGAGCCTACGACTCGGCGGGCGAGGACTGCTGGACGGTGATCGAAAAAGTGTCCCTCCAGCGTGGGCTCGGAGCACGGGCCGAACGGCACTTAGCGCGGGCCGCGAGCCCGAGCGAGCAACTAACCACCAAGGGCTCGGCGGGCGAGGATCGCCCTGCGCTGGTAAGCCGTCTTGCCGCCCCATATCCCCAGCGGCTCACGGCGCTGCAGAGCGTGGTCGAGGCACTGCTGGCGAACAGGACACTCGGCGCAGATGGCGACAGCCCACGGCTTCTTGATCGCGTCGGGGTGGGGATACCAGATAGCAGGGTCCATGCTCCGGCACGCTGCTCGGCATCGCCAGCCGTCCGCGACAACTCCCACGGTCGCGAGGTCCGTGTTTGGGAACGGGCCTGTGCTCTCCGTCACCCCTGTGCGAAGCCGGTGCGATCGTCGGCGACGTAAGCCAGGATCAGGGAAAGCGGAAAGAACAAAAGGCTTAGGAGGAAGAACCCGAAGAAGCTGTGACCTTTGCGGCCAGCGACACGGGCAGGCCAGAAGGCCAGAGCGACCCAGATGATAAGCAACACGATCCCCAACGCCACCCAAACGGCCGAAGACACCGCAACAATCATGCTATCCCCCTGAATGGTCGAATACCGACACCGACTTACCTGAATCGGGCGACAAACGATCATACAATCGCCTCCATTCGCCAGACTCACCCTCCTAACACTGTGAGTGTGATCCGTGAGGGTCTGGTGGACCAGGGTCGAAGGCCCCTGGAGCCATGGGTCCTATCGGGCTCTTGATCGGGAGCGCGGCACAAGGCCACCATTTGGCCCGCCACAGGGTGACCTTGGCCTCTCCTACTGGTGCCACCTTTCTGCCACCAATGAAGGTGTCAGGAGGAGGCAGCGATGACCACGGGGATCGCAGGAATGGCGGCAGCGCTTCTGCCTCTCGAAGGCGACACGAGCTGGCGAGGAGACGGCGCCTGTCGTTGGTACCCGACGGATTGGTGGTTCCCTGTGAGCGAGCAGGCGAGCGCCGTGGCGCTCGATATCTGCGAGACGTGCCCGGTCCTGCTTGAGTGCATGGACTACGGCCTAGCCCACCCGTCTCTCCATGGCGTGTGGGGAGGGCTCAACGAGAACCAGCGCCTCCGGATCCGGGGCGGGAAGGACCGCAACCACCACGAGGAAGCACGGCGCAAGATCGAGCTACGAACCGAACGAAGGCGGCGGACCCGGCGAGCGACCATGAGCACGAGTGCAAGTGGGAGCTCCTCGGCATGATCGGGCGGGACGATGACGAACAGGTAGGCGCGCCCAGCTAGCACGTCTACGCCCCGACCGGCCTCCACGAAGCCATCGGGCGGCAGCTGGCCCCTTAGGCGGAGACCGGACGGGTCCGGTCCTGGCTCTGAGCGATCGTGCCTGGCGATGACCCACGAGTGCGAAGCAGTGGACCACGGGAAGGGAGAACGAGGTGACCTTCGACCCTCGTAGCCGTGGCACGGCGGTTGCACCATGGACGGTAATGGAGGAGGTGAGGGAGATGCCTATTCTCGGGGATTCCGACGATGCGGGGGACTGCGGCGATAGGACTCGCTGGGGCGGCTACGGGGCTAGTGGTTGCCGGGTTGCTAGGAGTGGCGTACGGGAGCGGTGGACCGAACTATAAGCACTTCGACACCCTTGCGGCGTCGGTGCGGGCCAACGTGGAGGAGCAAGTTGCCAGACTCTCTCCGGGCGTGCCCCATGCCCGGGTATTGAACGTGACCTGCGCCCCAGCCGACAACACGGGGCCACGGTACAACTGTCCTGTCGCCTTCCAAGGCGGCGTTAGCGCCAGCGAGCACGTGACCGTGAATGCAGACGGCCACAGCTGGTCGAGGACATCCGGCCGCTAGGAGCGCCGCCGACGGCGCGGATGCTCGCGACAGCAGTGCGTAGGCTCTTGCCCCCCGGGGAGGTGATGCCCGTCCTACCGGGCCACTGCTTTCCCTCCTAGCAAGAGCTGAGTCTGAATTGGGCGTTCACCGGGGCGTCAGCTAATTCGCTCAGGAGGGCGGCTCACGGGCAGAGGTCACCAAACCCTGTCCGGAGCCGCCCACCTCAACGGGCGGGCTGGCGTCGTAGGGGTCACCTCCTCCACACTCACGATGGCTTCTCCCTCCTTCCACCGCTGGGCTGGCCGAGAGCACCAGCCAGGATCATCAGCAGACCGACCAAGGCGAGCGGCGGCCCTACCACCGCTGGCAGCTGGACGAGGGCGATGGCGATACAGATGACGACGGTGGCCCAGAAGAGTGACCAAACCACGCCCCGGCGCCGACGGGGAGGCCCGCCCGTCGTGTCCGACCAAAAGCCGATCACGGGCCCTCCTCTCTCGTCCTCCTACAGAGAGTTTCTCTCTCTGATGAGTTCCGAGCACGGGCCGAACGGCAGGTTACGGGCCATCGCATGCGTCGGGCAGGTAGTCCACGGCGCCTCGGCGCGGAGGAAAGCGCGCTCGCGCTCGGCATAACCGGGGTCGCCAATCTCAGTTTCCCCACACGGCCCCACACGCCAAAGCCGCGCTCGCACCCAGCGGCGGGTGTGGTAGCTCGCACTGCGCCTGCTCGAAGCGCCGCGTGCAAGCTCGGTCAGGGCACTTCGAGCTCTCCCATGATGCGCTGCTCGGGGGGACGCACATGCGATCTACATTAGGTATCTTGGGATCGCTGGCCGGGACGGGGCCGTGAGGTCCTTTCGGTATCAGGAAGGCCGCTCGCCTGTCGCGTCAGCCGACCCGCCTACGCGGGGCGGTGGAAACGGAGCCGTAGGGGGGGACGACGTCGACCAGCTTCGGCCTGGGCTGGCCCCGCAGAGGCCGGTCGTGGGCCATGATCGCCTGGACGACCTTTCTACGCTCCGGGGAGAGCGCGTCGAGGCGGGCGGTCATTTCCGCGGTGATCAGGTCGGCCTGGGCCTTGTCCTTCGTGCCGTGAGCCTCCTTGAGCCCGGCCTCGAGGCCCAACAGATAGCTGGCGATGTGCTGATCGCTCCCGCCGGGCGGGAGCGGTTCGCGGGAGTCCTTGAAGCCGAGTTTCGTCTCGAGCCGCTCCAGGCGGCTTGCCATGTCGTCGTTCATGCGTCCTCCTTGACGGCGGCCAGGGCGGCCTTTGCTCGAGCCAGCTCGGCCTTGACGTGAGACTCGGAGGCGGTGCCCTTCTTCGCTTCGAGATCGACCTGCAGCGCGGCGAGGTATGCCTGCGCCTTCTCTTGCGCAGTGGCCGGCGGCGGGCGCCCGATATGGTCCTTGTCGAGCTGGGTCTGATAGTCACGTTCGTCTTGGTGGTCGCGCTCGTGCACGCTCAGCGGGAGGGGGGTAGTCGACACTAGTCGCGCTTCCTTAAGGGATGCCGCGACATCAGCGACGTGTGCCTTGTTACCGCCGGCCTTGGCCATCTCCAGTTCGGTCTCGAGGCCGGCGACGTAGCTGGCTGCTTGGTTCGGATGGGCGGGTGCCATGGAGGTTCCTTTCTCAGGCCGTGATCGAGGCCGTGGTCGAGTCGCTGGCGGGGAAAGTGACGATGGAGACGTCGCGCAGGGCAACGTCGAACACGTCCCGCCTCGTGTAGTCCTCGTTCCATTCGTCATGAATACAATGGAAGGCGAACGACATCTGATCGAGATCGCCGCGTGCCATGGCATGACGAAGGTTGTTCACGATCGAGCTCCGTGGCTCCAAGTCGGCGTTGACGTGGAGCCCACGGGCGTCCTCGCTGAGGCGCATCGTCCCGCTCTTGGTTCGTGCCAAGGGGATGCCTTCGTGGTTCGCGAGGAGGACAACATCGGCCTGGTCGGCCAGGCTCGAGGCGAACGCACCCGAGCGCATTGTCTCGGTGAACTCCCCCAGGTGGTCAAACACCTGATAGGAAACGTCCGTCAGGCTGGCGTAGCCATCAAACAACAGGGTCGAGCCGTCGCTGGCCGAGCGGAGCTCGATCTCAGCGGGGCCGCCACCGCGTCGGCGAGCGCGGGACTCGAAATCAGGGCGGCGGGCTCTGTAACGTCTGCGCTCGGCGATAACGCTTTCGCGCGGCCGACCACGTTGCCGGCGCGATCGCTCGAGGAGCGCGCGGATCTCATCGTCGTTGACCTGGAGAGCTCGCCGGATCTCGGCCTCGGTGCGGCGGCCGGCGCGGTGGGCGTCGGAGTAGCGACGCAATTCTGCTGCGCGTTGGAGCCGTTCTCGACGGCGGATCGGCTCGAACGGATTCACGGTCAACTTCTCTTCCGGGTGATCACGATCACGTTCGGTGTTGCTGCGGGGTCACGCTGCCTGCCACCGGGCCAGAACCCGCTCTCTACGGCAGCCCGGCGCTCTCTGCCCTGAGCGATGCGGCGCTCGGCCGCGGCAGCTCGCTGCTGATCCTGGTGTGCGATGAAGCGGGTCCTGGTGCTCATCGTGGGTCCTTGGTGGGGAGGGGCGCGCGGCTCGATTCCCGCCTGCCCGTCCCTATCCGCGCTGGCAGCCGGCCGGCCCGAAGAGGAAGCCAGCGGCGCTGCAGCGGAGATTCGTAATCGGTGAGGTGGGCGCTCACCGGCGCGGGCCTTATCCATGAGGTCATCTACAAAGCTGGCCAGATCCTCGGCGTGGACGCGGCGGGCCCGACCCAGGTACACCGCCGGCAGGGTCCCGGTCTCGATCAACCTGTAGCAGTACGACAACGAGCAGCGGAGGCGCTGCGCCACGTCGGCCGGCGTTAAGAGGAGGGCATCGTCGGACGGCGGCGAGGCCGAGGGTGGGAAGCCGGTCGTCGGAAAGTCGAACGCCACAAGCGGATTCTACCGCATACCCTGGGCCTTTTCGTGCCAACCCGGGGACATTCGCCGGGGCTCGCCGTCTCTGCGCGAATCCGAGGAATCCGACGACAATTCGCCGCCTACCTCGACCGGGGCTACACAGACGCCTAACCGGCCTGCTGCGAGCACCACGGGCAGCGCGCCTCGCCCGATGGGTCCCGCCAGACGGTACTACTGTTACAGCGTTCGGGTCGTCTGGCGACCAGCCGAACCGTTGCGCACTGCGCCAGCGAAGACGCTGGCTTCTCGCCCGGCGGCCACCGGTCCGGTGTGCCGAGTTGCTCGACCAGCCGGTCGGGCCAGTCCGGCGCGGGCCAGTCGCACCGCTCCTCGACGTGGTGGGCCTTGGCATCCACGGCGTCAGCGAGGATTACCTGGCCATGCTCACGCCACCGCTCCCGTAGCTGCTCGAAGCTACAGGAGCCGGACGTGAGCGCGGCGCCGTGAGGGAGGTCGCCGTGGACCCGAGCTAGCGCCAGGATCCCGGCATCGATCGAGCTGAACGGCTTGGCCGCGGGGCGGGTCTTGTTCGGGCGAGGGCGGACGGTCATCCTCAGTACCTCCGTGGCGGGCGGGAATCGGGGCTGGTGTCGGCCAGGTCGAGCCCCATCTCTCGGACGAGCCGGGCGAAGCTGGTGCGGGCCTGGTTCTCCACCAGTACGGCCGGGTGGGTCTTCACGTCGCCGTTCTTGGACTCGAAGGTGATGCCCTCCCGGTCGATGACGGCCCTGGCCTCCGTGGCCCTGTCGTAGGCACCGCAGGCCAGCTCGAGGAGCTTGAGGTCGTGACCCTTCAGGTCGTAGCCGTCGATGACCTCGCGCCACCAGGCCTGCGAGGCCTCGCTCAGGTGTTCCGGGGGCTCCGGGTTCTTTCTAGGCTTTGCTGGCGACATTTAGCCTCCAATAGAGCTCATTCGCCGATATTTGGGCGTTCGGGTGGGCGACGGTGCACGCCGCCTTAGATCGTCACGGCGGCTGGCCTGGGTTCCCAAGTTTTGCCCCCCCCGGGTCAACCATTGGGCTTCCAACCATTGGCCCTCCAGCCATGGGCTGGCGCCCCCCGTGAGGGGGTGCTTCCCACCCCAACCGCAGCGAGCCCTCCACCATCCACGGTGGGACCGTGACCCACTCCCGGCAGGTCCAGCCCTCCACCATCCACCGGAGGTCACTCGGGTACCTGCCTTTGGGGTACCTCACCCGTGGACACTCCACGGGTACCTACCAGCGGACACCTACCCACACCCGACTGCCTACGTGGGTACCTACCCACACGCCACTGCCTACGTGGGTACCTCACGGGTGGTCACTGCCACTGGCATCGTTGCACTGTGAGCCATCGGGCGGGACGATCCCGCGCCTCGCCATCTCCGTGAGAACACGGGCACGGGCGTAAGCGAGTCGCTGTTCGTCCTCGTCGTCCGGGTGGACGACGTGCCGGACGGCATCACCCAGGTCGACGCCCTCCTCGAGCAAGTCGGCCAGGGTGTGCAAGCGAGCCGCCTCCTGCAGGCGCTGCTCCGGAGGGACGCTGGCGCGCAGCATCTCGCCGATGTGGTCGGTCATGATCGCTCCTTGTTGCTGGGTTCCGCTGGACTCGGTAGCCGCCGCAGCCACAGCCAACCGACCGGCACGCACCGCCGCCCCAGTGCATGAGCCAGGCGTGGCCGCAGGTGCAGGCCGGCGGGGCGGTGGTCATGGTCGCCCTCGGTGACCCTGACCCAGACCCACGTGGGTCGGGATGCACCCCCTCAACCCCGTCAGGGTCTGTCTTGACGTTGACCCATACATAGGTCAACGGGTCAACGTCGTCAGACCTTGACCCAGGGGAGTTGGGTCGAGGTTGGGTCAGGGTTGGGTCAGGGTCACCGAAGAGGGTCATGGTGGGTCCTCACGAAAAGACGTACTGCCAGATGTCCTCGGCATATCCACAAGTCCACACGTGGCTTTCGGGGCAGCGATAGATGCCCCGGACCCAGCCATCCCACACCTCTGCAGCCATGGGCGCATAGCTCGCCATCCGGTCGTCGCACCCGCCGGTGGTACAGCAGTCCGAGTAACTGAGCGCCTCGGCCATGGTCCGCACCAGGTCGAGGAATTCGTCACGGGTGAGCCCGTCCACGGCATGAGCCAGGTCATCCAGAGCCCGACTGGCCGCGCCGTACTGCGGAAGTCCTGCCACCTTGGTGTGGTCAAACGATTTCATGTTGCTCCGTTCCTCCTTGCTGGGCCGGGCAGGGCACATCGTCGGGGTGCGGCGACCCGAGGTAGTGGCACTGCTTGCGCCCCTTCTTGTGGGTGTGGACGAGGCCCTCCCGCCCGGCCTTGCTGATCGCCGCACTACGGTCGTCGGTCCTGGGGATCACGTCACCGAGCGCCTCCCGCAGGTCGGTGGTGTCGATGCCCGGCACCTTGCCCACGACGTCCGGCACCGCCTGGGCGTTCGTCGTCTTCCGGGTCTCGGCTCGGCTCATGCCCACGTCAGGCAGGAGCAGCCGCCGGGTGGCGGCGTCGAAGCTGAGGACCGACTCGAGCAGCTGGAACTCGCCGCGGCCCTCACTGGCCAGGTAGCGGGCGCCGGTGGTGACGTCGCGGGTGAGGACAAGGCGGACGTCGGCCCAGTCGTCGAGCACGGTGGCACCGCGGGCGTGCTCGGTGCCTTCTGCGAACATCTGGCGGCCGGTGTGGGCGGACATGATCGAGCTCGGACAGCCCAGCTCGGCCTTGATCGAGTCCACCGTCGTGAGGAACCGTCGAGCGCCGGCGTTGTCGTTCTCGGACTCGATTGACGGGCCCGCGGCGGCGCCGTAGGTGTCGACGATGAGCACGTCGGGCCGATGAGGGGCAAGCTCGGCGAGCAGCCAGGCCCGGCCGGCCGGGGCGGTGAGACACAGATGGGTGCCGCGGAGGTTGACCACGTGGATCAGGGCCAGGGCCTCGGGCGGGATGGGCCACGCCCTCATCCGGTCCCGCATGTCGGCCTCGGTCAGCTCGTAGTTCAACAGGGCCACCCGCCGAGGGCCGTCGACACGGAACCGACCCAGGAAGTGGCCGCCGGTGGCCAGGTCAATTCCGGCGTTCTCGACGACCGTGGTCTTGCCGACCTTGAACGTGGCCGTCAGGGTGACGTTGTGGCCCTCGGCCGCCAGCTCGCCGAACAACGGGGCGGCCGGCTCGCTCTCCTCGGTGACGAACTCGGCGGCATTGACCGACCGCGCCGCCCCGAGGTATTGGTCGGCCGTCGCGACCTCGTCGTCAACGACCCGCTTAGCCAGCCGGGCGATGTGCAGGGAACGGACCCGACCACCAACCTCGGCCGCCACCTGCGCCGCCTCGATGCCGGTGATGCCCAGCTCGGCGTCGACCAACTCTACTAGCGCGGGGTCAGGCAGTACGCCTCGGGCATCCTCTCCATCACTCGGGGCATTGGGAACCTCCCGCTGCCGGCGATCCCCGGGACCGGGACGGTCGCCGTTCATGGCGAACGTCGCCTCCACGCCGGGGTGGAGGCTGGGCGGGAGCTCGAACTCCACGTCACCGGAGCCGCCGAACACGTCGCTTGGCAGGGTCATGTTCGTGCCTCTTGGGTGATGGCGCCGGCCTCTGCCAGCACAAGGGTCTCGAGCAGTTCGGCGGCGAAGTCGCCGTTGTCGTGGGCGGCCTGGCGCCAAGAATCCACATCGTGGAAGCAGGCCGGCACCCGCAGATGCAGTACCTTCTTGGCCACCGGCGCCAACAACGTGTCGCACCGGGCCCGGAACGTCTCGCCGGCGGCGTCGCTGTCGCCCACGATCCACACCCGCAACCCAGCGAACGCCGGTGCCCATTCAGCCTTGAACCCAGAGACGCCAGGGATGCCCACGACCACGGCGTCCGGGATGCTGGCGATGATGGCCACGGTGTCCGAGACGCCCTCGACCACCATGGCCTCGCCCGTCTCGGTGGCGGCTCGGTCCAGTCGGTCGGCCTCGTAGGGGCAGATGATCCGTTGGCCCTGTGGTGACAACCACCGGAGGCGCGCCGATCCGATGGCACGGTCCTGGTAGCCGACCACCTCGCCCTTGAGGCGGAACGGGAACCGGACCCGCGGGTGCCCGTAGGCGTCGATCGTTACCGACAGGTCGAGCTCGATCGCCAGCTCCCGGGGCCAGCCGCGGCGGTCGAGGAAGCCGTGCAGCATCCGCTCGGCCGTATGGGCGTCGAGGGACCGCCGCCGCCGTCCCGCCATGGCGGGACGCTCGAGTCCCACCTGTGCGGCCAGCTTCTCGATGGCCTCGGCCTTGGTGATCCCGTCCAGCCAGACCAACAGGTCGATGACATCGCCCCTACGGTCGCACTGCGACCAGCAGCGCCACGTCTGCTGCCCGCGTGTCCACCCTGAACGACGGGCGATCGTCGGGATGGTCCCGACATGGGCAGTGGCACTCAGCGACGTTGCCCTGGTGGCGAACGACCACGCCGCCGCGGCGCTCCACCTCTGCCAGCACGTCAACCCGGGCGATGATCTGCGGGATGCGGTCGTTGAGGTCGGTGCTCATGATGACCGCTCCAGCGAGGCCGCAAGGCTCACGAGGGTGATCCCGTCGGCGGCGAACATCGCCACCACGTCGTTCCACTCCACTGACTCAGATGCGAAGCGACGGACGACGACGACGCGCTTGTCGTAGTGGTCCGAGTCGTAGCCCTTCACCTGCCGCAGCACGGCGGGGAAATCGTCGCCGAGGTCCGGCTTGCACTCCACCAGGTAGCGGAGCTGGTCTCCGGCCATAAACCACGACCTGCCGGCCCTCTCGAACACCGACGACCACCGGAGACTGCAGCCGGCGCCGTGGTACAAACGACCGCCGTCTTGCGGACAGGTGCAGCCAGGCAGCGACACCAGCTTGATCTGATACGACGGCGTGGCCACCGTGAAGGCCACATCCCAGCCGTGGTGCTCGAAGGATCGTCTGTCGACCCGCGCCGTCTCGATCGCCGGCTCGAAGCAGTCCGGGTGCTCGGCAACCTGTCCAGCCAGCTGATCGTGCTCAGACTGATCCGAGCTGTAGTACCGCGGCCGGTGCTCCTTCAGAAGTTCGTCGACGGTCCTGGACTGGACGTCCCAGTCGACGTCCTTCGACACCTGACGAGCCAGGGAGAGGCAGACGTCGTCCTTGAGGAACCTCGCCTGGATCTCGTTGTGCTCGCGTGTCTCGGTGGGCGGCTGCGGCCCGTTGAGGATGATCTGGTATATCCCCGTGTAGCGATCCCGGAACCAGGGCTGAGCGGCGAGCCAGTCGCAGTAGCCGCTATCGGCGACCAGGCTCTCGACCGGCTGGCCCTTGTACTTCCCGAAGGGCACGAATGAGGTGGCGATGGTGATGATGTCGGTAATGGCGGCCGGAGGGCCGCCATTACCGCGTTCGAGGGCCTTCATTGGTGGGGGTTATCGCTGGGCTTCGGCGGCCTGTTCGCGGACCCAACGCTCGACCTCGGAGCGTTCGAAGCGAACCCACCGGCCGACCCGAAAACCCTTCGGGCCCTTGCCCTTGTGGCGCCACTGGTGAATCGTCCCGGTAGGGATCCCGAGGAACTCGGCCAAGTCCTCGATGCTCATCAAAGGCTCGGCGGTCCAGTTGACTGCGCTTGCGGTGCGGGCCGGCATAGGCACGTCCTGCTCTTTCTCCCGTTGAGGCGTTAGATTCTGTCCGCTTGACCCAACCGTATCAGAAGATGCCGTCAAGCGATGGACACTGAACGCCTCATGCCGTACCCTGCTTCATGTGTCCACAGATGACCCGCAAGCGCCGAACATCGACACCGTCATCGGCGCCAACATCCGCCGACTGAGGGACCAGCGCGGCTCGACTCAGGACGACGTCGCCCGTGAGTTCCAGGCGGTCGGCCTGGACTGGTCCCGCGCCATCGTCGCCGCGGTCGAGGACGGTCGGCGGCGCATCGGTGCGGACGACCTCGTCCTAGCGGCCTACGCCTTGGGCGTTTCACCGGCCGACCTGCTCGAGGGAAGCGGACCTGTCCTCGCCGGGGCGCTGGCTGTCCGCCTCGCCGACCTACGCGAGGCATTCAGCGACCAACCGGTCCGGCAGGTTCGGGCGTGGGTCCCGAAGCAGAGCGAGGCCGAGAAGCGGGCGATGTCCCGCCAGCTGCAGGCGACCATCCGCTACCTCGAGAGCGCTTGGCCGGACGTGACCGTGCAGGAACTCGCGGCGGCGAAGCGCGACGCTAGGGGTGAGGCCGAGCAGAAGGCGGCCCGCAGGCTGGGCGTCAGCGCCGAGGACGTCTCGGTGGCGGCCCATGCCCGCTGGGGGAGGTCCCTGACGGCCGAGCGTGACGCCCGGGTCGAAGACGCTGAGCCGACAGCGGACCGCCGGGTCCTCCAGGCCCGGAGAGGTCACGTAACGAGACAACTGCTGGCCGATCTCGGCCCGGTCAAGCGGCGGAGGGGGAGCTGATGGCCCACGTACAGGACCAGTGGCACCGAGAGGTCGACGGGCGCAAGGTGCGGACGAAGCGCTACGGGTCGGGCCTCCGCTGGCTGGCCACCTACCGGGTCGGAGGGCGGGAGAAGACTAGGGCGTTCCGGACTCGGGACCAGGCCGAGCGCTGGCTCGCCACCCAGACCGCCGACCTCGCCCGTGGCGTGTGGGTGGACCCGGCCGGGGCCGAGCGGCGCTTCGAGTGACTACGCCCGCCAGTGGCAGCGGATCGCCAGGTTCATCGGCCCAGCCACCGCCGCCAAGGTCGACTCCCACCTCCGCAACCACCTGCTCCCCCACTTCGGCGACCGTCGCATCGGCTCGATACGGCCATCGGAGATACAGGGGTGGGTGAAGGCCCGCTCGCTCGACCTTGAGCCGGCCACGGTCGAGGTCCTCTACCGCTACCTCGCCGCCATCTTCCGGGCCGCGGTGGAGGACCGGCTCATCGCTGTGAGTCCGTGTCGCGGCGTGCGGCTGCCCAGGGCCGAGCACCGCCAGGTGGTCCCGCTTACCACCGAGGAGGTCCTCGCCCTGGTCGCTGCCGTGCCCGAGCGCTACGGGGCGCTGGTGACGGTGACGGCGGCCACCGGCTTGCGACAGGGCGAGGCCTTCGGGCTGACCCTGGAGGCGGTCGACTGGTTGCGCCGGACGCTGCGGGTCGATCGCCAGCTCGTCCTGGTCCCCGGCCGGGCCCCGGAGCTGGCCCCGCCCAAGACGGAGGCGAGCCAGCGGGCGGTCCCGCTCCCCGGGGTCGCCCTGGACGCCCTAGCGGCCCACCTAGCGGCCTTCCCTGCGGGCGAGGCCGGCCTGGTCTTCACCGACCACCGGGGACGCCCCATCCGACGCAACCGCTTCTCCGAGGCCGTGTGGCGGCCGGCGGTGGAGGCGGCAGGGGTCCCCACAGGGACCGGCTTCCACGAGCTCCGGCATTACTACGCCAGCCTCCTGATTCGCCACGGCGAGAGCGTCAAGGTGGTACAGGAGCGTCTGGGGCACGCCAGCGCTTCCGAGACGCTGGACACCTACAGCCACCTGTGGCCGGACTCCGAGGACCGGACCCGCCAGGCCGTCGATTCCGTCCTCGGGACCTCCCGCGGAGCAGCCGCGGAGCAGGGGGGCCTGTGGGGGACCGAAACCCCCGGCTGACCAGGGAAAACCCCAGGGACCGGACTGAACCCCGCCTACAGGCCGGCTCACCGTCACCTCTGCTTGTCGAAGGGCCAATATGCAGGGTTAGCAGCACATCCCGTTGTCCGAACTGCCGCTACCGTCCGACGAAGAGCTCCGACCACTACACCTCTGCTTGTCGAAGGGCCAATATGCAGGGTTAGCAGCACATCCCGCTGTCCGAACTGCCGCTACCGTCCGACGAAGAGCTCCGACCACTACAGATCTCGGTGCATGGCTTGGTCGCATGGACAGGAGCGGAGCGCGGGCGCCGAACGCGCGTTAGTTGAGAATGCCCTGGCGCAGCGCGGAGGCGACCGCCTGGCCCCGGTCGCTCACGCCCATCTTGCGGTAGATCGAGCGCAGGTGGGTCTTCACCGTCTCGCTACCCACGACGAGGCTCTCGGCGATCTGCCGGTTGCTCTCCCCGTCGGCAAGATGACTCAACACGTTGCTCTCGCGCTGCGACAGACCGATGTCACTCCCCGGCCAACCCCTACCTTCTCCGAGGCGGGCCGCCCGCATGGCGATCTTGGCAGCCATGGCGGGGTCCAGGACGATCTCGCCTCGTCGGGCGCGCACCATGTACTCGGCCAGCTGGGAGCCGCTCAGCGACCTCAGCAGATACCCGGAGATTCCGTGGCGTAGCGCCTCGAACAGACGGCGCTCGTCGGCGTCGTCAGTGAAGATCACCACTCGAGCCGGTCGACACTTCTCCGCCATCTCGGCTGCCGATGCGAGCCCCTCCGTGCCCCGGCATTGGGTGTTGAACAGCACGACGTCGGCGTCGAACCGCGTCGTCGCTAACAACGCGGCCTCGGGCGTGCGTACACAACCCACGACCTCTACTCGCTCGTCATCGAGGGCCAGCATCCGCCACAGGCCCTCCATGACGAGCTCCTCGGCGCTGACCAACAGGACCCGCGCACGTCGATCATTGGCGGAGCCGTCCGGTGGATCACGCTCGGGGCGGGCAGGCGGAGTTGCCGTATCACTGAAGTCAGAAGCAACGGAAATGCTCATGGCGACCCCTTGGCTAGGGAGCACAAAGGGCGACCACAGGTCCGATCTTCAGATTGGGCTAGAGCACGTCCCCCATGCGGACAAATATAATTGTACCGCGGGGGGAGAAATCTGGCGCTTCGCCGGTCGACCAGCTACGGGGCGTCGGCGGCCCAGGAAACAGCCGGTCGGAACCGAACGGTAGCCCTCGAGGGCGCCCGCTCACTCCGACTGGTGAGCCGCGTACCCCGAGGGTGAGCCCTACCCTGGGACCTGGCTCGCGAAAAGGTATGCCGTTTCGCGGCGTCGAATAGCAACCAAAGACGATCGGTGACAGAACCGCGTCGTAGGAGCCCGGGATTCGCCCGGGCACGAGCGGCTCACACCCGTTCGTCGTTTCGAGATCGCCGACCAGACCACGCCGTTGATACAGCTCATCCGCACCAGACAGCGGCCGATCATGGTCGCAACGGCCACCTTCGCCGTCGCCATGTCGTTGCTGGCCAGCTGCGCCCGCACGACAGTGCACAAGGCGATTCCGAAGACGACCGTGGCGCCTTCGACGACCGCCCCACCGCCTCCGCTCCCGGTTGCACCGCTCACCGGGCTGCTTGTCAGCGCTGTCAACAACCGTCCCGCGCTGTCCGTCAAGATCGACAACTCCCCACCCGCCCTTCCCCAGTGGGGACTCGACCACGCCGATCTCGTCACCGACGAGCTCGTCGAGGGCGGTCTGACCCGGCTCATGGCCACCTTCCAGTCGCAGGACTCGCCGCTGGTGGGCCCGATCCGCTCGGCGCGGCCCGTCGATGCCGCCATGCTTCGGGAGCTCGGCGGCGGCGTCTTCGCCTACTCCGGGGCCGCAGACGGCGAGATCGCCCCGGTGAAAGCCGATTCCACCGCGACCCTCGTGTCAGCTGACGCCCAGGGGTCTGCGTTCCAGCAGATCCCCGGACGGCGGGCGCCCTACTCGACCTCGTCGACCACGGCCGCGCTCTACGCCGCGGGGACCCAGGCGGGCGCGGCGGCCGTGCCACCCCGACCGCTGTTCACCTACAACACGACCCTGCCAGCGGCGCCCCCGGCGGCCCACGCCACGCTCCCGATGTCAACCCAGTCGAGCGCCAGCTGGGACTGGGACCCGGCTTCGCGGATGTACCTCCGAAGTCAGAACGGTGCCCCGGACGTACTGGCAGACGGCACCCGGGTCTCCACCGTCAATGTCGTGGTGCTGTCGGTTGGCATCGGGCCGACAGGGATCTTCGACACCGCAGGAAACGAAGATCCCCTCGTGATCGCCACTGGCTCGGGGCCGTGCTGGATCCTCCGCGACGGCAAGGTCATCCCCGGAACCTGGCAGCGGCCGTCGATCACCGACACCGTCCACCTGGTGGACCCGTCAGGAGCGACGATCCCGCTGGAGCCAGGGAAGACCTGGATGGAGCTGCTCCCCCGCCCGGGCGCACCCGGTCTCTCCTGATCGCCTGCCGGTATCGCCGCCACCTCGGCACATCGCCAGCCGCTCGCTCACGGACCGGTGGTCAGGGCCGTCAATGAGGAGGGAGTCCGGGCGACGTCGGTCTGCAGCGTCGGACCGAGGCCCGAGGCGCCAGCGAGCGCGCCGGTGAGAAAGTCGGCCGTCGTGCGGTCGAGCACCGGCGTCCAGGGACTCGGGCCGGCGATCGGCGAGAGATGGTCGGCACCGTGGAGGACGAGCAGCCATCCGGGCACGCGTAGCTGGTCTGTGAGCCGCAGACCGTTCTGGATCGGGACGCTGCGGTCCTTGTCCCCGAGGATGATGAGCAATGGCGCAGGGCCGCGAATCTTCGCCGTCGGGGGCTGCACGTCCAGAGGGTTAGCGGCATCGGCCACGACAGCGCCGACTCGTGGGTCTCGCTCGTTCGAGCCGTAGCCGACGAGGAGTGCGGTCTCGGCGCCGTCCGAGTGCCCCACGACGGCGATCCTCGCCGGATCGACGAGACCGCTGAGCGGCGTGCCCGAGGACTGGCTCGCAGCGAGCACCTGCGTGATCACGAAGCGCACGTCGGCAGGCTGATTGGCGATGTCGGCCTCGTCGAGCTCCGTGCCCGCAACGGCCTGATCGGTGAGGGGAAACATGGGGGCGACGACCACGAAGCCTCGCTCGGCCCAGGCGTTGCACGCCCGTCGATAGGGATCCAGCCCGACTTGGAAGCCGTGGGCGAAGACGACCAGCGGGCGTGGTGCTGAGAGACCCTTCGGATACCAGACCTGGGTCGTGAGGGCGCGGTCTGGCGACACGAGCGTTCCATGGCTCACGGTGGGCCGGGAAGGGTCCACCAGCGGGAGAACCATCGTTCCGACCCCCGTCGGGGTCGGTGCTGCGGCGACTGACGGCACCGTGGTGGCGGCTCTGCTCGTCGCCGGTGTGCCGCTCCGCGGACCTGAGCTCGGAACGGCACTGTGAACGTCAGACCGGGCCGCGGAGCAAGCAGCCGCCGTCGCCGACGCGAGGAGTAGAGCCATCGCCGTACCCCGGATCGGGCTCTTGCGCACGGTCAACCTCCCGCGGGAACGCGCTGAGCTTTGCGCGATCGCGATCCCATCCCGCCATGGTCGATCGCCTCCAGGCTACGCACGATGAGCCTTCATCCGAGCGTCACGAGGGTGTACGGTCCCCGTGGACTAAGGGGGGAGATGCGGTCCAAGCTGGTCCTGTTCGTCGTGAGTGCGGTGTTCCTGGGCGCCGCCCTCGCTGTCTTCTTGGCCATTCCGCGCGCCGGAAGCCAGCCCGAGACGACTCCTCTGGCGCCGGAGACGTCCGGCGCCGTCGACGTGCTCCTCACCGTGGACTCGATCGACGCCACCTCCGGCTCGATGCGAATGCGGCTCCTGGCCGGTCCCGGCGACCACCTGCCGCCCGATGGCGCCCTGCTCCTGACGTCGGTGGGCCAGATCCCCTCGATCGTCGTCACCCCCAACCGCCTCAACCAGGAGCAGGGTGCGACGGTCCTGTTCCAGAAGGGCGACGTGGTCGACTATCCGTTCGAGACCTACAAGGCCACTATTCAGCTACTCGCCTTCCAGGGCACCGATCCGAGCATCCCCCAGAACACCACCAGACCGAGGCTGGCGATCGGAGGCGTCTTCGCCACCAATGCCGCCGGGTTCTCCATCACCCCGCATAGTCAGATCGGGAAGGACGGCGTAGCCAGCATCAACTTCGTCATCCGACGCACCCTCGGCACCCGCGGATGGGTCCTGGCCATGATGGCCATCTACTGGGCCCTCGCCTTGGGAGTCGCTGCGGTGACCGCACTGGTCGTCAGACGCCAGCGAACGTGGGAGACCCGCTTGCTCGCCTGGCTCGGCGCCCTGCTGTTCGCCGTGGTGACCTTCCGCAATGCCGCTCCCGGAAGCCCGCCGGTCGGCACGTTCTTCGACTTCTTCAGCGTCTTCGAGTCGGTCGGCATCATCTCCGTCGCCCTCGTCGTCCTGATCGTCTACTACATCGTGCAGTCGCCGGAGATGCTCAACCTGTCGCCCCCTCGCAAGGACCGTCGCTGACGGGCGCAGCCCTGCACGGGCACGAGCGCGTCTAGAGCGACGCGAGGTGGTGTGTCTCGTTGTAGCTGCGAAGCGACGGTCCGTTGGGCCCGATCGCGACCCGACAGATCGCCGCCGTATCGAGGAACATGCGCCAGGCGACCGTGTCCTCGACGCCGAGCGTCCAGGCGATGGCAGCCTTGATCGGCGACACGTGGCTGACCACGGCGACGTCGCCCTCGGTCCCGTCGCGGGCCAGGTGCTCGCAGGCATCCCGCACCCTCACGCCGAGCGCTGCCAGCGACTCGCCTCCCGGCGGAGAGAACGAGGCGTCACGTCGCCACCGCTGCCATATCTCGCTCGGAACCTCGCCGATCGGCAGTCCGTCGAAGTCTCCGTAGTCGAGCTCGGCCCACCTGTCGTCGACGTCGACGGGCACCCGCGCCCCGAAAGCCGCCGCCGTCTCTCGCGCCCGGCGTAACGGGCTGGACACTACCCGCGTCACCTCGCCGACCACCCGCGCCGACGCTGCGGCCTGGCGCCGGCCCAGTTCGGTGAGCGGCGGGTCTGCCCGACCGAGCAGCAGGCCCGCAGCATTGGCCGCAGTCTGACCGTGGCGGATCAACAAGATCATGTCCGGTGTGCCGCCCGCCTCAGCGGACGAGGATACGCCCACACTGGTCACAGGTGATGACCGCCTCCGGCGGCGCCCGGCGGATCTGATCAAGCTCGACAGCGGGCAGGGCGAGGTGGCAACCGCCGCAGGAGCCGTGCTCGAGACGCGCCGCGCCGATACCGCCCAGCCGGACCCGCAGCCGCTCGTAGCGTTGGGTGAGCTCCTCTGGCAGCTTGGCTGCCAGCGCCGTGCGGGCCTCCGTCTCCGCCGCCACCTCGGCGTCGATCTCGGCCTCGCCCTCGCGGATCATTCCGAGCAGCCGCTCGGCGTCGGTCTCCGTCGCGGTGCGCTCGGCGGCGAGCCGGGCCAGCTGGAGGTCGACGGGCTCGCCGGCCGCCATGGCTTCGAAGGCCATCTCCTCGAGCTCCCGCCGACGGCGGTTGAGCGACTCGACCTCCTCCGACATGGCCATGAGCTCCCTCGACGCTGCCACCTCTCCCGAGTACATCCGACCCTCGACCTCGTGGATACGTCGGGCCACGGCGGCGATGTCGGACTCGAGGCGGCCCTGGCGCTCGGACAGGGCTTGCCGGTCCGCCTCGGCCCGAGCGGTGCGGTCGCCCAGGTCGGCGAGATGGCCCTCGACCGCCGCGAGCTCGGCTCGGGCTGGAAGGGTGGCCCGTCGGTGGGCCAGCTGGTCGAGTGTCGTGTCGCGCTCCTGAACTTCCAGAAGGATGTCGAGGGGAGCCACGCGTCAAGGACTCGGCTGCGTCGTGCTGGTGGTGGTCGTGGTGGGTGGTGGCGGTGGTGGCTGGGTCGTCGGCGGCGCTGGAGGAGGCGCGGCCGTCGTCGGCGGGAGCGGGGCTCGTGGGCGGGTCGTCGGCGGGGTGGCCGGAGGCAGCAGGCCCGGCGGCAGCCCCGGCACCGGCGGAGGCGGTGGCGGAGGCAGCGGGCTCGTGATGGCACCCGGGGAGTCCTGGGCGATCAGGAAGCGCCCGGGGCCGATCTGGCTCGGGTCGGGGGCCATGAAGTTCTGCACCGGCTGGCCCGAGAGGGTGCTCGACATGAAGTCGTGGAAGATGCGCGCCGGGTAGGTACCGCCGAACACGTCGACGCCGCCGACCCCGAACATGGGCACCAGGCCCGCGGGCGAGCCCATCCACACGGCGGTGACGAGCTGCGGGGTGTAGCCCACGAACCAGGCGTTGGCCAGGTTGTCGGTGGTACCCGTCTTGCCGGCCACCGGCCGGTCCGAAAGCGCCGCCGCCGTGCCGGTTCCCCGCTGGACGACGCCTTGCAGCGCCTGGGTGACGACCCGGGTGTTCTGGGCCGACGCGACCCGGTCACCCTTGTCCGCCCCGGAGAAGTCGACGTTGTTCGACGAGTCGGTCACCTTCTCGATGAAGCTCGGCGTGTGGTGCACGCCATCGGCGGCCAGGGTGGAGTAGGCCGAGGCCATCTCGAGCGGGGTCACCTCGTAGGTGCCGATGCTGAGTGACGGGCTGGGCGCCAGCCGGACTTTTGCGGGGATGCCCATGCGATGGGCCGTGTCGGCAACCTTGGGCAGGCCGACGTCCACGCCCAGCCGTATGTAGGCGCAGTTGACCGAGTTGGCCGTGGCATCCCAGAGGTTCATCACACCAGCCCCGGCCTCGGCGTTGTTGGCCACGTACGGGCCCGAGCCCGGGAGCTGGATGGTGCATGGTGAGGTGCCGTCGATGCTGTCGTTGGGGCTGTAGCCGTTCTCGAGGGCGGTCATGAGCACGAAGGGCTTGAACGAGGAGCCGGGCTGGCGTCCCGAGCCGCCGCGACCCGTGGCCACGTCATAGCCATGGTTGGAGCCGGGGTTGCCCGAGACTAGGGCCCGTATGTAGCCGGTGTTCGGATCCATGGCCACCACCGCGGAGGTGAACTTCCCGCCCGTGTCCGGCAGCCGGGCCGCCACCGCCGCCTCGGCGTTGTGCTGCATCGTCGGGTCCAGCGTCGTGGTGATGTTCAGCCCACCCTTGTTGAGGGAGTTCAGCCGCTCGGCCGGGCTCGTCCCGAGGAAGTCGAAGCGATGGTCGGTCACGTCCAACAGGGAGGCCTTGACCTCGGCCACGAAGGGTGTGTCCTGCTGGGTGGCGGGCTGGTTGATCGAGGAGGGCACCGGCGTCGTCTTGTACTGGTCGGCCTGGGCGCTGGTCAGGTGGCCGTTGGTCACCATGCCGGCCAGGATCTGGTTCCGGCGCTGTGTCGCTGCCACCGGGTGGTGAAGGGGGTCGTAGCCGACGGGGTTGCGGATCATGCCGCCCAGCAGGGCCGCCTGGCCCGCGTCGAGCTGGCTCACGTCACGCCCGAAGTAGGTCTGGGCCGCAGCCTGGACCCCGTACGCCCCGTTGCCGAGGTAGACCGTGTTGAGGTAGCGCTCGAGGATCTGGTCCTTGGACATCTGCTGCTCGAGGCGGTAGGCGAGCACCGCCTCGCGCAGCTTGCGGTTGACGCTCCGCTGCGAGTTGAGCACGGCGTTCTTCACGAGCTGCTGGGTAATCGTGGAGCCACCCTGCAGGCCCCCCCCAGCGCTCACGTCGCTCGTGAAGGCCCGGAGAATCGAGCGGAAGTCGAGGGCGCCGTGCTGGTAGAAGGAGGCGTCCTCGGCGTCCAGCACAGCATGGATAACCGTCGGGGAGACCTGGGTCAGCTTGACCGTGGCCCGGTAGTCCGCGTCCTGGAGCACCGCCAGCAGGTCACCCTTGGTGTCGTAGATCTTGGACGGCAGATTGAGGGGCCTGAGCTGGACGGGCTCGGCCACCGCCGTGTTGTGGGTGGCCCCCACGGACAACCGGACAACCGGCACGAGCACCAACGTCCCCAGCGCCAGCGCGGTCCCAGCAGCCACGCAGGTGATCACGAAGTGTCGCAGTTTGTCCATTACGGGTTCACGGTAACTGAGAGGACCGCCACTCCAGCATCGGCCCCTCAGTGTGGCCCAGGAGCATGCCACGCGCTCGGAGCACCCGACCAGAGGGTCGGAATCGGGCTCAGGCTCCCCGTCAGGAGTACCGGGTGACGAACCCCCGGCGCCGGAAGGTGCCGAGCATCAGCACGAGGAAGCCCAGAGCGGCCAGGGCGGCTACCACGGTCGAGGCGGTCGCCAGCCCCAGTTGGCCCCACTGCATCCCGTGGCCGTCGATGAGGCTGCGCCCGGCGGCGAAGGCGTGTGTCGTGGGCAGCGCGGTCGCCAGCGGCCGGAGGAACCACGGCAGCGCCGCCACCGGGTAGAACACGCCCGACAGCGGCATCACCACGAAGAGGATGCCCCAGGCCAGGGCCTCCGCCCCGGTGCCGAAGCGCAGGACGAGGGCGATGACGAACAGGGCGATCACCCAGCCCACGATGAGCAGGAGGGCGATGATCGGTATCAGGCCGACGCCGAGCCGGCCGACGTTGAAGGCGTAGAAGCCGAGCGCGGTGAGGGAGACGACGCCCACCCCCATGACGAGCTTGACCATGCCGAACAGGGCAACGCCGCAGGCGTACTCAACCTCGCGCAGCGGCGTCACCATCAGGTTCAACAAGTTGCGCGACCACGTCTCCTCCAGAAACCCCGTCGAGAGGGCGATCTGGGCCTGGTAGACGACGTGCCAGAGGACGATGCCCGTCAGCAGGTAGCCGAACGCCACCGCCCCGCCACTTCCCTGCCTGGCCACGAACACGCCGAGGGAGCCGAACAACAGGACGTCGACCAGTGGCCACAGGACCACGTCGAACAGCCGATGGGGGCTGCGCAGCAGGACGTAGGCGTGGCGCCGAGCCACGGCCCGGATCCGCATCCAGCTCGAGCCGGTCACGCCGGCCAGTCCGTCTGCCGAGCGCCGACCGGGCGCTCGTCGCTCTCGGGCCGGCCTCCCGGGCCGGCGGTGGTCTCGGGCCGGCCTCCCCGGCCGCCTGTCGCCAGGTGCAAGAAGACACCCTCGAGGTCGCGGCGGCCGAAGCGACTCGCCACCGACGAGGGCCGACCGTCGGCCACCACCCGACCGGCCGACAGGAAGACCACCCGCTCGCAGAGCCGCTCGACCTCGGCCATGTTGTGGCTCGTGAGCAGCAACGCCGTGCCCTGGGTGTCGCAGAGCTCACTCAGCCCGACCCGGACCCGGCGAGCCACATCGGGGTCGAGCGACGCCGTGGGCTCGTCCAGCACGAGCAGGCGGGGCCGGTGCAGGGTGGCCTTCACCACCCCCACCAGGGTCCGCTGACCGGACGACAGCTCGGTGCCCAAGCGGTCGGCGAGGTGGCCGATACCGAAGCGATCGAGGGCCACGCCGATCCGCTCCTGCAGCTGCTGGACGCCGTAGAGCTGGCCGAACATGCGGAGGAACTCACGCACCCGGAGCCGCTCCGGCAGGGGCAGGTACCCGGCGGCGAACCCCACCTCGCCCATGGCCTGGCTCCGCTCCTTCGGCAGGGGGTGGCCAGCCACGCTCACCCACCCGGAGTCGGGGAGGATGGCACCCAGCATCATCAAAAGGGTGGTGGTCTTGCCGGCTCCGTTGGGACCGAGGAGGCTGACCCGCTCGCCCGGACGCACGGCCAGATCCACCCCATCGACGGCGCGGACGCCCTTGAAGCGCTTGACAAGCTGATGGGCGTCCAGCACCGTGTCCACGCCTTCCACTCTGTCAGGCTGGAATGGGGAGCCGGCGAGGAATAATGAGCGGGACAGAGCCCCAGCACCCACCACAGCACCCGGGCGGGGGCGCCGGCCACAGCCGGCAGGCGCTGGGCGTCGGGCGGCTCGTCGGCAAGCGGGTCGCTGCACCCAACGACAGCCCGAGCGTGGCGCGGCTGGTGAGCTTCTCCGATGGGGTCTTTGCCATCGCCATCACGTTGTTGGCCTTCCAGCTGCGCGTGCCCAAGGTCGACAACGGCTTCTCGGCGTCACAGCTCGCCAACGCCCTCGGTCACGATGCCCACCAGTTCGTGGTCTATGGCATCTCCTTCGCCATCATCGGCCAGTTCTGGGTCATCCACCATCGGGCGTTCCACCACCTGTCGGGCCACGACCGATGGCTGGCCTACGCCAACCTCCTGTTCCTGTTCTCCCTCTCGTTCCTGCCCTTCTCTGCCAACCTGTTCGGTCAGTACCGGGACAACCGCACGGCGGTGATCCTCTACGGCGCCAGCCTGGCGGCGGTGAGCCTGACCTTCGGTCTGGTCTGGTTCACCGCCATCATGCGTGGGTTCGTCGACCCCTCCACCGATCCTCGCCTGATCCGTATGTTGAGCTGGCGGTCCGCGCTGGTGCCGGCGGCATTCATCGGATCGGTGGTGCTCGCCTTCTTCGCCAGCCGGGTCGTCGTGGAGTACTCGTGGCTGGCCGTCATCGTGGTGTTCATCGGCATCGCCGTCGCATATGCCGACCTGCGAGGCCGCTTTTAGGGGCGGCCGCCCGTTAGCGCGCCTCGTGGAAGATGACACCGAGAGTCAAGCGCACACCGGACGTCACCGTGCTGATGCCGTGCCGAACGGCGGCGCGGTAGTGGCCGCGACTTCCGGTGACCGGCCGGTAGCGGGTCGGAAAGATCACAGCGTGCCCGAGCGGGACAGTGACCGCCGTGCCGCGTGATTGTGAGCGGGGACGCTGCTCGACGAACAGGTTCTCGCCCCCGGTGAAGTCCGCGCCGGGCTCGGTCAGGGCCACCGTGAGCTGCAACGGGAAGGCCACATCGCCGTAGAGGTCCTGGTGGAGGTTGTTGTACCCCCCGCGTTCGTAACGAAGGATCAGCGGTGTCGGCTTGGTCTGTCCGGCGGCGCGGCAGACCTCGACGAGCTGGCGAAGGCGGGGCGGGTAGCTCGGCTCCTGGCCGAGGCGCGACGCCCAGTCGTTGGCGAGTGCCGCCAGAGGCGGATAAGAAGCGTCGCGCAGCTCAGCCACCGTCGGCGGCAACGGGTAGTCGTAGTAGCGGTAGCAGCCTTCTCCGAGGCGATAGCGCGCCATGTCGATGGTGGAGCGAAATCCGGCGTCCTCTCGGAACCGGTCCCGCAGCCACTTGCACTGGGCGCGGCTCAGCACGGCGCTCGGCGTGACCGCGTAGCCGTCCTGATCCACCCTCTCGGCGATGGCGTCCCAGTCGCATGCCTCGACCCGCCGACGCACCGTGCCGGTGTCCCGGGACGTCATGCCGAGTGGGCGAGTGCCGGCCGGCAGTCCCGGCACGGGCGATAGCCGGCGTCCACTGCTCGGGCCAGGTTGCCAAAGGGGACACGGTGGGGTGGTGTGATACGCCGGGCGTGGCGGCAGCTGGGGTAGCACACCACCCCGGTGGTATCGCTTGCCAGATAGTGGACGCCGGCCGCGGCCAGCCGCCCGGCCTCCTCGAGATCGACGTCCTCGGCGCTGAGCAGCTCGTGCTTCATCGCCGGACCCAGGGCGTAGTTGCCGATCTGTCCGTCGCTTCGCACGACGCGGTGGCAAGGGATGAGGATGGGAACGGGATTGTGACCGAGGGCTGATCCGGTGGCCCGTACGGCCTTCGGCCGGCCGATCTCGCGGGCGATCCAGGCATAGGGGCGGGTCTCGCCCCGAGGGATCTCGAGCGCCTTGCGCAGCACCGCCTCCTCGAACTCGCTCAGCCCGCGCAGGTCGAAGTCGAGCTCGGCAGCCCGTCCGCTGCGAAGGGCGGGCACGAGGCCGGCGGGCGGCCGAGCGGCCCGCTCGATGGGCCGGCCGAACCGCTCACGAAAATCCTCTGCCCACCGGTCCGTGTCCTGCTCGACCTGGTCGGCGGGGCGCACGTAGTTGATGCCACGGTCGGTGAAGGCCACGAACACCTCCCCCAGCGGGCCCGGGGCGAGCACGTAGCGAGCAACCACACGAGTGTCGAAACCCTCCGGCGGCTCGGCGACCAGCTCCCCCAGCACGCGGGTCAAGGGATCGTGATCGACGTCGACGTCGTCGGTAGGGCGAAACGGCCCGAGGCCGCGGGGACTGCTCACGAGAGCTCCTCCTTCAGGTTGGCGTCGGCGATCAGCGCGCGAAGGCGCGCCAAGCCTCGCGAGACGTGGGACTTTGCCGTGCCTTCGGGGCATCCGAGGACCGCAGCGGTCTCAGAGAACGAGAGGCCGACGATGTGGCGGAGCACGACCGCGAGGCGCTGGGTCTCGGGCAGCTCGGCCAGCAGGTCCTCGACGGCGCTCCTCAGCTCACGGCGGCGGAGGTGCTCCTCGGGGCCGCCCGAGCGCGCACGGGGTTCGGGAGACGATTCGAGCGGCACCTGGGCGGGCCGGCGGCGGGCGGTCCGAACCTGGTTGCGCCACAGGTTCAGCACGATGGTGACCAGCCAGGGTCGGAGCTGCAGCTCGCGGATCCGCTGAGGCGGGTACCCACGCAACGCCTGGTAGGCCCGGAGGAATGCCTCGGCTGCGAGATCGTTAGCGTCGACGGGTCGTCCGGACATGCGCAGCGCCGTCGTGTACACCGCCTGTCGGTAGCTGTCCACCACCTCGGAGAAGGCGCCGTCCAGGTCCCGGCTGAGCCGGACCGTCAGCGCCGCCCGAGCGTCCGTTGCGGTCGTCATGTCCTCAAGAACACCGCGAACCAGGTTCGGTTGCACTGGCCGGTCGGGGGGCCCTGGTCAGCTCGTCTGCAACGCAGCTGGATGTCGGGCGGACCCGACATCGCCCTGGCGGCGCCATCAGGGTGACCCCGGGGGTCCATGCGCAGCGGCGAGCGCCCCGCTACCTGCGTCCGGCCATGAACCACAGCGCCAGCTCCATGGCAGCCAGAGCGAACCACAGCCCAGCGACCGTCCATCTCCCCGAGACGAGACCGACCACGATGGCGATGACGAGCCAGACGACCCCGAGCGCCCCGAACAGCCGCCGCTGCCACTTTCGCCGTTTGAGCCGTCTCCCCGGCGGCCGCGCGCCGTTCGGCGTTGCCACCCGGCCACCCTAAGGCCGGCCCGGGAGGCCGGCCAACGACGAGGCCGCAGGCGCGGAGCGCCAAGGCCGGCCCGGGAGGCCGGCCAACGACGAGGCCGCAGGCGGGGAGCGCCAAGGCCGGCCCGGGAGGCCGGCCAACGACGAGGCCGCAGGCGGGGAGCGCCAAGGCCGGCCCGGGAGGCCGGCCAACGACGAGGCCGCAGGCGGGGAGCGCCAAGGCCGGCCCGGGAGGCCGGCCAACGACGAGGCCGCAGGCGGGGAGCGCCAAGGCCGGCCCGGGAGGCCGGCCAACGACGAGGCCGCAGGCGGGGAGCGCCAAGGCCGGCCCGGGAGGCCGGCCAACGACGAGGCCGCAGGCGGGGAGCGCCAAGGCCGGCCCGGGAGGCCGGCCAACGACGAGGCCGCAGGCGGGGAGCGCCAAGGCCGGCCCGGGAGGCCGGCCAACGACGAGGCCGCAGGCGGGGAGCGCCAAGGCCGGCCCGGGAGGCCGGCCAACGACGAGGCCGCAGGCGGGGAGCGCCAAGGCCGGCCCGGGAGGCCGGCCAACGACGAGGCCGCAGGCGGGGAGCGCCAAGGCCGGCCCGGGAGGCCGGCCAACGACGAGGCCGCAGGCGGGGAGCGCCAAGGCCGGCCCGGGAGGCCGGCCAACGACGAGGCCGCAGGCGGGGAGCGCCAAGGCCGGCCCGGGAGGCCGGCCAACGACGAGGCCGCAGGCGGGGGTGCGTCGGCCCGGGCGGCGTTTCGGGTAGGACTCTTGGTGTGGACAACGTGTTGAACCCGATGGCTGCCGCCGAGCTGGTGAAAGCCCCCTCTCGCGCCCTGGCCAGCGCGCTGACATGCGTCACCCGGCCGTTGTCCGAGGTGATCGGCGCCGTCCCCGCGCTCAACCAGATCGGGCTGCTCCGACCTCTGCGCCCCGACCAGGTGGTCGGCATGGCGGCCGCGCTACGTCGCTGGGGCATGACGCCCGCGACCGGCTATGCGGCGGCGGCGGTGCGCTTTCCTCACGCGCCGGCGGTGATCGACGAGGCAGGGACCCTCAGCTTCGCCGACGTCCACCGTCGCACGTCCTCGCTCGCCAACGGGCTGGCCGATTCCGGCATCGGTGAGGGTGACAACGTAGGAATCCTCTGTCGGAACCACCGGGGCTTCGTGGACGCGGCCGTTGCCTTGTCGAAGCTCGGCGCCAACGCCTACTTCCTGAACACCTCGTTTGCCGGGCCCCAGCTCGCGGATCTGATCAAGGTCGAGAAGGTGACGGGCCTGGTCTACGACCAGGAGTTCACCGAGGCCGTCAGACAAGGAGCGCGGAGGTGCAGACGCTTCGTGGCGTGGGTCGACGAGCCCACCCGACGCGGACGCTCGGGTGATCCGACGCTCGAGAGCCTTATCGTCAACCACGACGATCACGATCGGGCGCCGCCAGCCAGGCCCGGGCGGCAGATCATCCTCACATCGGGCACGACGGGGCGGCCCAGGGGGGCAAGCCGCGGCGTGCCCTCGACGCTCAACCCGCTGGTGGCCTTCCTCTCCCGGATTCCGCTCCGGCATCGGGACACGACGCTCATCGCCGCGCCGCTCTTCCACGCCTGGGGGCTCGGCAACTACGCGCTGTCGCTGGTGGCTGGGGCGAGCGTGGTCCTCCATCGGCGCTTCGACGCCGAGTCGGTCCTCGCTGCCATCGAGGAGCACGACGTCAGCGTCCTCGTCGCCGTGCCCGTCATGATCCAGCGGATCATGGCCCTGCCCGAGGCGACCCGCCGCCGGTACGACACGCGGTCGCTGCGCGTCGTCGGCCTCAGTGGCTCGCCGCTGTCCGACCGGCTCGCCCAGGCGTTCATGGACTCCTTCGGTGACGTCGTCTACAGCCTCTACGGATCGACCGAGGTGGGTTGGGCCGCCATCGCTACGCCCCAGGATCTTCGCGAAGCGCCAGGCACCGCCGGGTTCCCGCCCCGCGGCACCGTGATCCGGGTGGTGGACGACGAGGGCGGGGAGGTCCCCGTCGGTACGACGGGTCGGATCTTCGTGGGGAGCGAGCTGCTATTCGAGGGGTACACCGGCGGAGAGGGCAAGGAGATGCTGGACAAGCTCATGTCCACCGGAGATCTCGGTCACCTGGACGAGGCCGGGCGGCTCTTCGTGGAGGGCCGAGAGGACGACATGATCGTGTCGGGCGGCGAGAACGTGTTCCCTCAGGAGGTCGAGGAGCTGCTGCGGGCCCACGAGGCGGTGGCCGACGCCGCCGTGATCGGCGTCTCCGACGAGCACTTCGGCCAGCGCCTCAAGGCCCTGGTCGTCATCCAGGACGACCACCATGTCTCTCCTGACGACCTCAGGGCCTACGTGGGCGCCAATCTGTCCCGATTCAAGGTGCCCCGGGAGGTCGAGCTGGTCGACGAGCTGCCGAGAAACCCCACCGGGAAGGTCCTCAGGCGGGAGCTCGACGGCCGCCACGAGGGCGACTGAGACAACGCCACCGGGCCCTCCAGGGTGGAGCCGCTGTGACCTGAGTCACTTGCTAGGCACCAGCAATTGGGTGCTGCAAGCAACTATCTCGGCTACCATTTCGGCGTGACCGACAGCGGAGAGATCACGGCTCTCGAGCGAGCGCTGATCCGCGTGGCCCGCACCGTCGGCCGCCTCGACCTTCCAGCCCGATTGGCGGACGCTCCCCTCGGCAAGGAGTCCTACTGGTTGCTGAACCGGGTAGAGGAGCTCGGCCCCATGCGGGCTTCGGACCTGGCCGCCGCCCTCAACCTGGACGCATCCACGATCAGTCGCCAGACCCACAAGCTCGTCGACGCCGGCCTGATCGAGCGGACGATCGACCCGGTCGACGGTCGCGCCTGCCTCCTCGCTGTGAGCCAGCGGGGCCGCCAGGCCCAGGCTGAGGTCGTCTCCTTCCGTCGCCAACAGCTCGCCGAGCTGCTCCGGGAGTGGTCCGACCCCGACCGGCGCCTCGTGACCGACCTCCTCGAGCGGCTGGCCGACGATCTGGGCGGGCCGGACAGCGTCAGCGCTCGTCCCGCCGGCCGCGCCCCTCACCGCGTGGCGCAGCCGTCGTGACCGCCGTCACCCAGCCCGAGCCGTCGGGGCCGATGGAGCTCACGCACCGCCAGATCATGGTGGTGCTGAGCGGCCTCATGCTCGGAATGCTGCTGGCTGCGCTCGACCAGACCATCGTGGCCACCGCCCTGCCCACGATCGCGGGGGACCTGGGCGGCATCGGTCACCTCTCCTGGGTCGTGACGGCCTACCTGGTGACGTCAACGGCAGCCACGCCGCTCTACGGCAAGCTCTCCGACCTCTACGGGCGCAAGCGCCTCTTTCAGGCCGCCATCCTCATCTTCCTGGCCGGCTCGGTGCTGTCGGGCATCAGCCAGAACATGCTGGAGCTGGTGGCCTTCCGGGCCGTCCAGGGCGTCGGCGCGGGCGGGCTGTTGGCGCTGGCCATGGCCATCACCGGCGACATCGTCAGTCCCCGCCAGCGGGGCCGCTACCAGGGATACTTCGGCGCCGTGTTCGCACTCGCCAGCGTGGGCGGGCCGCTGCTCGGCGGCTTCTTCACCGACCACCTGTCGTGGCGGTGGATCTTCTACATCAACCTGCCTATCGGCATTGTCGCTCTCGCCGTGACTTCGGTCGTCCTCCGCCTACCGTTCGCCCGGCGAAAGGCAGTCGTCGACTACACGGGCGCGACCCTCCTCGTAGGAGCCGTCGTCGCCCTGCTCCTCGTAACGGTGTGGGGCGGCAACACCTACCCGTGGATGTCGCCGCCGATCATCGTCACGGCGCTGGCCGGCGTGGGCCTGGTCGTCGCCTTCGCCTGGTGGGAGCAGCGTCGAGCCACCGAGCCGATCCTGCCGCTCAGCTTGTTCCGCAACCGCGTCTTCAGCATCGCCAACGCCACGACCTTCTTCCTGGCGATGACGATCTTCGGCGCCATCATCTTCCTGCCCGAGTACATGCAGCTGGTGACGGGCGCCTCGGCCACGGTCTCGGGGCTGCTCCTGCTGCCACTCATGGGCGGCCTGCTGGTGGCCTCCATCGTCAGCGGCCGCCTCGTCACCCGCGTCGGTCGCTACAAGGTCTTCGTCGTCATCGGGGGCGCCCTGCTCGTGCTCGGCATGTGGCTCCTGTCGCACCTCGGGTTGCACACGTCTCGAATCCTCGCCGGGATCTACATGATCCCGCTCGGGGTGGGCATGGGCATGATGATGCAGAACCTGGTGCTGGCCGTGCAGAACGCGGTGCCCATGAAGGACCTCGGCACCGGCACGTCGACGATCAACTTCTTTCGGTCCATGGGCGGGGCATTCGGAACGGCCATCTTCGGCGCCGTGCTCACCGCCCGCCTGAACAACTGGCTGCCGCGCCTGCTGCCCGGAGACTTCCACGCCCACGTGACCGCCAGCTTCGTCTCATCGCCTCAGTCGGTGCGGGCGCTCCCCGCTCCGGTCCGCTCGGGCGTCGTTCTGAGCTTCGTCCACTCCCTCCACACCGTCTTCCTGGTCGGGATCCCGGTGGCCGTGGCCGCATTCGTGCTCACCACCTTCCTGCGCGACCTTCCCCTGCGACGCCAGTCCCACATCGGCGTGGAGGAGACCGTGCCGGTGCCTGTGGAGGCCCACGGCATCGACGACGTCTTGGTCGTGCCCGAAGGGGCCGGTTCGCGAAGTTGAGCAACCAGCCGGCTCGGAGCATGTAGGCCTCCGGTAGGCTTAGGCGGGCCACCTGGGAGAGAATGCGTGCCATGGCCCCCCCGATCCTGCTGACCGTCGACGACGACCCCGGCGTCTCCCGGGCCATCGCCCGAGATCTGCGCCAGCACTATTCCGAGGACTACCGGATCCGCCGGGCCGAGTCGGGCCAGGAGGCCCTCGACACGCTGTCGGAGCTCAAGCTCCGCGGCGACCGGGTCGGCCTTCTGCTGGCCGACCACCGCATGCCCCTGATGAACGGCGTGGAGTTCCTGGAGCGAGCGCAAGAGATGTACCCCGACGCCCGCCGAGTGCTGCTGACGGCGTACGCCGACACCGAGGCGGCCATCGGGGCTATCAACCGCGCCGACGTGCACTACTACCTCCTCAAGCCATGGGACCCACCCGAGGAGCGGCTCTACCCGGTCATCGACGACCTCCTGGAGGACTGGAAGGCGAAGGACCACCCGGACTTCGAGGGCGTCAAGCTCGTGGGGCACCGGTGGTCGGAACGCTCGCACGAGGTCAAGGACTTCCTCGCCCGCAACCAGGTTCCGTACCGCTGGAAGGAGGTCGACCGCGACGCCGAGGCCGACCGCCTGCTGGCGGCCAAGGGGATGAGCGCCGACGACCTTCCGTTGGTGATCACGGCAGCAGGACAGCCCCTGCGTGCACCGTCGACAGGCGAGCTGGCGGGCGCGCTCGGCCTGAGCAGCACACCGAACCTGCCGTTCTACGATCTCATCGTCGTGGGTGGCGGGCCGGCCGGGCTGGGCGCCGCCGTGTACGGCGGGTCCGAGGGGCTGAACACGGTGCTGGTCGAGCGTGAAGCGGTGGGGGGCCAGGCCGGGCAGAGCTCCAAGATCGAGAACTACCTGGGCTTTCCGTCCGGGGTCTCGGGCGCCGACCTGGCCAGGCGCGCCGCCACCCAGGCGCGTCGGTTCGGTGTCGAGACGCTCCTCGTCTCCGAGGTCGAGGCGCTCGAGATCTGCGGCTCGGCCCGGGTAGTGCGCATGGGCAACGGCACCGAGCTCTCCGCTCACGCCGTGCTGCTCACCACCGGGGTGACCTACCGCCGGATGGACATTCCCGAGGTCGAGCAATTCACGGGCCGCGGCGTCTACTACGGCGCGGCCATGACGGAGGCCATGAGCTGCCAGGGCGAGGACGTCTACATCATCGGCGGGGCCAACTCGGCCGGGCAGGCGGCCGTCTACTTCTCCCGCTCGGCCCGCAGCGTGACGCTGCTGTGCCGGGGTGAGTCGTTGGATCGGTCCATGTCCCGCTACCTGATCGATCAGATCGACAAGCGACCGAACGTCACGGTCAAGACGACGACCGAAGTCATCGGGGCCGACGGCGACGACCACCTGGAGCAGCTGCGGCTGATCGACCGGCGTACAAGCGTCGAGGAGAAGGTCGACACCTCCTGGCTGTTCGTCCTCATCGGCGCCGCCCCCGGCACGGAGTGGCTTCGTGACACCGTGCTACGCGACGAGCGGGGGTTCATCCTCTCCGGACCCGACCTCTCGGTGAACGGCGAGCCACCCCCGGGGTGGGATCTGGAACGTTCTCCCTACTTCCTGGAGACGAGCGTCTCCGGTGTGTTCGTGGCCGGCGACGTGCGACACCAGTCGATCAAGCGGGTGGCATCGGCCGTCGGTGAGGGGGCAATGGCGGTGAGCCTCATCCACCGCTACCTGGAGCTGCTATGACGCTCGTCGACGAGCTGCGTGGCTGCTTCCTGTTCGAGAAGCTGTCCGGCGAGCAGCTGTCATGGCTGGCCGAGCACGGCGAAGTCGTCAACTTCGACGCGGACACTGACGTGTTCCGCGAGGGCGAGCCGGCCGAGATGTTCCTCGTCCTCCTCGACGGTCAGATCCAGCTGCTCAAGCGTGTCACGGGAGAAGACGTGGTCATGGTCACGACCGATCACCACGGCTCCTACGCCGGCGCCATTCGGGCCTTCGTGGAGAGCTCCGAGGACAAGAACTACGCCAACACCCTTCGGACGTTGTCGCCGGCTCGGTTCTTCCGACTGCAGGCGGACGACTTCGCCTACGTCCTGAAGAACTGGTTCCCGATGGCCGTCCACCTCCTCAACGGCCTCTTTCTCGGGATCACCAACGTCGAGAACATCGTCGGCCAGCGGGAGAAGCTCGTCGCCCTGGGATCGCTATCGGCCGGCCTGGCCCATGAGCTGAACAATCCCGCCGCGGCCGAGGTACGAGCCGCGCAGGCGCTGCGCGACCGGCTGAGCGACGCCCGCGAGGCCATCGTCGACTTCGCCCCCGAGGTAGAAGCAGCGACGCTCGCCGAGATCGTCGCCCTGCGGGAGTCGGCGGCCGAGCACGCACGATCCCCGTCGAGCCTGTCGGCCCTCGCCGCCGGCGACCGGGAGGACGAGCTCGGACAGCGGCTCGAGGACGCGGGCATGGCGCGAGTTTGGGAGGTGGCCCCGACCCTCGTGGCCGCCGGTGTCGACGACGTCTGGATCGACAGGCTCGTCGCACTTGCCGGCACGCATCTGGACCCGGTGATCGGATGGATGGCGGCCACGCTGGAGATCGACAGCCTCGTCGAGGAGCTGTCGTCCTCCGCCAGCCGAATAACCACCCTGGTCGGCGCCATGAAGACCTACAGCCGCGTCGACCGATCGGCGATGGAGGCGATCGACGTCCACGATGGGCTCGAGAGCACGCTGGTGATACTCAACCACCGGCTCAAGGGGGGCATGAAGGTCGTCCGCGACTACGACCGCAATGTGTCCAAGGTGCCGGCCTACGGCGGCGAGCTCAATCAGGTGTGGATCAACCTCATGGACAACGCCATCGACGCCACGGACGGCAAGGGCACTTTGACGATCCGCACAGCACGCGATGCCGACCGGGTGCTTGTCGAGATCGGCGATGACGGTCCCGGGATCCCTCCGGAGCTCCAGCGCCGGGTGTTCGAGCCCTTCGTCACCACCAAGGACGTGGGCAAGGGCACTGGCCTCGGTCTGGACATCAGCTACCGCATCATCGTCCGTCGCCACCACGGTGACCTCAGCGTCACCTCCTCGCCGGGCGACACCCGCTTTCAGGTCCGGCTCCCGCTTCGACAGCCGGCGACCACCGGCAAGAAGTAGCGTCGGGAGGTCCCACCGTTCCGACACGCGCAAGGGAGAGATCGCATGACGTCTGACGAGGTGCGGGCAGCGGCTCGCACGGCCGACCGGATCTTCGGCGGCGCGGTCTCCCGGGTGGAGCAGCTGCACCAGGCCGTGGGCAAGTGCGCCTTCGGTCCCACAGCGCCGTTGGGCCTCCCGAGGCGGAGCCGGCTCGAGCCCTCTCATCGTCCGGCGCCCGGCGTCCCGGACCTGACCCCACCGTCCTGAGCCATGGGCATTCTCGATGGACGAGCGTCCGTCCACGGGTCCGTCGCTCCCGGCTTCGAACCGGTCCGTGACGCCTTCGTGGACAACTTCGACACGGGGCGCGATGTCGGAGCCGCGTTTTCCGCCTATCACCACGGTGAAAAGGTGGTGGATCTCTGGGGCGGCACGGCGGACGTGACCACCGGCCGGCCGTGGGAGGAGGACTCGATCGTTCTGGTCTTCTCGACCACCAAGGGGGCGACGGCGCTGTGCGCCAACGTGCTCGCCGAGCGGGGAGCCCTGGACATGGACGCCCCGGTCGTTCGCTACTGGCCCGAGTTCGCGCAGGGGGGCAAAGCCGAGATCCCCATCAAGTACCTACTGTCACACCAGGCCGGGCTGGCGTGGGTCGACGGCGAGATGAGCCTCGAGGAAGCGCTCTCCTGGGACCCCGTCGTCGCCGCCCTCGCCCGGCAGACGCCGCACTGGGAGCCGGGCACGCGGCACGGCTACCACGCAACGACCTACGGGTGGTTGGTCGGCGAGGTGATCCGCCGGGTCGCGGGTACCAGCGTGGGGGGCTTCTTTCGGACCGAGATCGCCGAGCCCCTCGGTCTCGACTTCTGGATCGGGCTACCAGACGCCGAGGAAGCACGCGTCGTCCCAGTGATCCCGTTCGAGATCCCTGAGGAGGGCGACCTCTCCGAGATGATCGACGCCTTCCTGGGACCCGACAGCAGTCTTGGAAAGGCACTCGTGGCGCCCGGCGGTGCTCTCGCTGAGCAGACGGTATGGAACTCGCGCGCCATGCGTGCGGCCGAGGTCCCGGCCGCCAACGGTGTAACCGACGCGCGCTCCCTGGCCCGCATGTACGCCAGCATCATCGGCGAGACGGACGGTATCCGTATCCTCGGCACGGATCAGATGCAGCGAGCCACCACCCGGCTCACCGCCGGACCGAACGCCGTCCTTCTCGACCTCGACATCCAGTTCGGCCTGGGCTTCATGGTACCGTCCGACCTCATCGCGCTGGGCGGGCCAAGGAGCTTCGGCCACTTCGGTGCCGGCGGCTCGGTGGGGTGGGCCGACCCCGACGCCGGGCTCGCTGTCGGCTACGTGATGAACCGGATGGATATCGGCCTTGCGGGCGACGTGCGGAGCACCAACCTGTTCAACGCCGCATACGAGGTGGCGTCCGGGTCGTAGACCTGCCCGCATGTTGCGATGCTCTCGCCCGGGCGAGCTTCACGTGGGGCGGAACTGGCGAAGCCAGGCGATCATCGTCTCGACGCCTTCGTCGGACTCGGTGTGGTGCTCAGCGATATAGCTCTTCGCCTCGTCCGGTGTGAGTTGCTCGTCCATCAGCAGGAACAAGAGCATCATGAGGGCCTGGCGCCGACGTGGCTCGAGCTCGCCGACCAGACGGGCGAGGCGTTCGACGAACTCGTCCCAGCCGCGCGAACGGATCAAGGCCCAGCGATCGCCGTCTGCGAGCTCAGTGACGAACTCCCTGAACGGGTCACCCGGTGGTGGCGCCATTGTTAGTCCAACAGGCGTGACTCGGCGCGGGTCAAGATCATGACGAAGAGCGAGACGCCACCCAGCACTGCCGGAACCGCCAGAAGTGACCACTCTCCCATCGATGCCGTTCTCCCAAATCCACCGGGGGTCGCCGCGGGCTACCGTCTCTGTCCCCTGCACCACGCATACGCTCGTCCGCGCGCGCTCGCGGTGAGCTGATACCCGACGTCAGCAAGCACAAACCAGCCAGCGCACTACGGCTCATTCCGGCCGGTGTGCGACGGTGACAACAGTCGGAAGGGACACACCGAACACACGAAGGACCGAGCTCTGGCGACGGACTCGCAGGCCTGCCTCCTCGACGCGGGCACGCATCTCGGCGCGGGTCGGCCAGTACGCAGGCTGACCAGCCCTCGCGAACCAGTTCTGTGCCACACGGGCCGCAAGAACGCTTCGAGAGTTCAGGAGCGCAACGATGATCCGGCCTCCCGGCACGAGGACTCTGCGGAACTCGCGGAGTACGGCGTCGTGATCGGCGAACCAGTGGAAAGCCTCGGTCGATACCACAGCGTCGGCGGACTCGCTGCGTACTGGGAGGCGGACGGCGTCGGCTTGGACCCACGGGCCGACTCTGCGGCGGGTGGCCTGCCCGAGCATCCCGTACGAGAGGTCGAACCCGCACACGAGACCACTCAGGAGCGCTCCGGTCCGGGCGGTCAGGATCCCCGTGCCGCAACCCACGTCCAGAACTCGCCGGACCGGCTGCGTCCGTAGCTCCGCCAGCACTGCTTCGTGAACAGGCCGGTAGACCGCCCACTGGACCGGCGGCGCATCATAGACGCGCGACCAGACATCGAAGAAGGCTCGCCGAGCACTCGGTACTTCCGGCACCTGTTTGGCGTCTCCTCATCGTCGGGCGCGCCGTCATGCGGTCACCGGTGGGTCCTACCCTCTCTACAGCCGCAGGGACACCTGGCACGGCTGCTTCTCGATTGCTATCGCCCGGAGGGGCAGGCGCGTGCCGCCTCCTCAGCGTCCCCGCCTCGTGGGCATGGCACCGGCGGAGATGGGGAAGGACACAGACAAGGAGTGAAGGACCAGACATGAACCCCGACGCGACAGGACGATTCGACGGGGACTCGGGGAGTCCCGCAGAGGCACGGGCACTCGTTCGACAGACCCTGGCCGCATGGGACTGTGACGATCTCGATGATGTGGCCAGCCTGCTCACGACCGAGGTCGTGGCCAATGCCGTGCGCTATGCAGCAGACCAGATCGCCCTTCGGGTGAGCCTGGACGACGGCGTGGTCCGCGTCGAGGTACACGACTCCAACCCTGTCCTGCCCGAGGGTCACCGGGTGTCCCGCGGTGCGACCTCGGGTCGAGGTCTACTGGTGATCGACGCGCTTGCTCAGCGGTGGGGTGCCCAGCCGGATGGGACAGGCAAGATCGTGTGGTTCGAGCTGGCCACCGGCGGTCAACGGTCGGAAGGCCCCGAGAACAGCCGGAGCTGAGGGGGCCGGTTCCGGTCGGTCCGGCGCCCCATCGGCTCGGAGTGCCGGCGCCGGCGAGGACCCGGCCGATGGCACAGGGTGGCGCGGGCCAGGTCCATAGTCGTAGGTGATCAGCAGGTTCAATCGGCGAAGAGGAGCACCGCTCGACGGACCCTGGTGGGCAGGGGCCGAGCCGAGCGCCGTTTCGGACAACGACGGTGCTGACCTGAACGGCGACCCGCCCGGTGGGCTGCCGGGTCCCTTGGCCATCAAGGCGACGAAGACAACGATCGAGAACACGATCGGCAGGACGCTGGTCCTCGGAGGCCGCCGTGCGTCTCCGACGGCGATTCGACCACCTTCGCCGAGAACGCCGCCGATGACAACAACAGCGGAAATTGCAAACACGATGGCTGCCGCCAATACAGCCATAAGAAGTCACCTACCAATGAACTATGTTCAGATCAGCCTCACCTATCGAGACGACCGCTCGATCCCGGCTGGACCCGCCGCCACCTGGGGCGGGGACTACTGGCGGCCCAGCCCCCCTGCCCCATACCTTCCCTTCCCTGCAGTGCCCGCCATTGGAATTGATACCCCAAGTGCCAGGAGGGGCAAACCCAATACGGCCTGCAATCCCTAGCGCCGCGTGCCTCGAAGTCGCGGTAGCACCTGGTCTCCGTACACCTGAACGGTGGCGTGAGGATCGGATCCCGATGCATTCTGGAGACAGACGACCGTTGGTCCCATCTTCTCGATCTCGCGAACCCGTTCGGCGTGCTCCTCAGGTTCCGAGGAGGTTATGTAGCCCTGGCAGAACTGCTCATCGGAGATCTCCGGTCGTTTCCCCGGCGACGCCCTCTCATCGTGCCGGCTCGTGCTCGCGACCGTTAGGTGGTACCGCTTTGCGGGTAGGAAAGATGATGCACCCCCATTGGCCGTTCTGACGAGGCCCCATGGGGTACGAAGCGGGCGCAGCAGTCACGCCTCTGATTTAGGAACGGCACAGGTCGCCCGTGAGCGCTCGACGAGCCGCAGCGCGCGCTTGGTCGAGGCTCACAGTCAGAAGGAGACACATCGATGCCACAACAGTCGTGGAATGACAAGCGCGAACGGCAGTACGAGCATGTGAAGGAAGGGCTGCAGACCCGCGGCCGGCCGGCCGGTGTCGCTGAGGAGGTCGCGGCTCGTACGGTCAACAAGGAGCGCGCACGTGTGGGTGAGTCGCGCAGCGTCAGCAAGAGCTCGACGCAGGACATCTCTTCGGGACGTCGGGGAGGCATGCGATCCCACCGGGGTGCTGATGGACGAACGTTCGATCAGCTGTACAACGAGGCCCGGCAGCGGGGCGTCAGGGGTCGTTCGAGGATGACCAAGGCGCAGCTCGCTCGCGCCGTCGGGAAGCGTTAGCCCGAGGTCAGGTCTATCGAGGCGGTAAGCGCCAAAGCGACCGCTCGACGAAGACGGTCGGCGCTGGCCGCACGTCACGATCTCGATGCCCTGTCCAACATGGCCGCCGTGTTGTGTCGTCGGTTGGGCGACCGCAGTTATCCGGGCCTAGCCGTTCAGGTACGGCATCATCTCCGAGGGATACCGGTCGCCGGAGGCGACTCCGACTGGCGCGGCTTCGTCGAGGCGACGCCGGTCGTCCTCGGTTAGATCGACGTCGAGTGCGGCGACGTTCTCCTCCACCCGCGCCGGCTTCGTCGTCCCGGGGATGGGAACGAGGTCGTCACCGGCCGACAGCACCCACGCCAGCGCCAGCTGGGCGGGCGTCACGCGCTTGTCCTCGGCGATCGCTCGCACCCGGTCGACGAGCTCGAGGTTGCGGCGGAAGTTCTCACCCTGAAAGCGCGGGTTGCCCCGCCGCCAGTCATCCGCCGCAAGGTCGTCGGGCGAGCGTATCTGGCCGGTGAGGAATCCTCTCCCTAGAGGGCTGTAGGGCACGAAGCCGATATTCAGCTCGCGCACGGCCGGCAGGACATCGGACTCCATGTCGCGGGTCCACAGGGCGTACTCGCTCTGGACCGCGGTGATGGGATGGACCGCGTGCGCTCGGCGAATCGTGTCGACCGACGCCTCCGAGAGGCCGAGGAAACCGACCTTGCCGCTGGCCACCAGCTCGCTCATCGCACCGACCGTCTCCTCGATCGGCACCAGCGGGTCGATACGGTGCTGGTAGTACAGGTCGACGTGGTCGACACCCAGGCGCTTCAGGGATCCGTCGATCGCCCGCCGGATGTAGTCGGGCCGACCGTCGGGCCCGCGGTCAGGGTCCCCTATGGGTCAGGCCGGGGCCGGCCAGCGCCGCCGGTGGCAGCTCAGGGAGCCCCGCCCCCCCATCGCTGGGTCCCTCACGGGTGCTAGCTCATTGCCCTGTTTGGGGGGGTTGCGAACGGGGTAGATGACAAATTGGCGGGGAGCCCCCGGCGCCGGGGGGAGGGAGCGAGAGGAGGGGCACCAGGCGGGGTGCCCCTCCTCCTCGCATTCATGGCCGCGCCACCTACTGGGCGCCGGCATAAACCAGTGCGACCCCTCGTTTCCAAGAGCGCTGGGGGCCGAAGACGGAAACGAGCACCCAGGAGGCCGTGTCATGCCTCGAGCTGTGCGATTCGATGCGTACGGCGGGATCGGCGTGTTGAAGGTCGTCGACGTGGAGCGGCCTGTGCCTGGCCCCGGCGAAGCGCTGGTGAGGGTCAAGGCAGCCGCGATCAACCCCGGTGAGGCGAAGATCCGCCAGGGTCTGATGGCGGAGCAGTTTCCGGCGACGTTTCCGTCCGGACAGGGAAGCGATCTTGCAGGGATCGTCGAGGAGCTCGGACCAGGAATGAAGGGGCTTGCGGCGGGTGACGAGGTTCTCGGGTTCACCGACCGGCGGGCGAGCCAAGCCGAGCTTGTCAGGACGCCGGCCGACAACATCGTGCACCGTCCGAGCAACGTCTCGTGGGAGGTCGCCGGCTCGCTGTTCGTAGTGGGATCGACGGCATATGCCGCAGTTCGTGCGGTCGGGGTGCGCGAGGGTGACACTGTCGTCGTATCGGGCGCCGCAGGCGGCGTCGGTTCCCTCGCTGTGCAGCTGGCCAGAAACGCCGGCGCCACGGTGATCGGGCTCGCCAGCGAGCCGAACCACCAGTGGCTCACCGATCACGGCGTGATCCCTGTGACCTATGGCGAGGGCGTCGCCAACCGGATCCACGCGACCGCGGGCGCTCAAGTCGATGCGTTCATCGACACCTTCGGAGAAGGCTATGTCGACCTCGCCCTCGAGCTCGGTGTGCTACCCGATCGGATCGACACTATTGCTGACTTCGACGCGGCAAGGAGGTACGGGGTGAAGACCGACGGCAACGCCGCCGGTACGAGCGCCCAGGTGCTCGGGGAGCTGGCTGCCTTGATCAGCAAGGGCCTCCTCGAGCTTCCGATCGCCAGGATCTACCCCCTGTCTGCCGTTGCCGACGCCTACCGGGACCTCGCCAGCGGCCACACCCGAGGCAAGATCGTGCTGGTGCCCTGACGCACGCTGCTTGTCGGCCCGACGGGCTGCGCGCCTCGCCCGTGCTGGGCTGTCCCTCGAACGGGGGTCTGAAAATCACCGTTTGTCCCGTTTCGGCATCCGGGTAGAAGAGGGTTGGTCCGGCCTGCTGGAGGGGTTTCGGGCAGCCCTAGCCCGATGGATCCGGGCATCACCCCTCCAGCACGCCGACTCTTCTGGGGCCGTGGCCGCGTACCGCCCGGACGGCCTTCGGACCCAACCCCCTTGGAGGCAACAACGTGATGGGACCAAGCGACGCCGGACGGCGGCTGACCACGGTGATCGCCCGGCTTGGCGCCGCCGCGGACTTGGAATATCAAGCACCCGAGCGGTCGTTCTCCCTAATCGAAGGAGCAGGATTGCGCGAGGGATCGCCTCCCGAGGAGGTGGCGAATGTGAAGACCCTCGGATGGATCGTCGACCTCGTACGTTGGGGTGAGCCCTGGGACATAGAGGAGGATGAAGCCGGCTAGGTTGTCGGTCGGTGTCCCCGGAGGCACGGTGAACATCGAGACTCAGCTGGCACCCGACCCGATCAGTGCGCGGGCGGCCAGGCAGCTCATCGAGGCCGCGTTGCAGCAATGGGGTGATGACGACGCCACCGAGGTGGCTACCCTGCTCACCACTGAGCTGGTGACTAACGCCATCGTTCACGCCCGAACCGATTTCGCCCTCAAGGTCGCCACCCACCACGATCGTCTGAGGGTTGAAGTGTCTGACTCGAGCCATGGTCCGCCGCGGCTCATCCCGATCCAGGACGCCGAACAGCAGGGACGGGGGCTGCACTTGGTGCACGCCCTGTCTGCGTCATGGGGCGTCGACTGGAGAGCCGGCGGCAAGGTCGTGTGGTTCGAGTTGGCGACGACTCCGTCGAGGTGACTCCGACCGGCAGGTCGCTGAGGCAAGGGGCCGATCGACCTTGGCGGCTTTGATGCCGGGTACGGTGCGATGTCGATGGAGACAGCCGATGGGACAGGACTCCGGTGGTGGCGGCTGCGAGTTCCTTTGCGGCTCCCCTGGCAAGGCGACACCGAGCGAGACGTTCTCATCGTCCATGGACCGGCAGGGTGGGGGGAGGCCTCACCGATGCCAGGCTTCGCATGCGACCCCAAGATGGCGTCGCGATCTGCGACGGAGGCGGCGACGATCGGTTGGCCGACGCCCCGACGTCACTCGATATTGGTCAACTCGACCATTCCGAACCTAGAACCGATTGAAGCCGCCCGCGTCGCCACCGGGGACGCAGCCATGGGCCTCAGGTGCTTCAAGATCAAGGTCGGATCGGGTGACGACGTCGGGCGTGTCTCGGCCGTCAGGGACGCGGTGGGCCCGGCCGCTACACTTCGCGTCGATGCCAACGGGGCATGGGACCTGGACACGGCGCGGGCTCGCCTTGCGGCATTGGCGCGCTTCGATCTCGAGCTGGCGGAGCAGCCCGTCACGGGGTTGGACGATCTGGCGCGGCTGCGACGCCTCGTGAAGGTGCCGTTGGCCGCTGACGAGGCGGTGAGAGACGTGAGCGACGCCCGGCGCCTCAAGAGGCTGGCCGCCGCGGACGCGCTCGTGGTGAAGGTACAGCCCCTCGGCGGGGTTCGGAACGCTCTGTCAGTGATCGACGAGGCCGGAGTACCGGCGATCGTGTCCTCGATGCTGGAGACATCTGTCGGGCTGGCGGCTGGCGCAGCCCTCGCAGCCTGCCTCCCCGACCTACCGTTCCCGTGCGGGCTCGCTACGGCCTCGCTCATGGCCGCCGACGTCACCGACGATCCGCTGCTGCCCCGCGACGGTCGCATCGACGTCAGGCCGGTTGTCGCCAACCCGGCGCGCCTCGACCGTTTGGCAGCACCTCTCTGATGACTAGGCGGCGACCAGAGATCGCGGCTCACTTCAGCCGGTGGCGGGCCACCTTGCCGACGGCGGAGCGGGGCAGCCGGCCGACAAGGACCAACTCCCGCGGTGCGGCATAGGCGGGCAGCTGATCGGCGACAAAGGTGCGCAACGAGGCCAGATCAGGTGGATCGGCGGAATCGGCAGGGACGACCCAAGCGACCACCCGGTCGCCCCATTCCGGGTCGGGCCGACCGCCCACTGCCACCTCGCAGACCAAGGGATGGGCTGCGATCGCCGCCTCGACCCTGTGGGGCCACACGTTCTCACCACCTGTGATCACCAGGTCCGACATACGGCCCAAGACGGCAAGCCGCCCGTCATCTTCGACCTTTCCCGCATCTCCAGTGGGAAACCACCCGTCCGAGGTCTTCGGATCATGGCCGTCGCGATAGCACCGCAGCAGCATCGGCCCACGAAGCATGATCTCCCCCTCGACGACGCGCGCCTCGACGCCGTCGAGGGTCCGCCCGTCGTAGACGACCCCGCTGCCCGTCTCGGTCATGCCGTAGGTGGCGATCACGTTCGTCGGAAGCTTCGGGGGCGACGCGCTCCCACCAAGCAGCACCGCGCGAAACAGCCCGGCCTCGATCCGGGCGAGCGCGGTCGGCACGAGGGCCACGAGCGTGGCGCCATCGACTCGAGCAGCTCTTGCCACTTCGGCGACGTCGAAGCGAGGGAGCGCACGCAACCTGGTGCCGGTGACCAGAGCGCGGGTGATCACGGCCAGCCCGCCGATGTGCGCAACGGGGAGGCAAGCCAGCCACCGGTCGGAGTGGATATCGACGCCGAGGCGGGTGCTCGTCGCCGTGGCCGAGCAGGCCACGGCTTCTTGGGTGAGCACCACCCCCTTCGGCTCGCCCGTCGTGCCGCTCGTGGCGACGACAAGGCTGTCGCCTGCCTCCACCGGCACGCCGCCGCGACGGTGCCACCGCTCACCATCGCCGTCTACCACCACGGTCGGCCGGAGAGCGTCCAGAAGCCGATCGGCGGCTCTCGGCGGGAGCCGAGTGTCGATCGGGAGCACCGCGTCCCCCGCGTCCCAAGCTCTGCGCAGCTCGGTCACGAATGCCGGACCGCCCGGCAGGGCCAAGGCGACAAGGGCGGGCACGGGGGACTACGGTAGCCCACTGTACGAGTAAGTACTCTAGGAGTAGAGGCTTGGGCAGTAGAGGCTTGGGCAGTAGAGGCTTGGGCAGTACACGCTTGGGCACGACACGCTTGGGCACGACACGCTTGGGAGGAGCCGGCCTCATGCCGACGATCGCCGCGCCCGAATGGGTCGCCTCCGGCGACTACGGGGACATCGCCTACGAGACGGCCGAAGGTATCGCCAAGATCACGATCTGTCGGCCCGAGGTCCGTAACGCCTTCCGACCCCGCACCCTGTTCGAGCTGAGCCACGCCTTCAACGCCGCCCGTGACGATCCGGCGGTCGGCGTGATCGTCCTGACCGGGCAGGGTGACCGAGCCTTCTGCTCGGGTGGGGACCAGCGGGTCAGGGGTGACGACGGCTACCGCGACGAGGCTGGCGTCGGTCGGCTCAACGTGCTGGATCTCCAGATCCAGATCCGCCGCACCCCGAAACCAGTGGTGGCCATGGTCGCCGGCTATGCCATCGGCGGCGGCCACGTCTTGCACGTGGTGTGCGACCTGACCATCGCCGCCGACAACGCGCGCTTCGGCCAGACCGGCCCCCGCGTCGGATCCTTCGACGGGGGCTACGGGTCCGGGCTCCTGGCGCGCGTCGTCGGACAGAAGAAGGCCAGGGAGATCTGGTTTCTGTGTCGCCAGTACGACGCCGATGAGGCTCTCGCCATGGGTCTGGTGAACGCCGTGGTCCCTCTCGATCGACTGGAGGAGGAGACTGTGGCGTGGTGCCGACGGATGCTCGAGCACTCCCCTCTCGCCCTCCGGATGATCAAATCCTCCTGCAACGCCGTCGACGACGGGATGGCGGGCATCCAACAGTTGGCGGGAGACGCCACGCTGCTCTACTACTCGTCTGCCGAGGCGCAGGAAGGTCGCGACGCCTATCTGCACAAACGCCGTCCAGACTTCGCTCACTTCCCCCGGCGTCCGTGAGCATCCGTGCGACCCGGGAGCAACCGTTGGGTGCTGGGGGCGAGGCCGAGGACCTTGCCTGCTGCGGTCGCACCGGTCCTGGTGGGCACGGCGGTCGCCGCCAGCGAGGGCCCGGTGTGGGCGTGGAGGGCGGCGGCAGCGATGGTCGTCGCACTCGCTCTCCAAGTCGGCGTCAACTACGCAAACGACTACCAGGACGGGACCAGGGGCACCGACCGTGAACGCATAGGTCCGACTCGCCTTGTGGCCTCCGGCCTCGCGGCGCCAGCCCAGGTCCGTGCCGCCGCCCTGTTGTCGTTCGCCGTCGCCGCCGCGGCTGGCGTGACCCTGGCGATCGCTGTCCAGCCGTGGCTTCTTCTCGTCGGCGCCGCCAGCATCAGTGCCGCATGGGCCTATTCCGGCGGCCCTCGCCCCTATGGGTACAGCGGCTGGGGCGAGATCTTCGTGTTCGTGTTCTTCGGCCTCGTGGCGACGACGGGCTCGGCATTCGTCCAGCACGGCCAACTGTCGCAGCTGGCGCTGGCTGCATCCGTACCGCTCGGCCTGCTGGCTGCCGCGCTCCTTGCGGTCAACAACCTCCGGGACCGTCCTCGCGACGCACTTGCCGGGAAGCGCACCCTCGCCGTCCTCCTTGGAGACCGAGGAGCCCGGCGCTTTTACGCCGCCCTCGTGACCTCGGCCCTCATGTGCCCGTTGCTCATCGCCATTGCCCGTCCGAGAGCGCTGGTTGCGCTGGTTGTCGTTCCGCTAGCGGTGCGGCCGATGCGACGAGTGCTGTCCGGCGCCGAGGGCCTCGCGCTGGTGACGGTCCTCAGCGAGACCGCCCGCCTGCAGCTCTTGTTCGCGGGGGCCCTTGCCCTCGGCGTGTGGCCACGGTGAACAGCGATCTACTGGCCCGACGCAGCCGTCTCCGAACGGCTGAGGAATGGCTCGACCACCGCCAGGAACGCATCTGGACGTTCGAGATGGACGGCATGGCCGGCGTCTGGGATCAGCGCCAGCTCGGCGTTCGCGCCTATGGCGCTCACCAAGGCCCTCGCCCGATCACAGAACGCCGCATCCTTGGCGCCGGCGACCACGAGCACCGGCATGGCCAAGCCTTGGAGCCGCGACCACAGGGGCTCCTGGGCGCCAGTCCCGGCGAGGCGCAGACTGGCCGCCAGCCCCTCCACGGTGTTCTCCCGCCGGGCGTCGAGGTGCGCCTCTGCTGGGTCGAGCGAAGCAAAGAGCGGGCCTGCCAACCACCGATGGAGAAACTCTTCGAGCCCGATCTGCTCGAGCTCGGTCGCCATCCGATCGTCCGCCGATCGGCGTCGCCGTCGGCCCCCGGCATCTGTGATGCCGGCTGTACCGCTCACGAGGACCAGGGATCGGACCAGGGAGGACGCATCCAGGGCGAGCTGCAGGCACAGGCGGGCTCCCATCGAATAGCCGAGATAGCTCGCCCGCCCACCGACCGTGCCGAGCAGCCGGGCCCCGCCCGCCAGGTCGGTGACGTCCTGCGACGAGCGGCCGTGGCCCGGGGCATCGACCCGGACCACCTCGAAACGACGGGCCAACGCGGCGCTGACTCGGCCCCACGACCGCCTCGTCTGGGTGAATCCATGGACCAGGACCGTTCGCGGACCGGACCCCTCGACCTCGGAGTGCAGCACGGAGCCATCGTTGCATCACCGACGACCCGGCCGGAAGCGCCCGCAAGCTCACCACCGCCAGCCGCGCCGCCGAGATGAGCAGCCCCGAGACGACGATGGACGTAGCCGCAACGTTCTGCGCCACGCTGGTCGACGAGTGGCACCGCGCAGGGGTGACCGATGCGGTGGTGACACCGGGATCGCGCTCGACCCCGTTGCTGTTGGCGCTGCGCGCGGAAGAGCGGATTCGGCTACACGTCTTCCTCGACGAGCGCTCGGCCGCCTTCTTCGCACTCGGTATCGGCCTGGCGAGCGGCCGGCCGGCGGTCGTGGCGACGACCAGCGGAACCGCGGCAGCCGAGCTTCTCCCAGCCGTGACCGAGGCCCACCACGCTGGAGTGCCGCTCATCGCTTGCACCGCCGACCGCCCTCCGGAAGCACACGGGATCGGCTCTCCCCAGACCATCGACCAGTCTCGCTTGTACGATCAGGCGCTGCGCTGGCGCGCCGACCCGGGTGTGCCCGACGGTTCCACGGCGAGCACGTGGCGATCGCTCGCTGCTCGAGCTGTCTGCGAGACACTCGGGGCGAGCGGACGGCCGGGCCCGGTTCACCTCAACCTCGCCTTCCGAGAGCCCTTGGTCGGCGAACCTGGGTCGCTGCCGGACGGCCGGCCCGGCGGGACGCCCTGGCACCGCGCGCGACGGTCCGTCCCGCCCTCCTCATCCACCATCGCCGAGCTGTCCGGGCTGGTGTCGAACCGCCGGGGGGTCATCGTCGCCGGTGCTGGCTCGGGTGAACCTGACGGTGTGCACGAGCTGGCAGCGGTCCTCGGCTGGCCCGTACTGGCCGACCCCCGTTCGGGCTGCAGACGACCCGGCCGGACCACGGTCGCTGCCTTCGACGCCCTGCTCCGGCACGCACCTCTGGCCGCCGAGCTGACCCCTGAGGTCGTGTTGAGGGCAGGGGCACCGCCGGCGTCCAAGGTTCTGGCCGGGTGGCTGGCGGCATCCGGTGCCGACCAAGTGGCCGTCGACGCCTATGGCTCGTGGTTGGACCCGGAGCGAACAGCCCAGGTAGTGGTCGCGGCCGATCCTGGTGTGGCGTTCCGGGCGATGGCCCGCAACGCGCCCACGCCCTGTTGCCCCGGCTGGCTCGAGACCTGGGCGGTCGCCGAGTCCACTGCCCAGGACGCCCTCGATCGCGTCTTGGCCGGCCACCGGGTGCCGACCGAGCCGGGGATCGCCCGGGCTCTGGTCGCCTGTCTACCGAGTGAGACCACCCTCGTCGTCTCGTCCTCCATGCCCGTCCGCGACGTCGAGTGGTTCGCCAGACCACGTCGCGACGTGCGCGTGCTCGCCAACCGCGGGGCCAACGGCATCGACGGCGTCGTCTCGACCGTCCTCGGTGCCGCCGCGAGCCGCCCCGGGCGCCCGACTGCCGGGCTGCTCGGAGATCTCGCGCTGTTGCATGACGCTGGAGCGCTTCTCGGTGCCGCGCTCCGGGAGCTCAACTGCGTCATGGTCGTCGTGGACAATGACGGCGGGGGCATCTTCTCGTTCCTGCCGCAAGCCTCGGCCCTACCAGAGGATAAGTTCGAGCGTCTCTTCGCCACACCCCACGGTCTCGACCTGGCCGCCCTCGCCCGGCTCCATGGCCTCGCCACGTGTGAGGTCGAACGGGTCGACGAGCTTGACCGGGCAGTGCGCGCTGGATTCAAGGCGGGAGTCATGACGGTGATCGTGGTCCGTACCGAGCAGCGGGCAAACGTACGGGTGCATGACGAGCTACACGGCGCCGTCACTGCTGCCCTCGACGGGCTCGGCCGCCGAGCCGGCTGACGCGTGCTGAGTCTGACGTCTGCGGACGCGTCGGTCTCAGGGGCGCACGATGGCATTGAGCATGGGCTGGAGCTTGAGCTCGGTCTCGGCCAGCTCCGCGTCGGCGACGGATTCAGCGACGATTCCCGCTCCGGCCAGCAGCCGGGCGGTGCTGCCTACGAGCTCGGCCGAGCGTATGGCGACCGCCCACTCACCGTCGTCGGCGGCATCCACCCATCCCACCGGCCCCGCGTACCGCCCCCGGTCTACGCTCTCCACGTCGGCGATGTGGGCCAAGGCAGACTCAGTCGGTGTTCCCGCAACGGCCGGCGTCGGATGGAGGGCTGACGCCAGGTCCATCGCCGACGGGAGAGGCTCGGCGAGCCTGCCTTCAATCGCACTGCCGAGATGGGCGACAGTCCCGATGGGAACGACCGACGGGACTTCCGGGACCTCGAGGACGTGACAGAAGCGAGCGAGCGCCCTCCCCACCGCATCGACCACGAGGCGGTGCTCTTGACGCTCCTTGGCCGATGACATGAGCGATGACCCGCCGTCGAGATCGGAGCCCGGCGTGCCGTGGCGCGGGGCGGTGCCAGCGAGGGGCTGCGACCAGACTCGCTCACCCTGACGGGCAACGAGCAACTCCGGACTGGCACCCACGAACCCATCCGCAGCGAAGACCATGCAGAACGGGTAGGCGAGTCCGAGGCGGCGGATCACGTCGGCCACCGGGATGGTGCGGTTGGCCTCCACTGCTACCTCGCGAGCGAGCACGACCTTGCCCAGGCGCCCGGCAGCCACGTCCCGAGCGGCAGCGGCGACCAGCTCACGCCAGCGGCGCACGTCGGTGACGGACCGCACCACGTACTCGGTCGGCCGCGCGTCGTCGGTCATGTGCAGCGGCTCGCCGACCCACCTGGCCCAGTCCGCGCCAGGCTCGGGTCGGGGGTCGGAACCGGTGATGGTGAGCGACGTCGTGCCGTCGCGCTCGCGCCGCACCAGGAGCTCGGGAACGATCAGTTGACCCTCGATCGACGTCGAGAACGGAAGGGCCCCCACGGCGAGGGGCGGATGCGAACCATCTGCTTCGATCGCCGACAGCAGCTGGCGAACATCCGCCGCCGCCGACGCCAACCGCCCAGGGGCCACCCTCACCCTCGCCGCAACTCCCCTGCCGGCAAAGCCCGTTCCCGCCTTCTGCCAGAGAACGCCGTGTTGTCCCGCAACACAAGCGAGGTCCACCTCGGTCCCAAGCTCGACCGTCCTCGCCACCAGGGCTCCCCGCCTTGCCAGTCCCGCTCGGCCGGTCATGATCGTGTCCCGACGAGGAGCTGCACGATGCCCCCCGAGAGCAAGTGGCGGCGAGCATCGGGAAAGCCTGCGGCTGCGATCATGGCCACTAGTGACGCCGGAGGCGGCAGATAGGCGACCGAGCGAGGGAGATAGCGGTATGCCGCCCCATCCGACAGCGCAGCTCCCAGCCGCGGCACCACCTCGGTGAAATAGAAGCGGTGGCCGAGCCTCAGCGCCGGGTTGGTCGGCTCGGCCACCTCCAGGAGCGCGATGCGACCGCCCGGCCGGACGACGCGGGCGAGGTCGGCCAGGAACGCATCGAGGCTCACCAGGTTGCGCAGCGCGAACCCACAGGTGGCACCGTCGACCGACGCCTTCCCCAACGGCAGGCGGTCGACGTCACCGCGCACCAACGGCGCCCGGGTGTGTGCAGCCCCGAGCATGCCCGCAGACAGGTCGACCCCGAAGGGGGCGAGCTCCGCCCGCGCCAGCTCGACGCAGAGGTCGCCCGTCCCACAGGCGAGATCGACCACGGTCGCCCCGGGAGGCAACCCGAGGGCGGCGACGGTGCGTCGGCGCCACCTCGTGTCCAGGCCGAATGTCATGAGCCGGTTGACCCGGTCGTAGCTCGGGGCGATGGTGTCGAACATCGCCGTCACCTGGCGGGACTTCTCGGCACCCTGAGGCAGGGAGTCCGTCCCGCCTGGGGTCACCCCTCCACCGCCAGGGGTCGCTCGAGGCGACGTAGCGCTTCGGATCGCACCGCCGCCACCTCGTCCTGATCGCCGACCGCCTCGATGTGCTCCTGGGCCACCGCGAGCAGGGTTCGCCGGAAATGGTGGGAGACCAGGGAGACCGTCGCCGGCAAGAGGGCATCGAATGCCTGGACGAGGCGGGTGGCCGCCTCGGGATCCTCCTCGCCTGCACGACGGTTGGCCTGGCGCACGTGTTGGTCGAAGAGCTCGACCGCCCGCTCTGCCAGTGCCCTGGATGACCGGGCGTGGAGGCGGGCCAGCTCGAGGACGTCGCCGAGCGGCAGCCCATACTCGAGGAGTCGCAGCCCCGCCCGCAGGGCGGCGCTGTCCGCCTCGGTGTAGCGACCTTCCCCCTCGTGGCGGCGAGGGATGAGGACACCTTCCTTCTCCAGGGCCTCCAGGAGGGCCCCCGGCACACCTGCCCGCTCCGCCAGCTCCGAGAGGGTGAGGAACTCCTCGGGCGAACCGTCGGGACGCCGTTCGTCGGACCCTCCGACGACCGCCTCGACGAGGGCCTCGTCGGCGCGACCGAGCTCCTGCCGCACGATTCGGCCGATCACACCGAGGGTGAAGCCACGCTCCTGGAGCCGACGGATCTCCCTCAGCCGCTCGAGGTGGGCGTCGTCGTAGATCGCCACCCGACCGATGCGCCTCGGGGAGGACAGGAGGCGCTTTGCCTGGTAGAAGCGGATCGTGTCGACCGAGACCAAGGCGGCTCGAGACAGCTCCTCCACCCGGTAGTCCACGCACCTACTCTAGGAGTGATCACTCTAAGGATGCGAGCCGAGGCCCCCACGCCTCTGCCTTGTCACCCGACGACGGCGACCACAGGCGTGGGCCGTGATCCGATCATCTCAGAGAGATCTCTGTCGTCATTGAAGAGAAAGATGAGTAACAACTGCATCTTTTGAGCCATCCGCTGCCGCGAGGGGCCTTGTCAGATTGGTCACCGATCCGTAGGCTGGGCCACGTCGGCCAGTGGGTTTCTGGTGCGGACGGTGGGTGGATCGGGCACGCAGCACGTCGAATGCAGCTGACATGCTGCGGGGGGTTGTCCAATATGCGTATAAAGTTCCCGTCCCAGATATCCTCGAACGCACCCATGGCCGACATCGCGTCGCCGAGCAGACTCATGCCCATCAGCATGGCGCTGGTGCCCGACCCCACCTGTTGATCGCCGAGTCTGGATGATGACTCTCGACCAGGGTGCCGTCGCGCCCGTTCTTTCCCATCCGGTCCGTGTCGCCCTGGTCAACAGCGACGAGCTGACCCTGGAGGGTCTGCGGAGCATGCTGGCCCGCCATCGCGACCTCGTGGAAGTGGTGGGGAAAGTGCCCGTCACCGAGGACCTCCTCGCCGCCCTCGCTGAGGTCGGAGCCGAGATCGTCCTCGTCGAGGCCCGACTGCTGTCGACCACGGGCCTCGAGCCGGCGGCACCCCTGACGGCCGGGGAAGCCCCGTATCAGGTCGTGATCTTCACCTATGAGGCCGACGAGCAAAGCGTCTCGGAGGCTCTCCGCCTCGGGGCCTCGGGCTATCTCCTCAAGTCGGTGAGCGGCGATCAGCTGGTCAATTACCTGTTGCAGATCCGCGCCGGAGCGGTGGTCCTCGATCCGACCCTCGCCACCCGGATAGCCATGGGCGCCGCACACACCGAGGACGTGTACTGGCCGGGTCACGAGCTTGGCCTCTCCCGCCGAGAGAGTGAGGTACTGAGCCTCCTCGTCAACGGCCTGAGCAATCGGGCGATCGCTGACCAGCTGGTCGTGGGCGAGGAGACGGTCAAGACCCACCTGCGCTCCATCTACAGGAAGCTCGACGTCAAGGACCGAGCGCAGGCGGTCGCCAGCGTGCTTCGTGCAGGCGTCTTCAGCTGATGAGGCGACCAAGAACGGTACCGGCTCACGCGCCGATACTCACCTCCGTGGCCGAGCGCTCGGGCTGCGATCGCTTCTGGCCCTCAGCCGGCGCGGGGATGTGACTGTCCGTAGGCTGTAGAAGGAACTACTCGAGCGGAGATGTCGTGGCACTGCTGGAGATCCGTCTTTTGGGCGAGCAGCGGGTCACCGGTCCAGCTGACGACGGTCAGTCATCGTCACGCTCGGTCGCGCTGCTCGCATACCTCATCCTTCACGCCGGGGTCCCCCAGGCCAGGCTCCACTTGGCGGGCACGTTCTGGCCCGACTCCAGCGATACGCAGGCCCGTACGAACCTGAGACGCGAGCTGCACAACCTGCGGGAACTGTTGGGCGGCGATCCTTCGTTGGTCGTCGAGCCAACCACGTTGACATGGCGCGATTGTCCTTTTTGCCGCGTTGACGCCCGCGTCTTCGACACCGAGCGTCGGGCGGCGCAGTCATCGAGGGCGGCTGGGGACAGCGCCGGGTTCCTCGCGCACGCCGACGCAGCGTTGGCCGAGTACCGCGGCGACCTCATGCCCGGATCGTACGATGACTGGGTACTCGAGCAGCGGGAGCCTCTGCTCCGGGCATGCGTGGATCTGTGCGACGGCGTGATCAGGGCGCTGCGCGACGCAGGCGACCGGACCCGCGCCGCCGAGGTCGCCCGGAGGCGCATCCAACTCGAGCCGCTCGAGGAGGTCGGATATCGCCTGCTGATGGAGCTGCAAGCGGAGTCGGGGGACCGGGCGGCGGCGGTGAGCACCTATCATCGCTGCGCAACGGTGTTGGAGCAGGAGCTCGGCGTCAGCCCGCACCCTGAGACCACTGCGATCGTCGACCAGTTGCTCGATCGCCGCGATACCCGACACAAGCCACGAGGGTTGGAGGAAGATCGGCCTCGGCCCAGCCGGGCGGCAGATGCTGGGCTCGTCGGTCGAGGCAGCGAAGTTGACGTGCTCGTTGGGCGGTGGCGACAGGCGTCTGAAGGGCGCAGCGGCCTCGTGGTGGTCTCGGGGGAAGCTGGTGTCGGGAAGAGCCGCCTCGTCAGCGAGCTGGCGGCCATCGCCGGTGCCCAGGGGGCGGCCCTGGCGGCGACCCGTTGCTTCGGAACGTCGGGCCGGCTCGCCCTTGCTCCGGTAGCGGACTGGCTGCGGAGCGCCGACCTGCGCCCCGGAGTGGCGGCGCTGGACCCAGTCTGGCAAGCGGAAGTGGATCGGTTGGTTCCACGCTCCGCGCCGCCTTCTGGTCGCAGCGCAGCCAGAGCAGACCGATCCCCCCCAGCAGGCTCGCGTGCGATGATCGACGCCTGGCAGCGGCATCGATTCTTCGAAGGCCTGGCCCGCGCCGTGCTGTCTGCCGACCGACCCACCCTCCTGGTTCTCGATGACCTGCAATGGTGTGACGATGAGACGGCCGCTCTGCTGGCATTCGTTCTCCGCTTCGCGACAGATGCGCAGCTCCTGGTAGCGGCCACCGTCCGGTCCGACGAGCTGGAGGACAACCAAGAGGTAGCGGCGTCGCTGAGGGCGATGCGGTCAGCGGGAATGGTCACAGATGTCAGCCTCGCTCCGCTTGACAGTTCCGGAACGCGCGAGCTCGCGATGTCGCTGCTCGACCGACCCCTCACGGGCTCCGAGGAGACCCTCCTTCATGGCGCGACCGGCGGATACCCGCTTTTCGTCGTCGAGGCCACCCGGAGCTTGCCGGACCCGACCACCTCTACGAAGCCCCCGCCGGTCAGCGACCTGCAAGGGGTCCTCCGCCGCCGGCTCGAACAGGCCTCGCCTGCGGCGCGCACCGTGGCAGGACTCGGTGCCGCTGTCGGCAGGGACTTCAGCCTCGACCTTCTCAGCGAAGCGAGTGATCTCGATGCCGAGGCTCTCGTGCAAGCCGTGGACGAGCTTTGGCGCCTCCGCATCCTGCGCGAGCAGCGGAGTGGTTACGACTTTGCCCATGACCTGCTCCGGGACGCGGCATACGCCTCGGTGAGCCCTCCACATCGATGGCTGTTGCATCGACGTCTGGCTCAGGGAATAGAGCTCCTCAGCGCCGGGCACTTCGACGACGTCGCCGCCCAGCTCGCCGAGCAGTACGACCGGGGCGGACGTCCCGACCGCGCCTTTGGCTACTTTCGTCAGGCCGCCGAGCTGGCAAGCGGCCTGTTCGCCAACGCCGAGGCAATCCGGCATCACCGCCGGTGTCTGGACTTGATCGAACAGATGCCCGCCGGGCGCGATCGGGACGAGCGGGAGCTGGACGTGCTTCAGGCCATGTCCGAGCCGCTGAACGCCTTGTACGGCTACTCCTCGCCGGCGCTGCAATCGACCTTGGAGAGGTCGGTCGCCCTCGCCGAGAGCTTGGATCGGCCGCTGGTGCTGGTGCCGACCCTGGTCGGGTTGTTCGCGGTGCGGTTCGTCCAAGGACACATCGCGCTGGCTCACGAGCTGGCGGGCCGCGCCCTCGCGCTGGCCGAGGCCGACCCGTCCCTCGCAGGAGAGGCGCACTTCGCGTTCGCTGGCTCAGCGATGACCCTCGGTCGGCTCGCCCTGGCGACCACACATTTCGACCAGGCGATCGATCTCTCACCCCTGGCGACCGCGTTGATCGTGGGGACCCGCCCGGAGGTCCACGCCCAAGCGTGGTCCGCCCACGCCCACTGGCTGTTGGGCCACGACGTCCAAGCGAGCGCTCGCTCCGCCGAGGCCGTCACCCGAGCGAGGGCGTCCGAGCACCCCTACACCCTCGCCGTGGCGCTCGGCTATGCGGCGATCACCCACCAGCTCCTGGACGACAGGGACTCGCTCGGGCACGCAGTGGCGGAGCTACGCGATCTCTGCCAGCGCTACGAGTTCGCCTACTACGGCGAGTGGGCGCTCATCCTGGACGGCTGGGCCACCGGTGGCCACCAAGGGGTCTCCAAGATCCGCGAGGGGATCACCCGGCTGCGATCGCTAGGGGCGAACGCGCGGATGCCCTACTGGTTGTCGCTCCTCGCCGAAGCCCTCATCGGCGAGGAGCGCGGCGAGGAGGCGTGCACAGTCCTCGACGCCGCCCTGGTCGTCGCCGAGCAACGGCAAGACAACTGGTGGCTTCCGGAGGTCATCCGCCTCCGAGCCGGCCGGGAGCCGGGCCCGGGCGCATCGGCGCAGCTCCGACGGGCCGTCGATCTCGCCAGCGGGCAGGGCAGCAGGACCCTGGAGGCGAGGTGCCGGGCAGATCTGGCGGGCACGAGCGTTCGCTCGCCTTCTCACGGTCCGGCCGGCGAGGCGAACGCTGAGCGAACGCCGCGCCCGTAGCGTCGTCATCACCAGGTCCACGGTAAAAGGGCCATTACGAGGGGAGACCGACCATGACTTCGGCACGCACCGATACCAACGAACGACGCCGCTCGACACCCCCCTTCCACACCCTGGCCGCGGGGATCCGCGGGCAGCTGATCACGCCTGGCGATCCGAGCTACGACGAGGCGCGTGCCGTCTACAACGGCATGATCGACCGCCGTCCCGCTGCCGTCGCCCGCTGTGCCGATGTCTCAGATGTCGTCGCCTGCGTGCGGTTCGCCGGTGAGCACGGGGTCGAACTGGCGGTACGCGGGGGTGGCCACAACGCGGGCGGTCTGGGCGTTTGGGACGATGCGCTCGTGGTCGACCTTTCGGGCATGCGCGGCATCACGGTCGACCCATCGGCCCACACCGTCGAGGTGGAGGGCGGCTGCACGTGGGCGGACGTCGACCGGGCCACAGGGGAACACGGGATGGCCACACCGTCGGGTTTCCTTGCCTCGACTGGGGTTGGCGGGCTGACCCTCGGAGGAGGCGTCGGCTACCTGACCCGCCGATTCGGCCTGACGATCGACAACCTGCTGTCGGCAGACGTCGTGCTCGCCGACGGCTCAGCCGTCACGGCGTCCAGCCAGTCGCACCCCGACCTCTTCTGGGCGTTGCGTGGGGGCGGCGGCAACTTCGGCGTGGTCACCTCCTTCCGCTTCCGCTGCCACGACATCGGGGAGCACGGCGTCGTCATCGGGGGACCCGTCCTGTACGACCTGGAGGATGCCGGCGCCGTGATGCGCTGGTACCGGGAGCTACTTCCCGCGCTTCCCGAGGAGCTCAGCGGATGGCTGGGTCTCATCACGATCCCGCCGGCCCCGCCGTTCCCCGAGGAGCTCTGGGGTCGCAAGTCATGCGTCATCGTCTGGTGCTACACGGGAAGCCACGACAAGTCCGAGGATGTGCTCGCCCCGATTCGGGAGTTCGGCTCGCCGTTGCTGGTGGGGCTACAGGAAATGCCGTTCTCGGCTCTCCAGAGTGCCTTCGACCCGCTCTATCCGGCCGGCCTCCAGTGGTACTGGCGCGCAGACTTCTTCCGCGAGATCTCGGACCAGGGGATCGAGGCCCACATGAAGTACGGCGCTCGGCTGCCCACCGGCCACTCCACCATGCACCTCTACCCGATCGACGGCGCCGCCACGAGGGTCTCCGACGATGCGACAGCCTTCGCCTACCGCGACGGAGGATGGGCCGGTGTCATCGTCGGGGTCGATCCCGACCCGGTGAACGCCGGCCTCATCACGGACTGGGCGAAGGAGTACTGGCAGGAGTTGCATCCCACGTCGGCCGGTGGCGCCTACATCAACTTCATGGGAGACGAGGGACAAGACCGCGTCCGCGCCTCGTATCTCGGCAACTACGACCGGCTCTCCCAGGTGAAGGCCCGCTACGATCCTCAGAACTTCTTCCACATCAACCAGAACATTCCACCCTCCGGCAGGTCGACGGGTTGATGACTGCAACCTAGAGGCGTCGGCAAGCGGCACAGGCGGGAACCCTGCTTGTGCCGCCACCGGACGCCGGGATCGGAGGGTCGACGTGAGCCAGGCCGACACCTTTCCGCCGCCAGAGGGGTTCGTTCTCACCCATTTCCTGGTCGTCGCCGACCAGGATCGAATCGAGCTGTGCGACGCCGTGGTCGGGGCCTTCCAGCCAGTTTGAGGATTTGAAGGTCCCTGAGCAGTTGCTGGTCCGGCGGGTACGTCACGGCCGGGCGCGCCGCGTCAGGGAGTCGACTTCTTGAGGCGTTCTCAACCGGACGAACCGTATGTGCGCGTAGAGCGGGTCCTCGATGGCGGCGCAATAGAGCTGTACATACTCGGGGTACTTCACCCATGCCCAGCGGACGATGTTGTTCTGCGGGTCCCATCGATAGAAGTTGGAAAAGGGTTCCCGGTTGCCATTCCAGAGTTGCTGACGGGAAAGCGCTCGCCGCAGCGTGCGCACGGCCACTCGTCGAACGACAATGCGCCGGGGGAGGTCCAGCCACACGGGCACTCGACAACAGCAAGCCTCGGGGAAGCGAGCCGACCTGATCGTCACGGGCTCTCGGGCAGCGCCCAGTTGCGATCGGGGTGCTCCGGGGGGAGGTTCATCGGCGCGCTGGGCACCCATCCGCTCGCCTCGACGTCCTCCAGGACGTGAGCCATGTTGTACGTGTCCTCCTCATAACAGAACTTCCCGTCGCCGGCGTAGCGCAGCCGTGAGTAGGCCGACTGGGTGTAGGGCGAGCCGTCTGCACGGGCGCCGGGAATGATCTGGGTCCACTTCACGACGACGTCGTCCCCCTCGACGGCCGTGAACTCCACCGGGAACTTCCAGTCCCCGAGGCCGACCATCGAGTGCTCCAGCCAGGATGCAATGGCCTCCTTGCCCTCGATGCGGCCCCACGCCGCGTCCACGTACACGGCGTCGTCGGTGTAGAAGTCGGCCAGGGCCCCAAAGCCGTTGGGCTCGCGGCCCTCGTCGATGCGGCGGCGCAATTCGTGGTAGCGGTCGACGACGGCCTGGACTTCGCTACGTGGATGGGGTCGGCGATTGACGCTCATCGAGCGAGGGTAGCCCGGGACGGGGAGCGCCTGCGGTTCGGAACACGGCCTTCTCGGTGAGCGTCCTCCCCACGGTCATCGCCCGAGCCCAGCTGTCAGCCCTCGGCTGGACCGATTCCTCAGGACACGGCCGTGGCGAACCGCTCCCTGGACCCGCCGATGGCGAGCGGCGGGCTGAGCGACCGTGGGGCTACTTCGTGGTGTTGGACTCCGCTGCCGGCCACCAGGTGAAGCGTATCGTCGTGCGGCCGGGCAGCCGGCTGAGCTATCAGCGACACGCCCACCGCTCCGAACACTGGTTCGTCATCCACGGCCAGGCCCTGGTCACCCTGGACGGAAGCACCCGTGCGCTGGGGCCCGGGGATGCAGTGGACGTGCCCCGCCGCGTGGCCCATCGCATCCATGCCAGCGGTACCGATGAACTCGTGTTCATCGAGGTCCAGCACGGCGACTCCTTTGACGAGGATGACATCGTCCGCCTGCACGACGACTTCGGTCGCACGGGCAGCGTGTGACCCGATCGTGCTTCCTGCTTCCGCAGCAATGATTCCGGCCGTGGTTCTCCCGTGAACCGCGCTTGAGGGTCGCTCACGAACAAGACTGAACCCTGTGCGCATTCTCGTCGTCAACGCGGGCTCGAGCAGTATCAAGCTCCGGCTGCTCGACGCCACAGACCACGTCCTGGTCAGCGAAGACCTTCCTCCCCCCGCCGACGTGGACCTGGGATCGGCATTGGGCCGGTTCTTCGCTCGGGCTCCGGACTTCGATGCCGTCGGTCACCGCGTGGTCCACGGGGGCAGCGAGTTCACCTCCCCCGTCCTCCTCGACGAGGGCATCGACGAGCGCCTCGACCGGCTCGCCGACCTCGCCCCGCTGCACAACGGGCCATCTCTCATCTCCATCCGGGCCACCCAACAGCTTCGTCCCGACCTCCCCCAGGTCGCCTGCTTCGACACCTCCTTCCACGCCACCCTGCCCGAGGAGGCCGCCACCTACGCCGTACCCTGGGAGTGGACGAAGCGTTGGGGCCTTCGCCGCTATGGATTTCACGGGCTGAGCCATGCCTGGGCAAGTCGGCGGGCGGCCGAGCTGATCGGCCGGCCGGTCTCCGACCTGCGGCTCGTCACCGCCCATCTGGGGTCGGGAGCGTCGCTGGCCGCAGTTTCGGGCGGGAGATCCGTGGACACGACCATGGGCTTCACCCCGGTTGATGGCCTGGTCATGGCCACCCGCTCGGGCAGCGTGGACCCCGGCCTCGTGCTGTGGCTACAGCAGCACGGCGGACTGACCGCCGAAGCCCTCGAGCAGGCCCTCGACCTGGAGTCCGGCCTCCTGGGGCTGTCGGGTCGGTCGTCCGATCTTCGGGCGGTGCTGGCTGCCGCAGCTCGAGGGGATGGGCGGGCCCGGCTCGCCTACGGGGTCTACCTGCACCGCCTGTGCGCCCTGGTCGCGTCCATGGCGGCGGCCATGGGCGGGATTGACGGGCTGGTCTTCACCGGTGGAGCCGGCGAGGGATCAGCGCGGCTGCGGGGGGACGCGTGCGCTGGTCTCGGGTTCTTGGGAGTGGCCCTCGAGGTCGGGCAGAACGAAAGGACGGAGCCGGACGATCGTGTGTTGTCGCCGGCGGGATCTGGCGTCGCCGTGGCCGTCGTGGCGGCGCGAGAGGACGTCGAGATCGCCCGACAGGTTCGACTGCTCCTCGAACAGCCATCCATCTAGGTTGAGCTCGACAGCGGCGCCGGGGAGACGGCGAGGGCCGGACGTCCTGGTGGGAAATTGTCTGGCTGCGAGTCAGGTCCGTTCGGTCAGCTTCTGCTCGAGCGCATCGATCCGATCCAATACCGCTCGGATTCCACCGGCGGTGTGCTCGTCCAAGCGGTCCTTGACGACTTCGGTGTCTGCGAACTCCTTTGCGGCACGGGCGTCGGAGGCAGCAGCCTGCACCGACTGACCGACCATGATGATGCTCAGGAGGACGAGCTGCAGGAACGTTTGCGCGATCCACGAGATGATGAATGGACGCCCCGCTCTAATTGCATCCGGGAGGCTGATCAACGCGATGAGGGCGAAGACGTAGGCACAAGCCATCGTGCCGACCCCACGCGTGATCAACACGGCAAACTTCGCGTTGAAGCCCTGGACCTCCTTTACGGCGCTTCTGATCTCGCTCGGCCTGGGCGTCACGATGCGCGGTAGCTGTTGGCGCACGGACACTGGCGTTCCTGTCATCGTGTTCTCCTTCTTGGACACTGCCGGGACCCAAGACACCGGCGTGTGGGGCGAGCAACTGGGCGTTAGTGGTTCGGCGAGAAGCGTGTGCTGACCCAGCAGGGTATGCCTCGAAGGGGACTAATGGCGCGCTTCCCCATCGTGGTGGGACAACCTGGAGACTCGGCCACTTCGCCGGCGTCGCGGACCTCACCGACAGATCAGTCGTCGGTCTGCACACGGCCCACTCGTCACAGGAACGAACACCGCGGCTCACCGTCGCGCGCTCGGGGTAGCGGCTAGAACAGGCCGGCCAATCGGAGCCCGGCACCGTCTAGGCGGACGGCAATGAGGCAACCCTCACCCACCGCAGCTCGGATGTTCCAGGTCCGCTTGAGTCAGGACGAGGCCAGAGGGTCGACATGAACTGTCGTGCGACCCCGGAGGGTTCCGAGGCCTGCGGCGAACAGAGCGAGAGCGGCGAGAAAGAGGGCCGACGCCTCGAACCCTCGCGTCGCCGCGACAGGACCGACCTGGTGGCTGCCGGCGACGCTTCCGAATACGAGGCTGGTGAACGCCAGCCCCATCGCCGTGCCCATACCTCGAGTCATGTTGAGGATGCCGCTCGCTACCCCGGCCTGGCTTCGTGGCGCGCTGGCCATGATGGCGGCGTTGTTCGGAGGCGTGAACAGCCCGAGCCCTGCCCCGAGGACCCCCAGCTCCACCACCCGCCCGGGCGTGGCTGGATGGGAGAGGCCGAGGATCACAAGGGTTCCTGCGACGAGCAACATTCCTGCGACCGTGAGCGCGCGAGGCCCCGAACGGTCGGCCATCCGCCCCGCGAACGGCGCTACCGCTCCCAGCACGATCGCCATCACGGTGAGCTCGAGGCCGGCTTGCCCGGTGCTGAGACCCAGCGCCCGTTCCAGGAAGAAGGGCACGACGAACAGGGTCCCGAACAACACCAGGTAGGAGAGCAGCCCTGCGGTGACGCCGGCGGAGAACGCCAGCCTTCGGAACAGGGCGGGATCGGTCATGGGCGCCGAGGCCCGTCGCTCGTGGACCACGTACCCCGCTGCCAGCCCCAGCCAGGCAGCCAGCAGCCCGACGGTCAGGGAGGACGTCCAGCCGAGCTCGTTGCCCAAGGACACGACCACCAGCAGCGCGACAACAGCGGGGACGAACAGGCCGAGGCCTGTCCAGTCGAAACCGACCCGCGGCTGGAGGTGCCTGGTGCGGGGGACGAAGAGCCAGCCGAGCACTGCTCCCGCGATCCCCACCGGTATGTTGACAACGAAGATCAGCCGCCAGCCTCCTGCGACGATCAGCAAACCGCCGACGGTTGGCCCGAGGGCGAGCCCGAGTGCCTGGGCTGCTCCTTGCACGCCGATGCCCCGCCCCAGCATGTCCTCGGGCATAGCCGAGGCGATGATGGCCACGCTGTTGGCCTGCAACATGGCCGCCCCGATCGCCTGGAGGACCCGGAAGCCGTACAGGGCGGCGAGGCTCGGGGCGATCCCACACAGGGCCGAGCCGACGACGAAGACCACGCAGCCGTAGGTGTACAGAAGCTTTCGGCCGAACATGTCGGCCATTCGCCCGACCGGTGCCACCGACACAACCAGGACGAGCAGGTAGGAGAGACCGACCCAGGTCACCGCGCCCAGTCCGGCGTGGAAGTCGTTGTGCAGGGTCGGGAAGGCCACCGTGACGATGCTGGCGTCGAGCTGGCCCATGAAGGCCCCGAGACACACGGCCGCCACCGCATACCAGTGAGCGTTCGGCCGGTCCCGGACCCACGCTGGACGGCGGGGCTCGATCAGCGCCTGGCGCCAGCCGCTTTCCTTGTCCGGGCTGGTGTGAGGCTCCAACGATCGGGCCGCAAGGGTGGGCGACCGAGCCGTTCCTGGTTGCCCCGCGGGGTCGCCCATGGGCCCATCCTCCGCCTTTGCAACCGAGAGGGCAAAGAGCCAACTCTGCTATCTTCTATAAGGAGACACCTATGGATCTCCGGCGACTGACCCTCTTCCTCGCTGTGGCCGACACCGCCGGTTTCAGCTGGGCGGCGGACGCCCTCGGGATGTCCCAGCCGGCGGTGTCCCAGGGAGTCAGAGAGCTGGAGGCCGAGCTCGGGACCGAGCTGTTCCACCGCCTCGGTCGGTCGGCGCGGCTCACAGCCGCCGGCGAAGCTCCGGCGTCTCGAGGGCATGGCCCTGGTGGCCGGGCCTCCGGAGACCTCCACCCGCCGCCTGCTCGACGAAGCGTTCTTCGCCGCCGGCGTCGTGCCCTCCGTTGCGGTCGTCACCGCCCAGCGCGAGGCGTTGCTGCCGCTGGTACTGGCCGGAGCGGGAGCCACGCTCCTGCCGCGGCCCCTGGCGGACGTCGCCCACCGCCTGGGTTGTACCGTTGCGATACCCACGCAGTGGTCAAGCGGATGGTCGTGCTCACCCATCGCGACAGTCCGCTGACCCCTTCGGCCCAGCGCTTCGTCGACCTCGCCCGTGCACCCATGAGCGCTGCTACAAAGCCGGGGTTTGGAAAGCGCAGAGACCGCTCCCCTGCATCCCGCCGGCATTCGTCAGGCAGACGATCCGCGAGCGCCCACAAGGCGTCGTCTAAGAGCGATCGACGGCCACCCTGTACCGCCGCGTATTCCTACTTTCCCAGATCAACACCGAGTTGTTGAACTAGGCCTGCCGTGGGTTGGCCCACACTCCGACTACGCCCGGCTCCTCGCCGTCCTGGCCCTTACACCACAAGGGCTCCAGCCCAGTGCCGGCCCAATCGGCCCGACGACATACCCGTAAGGGTACGAGCGAAAGGGGTGGCAGATAGGCGACCTGCACCGGGTCGGCGCCGCCGCCCACACAGGCGACGACCTGGCCCCACGGCCGCTGTGCACGTGGGGGGGGAGCCCCCGGGAACGACGAGAATCTGAAGGACGCGGAGCGGACGGACCGGCGGCTGGGCTCTAACCCTACATTCGCGAATTGGCCTTCATCGATCTCCCGTAACCGTTACCTCTAACAGCCGAGCCAGGTCTACGCGCGCGGTCACCGTACGACCATTGGGGAAGAGGTAGTGGTACCAGCCGTCGCACGGCGTCAATGCCTCGATCTCGCCGTCGCCCGTAGTGCGCGCCTCCAAGCGGCACTCGTACCACTCCTGCGTCGGTGACGAGGGAGCGGGAGCACCGGCGGGAGCGACGGTTACACCAAGGGCAACGACGGTCGGGCTGGGCTGATTCCCGATCGTGGCTGGGGCGAGAAGCCAGCTCTCGTCAAGGGTTCCTGTGCCGGGCGAGCCGAGCTGGGCGGGGCGGTTGTTGAGCCGCAGATAGGCGGTGCCGGCCCGACCAGCAGTAATCGCTGCGTGGAGTTGCACCCTCAATGCTTGGCTCCGGTCCACGGTGAGCTGTACTCGGTCCTGGCGCGCGGGCCCGAATGGGTCTTGCTGGTCGTGGTACTGCCGCTCTAGATAAGCCGGCCGATCTGGATAGCGGTCGACCACGTCGAGTCGGCGGCCGGGATGGTCGATGGCCACGAGGCGCTCGTTATGTAGTTGCGGGTCATTGGCAAACCGGACGTAGGGATCGTTGGGAAAAAGCGGTGCCTCGAGCACCAACCGGGATCCCCGAGCATCCGTCGTGGCTGCCGCAGCACTGCGGGCCTGACCCTCGCTCCGAGCGTCACGCACCACGATGACCGAGATCGCCACCGACCAGGCGACACCTACCAGAACAAGCCCGGCGATGGTGTTGCGGTTCGGCCCCCAGGCGATGGCACCCCACGCCGCGGCCACTACGAGGGGCGCCAAGACGGGATAGTGATAGAAGGGACCTAGCGCCTGGTCCAGGCCAAAGCGGATGGCATTGTCAGGGCTCCACCAGAAGAAGTACCCGACGAGAACGGTTGCGATCATTGCAATCAGCAGCCACACCTTCTTGTCACGCCGGCGTCGCCACAAGAGCACTGCCACGAGGAGGAGGATTACGGGTGCAACGGCGAGGAACCGCGTCAGGTCGAAGAGAACGTGACCCAAGGTGGAGATCGCGGCGCCGAGCGTGTAATGGATCTGTGCGATCCGCCCCCCGCCGGGCACCTGGAGGCTGCCGCGCCAGCCAAACCCGAATGTATCGATGCCGCCGGTCACACCGAAGGGCAAGCGCCACGGCCTGCCCGTCACGGCCTCGTCATAGACGGCGAGCAGCACAATAGGTGCTGATGCACCAGCCATGACGGCGAGAGCCACGCGCCGGAGCTTCCTCGCCCGCCAGGCCTGCCACCCCACGTACACCACCACCGGTCCGAGTACCACGAAGGCGTCGAAGGGGCGTTGAAGAACCACGAGGCCCGTGAGGAGGCCGGCAGCGACACCGATTCCGCCCTTACGTGTACGTAGGGCGCGGAGGAGAGCAGCAGCGGCCGAAGTAGCGAGCACAAACGAGAGCTGGTAGCTGAGGAGGGAGGCCGACTCCATCCACGTGAACGGCGAGGCTACGGCCAGGGCGGCAGCAAGCATCGCCACCCGACGATCACGAGCGATCTCCCACGCAAGCCAGGCCACTGCGAGCACTCCGCCAGCACCGAGGACAGCGCGAAGTGGCAAGGAGGACCCGAATGCTCGATCTGAGGCGGCGATGAGCGTTGGCCACTCGGGCTGGTACTTGAACACCACTCGGTCCCCACGCACGCCGGAGAGATAGGGCCGGAAGAAGGGGTCATAGGTTGCCGCCGGCAAGGTGAGGTGTCCGTCCCCGAGTGCATTCGCTTGGGCCTGATACGAGACCTCGTCGAGGTCTGCCGTACCGTGCGGGAAAACGAACCACGATGTCATGACCGTCGCCACCGAGGCGAGGAGCATCAGTAGGACGAACGGAATGGCCTCGCGCCATCGGAGCGGCTGGGGTCCCCGCTCTGCCTGCATGCCTCCCCCTGGTGTCGTGTTCGGTGTCGGTGGGAACTGGACACGGCCATGTGCAGTCGACCGTCATTCTGGTATGCCTTTCGCGCAGGCGAGCCGACGCTACGACGAGCCTGAGGGCCGCCCGTGAGCTGACGTCTATCAGGAACCCAGACTCTCTGCACATCTGCAATAGCGCGCCGGGTCCCGCTCGTGGAAACGGAGCCGGCGTCGAAGGGTCGGGGGGCTTACTGCGGGCCAGCCCACACCCGAGGCGTCCTGTAGCGAGTTTGCGCCTCCGGTCGGTGTCTGTCGATCCCCCCAGCCGGCTTGACCCTCGCCCGCTCCGATGGGAACAGACGTTCGTGTCACCGTCCGACCGCCCTCACCTCGCCCGAGAGGAGACCGAGCAGCCGCCTCCGATGCACTGCGATGGCGCCGCCGCCACCCGCTCAGCCTTCGCCGGTACCCCTCCATCGTCGGCCAATGGCTGTTCATGCCGTCGCCGCAGTCCTTCAGCTCCTCCCACCCGCCACCTTCGCTCCATCGATGTCAACGCCACGGTGCACCAGGCGAGACACTGGTTCGGCAGCTCTGTGTACGAGCGGACCCGCGACCTGCGGCTGACTCAGGAGCTCATGGGCCATCTTCACCCGCAGAGCACCGCTGGCTACACCCGCATCATCCCGAGCCGCGATGGTGCCGATGTCGTGCGGGGACTCAGCGCCCAGCCGGCGGTGTCCTGTCATTGAGCGGGCCCTGTCCGTGGACGGTAGCGTGACGGCATGGCGCTTCTTCGGTGCCAACGAGCAAGCAGGGGGGTATCCGAGCCATGAAGTTTCTCGTGTCATGGACCACGCGGAGTGGGGCGTCAGCTGCTGACAACGAAGCGGCCGTGTCCCGTGTCCTTGAGGTCTTTAGCAACTGGTCGCCGCCGTCTGACGCAACCTTCCACCAGTTCCTTGGGCGCCTAGACTCCCGAGGAGGCTACGCCGTAGTGGAAACTGACAATCCCGACTCGTTGGCCGAAGGTCCAGCGAAGTTCGGCGCATACTTCGACTACGACATCGTGCCGGTGGTTGACATCACTGACACCGTCCGCCACGTCAGTGAAGGCGTGGAGTTCCGCAAGGCGGCCAAGTAGCCGAAAGCTCGAGGCCACGGCGGCTCCGGCCACTGGAGCCGCGCTTGGCCCCCGCTGCGAGGGAGCGCTGCCTTCACAGTCAACGGCCGCTGGGCCACCGGAGCGCGGGTGTCGTCACCGAATCCGGGCGATGACCAGTGACCGGAGCTGGCTGTAAGGCGGTGGCACGAAGGTAGTTATCACGGCCCAGTAGTCATTTGGAGCCTGGCGCGAATGGGTGTGGTGAGGATCGCTCGCTAATTCCACACCAACAGGTGACCCCTCGTACCCTTCTCATCCCGGCTCGACCGGTTTAGCCTGAGAAGCGACCGCGGCGGCTCCCCCCTCGTGGTCGTAGAGGACGGGCGGGGCCCGTTGATGAGCGAAAGGGGCGCCCCCAGGGTCTCCGTGCCGTCTTCTCCGTGAGACGTCCGCGACCCTCAGCGGAGCGGGGGGAGTACCGCGGTCAGCGGTTGCTAAAGACGCGAGTGAACACCAATCTGTGAGCGGAACTGTGAATGGATCAACGGCGGCGCTGCGAATCGGGAGCGGACCAGACCAATCCCAGCAGGGATGGCTGTCCCGACTCTTCGAACCCCGACCAGTAGTGAGCACATGACGAGACGGGACCATAGCCTCACTGGTAGTAGAGGACGGTCCAGCAGAGGTAGTCCCCGGTGTTGCAGGCGGGTTCGGAGAAGGCGAAGAACTGGCAAGCAGAGTTGAACGGAACCCCACCCCACTTGCCGAGCAGGTCGGTCGCCATGCCGAAGCAGTTGGGTTGGGCGGCAGGGAGGCCGGTACCCACGAAGCTGTGGCGGGAGGTGGAGGAGTCCTTCCAGCCGTTGAAGTACCAGGCGGAGTCGAACCAATCCTCGGTGCCGGTGGCTTGGATGGACGGGTTGGGCTCACCGTCCAGGTAGAAGGCCATGTTGCGTTCGAGCCAGGACTGGTTGTTCGCCCCGATGCCGCCGACTTGGGAGTGCCAGACAACCGAGCCCGGACCGCCGGAGATGGCGGCGAACTTGGTTGCGTCGGTGGCGGCCCGGAGGACGGGTTGGTCCATCCAGCGCTTGCCCTGGCAGCGGAGGCGCTGACCGTTGGCCTCGTCGGTGGCCGTCTTGGCGAAGGTGACCATCGAGTAGACCCACGCCGTCTGGCCACCGAGGGGTGCGGAGTTGAAGTAGCGGACGGAGATGTGGGACCCGAACGGCATCGGGAAGGTGAGCAGGAGGCCCATGTTGTAGTTGGTCGGGTTGATCTCGACGTGGACGTTGTCGGTGGACAGCGAGCCGGAGGCTCCCCAGTGAACGGCCAGGAGGGTGCCGAAGTCGATGTCGATGTCCGGGGCGGGCTTGGCGTCGTAGAACACCTGGAGCCGGCCATCGAGGGTGCAGTTGTTCCCGCCGCCGAGGGCCATCCAGATCGACTTGACGACGCCGGGGCCGGCGTCGTCGTACAGGAACTCCCACTGTTGGGGGGCGACCCTGGTGTTCTCCTGCTTGGCGAGGTAGAGCCTGTCGGTGCCGAGCATGGCGAGGGGGTTGGTCATGTCTCTCCAGTCATCCGGTGGACAGCAGGGTGGCCATGAGAGGTGTATTCACCTGGCCGGAGGGACAGGGGGACGAGATGTCTGCAAGCCCTAGGACCGCTGTCGCGGCCAGCGCCATCCCTTCCCCAACGTTCCCCGCCCTTTCCCGCCCCGGTGCCTCGGTCTCCTCCGCCGCGAGGGCGGGACCGGGCCGGCGGGGCAGGAGGGCTCGTACGTAGCAAACGGGGGCTGGTCCACGATCCAGACCAAGGAGTCGTCGTTCTCGATATGGGCATCTGCTCGCCGCTCCGTCGACATGCTCCAGCGGCAGTCTCAGTACAGTGCGGCTACGGCCGTGCTGCAGGCGGCTCAAGAGCGGGCGTCGTGAAGCTGTAGCCCTGAGCCTTGAGGGTGTCGATGAGCGGTGCCAGGATGCCGACCGTATTGGCTCGGAATCCTCCCCCGTCGTGGAGGAGGATGACCGCGCCGGGACCCACTTGCGAGAGGATCCTCGACATGAGGACGGCCGGCGGCGGCACCAGATAATCGCTCGGATCGACGGACCAGTAGAGAACCCGCAGCCCTCGGGTATGGGCCACGTCGATCACCGTGGGCGAGAGCGTCCCGCCGGGGGGCCGATAGAAGCCAGGCTGGACTCCCGCCACCGAGGCGATGATGTCGGCCCCCCGGTCGACCTGATCGATCACCCGGGCACGCGGAGCTCGGTCGAGATGTTGGTCGTGGTCGACGGTGTGATCGCAGAGGGTCTCCCCGTGGGCCACCTCCTGGCGCACCAGGTCGGCGTTGGCTGGAACCTGGCGGGCGATCAGGCAGAAGGTGGCTTTGATCCCTTCTTGGTTGAGGATGGACAAGACCTGTGGCGTCCACTGGGGGTCGGGCCCGTCGTCGAAGCTGAGCGCCACGACCTTGCCGGTCTCTGGTACGGCGGGCGTTGCCGGCAGGGGCACAGATTGATTCTCGACCTCGCTGCTCACGGCTCCCATGACCACGTGCCGTTCCCCTGGGGAATCGGGACGCCACAAGGTGCGCTCGACAGCCGGCAGACCTTGACCGGGGCTCGCTGCGGCGGTCGCGCGAACACCGCGGTTGCCGGCCAGCAGGGCCGAGGTCGGCTGGTCTCTCACCACGGCGGCCTCGGTCGCCGATCCGGGCAGCACCCGCACCCGATCACCCGCCCGTACCCGCGTGCTTAGTGAGGCAGTGCGACCGTCGAGGAGGAACATGGCCGGCGTACCTCGGTCGTCGGTCCTAATGACCCGGTGGCTCACCAGCGAGTACAGCCTCCCGGCAGGCAGGCGGACATGGGCTGCCCGGAGGACACCACCGACGGTCGCCCCAGAAGAGGAAATCGCGACGGCTCGACCGTTGACGCTGGCCTGGGCCCCCTGCGAGTTGTCGACGGCAAATATGAAACTGACGATGCCCGCTGTAACGAGCCCTGCCGTCGTGAGAACCACACGGCGGCGCCAACGCCGAGTCCTACCGGGGCTGGGTGTCCCCTGCTGTTCGTGGGTCGGCTCGGGCTCCGGCCGCGAGGGAACGGGGGAGCGAAGCGCTCTTGGCTGGACGCGGCTGGCCGCGATGTAGTTAGCAAGGTCAACTCGCGCTACCAGACAGGTCTTGTCCCGACGATCGGCCTTGAGCGCTCCGGCGCTGATCTGCCTGCGCACGAAGCTCGGGGACATTCCTAGGAGGAGGGCCGCCTCCGATTCGCTTAGCCACTCTGTGGCTGCACGAGAGGAGTCTCCGGCGGCAATGGTGCAGGCGTCTTCAGCTTCGGTCGTCATGGTCTCCTGCCCGAAGGGCAATTATGTCCTGGGCCAGTGCGGGGCGGGGTTTCATTCGGGGGAACTCTTGGTGTCGGAATGACGGTCTGCAGACACGAACGGCTGCGACTGGTTGGCGGAGCGAACGGGCCAGTCCTCCGCCGTGCAGGCCACCTCTCGACCCGAGCGGCCGTTATCTCAGTGAGCGCATCCGGTCAGGACGGGCGACAGGAGTCCGCAGGCTTCGAGCCGCCACGCGACGGGGCGGTTCTGGTTGCGCTCGACCGGCCCGTATCCGAAGCCCATGGACCCAGCCAGACACCCGCATAGGGGTATGAACGGGTGTCCCTAGGCCGCCGTGTGACCCGCCCCGGCCCCTCCCTGCGCCATCCCTTCCCAACGCTCCCCCTTCCTCCGCTCCCGTCGCTCCCGGCCCCTTGCTCCTCTTCCTCGACTGGGCGCCGGTCCGGTCCGCCCTCCGGGCGGCCGTCCGTCCGTCGCTGCCCTTCTGCCCCGCCTTCCTGCCGCTCCGGGGGGCCCTCTCTTGCCTCCCGTGAAGGTTCCGAGTGGGCGCTGAGGGACTCGAACCCCCGACCTGCTGGTTGTAAGCCAGCTGCTCTGACCAGACTGAGCTAAGCGCCCGAATATGACCCTGACCCGCACCGCGGCATACACTTCTGCCGGGTTGGGAAGCAATCCATCAGGTTAGTAATGCATTGCCAACGGCGAGAATCCCGCCATCTTCACACTACGGACGTTGACGACATGCATGAAGCAGACCGGTTGATCGGTCCCCTCGGGCCTGCGCCGCGGTTCGCGATCGCCTTTCGAGGCTACGACCGCAGCCAAGTCGATTCCTGGCTCAGCGATCACGAGCCTGACAGGGCCGACCTGGCTGGCCCCCTTGCCGAGACCACCCGTCGACAACAGGCCCTCGAGTCAAGGTTGGACGAGCTCCAGGGCGACGGATCACAGGCCTCAGACGAGTCCGAAGGGCCGTCGCCCGAATCGCTGGCCGCCTCCGTCCTCCGCCGGGCCCAAGACATCGCCCGCGAGCTGCCCGACCACATGGCGCACCAGGCCGAGGCCGAGCGGCACGTCGCCGAGGAGGCCATCACGCGGGAGATCGAGGCCGCTCAGGCACGGTCGGCGGAGATCGTCGGGGCTGCGCAGCGCGATCGCGAACAGGTCGCCTCGGTGGTCGATGAGGCTCGCAAGCAGATCGACGTGTTCCGCGAGCAGGCCAACGCCATGGCGACAGAGCAGATCCAGCGCAGGTGGCAGCCAGCGACCGCCGCCATCGCCGAGCTCGAGGTCGAGCTGGCGAGACTGAGGGCGCAACGTCACGCCCTGCTCTCCGAGTTGTCAGAGCTCGAGAAGGCAGTCGAGGCGTCGAGGAGCCAGCTGCCCGACCCAGACCCAGCCGAGGTGGAGGTCGTGCCACCGGCTCCCAGCCACGAGCCCGAACCCGAGCATCCCCGCTGGGCATTGATGCCCGTCGAGTGGTGATGTTCGCCAGAGTGCTGCTTCTGGCGACGGCGCTCGAGACACCCCAGACGCTCTAGCTGCCCACCGGGACCTCGAGGGCCTCGGTGCCCGTCAGCCAGGGGCGACCGGCGGCGGCCAGCTCCGACCACTTGCCGAGATCGTCGCCGGTCTGGCCCAGATCCGCCGGGGTCGGCCCGAAACGGTCGGCCAGCGGGAGCAACGCGGCGGTGTCGAAGTGGTAACAGTCAGCGGCGTTCCCGCCCAGCATCTGCTGGGTCTCGTCCACGGGAATGTCGTGGAAGGCGCTCCGCAGCCATTCCCTCGTGTGGGGCCAGGTGCCCTCGGGATGGGGGAAGTCGTTGCCCCACATGAGGTTGCCGACCCCGATCTCGTAGCGTCGCGCCAACTCCCGCCGGCGGGTGTTGGAGGCGCCGATGAAGCAGTTGCGGTCGAAGTACTCGCTCGGGCGCATGCTCAGGTGCGCGGTCAGCTGCTTGCCGAGCTTCTTGGCTGCGTGCTCCCGGTCGTAGACGATGTCCGAGGTCCACAACAGATCGGGTGCCCAGAAGGCTCCGCACTCGGTGGTCACGAACCTCAGCGTCGGGAAGCGCTCGAAGACCCCGGCCCACAGCAGGAACCACAGGGGCCGGATCGACCACCACCGGACCTCGGCCACGTAGATCCCCACGTGCTCGCCGTACGACGCCCGGTCCGCCGCCCCCGAGTGCACGTGCACAGGCATCTGCAGGTCCGCGCAGGTCGCCCAGACGGCGTCGTACTTCGTGTCGTGGTAGGGCTCGTGGGGCTGCCACATCGACGGGATGAGAATCCCTCCGCGCAGTCCCGACTGGCGCGCCCGGCGGATCTCGGCAACTGCCGCGTCGACGTCGAAGATCGGCACGATGGCCACCCCGGCCCGCCGCGCCGGGTTGGTCGAGCACAACTCGGCCAGCCAGCGGTTGTGGGCCCGGGCGCCGGCCATGAGCAGGTCGGTAGGCACGTCCGCCGTGGCCCCGAGGCCGGCACCGAACGGCGCAGACGCCCCGCCCGTGACCGCATCGGCGTCGGGGAAGATGACCTCGCCGACGACACCGTCGGCGTCGAGCTCGCGGTCGCGCCGAGCGCCGTCCCAGCCCCCGTGCAGCCCCTCCGCGTTCTCGCTCTCCCACTCCTCGGCGAACTCCTCGTTGCGCAGCCCCCGCTCGGCCAGGTCTGCTTCGACCGCGGCGCGCGCCGTGAGGTACCCCCCGAATGCCTCGCGATACTCGGGGTCCAACCATTCCCGGTACTCCTCGCTCGGCAGCCCGGCATGGCAGTCCGAGGAGATCACCATGTATCTGCTCATGCGTGTGCTCCTTCCGCGGACACCAGTGGCGTCGTCATCCCGGTACCGCCCGCAGGTAGGTCGGGTTCTCCCGCTTGAGCATCGACTCGGCCCGACCCTGGATCTGGCTGTCGGTGTGCGCGCTCGGGGGCAGGATCCAGAAGTCACCGGCGACGACGGCGGCGGCGACCTGCTCCGCGACCTCCTCCGGCTCGGTGTAGTCGGGCTCGATGCCTGCGGCCCGCATCTGGGCCTCGATGTCCTCGATCGTGGCGTAGGGGGTGGCGCGGGGGCGCTCCTTGGCCAGCTCGGCCGGCCGGTTGCGCCACGAGGTGAAGATCCCCGTTCGCAGCATGTTCGGCCCCGGGAACAGCACCGAGGCGCCGATCGGCGCCCCCGAGTCCTGCAGCTGGGCGTAGAGGCACTCGGTGAGGGTCACCACGGCGGCCTTCGTCACCGCGTACTGGGGCGTGCCGGGCAGCGGCGCCACGCCCCCGTTTCCCGACGACGTGTTCACCATGTGGCCCGGGTCGCCGCCGGCCATCATGGCGGGCACGAAGGCGTTGATGCCGTGGATCACGCCGTAGACGTTCACCCCGAACGCCCACCGCCAGTCGTTGAGCTCGTGCTCCCACAGCGCGCCCTCAGCCCCGGCGCCGATCCCGGCGTTGTTGCACACCAGGTTGACGGCGCCGTAGCGCTCGAGGGTGCGGTCCCGCAGCGCCACGACGGACTCGTAGCGGGCCACGTCCGTGACGACCCCTGTCACCTCGAGTGACTGGGAACGCAGCTCGGCCACGGCCCGATCGAGGGCGCCCTCCTCCACGTCGGCGAGCACGACCCGCATCCCCGCCCGGGCGAACCGCTCCCCCATGGCCCGGCCGATCCCGCCGGCACCGCCGGTGACAACAGCGACCCCTGCCAGCTCCATCCGCGCTACTCCTCGCCCACCGGCGACAGGTCGTCGTAGCGCTGGTGGACAAAGGGCCGGAGCCACTCCCCCGGCACCGTGCCGTGGATCTCGCCCCGCTGGATGCTGCTCCGCTCGCCGAGGACGATGGGGCCGGGCTGGCGGACGGGCAGGTCCGCCACCGGGTCGAAGCGCGACTCGCGCAGGATGACCTCGCCGTCCACACCTTCGAGCTTCCTGGTCTGCTCCCGCCGGTGGCAGTACACCAGCGCCGGGTCGGTATCGAAGCCCTTGCCATCAGGCGACGGGAGGAACTTGAAGTAGAAATCGGTGCGGTTCTCCTCCGCCGGCCGCTCCAGCTCTCCTGACACGCGACCGGTCACCGTGACGATGTCCACACCCATGCGGGAGATGCGGCCCGTCACCCCGTCGCCGTTGCGCTCCAAGGTGACCTGAGCCAGCTTCTTGGGCTCACCGAATGTCTCCCGTCCGCCGATCACGGACTGCTCGGTGGTCATGGGCATGAGCAGGGCGTAATAGCCGTCGGTGCCCTCGTGCCGGGCTCGCACCGAGAAGCTGCCTGCGCCGAATGTCGGATAACCCGAGATGTCGACTGTGGCGATCGTCACCTTCACCTGCGGCTCGTCACCGGGCTCGATCGGGGGCGGCAACACGGCGGCGATGACGTCGGGATCCGTCAGGTACGTGGCTACCAGCGTCGTGGCCCACACGTCGACCGAGGTCGCCTCCACCTCCCGGTTTCGCAGCTGCTCCTCCGACCTCGCTCCATACCTGATCGTGGCCATGACGCCCCCTCGTGTTCGTGTGTCAGTCAGCCGGCGAAGGCCGGGCAGCGCACGGCCTCGGCCGGGATCTCCTCGACCGGCAGGACCCGGTCGATCTCCTCGTGGGTCGGGCCCACCCGCGCCGCCACCTCCGAGAGGCGGCCCATGTCGAACCGGTACAGCTCGGCCGCGTTCGCGCCCAGCATCTGCTGCACCTCGGCCGGGTCGATGCCCGCGAAGGTGCGCCGCAGGGCGGCGCGGCTGAACGGATAGCTCGACTCCTTGTGCGGGTAGTCGCTTCCCCACATGATCTTGTCCAGCCCCACCACGTGGCGCAGCGCGGCCTCGGCCGGGCGCATGAAGCTCGACCCGACATGGCACTGCCGGGCCCAGTACTCGCTCGGACGCAGCGACAGCTTGCCGACGACCTCGGCGCCCCACTCCTGCTCCTGCGAGCCCGTCGACGCGCCCATGCGGGAGAAGAAGTAGTCGAGGGAGCCCACGGTCTCGGGGATCCACGACGTCCCCTGCTCGGTGAACACCAGCTGGAGCGAGGGGTGGCGCTCGAGGACCCCGCCGAAGATCAGGTGCCAGAGCGCCCGATGGGCCCACCAGGTCACCTCCAGCAGGAACACGACGTTGTCGACGGGCTGATCACCAAGCGGGGGCACTGCGCTCCCGCTGTGATGGTTGAGCGGAAGTCCGGCGTCTTCACAGGCCTGCCACAGCGGCTCGTACACCGGCGAGTACAGGGGCTCCAGCCCCGAGCCTGGCGGCGCGCCGGGCAGGAGGATCCCGCCAGTGAGACCGACCTCTGCCGCCCACTCGACCTCCCTAACGGCGGCGTCGACATCGTGCAGCATGATCTGGGCGATCCCCGCCCGCCGACCAGGAGCGGCCGCACAGAAGTCGGCCAGCCAGCGATTGTGCGCCCGCAGCCCGGCCCAGCGAAGCTCGAGGTCGCCCTCGGTCGCGCCCGGCATCTGCACCTTGAGCGAGGGCTCCGGGTAGAACGGCGGGATCGTGTTGGGGAAGACGACCTCGGCGACGATGCCGTCGCGCTCGAGGTCGGCCAGCCGCCGACCGTGGTCCCAGTTCCGTCCGCCGTCGTCGCCCATGAGGTCCTCGTAGGGGATGGCGTAGTCGCGGGCCCAGGTGTCGAAGCGCTCGTGATAGCGGTGCTCGAGATAGTCCCGGTACTCGTGGAGCTCGGCTCCGCCGTGACAGTCGGCCGAGATGATCACGTAGTGTGCCATACCAATGTAGCATTGTTACATGGGTGTTCGAAAGGGTCAACCCGGTCGAGCACGAGGGCCGCGACCAGGCACACGGGGCGTCGCGCTGTCGCGCGCCCAGATCCTGGACACCGCCTTCGAGATCCTCGAGAGCGACGGGATCGAGGGGCTCACGGTGCGGGCGCTGGCGGGAAAGCTGGGGGTCGCCGTCACCGCCATCTACTGGCACGTCGGGGACAAGCAGGCCCTCCTCGACGGCCTCGTCGAGCGGATCATCGCCCAGCTTGGTCCGGTCCATGTTCGAGGCCGCGCCCCCGAGGAGCGGATCATGTCGATCGGGCGCTCGCTGCGCCAGACGCTGCTGCGCCAGCCCGATCTGGTGGCGGTCGTCCACCGACAGGGCCGGACGGCGGCGCTCTTCCAACCCGCCCGGCGAGTGCTGGTCCGCGAGCTCGCCGCCGCCGGGCTCGACGGAGCCGACGCCGCCCTGGCCGTCCAGGCCGTCCTCAACCTCGTCATCGGCTCGGTCCTGGTCGACCGGCAGGTCCAGCGGCAGCCGGCCCAGCACCAGACGCCCGAGGAGCTGTGGACAGCGGACGACGTGCCCGACGCACCCGATCTCCTGGAGCATCTCATCCACCCCGTCGACGAGGAGAAGCTGTTCGACTTCTCGCTGGGGGTGCTCGTCGGTACCCTCGTCGGCAAGTGAACGTCCGGCCGCTGGCGCCCGGCTCGATCTCGATCCGTCTCTATCCCCACAGCGACCTGCCCGCGCCCGGCATCGTCGACGAGCTCCAGGTCCAGGCCGCCCTGGCTCGTGACCACGGTTTCGACGGAGCGATGACGAGCGAGCACCACGGTGGCCTGGGGGGCTACTCGCCCAATCCCCTCCAGCTCGCGGGGTGGCTGCTCGAGGCAATGACCGGCGGCTGGGCTGCCGCCTGCCCCCTGCTGCTCACCCTCCGGCCCGTGGCGCTGGTCGCCGAGGAGGTGGCCTGGCTCGCTGCCCGCTTTCCCGACCGGGTCGGCGTCGGGGTGGCGGCCGGCGCCCTGGCGAGCGACTTCGAGATCATGGGGGTGACCCAGGAGGACCTGACCGCGCGGTTCGCCAGGTCCCTCGACGAGCTGGCCGGCATCCTCGGTGGGACCAGGCCCCGCCGGCTCGCCGACGATCCGGCCGTCGCCCGTTGCCGCCTCCATCCCGTGCCCGTGGTCAGCGCGGCCGTCGGCCTGACGGCAGCCAGGCGGGCCGCCAGCTGCGGCCTCGGTATCGTGCTCGACTCGCTCGCCACCACCGAGCGCTGCCGCCAGCTCACCGACGCCTACCGCCAGGCGGGCGGCACGGGCCCCTGCATCCTCATCAGGCGGGCCTGGCTGGGCGATCCGCCATGGGATCGCCTCGAGCGCCAAGTCGAGGTCTACCGCGGCTACGCGTCGGCAGCGGCCCAGTCGCACTGGAGCAGCGACCAGCTCGTCACTGGCACCGAGGCGGGCTCGGTCGCCGACCAGCTGGCCGACGTCACCCGCGGCGCTGGCGCCGACGCGCTGAACCTGCGTGTCCAGGTCCCTGGCGTGACACCGGCGGATGCCCAGGACCAGATCCGGTGTCTCGGCGACGAGGTGCTGCCGCGGCTCCGCCGACGCCTGGCGGTGACCTGAGGTAAGCAGGGCGACATGGACAGCGCCAGGCTCGAGGCGTTCAGCGACGGGGTCTTCGCCGTGGCCATCACGCTGCTGGCCCTCGACCTGGCGGTGGCGGGGCCAGGCCACGGCACCCTCGCCCATCAGCTGGCGGACAAGTGGCCCTCGTTCGCCGCCTACTTCATCAGCTTCCTCACCATCGGGATCATCTGGGTCAACCACCACGCCATCTTCAAGAACCTGGCCGACATCGACCGGACGCTCCTCTTCCTCAACCTCCTTCTGCTGTTCTTCGTGGTGAGCATCCCCTTCGCCACCTCGACGATGGCGACCTATGTGACCCTCGGCGGCACCGACTCCCACATTGCGGCCGCCATGTACATGGGCGCGTACGAAGGGATGTCGATCGCCTTCGCGCTGATCTTCTGGTGGTCGGTCCGCCACGAGCACCTGAAGGTCCCGCTTTCCCCCGCTGACGCCCGCCGGGCGCTGACCCGGTTCAGCCTCGGTCACATCGGTTACCTCGCGGGGATAGGCATCGCCTTTGTGAGCGCGCCCGCCACACTCGTCATCAGCGCCGTCGTGGCCGTCTACTACGTCTTCGAGCAGACCCCCAGGCGGGCCGCGGCCTAGACCGTCGACGTCACCGCAGCCGACGTTGGGCCGAAACCCCGACCCTCTGCAGAGCGGCGCTGATCTGGCCCGCCGTGGCGACCAGCTGGGGCACATAGGTGCGGCGCAGGTCAGCGAGCGAGACCCGGCTGGCGTGGACGGACACGTTCATCGCCGCCGCCGCGGCGCCGCTGGCGTCGACGATCGGGGCCGCCGCCGACCGGAGACCGTCCTCCAGCTCCTGGTCCACCACGGCGAAGCCCTGGGTGGTGACCTGCTGGAGGACGGCCCGCAGGCGGGCTGGGTCGGTGACCGTGCGCCGGGTGAGCGGCTCCAGCCGCGCCCGCTGCAGGTAGGCGTCCAGCTCGCCCCTGTCCATGGCCGCCAGCAGGACCCGGCCCATCGACGTGGCGTAGGCGGGGAACCTGGTGCCCACGGCGATGGTGACGGTCATGATCCGGGTGGTGGGCACCCGCACCACGTAGACGATGTCGTCGCCGTCGAGGACCGCGACCGAGGACGACTCGTGCACGGTGGCGACCAGCTCCTCCATGTGCGGCGCGGCCACCTCGGCGAAACCGAGGGTCGAGAGGTAGGCGTAGCCCAGCTCGAGGACGCGGGGACGCAACGAGAAGGACCGCCCGTCCGACGACACGTAGCCCAGCTCGGCGAGGGTGAGCAGGAACCGTCGGGCGGTGGCCCGAGTCAGGCCCGTGGCCCGAGCCACGTCGCTCAGCGTCAGTTCGTCCCGGCCTGGTCCGAAGGCCCGGATCACCGCCAGTCCCCGGTCGAGCGATTGCACGAAGTCGGGGCTCCGCTCGCGCTCGTCCTGTGGAGGCTCGACCGGCTCAGCCATCTTCACCCTGGTCGAACGTCCGTTGGGCCACGGCGAAGGCCCGGTTGGCCGCGGGTACGCCGCAGTACACGGCTGCCTGGAGGAGCACCTCGGCGATCCCTTCGACCGACAGCCCGTTGCGCAGTGCACCGCGCAGGTGCAGCGGCAGCTCGTCGAACCGTCCCAGGGCCACCAACATGGCGATCGTGATGCTGCTGCGCGTTTGGCGGTCCAGCCCGGGCCTGGTCCAGATCTCGCCCCAGGCGTAGCGCGTGATCAGGTCCTGGAACGGCTCGGTGAAGCTCGTCCGCGCTGCGCCGGCCCGCTCGACGTGCACGTCCCCGAGCACGTCCCGGCGAACCTGGTCGCCCCGCTCAGCCGGCGGTCCGGCGAGGTGGTCGAGCACGGCGGCGCTGAAGCGTTCGGGCTGCTCGATGTTGGCGAGGTGGGCCGCCGAGGCGAGAACCATCAGCGAGGCGCCCGGCAGCCGCTGCTGCACCTCGACGGCCAGCGCCGGCGGGACGACGGGATCGTGGGCCCCGGCCACGACCAGGGTGGGCGCCGCGATCCGGCCCAGGGCGGCCGTCTGGTCCATGGCCCCGATCGCCTCACAACACGAGGCGTATCCTTCGGGCTCGACGGCGGCGAGCGTGTCGGCAACGTGGCGGACGACGTCGGGTCGGCTGGCCGCGAATGCGGGAGTGAACCACCGCCCCACGTGGCCCTCGAGCTGCGATGCGGTTCCCGACCTGCGCACCTCGGCGGCGCGGGCCAACCACTGCCCGGCCGGTGCCAGCCGCGGCGCCGTGCAGGCCAGCACCAGCCGGTCCACCCGCTCGGGAGCAGCCGCGGCCACGCCCATGGCCACCATCCCGCCGAGGGAGACCCCGCAGATCGACGCCCGTCCGATATCGAGGTCGTCGAGGAGCCCGATCAGGTCCGAGGCGAGCTCGTCGATGGTGTAGGGCCCGGGCGGGGCAGCCGCGCGACCGTGGCCCCGGTGCTCGTAGCGCAGCACCCGGAACCGGCCCGCGAACGCCGCCATCTGCGGCTCCCACATGGCCGTGCTGGTGCCGAGCGAGTTCGACAGCACGAGCACCGGCGCCCCCTCCGGACCGTCGAGCCGCGCCGCGCCGGGTCGCAATGTCAACGCCCGCTGCGGTAGCTCGCCAGTGCCCGGTCGACGAGCACCTCCGACGCGCCGAGGTAGTCCGCCGGTTCGACCAGGTCGCTGATGTCCTGCGGCGAGAGCACCCGAGCGACGTCCGAGTCGTCCGTCAGCTCCTGGGCGAACGAACGACCCGAGGTCGTCGTCCGTGTCGCCGCCTGCTGGACCAGTCGCTTGGCCTCGGGCCGGCCGAGACACGGCTCCAGCGCCAGCACTACCCGCTCGCTCATGACAACGGCGCGGAGGTCGTGACGCATGCGCTCGGCGTCGACTTCCAGGCCGGCGGTCGTCTCCCGGGCCCGTCCGGCGGCGCCACCAGCGAGGCGCAGGAGCTCGGTCATGGTCTGCCACTCGGCCTGCCAGCCGCCGAGGGCGCGCTCGTGCTCCTGCACCATGGCTCCCAGCACGACCGAGACGAGGGCGGGCGCGCGGCGAGCGGCGGCGCCGACGGTCGCGGCACCGACCGGATTGCGCTTGTGCGGAAGGGTCGAGGACCCTCCGGGACGAGGCTCAGCAGCCTCCCCCACCTCGGTCTGCATCAACAGCCCGATGTCCAGCGACACTTTCGCCGCCGCCCCTACCACCGTCCCGAGCGCGGACGCCACCTCTGCCACCCGGACCCGGTTCGTGTGCCACGGAAGCAAGGGCTCGGCCAGGCCGAGGCGGGCCGAGAGGCGTCGGACCACTTCCAGCCCGTCGGTGCCGAACGGCGCCAACGTCCCCACCGCACCCCCGAGCTGCACGGCCAGACGGGGCACCACTTCGCCCAGCCGGGTCCGGGCCTCGAGGGTCTCGACCAGCCAACCGGCCGCCTTCACCCCGAAGGTGGTGGGCAGCGCCTGCTGCAGCAGGGTGCGGCCGGCCATGACCGTGTGGCGGTGCCGCGCCGCCAGCTCGGCGCAGGCAGCAGCGAGGCCGTCCAGCTCGCCGTCGATGAGGGCGATCGATCGCCGGGTCACCAGCATGGCGGCCGAGTCCAGGATGTCCTGGCTCGTGGCGCCCCAGTGCACCCACTGGGAAGCGGGCTCGGAGACGGCCGCGCGCAGGGCCTCGACCAGAGGGATGACCGGGTTGCCGCCTTGCCGGGCAGCGCGGCCCAGCTCGCCAGGGTCGAACCGCTCGGCCCGGCAGCACCCGGAGATCGTGGCCGCGGCGTCGGCGGGCACGAGATCCATGTCCGCCTCGACGCCGGCGAGCGCAGCCTCGACCTCCAGCATCGCCTGCAGCCAGGCGTTCGGGCCGGTGGCCGCCAGCACCTCGTCGGTGGAGAAGATGGGGCCGAACAGGCTCGCTGGATCAGAAGGCAAGGAACGCCGTCTCCTCGTGTCCCTGCAGACGGATGTCGAAGCGCAGGTCTCCGTCGACGGCCCTTGCCACCAGGGTCGCTCGCGCCACCGGATCGACGATCGAGGACAGCACCGGGTCGGCGTCGTTGGCCTCGGCCTCGTCGGGGAAGTAGATGCGGGTGACCAACCGCTGGAGCAGCCCCCGGGCGAAGACCGACACATCGATGTGGGGCGCCTGCGGTGCGCCGTCGGCAGCGGGGACCCGCCCCGGCTTCACCGTGTCGAGTCGGTAGTCGCCGCCGGAACGGGTCAGGCAGCGCGCGAACCCCCCCTCGCCGAACCGCCCCTCACCGTCGGCTTGCCATAGCTCCAGCATGGCGTCGGGCACCGGAGAGCCAGCGCCGTCGTAGACGGTGCCGGTCACGACGACGGGCGTGCCGGGCAGGGACTGGCCCGCTCGGGCCATCCACTCGAGTCCGAAGCGGAAGAAGGGGCCCGCCGTCTGCAACGGTGTCGCGCCTCGGAGCTGTCGTTCCGGCGTCACGACCTCAGACCTCCACCGGGGTGGCCAGATGGCCGGCCAGGACGACGTCGAAGCGATAGCCGAGCGCCCACTCCTCCACCGTCGTGTCCAGGTCGAACGACGAGATCAGGCGCTGACGGGACCGGGGATCGCGCACGGACTGGAAGATCGGGTCGTCGTCGAACAGGGGATCGCCCGGGAAGTACATCTGGGTCACCAGCCGCTCGGTGAACGCCCGGCCGAAGATCGAGAAGTGGATGTGGGCCGGTCGCCAGGCGTTCATGTGGTTGCGCCACGGGTAGGCGCCGGGCTTGACGGTGACGAAGCGATAGGAGCCGTCGCTGCCCGTCCGGCACCGGCCGGCCCCCGTGAAGTTCGGATCGAGCGGAGCGGGATGCTGGTCGAGCTCGTGCACATAACGGCCGGCGGCGTTGGCTTGCCAGATCTCCACCAGCTGCCCGGCGACCGCCCGGCCATCCGACCCGGTCACCCGGCCGGTGACGATGATCCGCTCACCGAGCGGCTCCCCCTCGTGCTGACGGGTGAGGTCCGCATCTTCGGGCCGGACGCCCGCGTGCCCGAAGACCGGACCGGCGCGCTCGGTAGCACCGAGCGGGAAGGGGACGAGCGGGCGGTTCGGCGCCCGCAGCTCCGTCGAGCGGTACTGGGGCCACCGGTACGGCGGGTCCGGTGCGGGCGCCAGCGCCTCGGTCATTGCGTTGCCGCCGCCAGCCGGCGCAGGTGGTCGAGCTCGTACGGGGTGGGCGGGTCCGTCGTGCGCAGCTCGGCCGACACCGCCAGACGCCAGCCAGTGGCCGCCACAACCTGTTCGAGGGCGACGCCGGGATGCAGATGCGTAAGGGTCAGCTCGCAGGTGCGCGGATCGGGATGCAGGAGCCCGAGATCCGTGATCACCACGCTCGGGCCGGCGCCGGTCAGCCCCAGGCGATCGCGGTCGGACGGACCGTCGCCGAAGCCCACCGACGTTCGAAAGTCGAGCCGGTCGACGAAGCTGCGTCGGTTGTGCCGCATCATCACGATCACCCGGCGACAGGATGCGGAGATCTCCGGCGCGCCTCCCGCTCCCGGCAACCGGACCTCGGCGTCGTCGTAGTCGCCGATGACGGTGGTGTTGAGGTTGGCCAGTCGATCGATCTGGGCGGCTCCGAGGAACCCCACGTCGATGCGACCCGCCTGCAGCCAGTAGTTGAAGATCTCGGGCACCGAGACGACGGAGTCCGCGGTGTCCGCCAGCTCCCCGTCGCCGATCGACAGCGGCAGCCACGCCGGCTTGGCCCCGATCGTGCCCGACTCGTACACGAGGACCAGCCGCGGGGAGTGCGTGGCCCGGGCCAGGTTCGCCGCCGTGCTCGGCGCGCCGATACCCACGAAGCAGACGGCGCCGTCGGGCAGCGCGCGGGCCGCGGCGACGGTCATCATCTCGTCGCTGGTGTACGCGCCTTCGTCGACCCGGTTGGCGAGCGACAATCAGAGCCTCCCCGCCGCTTGCGCATCGCGGTCCACCACGTGGGAGCGCATCCACGCACCGAATCGCTCCCGGTCCCGGCTGATGGCATCCCACGCCTGGTAGAAGCCGTTGTCGCGTTGCGAATAGCCGGCTGCGTACGACGGATGGGCGCCGCCCGGGACCTCGGCGACCGCCGTCACGACCCACGACGGCAGCACGATCCCGCCCGGGCGCGGCTCGAGCTGGTCCACCATCTCCTCCACGGTGACGAGGGAGCGCGTGGCTGCGAGCACGGCTTCCTTTTGGACACCAGTGATGCCCCAGATCTGGACGTTGCCGTCCCGGTCCGCCTGCTGGGCGTGGATCACGGCCGCGTCGGGGCGGAGCGCAGGGACGGCGGCCAGCTCCTCACCCGTGAACGGGCATCGGACCCGCGCCACCGACGAGCGCTGTTCCATCAACCCGGTGCCGGCGTAGCCTCGCAGCACGCCGAACGGGAGCCCCGACGCACCTGCGACGTAGCGGTTGGTGAGGCCGGCGTGACTGTGCTCCTCGAGCTCGAGGGGCGCGGGCCATCGCCGCTCGACCGCGTCCCGGAAGCGGTGGAGCGATCCGACGCCCGGGTTGCCGCCCCACGAGAAGATCAGCTTGCGGGCACAGCCCATCCCGATCATCTGGTCGTACACCAGGTCCGGCGTGAGGCGCACCAGGGTGAGATCTCGCCGGCCCTGCCTGATGATCTCGTGACCCGCGGCGAACGGGATGAGGTGGGTGAACCCCTCCAGGGCCACGGTGTCGCCGTCGGCCACGAGCTCGGCCACCCCCTCCGCCAGGCTCGTGAGCCGGGCCATCACCCCCAGACCTCCTGCGCCGTATCGACGATGAGGCGCAGCTTGGCCACCTGCTGGTCGTAGGTGAGGTCGTTGCCCTCCACCGTCGACGAGAACCCACACTGCGGAGACAGGCACAGCTGCTCGAGCGGCACGTAACGGCTGGCCTCGTCGATCCGGCGCTTGAGCACGTCCTTGTCCTCGAGCGTCCCCCGCTTGCTGGTGACCAGTCCGAGCACGACGCGCTTGCCGGGCGGGACGAACCGGAGCGGCTCGAAGCCGCCGGAGCGGGCGTCGTCGTACTCGAGGAAGAACCCGTCGACGTCGAGGCCACCGAACAGCGCCTCGGCCACGAAGTCGTACCCGCCCTCGGCCGCCCACGACGACCGGAAGTTCCCGCGGCACATGTGCGTGGTCACCCGCATGGTCTCGGGCCGCTTGGCCAGGGCGGCGTTGATCTGACGGACGTAGCGCATGTGCTGGGTGTCGGGGTCGCCACCCTTGGCTGCCAGCTCCTCGCGCTGGGCGGGGTCGTTGAGGTAGGCCAGGCTGGTGTCGTCGAACTGGAGGTAGGTGCAACCGAGTTGACCGAGGGCCTCCACCTCGGCGGCGTAGGCGGCGCTGAGGTCCTCCCAGAACTCGTCGAGATCGGGATAGACGTCGGCGTCGATGGCCGCCCGCCCACCGCGATAGTGGACCATGCTCGGAGAGGGGATCGTCAGCTTGGGCGTCACCGATCGCGCCGCCGCCCGCAGGAAGCTGAAGTCGTCGACGAAGATCGGCTCGTCGAGCCGGACCCGGTCGTGCACCTTCAACGCCGCCGAGGTGAACTCGAAGCCGCCGGACTCGTTGCGGAACTTGACGGCCAGGCTCTCCTCGGCCCGGCTCACGCCGCCGAGCTGGTAGATGAAGTCCATGTGCCAGGAGCTGCGACGGAGCTCGCCGTCGGTGGCGGACCGCAGCCCGACGTCCTCCTGCATGCGCACCACCGAGCGGATGGCCTCGTCCTCCGCCAGCCGCAGCTGCTGGGGCGAGATGCGGCCGGCAGCGGCGTCGGCTCGGGCGTGGTGCAACTCCGGCGGTCGGAGCAAGCTCCCCACGTGATCCGCCCGGTAGGGGGGCTCGGTGACGGCGGCCATCGTCTCCTCCTTCGCGCTTTGCTCGCTCCTCAGGAGATGTACGGATAGCGCACGTTCATACGATATGCGAAGGCATTCAAGCACCCAGCCGAGACGGCAGTCAAAGAGCGGCCGTCGTCGCTTGCTCAGGGAGCGCCGGAGCGCGCGGAGTCGCGTCGGCCGATGCCGCCGAACGCGACGCGCAGTTGAGCAGCGCTGGCGTCGCGCCCGGCGGACATCGGGTCTAGGCCGTCATCTGGGCCTGGGGGTTCTTCGGGGGACGTCCGCGCTTGCGCTTGAACGGCAGGATGCGGCCGTTGGCGAAGAGCTGGCCGCCCCAGACGCCCCAGGGCTCCCGCCGGTCGAGCGCACCCTCGAGGCACGGGTCGGCGAGGGGGCACCCGGCACAGATCGCCTTGGCCCGGGCGATGTCGTCGAGCTGCTCGGAGAAGAACAGCTCGACCATGCCGGTAGTTCCGTCGCGACAGCTGGCCTGGTCCCAGTCGGCGCCTGACCGCGCGTCGGTGAGAAGGGCCTCGATGCCTCTGGCTTCTTGGGCGGCGGCGAGCATCTCGCCATCCCCTTTCGGTCAGGAGTCGGATCTCCAGACAGCTGCAGCGAGCTGTGCGGAGAGAAACAAAAAGGCCGCCGGAGAATCCGGCGGCCTCTGAGCCAAGCTCTGGAGCGGAGGATGTCTATCCAGTGGCTGCTCCAGGCGGGCTCGTCGGCCGCACGGCCTTGTCGGCGTTGGCGGTCATACGCCCTTGGTGGTATGCCGCAAACGGCGAGAGGGGGTGACCGCCACAGGGCCGCGTCCAGACGAGGGCGTGGCGGTCGGCCGTGAGCTCAATCACAGCGACGTTCCGCATCGACGCGCTCCTCGTGTCCGGCGCGAGGGCCTTCCCCGCAGGAGTCATCCGACCACGACCTCCGGGCCGCCGTCAACCCATTTTCCGGTCCGGCCCTATGACTCCCCCGGCAGGGAGACCCTCGCCGTGACCAGGGAGCTCAGCACCGCCGACGTGGCTGCCGCCACCGGTGCCCGGCGGTCCGCATGGTCGAGGGCCATCAGCGAGCGTCCCCGAGCGTCGACGACGGCCGCACCGGCCTCGCGGCACACCAGCGCGCCGCCCAGATAGTCCCACGGGCCCTGGCCGGCGCCGCTGCAGTCCACGTAGGCGTCCAGCGTCCCTTCGGCGACGGCGCACAGGTCCAGGGCTGCGGCTCCCAGGGCCCTGAACTGCCCCCATCCGAGGTGGCGCGCCGGGTAGCCCGACAGGGCGACGATCGCGCGTTCGAGGGCCTCGCACCCCGACGCCCTGAGCGGCCGCCCGTCTCGTAGCGCCCCACCCCCGCGCACCGCCTCGAAACGGACGCCGCTGGCCTGGTTGGCCACGACGGCGACCCGTGGACCCTCCTCGTCGACCGCGCACAGGCTGGTGGCGTACCACGGCAGTCCGTGAGCGGCGTTGGTCGAGCCGTCGATGGGGTCCAGCACGGCCAGGATGGGCCGCCCGCCCCCGGTCAGGCCCGACTCCTCGCTCAGCACTCCCAGGCCCGCGTCCACGAGGAGCGGAACGGCGGCCGCATCAGCGACGAGATCCGACCGGTACTGGTCGGGCCGGGTACCGGCCAGACCCCAGTCCTCCAAGCCGGCCAGGGCGGCGGCCACGGCCGTCACGGCCTCGTGCAGAACCTCGAGCAACCGATCGTCGTCCACCAAGTGAGCGACGTTAACCGCGACGAGAGTCGAGCGACCCACCCCCCCAAGTAGGCTGCCGGCCGTGGCGGTCATCGACGTCGCTGGGTATGTGGCCGAGCTCAAGGACCACGCGGTGGACCACGGGTTTCACGTGCACGACGAGCGGCATTTCGTGGAGACCTACTCGCTGCGTCAGGTGTGGGAGGTCGACCTGCATCCCGAGGAGGGTTGCGGGGGACCGCTGGACCTCCACCTCGCCCTCGAGGTCGACCCTCGCGTGCTGCTGTCGTTCGAGGACGCCGTCGTGGGGCTGCCCGAGGACTCCGACCCCGCGGACGAGTTCCACTTCCCCCTGACCTTCACGTGGGCCCTCCCGCCGCTCCCGACCGGCCCCGACCTTCTCCGACTGGCCATCGATCTCGCCGGGGTGGGGGGCGTCGAGCTGCCGCTGGAGGCGTCGGCGATCGACTCCTTTGCCTCGGCCACCGACGCCCCCGAGCGACGCCTCACGATCGTGGCCCGCCATCGGGTGTCCCTGGCACGGGTCCTCGCCGGCGAGGAGCTGCTCTGTGAGGTGTTCGACCGCTCACTGGCCGTGAGCCGGTTCCTGCTCGAGGCAGCACCCGCTTGGCTCGGGGAGTAGCTTCTCGGGACGCTCGCGCCTATGGCCGATCCCGGAGGGTGACGATCGGCCTGTCGGCGCTCGTACTGGGATGCCTCGCCGTCGTGACCGGCTGCAGCGGGAACCCCGACTCCACAGCCAAGCAGGCCTGCCAGCATGTCGAGCGCTCACTGCGTCTCTACGCCCAGGCGGCGTCCAACCCCGATCCCGCCGCCGCCGACAGCGAGCGGGTCGACGCCCTGGTCGAGCTGCGGACAGCCCTTCCGTTGGCGTCCGTGGCGGCGGCCGGCTCCGGACAGTGGGAGGCATTGCGTACGACGCTGAGCGAGAGCCCGAACGTCGACGAGAGTCGCCTGGTGCCCGCGCTCACCCAGCAGTGCCAGAACGCGCTGGCACCCCCGAGCGCCCGCACCTTCTGAGGACCTGGCACCGAGCGCCGCCTACCATTCCCCGGCGTCATGGAGGACGTCGTCCGAAAGGAGCACGCGATGCGGCGCCTGGTTGCCACGACCGGGCTACTCACCATCGTGGTGACGGCCGGGTGCGGCGGCGGCTCGCCGCGGTCTGGACAAAGCTCGTCGACCGACGCCGCCTCCGCCGCTCGCATCAACCTCCGGCAGAGCGACTTTCCGGCCGGATGGCAGGCCCATCCCAACCCGGTGACTGCTCCCGCCAACGCCAGCGTGGAGCGGACCCTCTACTCCTGCCTCGCGGCGCCACCGCCCGAGTCGCACACGACGGCCGACGTCAACTCCCCCTCCTTCGTCCTGCGCGCGCAGCAGGCCAGCTCGAACGTGAAGCTCACCCGCACGACGGCCCAGAGCCCGGCCGACTACGGCGTCCTCGCCCGGCCCACCTTCGGCGACTGCGCCCGTCAGGTCCTGTTGAGCACCCTGCCGGGAGCCCTGCCCGCCGGGTCCACCGTGACCTCGAGCTCGGTGAGGAATGTTCCCGCCACGGCTCCCACGGGCGACCAGGTGGCGGCGACCGCGGTCACCGTCAACGTCGTCGTCCAGGGTGGCCGGACGACGGTCGACGCCGAGTTCACCCGGATTCTCCGTGGTCGGGCCGTCGTCGATGTGCAGACGATCGGCCTGGGCGAGCCCTTTCCGGCCGACCTTGGCCAGACGATCGTCTCCGACGTCGAGAACCGAGCCAATCAATTGCCTGTATAGGAGAGGTCATGGGCACCATCGTGATAACCGGCGCCTCCAGCGGGATCGGGGCCGCCACCACCAAACGGCTGGCGACAGACGGCCACCGGGTCATCGGCGTGGACCTGAAGGATGCCGACGTCGCGGCTGATCTGGGAACACCAGCGGGGCGACGCGCTGCGGTCGACAGCGTGGCCGCTCTCGCCGACGGCAGTGTGGACGGGCTGGTCACCTTCGCCGGCCTGGCCGGGCTCACGGACAGACCGGGTGCGCTGCTGGTCGCGGTGAACTACTTCGGGACCGTCGAGCTCCTCGCCGGGCTGCGGGGGATGCTCGCTCGCGGGACGAACCCAGCTGCCGTCGCCATCAGCTCCAACTCCACGACCTGCCAACCGGGCGTGCCGCTCGACCTGGTCGACGCCTGCCTCGCCGGCGACGAATCGGCGGCCAAGGAGATCGGGAACAGAGTCGGCTCCCTGGCCGCCTATCCGGCGACGAAGATGGCGATCGCCCGCTGGGTCCGCCGCCAGGCCACGAGTCCCGATTGGGTCGGGGCGGGGATCACGCTCAACGCGGTCACGCCCGGGTTCACCCAGACTCCGATGACCGAGGAGATCCGGCGCGACCCGACCATCGGGTCGGCCCTCGACCAGTTCCCCGTCCCGGCTGGGCGCGTCGGTCGCCCCGAGGAGGTCGCCGGGCTCGTCGCCTTCCTGCTTGGCCCCGATGCGAGGTTCCTGTGCGGGTCTATCGTGTTCGTGGACGGAGGTACGGACGCGCTCCTCCGCCCCGACGATTGGCCCGCACCGATGCGGGCTCGCTGAGCAGGTGACCAGATGCGGACGTCCCGATCCCCTGCAGAGACGGTGGATTTCGAGAACCTGCTGACAGCGCCCGCCGGAGACGACAGCGCGTCGGGAGAGGCGATCAGCCTGCCTGATCCGTTCTCGGGCGTGTCGCCGGCGCTGCCGCGACCGATCGAGGACCGAGCCGAGCACTCCGATCCGTTCCCGGCTCGGCCGGGTGTCCCCTACCGCCCGTACCGGCGTGAGTCGACCTTTCTTCGAGCTGTCGGTCTCGGGCTCGCCCCGTGCCTGGCCGCCCTGGACGACTGGGGCCACCGTGCTGGCGAGCGGGGCGTCGTCGAGCTCGGGCGGGGGCAGCTGGTGATCCCACCTGGTCTGGGGTGGCAGCCCGGTGGATGCTCGATGCCGGCCCGCCTGCGCCGAGGCGCTCGCTGGTCACTCGCCGTACCGATGGAGCTCGAGCTCGTCCCGTGGCCCAAGGTCTTCGCGACCACGTGGCTGGCGCTCTGTCCCCGGCGGCGTGTGCACCTCAGCAGGAGCTACTTCCGAGCTGGGCACGCCCTGCTCGATCAGGTGACGGCGGGACTCCTCCTCCTCGCTGGTGGAGCACCGGAGGCACATCGCTAGCAACCCCGCCAGCTCGGTGACCAGACGGCGCTGGGGGCGGCCCCTCTAGCTCCGGCGACGACGCGGGCCTATGCTCGACCGACGTCTCGAAAGGATGAGCGTGCTCTGGTACCGGGGGGGAAGTCGTTGATTCGTGCAACCGCCGTCGAGTCTCCAGTCAGTATGGCTCGACCTCAGGCGGCTGCTGGTACCGACACAGCAGCGACTGAGCGGCCCGCACGGGCCCAACGGTCGGGACCTCACCCTCTGAGCATCGTCGTCCTCTTTGTCAGTCTTGCCCTGATTGGCGTCCTCACGTGGGCATCGTGGTACGAGTACAACAACAACGAGCAGCGTCTCCTCGACGTCCGCGTTCGTGAAGCTGGCTCCGTGCTCACTGCCGCACTACCGACTGTTCAGACACCGCTGGCATCGGCGGCTGAGCTCGCGCTGGCAACGAACGGTGACCCACAACGATTCAGCGCGTTCTTTGCGCCGTTCGTCGGGACCGGGCGCCAATTCGTCTCTGCCTCCCTCTGGCCCTTGCAGCCGGGGACCGTTCAGCCCAGCGCTGTCGTCGGTCCCAGCCCACAGCTCGCCGCGTCACCCCTGCAGGCCGAGGCGCTCTTCGCCCGTGCCGCACGGTCTCCCGTCCTGAGCGTGACGGGCATGCTGAACCCGCCCCAGCCGCGCCTCGGATACGCATTCGTCGCTCCCGGTGCGGGCGTGCGCTACGCCGTCTATGCCGAGTCTGCGATCCCGGCCAACCGCCGGCTGCGGATCGAGACCAACTCTGCCTTCTCTGACTTGAACTACGCGCTGTACCTGGGGACGACACAGCGCCCCGCGAATCTCATCGCAACAAGCCTGAGTCACCTACCGGTCACCGGACGACACGCAGTGACGACCGTGCCGTTCGGCGACTCGGCCTTCACACTGGTAATGACGGCCCGGGGCAACCTCGGTGGAGGGCTCTCCCAGGTGCTCCCGTGGCTCATTGCCGTATTGGGAACGCTGCTGGCGGTCACCGCGGCCCTCGTTACCGAGCGACTCATCCGCCGGCGACAGCATGCCGAGGAAGCCGCGACCGAGCTGGGCGTGGTCGCAGACGAGAACGAGCGCCTCTATGCCGAGCAGCGCGGCCTTGCCGAGGCGCTCCAACATGCGCTTCTTCCACTCGATGTTCCCGCCTTTACGGGCGTCGAGATCAGTGTGGAGTACCTACCTGGCGTCGGTGGCGTCGAGATCGGCGGCGATTGGTACGACGTCATCCACCTCCACGATGGAGCCTTCGTGCTTGTTGTCGGCGACGTATCGGGCCGCGGGTTGCGCGCTGCCACCGTCATGGCGTCGCTGCGCTATGCCATCCGAGCGTATGCAGCCCAGGGAGATGAGCCGGCCGCGATCCTCAACAAGCTCTCGGAGCTGCTGAGCGTTGCCGGCGACGGCCACTTCGCCACGGTCATCTGCGCGCTCGTCGACATCGAGCGGCATCAGATGATCGTGGCAAATGCAGGGCACTTGAACCCTTTGCTCATGGTCGGCCACGAAGCCCGCTATGTGACAACCGATGTCGGTGCGCCTGTCGGCGTGTCTGAGCACTCCGCCTATCCCTCGGTGACCATTCCCATTCCGCACGGCGCGACCCTCGTTGCGTTCACTGATGGCCTCATCGAACGACGCGGGGAGGACCTCGATGTCGGATTGGAACGGATGCGTCGATCCGCGCTGACCAGCAATGGCTCGCTCGACAGCGTGCTGCGACGGGTCCTGCACGATCTCACACCCGATGGATCCGACGATGACATAGCGATGGTGGGGGTGAAATGGCGGGCCTAGAGCACAGCGGGGGGCCCGAAGGCTGGGTCCAGACGTCTGTCGACGAGTCCGGTACACCAATCATCACGATCACTGGTGAGATCGACCTGGCCAACGTCGATTCCATCGCGGCGGCCGTCGAGCCCATCATGGCCAAAGGACCGGAGCGACTCGTCGTCGACGCAAGCGGTCTCGACTTCATGGACAGCTCCGGGATCGCGATGCTGCTGCGCTGGGGTCGAGAGTCGGTGCGAGTCGAGCTTCGACACCCGTCCCGGATCATCCGCCGAACCGTCGAGAGCATGGGACTGACCGAGATTCTCCACATCGATCCATGACATCCACCCGCAGCTTTGCAGCGGGGCCCACCTCGGTCGGGGCGGCGCGCCGCTTTGCCACAGACACTCTCCCCCAGCTGCCGCCAGAGGCGCTGGACGCTATCGTCCTGATGGTCTCCGAGCTCGCGTCGAACTGCGTCCGCTTCACGCCGGGCGGCTTCAGCGTCAGCATCGAGGATGACGCTCGCAGGATTCGTGTCGATGTGACCGACTGCGGGGGGGGCGAGCCGACCATACGCTGCCCGCGCCCTACAGACCTTTCTGGTCGTGGGCTTCGGATCGTCGAGGCCATGTCGGACGACTGGGGAGTCGTCCCGGCAGTGTCATCTGCGGGGACGACAGTCTGGTTCACGTTGATGTACGTGGGGGCCCCCGCCTGAGCGGCGAGGACTGCTGCCTTCAGCTCCACGCCGATTGATCACCAGGCTCAGCCGGTACAGCCGGGCACGCTTCCCACTGGTCGACAGTTGTTGGGATGGTGTCCCCAGCTCCGGTCGAGCTACCGCGTCGTTAGCCCCCGAGTGCCCGACGGACAGCAGCCAGATGATCCGGCACGACTCGCCACCACGTCCAGCGCCCCCGCTTCTCTCCGACGATCAGGCCGGCTTCGGCGAGGATCTTGGTGTGATGGGAGACCGTCGGCTGGCTCTTGGCGAGGGGGCGCTCCAGGTCGCACGAGCAAACCTCTGGCTGGGCGGCGACGAGCGAATAGAGGCGGAGGCGCACCGGGTCTGCGAGCGCAGCGAGCACCCGCGCCAGCTCGACGGCCTCGGACTCGCTGAGCGGGGCCTCGACGACGGATGGGCAGCACAGGTCGTCGGAGGAGAGCGCCGTCGGTACCGCTTGCTTGGTCGCCATCCGGCCCACCCGGCCCCTCCTCTTGAGGCTCTCCTATTGAGGCTCTCCTATTGACATACGTCGATCAATAGTCCAGACTCTCTGATCGACGGACTTCAATGTAGCAGGAGGCGTGATGCCCAGGGTTCAACTCGCTCTCAACGTGTCGGACATCGAAGGTGCGGTCGAGTTCTACTCCAAGCTGTTCGCAACCGAACCGACCAAGCTGCGGCCCGGCTATGCCAACTTCGCCGTGGCCGAGCCCCCTCTCAAGCTCATCCTCATCGAGGGATCGGGCCAGCCGGGCTCGCTCAACCACCTCGGAGTCGAGGTCGAGGACACCGTCGCGGTCACCTCTGCTCAGGCCCGCCTGGCGGGGGAGGAGCTGCCGACGACGACCGAGGAGGGAGTGTCCTGCTGCTACGCCGTGCAGGACAAGGTGTGGGTCGATGACCCCGACGGAACACCGTGGGAGATCTACACAGTGCTGGACGACGCCGAGGTGCCCGCGGGTGAGCTCCGCTCAACTGAGCCCGCAAAGCCCTCGGAGGCGGCGTGCTGTGCGGCCCGTCCTGATCTGGCCAGCCAGGCGCCGGCCACCGACTGACGCTTGCCGCTGCAGCTCTTCCGGCGGATCCTGGCCGAGTTCCTCGGCACGGGGTTCCTCGTAGCCGCCGTGGTGGGCTCGGGCATCGCCGCGGCGCGCCTGTCCCCCCACGACACCGGCCTCCAGCTGTTCGAGAACGCCGCAGCCACGGCCGCGGCGCTGATTGCCATCATCCTGGCCGTCGGTCCCGTCTCGGGTGCCCACCTCAACCCAGTGGTCACCATCGCCGACCGCACTTTCGGTGGGCTGTCGAGCCGGGAGGCGGTCGGCTACATCGGGGCGCAGCTCACGGGAGGGGCGGCAGGGGCGGTCGTGGCCAACCTCATGTTCTCGTTGCCCGCCTTCGAGCTGTCGACCAAGGTGCGCAGCGGCCACGGGCTGTGGCTGGGTGAGGTCGTCGCCACCCTCGGGCTGCTCGTTGTGATCTTCGGGGTCGTCCGCTCCGGTCGGAGCTCCGTTGCCCCCTTCGCCGTAGGGGCCTACATCGGAGGCGCCTACTTCTTCACCTCGTCCACGAGCTTCGCCAACCCGGCGGTGACCACGGCCCGGATGCTGTCCAACACCTTCGCCGGCATCGCCCCCTCCTCCGCTCCCGGCTTCATCGTGGCCCAGCTGGTGGGAGCAGCACTGGCAGTAGGGGTGATCCGACTCCTTTACCCGTCGGCCGCCGACGTCGCCCGCGACCTCATCGTTCCGCACGAAGGCTCCCGGCCATACAACGCCGTCCCCTCAGAGACCAGGAGAACATGACGATGGCCGATGTCCCAGCCGTCTTGTTCGTCTGCGTCCACAACGCAGGGCGCTCTCAGATGGCGGCCGCCTTGCTCGACCATCACGCTCGAGGACGGGTCCGCGTTACCTCGGCCGGAAGCGAACCGGCGTCGGAGGTCAATCGCGCTGTCGTGACGGCCATGAGAGAGATCGGCCTCGACATGTCCAACGAGCTCCCCAACCTCCTCACCGACGAGCTCGCCGAGGGAGCAGATGTCCTTGTCACCATGGGATGCGGAGACGCCTGTCCGGTCTACCCGGGTAGGCGGTACCTCGACTGGGACCTACCGGTCCCGGCCGGCAAGACCGTCGAGGAGGTCCGTCCCATCCGCGACGAGATCGGCCGGCGAGTCCAGGAACTGATGACCGTCCTTCTCGGCGCCACCGGGAGCGAGTGAACGGAGGTGGCGAGCCCGGCGGCCAGCCGCCGATGATCGCCCTCACTTGGTGCTCGTGATGAGTCGTTCGCGGTCGAACAGGGCCGATGCGAAGCGCGTACCCAGGCGGACGAGGACCAGCAGGGCGATCCCGAAGCCGAGGGCGACGCGCAGGGTTGCGGGGATCACGTTGAAGGCGATGAGCGAGGTCACCGCGACCGTCGGCAGGCTGACGAGGATCGCAAGCTGCCCGGCGGTGCGCGGATCGCTCGATCGGGCCGATACGGCGATGCCGACCCAGATGGACCAGGTCGCAAGCAGCGGGGTGAACAGGAGCTGGGCAACCAGATCGGGGCCGCGAATGAGCGCAGAGGCCACGGCCGACGACGCGAAGAGCTCGACGACGGCGACGAAGAGGCCGAACACGACATAGGCCACCGCTACCGACGGCACGAAGGCGGCGAGCGCTTTGCCCAGCAAGAGCTCCTCGCGGCGCACCGGCGTGGACAGCAGCGGCTCCAGCGTGCCCTGGAGCCGCTCGCCCACCACCGAGTACGCGGCGAGCGTGGCCGGCACGAGCACTGGTATGGCCAGCATGTAGAGCAGAGAGTGCTCGCTACGCAGCGTGGCCGACGCCCTTGTAGACAGGGTGAAGACTTGAATCACCGGCTGGATGAGGAAGACCAACGGGAGGATCGCCATCGCATAGACGATGTTGCCGTTGTGCCGGTACTCGCGCAGCTCCTTGCTGAAGATGGCGCGGACTCGCCTTGGGCTCACCTTCACCCCTCGACACCTTCCTTGTCCTGATCGATCAGTTCGAGGTAGACGTCCTCCAGCGAGTGACGGGACTCGCCTATGGACGCTACGTCGGCACCGGCAGCCACCAGCGCCCGCGTGACGGCCGGTGCTGCTTTGGCCGTGTCGGACACGGCCAACACGTATGTACCGGCGCCCTCGGGCCGCCAGCTGTCGAGGGCAGGAACGCCGGTGAAGACTCGGTCTGGTTCGGCGAGCGGAGCAAGGGTCCTGACCGTGATCGTCTTTGCGAACATCTGGTCGCGAAGCTCGTCGGGACGGCCGACCATGCGGAGCGTGGTATCCAGGATCGCGACGCGGTCGCACAACCGCTCGGCCTCTTCGAGGCGATGGGTCGTCAGGAAGATCGTGACGCCGCGCTGGCGCAGCGAGTCGACCAGCTCGTGGACGTCCCGGGAGGCTGTCGGGTCGAGCCCTGAGGTGGGCTCGTCGAGGAACAGCACTTGCGGGTCGTTGAGCAGCGCCCTGGCCAGGGCCACCCGCTGGCGAAGGCCCTTCGACAGCGTGCCGCATGCGTCGTTCGCCCGCTCGCCCAGCTTGACTGCCCGCAGAGCCCACGCGATCCGGTCGCGCGCGTCGGGAACCTCGTAGAGGTCGGCGAAACACCCGAGGTTCGCGGCGACACTCAGGCTGAGGTACAGGCCCGGCGTCTCGGGCATTATCGAGATCCGCCGGCGGATCTCCACGCCATTCTCGGCAGCGAGCCGCAACCCTGCGACCATGGCTGATCCCGAGGTCGGCGCGATGAGCGTACCCAGTGTTCGCACCGTCGTCGTCTTCCCGGCACCGTTCGGGCCAAGGAAGCCGAAGACCTCGCCGTAACCCACCTCGAAGGAGACCTCGGTGAAGGCGACGCGTTCTCCGAACCGCTTCGAAAGGTTGTCTACCGACAAGGCCGGGGCGTCTGTGTCAGCCATCAGATGGAGTTCCTGTGTTGTACCTGTGGGCCGGGCAGGGATCGAACCTGCGACCAAGGGATTATGAGTCCCGTGCTCTGACCACTGAGCTACCGGCCCGACTGGGCTGCGACGCGACGAGCTCCGGGGGCGAGACTCGAACTCGCAACCTAGTGGTTAACAGCCACCCGCTCTGCCGATTGAGCTACCCCGGAACGACTCGACCATAGCAGCGCTCCAGTTTGCCCCACGATGGCCTCGAGCAGCGACGATAGCCTTGGGTCCGGGCCCGAGGCCCCCCTCCCAAGGAGTACGGAAGACGCATGAGACTACGTGTTGGGTTCATCGCCGGATTCGCCCTCGGCTACTACTTCGGGGCCATGGCGGGGCGTGAACGCTACGAGCAGATCAATCGGCTGCTGCGCCAGGCCCAAGGCTCGAACGCCCTCGAAGGGGCGGCGGGCAAGGCGCGGGCGGTCGTCGATCTCGGCCGAGAGCGGGCACGCGACGTCGTCGGGACCAAGTCGCCGGACGGCGCGAGCGCGAAGGACACCGAGACGCCGATCTGAGGGGTCGCTACTCGGCGTCGAGATAGTCGCGGAGCGGCTGGCTCCGCATGGGGTGACGCAGCTTGGCGAGCGTCTTGGCCTCGATCTGGCGTATCCGCTCCCGCGTGACCCCGAAGGCCCGGCCCACCTCTTCGAGCGTGCGGATGTGACCGTCCTCCAGGCCGAAGCGGAGGCGGACGATGTCCTGCTCTCGGGGGCTCAGCTCCGAGAGGGCCTTCTTCACTGCCTCGTTGAGCAGCACTCTCGTGGCCGCGTCCGGTGGCACCACGGCGCCCTGGTCCTCGATGACGTCGGAGAGGCTGAAATCCTCCTCGTCTCCCATCGGCTGCTCGAGCGACACGGTGTCCTGGTTGATGCGCTGGATGTCGCGGACCCGCTCCACCGGCAGCTCGAGCCGGAAGGCGAGCTCCTCGATGCTCGGCTCGCGACCCAGCTCCTGGAGCAGCTGGCGTTGGGCTCGTGCCACCTTGTTGATGGTCTCGACCATGTGGACCGGGATACGGATGGTGCGAGCCTGATCGGCGATGGCTCTCGTGATCGCTTGTCGGATCCACCACGTGGCGTAGGTCGAGAACTTGAAGCCCCTTGTGTAGTCGAACTTCTCGACCGCCCGCATGAGGCCCAGGTTGCCCTCCTGGATCAGGTCCAGGAACGCCATACCCCGGTTTCGGTACCGCTTGGCGATCGACACGACCAGACGAAGGTTGGCCTCGACCAAGAGGTCCTTGGCCTCGAGTCCGCTGGCGACCAGGCGCCGCTGCTTTCTCAGCGTCTCGCGCGGCACGCCGTCCGGGCCGTGTCGCTCTTCGAGCTCGGCGATGCGCTCGCCTGCTGCGAGGCCGATCTCGATCCGACGAGCGAGCACGACCTCGAGCTCGGCCGTCAGCAGCGGCACCTTCCCTATCTCCCGGAGGTAGGTCCGCACCGGATCGATCGCCGCGCCTGGGTCTCCAGACAGGTCAACCGTCGGAGACGCCGGCGCACGATAGGGCGCCGCAACAGACGGTGCGCTATCAACGACCCCCCCTTTGGGGGGCGTTGCTACCCCGGTCTGCCCATTACTACCGATCTCGCCGTCCAGACCGTGGTCATCGTGGTCGTCGACGTACCTGATTCCCTCGGCCTTGACCCTGCTGATGAGCGCATCGATCAGGGGGGCGCTGAGCTCGACGCTCTCCACAACCGTCATCAGCTCATCCTGTGTCAGGACGCCACGAGCTCTACCCCGCTCCAGGAGCCGGGATAGCCCCCCCTCTGGCAAGCCGTCCGATGTGGACAGTGCCGGTAGCGCTTCGCTCACGCGTCCTCCCGCACCGATTTCACTAGCCAGGGTAGCAATCCGTTCACGGCTTCGACGGCCGTCACAGGCTGGCGCAACTCCTCGATCTTGAGACGGAGCCATGTGGTGAGGGGCGCAAGCTCGAGAAAGCGTGCCTCTGATGCGCGGGCTTCGGACTCGAGATCACCCAGCGAACGCAACGCGGCCAGCTCCACCAGCCGAGTCACTACCTCGTCAGCGTTGGCGTCGGTGTCCTCGACGGCGAGGCGCTCGAGGAGCGTCGCCGCCGCCGGCTCGGCCCGGTCGATCGCCTCGTGCAACGTCGCTGACGACGCCAGAGCCTCGAATCCGGCGCGCTGGACCGCGTTCGAAAAGAGCACCGCCTCGAGACGGTCGGCGACCTCTTCCGGGCGGTGAACGGCCAGCCGCAGCGCCTCGATCCCGGGTCCATCGTGATCCGGGACTGGATGACTGCGCGGTTGGCGATCAGTGTCGGGTGCGCGCGACCCGCCGGGTCGACGCGCCTCATCGGTGTCGTCGCCGGCGCGATCAGCCGCCTGTTGCGACCGTGTCCGGGTCTCTCGCGTTGTCGTGAGACGCGTCTTCTCACGACGGAGCTCGTGAAGTCGTGCACGCAACCGATCTGCGTCGATGCGACATCGATCGGCCACGCTCATCACGTACTGGTCGCGCACGAGATCGCTCGGATGCTCCGCCACCACGATCAGCGCCGCTTCGGCGGCCTTGGCCCTACCCTCCGCGCTGCGCAGATCGGCCTCCGACAGCGCCCGGTGCAACCGAAAGGCCAGAAACGGTCTCGCTTCGGCGACAGCGGCCCGCAATGCGTCCGGATCGGTCCTGGCCATCTCGGCCGGATCAGTGCCCGCCGGTAGATCGGCGACCGCCACATCGAGCTCGTGACGCCGTTCCCATTCGTACACGCGGTCGGCGGCGGTCTGCCCCGCCGTGTCAGCGTCGTAGGCAAGCACGACACGCCGGGCAAAGCGACGCAGGATCTGGAAGTGGTCCTCGCCGAGCGCGGTACCGCAGGTGGCCACGGCGCGACGAAGCCCGATCCCGAACAGCGCGATCACGTCGGTATAGCCCTCGCACACGATCGCTTCTCCGGACTGGACGATCTCGCCTTTGGCCCAGTTGAGCCCGTACAGCGTGCGTCGCTTCGAGTAGATAGGGGTCTCGGGTGAGTTCTTGTACTTGGGGCCTTCCGTGCCTCCGCCGGCATCGCGAGCCGGGAGGATCCGCCCGCCGAAGGCGACGGGGCGACCGCCGGTGTCGAAGATCGGGAACAGCACCCTGGCTCGGAACGCGTCCTGCTGGCGTCCCAGGCGGTTGACGAAACCGAGTCCGGCGTCGGCCAACACCTCCCCCGGCACCTCGAGCGCTTGAGCCAGCGCATCCCAGTCGTCGGGGGCCCAGCCCAGCGAGAAGGCTCGGACGGTCTCGGCGTCATAGCCGCGCGAGCGGAGATAGTCCCGGGCCCGGCCGCCGTCGGGGTGGTGGAGCAGGCGCTCGTGGTACCACCCCACGGCAGCACCCATCGCAGCCAGGAGGCGATCGCGGCGCTTGCGCTCTCGTCCGCCGCCTGCGTCCTCATGCCGGATCGGGATGCCGGTGCCCTCGGCCAGGCGCTCGACGGCCTCGACGAAGTCGAGATGCTCGACGGCGCGGACGAAGCTGATGGCGTCACCCGCCGCCTGGCACCCGAAGCAGTAGTAGAGGCCCTCCTCCCCGTTCACCGTGAACGACGGCGTCCGCTCGGAATGAAACGGGCACAGGCCGACCCAGCGCCGGCCCTGACGACGCAGGGCGACGTGCTCGCCCGCCAGAGCCACGAGGTCGGTCGCCGCCCGCACCTGCGCCACGGCCTCGTCGGGGATCGCCACGGTCTGGACGGTACCGTTCTGCCGGCGGCTTCGCCGCGCCGGGCAGGCTCAGCCCCTGGCCCCTCCGGTGAAGTTCCAGGAGGCGAGGTGCAGGCTGGGCACGAAGGCGCTGCTGTTGACGAGGCGGGCGTCGGGAGCGATCGCCTTGACGTGGCCGGGCGCCACGGCGCCGGCGTACGACTGGGTGAAGCGGAGGTTGCGCACCCCCCGGGACACGTGCCCGTCCTCGACGAGGAAGAGCCCATTGCGGGTCAGGCCGGTCACCACCTGGGTCTTGGGGTCGAGGATGCGGGTGTACCAGAAGTCGGTCACGAGCAGACCCCTCGTCACGGCCCCGACGACCTCGTCCAGAGTGCCCCCGCCCGCCGGCCCGCCACCCGAGCGGACGTCGCCAGCTGCGCCGAGGAAGACGTTCGTCGGATAGGCACCGAACCGCTCTCCGCCTCCGACGGCGTGGCCGGTCGAGGTGGTCCCCGCCCTGGCCGCCGTGCGCCGGTCGTGGACCAGGCCCACCGATACCCCGGCCTCCACCATGGGGACCCGGCGCTTGGGGGTGCCTTCGGCGTCGAAGCCGAGGCCCACGGCGCGGGCGTCGATCGCGTCGTCCCAGAGGCTCACGGCCGGATCGAGCTGCGCGTCGCCGAGGTGCACGAACGACCGCCCATCGGCGTGCATCTTGGCGTTGAAGCCGTAGCCGGCAAGGAACTGGCAGATGTCAGCCACACATGCGGGCTCCAGGACCACCTCGTAGTGGCCCGGCCGCAGCTCGATCGCGTCCGCGCCGAGCGCGGCCCTCGCCGCCGCATCCTCGCCCGCCCTGGCCCCGTTCAGCGAGGCCAGGTCGACCGCCGTCTGGGAGCCGCTGCCGTCGGCGGAGCCCTGCCGGAGAATGCCGTCGATCGTGGCCTGCGTGGACCGGCCGGTGAGTCGCTGGCCGTCGCTGTTGGCGAAGGCCGCCACCTCGCTGGTCGTCTGGCAGTACCCCGCCCCCGCCATGCCGGCTCCGCCGCCCGCGTCGAGGAAGGCGCCCACGACCTCGGCCCGCTGTCGGGGTGACGCCTCGTCGGTCGCCCGGTCGTAGTGGTCCACGGGGGCGACCGGCGCGGCCGGGGCCAGACCGGGCCAGTCCGGATCGGGTGGCCGGAGACGGGCCGCTTCCCGGGTCCGCTCCACCAGCGCCCGCAGGGCGTCGTCGTCCACCAGGTTGGTGCTCGCCCGGGCCAGCCGCCCGTCGGCAACAAGGGTGAGGGTGACGGCGGACTTCTCCTCGGCGACGTTCTGATGGATCAGGGAGTTGGCGAAGCGGGTGAGCGACCGCCGTCCTGTCGCCACCCGCACCTGGGCCGCCGCGGCGCGGCCGACGATCTCGAGCACCCGGTCGCAGACGCCCAGCTCCCTGTCGGCCGCCGACGCGCCGCGCTCGGTGCTCAACCCGCCACCCCGACTCGCACGCCACGAAAGCGGGCCGGCACTGCCGGATGACCGGTATGGCCCACCTGGCTCGGCTGGCCCTTGCCGCAGTTGGGGGTTCCCCAGAAGGCCCATTCGCCGGGGCCACCAAGCCGGTCCAGCGAGCCCCAGAACTCCGGCGTGATGCCCGTGTACGTCGGGTTGCGCAGCATCCGGCGCCGCCTCCCGCCCTTGATCTCCCACCCGATCTCGCAGCCGAACTGGAAGTTGAGCCGTTGGTCGTCGATCGACCAGGAGCGGTTGGTGTCCATGAAGATCCCGTCCTCGGTCTCGGCGATCATCTCCTCGAGGGACGAGTCTCCGGGCAGCAGCCCGATGTTGGTCATCCGCACCATCGGCAGGCGGTTGAAGCCGTCGGCCCGCACCATCCCTCCCGGCGGGACCCCGGCCAGGCCGGCCGAGTCCCGGCCGGACAGCACACCGACCCAGACGCCGTCCCTGACGATGTCGACCCGCTGGGCCGGAGTGCCCTCGTCGTCGTAGCCGAACGATCCCAGGGCGCCCGGCAGAGTGGCGTCAGCGGTGATGTTCATCAGCTCAGAGCCGTAGCGGAAGCTTCCGAGATGGGAGAGGTCCAAGAAGGACGTGCCCGCGAAGGCAGCCTCCCACCCGAGGATCCGATCCAGCTCGATGGCGTGGCCCACCGACTCGTGGATCTGGAGGGCGAGCTGCTCGCTGCCGAGGACGACGTCGGTGGTGCCGGCCGGGCAGGGTGGGGCGTGCAGGAGGGCCACGGCCTCCTCGGCGATGCGCCCAGCATTTCCGCCCAGATCGATACCTCGGACCAGCTCCCAGCCCCGCGTGCCGTAGTGGCCGCGTATGCCTGGGTAGGACCGTCGCTGCGTCTCGCTGTCGCCGATCGCGGTGGCCGTCATCGACGCCCCGCACTCGACCAGCCGCTGGGAGATCCGGTGGCCCTCGCTCGAGACGAACCACTTCTCGGTGTCCCACACCGTGGCGTCGGCCTCGGCGAGGGAGATCCCGGGGACCGAGCGCATGGTGGTGGTCGCCCCCACGAGCAGATCGGCCTTCTCGCTCAGTGGGACCTCGAACGGGTGCACCTCGTAGGTCGACTCCCAGTGGGCGACCACAGGAGCAACCTCCGCCAGGCCGCCGGGCGCAGGCCCACGGCCCGATCCGGCGACCAGCGCCGACGCCCGGGCGATCTCGGCCGCCCGCTCCCCCGCCTGGCGTGCCGCGGCGGTGCTCGTCTCCGGTGTGGCGAAGAACCCCCACGACGCGCCGATGAGTGCCCGAGCTCCCACGCCGATCGCCTCGCCCTGGCTCAGGGTCTCCACGGCCTCGTCGCGAGCCGTGATCAGCTGGGTGCGGGAGACCACGACCCGGGCATCGGCGTAGGAGGCTCCGCCGGCGAGGGCGCCTTCCACCGCCGCCTGGGTGACGTCGAACATCGACCCGCGCTGCTCGCCCGGTGCCCTCAGACCTGCCCGTCAGCGGCCAGGACGGCCCGAGCTGCGGCCAGGCGGGCGATGGGCACCCTGAACGGGGAGCAGCTGACGTAGTCGACCCCCGCCCGGGCGAACACGCCGATCGAGTCCGGGTCGCCGCCGTGCTCACCGCACACGCCTATCTTGAGGTCGGCCCGGGTCTGCCGGCCGCGCTGCACGCCAAGGGCGACCAGCTCGCCCACGCCGGCGGCGTCGACGGTCTCGAACGGGTTGTGCGGGAGCAGCCCCTTCTCGAGATAGGCGCTCATCATCCGCCCCTCGACGTCGTCGCGGCTGAAGCCGAACGTCATCTGGGTGAGATCGTTGGTCCCGAAGGAGAAGAAGTCGGCCTCCTCGGCGATCTCGTCCGCGCGCAGCGCCGCCCTGGGGGTCTCGATCATGGTCCCGATCGAGACCCCCAGCCGGCGCCGCCTGGTCCTCGCGCCGTCCCCCGACGAGCCGCCGGAGCTGCCAGGCGCGTCGCCCACGACCTCGGCGACCGCCTTCGTGACCCAGGAGCGGGCCAGCGCCAGCTCCTCCCGCGACACCGTCAGCGGGATCATGATCTCGACGATGGGCGCCCCTCCCGCTGCGGCCCGCTCGGCCGCCGCCTCCATGAGGGCCCGGACCTGCATGGCGTACAGGCCGGGCTTGATCACTCCGAGGCGGACGCCGCGGGTGCCGAGCATGGGATTGACCTCCTTCCATGCCCGGCCGGCGTCGTAGAGCAGACGCTCTTCCTCCGTGAGGCCCTCTGTCGCCTCCTTGACCAGAAGCTCCTCGGTGTTCGGCAGGAACTCGTGCAGTGGTGGGTCGAGGAGCCGGACCGTCACCGGGAGACCGTCCATGGCTTCGAGGATCGAGGCGAAATCGGCCTTCTGCGCCACCCGGAGCTCCTCGAGGGCGACGTCCTCTTCGTCGGGCGTGCCCGCCAGGATCATGCGGCGCACGATCGGGAGCCGGTCGTCGCCAAGGAACATGTGCTCGGTCCGGCACAGCCCGATGCCCTCGGCACCGAAGCTGCGGGCGTTGTCGGCGTCAGGTCCGGTGTCGGCGTTGGCGCGCACGCCCATGCGCCCCCGACGGATCTCGTCTGCCCACGCCAGGACCGTGACGAACTCCGAAGGAGGAGACGCCGCCGTGAGGGGCACCTCGCCGAGGACCACGTCCCCAGTGGTGCCGTCAAGGGATATGGCATCGCCCTCGGACACCGTCACGCCGCCGACGGCAAAGCTCCGGCCCGAGATGCGCACCGCTTCGGCACCGACGACGGCCGGCTTGCCCCAGCCTCGGGCCACGACGGCGGCATGACTGACCAGCCCGCCGCGGGTGGTGAGGATGCCCTCGGCGGCCATCATCCCGTGGACGTCCTCCGGCGAGGTCTCGGTCCGCACCAGCACGACGCGCTCGCCGCGGCCCGCGGCGGCCACTGCGGCGTCGGCGGTGAAGCAGACCCGTCCCACCGCCGCACCCGGCGACGCCCCGAGGCCGCTGGTCAGCACCGGCACGTCGCTGGAGGCGAACCGGGGATGCAGCACCTGGTCCAGGTGGTCGGCGTCGATGCGGCTCACCGCTTCGGCCCGGCTCAGCTTGATGCGGCGGTCCTTGGTCATGTCGACCGCCATCTTCAGCGCCGCTACCCCGGTGCGCTTGCCCACGCGCGTCTGGAGCATCCACAGCTTGCCCTGATCGATGGTGAACTCGGTGTCGCACATGTCGCGGTAGTGCCGCTCGAGGCGCTCGAAGATGGCCAGCAGCTCCTTGTAGATCTTCGGGAATCGGCCTTCGAGAGCCCCAAGGGGCTCGGTGTTGCGGATGCCGGCGACCACGTCCTCGCCCTGGGCGTTGACGAGGAAGTCGCCGTAGGCGCCCTGGGCCCCCGCGGCCGGGTCCCTGGTGAAGCCCACGCCGGTCCCGGAGTTGTCGTCGCGGTTGCCGAAGACCATGGCCTGCACGTTGACGGCCGTGCCGAGGTCGTGGGGGATGCGCTCGCGGTTGCGGTAGGTGACCGCCCGGGGTCCGTTCCAGGAGCCGAACACGGCCTCGATGGCGCCCTGCAGCTGCTGGGTCGGCTCCTGGGGGAACGGCGCCCCGGTCGAGCGCTCGACGATCTGCTTGAAAGAGGTCACCAGGTACCGGAGCAGCTCGGGCGGGACGTCGGCGTCGGAAGTGGTGTTGGCCAGCTCCTTGGCGGCGTCGAAGAGCCGGTCGAACTCCTCGCCCGGCAGCCCGAGCACGATTCGCCCGTACATCTGGATGAACCGACGGTAGGAGTCGTAGGCGAAGCGCTCGTCGCTGGTCTGCTTGGCCAGACCCTCGACAGACTCGTCGTTGAGGCCGAGGTTCAGCACGGTGTCCATCATTCCGGGCATCGAGAACTTGGCCCCCGAGCGCACGCTCACCAGGAGCGGGTCCCCGGGGTCGCCGAGGTGCTTGCCCATGGCCTTCTCGAGCTTGTCGAGGGCCCGGTCGACCTCCTTGGTGAGCCCGTCCGGCCAGCCGCCCGCCATGTAGGCGCGGCAGGCGTCGGTCGAGATGGTGAACCCGGGCGGCACCGGCAGCTCCAGCACCGACGTCATCTCGGCCAGGTTGGCGCCCTTGCCGCCGAGGAGGTCCTTCATCTCCATGGGCGGCTTGCGGTGCTTGTGGTCGAAATTGAAGACGTACGCCATCCGGCCCTCCTGCCACGATCTCCCGCCCCGAGCCTACCCACCGGGGCCGGCGCGGCCGGGAGGCCCTCAGGTGACCGGAAGCCGGGCCCTCAGCTCGTCGACCAGGCCGTCGATTGGCACCCGGACCTGCTGTGTGGTGTCCCGCTCCCGGATGGTCACCGCCATGTCGTCGAGGGTGTCGAAGTCGACCGTGACGCAGAAGGCAGTGCCGATCTCGTCTTGGCGGCGGTACCGACGCCCAATCGACTGGGTCTCGTCGTAGTCGCACATGAAGTGGGGCTGGCACAGCGCCAGCACCTTGCGGGCGACAGGGGTGAGCGTGTCCTTCTTGGACAGGGGAAGGACCGCCACCCCGTACGGCGATATCCGGTGGTGAAGGCGCAGCACCGTCCGGTGCTCGCCGCCGACCTCGTCCTCGTCGTAGGCGGCCAGGAGGAAGGCCATCATGGCCCTGGTGGCGCCTGCCGCCGGCTCGATGACGTAGGGGACGTAACGCTCCCCCGTCGATTGGTCGAAGTACTCCAGCCGCTCGCCGGACGCCGCCGAGTGCGCCTTCAGGTCGTAGTCGGTGCGGTTGGCCAGGCCCTCCAGCTCGCCCCAGCCCCAGGGAAAAGCGAACTCGATGTCGGCCGTGCGCACCGAGTAATGGGACAGCTCCTCCTCGTCGTGCTCTCGGAGGCGCAGGCGGTCCTCCGGGATGCCAAGGCCCAGGTACCACGCCATGCGCTCGGCGCACCAGTACTCGAACCACGTGTTCGCCTCCGCCGGAGGGACGAAGTACTCCATCTCCATCTGCTCGAACTCCCGGGTGCGGAAGACGAAGTTGCCGGGGGTGATCTCGTTGCGGAACGACTTGCCGATCTGGGCGATACCGAAGGGCGGCTTCTTCCGGGTCGTCTGGACCACGTTGGCGAAGTTGAGGAACATGCCCTGGGCCGTCTCCGGTCGCAGATAGGCCACGGACGCCTCGTCCTCGACCGGGCCAACGTAGGTCTTGAACATCATGTTGAACGCCCGAGGCTCGGTGAGGTCCTTCGAGCCACAGTTGGGACACACACCGCCGATCTCGTCCGCCCTCCAGCGCTCCTTGCAGTTGCGGCAGTCGACGAGCGGGTCGGCGAAATTCGTGAGATGGCCCGACGCCTCCCAGACCTTGGGGCTGGTGAGGATGGCGGCGTCGATGCCGACGACGTCGTCGCGCAGCTGGACCATGGACCGCCACCACGCGTCCTTCACGTTCCGGAGGGTGCTGACGCCGAGCGGCCCGTAGTCGTAGGTCGAGCGGAACCCCCCATAGAGCTCCGCCGACGGGAAGACGAAGCCCCTGCGCTTGCACAGGTTGACCACGCGCTCCATCAGGTCCTCGGGGGGCATACGCCGAGGATACTGGAGGGGCTCGGCCGTCCCTTCGACGTATACGTCCGCCTTCGTCAGGTGCGTTCCAGCATGCGCAGAGCGCGCAGCCGACGCTCGAGGTGGTGCTCGAGGGCACTGGACGCCAGCACCTCTACCTCGTGCGTGGCGGGTCCGGCCGGCTCCTCGAGGGCGCCGGCGAGGTCACCGCCCAGGATCCGACGGATGAGATCCAGCGCCTGGGGGCTCAGGGCGACGCCCCGCCGGCAGGATCGGCACAGCGTTCCACCCTCGGAGAGGTCGAAGGCGACGAGCGGCGCTTCCGCCCCACAGATGGCGCAGGCGTCGAGTAGGGGCTGATAGCCCTCCGCGGCCAGCAGCTTCCAGAAGAAGGCCGGCACCACCAGGGGTGCGTCCCGCGCCGCCAGCGCCCGAAGAGCACCGACGAGCATCTCGTACAGGCGCGGGTTTGCCTGGCGCTCCTGGGCGACCTGGTCCACGGCTTCGAGCATGGCGGTGGCCCGGGAGAGCCGGTTCAGGTCCTCCCGGACGATACGGAGGTGGTCGAGCACCTCGGCTTGGGTGACGACGTCGAGCTCGCGACCCTGCCAGCACAAGAGGGCCACGTGGCTGAGGGGCTCGAGCCGAGCCCCGAAGCGGCTCTTGGTCTTGCGCACCCCTTTGACGACCGCACGCACCTTTCCGTGACCCGCTGTCACCAGGGTGACGATCCGGTCCGCCTCACCGAGCCGCATCGTGCGCAGCACGACCCCCTGGTCCCGGTACAGGCTCACGGAACTGCCGCGTGACAGGACCCGGCGAGGCTCATGGAAGTACAGCCGCCCGAAGGGCGGCCGCTCCAGGCTCCCGAGCCGGGTGGCACGTGGGGAGGGGCCCGCCGGCCGGAGGCCGGTGGGAGGGGCCTGCGTGACAGGACCCGGCGAGGCTCATCGGACGAAGCCGCCCACGATGATGAAGGCGACAAGAGCGAACACGACCACGAGGATGGCAATGGCGGCCGAGAAGCCGACGGCAGCAAGGAACACGACGAGGACCAGCGCCACGAAGACGGCGATCACCGCCAGGGGCACCGCGAGCCGGGCGTTCATGCCTCGACCCCTCCGTACCGGCGGTCGCGTCGCTGGAACTCCCGGACCGCCTCGAACAGATGCTGCCGCCGGAAGTCGGGCCACAGCACGTCGCTGAACATCAGCTCGCTGTAGGCCAGCTGCCACAAGAGGAAGTTCGAGATCCTGAACTCTCCAGAGGTGCGGATCACCAGGTCGGGATCGGGCGCGTCAGGGTAATAGAGGTGGGCTCGGATGGCCTTTTCGTCGACCCGGGAGGGCGACACACCGGAGGCGACCAGGCCACGCACGGCGTCGACGATCTCGGCCCGGCCGCCGTAGTTGAAGGCCATGGTGAGCGTGAGGCGCCGGTTGTGCCGGGTCAGGGCTTCGGACTCCTGGATGCGGCGGAGGAGGCGACGGGGCACGCGCCAGTCCCGGCGCCCGGCGAAGCGGATGCGAACCCCCTTGCCGTCGAGCTCGTCCCGCCGGCGAACGAGGAGACCCTGGTTGAAGTTCATCAGGAATCGGACCTCGTCCGGGGGCCGCCGCCAGTTCTCGGTGGAGAAGGCGTACACCGTGAACCACCGGATCCCGAGCTCCAGCATCCCCTCGACGGCGTCGAAGAGGGCCTCCTCGCCGGCGCTGTGGCCCTCGGTCCGGGGCAGGCCCCGCTTCTGGGCCCACCGGCCGTTGCCGTCCATCACACAGCCGACGTGGACCGGAAGGTGCCTCCTGTCGATGCCATCGAGGTCCACACGGCGAAGCTACCTCCGGCCGGGCCGGACCGTGGCTACCCCCCGAGCTGGGGAACGACCTCCTCCGCGATCAGCTGCAGATGGTCGAGGTCGGTCACGTCCAGGATCTGTAGGTAGACGGCATCCGCGCCCACCTCCCCGTAGGCGCGCAGCCGTTCGGCCACTTCGGTCGGGGTGCCCGTGGCGCCGGTGCGCCGCAGCTCGCCGACGTCGCGGCCCACGGCCGCGGCCCGACGGACCACATCGTCCTCGTCCGACCCGCAGCACACCGTGACTGCCGCCGACCGCACCAGCCCCGCCGGATCACGCCCCAGCTGCTCGCACGCCGCCCGTACCCGCTCGTACTGCCGCTGGCAGTCCTCTGGCGAGTGGAACGGCAGGTTGTACTCGTCGGCGTACCCGGCGGCCAGCCGGGGCGTCCTCGTGGCGCCGGCCCCACCCAGGACGATCGGCGGGTGAGGCCGCTGGATGGGCTTGGGGAGGGACGGGCTGTCCTCGACCGCATAGTGCCGGCCGCGGAGGGAGAAGCGTTCGCCCGGCGGGGTGGTCCACAACCCTGACACCACCGCCAGCTGCTCCTCGAGCCGCTCGAAGCGCTCGCCGAGGGGCGGGAACGGGATGCCGTATGCGCGGTGCTCGGCGTCGTACCACCCCGCACCGAGCCCGAGCTCGACCCGCCCGCCGCTCATGACATCCACCTGGGCGACGCAGATGGCCAGCGGCCCCGGCAGCCGGAAGGTCACCGGAGACAACAGGGTGCCCAGGCGGATTCGGCTCGTCTCCCGAGCCAGCCCGGCCAGCGTGATCCAGGCGTCGGTCGGGCCCGGCTCCCCCGTACCCCCGGTCACCCCGGGGATGTGCAGATAGTGGTCCGACCGGAAGAAGGCATCGAAGCCGCACTGCTCCGCCGTGCGGGCGACGGCCACTAGCTGGTCATAGGTGGCCCCTTGCTGGGGCTCGGTGAAGATCCGGACTCGC